>JAIEAP010000009.1 GCA_029071325.1 Lachnospiraceae bacterium | reverse complement strand
TTTGATAGCGGGCAATTTGCCTGTCAAGCCATTCATGAACCTCATCGTCACTAAATGCTCCCTCATATGCGTACATTGTATCTTTATCTTGCAGGATTTTACACAAAGATTCAAAATCAGCCGGATTCATCTCACGCAGATATAATCGTTCAGTTTCAAGTATCATATTTATCTTTATCTCCTTAAATTCCAATTTGTTTCATCCATTATTTTTGAAAATGGGCAATCCTGTTATTGGACTGCCCATTCATTCTGTGAATTATGCGATTTTTTCATCTCTGCACAAACTTAAACACCATTAGCCTTTTTCGTTCGGTAAAGACTTCATTGTCGGAAACAACAGCACGTCCCTAATTGCCGGTGAATTTGTCATCATCATAACCATGCGGTCGATACCGTAACCGATTCCGCCTGTGGGCGGCATACCGTGGCTGAGGGCATTTAAGAAGTCCTCGTCCGTATGGTTCGCTTCCTCCTCGCCTGCTGCAAACAACTCCTCCTGTGCAGCGAAACGCTCCCGCTGGTCAATGGGGTCATTCAGCTCAGAGTAAGCATTTGCCATCTCCCAGCCGTTCATGAAGAACTCGAAGCGCTCCACATACTCGGGGTTGTCCGGCTTCTTCTTGGTCAGCGGCGAAATCTCAATGGGATGATCCATCACGAAGGTAGGCTGGATCAGATGATCCTCCACATATTCTTCAAAGAAGAGGTTTAAGATATCGCCTTTCTTGTGATGATCTTCATATTCCAAATGATGCTCGTCCGCCAGCTTTTTCGCTTCCTCTGTAGTGTGTATTTCACTGAAATCCACGTTGGCATATTTCTTCACCGCATCCACCATAGTAATGCGCTCAAAGGGCTTGGACAGATCCATGGTATGCTCGCCATAGGTCAGAATCTCGGAACCCGTAACCTCTTTCGCTACATAGCGGTACAGATTTTCGGTCAGATCCATCATGCCGTGATAATCGGTATATGCCTGATAGAGTTCCATCAGGGTAAATTCCGGGTTGTGACGGGTATCCAGTCCCTCGTTGCGGAACACGCGTCCAATCTCATAAACGCGCTCCAGACCACCAACAATCAGCCTCTTTAAGTATAGTTCCAGAGAAATCCGCAGGTGCAGATCCTCATCCAATGCATTGAAATGCGTGTCAAAGGGACGCGCTGCCGCGCCGCCGGCATTTGCCACCAGCATGGGGGTTTCTACCTCCATGAATCCCTGCTCGTCCAGAAAACGGCGAATGCTGCTGATAACCTTGGAACGCTTGATAAAGGTATCCTTCACATCCTGATTCATGATAAGATCCACATATCTCTGACGGTACCGGATGTCCGTGTTGGTCAGACCGTGGAACTTCTCCGGAAGAACATTCAGGCTCTTGGACAGCAATGTAACCTCAGCGGCATGGACGGAGATCTCTCCCGTCTTGGTCGTGAACGCCTCACCCTTAACGCCGATCACATCACCTACGTCATATTTCTTAAAATCCTTATAAGCATCCTCGCCAATGCTGTCCCTTGCCACATAAATCTGAATGCTGCCCTTCAGATCCTGCACATTACAAAAAGATGCCTTTCCCATGACACGCTTGGACATCATTCGTCCTGCCACGGAGACGGTCTGCCCCTCCAGTGTACCGTAATTGTCCTTAATCTCTGCACTGTGATGGGTCACATCATACTTTGTAATCTGAAACGGATCTCTGCCGCCTTCCTGCAATTCCTTCAGCTTGTCATGGCGTACTTTGATCAGCTGGTTGATATCCTGTTCCTGAACATTCTTCTGTTCTGCCATTCTTTTTCTCCTTATACTGCTTCCTGATTTGATCTGTGGATGCTAAGTACCTTGTATTTCAGCACTCCCATCTGGGTCTCCACCTCTACCACGTCATCTACGCTGGCGCCCAGCAGAGCTTTTCCTACCGGGGATTCATTGGAGATCTTACCCTTTAAGCTGTTTGCTTCCGTGGAACCCACAATTTTATATTCCAGTTCTTCATTATATTCCATGTCAAGAATTCTCACCTTGCACCCAATGTTGATCTTGTCTAAGTCTACCTCTTCCTCTACCACAACCTCGGCATTTTTGAGAATCTTTTCGATCTGCTCGATTCTGGTCTCGATATCCCGCTGCTCGTCCTTTGCAGCATCATACTCTGCATTCTCAGACAAATCGCCCTGCTCTCTGGCTTCCTTGATCTTCTGCGCCACTTCTTTCCGCTTTACTACCTTCAGATCCTGCAATTCGTCTTCCAGCTTCTTCAGTCCCTCATAGGTCAAAATGTTTTTCTTGTCCATGTTCCTCTACCTTCCTTATATGTTTTCTATTCTGCATAAAATTCACGTTCTAACCGGTCGGGAAGCCTCTTGTCTGCCTCCGTTTCTACTCCCTTAACAATCACAGTATTATAACCGATGGGCACACGAATGTCAAGATTCGCCCCCTGCAGCCAGACCTTTTTGTAAATGGGGATATACATATCATGCTCTCCTCCCCAGTTCCCTTCCATGTCTCCTGCCGTCTCAAAATCCAATATCAAATTGTATTTCCTTCCGGTCCCGCTTTTGTCCCGGATGCGTTCCTTCTTGCTGCAGATCTCCGCCACCAGTCCCGACTCCAGCAATATCTGCTCCGCAAAGTCCGCAAAATACTCCGGGCGGTTGGTATAGATCCGGCAATCGTTAAGCCCTGCCAGCAACTGATCCACGATATATATTTCCTCCTCGCTGGCAAGAATATCTGTCCCCTCCTCCGGGTCCGTATCCACCAACAGCAGGCGCATATCCCGGTAGCTTCGGCCATACTGCGCCAGAAGCTGTTCTACGATTGTCCGAAAATACGGCGTGCAGGGATCATAGGGCTTAAGCTCTTCCCGGGGCGCTTCCTCGATTGCCTCGGTCAAGATCTCCTCCGGCTGCTTCCCTTCGGCTGCTTCCGCTTTTTGTTTATGCGCTCCGGGAATGAAATGTCCCAGGAATTCTGATAGTCTTCGGAATCTATGCTTCATGTCTCATTATATGACACGAACTCCTGCAATAATTCCTCCAACTGCTCATAAGTCTCTACTGCATTCATCCGGCTTCGAAGCTTCGATGCATGAGGATAGCCGCCGGTATACCAGGCTGCATGCTTTCGCATTTCCCGCATCCCCATATGCTCCCCCTTATAGGCAATCTGCATTCTGGCGTGACGCAGCACCATATCCGCCATTTCACGGACAGATGGTTTTGGCATCTCCTCTCCGGTCTCCAGAAAATAAGCGGTCTGCGCAAAGATCCAGGGATTTCCCTGGGCTCCCCTGGCAATCATCATACCGTCGCAGCCGGTTTCCTGCTGCATGCGCAGCGCATCCTGCGGGGTGAAAATGTCACCGTTTCCAATGACCGGAATATGCACTGCCTCTTTTACTCTGCGGATGATATCCCAGTCTGCCTGCCCGGAATAGTACTGCTCCCTTGTGCGCCCGTGCACGGCTATTGCCGCCGCCCCGGATTCCTGGGCAATGCGGGCCATCTCCACGGCATTGACGTGAGCATCATCAAAGCCTTTGCGAATTTTTACCGTAACAGGCTTACGAATCGCCTTCACCGTCGCTTCTATGATGCGCCCGGCAAGAAGAGGATCCTTCATCAGCGCGGAGCCGTCCCCGTTATTGACGATCTTGGGAACCGGACAGCCCATGTTAATGTCCAGGATATCAAAAGGACGCTCCTCTATCTGCGCCGCCATGCGGCTGATGATATCAGGATCGGAGCCAAAAAGCTGCAGAGATACCGGATGCTCTCTCTCATCCACCGCAAGCAGAGTCTCGGTATTTTTATTGTGGTATAAAATACCCTTGGCGCTCACCATTTCCATACAGATGAGTCCCGCTCCCTGCTCCCTGCACAACACACGAAATGGCAGGTCTGTTACTCCTGCCATGGGCGCTAAGATCAGGGGATTGTCCAGGGGCACATTTCCTATGGTCAGCTTCATCATTTCTGCTTCGCGTATATCAGACGCATTCCTTCCAGTGTAAGATTCGGATTATAATACTGGATGCTGTCGGTCTCACTGGCAATGATCTTACCCAACCCTCCGGTTGCCACTACCTTTACATCCTTAAGCCCTGACTCCTGTATCATGTTTCTCACAATATATTCCGTCTGGCCGATCTGTCCGTACACAAGTCCCGCCTGCATGCCGCTGATGGTCTCCCGCGCCAGTATGGACGCCGGTTTCTTAATCTCAATCTCCGGCAGCTTCGCCGCATCCTGCCATAACGCCTGAGCGGAAATGCGGATTCCGGGACTGATAACGCAGGCAAAGAAATTGCCGTCTGCATCCACAAAATCATAAGTAGTTGCTGTACCGTAATCTATCACAAGAACCGGTCCGCCATACAATTCATATGCCCCCACCGCATCTACGATACGGTCCGCCCCTATCTGGGCGGGATGCTCTGAGGTAACGCGGATTCCTGTTCGGATACCCGGCTCCACGAGCATCGGCTGGATATCAAAGTATTTAATGATTCCGCTGCGGAGAGAGTGCATGATATTAGGCACAACGGAGGATATGATGGCGTCTTCAATATCCGCCACTCCCAGCCGGTTGTGCTCCAGCATGTCCGCTATGGTAATACCGAACTCATCCGACGTTCTCTGGAGCTTTGTGGTCATGCGGAAGGTGCCTGCCAGCTTATCCCCGTCAAACACTCCGATGGTAATATTGGTATTGCCTACATCAATTGCCAGTAACATTATGGTCCCTCCTCGCCTAAATATTCCTCTCCCAGGAAAAATACTTTAAAATACATTTCCAGGGATTCTAACAGTTCTGCCTTGTCCCGCTGTAACTGCTTGATCTTCAATACGCTTCCGATCTCATCATACAGAAGATCCCCCTCATCGCACTCCGTGCGGAATGACAGCGTTCCCTCTTCATCAAATACCAACTGCAGCGTTCCGCCGATATCCTCGGTATACAGCACGCACATGATTTTCAATTCCTCCCGGATACTCTCCGGCAGGCTGCCAAATTCTTCGTTGAGATAAAATTTTCTGCTATAGGCGCTGGAACCGCACAGCACGATTTCATCCTGATACATCCTCATTCTCCTTCTTATACGTAGCCATAGATGCCTCTCACGGACACCTCACCGGAGGACACAAGCGTCCGGGTGCCATCCTTATCTACAATCAGCTCTCCACGATCTGTGATTCCCTGCGCTACGCCTTCATATGGTTCTTTGGGGTCCAACACCCGGACGCGCTCTCCCAGGTTCACAAGCCCGGCATCATAGGCGTTCCGTAAATCCCGCAGATCCTGCGTGGCAAGATACCTCTCATAATAACCTTCAAAAGCTTCCCACACCGCCTCTATGAGCTGTGCCCGATGGAAATGCTCCCCGCCGCTCTCCATCAACAGAGAGGTTGCCGTCCGGGCAATATCCTCCGGAAAGGATTCATTATGCACATTAATGCCGATACCGATCACAATATGATTGACGTAATCCATCTGTGCACTCATCTCTGTCAGAATGCCGCAGACCTTTTTTCCATTGATCACAATGTCGTTGGGCCATTTAATCTGAGCGTTCAGCCCGCTGACTCTGCGGATGCCTTCCGCCACAGCCATCGCCGCCACCAGCGTCAGCATAGATGCATTGGCAGCATCGATATCCGGCTTTAAGAGCAGCGTCATATATACGCTGGTGCCGCTGCTGCTGTCCCATCCGCGCCCTCTGCGTCCTCGGCCTGCATCCTGAGCATCTGCCACCACCAGCGTACCGTGAGGCGCTCCCTCCTCCGCCAGCCGGTTGGCACGGATATTGGTAGAATCCGTTGCTTCATAGTAATATATTTTCTCACCGACCCATGCAGTCCGACGGATGCTGCGCAGTTCATCCTCACTCAGGATATCCGGTGTATCCGTGATGCGATATCCCCGATTCTGCACTGCCTCAATGGCATAGCCCTCCTTCTTCAGTTGATTGATCGCTTTCCACACTGCCGTTCGGGACACACCGAACCTTTGGCATAACTGCTGTCCCGACACATAACCCTCTGCTTCCCGCAGAGCCGTCAAGATCTCTGCCTTCATCTATTCCCCCAGCGTCGCCAGCATCACTGCCTTAATGGTATGCATCCGGTTCTCTGCCTCGTCAAATACCACAGACTGGGGGCTCTCAAACACCTCATCCGTCACCTCCAGTTCCGCATAACCGAATTGCTCATGTACCTCTCTTCCGACAGAGGTTTTCAGATCATGAAATGCCGGAAGGCAGTGCATGAAGATTGCCTGCTCGCCCGCATTCTCCATCAGCTTCCGGTTTACCTGATATGGCAGCAGCGCCCGGATGCGTTCCTCCCATACCTCTGCAGGTTCTCCCATAGACACCCACACATCGGTATAGATCACATCTGCGCCCTTAGATCCCTCCATGGCATCTTCGGTCAGGGTAACACTGCCTCCAGTCTGTGCCGCCACATCCCTGCAATATGTAACCAGCTTTTCCTCCGGGAAATATTCCGCCGATGTGCATGCAGTAAAATGCATCCCCAGCTTCGCGCAGGTTACCATCAGGGAATTGCCCATATTATAACGGGCATCTCCCATATATACTAATTTCACGCCTTTCAGCCTGCCCAGATGCTCCCGGATGGTCAGCATATCCGCCAGCATCTGTGTGGGATGAAATTCGTTGGTAAGCCCGTTCCACACCGGAACACCTGCATACTGCGCCAGTTCCTCCACAATATCCTGCCCGTAACCACGGTACTCGATACCGTCAAACATGCGTCCCAGTACGCGCGCCGTATCCGGGATACTCTCCTTCTTCCCGATCTGAGAACCGGAAGGATCAAGGTACGTCACATGCATTCCCAGATCATGTGCCGCCACTTCAAAGGAGCAGCGGGTACGGGTACTAGTCTTCTCAAAGATCAACGCGATATTCCTGCCCCGTAGACTGTCATGGGCAATCCCCTGGCGCTTCTTCTCCTTCAGATCTGCCGCAAGGTCGATCAGATACAAGATCTCCTCCGGTGTATAATCCATTAATTTTAAAAAATGTCTTCCTTTTAAGTTCATAATTCCTCCTGTCCGCCCGTCGTGTATCTTTACCTGACGGTTTTCATGCAAAATCGGGCTGTCCCACATTCCATGCGGCAGCCCGTTTTTCTCTCATTTCTTCATTATGATTCCTTATCAGCATCTACTCTCGGGATGCAACCTCCACTACGGATTTTGCCAGACCTGCAATCCCCTGTATCTCAGACGGGATGATGATCTTGGTTGCTTTACCGTCCGCAGCCTTCGCAAATGCCTCCAGACTCTTTAACTGCAGCACACCTGCATCTGGAGCTGCTTCCTTTAAGAAGCGCAGACCGTCTGCATTCGCTTGCTGGATCTTGAGAATAGCTTCTGCCTGACCTTCTGCCTCCTTGACGGTAGCCTCTCGCTTTGCCTCTGCGCGTAAGATCGCAGCTGTTTTCTCCGCTTCCGCGTCCAGGATTGCAGACTCTTTCTTACCTTCCGCCACCAGAATGGTGGATTTCTTCTCACCCTCTGCACGAAGAATAGCCTCACGTCTCTCACGCTCTGCTTTCATCTGCTTTTCCATGGCATCCTGAATTGCCTTGGGCGGGATAATATTCTTAAGCTCTACACGGTTGACCTTGATGCCCCAGGGATCGGTTGCCACGTCCAGAGACGCCCTCATCTTGGTGTTGATGGTCTCTCTGGATGTCAGCGTCTCATCCAGTTCCAGATCACCGATGATATTACGCAGTGTCGTTGCTGTTAGGTTCTCGATTGCCATGATCGGCCGTTCCACACCGTATGCAAACAGCTTGGGATCTGTAATCTGAAAATACACCACCGTGTCAATCTGCATGGTTACATTATCTTTGGTGATAACCGGCTGGGGCGGGAAATCCACTACCTGCTCCTTTAAAAGCACACGCTTTGCAACGCGGTCCACAAAGGGAGCCTTAAAATGCACACCTACCGACCATGTGGTCAGATATCCGCCCAGACGCTCAATTACCATTGCGTTTGCCTGAGGCACGATCTTAATGCACGACACCAGAATCACGATCAAAACAACAACCAGCACCAACAGTGCGATTAATCCGTAAAGCCCTCCATCCAATCCTAAGTCCATGTTGTCTCCTCCGTTTTCTATAGAATGACTACATATTACTATATTTTCCGTCAGATTACAACAGACTTAGAAAAATACATGGTTTCCGATGACCAGTCCTGCATATCCGGAACTTGCCCGGCGGAAGCTTGTGGCTCCACCTGTGTTATCCATACCTGCCAGTGCCTCCTGTGCCGCCTGTACGCAACTGGCATTGACACCGGAATTGATCACAGCGTCTACTTTGCCGTTTCCAGCAGGGGTGAACTGTCCGCTCTGGAAGATTACTTCGTAAATGCTTCCCGGATAGCTTCCGCTTCTCACGCGGTTCATGACTACCGCACCTACTGCCAACTGGCCTTCATAACACTCACTTCCTGCCTCACACTGGATGATCGCCGCCAGCAGCGTAACCTCATCTGCGGAAGCCGCCACGGCTCCGCGCTGTACGGTTGTAGTTACGGTTGTCTGTGCAGCCCTCTTTGCGGCCTCTTCCTCCGCCTGCCTGCGCAGCATCTCCTGCTCTTCTTCTGTAGAAATTGCCTTTCCTACCTGCAATTCCACCGTTACATATTCGGAAGATACATATGCAGTGTTTCCTTTATAGGATACGGTTATCCATCCGTCAATGGGCTGTGCCTGGGTGTCAACCACCAACTGATCGCCCTCATTTGCTGCTTTGTAAACGGCGCCGTCCTCACTTGCCTCACCGCGGATACGCAGTCCGTTTGTCGTAACGGTTGCCACCGTATCGCAGTTTTCCAGCGCATAAGCATATGCGTCCTGACCTACGACACAATACTCGCTTTTTACATAACCGTCCACAGACCCGGAATTAATATGATACCATCCATCTAGAGATTCTACGACTTCGCCTGCCGCTCCTTTATAGAGCTTTCCTGCTATTTCAGCCTCTGAATCTGCCGTGCTTCTAATATAGAGGAATTCATCCACATCTGCCATCAGCCTGTTGCTCCAGGCAAGTTCTTCCTCTGTCAATTCCGGCTCAGGCTCCTGCGCCGCCGCCACCATGGATACATTGGCACGCTCTACGCTTGCGAGCTCCGTAGCTGCACTGTCCAGACTGTAGCATTCTTCTATAATACCTGCGATTCCATTTGCTTCCATATCATATGCCACTTCTTGTCTTTCGGAAATAACATTGCTCTCTGTCGGCCGGATTACCGCTGTGACTGCGGTTACAATCATCAACATTACCGCTGTGACCGTACATTCAATCACTCTTTTTTTCAAATTCATCTTGACCTCCATAACATAAATCATAATCTTATTTGCATTAGTATTACAATTATATGCCATTTTATTCAATTTCTGTTACATTTATTACAGAATTATTACACGCAGGATTATAGCAAAGTAATTTTTATTTGTCAAGCATCTGTACATATTACAC
>JAIEAP010000008.1 GCA_029071325.1 Lachnospiraceae bacterium | reverse complement strand
GTCGTCATTGAATGTGGTCGTATATACGATCTGATCCCCATCATCATACACATTTACCGTATATGTCTGAAGATAAACGTAATCATCTCTTTTTGCCGCTCCATTTTCTACGCCAAGTCCCTCGTCCTCCGGTCTGTCCCAGGACAATACGCGCTCCTCATCCTCCCATGCCAGCTTCCTGGCCACGGACGGGCGGGATGCCAGGATTATCTCTCCCCATTTGTATTCCGTATACAGTGTGCTGATCCTGGGCTGAGTCTCCCCAGGAAAAGTATAGGTAACAGCAGAATTTCTTATGAATTCTCCATTTCTGTAATTGATTGCGCTATAATCCACTTGCGACGCGCCATCAATCTCCTTGACAAAGCCCGAAGAGCATAGGTACTTCAGAGCATTTGTCATGATCTGGGCAGTAACATTATAGACTACGCCCTTATCCAATGTCCCTACATCCGCCACCGGAATGCTTACCTCATGATCCGAATATACGGCTCTCTCCCGGTTCGAAAGCGCGCTCTCTCCGGAAGGTGTGATCGCCACTCCCTGACGCTCCGGAGCCGCAGACCTGCCCAATACCTTCTCGCCCGTATACCGGTTCGTGAACACCTGATACCTGGTGTCATAGGATTCCCGGATGCCGAAATGATCCCATACGCGCTCATCGGAAATCACAGCACGCGTATAGTCCGGAATATAGGAAGCCTCACTGTCTATCTCGATTCCATACTGCTGCGCAAGATCCTGGATATACTCCAGCGTATCATAGTCGTACGCCTTATAATCCACGGAACAGAGAACATCCTCATATGCTCTGTATCCGGTATATTCTTCAAGCGCTCCATAACGTTTTCCTACGCTCTTGAGATCCGGATACCACAACGTTCTGCTCACCTCTTCCTTGGCAAACTCATCGGAGTATTCAAATACATACTTCCCGCCACTGGTCAGAAGCTCATACCATATACGAAACTCCTTCTCAGAGCCGTCGGCATGAACGGAGTTCTTCAACGCCTGTATAAATTCCTGCATACTGGTTTTTCCCGTATCCGGATTCACCACCAGATCATCCGGATCCTCCACAAATTCGATATGGAACCGGCACTGAGTGTCCTGCGGGATATTTTCCTCCGAGAAAGCGGTTCCCGGGATACCTGTGTTGGGTACGGATACCATATAGCCGCGGTCCAGAATATCCATAAAATCGCTTTCATGCCCTAAGAAAATAGAATCATGATTGACCGTAAGTTCAAATTGCCCCCAATCATCTCTCCATTGAAACTCACAGGTGCCGTCCGGACGCTTCCAGATATAGTCAGCCACAGACACCAGTTCCCCGTCTACGCCAAACAGACCGGTATCATACAACACCATACCCAGATCTGAAAAATCCTTGTCATTAGCATATCCGGAATGCTGCACACCATTCCCATCCGTATACCCATAAGCGAGCATACGACCCTTTTCCGGGTCTGCACCAGTGGTCAGAGTATAAGAATCCTCCATATACACGCTGGCATCGACATTATCATACATGGTCTCCGGTCCTATCTTTAATTTGGTAAGCACCGCATCCGCTGACAAATGATCCATGGGCAGGACAATATCATCTTCACTGTCCAGATCCACATAATATGTATTATTCTTCCTATGGGCAATGGCATTGTCCAACTCATAAAAATCCGCATTGTCAATGGTACTGCTGTCCGCCAGGTTGATGACAACCGTCTCCACGGTGCTGTGCATATTATACACTGCCTTACTGTCCGTCCATATGGGGCTCACATCCGCATTCACCACAACATCAGTATTATAAAACGTGATCTCAAGGGAAAGGCTGCACTGCGAAAATTCCTGTACAAATTGTTCGCATTCCTCTTTGCTGAGGTAACTCAAACTAGTTGCATAAGGCTTCCCTAATAACTGTCCCACAAAATTCCCAAAGATATCCTCTACATCCACCAGAAGAAGATGGAACTTCTCCACACTCCTGTACTTGCCGTTCCCCACCTCATACTCTTTTGTCTTTCCCTCAGGAGCATCCTCCCATATCAGTTTGACGCTTCTGATAGTATACCCGGCATTATCCAGTATTACGTTCATCGTACCCGGATTGGAAATGTAATGATCCCTCAGCATTCCCTCATAATAGTCCGCATCCGGTTCATACAGCAGCGGCATCACAACATCCCCCTCTATATGCGGCACGTTCTCCGGCGCCGCAGCTCCGGTAATCGTGAAATATCCAAACACCATAGAGAATAACAGCATCCATACGATGCCTTTCCGCACCTGTTTTCCAGGACGGGCTGCACCTATTTCCAATCCGCGCATATCTCTTATCTCCCTTCATCCTTCCCCACGATCATAACACAACAAAACGGCATAACCGTTATGATATATGCCGTTACTGCGATGCAAATTATACCGAACAGCTCATAGGCAAGCTTCCTGCCGAAAATACATAGCGTACTGCATTCTCCGGCGGCTTCGTCAATATGCATCCCATGCGGCTAATCTGTAATCCCATACAGGCGCTTTCCCAGAAACCTAAGAAGCGCTTTCCGTTTCTATTACATCATATTTTAATATGTTTTGACATAAAAATCAAGCATTTGTAGGCATTATACAGATAATTGTGACCATTTATACCATAACCGCAAGCGGTCACGTTGCCTCCGGCGGATGCCATTCGGCTGGTATAATGTCTGCTGACATTATACCATAACCATTCCGATTACCGTGCACAGTGAGGACAGCCACTGCATCCGGTCTCACTGTCCGCCACTGACACACTGTTCTCGTATATTGTGGACAGCGCACAGACTGCCTGCGCACTGATTCCTTCCTCCCGTCCGGTAAAGCCCAACCGCTCCTCCGTAGTCGCCTTCACGTTGACCTGATCTATGGCAATGCCAAGGGTCTTTGCAATATTCTGCTCCATTTTCTCTATATGCTCCATCAGCTTGGGACGCTGGGCAATCACGGTGGCATCAATATTTTCAATGACATATCCCTTCTCATCCAACAGCTTTCCCACATGTGAGAGCAGCTTGAGACTGGATGCTCCCTCATATGCCGGATCCGTATCGGGGAAATGCCTGCCGATGTCTCCCAATGCCGCCGCCCCCAACAGCGCGTCCATAATGGCGTGCAGCAGAACATCCGCATCGGAATGCCCCAGAAGTCCCAACTCATGAGAAATCTCTACACCGCCTAAGATCAGCTTTCTTCCCGTCACTAATTTATGCACATCATATCCTGTTCCTACCCGCATGTTTTTACCTCACTTCTTTATTATTGCTAAGCAGTAACTATTCAGAACCCCTTGGAATCATACAAATAGCTTCGTCATGCTTGCATGAAAGAAGCGTATTGTATGATTCTAAGGCGGCTCGAATAAAGCCGCCTCCCCCATGTATGAGCAAAATTAGCTGCGCAGCGGCTAAAGCACGACTGGTCGTGCGGTTTTGCGAATTTATGGGGAGGGGGTTTGAATAGTTACTCTAAGCATACCATATATTCACTGACATTTCGATCCATATCTGCTCATAAGTATGTACTGTTTTTATTATACTATCATAAAGGAGATCATTATGGAGAGAAAAATCATTCATTTAAAAAAATACTCTGTCTGGGGCTTCCTGTTCACTTCTGCCCTCGGAACACTGCTGCACTTTGTCTACGAGTGGAGCGGAGAAAATCCCATCGCAGGCCTGTTCGCTCCGGTCAACGAATCTACCTGGGAGCACATGAAGATGCTGTTCTTTCCTGCTGTTGGGTGTCTGGTGTATGCAGCGTACCATCTGCCGGACCGCTCTTCCTATCCTGCTGCCCTGATGACCGGCATCCTTCTGGGACTAATCGGCATTCCGGTGCTTTACTATACTTATTCCGGCGTTCTGGGCTTCCATGTGACCGCAGTGGATATTGCCATATTTTATATCAGTGTGCTGATTACCTTTTTCACGGGATTCCGGCTGTCAGACCGGGACGATATCCGCCGCTTTTCCCTGCCTCTGCTGATACTTTTGTGCCTGTTGGCATTTTCCTTCTTCCTGTTCACATTTTCTCCGCCGGATCTTGGAATTTTTCAGGACCCGACGGCACATACTATCTCCGAAACTAATGAAAGGAGTATGCCATGAAAAATAACGACGAACCCATCCGCACTATTCCCGAAGGCGTGTGGGAAGCAACTCACACCGACGGCGGCGGACAGGACTGCCATCGGTATTCTGATAAATCAAAGAAGAATGGCAAGCCGCCTAAAGAGGGATCCGTAGAACCTCTGCCGGAATCCAGCCGTCCCAGACAGGATGGGCCGGGAGGCAATTAATATCTTCTGATTTCTATGACAAATGAAGAGAGTGTCCCAAAACTATGATTAATTAAAGTCATAGAGAGGGACATCCTCTCTTTATGTGTGTATAAATATTCTGTTAATTGATAAATTCTTTTTAAAAAAATGACATTCTCCATTTTTTCTATCATCTCTATAATTCTTCGGCGGTACTCGGCTGCTAATCTTTTGTAATCGTTCACAACTCATCCCCTCCTTTCTTAACCGCATTTTAACACCCGAACATCTTGAAATATCTGCATATATGAATATAATTGAGAATATATACTACTTACGCTAGGGGATGAGTTCTATGAGAAAACGCTTATATGAAATCATTGAAGTTGCAAAAGAAGGAGATATTTGGAGCAATATATATGATTTTTTTATGCTGATAACTATCTGCATCAGTATTGTTCCGCTGGCTTTTAAACAACAATCCAGCTTTTCACTATGGATTGACCGAATTACTGTATGTATATATATTCTTGACTACATGCTGCGATTAATCACAGCCGATTATAAACTGAATAAACATGGTATTGCTCCATTTTTACAATATCCTTTCACTCCAATGGCAATCATTGACTTAATATCTATTCTGCCATCTATTTCAACCCTTAATAACGGCTTCAGATTATTCAAAACCTTTCGCTTGATACGGACCTTGCGCATTTTTCGTATCTTTAAGGTCATGCGCTATTCTAAAAGTGTCTCTATGTTTATCTCTGTATTTAAAAAACAAAAAGAATCGCTCCTTACGATATGCGGAATCACGGTTGCCTATATCATTATTACAGCACTGATCATCATAAATATCGAGCCGGAATCTTTCGAAACCTTCTTTGAAGCTATCTACTGGGCAACGGTATCCCTTACAACTGTTGGATATGGCGATATATACCCTGTGTCTACCGCAGGAAGAGTAATAACGATGATCTCGTCGATATTTGGAATTGCTATTGTCGCCATGCCGGCGGGTATTATTACTGCCGGATTTATGGATGAATTGAGTAAAGATAAATAGAAATTACTTATACAGACCGATACTATCTAAAAATTAATCCTCCATATACAAATCACTGATTTTAACGCCCAATACCTTCGCAATCTTTTCCAGATTGTCCAGCGTCGGCAACGTTTTCCAATTTCATAATCATATAAGGTCGATCTGCCGATTCCTGTCTTTTCTGCCAATTCCCTCCTCTGATATATTAGTAGCCTCATGTAAAAACAGTATCATTGCACGTCACTCAGTTCTACCGGTAAATTTTCCCGTCATATTTTTACGTAATATTACGTATTTTTATTGATATACGTAATATTACGTGCTATAATGTAACCATGATAAGGAAAGGAGATACATCAAAATGCCAATGACACCACGAGAGATGATTGCTCATCTCAAGAAAAACGGTTTTCAGGTCGTCAGTCAAAATGGTTCTCACGTAAAAATGAAAAATGATGAGACTGGATGCCAAACCATAGTTCCTTATCATAGCACAGCCCTCAAAAAAGGGCTGGAGCAAACTATTTTAAAGCAAGCAGGACTTAAATAGTCCCGCTTCCTAAAAAGGAGGCACTATATGAATAAGTTGTTTTATCCGGCACTATTTCACAAAGCTGAGGAAGGCGGGTTCTGGGTCTCTTTTCCAGATATCCCGGAATGTCTGACGCAAGGCGATGATATTACACAGGCGTATGAAATGGCTGTTGATGCGCTTGGCCTGGCATTGACCAGCCGCGAAGAGGATAAACAGCCATTTCCTGCTGTTTCTGATCCAACCCAGATCACTCCGGAACCAGATTCCTTCCTTATGGTGATTGAATTTGATATGCTTGCCTATAAAAAGCGCACAGGCTCACGGGCAGTAAAGAAAACATTAAGCATACCAGAATGGCTAAACGAAGCAGCTATGGCAATGGATCTAAATTTTTCCCAGATTCTGCAAGAGGCGCTTATTTCAAAAATACAGGCGTAAAGAGGCATATTTATATCTTATTTATCAAAGGAAAAGAAGAAACCCTCCGAAAGCACTGCTTTCAGAGGGTTTCTATCGTAGCGGAAGGGAGATTTGAACTCTCGACACCACGGGTATGAACCGTGTGCTCTGGCCAACTGAGCTATTCCGCCATATTTATTTAAATTGGATGGGACCTATAGGGCTCGAACCTATGACCCTCTGCTTGTAAGGCAGATGCTCTCCCAGCTGAGCTAAGATCCCATATCCTGCGGGTCACCAACTGCGACCCGCTTTACTAGTATACTATACGGCTGACGAGAAGTCAAGCCTATTTTTCAACTTTTTGTTCTAAAGAAGTTACTATTCTCAGCCGCGTAAGAAGAAGCTGGCTGATTTTGCGCATGTGTGCGGAGAGTCTGCGAATAGTAACCTACCCGTTCAGCAGCCGCTCCACCAGCCGCACACAGTCCGCCGCATCGGTGGAATAGCCGTCCGCGCCGATCTCATCGGCAAAGCTGGGAGTGATAGCCGCACCCCCCACAATGATCCTGGCTGCGCAGCCGCGCTCTTTCGCCAGTTCCACCACTTCTTTCATACGCATCATCGTAGTGGTCATCAGAGCCGACAGACCGATGATCTGTGCCTGCTCCTGTATTGCAGTGGTCACAATTGCATCTGCCGTCACATCCTTGCCCAAATCCAGGACACGGTAGCCGTAATTGCGGAGCATTAACGCCACCAGATTCTTGCCGATATCGTGGATATCACCCTCTACCGTGGCAATCACTATGGTCGCCTTGGGCTCCTCCTTCCCGCTCTTTTCAATCTTCGGCTCCAGATATTCGATGGCCTGCTGCATCGTCTGAGCGCTGGAAATCAACTGCGGCAGGAAATAAATCTGTTTGTCAAAAAGAACACCCACCTCATTGATTGCCGGGATCAGATGAGTATCGATGATTGCAGACGGCTGCTCCCCGGATTCCAGCGCCCGGTCCACCTCCGCTATCACACTTCCCTTATTTCCTTTCAGCACACACTCAAACACAGGATGATGTGCAGACTGGCCGCTCTCTCCCGCCGCAGGCTTTTCTGCCTTATCGTCCAATGAATTCATGCGCTCAATATACCGGATATCAGACCCATTCTTATACAGCAGCATATCTGTGGCAAAAGCCGCATTCATCAGAAGCTCCTGAGACGGATTGGCGATTGCCATGGTCAGTCCTTTGGAGATTGCCATGGTCAGAAATGCCGTATTGACAAACTGCCTTGCCGGCAGCCCGAAGGAAATATTGGACAGACCGCACACCGTGGCAAGCCCCAGTTCTTCCTTGCAGTATTGAATGGTGTCAAAGCATTCCAGAGCCGCCGCGGGATTTGCCCCCACAGTTGCCACCAGACCGTCCACAACAATGTCTTCCCTGTACATGCCTATCTCCAATGCCGCATCCAATATCTTCCGGACAATCCTGCGTTTCTCATGGGTATCCTTGGGCAGTCCCTCATCTGACAGAGGCAGCAGGATAAACATAGCTCCATATTTTTGGGCAATGGGCAGAAGCTTTTCAAATTTCTCCTTCTCCAGCGAGATAGAATTGATCAATGCCCGCCCGGGATAAATGCGCAGCGCTTCCTCAATAATGTCCACATGAGAAGAATCGATACACAGCGGACAGTCTACGGTATAGGTCACCTCATAGATGGTATCCAGCATCATCTGCTTCTCGTCAATGCCGTTCATTCCCATATTTACATCCAGGACAGAAGCGCCGCTCTCCTCCTGCGCCCGTGCCATATCCCGCACCAGATCCAGTCTTCCTTCCCGAAGCTCTGCCTGCAGTTTCTTCTTGCCTGTGGGATTGATGCGTTCTCCGATCACCAGAAACGGACCGTCCAGTTCAATTTCCACCGTCTTGCGCTCCGAGGTCAGCAGCCGTCTGCGCTGTGGGGTACGCTCTATGCGCTGGACACGGTGCACCGCTTCTGTCAGTGCCCGGATGTGAGCCGGTGTGGTTCCGCAGCACCCGCCTATCATAGACGCACCGGCTTCCACCAGTTGAGCGCCCACCGCGGCAAATTCTTCCGGTGTGGTCTTATAGACCGTTACCCCATCCTCAAGCTCCGGCAGCCCCGCATTCGGCTTGGCAATGATCGGCACAAGGGCATATTCCGACATCCTGCGGATAGGCTCCAGCATCTGCTCCGGTCCTGTAGAGCAGTTCGTACCTACTGCATCCGCTCCCAGGCTCTGTAATGTCACCACTGCAGTCACCGGATCCGTTCCGTAAAGGCTCCGTTCGTCCTCGCTGAAGGTCATACTCACAAAAACCGGCAGATCGCAGGTTTCCTTTGCCGCAATGACTGCCGCCCGGGACTCCTGAAGGCTCATCATGGTCTCCACAAAAATAAGATCCACTCCCGCAGCACATAACACACGGATCTGTTCTTTATATACCTCCACCAGCTCCTCAAACATCAATTCGCCCATCGGGTACAACTGCTGCCCGGTCATGGTAATATCCCCCGCAACCAGGGCTTTCCCCCCTGCCGCTTCCTTAGAAAGCGCCACCAGCTCTCTGTTCATTCGTTCCAGTTCATCCTGCAGACCGTATTCCTCCAGCTTGATACGGTTTGCGGTAAAGGTAGGAGCAAGCAGGATCTGTGTCCCAGCCTCCACATATGCCCTCTGCAGATCGATCATCACCTGCGGATGTTCCAGTATCCATTGCTCCGGACACACGCCTACCGGCATGCCCGCCTGCTGCAGATTCGTTCCGGTGGCGCCGTCCAGGATTACAGTTCCCTGTTCCACTAAGTCCTGAAATGCCTCTCTCGTCATAATCTAATCCTCTCCTATCTATGTTGCTTTGGTCAGTGTCTTTCGCGAATGGATGAAATAATCCGCGTGATCAAACCGGTTCTGTTAAAGGGCGTCATAAAATAGAAACCGTCCGCGATCTCATAGAGACGCTCCGCAATCTCCACAGACACCTCTATTGCCACATTCTCCGCCTCCTCCCGGCTCATATCCTCCCGATACCGGGATACGATATCGTCAGACACATGAATACCCGGCATCTCATGACGGACAAACATGGCGTTTCGGTAACTCACCAGCGGCATGATACCGCACATGATCTTAGTATCGACGCGAGCACGGATCTCCTGTATCCGCTCCACATCCTCCTGGGTATAAATGGGCTGGGTCAGAAAGAACCCGCATCCGGCAGCCTGCTTTAATCGCATCCGTTCTGTGATGGCGTCAAGATTCGTCCCGTGATAGTTCAGCGCTCCGCCATACACCAGCGGTTCCGCCGCAAATAAATCCTGATTCATCTCTCTCATATACTGCATGCATTTAATAGAATTAAAATCATACACCGATGTTACGCGCTCTCTGTCCGCCCGGGACACCGGATCTCCCGTCACGATCAGAAAGTGACGGATCCCATTCATCTGCATACCCAGAAAACCGCCCCGCATGGCAATTACATTGCGGTCCCGGCAGGAAATGTGCGGCATGACCTCTACCCCGGTCTCCCGCTGCAACCGGACCGCCAGCTGCCCTGCATCCATGCGGCTTTTCGCCATAGGGGAATCCGAAAGGGTGATAAGATCCACATCAATGTTCCGCAGTTCCTTCGCGCCTCGCAATACCTTCGCCGGATCATTGTCAAAGGGCGGATCCAGTTCCACGATAAACGCTTTCTCGCCGCGTTCCAATTTTCCTGCAAAAGCAGACAGCTCCCGTTTCACATCCGCTTTTGGCGGCATGCCGATCCTTTTTGGCGGTCGCTGCCATTTGGCGCTGTTTTGTGCCAGCAGGCGGATATATTCCGGGGTTGTCCCACAACAGCCGCCCAGAATATCCATTCCAAGTCCGGCAATCTGGCACATTTTCTCATTATAATACGCCGCGTTGCCAGAATAAATCGTCTTCCCCCGCAGCGTATAAGGATACCCGGCGTTGGGCAGCGCGGAAATATATTTATCATTGGGAAACGTAAGCTTCTGAAGCATTCCCAGCATATGAACCGCATCCAGTTCACAGTTAAAGCCATAAGCGTCTATACTCTCTATGGCCCCGGCCTGCTCCACCACCCTGGCCGCAGACAATCCTTCACGGGTATAACCGCTCTTATCCAAAGCGAACTGCACCAGAATAAAAGCATCGGAACGTGACCGGATAAAATCACATACCGGCTCCACATAAGTAAAATCACTCTGAGTCTCCAGTACAAAGCATTCTGCTCCACAGGCAAGGAATTCTTCACAGATATCCCGGTACTCCTGCAGCACGCCCTCATAGTCCTGGTGATTCATATCGTAAATCGGTCCAAGATCCGCCGCTACATAAATATCCTCTCCCGGATGTTCCTCCCGGAATTCCGCAGCGGCCTGCTCTGCCAGCGTATAGCCCGCATGCACAGTTGCCAGTACCTCATCCTTACCCGTCAAAAACATGGTATTCGCCGCAAAGGTATTGGTACGTAACAGCCGCGCCCCGGCATTTAGATACTCCCGGTGTATGGACAGGACGCGTTCCGGATACCTAAGATTCGCCCGCTCAGATAACTCGCGTTCCCCGTCGTATTTCGTTTCATAATAAGTGCCAAATGCACCGTCCGTGATCAGCCTGTTCTTCTGAATGTAATCTCTGATTTTCATATGATCTCCGTCTCATTGGTTTTCCCACTGATTATATATGAAAATGGACGGCTCTGCAACCGTATCCTGCTTTGCTTCTTGCGTCTCCCCGTATAAACTGATACAATACTCAATAAAAAGTGAGGATATATAAAGGAGAACTCTATGAATCGACATATAGAACTGATTGCTCTTGATCTGGACGGCACACTGTTTGACGACCGCAGTATGATTTCCGCCAAAAATAAAGACGCCATCCGCCAGGCGGCCAACCAGGGCGTGACCGTTGTCATTTCCACCGGGCGCCCCTATTCCGGTCTGCCTCTGTCTGACATGGAGGAGTTGGGCATCCGGTATGCCATTACCGCCAACGGCTCCGCCATCTACCGCGTACCGGAAAAGGAGCTTTTATATGAAAACGCCCTGTCCTGGGAGGAGGGAGCGGCGCTGCTGCAGGAATTGTCCCATCACGAACTCCGCATGGATGCATTCATCAATGGCATAGGCTATACCCAGGCATCCAATACAGATATCACCGACCTTCTGGATATGCCGGATTCCCTCAAGCAATACATACGAAATAGCCGCAACATCGTGCCGGATCTGACGGAATATGTGCGGGCCAACCATTTTTCTGTCACCAAACTGACCATGAATTTCGTTCCGGACGCTCAGGGCAATTTCCCGGAGCGGGATCGCGCTGAAGCTGTCTTAAAGGCACATCCGGAAATCACCTATGTCTGCGGCGGTTTCCATAACCTGGAACTGACGAAAAAGGGCGTGTCCAAATCAGAAGGACTCGCCTTCCTCTGCCGTATGCTCAGCATTCCCATAGAGAACACACTCACCTGCGGAGACAGCGAAAACGATCTTGACATCGTGCGGGCCGCCGGCATAGGTGTTGCCATGGGCAACGCCGCACCGCTGATAAAAGAAGCCGCCGATTTTATCTCCCTGACGAACGAGGAAGACGGGGTGGCATACGCCATTGAAAAATTCGTGCTAAGGACCGGGCTGTAAGACCCGGTCCAAATCGCACAAATTACTTTATTTACTCCGATACTTCTTCCATCTGCTTTACAAAATCTTCCGGTAAAATCACCCGGGTTTTTCCTGACTGATAATCTTTGACATTGCGGGTAACGATATAATCCATACCCATCCTTGCTGCTACCACATCCACAACGGCATCCTCATAATCACAAATGGGAGACGTAAGAGCTTCCAAGCAATCATCTCCTGTCACTTCTAACAACCCAGTCAGTGAATACAATTTCCCCATGATCTGTTTCGCTGTTTCTGTACTATGCAGATGCTTTCTTACCAAATAATAAATATCAGTTGCAGCGCTGGCCGTAATATACATATTAACTGTATGGCTTGCCGCCATCAGAAATATCTTTTCCGCATGCACATTCCATGGCTCCCGGGCTGTCAACGCGTCAATGATCACGTTTGTATCGACAAGTATTTTCATTTATTTTGCACCAAGCCTCTCTGCCTTTGCAGCTTCCATATCCGCATCCTTCGGCAAAATGCCAAATAAAGACTTTGCAATCTCCACCCTGTCCTGATGCGGATTCGTCAGCTTGGCAATCACCTTGCCGTTTTTCGTGATAAAAACATCCTCAGTTGCCGATAATAGCAGATATTTTCCCAGATTATTCTTTAGTTCTGTCGCCGTGATTGACATGACATCACTCCTCTCTTTGTACTACTATTATACTCACTTCGCACGATTTTATCAATTATTTTAGCTAAAATCTATGTATGAACATTTATTTAAAGTATGCCACACCGCTCTCAAACAGTCTCATATCCTGCTCTCCGTAAATATTCACGGCAACGGAATTTCCCCGGCGTTCGGAGTGCGCCATCTTGCCCAGGACACGGCCGTCCGGGCTAGTGATTCCTTCAATTGCCATATAGGAACCGTTCACATTCCACTCCTCATCCATAGTGGGAACTCCCGCCTCATTGACATACTGAGTTGCCACCTGCCCTTTGGCAAACAACTCGTCCAGCCATTCCTTCGGCGCCACAAAACGCCCCTCTCCATGGGATGCCGGGTTGCAGTACACGCCGCCCAGTTCGGCCTGTGCCAGCCACGGAGACTTATTGGTCACCACCTTGGTATATACCATTTTAGAAATATGACGCCCTATGGTGTTATAGGTCAGGGTGGGAGAATCTGGCCTCTGATGCGTAATCTTGCCATACGGCACCAGTCCCAGCTTGATCAGCGCCTGGAAGCCGTTACAGATTCCCAGCGCCAGACCATCACGCTCATTTAAGAGTTCATTCACCGCTTCCTTGATCTTCTCATTGCGGAACGCATTGGCGAAAAACTTCGCCGATCCCTCCGGCTCATCTCCTGCTGAAAATCCGCCCGGGAACATGATGATCTGGGACTGGCGGATCGCCTGTTCAAATACCTCTACCGAATCCCGTATATCCTCCGCGTTCAGGTTGCGGAACACCTTGACGATCACATCCGCTCCTGCACGCTCAAACGCCCTGCTACTGTCATACTCACAGTTGGTACCCGGGAATACCGGAATGAATACGGTGGGACGAGCCACCTTATACTTGCAGACATATATGGAATCGGTATCAAATAATCCTGTTTCGACCGTATCCTTGTCCTGTGTTGCACGGCTGGGGAATACCTTCTCCAGTGTACCGGTCCATGCGGCAAGCGCCTCTTCCACGGAAATCTCTGCATCTCTATAGATAAAAGTCTGCCTGTCATTGACCGCTCCCACCTTTGATACATAAGCTGTCAATCCGGCCTTCTCGCACGCATCCATCACCGCAGCTACACGCTCCGCCGGAACCTCTGCCACCAGATTACCAAAGCCCGGCGCAAACATGGTCTCCTGGGACACGATATCCTCCACCGTCACACCCAGCTTATTTCCAAATGCCATCTTGGCAAGCGCCGCTGCCAGACCCTTGCCGTCCAGCGCATATGCAGAGATCACTGCACCCGCCTGGATCATTTCATGCACCACACGGTACAGATTCATGATCTGTGCGTAATCCGGCAGATCAAATGCATCCCTTGCCGCTGTAAACAACAGCAGCTCATTGCCGGCGGCTTTCAGTTCCGGTGTAATGATATCACGTTCCTTCGCAATGTCCACTGCAAAGGATACCAGCGTGGGAGGCACATCCAGTTCGTTAAAGGAACCGGACATAGAATCCTTACCTCCGATAGAGGGCAGTTCAAATCCCATCTGTGCGCTGTATGCCCCCAGCAGCGCAGCAAAAGGCTGACTCCAACGGCTGGGTTCCTCCGACATTCTGCGGAAATACTCCTGGAAAGTAAACCGGATCTTGCTGTAATCACCGCCTGCTGCCACAATGCGGGATACGGATTCCAGCACTGCATATGCCGCTCCATGATACGGACTCCAGGAAGACAGATACGGATCAAATCCATAGCTCATCATAGTCACAGTATCGCAGTTCCCCTTCATCACCGGAAGCTTCGCCACCATGCTCTGTGTCTCCGTCAACTGATATTTGCCGCCGTAGGGCATAAACACGCTTCCCGCGCCGATGGAACCGTCGAACATCTCCACCAGCCCCTTCTGAGAGCATACGTTGAGATCCGCAAGCTCTGCAAGCCATGCCGTTCTCATATCACCTTTCTCCAGTGCCTCTGCCACTGCCGGGATACCAATCTTATGAAGGTAATTCTCCTGCTCCCTTGGCATCTCAACACGCACATCTGTCTCCTGATGCGCTCCGTTGGTATCTAAGAATGCCCTGGACAGATTTACGATTTCCTTACCTCTCCAGATCAGCACCAGCCTTGGCTCTTCTGTTACCACGGCAACCTTCACTGCCTCCAGATTTTCCTCCGCCGCATAGCTTAAGAACTGTTTCGCATCTTCCGGAGCCACCACTACCGCCATACGTTCCTGAGACTCGGAAATGGCAAGCTCCGTTCCGTCCAGACCCGCATATTTCTTCGGCACCTTGTCCAGCTCTACTCTCAGTCCGTCCGCCAGCTCACCGATTGCCACAGACACACCGCCCGCACCAAAGTCATTGCATTTCTTAATGATATGAGCGACCTCTTCTCTCCGGAACAGCCTCTGAATCTTACGCTCTGTGGGCGGATTTCCCTTCTGTACCTCTGCGCCGCAGGTATCGATGGATTCTGTGTTATGGGCTTTGGATGAACCGGTTGCTCCGCCGCATCCATCGCGCCCGGTACGTCCTCCCAGCAGAATAATGATGTCCCCTGGATCCGAGGTCAGACGCTGTACTGCACGCCTGGGCGCTGCGCCCATGACCGCTCCGATCTCCATTCGCTTTGCAGCGTAATTGGGATGATATACTTCCTTCACATAACCGGTGGCAAGTCCGATCTGGTTGCCGTAGGAACTGTATCCATGCGCCGCCCCGCGCACCAGCTTTTTCTGTGGAAGCTTTCCTTCCATCGTGTCTTTCACGGACACAGTAGGATCTGCCGCCCCTGTCACGCGCATTGCCTGGTATACATAGGTACGTCCCGACAACGGATCGCGGATCGCGCCGCCCAGACAGGTTGCCGCGCCACCAAAAGGCTCGATCTCCGTAGGATGGTTATGGGTCTCGTTCTTAAAATTCACCAGCCACTCCTCTGTCTTGCCGTCTACCTCTACCGGCACTACGATGGAGCATGCATTGATTTCATCCGACTCCTCCTGATCCTCAAGCTTTCCCTCTTTTTTCAGGCGCTTCATGGCCATCAGCGCGATGTCCATCAGGCATACGAACTTGTCTTCTCTGCCCTGATACATTTCCTGATGGGTGGCAAGATAATCCTCATAGGTCTTTACGATAGGCTCGTGACAATAGCCGTCCTCAAACTCCACATTTTTAAGTTCCGTGGAAAAGGTGGTGTGGCGGCAATGATCGGACCAGTAGGTGTCCAGCACGCGGATCTCGGTCATCGTGGGATCCCGGTGCTCCTCCCCTGCAAAATAGTTCTGTATATGCAGAAAATCCTTGAATGTCATGGCAAGATTCAGAGACTCATAAAGGCTCTTAAGCGCTTCTTCCGGCATATCCAAAAAGCCGTCAAAAACCTTCACATCCTCGGGCTCTGCAAACTCTGTCACCAGGGTCTCGGGCTTGTCCATACCGGTCTCCCTGGAATCCACCGGATTGATGCAGTGGTGCTTGATGGCAGCTAACTGCGCTTCATCAATATCACCATAGATCACATAGGTAGTTGCCGTGCGGATGACCGGCTCCTCATCCTCTTTTAAGAGCTTCACACACTGCTCTGCCGAATCCGCTCTCTGATCAAACTGCCCCGGCAGGAATTCCACGGAAAAGGCTTTACCCCCCTCCGCATCAAAAGTCTCCTCAAACACATCATCCACCGGCGGCTCCGAAAATACCGTCTTCACGGCGCGCCGATAGATATCCTCCGAAATATTCTCAATATCATAGCGTATCAGTGTGCGTACCCGCTCCACGGTATGTATCCCCAGATAGCTCTTAATCTCTGCAAATAACTCCTTTGCCTGCACAGCGTAGGCTTCCTTTTTCTCCACATACAATCTTCTTACGTTACCCATGATTATCCTCCTGTTATTGTGTGATTGCGATCCACATTGTGTTAAGTATACCACAGCTATTTCAATTAGAATAATTAATATATTTAATTTTATTTATTAGTGTTGCTTATGTTGACACCCATTGCCACCAACTCTATAATAGAGTAATCGGGACTGTGGCATATTACTATGACCAAAAACAATATCCTTCTTTCTATAGTTTTGCGGGCATAGACAGGATATGCTTCTGATCACAGTAATATGCCGCAGTCCCGATCACTATCTGTAAAGGAGCCTCACACATGGACATCAATTATGAATTGTATAAAGTATTCTACTATGTTGCCACCTCCCTAAGCTTCTCGGAGGCCAGCAAAAAACTATATATCTCCCAGTCCGCGGTAAGCCAGTCTGTGAAAACGCTGGAGCGTAAACTGGAACAGTCCCTTTTCATTCGAAGCACCAAGAAAGTGCAGCTTACCCAGGCGGGAGAAATGTTGCTGCGGCACATTGAACCTGCTATGAACCTGATTGCCAGAGGGGAGAAACAACTGCTGTCCGCCAATACACCGGGGCTTGGACAGCTCCACATCGGCGCCAGCGACACCATCTGCCGTTATTTCCTCGTGCCTTACTTAAAGCAGTTCCACCAGCAGTTTCCAGATGTATCCATCAAAGTCACCAATGCCACCTCCCTGGGCTGCGTGGAATTACTGGAACAGGGCAGGGTGGATCTGGTTGTCACCAACACCCCCAATGAACGACTGAACCCGGAGCACATACGCAAACGCCTCCTCCGGTTCTCTGACGTCTTTATCGCCAACCCCGCGTATTTTGACTTGACCGGAAAGACTGTTTCCCTCTCTGAACTGACTTCCTATCCTCTGCTGATGCTGGATCACAAAAGCACCACCAGTGCGTTTATCCATTCCCTCTTCCTACAGCATCAGTTGGAACTGATACCGGAAGTGGAGCTCTCCAGCAATGACCTTCTCATGGACCTTGCTCGCATCGGGCTTGGCATTGCCTGCATTCCCGACTATTGCCTGTCAGACCAGGCAACGGATCTCGTCGTCCTGCACACAAAGGAACGTATCCGTCCGCGCCATCTTGCTGCTGCCGTAAATCCGTCGTTTCCGCCCGCCCCCTCCACAGAGGCTTTTCTAGAACTGCTTCCAGAACTCATCTAACCGGCGTTCCACATTGGACAGATTGCAGACGCTCCTTTGCTCCCACTCTCTGGGAAATAATGCTCTGTAATCACTTTGCAGAAATCTTTCATCCAGGAGTTCTATCACGCCTACATCTGCGGCAGTGCGGATGACCCGCCCTGCGGCCTGCAGCACCTTATTCATCCCCGGGAAGCGGTAAGCATAGTCAAATCCAGACATCCCACGCTCGTCATAATAATCCTTGAGAATCTCCCTCTCCCTGCTGATCTGGGGCAGGCCTGTTCCCACGATTATGGCTCCGATCAGTTGCTCTTCCTTTAAGTCGATTCCCTCTCCAAAGATTCCCCCCAGCACACAAAATGCCACCATAGACGCATCGCGTTCCTGTGTAAACGACAGCAAAAATTCCTCACGCTCCGCCTCCCGCATACTGCTCTCCTGACGGAGCACTTCCATGTTCCCGTCCATGATATCCATAAACTGCTCATACACCTGATCCAGGAAGAGATACGATGGAAAAAATGCAATGTAGTTCCCTGTCCTGCTCTTTGCCGTCCGGTAAATATATTCTGCGAAATTGCGGTATTCCTGCTTACTTCGCCTGGTATACTTACTGCTCACATCGGTTCCGATCAACAGTAAACGCTGCTCCTGGGAAAATGTAGTCTGCGCATACACCGCATACACATCTGTCTTGGTCGTCAGCAGCTTCTTATAATATTGGATGGGCAGTAAGGTTGCCGAAAAGAATATGGTTGCATTTGCCTTATCCACACACTCCTGCAGGTTATAAGACGGGTCCACGCAGAACAATTTCACAGCAAATCTTCCGTCCTCTTCATGCTGTCCATAGATCACATAGTGATCATCCACCCTCTCATAGATATTCAGAAAATTCCGCAGGGCAAAGTAAAAATCACTCACCTCATCTCTCCCCGGAAACTGAGGATGCTTCTGCATGAACTCGTCCATCCGGGCCCCCAGCCGCATCAACGCAAAAATCAGATCCGGTATATTTTCATAAATCCGGCAGGTATCGCACACTCTCTTATACGCAAGCATAAGCTTATTGCATTTTGTAAGTTCCCGCTCCACCGCAGGACTTAAGACTTTTAAGATTTTTCGCACCGCCAGGAAATCTTCCTTGTAGAGCTTTGCGCTGTACATTTCCCTTCCCCGCTCTACCAGATTGTGCGCCTCATCTACCAGGAAAATATAATCTCCCCGGATGCCGTCTGAGAAGAAACGCTTCAGATATACATTGGGATCAAACACATAATTATAATCACAGATGATATTATCCGCCCAGGTCGTGGTGTCCAGGCACATTTCAAAGGGACAGACCTGATATTCCTCTGCCTGCTGCAGCAGCACTTCACGGGTATATGCCATGTCCTTATGAAGCAGATCATACACTGCGTCATTGACCCGGTCATAATGCCCCTTGGCATAGGGACAGCCGTCCGGATTGCATTCCATCTTTTCACAGAGGCACATCTTCTCCTTGGCAGTGATCTGCACAGTCTTAGCGCGATAACCGTGCTGCGCCAGCAGGGCAAACGCTTCCTTCGCCACATTTGCTGTGATGGTTTTTGCCGTCAGATAGAAAATCTTATCTCCCAGCTTCTCTCCAACCGCCCGCACCGCTGGAAACAGCGTGGCAATGGTCTTGCCCACGCCGGTGGGTGCCTGGATAAACAGCGTTTTTTTGCGGGCAATGGTCCGATATACCCCGGACACCAGATCACGCTGACCCGGGCGGTATTCATAGGGAAATTCCAGATGCCGGATAGATTCCTGCCGTATCTTACGCCACTCATACTGGAAATCCGCCCATTTCTTATATTCCCGGATCACTCCGGAAAACCATTCCTGTAATTCCTGCATGGAATAAGTATAAGTAAAATATTTCCTCTCATCCGTATCCAGATTGCCGTAGGTCATCTGCACATTTACCTGCAAAAGATCATGCTGTATCCCATAGATATAAGCGTAACATTTCGCCTGCGCCAGATGCACACCGATGGGCTCCTCCAGAAACTCCAGATTCCTGTATATCCCCTTGATCTCATCTATGGTCACTTCATCCTCTATGATAATCCCGTCGGCTCTTCCCTCCACCACAAGCTGGTAATCTTCCTCCTCCACCACAAGCTTTAATGGGACTTCGGCATGGTAGCTGACTCCCATCTTCTTCTGTATCTTCCGGTGCAGCCTGCTGCCTGCCTGCATTGCCTCCCTGGAATCCACACCGCCCACACGGTTATCTATATCTCCGGAACGCAGAACAAACTCCACAAGACTGCGCACGGATATTCTGATCTGTTCCCTGGTCTCCATTCGCATCCTCCTGTTATAGGTAACAGTTCAGCACACGCCTTCCCACTCTTTTCATGGCTGAACTGTTACACATATATAGTAATAAAAAAGAAGAATATAGACAACCGGAATCGTCTATATTCTTCCTCATTTCCGCTTATGCATTTATATGTGTGGTCCCAATTACGCGGTGGCATATTTCTGCAAAACGTTTTCAAATGCCATATTGTGTCCGCCATACTGCACTGTGAGTTCTCTGGTTAAGTCCAAGCTAAGCACTCCCAGGAAAGACTTGGCATCAATGATTACCCTGTTATAGAAAATATCGATGTCAAAATCACACCTCTCTGCACTACGGACAAAATCTCTCACCTGCTCTGTGTCATTCAACTTAATCTTCTTTTCACTCATTTTTTCACCTTCTTCATCATAAAAAACTCAGTTGACTTAGGTTCATACGGATTATGCCACCTTTTTCAGTATTTGTCAATTTTCCGAAAAAAAACTAAAATTTTCATTTTATCAGCATTTTCCACAAGAAAAATCCAGTGTTTCCGTATTTTTATCCTTCATTTCAAAATGCATTTTGCCGCTATTTACCAAATCACACACAGCACTATAGACACAATGACAGGAACATAACCTGTTATATGCTCCGATTTCTACCAATTTGCACAAAATTTTGCCGAAAAACTAGTAGTTTCCAACTGACGCACCACACGATATAGCGTATGTATCCACGGGTCAAAAAGTGTATTGTCCCAACCCGGTCAATGCTCTTCCTTCTTCCTGCCGCGTACAAAAATACCTCGCCTGCCCTGCTGCTCACGTTGATGCATATCCGTCCGCAGCAGCTTATAACAGGACGCCGCCAGGGGAACGCCTAAAAGCATGCCTGGAACGCCCATGATACCGCCACCTATCGTAACCGCTGACAATACCCATATCCCCGGCAGACCGATAGATGCGCCCACCACTCTGGGATAGATCAGGTTGCCTTCCAGCTGCAGTAATATGATAAGGAATATCAGAAAACCAAGCGCCTTCGTAGGTGATTCCGTGAAAATCATAAAAGTTCCCACCGCTGCGCCGATATATGATCCTGCAATAGGAATTAATGACATGAAGCCCACCAGGCATCCCACCATTGTAGCATAGGGCATTTGCAGCGCCAGCAGTCCTAAGGTACAAAGCGTGCCCAGGATGACCGCCTCGGTACATTGTCCGGAAATATACCCCCGGAAGGAACTGTCAAAGGTACGGATCACATACATGACCTTTGACTCCAAAGGTTCGCCCATATAACATTTCATGAGGCGCAATACCTGTCCGCCAATTTTTTCTTTTCCTGACAGCAGATAGAGTGCAAACACCGTAGCAAGCACCACAGAGATCAACGTCGAGACAAAGGATGACAAAATGGATACGATAGAACCCATCGCGCCGCTGACCCCGTTCATCAGGAAGCTTGCTGCCTTTTGCAGCGCTGACTGCCAATCCATGTTTTCCAGCTTGGTAAGGACTCCCTCCACCTGCTTCCAGATATCCTCATCCAGATGCTCCCGCAACCAGTCGATTGCCGACTCCACCGCGTCCGGAATACTTGACAGGACCACCTGTAAGCCTGCGATCAACTCGGGCAGGATCATATTGATCAAAAGATAGACCACTACAACGATCGTCACAAAAGCCAACAGTATACAGACCGGACGTTTGACCTGCCTAACCGCAAGCTTATTGCTGTTCCATACCGGACAGCGCTCATAGAGGCTCATCAGGATATTCATCACATAAGCGATAATCCCTCCCAGCAACAGAGGGAATGCCGCTCCCAGAACAACCCCCAAAAATCCCATAGCCACATCCCAATACCGGATGGCAAGAAACAGTACAAAAACGCTTACCCCCACCCGGATACATGTTTTCCACTCTAATTTCATTATTATTTTACCTCTGTCCTACATATTTATTTGTGCTAATCATATAACGTGAGGACAAGGTATGTCAACAACAACTGTACTATGTTCCCTTACGCACTCTTTCTGCCTTTTCCCATCATAGACTGCTCCAAATCATGCTTCATCCGTAAATAGTTCCTCTTCTGGTCTGCCAGATATGTATGATTCTTTTTGGCATATTCCGCCATCCACCGATCTAAATCTATATCATTCTGATAAGAATATACGATCATTGCCAACAGGGATAATCGGTTGTGCTCCTCCAACAATTTGGAACCGTACCGGATGGTTCTTTCTTCCAGGTCATCCAGGGATTCCCGGTAAAACTCCATATCCTCCCGCAATTCACTTACAGGGATGCCTACCTGCTCCGAGATGAAACGCTCCTCCTCCGATATCTTGTCACAGCTTTCGCCCGATTCCAAAAATTCCAGCATCAAAGCTTCCAGAATTTCCAGCTTTGCAATGATGACCGCCTTATCCTTCGTTCCCTTATCCCGGTCCGCCTCATCAAACAACTGTCCATTTACCTCTCTGGTTCTGAGTTTTTGCTTAAATGCTCTAAGAAACTCGGCAAACATCACATCTTTCTTACCCAGCTTTGCAAATTTGTCAAACAGCGTCAGGAATAAAAAGGCATCCTTACTGTTAAAGATATCCTTCACATCATCCGTGATCACACACTCCAATCTATGTAAATGATCTGCCAGCTTTTCAAATTCTTCTCTTGCCGCATTCTGATTGAGATAGGTACAGATGGCCTTCGTCTGTTTCTTCCAATGCTTCAAATGATTCGAACACATCACAGTCTCGACGATCACCCGTTCCACTACGCCTTTTATCTTCTCTGTTTCCGTAAAATTACTGCAATCCAGAAAGAACTTTCCGTCCAGCATTTCACGGATATCCCTGGCAAAATTGTCAATGTAGGTAAAAGCTTTCTGATTGGTATTCATAGAAGTATGATTATTATAGCGTTTGATCAACTGTGAGATTCTGTGATTGTCACAGTGCTCATGTATCACGGTTTCCACCTGATATTCATTAAACTTCTTTTTCAGTTCTTCCGGTAATTTTTCATAAGACTTATTTCTAATGTCAAATGACGCATCTTCCCACACAACATTCCCAACCGGATCAAGGAGCACTTTCCCGTTTTCATCCCTGACCTTTGCCTTATATGAAATCCGGGAATTCTCCACTGCCGATGTAATTTTGTAATTGCCATGCCTGTATTTCTTTAAAGCCGCCGTCCGCTGTCCGCCATCTACGATCCATAACTGGGAACTATTCTCTTCGCCGAGGATGACCGGCGGTATATAGTCCTCCGTAAGAATCGTGACGATCAGCTCATTCACCTGCTCATTGCTCCAAACAAATTGTCTTTGAACGTCCGCATCATTGCGGATATCCATATCCCTGACTTTATTTAAATACATATCCATGGTATAAGTCTGTTTACGCGGTTTTGACATTTCTCATCCCTCCAATTTTTCATCACTCAAAATAATACGGATACATTTCTATAAGAGCGGATCGCCGTATTACAATCCGTATACTGCTTTGCGTTGATCTGCAATTCTTTCCGGATCTCACCGGGAAGATATCCTGCCGTCGTAAGCTGCAAAACTTCCCGTTGCAGGTCAGACAGCCTGCTCAGATACAAACGCATCCGCTTACTATATCTTTCTCCTTTTTCTTGAAGAACTTCCTGTTCCATATCAAAACTGTCCGCAATCATATCACCCACCGTGACATCTTCCTCATCACCGATGGGCATATCGATAGACACCGACAGCCTGTCTGCCATCCGTTTCTCCCTGTGCCGTCTCGTCATTTCCGTCTTGATCCGGTTCGACAGGCAGGAATACAGGAATACCTCAAAAGGCTGTGCGTGGTCATACCGTCTCATGACGTCCACAAACACCTCGTTTGCAAGGGAATAAAAATCATCCATGTCCTTATCTGACAATCCTCCAAACTTTAATAGTATCTTGTCTACCATCCTATGAAGTTTTCTCGCATTGTCAGCGTAATAAGTTGTTAAAACTGCTTCCATCTTAATACACTCTCCTCTTTTGTACTGCCAATTTTGCATTTCGTTTGTATAGCCATTATAGAACGTGTGTTCGTTTTTGTCAATACTTTTTAGAACATGTGTTCGTCTCTCGTTCCATTTGTGATCTTTCCCCCTTTACTTCCTTATTATATATCCAAAAACGATACGCTTATATCATACCTCCTACACTGTTCAATAAACAGGACTTAGACCATCCTTTCTTTTTCAGAAAATCTCTTATCCAAAAAGAGAAATAATTATTGTACCCATATCCACAAACCGCCATTGGTCAACATGAAGCATACACGAAGAAAGGAAGCACAGATGTATCAAAATATGACGTTAAAAGAACTGAAAGAGAAAAAACTCATTTCCAGTACCAACGGAAGACCATACGCCGGGCTCACCGACGAGAAATGGCAGCAAGAATTTCAGATCCGCAAATTCCTGGTCACGCCATACAGCAATGGTGAACGGAAACTGGGAATGACCAATTCCAACGAATCCGGCGTATGGAATGAGGAAACTGCCGGCAGTTATCACGGACCGACCAACTGGCAGGCATACTGCTCTTACATCAACGACGTATTACACAATATCCGCGCTGGACAGGTGGACTATTGCTATTACATGTATCAGATCATGGATCTCTTAAAATTCCATTACGAAGATTTGAGGACAAGATTATGCGACGGATACTGGGAGGTCTGGCTGGACAGGTCATAAGGAAATAGCACATGATCACGAATACAAAGGGAGGAATGGATTTGGAACATAAGGGAATCTACATACCATCCATTGACGCAAAAGATATTTATCTGGCTGCTCACTGCAAAGGCGCGCAATCGGATGGTTACAATCTGAAACTGCAAAACGGACAGTACAACCTGCACAAGTTTACAAACAGCCTGGATTACAGTCTGGATCTCATACAATTGCAGAATATTTATTATAGAAAATACAGGCGCCGGGATTTCGCGTTCCAGGTAAACGATCACTCTTATACTACGCAGGTGATCAACCTGACCTTCCAATATTCCGTGAAGGAATGGAATGCTGTCACCAAAGGCACCTTTGTAAAGTTCGGATACTACTACAAATCTCTTATGTTCAAAGACTGTATTGCCAGAAACGATCGCGGAGAGATTGTAGGAATCCAGATCGGCGAGAAGCTTTGTTCACCTGTGGAGGACCTCCCATCTTATTTTCATGTTGCAGATGTGGAAATCCATAACAAAAACAAGGGAACGACAGTGCAAAAGCAGTATCAGCTGATCAAAGAACTCCCAACCGCCAAATGCAGCGCCGAACTTCGCAGGGAATTGTACCAGCACGGCTTTGTCTGTAACGGTGTGAAATATTGCAGGATGAAACGTTCATCCGGCTCTGCCCGTGTAGGAAAATGCTTATTTGTCAACGAAAAACTCTGGAAACCGCTTTTAAAATTCAGTTCCGGAAATATTTCCCTGAAAAAAGGACAGCCAGTAGACCTTGCCGCATATGAGAGCTATATTTCGCTTCCATCCAGCAGTATCATTGACACCCTTCCTATTTCACCGGAAAACATCCTGGTAATTGACGATTACGAAAGCCTGTTCCGGGAGGATGTCATCGAAACTCACAATGAAAACGGATGGCTCACTACCTCCGAAAGCAACTGTGAGATCACCAACAACATATGGGACGGACAATCTCTCATCGACGTATCCCTGATGGGCCCATATACCAGTTACGGAATGGTCCTTTTAAGAAATCTCATGTTCAAATCCTGCTGCTTCAACTGCAATATCCAGCAGTGGTTCCGGGATCATCATATCACAGACGTTGCCCAGTTAAACGGCAGGACAAGAGCAAGACGGATCGAAGACATCAAATTGATCACAACACCCAGCAGCATCAAATACCTGAAATTTGATACATTGGATCACTGGCTGGATCATCTGTATCCCGAATTTGGCGTCGTCAAACATGACAAGAAAACGCCCTTCTTTGGGGGCAGGCTTGTCCAGACCCATTATCAATTACTCAATACCCTTCAGCTGTCGGAGGATGAAATGCGGGAGTTTTTACAGGATTCTTTGGAGTTTGCCCAGCTATTAAGAGATAAGCCCGCTGTCGTCAGATACTATATCAAGTATCCTGACATCCGGGAAATGAATCCCCTGGCAAGACCCATGCAAAACAGGAATGACGTGGTGTATCATCTGATGTGTATCAATGACCGGTTTACGCATACGAAGTATTATCAGGAATTTCTGCACCATTTGCTGGCAGCCTACTATAAAAACCTGAAAAACGGTCGTGTATATGTAAACGGCAACTATTCTACCCTATTGGGAAATCCCATAGAAATGCTGCAACAGTCCATCGGAATCTTCACGGGTGCCAGTCAGATAGGTATCGGCAATATCCACAATACACGATTCGGCTATGACAAGACCCTGCTTGGTTCCAGAAGCCCTCATGTGACTATGGGCAATATCTGGCTGGCAAAAAATCGGGAAAATCCCTCCATCGACCGCTACTTTAATCTTACCGATGAGATCGTGTGCATCAATTCCATCGGAGAAAATGTATTACAGCGGCTATCAGGTGCAGATTTTGACAGCGATTCCGTATTACTGACGGACAATGAGGTCCTGATCCGGGCAGCCAGACGGAACTACTCCATCTTCCGGACGCCTACCTCCTTCGTCCACGCCGAAAAGGTCACAAGGCATTATACGCCGGAAGATCAGGCAGACCTGGACATCAAAACGTCGGTCAACAAGATCGGTGAGATCATCAACCTGTCCCAGGAACTGAATTCCCTATTGTGGGACAGGATGTATCACGGCAGCACCTATGATGATATCCGGGAACTGTATTACGACATCTGCCAATTAGACGTCATGTCCGGTATCGAGATTGATAAAGCTAAGAAAGAATTTGATATCAACAACGGCAGAGAACTGAATAAAATGCGGGAAAAGTATAAAGAAGCCCTCAGTGATGAGTACAATAAGAGGAAAACGCCCCACTTCTTTTCCCATATTTCAAGACAGAAAGGCTATTACAGCCCCGACAAAAAGAATTACTGCAAGTATCATACTTCCATGGATTACCTGCAAACCATCGTAAACGGCTTTCGGGTCAAGAATCCATACAAGCAGGACTTGCTTCCATTTGCCGCCATATTGGATTGCACAAAATACTGTCGTTCCCATGTAAATCATAAGCAGGTCGATCAGATATGCGAAATGCTGAAAAAATACCTGGCACAAAGAAACCATATGTTCCATTCCGAATCGGACCGGGCAGATAAACTACAGCAATCGCAATCACTATACCAGAATCTTGTAGCTGAGATAGAACGCGAAAAAATAGGATTTTCTACCTTATTCCAATTACTCAGCTCATTGGAAGATGCAGAGAACCTATCCATTAAAAACATATTATTGCCGGTGCTTTTCCTGTGCGGCAACGACAGCTTCAACCAGGCAATCCTGGCATCCGCCGCAAGACTGGAACAGCTAGAACCGGGCGGAACGGATATCCGTCTGTTCGGCATGGGATATCGCGCAATAAAAACGCAAATCAACAAAGGAGGGAACTGCCATACCCGAAGAAAAGAAATATTATAATCAGAAATATGTAATTTCCGAAATCCATGATAGAAGCGGATACCCTGTTCCTGAGATCACGGCTATCCTGAATACACTGGGTAAGGTGGTGAAGGACACTTTCAGCAGTCATCATAATAATATAGAAATCAAACTGTTTCCCGGACTAAAGGCAACTGCCAGATATATACCGCCGGAACAATCCAGATCCAACTTCAATATTGCAGGCCAGAATTTCATTTTAAGTCTGAATGCCTCATTCAGTCACCATTTTAAGCTGGAAGTCAGAGATCTGCATCAACAGTCGCTGTAAAAATACAAAAATCGCAAAATTCAGTCCTCATCCGCTGATTTACCTTCTATTTCGACCTCGTACGAGGTCGAAATTTATTTTACCTAGGAGAGGGTAGAAGATTATTCTATCACCTGCCCTCTTACTACATTT
>JAIEAP010000007.1 GCA_029071325.1 Lachnospiraceae bacterium | reverse complement strand
TCATATCGACCACAGAAGAATGCCCATCTAGAGAAACTAGAAACCGAAGCCGCATGTCACTCAGCAGGCGGACACACGCCAAAAGGATTGTCGAAGCATAAAAAGACAGAAAAAAATATGATACGTCGGTGACAGCGGAATTTACACGCACCGGCTCAAGGATATCCCGTGTATGCCTGCAAATCCCGGAGAATGGATTATGATTTTCATAAGAGCAATTATGCGACAGCCTCTTCTTCTCTGATATTTCCTGGTCAGTCCACGCTCTTGAGGGATTCCGTCATACTGACTTTTTCCAGCTTGATACGCATAAAGCAGTTTACGAACCATGCAAAGAGAAAGGTCAGTATGATGCTGTACACAAAACTCAGAAATTCCACACGAACATCAAATGACACCAGGTCAATCTGTATCTGACTCATGACAAACAAATGCAGGAAATGCCCCAGTACAAGGCCCAGCACTGTACCGAGAGCGGTCAGTATCACATTTTCCCGAAATACATAGGATGCCGTTTCTCTCCTGTAAAAGCCCAGTACCTTTACTGTGGCGATTTCCCGGACGCGCTCTGTGATATTGATATTGGTAAGGTTATACAATACGATAAACGCAAGCCCCGCCGCGCAGAGGATAAGAACCGCAACGATCAGATCCATACTCTGCATCATGCTTGCCACACGTTCCCGTATATCCTGATTCACCGTAACGCGCACCACGCCATCCCGATTCATCAAATCTGCCGAAATCCGATGCGCATCTTCCCCCTCTCCGATATTTATATATGCCGTTTTAAATTCCGGCGCTCTGTGCATCTGACCGGTATAGGTGTCTTCTCCAATAAATACATAATTATCTATAAAGTTCTGACTGATTCCTGTAATCCGTACCGTCATGCTCTCCATATCCGCATTCTGTAAAAGGCAGGTGTCTCCTTCCTCCAAGCCCAGCTTTTGGGCCGCCTTATGGGTCAGGATCGCCTCCCCCTCCCCCGGAGGGTCTAAGGGTTCTCCCTGGAGGGTACACAGATTTAAAAAAGCGGAAATATCATTCCTGCCGTCAAACACCACAAGATTCACATCTTTTCTGCTGTTACCTGCCACCACGTCCATGGAGGTCTCCATGACACACAGATATTCTGCAATTGATGCCTTGGTGCTCCCACTGATTTCTTCTTGCAGGCTCTCCTCGGCAGAGCCCGAACAGGTCACGCTCATATCATATATCTGTATTTTATCAAACTGCACATCCGCCACATGCACCACGGAATCCCTGACACCGAATCCTGTGAGCAGCAGCGCCGTACATCCGCTGATACCAGTAATCATCATAAACAGCCGCTTCTTATAACGGAAAATATTGCGCACGGATACCTTCCGCAGAAAGCTCAGCCGTTTCCAGATAAACGGAACATACTCCAAAAACACTCGTTTCCCCGCGGCAGGCGCCTTCGGGCGCATCAACTCCGCCGACACCAGATTCAGTTCCCGGCGGCAGGACAACCAGGTTACTCCTATGGAGCATAAAACCGACACTAACAGAGACAACAATGCCAACTTCCAGTCGAATATATAGAGAATATCATCCAGCTGGTATATAATGCGGTATGTCTCCCATATGACCCTTGGGAAGAGCCATGTTCCGCCCAGGAATCCCAGCACACAGCCCGTCACGGCCGCCGTGCCCGAATATATGATATATTTGGACATAATCGTACCGTCCGAGTAACCTAACGCCTTCCATACGCCGATCTGAGTTCTCTGCTCCTCCACCATACGGTTCATGGTGGTCATGCAGACCAATGCCGCCACCAGAAAGAAGAAGACCGGAAATACATTTGCGATTCCCTCCACAATAGAGGAATCGCTGTCATAGCAGACATATCCCACATTCGTATTACGATCCAACACATACGTCTCAGGCTCATCCATATCCGCAAGTTCCTGCCTTGCATCCTCTATCTCCTGCTGCGCATCGCCGATCTGGGTTTCAAATTCTTCCAGACCTTCCTGGTATTCCTGAACCCCTTCTTCATATTCCTGTCTGGCAGATTCCAACTCCCCTGCCTGTTCCGAAAGCGTCTGTTCCGCCTCGGTCAGCTCTGCCCTGGCAGACGCAAGCTGACGCTCACCCTCTGCCACTTCTGTCTTTGCCGCTGCAAGCGCCGTCTTCCCGGCTTCCATCTGTGCCTGTGCCCCCTGTATCTGGTTCCATCCGGCTGCAAGGGCGTTCCTTCCCTCCTCAAGCTGTGCCTTCCGGCTGTTTAGCTCTGCCTCATATCCCGATAGCAGCGCCCGGTTTGCCGCAATCTGCGCTGCCACATCCTCCGGCATGGTTCCAGCCGGATAAGACGCCTCCAGTGCATCCAGACCCAGGCGCTGCTCCGCCAGATTTGCAAAGCCTTCCTCCAGCTTCTCTTCTGCCTCATCCAGCTCGGCACTCTGGGTATTCCAGGATGCAATTTGATGGTTCAGAGCCCGCTCTCCTTCCACAAGCTCTGCTTCCTTATCTGCGATTGTCTGCTTTGCTGCAGCCAGCTCTGCTTCCTTATCAGCAAGCTGCTGCCTGCCCTCTTCCAGTGTACTGCGCGCATCCGTAAGCTGCCGTTCCCCCTGGGATAACTGCTGCTCTCCTTCCTCAAGCTCTTCTTTTGCCGCAGACAGTTCCCCCTGAGCCTCCGTCTTCTCCTGCTCTAATTCTTCCTCCGCCGATGCGATCTTCTCATCCGCCTCATTTATGATCCGCTGAAATCTCTGGTCTGCCGCCTGTTTTGCAAACGCCTCCCAGTCATCCTCTTTCCCGTCCATAAATGACTCATATTCATCGCCGTACAGCGGGAAATCCGCATCAAATTTCACATATATCTCGGTATAGTAATCCTCTGCAAATCCTTCCGGAAGCAAATAAAAAAAGCCGCTTACCGTTCCGGTGCCCAAAGATGTGTTGCCTCGCTCAAACTGTATATAAAGCGGCGACCGCACAATACCGGTGATCTCGTATTCCGTATAGGCAAAATGCTCCATATCCTCCGGCTCATTATCCTGCGCCAGACATATCCGGCTGCCTATAGAAGATGCGTCAAACAGATTAGCGTCCACCACACATTCATTCGCCTGTTCCGGCATTCTTCCTTCCGTCAACTGAATCTGATTGACAGATGTTGTCAGGCTGTGGGCTTTGAGTACCCCCTCATTGCCTTCCTGATTTACATAAATAATATCAAAGCTCTGTGCGCCTTCCACCGCCCGTACCTGCTCCTGCTGCCGGAGGAATTCTGCGTCTTCCTCCTCAAAGCCTAGCGTCGACATGATCCGGTAGTCGTAAAACTGCGTTCTCTCCCAATATGCTTCCATCGTGGCGATCATTGCACGCTTAGTCACCTTAAGACCTGCAAAAAATCCCACTCCCAGAGCCACAATGGTCAGAATCGCAGCAAAGCGCCCAAAACTCTGCTTGATTTCCCGAAAGGTAGATTTGGTTATTGCACTCTTTCTCATTCTGTATCCGCCCTTCTTGTATCCCCTGAATCCAAAAATGTCCGTTACCACTCAATCTCGGAAATATCCACGATATGCGTATTTTTCACCATACTGACTACCGTGCCGCTTTTCACCGTGATAATACGGTCTGCCATCGCCGTCAATGCCTGGTTGTGGGTGATCACCACCACGGTCTTGCCCTTCTTGCGGCAGGTGTCCTGCAGCAGCTTTAACACAGCCTTTCCCGTATTATAATCCAATGCGCCGGTCGGCTCATCACACAGGAGCAGCTTCGGATTCTTGGCCAGCGCCCTGGCGATAGCCACACGCTGCTGTTCCCCTCCGGAAAGCTGTGCTGGGAAATTATTCCGTCTATGCTCCAGCCCTACTTCCCGCAACACCTCTGCTGCGTCCAGCGGGTCTTTGCATATCTGCGCCGCCAGCTCCACGTTTTCCTGTGCAGTCAGATTCTGTACCAGATTATAGAACTGAAATACAAAGCCGATGTCATAGCGGCGGTAAGTAGTCAGTTCTCTCTTGTTGTACGCGGAAATCTCCTGTCCGTCCAATAACACCCTGCCGCTTGTGAGGGTATCCATTCCCCCCAGTATATTCAGTATGGTGGTCTTCCCAGCGCCGGAAGCTCCCACGATCACGCAAAATTCACCCTTGTCGATCTCAAAATTGACATCCTCAAGGGCAGTGATCTCTATCTCTCCTGTATGATATATTTTATGTACATGTTCGAAGGTAACAAAGGTTTCCATTCCGACTCCATTCTGTGGCATCACAATTATCTTATATTGTATCACAACTGCATAAAAATCGAAAGAGGGGGAATTAACACAGATGAGGGGAGGATGCTGTGAATCGTAATATCACGATATATCCTCTGCGTCTGTCAGATATGTCAACAGCCCTTCACAGCCCCGCACTATATCGCGGTAGGTCTGTTCAAAATCTCCGGTATACCAGGGATCTGCCACATCTCTTGGCGCATCTGTATAATCCAGAAGAAGATGGATCTTCTCTTCTGGGTCTTCCCCGCAGATCCGCAGCATATTCTTCCGGTTCCACTGATCCATCCCAATGAGATAGTCGTATTTCTTATAGTCGCTGCGCTCCATCCGCACCGCATATTTTCCCGCCGCAGATATGCCCAGACGGGATAGTACCCCTCTAGTTCCCGGATGCACCGGATTGCCAATCTCTTCATTACTGGTAGCAGCAGAGGCGATTGAAATCTGATCGGACAGACCACGTTTTGTCACCAGATCACGGAAAATGAACTCCGCCATGGGAGAGCGGCAGATGTTGCCGTGGCAGACGAAAAGTATCTTAATCATAATCGAAAGTCCTCCTAAAATACGCTATCCTGCCTCGATTTGCCGACCTCTACGGTCACGCCTCAGACAGGGAACAATGTCACAGAAATATCAAAACAGGGCAAAATGCGGCAAGTTGTAGCAGTCAATCGTAGTAAAAATGTAGTAGAAATTGGGGGGCTTACTACTATGAAATTTATGGGTTAATCAGTATCTCCATTTTGCAGTCTCGGCACGTTTCTGACTCTCCTTGAGTTTCTTTGCCGCTTTAATGAAATCTTCTTCAATAATCATATTATTATCGGTGATATTGATTTCTTGATTATTCACAAACATATAGTTTATATCCACTGTTCTTCTAATTGAGTTATAAGCAGCTTCTGAAGCTACAAAGGCAATTTCTGCACCAGAGCATCCAATTAACCATCTATTAACAAATTCATCTTTATTAAAACGTTTCTCAATGGGCATATCTTCTGTATGGATTCTAAATATTGCTTTGCAACCGTCCGGGGAGGGGCGCTGTATTTCTATCACATAATCAAATCGCCCTGGACGCTTTATGGCATCGTCAATCATATCAATTCTGTTTGTTGAAGCTATTGCACATATCCTATTACTCTCATCAATACCATCCATCAAAGTCAATAATTGATTTACAACACTAGCCATTAGTGGATTACCATCCGCGTCCCTTGTTGAAGAAATAGAATCAAATTCATCGAAATAAATAATCGTAGGATTCATCTTCTTGGCTTCATCAAATATTTTCCTCAGATTTTCTTCAGATTGCCCAACGTATCTGTTCAAAATTTCTGGTCCGCTCACAGAAATGAAATGCGCATTAATTTCATTTGCGATAGCTTTTGCTATCAATGTTTTTCCACAGCCAGGAGGGCCATATAACAAAATACCCTTATGTGGCTTAATATGATAGTGCTCAAACAAAGCCGGAGCAATCAACGGCAACTCGATAACTTCCCTCACTTGCTGCACTATTTCATCTATGCCGCCTATACTTTTAAATGTTGTAGATGGAATATATTTCGTAACTTCTTCAGGTTCTTCCCGCTTATTTCCAAATAAAGATATTGAGAAAGAACTGCCAAAACCTTCTGATCGCTTTTCTTTTGGTTTAACTCCAATGATCTCACTTTGCTTCATTCCCATTGGCGCATCGCGATATTTATATTCCCACTCTCCATCATCTGTCACTTCAATAACATCTGGTAATGTAGCTAAAGTCTTTTCCAGTCGTTCAAAAGAAAAATGTTGACATATTTCAACATATTTTTCTTGAACTTCATTTTGGATCATAGACTTGATCCGTGCTTTATCTACTCTCCAAACATCGTTTTCAAAATGTCCAAATTCATACCAACACCTGTCTGAGCGGTAAGAGTAATATGAATTCTTTCTTAAAGCAACTACGCCAAGAAACTTACATCCCCATCCGGCACTCTCATAGCAATGCTCTTCTGGAAAAACACATGAATTGCATTCATTCTCACACGCAATAACAGAAAAGACACTGTCAATATCTGATATTGTAGCTTTCTTCCCATCAATAAAATACTCTGTTTTCGTCCAATGTCTAATTGTCTCAAGGATACTCTTTACTTCAAAACATCGCTGACGAATATCGGTTTCTCCTATTTCTAGTGTATTTACAGATTTTTCTTGAGTAAAATCCTCAAAATTTTCACACTGTAGACAAACCGAATCATAATATTTTGATGATGATTTGTAAAATATTATTTTAATATTCATGCCTAACACCTATCTTGCCTTAATGCAATAATTCACTATAGTCACTGCACTGATAATGCATAAAAATGAACTGCCACTTCTCTGTCATCGCGTAATAGCACTATTTTTGCGTGTCTCGAAGACGCGTACATATGATTTAGTTCCTGGATTTCTTCTTTTATCGTATACGGAAAGCTATACTCTTCCCGGATGAGGTTCAGACAGTTTGTCCAAAAGTCTGCAAACTTCTTAACCTTTGCATAAATTACTATGTAAGTATAAGGACACCCAAACGGGTCATAGCACGTAAGCACTTTGTCTATATGGGTCTGTATGTAGTTCCGATCTACAGAATTAACCTTCAATCCCTCTATCATAGCAATAGGAAATCCATCTCTACATATTTGTAAATCCACTTCACCAGCATCTTTCCCACTGGGGGAGGTTCCTTGCCGAGTCTGATCCTTCATCTCATAGACCATGCTAAGAACATCCCTAACGCAATCGTTTAATTCATCCTCTTTTTTACCACAAAAAGTTTTGTTACCTTGTACCTTGAGCAATGCTTTGAAGATATTCTTGCTCATCGTTTCTTCAGTCCAATTATCTTCGGACAACATTGTGGTAGCTGAAACTGTTGGTCGACCGGACGATGAATCAGTTTCAAGCTTTTCAATAATAGCATCTTCCAATTTGAGGAAACGATCATATAATCTGTTCTGTAAATCTGATATTTCCTTAGATCGCTCCGGATAGTTTCCCTTGTCTTTCAGATTCCTGATTTGCTCTATACATTCAAAATCATCTAAATTTATAAGTACAGAAAGTGATTCTCTTTGGGAATAAAACAAATGATATAAAGCATCTACAACACTTTCGAGAGAACCTATATTCCTGCAAAAAGTTCCTGCGAGTGTTACATAGCTTCCAACATACAAATCTGTATTTTCAAAAAGCAGTTCGCTATTATTTGCTCTACAAAATTTTTGAATTAATCGAGCTTTGCTGACAATTAACTTACCTTTTTCTGTAATGATTGCAATGCCTGATTCTGCAAGAGCTTCATCAACTACCTTATCATCACGTTTCGAATAACCTATGTACTGAGGAATTGCAGCAATATCCAGTTCGCTTTCGATAACAGGCAGGTTCTTGGAATCAATATCCTCCTGAATGTCCACCGCAAAATCACTTGCCCATGTTATCTGCCTGTCGACAAATCTAGAAGTAGCATCCAGCAAATCCAAACGCCATTCAACTGACTTATCATCATTTGCACTGACTGCTTTTTGAATCAATGTATGTTGCCGTGATGCAAAGCTACTATAATTGTCTAGAAATTGAAGCGGAGCAATCACATCACGCCACTGTTCTGCGATACCAACAAGCGATTTTTCTATAGAAGCCAACTGGGCGGCTGCACTCGTAATTTCCGAAAAGCGATTGGCAATTAATGCAAGACCAGACGTTTCTTGTTCTAATTTAATGAGTTTTGAGAATTCCGTATTCACGCCTATCAGTGTACTGGTATCTAAAGCATTAAAGCGCGAAACTTTTGTTAGCCATGGATTCACTTGTTGTGCCCAAGATGTGTCTATTGCTGATACTGTACTTGAAAGCGCCGACGAAAAACTGTCTACTGCAATATGTAAACCACTTCTGTCTGGCAAATAAAGTGATGGTTGCACGAGCTCTTGAAAGCGCGTCCCCAGCAGTTTTTCTATTGTGGTAATATTATCAAGCACCTTTTCTAGGGGGGCATAAATATCATGGAGTTTCTGAGCTAGAGTGTTTTCAAACTGGTATGCACCGCTAAGATAAGCAGAACCAACTGCTCCAATCTGCTGAGTCGATACAGCCGAAGTTAAATTGGCATACTGTGCAATACCAGAAAACTCTAGTTGCTTTGCTGCTAAACGAAGAGGTTCCATGATTCGTTCTTGTTCCTCAAACTTTTTTGAAAGGGACTCAAGGAATTCCATATTTCCAAAAATATTATCCTTCACTTGTGAGCCCTCCTCTCCATTATCATCTGTCTCTCTATTTTCGCATTAAAATACTGTTTGTATAATTTATTACTATCCATAGAAAAGTGTTTGTCTACCACAGGCAAAAATCTGTCCAAAATCGGTGTAAGCACAGTTTCTTCTGCTGCAATTTGTACCATTTTGACACAGATTGCCTTTGCTATACACACTCGGCAATCGGTTTGCCGTGGCAGACAAATAATATCTTAATCATAGTCGAAATTCCCCCTAAAATGCGCTATCTTGCCTCGATTTGCTGTGTTTTGCCCACTCTAGAAAATCGTTTTAAACGGGGTACAATGTCACAGAAATAGCAAAACAAGGCAAAATGCGGCAAGTTGTAGCTGTCAATCGTAGTCAAAACGTAGTAGAAACCAGTGTGTGTTACTACTGCGATTTCAAATTCATAATCTTTCTGTATACCATAGTTTTCTGAAAGATAAACTAACGCTTCATTTCTTTTGGGCTTTGTAAATGTCAAAGTACCACACTCTGCTTCATAAACCATAAAAAATGCGGAACCATTAACTTCAAAAAATTTCATACTGGAGATGTACTTTTTTCCTAGGATGAATGATATTACGCTCATGCTGATAGTATAAATTCTTTCCGCAGCATTTCTTAAATTTTATGCCACTACCACATGAGCACGGATCATTCCTACCAACTTTAATTATATCCATTCGCTGCCTTGTTTCCATCATCGATGTAATTGAAAATTGTTGAAGAAACGGTTGTTTAAGATCTAAGAACTGTTCGAGCTTAATAAACTGCTCTGATTCACTTCTATTGTCATCTGACAATTTGATTATACACCGTTTATCTTCGGGATGCCTAACTAAAC
>JAIEAP010000006.1 GCA_029071325.1 Lachnospiraceae bacterium | reverse complement strand
GCAATCGTTTTGCGCGGTGGAATTTTATAATAGCACGCGTTTCGGCAGATGTCAACAGTTTTTGCATATTTTTTCTAACAGCCTCTCAACGGCTCAATCCTCGCCATCCGCAATATCGTCACCCTCTATTGTTTTCCAATGTATTTCATATTCAATGCCAATGGCATCGCCAATATACTTTACATATTTTTCCAGTAACGTCTGAGCCCTTACTTTTGCCTGATGCAGTAAAAGCTCATCTTCCTGTACTGTTGCAAGCATCCCTTCCTGCGCTGCCTGAAATGCCCTGGTCTGATCTTCTGCATCCACCTTACCGCTGCCCAAGCCGCGGGTTTCCGAATAAAAAGAATCCTCGGACAGGGATGAATCGTCAATCTGGCAGCTTAAAATTTTTGCATCAGGCATAGCAATGGTAACAATATTATCTTTCACATGCATATCCAATTTGCTGATATCAATACCCACTTTTACGGTTCCGGAATATTCAATCCATAATTTCTTGCTGGTACTCCACCACAAAACTTCTTTTTCGGATTCTAATTTTGCGGTGTTATGATAATAGCATTCCAATGTTGCCAATTCACAAACGGATTGCATCTGAGTGAGATTCAAATTAACTGGATCACGGTCTGATTGACCCTGGTTCCCCTTCTCATTGCAGCCAATCAATGATAACGCAAACACAGCCGCAAGAACAACGCTGAACAATCTCTTCTTATTCATAACGGTATCCCCCCTCTCCTACTATTTCCAATGCATATTCTTCATACTGTTCCAATAATGGCTTGATCAGGGCTTTCACCGTATTCACTGCATTCTCTCTTGCCAGTTCCAGCAGGGTATCGTTTGACTTACACTCTTCCTCAGCATCCACTCTGCAGGCAGGAAGAGCAGTCATAGAAACATTGTCTGTATTTGCGCTATCTCTCTCAAATATGTAATCGAGAGAACCCGGATCTACATCCACTGCCGTAATCTCTATTTCCGGTAAAGTAACCACTATTTTTCTACTTTCTTCTCCGGCATCCTCCACTTCAACCTTAATTTTTTCCATATCCAGTCCAACGCTTACCTTTGCCTCATAGGATACATTATAAAGTAAATCTTCCTCCTCCTTCACAGCCGCAACTCCATTAAAAGTAACCTTATAGGTAGACAATTCACTGATACGAAGCACTTTTTCAAGATTGGAGGATGTGACAATTGTTGTTTTTTCATCCGCAGTTCCACTTTTCCCAAAAAACTGACGCCAAATAATGGATACAGCAATAATAATTACAGCCAGGATTAAAAGACCCCTTAGTACTCTGGTAAAGCATCCGCCCCGCCATTGAATTCTCCGGTCCTTTTCCTTCTCTGTGTGCCGCTCTTTCCCCATATATATTTCCTCCCATGTATGATTTGTTTCGCAAAACCTTTATCTTAAGAACCCGTACCAATATATTACCACAAATCCTCCGTGTTTCCAAAGAAAACAGCCGATCCAATTGACCGGCTGTTTTTTCTCACATTTTATTTATAAATCTTTTGCTGCCTGCTGCATATATTGTTATAGCGTAACATCAAGTAATTTCTGATTAATGCGGCCCATGACCTCCGTATAATACTTAAGCTCTGCACTGTTTAATTCTTCCTCACCGATTTTACCCAGCTTTTCCATCGCATCCGCATATTTTTCCAGATACTCTAAATAATCTGTCAACATACCTGAAGGGTCAGTGGCATCGCTGTATTTTTTCATGAACTCGCAGTATTCATCAAAAAATGCTTCATAACTATCCATCGCTTCCTTAAATGCCACTCGCATACCACCGACATATTCCTCCGGTTCATCATTATTCGCGGGCATCTCATCAGATTCTTTGGTTGCTGTGTCTTCCGTGTTTTCTGTATTGCTGGTTACTTTATCATCCTGTGCCTTGTCAGCTTCATCCGGTTTATCGATTTCAAGGCGCATGACATTGTTTCCTTCATAGCTTAATGCAAGACTATAACCTTCCTCATTCGATGCGTAATAGAAATCATCGCCTTTGTCATAATCAACATCAAAACCTTTTTCTGCACATTGATCGACATAATCGTTGTAATCTCCTATTGACGTATTACTAACATAGAGCAAAAATCCATCGGAACGCTCCCACTCCATCGAACCTGTATTTGATTTTGGTACAGGCAGCAATTGGGCGATCGCACTGTCAGGCCATTTAAATTCTCCAAACTCCTGCGGAGCTTCCAGCGTAATATTCATAGACTTCTTGGATTCATAATAAAACAGAGAAAGCTGATATCCCACTCCATCATAAGCCTCATACGAAAAAGAAGTTTTTTTGCTGTCTACTGTAAATCCATTTTCCTGACAGCGCTCAATATAGGCTTCATATTGTTCTGTAGAAACACCGGTGACTGTTATATCAAAAATGTCTTCATCGTCCATCCGTATCTCTCCGTGTTTAGAATCCGGCTGAGGCAAAAGCGAACTAATACCGCTGTCGGGCCATTCATACTTTTTGTCTCCACATGCAATCAGTAAAAACGCTGTTACAACCATAAGTACTATCAAACTTACTTTTTTCATAATTTTCCTCCTGGCATTTTGTCTCAATATCAGAGTGTTTCTATCAATGAATATGCTTTTTCTATTAACATTTCAATGTTCTCACTATCTTCTTTCAGCGTCTCCACCTGTTCTTCAAGTGCAGACTTTAGAACATTATTTGGCGCATCAATGATGTCCTTGATTTCCTTTATGGAAAATCCCAACTGCTGAAACAATTTAATCTGCTCAATCCTTTCCCGTGCATTTGCATCATAGAGCAAATACCCACGTTCATTTCTTCCTGTTGCTGAAACTAATCCCGCCTTTTCATAGCCTTGCACGGCACGTCTGGATACAGCCAGGGTGTCGCAAACCTCGCGTAGCGTCATATCTTTTGTCCTCCCGCCTTTTTATAGTCTAAAATTGCACGCAACGTGCAGTCAACATTTTTTGACGCCGGTAAAATGACGACAAAAAACACTTCCTTTATAGGAAATGATTTTTTCGCGAACTTGATTTTCCCATGGCTATCTGCCATAATGAGTGTACGAATACAGGAGGGATTTTTTATGTTATTTTTACAATATCCAAAGTGCTCCACCTGCCAGAAGGCAAAAAAGTGGCTGGACGACAACGGCGTTTTCTATCAGGAACGCAATATCAAAGAAGAAAACCCTTCCGCGGAGGAGCTGACGGAATGGTTTCAAAAAAGTGGGAAGTCTCTGAAAAGCTTTTTTAATACAAGCGGCATGCTTTACCGCCAGCATCAGCTTAAGGACAGACTGCCTTCCATGAGTGAAGAGGAACAGATTGCGCTTCTGGCATCCGACGGCATGCTGGTAAAAAGACCTTTGTTGGTGGGCGGCGATTTCGTTCTGGCAGGGTTTAAAGAAACAGAATGGGAGAAAAAAGTGACATGACAGCCTGTGCTGCCATGCCACTTTTTCTTTTTTTGCTATTTCCTGTGACCGTCCGGCATAAGATAGCTCCGGCTTTTATGCCTCCTCATCTATCTTCTTGGATGCCAGAGATGATAATGTATCCGAATATTTACCGTTATTTGTATAGGTAGTTCCCGTCCTGGCCGCCGCGTTTGAAATACCCGCCGCCTTCTGTGCCACCTTGCCTGCAAAGGAACTCCCGCCGTAGAACACAGCCTTCAGATAGCTTATACTGGTTTCCTTTAGGACATCTTCATCCAGCTCCAGCTCATTTCCTTTGCCTATGGTAATTCCAACCTTCTCCAATAGACTACTGGTCTTATCTGTCATACCCGTCATCCACATAGCGTTGCGAAGTACATCCTTCGTGTTGGACTCCCCCGTCTTTTTGACAACGTCATTATAATTGTCCACAAAGGATTTGACTGCTTTGGTGATGGCTTCCCAGTCGTAATCCTCCACTTCTGTCTCTTCTCCGGTAACCTCATCCTTCTTTTTGATCTTTTTCTTTTCCCACAGAGAGTCCTTACCCAGAGCTTGTGCCGACTTTTTTAATGCATCTGCGCCGGATCTGATCAAGGTCAGTCTCTGCGAACTATCCTGGTTTCCGGCTTTTTTCTCGGCATCCTGCTTTGCATAGTATGCCTTCATCAGTTTGCCGTAGCTTCCGTTTTTAATGGAAGCATAATCAGAAAGACTGAAGGAGGGACTGCTGTTAGACGACACTTCTGTCTCTCCGAATAGTGTGGAGTAATCCACGTTGGTGTTATATTTACTGCCATAATCACTAAAGCTGTTAATCTCTGACATATGTTTCACCTCCTATAAGCGAATATCTACTGATGTATAAGCGGCACTCTGCGGTGCTGGAGATGATTGCGCACCGGACGTTTCTCTGGCTTCCCCGACCGAAACTGTATCCTCCGAAGTATCCTTCGGATCTTCCGATACCTCTCCTGCTGCCCTCTCTTCCTCTGCGGATTCTTTCATTGTTTTGTTGGCATCAGCAAGCGCAGATATCTGAGCGTTCGTCGCTGCCTGAGACTTCTCTTTTACGTCCGCCAGCTCTGCCTCCTTGTCCGCCGTGCTCTGTCCTCTGCCTGCATCCATCTTGATCTCACCCTCCAGCACTCCTGCCCGGCCTTCCATCTTCACAGCCATACTTCCCTGTACCTGTGCCTGCTTCATGGAAGATTCTGCGGAAATCATTGCCTGCATACTACCTTGTGACAACCCGCTCTTCTTGCCGCTTTGCTGTGAGTCGCCTGTTTTATGACTGCCTCCCAGCATATCATCCATAGAGGCTCCTTCCGACCGCTGTTCCCTGCGCTGCTCCATCTGATGCTGCCTTAACTGCTGGTTCAGATTAGCGATCTCCTGCTGGATCTCCTGTCTTTTCTTCATTTTCTCTTCCATTGTCATATCTTCATTGGAAGAAAGCTCCTGCATTTTCTTCTGCGCATTGGCAATCTGGCGCTGAAGATCTTTGCTGACAGCATCCGCCTGTATATTCATACCGGAATATCCCGCCTGCGTCCCGCCGGCTGCGCCTGTTGCACTACCTATTGTCATCATAATTGTAGTCTCCTTTCCGCATCATCCGAGGGCTCTTTGGCGTATGTCCTCAGATTGCTACATCCCTGTATTTTTCTTCATTGGTTTTTTCGGAGCTCTGAATTACGAAATGAACCGCCATGCAGTGGAACGGCTTTTTTCTGCTGTGAACCTCTTGTTAAAAATGTTCTTGACCCTGACACAACGTCATGGCTTATGCTATGATTACACGAGGAGGTAGATCATATGATGACAGTAAATGAAGTCAGTAAGCTGACAGGAGTGAGTATACGCGCTCTGCACCACTATGATAAGATCGGATTACTCCGTCCATCCGATATCTCGCAATCTGGTTACCGGCTGTATGACGATCAGGCGCTGGAACGTTTGCAGCAGATTTTACTGTTTCGGGAATTAGAGTTTTCACTAAAGGACATCGGCCGAATCCTCGACTCGGATTCCTTTGACCAAAATGCCGCCCTGACCCAGCAGATCGAATTGCTGACGCTGAAAAAGGAGCATTTGGAAAATTTGATCATATTTGCTCGTGGATTGAAAATGAAAGGAGTAGATCATATGGACTTTACAGCATTTGATACGAAGAAAATTGACGAGTATACCGCCCGGGCAAAAGAGCAGTGGGGAAATTCTGACGCATACAAAGAATTTGAGCAAAAGACAACAAACCGCAGCATCGAAGAAGAGAATCTGATCGCTCAGGGACTTATGACAATTTTTGTGGAATTTGGCGACATAATGGATTCCGAGCCTACAAGCGAAAAAGTGCAGTCACAGGTTAAGAAATTGCAGGATTACATTACCCAGAACTATTATAACTGCACAAAAGAGATCCTGGCAGGGCTCGGCGAAATGTACGGCTCGGGAGGCGAGTTTACAGAAAACATCAACCGGGAAGCCGGCGACGGCTGCGCGGAATTTGTCTCGGCAGCAATCGCCGATTACTGCAGCAGATAATTTTACGGAGAGGGGGGCTGTCCTCCTCTCCGTAAATAGGATTGTTCTTATTCCAGCATCAACATGACGCTGAGACAGAATTTCCCGTCTTTTAACGCAATGTCAATGTCTCCAAAGTATTTTCCTGCGGCCTTACGGATATTTACAAGCCCGCACCCGTGACCGGCACTCCTTTTGGATGTAAGGGGTAGCCCGCTTTCCGTATCCCATTGCAGATCCCCGGAAAAGCTGTTGCATATTTCTATCATATATGCATTACCGCTGCGGTATGAACGTATAGAGACACTGCCTTCTTTCTCATGCTCCGCATGCTCCATAGCATTCTGCAAAGCGTTATTCAATATCACGCTGATATCAAACGCGTTCATCTTCGTGCCCATGGGATAATGAAAGTCAGAATGAAATGTGATGTTTTTTCTCTCTGCCTCGCGTTTCTGCTCCTGCAGGATGACATCGGTCACAGGATTTCCGCTCCTGATCTCTCCTGCCGCTTCCGAAAGCTCTCTCTTCAAATCTGACACATAGACTTTTGCTTCCTCTAACGCATTTCCCTCACAAAGCCTTTCCAGAGTCAGGATATGATTCGTCATATCGTGCCGGATACCCCGGATATCCCGATACAGAGCCTCTACCTGTCCTATGTGGTGTTTCATGCTTTCTATCTGCGCGGCAAACAGTTCGTTCTGCAGCTTTTCCTCCTGCCTTGCCCGGATATTCTGAAACAACCAGATAACCACCACGATCACAAGGACCAGTATAATGTAATGTACCGCCACTAGCCCGTCATAAATCTGAAATTCCTTTTGCCCCCTGCTTTTATAACTACGCATCAGCCAATATTGCGTAATTCCTGCCACAGAAGGTATGAGCAGCATGAGCAGTTCTTTCGTGCTCATTTCCTGTCTCTTATAGAGATATGCTTTCTGAATACAGCGTATCACCAGCATCATAAGCGTATACTCCAATACGCAGTCCAGAATGCACAGCAAGATAAACGCGACAAAATTCCTCCAGGGATATAACTCTATTTCCTCCCTGTCAAGAACCCACCAATAAAATACGTTGTAAAAAATATTATTAATAGAAAGAATCAGCCATCGAAGAATCCCAAAAGTTACCGTAATAAATATTTTCTGACGGTAATTTCTCCGGTCAATCCTGCACATGACAAAAAGCGCGGCTAAAAGCCCGGCTCCATAAGCCGCAAAACCGTCGTCAAAAACCGGCGGAATAAAATACAAACTGATCATGGCTGCACTATAAGCAATTCCGATCCAAAATGCCTTCTTCTTATTTAACAGGAACGGTCTTGCAAAATAGAAGATGCAATATCCTAAAATCAGCAGACGCACTATCACAAACAACTGGATGGAAGCCTCCCCCAGCGCTTCTACATCAGACCCCATCCCTGCCGCCTCCCTGACCCTGGTTATACCGCAAATAACGCTTTACAAACTCCTGATAATTCTGTTTTGCCATGAGTGCCTGTCCTTTTTCCAGATAAATGGTAGCGGCATCGTATTTTCTGATATATCTGAAATTAACAAGATAGGCTCTGTGCGGGCGATAAAATCCATCTCCCGCCTTCTTTTCCAGGTCTTTCATCTTCCCGTAATATTCAATATCCGAATCCAGAGTATGCAGCATCACCTTCCGGTCAAATACCTCTGCATATACGATGTCTTCCAACCGGACCGTAATATGCTTGCCTCCCGAGGTTACAATGATACTGGCAGCCTCCCCTTGCCCCCTTCCGGCAGTTTCCTTCCCTCTGTCTGTATACAGCCGGACTGCATTCTGCAATATCTCCCGGAACTTCTCATCCGTGAAGGGCTTGACCAGATAATGAAACGCGCCTACGTCAAATGCCTGAAACACATAATCCTCTATCGCCGTCACGAATATAATGATAAGCGTCTGATTCCTTTTGCGCAGCTCTCTCGCCGTCTCCATCCCGTCCATGCCGGGCATCTGTATATCAAGAAATAAAATATCCGGCAAGGCCGTATCTTCCATTACTTCCCTTCCCGTTTCATACTGGACGATCGTTTCATTTGGATACTGCTTCTTTACTTTATCTGCTATCAGTTCACAGACTTCCCTCTGATCATCACATATCCCAATCCGCACAATTTCACATCCTTATTATCTGAACTGTTACATGATATCGGATACCGTTTCCGGTTTCGATATGTAAATTGCTGTGAACCGCCCATTTTTCGCTGTAAAACGTTCAGAAAACAGCCATCACAATGCGCATCAGCACATTATGTTCATATAACAGTGTCAGCAGACGGCTGCGGTGGATATAATCTATCAATACCATACCAAACTCACTGGTACACATCAGACTGATGAGATACATCAACACCCACACCGCCAGAAGTCCTTTGAATAACCCAGCCACAAGCCCCAGCGTGCGGTTCACATGCTTAATGACCGGCAGCTTCGTCACAATATCCAGCGCCCGGATGATCAGATGCAGTACCAACGAAATGAAAATCAAGGCAATAAAAAAGGAGATACCCGTCATAATAAAATGTGCCAGTTCCCGGGCAATGGTCTCCTGGATACCGCTCTGCTCTATGATATCATTGACAACATTACTGCCGCTGTCCGCCAGCCGGTCCATCCATTGTTCGGGAAGAAAAATGCCGGCCTCTCCAGCCGCATCTCCCTGCTGCTGTACCTGTTCTTCTATCTGTTCATTTACTTTCTCTTCCGACGTCTGCCGCACATGCTCCAGACATTTCTCCGTGATCGTCTCATCCCAGGTGGTATTTGCTTCCAGATATGTAGTCAGGTACGGTGTTGCCACCGTTACAAATACCAGTGTAACAACCATGGCAAGCAGCGAGAACACGCTCCTGACAAATCCTTTATAACAGCCTTCTACGGCGCATGCCGCCAGTATTCCGATCACACATATCAACAACCAGTTCATCTCTTCCATCCTGCCCTTTTATCTGTTATTTCAACCTGACTCTGTCTGTCCGACCGTCCAGAATAAATATGTATTCCGTCTGTGTATGACCGGACAGCACCCCATAGAGTGCTGTTTCGAAGGTATAAGCAAATTTCCTGACCCCATATGTATTGTACAGCAGGATCTCAGTTCCATTACGGATGCATATCTCATCATTTTCCAGAAATTCCACACTTTCGTAATCCATAGAGAAATCCTTGCGCAGAATACGTTTCCCGTTGGAATCATATATCTCCATGTGACGGCTCTCCTCAGCCTTCTCATCATTATTCGTAATCACACCGACATAACTGTCGTTGAAGAAGACACTGCGCATCTGTCCGGTAAATATGATCTCATATTCCGGCTCCGGTCTCTGGCTTCCCTCAAAAAACAGTATCTTGGAATCGCCGAATGCCAGCAGCCTGTCATTGGTGACAAATTCTATCTGCGGTATGATCAATCCCTCGTAGCTGTAGGTTCCCACTAAGTTATCAATCTCATTCTGTCCCACGGACCCAAAGTTATAAAAATACAGCACGGCGCTGACCTGCCCCTCCGTCACGTCCAGCATGGACACCGCAAGCTTTTTCCCGTCCTCGCACAGTGCAAGATCCATGGGATATCCGCTGTTTTCCACATGCAGCGCGCCGGCGGCAAGATTTTTGCCGTTCTTGTCATACAACCGGATATGATTGGCTCCGTCCTTCTCCATCAGAACCGCTATGGTTCCCTGACCTGCAACGCTGATCTTCTCAATGGCCATAGGCGTTTCTACCACACCCTGAAGCCCTGACTTATTGAGGATATAGACAGAAGTTCCGCCCTGATCCGCAAATGCCACATAGTCGCCGTTCTGCTCCACAATGGGCTCCTGCATTTCATAGGTCTGCGTCCAGAACATCTCTCCCATAGCGTCCGTATACATGGCGCCGTCGTTGCTGTAGCGGATAAATCCTGTCCCATAGGGCAGAAAATGCGTAGAAGTGGAATCCTCTCTGATTACGGATTTACTTACCGTATAAGACTGGTACGTTCTTAAGCGCAGGAACATAAACACACCTACTGCTGCTAACAGGATCACTCCTGCTACCAGCAGTATGGTCTTCACTATTTTGAGCCGGTGCCTTCGTATCTTAGTGCTGAGTTCCTCTTCGCTATTCTCTATGGTCCTAAACTGCGTTTTATCTGCCATGTTCTCTTACTCCTCTTATCTCTATAAGATTATAGCTTATTATAATAGATTCGGCACTATCTTTTTTCTTATGGAAGTATTAATTTTTGACCTTCATATATACTGTCGATGTCCTCCAACTGGTTGACCGCACAGATTTCCTTTGCCTTAGAGACATCCTGGTACAGCCGCTTGCTGATGGCGCTGAGACTGTCCCCCTGCTGGACGATATAATAGCCCTGCTGCAACGCCTGCTGTTCTGCCGTCAGCACCGGCTCTGCGGACGCCGGCACATCACCGGCAGTATCCGACCCTCCATTTGCAGAATCCTGAGAGGTCCCGCCGTCTTCCGGCAGATCCGGAACTCCGGAGCCTTCCAGCGTATCCTGAGAAGCCACACTGCCGTCACCTATGTCATTTCCAGTATTCTCCTGTCCGTCTCCCTGCTGTCCCTGAGGCTGAGCAGACACGTCCTGTACCGAAGATGTGTCCTCCGGTTCCACGCCGCCCTCCAGATTCTCAATGATCAGAGAACTTTGCGTTTCCTCCGGCTGCACATTTTCTACTTCCGGCTGCAGCGTCCGCACGGCACTTTCCAGATCTTTCATTTTCTGATAATTATTGAACATACTGACACCGATGACACAGGCGGCTACCAGCACCAAAAGTCCCGTTCCATATACCAGGGAATGCATGCCAGTGTTTTTGCTCTCGCTTCTTTTCAGCACCATTTCCCGGTAGCTCTTGAGCGCTTCATCCCGTACCTCCTCCGGCTTGATCTCTCCCGGCGTATCCTGTCTGGTACGGATCATATATTCCTGCATTGCTTTATTGCGCTCATAATAAATATAATAACCCGATTTTTTGCGGATGGCACCGTCCTCGTAGAAAAACAGGGTCTCGTCTCTCTCCAGGGAATCCGACAGCAATAATATCCTGTTATTGCCGCCGAAAAAGTTCTTAAACACACGCTCTATCTCTGGCGTAACCTTGGGCGGTACGCCCTTTTGATCGTAAAACCAGCCCAACAGCACATCACCTGGAAAGTAACGTTCCATCTGCAGGCAGATCTCCGCTCTCACCGCTTCACTCAGGATCGGGGCGCTGCCTGCATATGCCACTTCCTGCAATTCCAGCGCTCCATTCACATAGATGCACAGACAGCCTGCCATCTCTTTCGTCTGTCCCACCAGAATACAGATTCTCTGCTCCTGTATTCCGCTGAAGGATGGATGCAGATAAGTATAAACATAATCTTCTATGTACACGCGCTTATTGCCCTCCGGCGACCCGATCTGCCGGAAATTCTTCGGAAGTCCTTCCACACTCTGCCAATTAGCTTCCGCTTCCTTTGGACTATCCTCCGTACTATTTTCCGCACTGTCCTTTTGCTGAATGATCTCTATCATTTTTTCGCCCCTTTCCTGTTTTTCAAGGACAACTTTAGCACAGGGGCTGTATTTTTTTTGCCGATTCCTGTTGGCGGAAAAAAAATTTGTACGACCTTATTCACGAAAAAAGCTGCCGCTTTGAAAGCGGCAGCCAGATATTTTGTCAGCTTTTGTTCTCTTTTACGAAAGCCTTGACTTTCTTGTAAATACTTTCTGCATCCAGTCCGTACTTTGCGATCAGCTCTGTTGCAGGACCAGACTCGCCGAACACATCGTTCACGCCTATGCGCAGCATTCTGGTGGGCGCCTGCTCGCTCAGCACCTCACTGACAGCGCTGCCCAGACCTCCAATGATGGAGTGCTCCTCTACCGTCACAACCTTTCCGGTCTTTTGGGCGGATGCCACCACCAGTTCTGTATCCAGCGGTTTGATGGTATGTATGTTGATGAGTTCCGCCGAAATGCCGTCTGCTGCAAGCATTTTCTCTGCTTCCACAGCCTCATTGACCTCCAGGCCGGTAGCCAGGATCGTCACGTCACAGCCTTCCTTCAGAACGACTCCCTTTCCTATCTGGAATTGATAGGTATCCGCATCGTTGATTACCGGAATCGCCAGTCTGCCAAACCGCAGATACACGGGCCCCACATGCGCATACGCCGCCTTCACGGCTGCTCTCGCTTCCACATCATCACAGGGATTGATGACTACCATGCCGGGAATTCCCCGCATCAGTGCCAGATCCTCCAGACATTGATGGGTTGCACCGTCTTCACCCACGGAAATACCCGCATGGGTTGCGCCAATCTTTACATTCAAATGAGGATAACCAATGGAATTGCGCACCTGCTCGTATGCCCGCCCTGCGGCAAACATTGCAAAACTACTGATAAACGGCACTTTCCCGCAGGTTGCCAGTCCCGCTGCAATACCCGTCATATTAGCCTCTGCAATTCCGCAGTCCATGAAACGGTCCGGAAATGCCTTTTTGAACAGCTCTGTTTTGGTGGCTCCTGCCAGATCCGCATCCAGCACCACCAGATCCTCGTGTTCCTTTCCAAGCTCCACCAGCGCATTGCCGTAGCTGTCTCTTGTAGCGATCTTCTTTATTTCTGACATAGTGCTTCACCTGCTTTCCGCAATTCATCCATTGCCTGTTCGTACTGTGCATCATTCGGAGCCTTGCCGTGCCAGCCTGCCTGATGCTCCATGAAGGACACGCCCTTGCCCTTAGTGGTTTTGGCTATGATCGCCACCGGCTGATCGGTTACTGTCTTAGCCTCGTCAAAGGCCTTCCGGATCTCTTCAAAATTATTGCCGTCTATCACGATGACATGGAAATTGAAAGCCTCAAATTTTTGATCCAGCGGATATGGAGAGCAGACCTCCTCCACAGTTCCGTCTATCTGAAGATTATTGTTATCCACAATGACAACCAGATTGTTCAGGTGATGTGCACCTGCCCACATACATGCTTCCCAGATCTGCCCCTCCTGAATCTCTCCGTCGCCGCACAGCGCAAAGACGCGATAATCCTTATGGTCCAGTTTGCCCGCCTGCGCCATGCCTACCGCACAGGATAAGCCCTGTCCCAGGGAACCGGATGACATATCTACACCGGGAATATGCTTCATATCAGGATGACCCTGCAAGTAAGAACCCGTATGCCGCAGGGTACATAAATCCTCTACCGGAAAGTAACCGCGATGCGCCAGCACGGAATACAGCGCCGGAGCCACATGCCCCTTGGACAGCACAAACCGGTCCCTGTCTGCCATCTTCGGATTCTGCGGGTCAATATTCATCTCCTGGAAATACAGGTATGTTATGATATCTGCGGCAGACAGCGAACCGCCGGGATGACCGGATTTCGCGCTGTGCACCGCAGTTATGATTCCCTGCCTTACTTCATTTGCCTTCTTGTCTAACTCTGCGTTTGTCATTGCATAAACCTTTCTCTTAATTGTCTGATTTACAGCTCCACTCGCCCTTCCAGCGCCCGGAGCAGTGTTACCTCGTCAATGTACTCTAAGTCTCCCCCCACCGGAACGCCGCTGGCAATCCTGGTGACCTTGATGCCTGTGGGCTTCACCAGCTTGCTGATATACATCGCGGTAGTCTCTCCTTCCAGGCTGGAATTCGTAGCAATGATAACTTCGCTTACATTGCCTTCCAGCCGGTGTATCAGTTCCTTCAGCCGAATGTCACCCGGTCCTATCCCCAGCATGGGAGAAATCGCCCCATGCAGCACATGATATACACCGTCAAATTTGCCCGTCTTCTCGTATGCCGCCAGATCCCTGGAATTCTCCACCACCATGATCACGCTGTGATCGCGCTGCTCGTTGCGGCAGATCGGACAGATCTCTTCATCCGTCAATGTCAGGCACTCTTTGCAGTAATGGATATTCCGCCTTGCTTCTATCATAGCATTGCCAAGCTTCTCCACATTCTCCTCCGGCATATTCAGGATATGGAAGGCAAGCCTTTGTGCCGACTTGGCTCCGATTCCCGGCAGCCCGGAAAGCTGCTCGATCAAACGGCTGATCTGACTGCTGTAATAATCCATGGTGTTTCCTCACTTTTTATATTTTCCTGCCGTTTGTGTCCCTTGTATCCTGTTAAAACGGAAAACCGCCGCCCATACCGCCGGTAATCTTGGACATGGACTGCTGCGAATATTCCTCTATCTGGCGCAATGCCTCATTAGTAGCCGCCATGATCATATCCTCCAGCATTTCTACATCCTCCGGGTCTACAGCATCGGGATCAATCTTCACCTTAGTGACTTCCTTCTTGCCGGATACGGTGACTTCCACCGCACCGCCGCCTGCTGCCGCGGTAACTTCCTTCTCCTCTAACTCCTTCGTAGCCTCTTCCATCTGACGCTGCATCTTCTGTGCCTGTTTCATCAGATTGCCCATGTTGCCCGGCATTCCTCCCGGAAAGCCTCCACCTCTCTTAGCCATGTTTTCTCATCCTCCTCATTGCCTGCTGTCTATTCTTCTTCTATTGTAATATCCATATGGATCAATTGTGACAGATCTACATATGCTTCCTCAAAGGGACGTTCCGTTTCATTTTGCTGCACCTGAACATCCACCTCTTTGCCGATATGATCCGATATCACGGCACACAGCGCCTTCCGGTGCTCCTCGTCACCTACATAGCCTGCTGCCACCGGATCATCTAATACTATCATCAGACGATTGTCCCCTGCAAGACTTAAATGCGCATTTCTCAGATATCCCCGCACCAGACCGCTCACCTTCTGCAGGATTGCATTCCAGTTCTGCACGATCTCCTGCACTTCCTCCGGAATTGCTTTGGGCAGGGGCTTTCGCTCTACAGGCTCAGCCTCCTTCCCCTGTACAGAAGTTCCACTGTAAGGCGCTGTACCGGGAGCCGCTGCCACAGGAATTCCCTGCTCCATTTTCTTCTCCAGCCGTGCCAGCCGGTCCGTGATGGAATCCACATTCAATTCCATGGATGGTTTACATAATTTAATTATCGCAATCTCAAGTAAGATGCGTTTCTGGGCAGAATATTTCATCTGACTGGACAATTCAGAGCAGATCCTGATGTAACGCATCAGAACTTCCGCGTCTACCATATCCGCTTCTTCTTTCAGAAGGGCAAGATTCTCGGTGCTCATATCCAGCACCTCCTCCATATCGTCAGAGCCCTTCAACAATAAAAGATTCCGCAGATACCAGGTAAAATCATTGACGAACTGCCCCAGGTCGCGGCCCTCTGTCACCAGCTCCTCCAGCAATTGGATCGCACCCACCACATCTTCCGCAAGTATCCTGCGCAGCAGCCTGGAAAATATCTCCGTGTCCACTGCCCCCAGTACCTCCAGTACGTTATCATACGTCAGCTTCTGCCCCAGATAAAAGGCAATACACTGGTCCAAAAGGCTTAAGGCATCGCGCATGGAACCGTCCGCTGCCTTGGCGATATAACGGATCGCCTTTTCTTCCACCTCTACCTGCTCCTGCGTCATCAGATCTGTAAGCCTGCCGGAAATGGTGTCGATGGAGATTCTTCGGAAATCGTACCTCTGGCATCGGGATAATATGGTAATCGGTATCTTGTGTGCCTCCGTAGTCGCCAGAATGAAAATGACATAGGAAGGCGGCTCCTCAAGAGTCTTGAGGAGCGCGTTAAAGGCGCCGATGGAGAGCATATGTACCTCGTCTATGATATAGACCTTGTACTTGCCCTCCGTGGGACGGTAAGTCACTTCTTCCCGTATCTCACGGATATTGTCCACACCGTTGTTGGACGCCGCATCAATTTCTATTACATTCATGGAGGTTCCCGCCGCGATCGCCTGACACACCGGACAGACTCCACAGGGACTGCCGCCCTGAGGATTCTCACAGTTTACTGCCTTGGCAAATATCTTGGCTATGGTAGTCTTACCGGTTCCTCTGGTCCCGCAGAACAGGTAGGCATGTCCGATACGGTCCGCCTGTATCTGGTTCTGCAGTGTGGTTACAATATGATCCTGTCCCTTGACATCCGCAAATTCCTGTGGACGGAATTTCCGGTAAAGCGCCATGTATGACATGCTATGACCTCACTAATCTCCAAAGCTGATGCCAATGCACTTGGCTTCCTTGATCATCTGGCAATCGGGGTCAACCACCTTTAACTTGCCTGCCACATCCTTCAAAGGTACCCTCTTTGTCTTATTATTGACCATTGCGATCATGTAGCCGTAATCTTCCTCCAGAATTGCCTGTGCCGCTGCTGCGCCAAGTCTGGTACAGAGCGCGCGGTCATACGGACAGGGGCTGCCTCCGCGCTGGGTATGTCCCGGTACGGTAACCCGTACTTCCGTTCCGCTGTGCTTCTGGATCTTCTCTGCAATCTCATAGGAAACGGACGGATATTTATAGTTCTTCATTTTCTCTTTGTATTCTTTCTTGGACAGAGCCGCATCCTCCTTGGAAATAGCTCCCTCTGCTACAGCCAGGATGGTAAAGCCTTTTCCCGCCTTGGTTCTCTTATCGATCGCCTCAACAACCTTGTCAATGTCATAGGGAATTTCCGGCAGCAGAATAATGTCTGCACCGCTGGCAACGCCGGCATACAGAGTCAGCCAGCCTACCTTATGTCCCATAACCTCTACGATGAACACACGGTTATGAGAAGCCGCCGTTGTATGGATACAGTCAATGGCATCCGATGCAATATTGACTGCACTGTAAAAACCGAAGGTAATATCGGTTCCATAGATATCATTATCAATGGTCTTGGGCAGATGGATCACATGCAGTCCTTCTTCCCGAAGAAGGTTGGCTGTCTTCTGGGTTCCATTGCCTCCCAGGATTACCAGGCAGTCCAGATTCAGCTTATAGTAGGTCTGCTTCATTGCCTCAACCTTGTCCAACCCGTTCTCATCGGGAACACGCATCATCTTAAACGGCTGCCTTGAGGAACCTAAAATGGTTCCGCCCTTGGTAAGGATACCGGAAAAATCGGCAGATGTCAGCAGTCTGTAATCTCCGTAGATCAGACCCTTGTAGCCGTTGTTAAATCCGTACACTTCCAGTTCCTTCACATTCTCACTCAATCCTTTTACCACGCCGCGCATTGCCGCATTCAGTGCCTGGCAGTCTCCGCCGCTGGTCAACATTCCGATTCTCTTCATTGCCTGCATCCCTTTCTATTGTTCATTTGATGGCCCCACCATCTGTATGTTTCCCATTATAATATATTTTCCAGACCGGAACAAGGGATTCCGGTTATTTACATGCGATCACCCGGAGTACATAGTCCCATGTACGTCTTGTAGAAGAAATACTCAGCTTCTCCTCTGTGGTGTGGACACCCTGCATATCAGGGCCAATGGATACACAGTCAAGATCTTCTATCTTGCCTGCCAGAATCCCGCATTCCAATCCTGCATGAATCGCCTCTACCTGCGGCTCGCGTCCATACATTTCCTGGAAAATCCGGATCATATCTTCCCGGAGCACAGAATCCTTCCGGTATTCCCACGCAGGATAATTGCCGCTGCATGCCATATTTCCGCCCATTTCCCCGGTAATCAGAGAAAGCTGGCGCAACAGATATTCCTTGGCGCTTCCCACAGAGCTGCGCACGGCATAACGCAGGGACAGCTCATCTTCCTTCAGCAGCAGTACCCCCAGGTTCAGAGAGGTCTCTACCAATCCCCGGATATCATCGCTCATACGCTGAATGCCATTGGGCAGAATATTAAGAAGCGCCACTGCCTGATGACTCTTGCTCTCTGTCAATGCACTCACTTCTGTATCCACTCCCTGGGCTTCATCCCCAGTCACCTTTACGCAGATATCAGGATCGGAGGTGGAATATTCCCTGCACAGTGTTTCGGCAATCTGTGCCGTCTGTTCGGACATCTGTGCCGCCATATGATCTGGAAGCACCAACTGTACACGGCTCTCCCTGGGAATCGCATTATCCTTGCTTCCTCCGGCCAGAGACACGATCCGATAGGGGAAGGAACCCTCGAGTTCCAACAGTATCCGCCCCATCAGTACATTGGCGTTGGCTCGTCCCTTATCAATCTCTGTACCGGAATGACCGCCTTTCAGACCTGACACCTCTATGGTCATCTTCTGGCCGCTCACCTGCTCCCATTCCATCGGCAGTATGCACTGCGCACTGCAGCCTCCGGCACAGCTCACCAACATAATGCCCTCTTCCTCGGAATCCAGATTCAGCAGCTTCCTGCCCTTTAACATAGAAACATCCAGCCCCATGGCTCCGTCCATGCCTACTTCCTCGGCTACGGTACAGATAAATTCCAGCCTCGGATGCGGGATATCATCAGAATCCAGAATTGCCAGTGCATAGGCAACGGCAATCCCATCATCACCTCCCAGGGTAGTCCCCCGTGCTGTGATATCATCTCCCTCTATGCATAATTCCAGTCCGTCACGCTCAAAATCAATCGTACAGCCCGGCTCCTTCTCGCAGACCATATCCATATGCCCCTGAAGGATTAGCGGTTCTACGTCTTCATATCCGGGAGCAGCCTCTTTGATGATAATGACATTTTTCAATTCGTCCTGATAATACTCAAGACCGCGCGCTCTGGCGAATTCCACCAGATAATCGCTGATTTTCTCCTCATGGTAAGAGGGACGGGGAATTCTGCTGATTTCCTCAAAATAATGAAATACTTTCTTTGGTTCCAGTTCTGATAATACGCCCATGCTTTTTCCTCTTTTCAATTTTATTTCCTGATCTTATTCTGGTACACAATAAAATGATTGTTGTGGAGAATCTTCATATACTGTGCAAGACGCTCGTACAGCGGTTCTGCCTTCTCCCCGAATGCTTCCTTCACCAATACCCCAATATCATAAATAGAACGGCTGCCGTCCATGTGTTCCCATATAAAGGAACCCAGCTCATCCAACTCGATATAGCTGTATTTGGGCTTTTTAAAAACTTTCTGCGCGATGGCGTTGATCACGCCTTTATTGTGGACCTTCACTTCTATTTTATCGTCTTTGTTCTTTTTCCATTCAAACAGCGCGTTGGGCCGCGGTATATAATCCAGATAATTGTCTTTCTGCTTTGCCATAATTCCTCCGATTGCTGCTGCGCTTTGACTGCCTGTGGTCTGCGCAGCTCTTTGTAAACGGACATCGTCCGCATAAAGTATAAAACATCTGCCGCCTTTTCGCAAGACGGCAGATGTAGCTATACAGCGGCTTTTACAGCCCTTTATTTACTTTTGTGTTTCCGGTTGATGAACAGAATCAGCGTCACGGACAACAGCGCGAAGAATATCAGTCCTCCGATATTGCCCATATCAAGATATCCGCTCAGGTCAATGAAATCTCCAAGTGAGCCGCCCGCCATGGGAATAATGGCAAAGATTGCCAGCAGTATTCCCACAAGCCCTTCGCCTGCGATCAAGCCGGAGGCATACAGCACACCGTTATCTGTTTTATGCTTTCTCTCTTCCTCGGAGTAAGATTTCTTCTTATCAAAATAGAGCCGGATCAGTCCGCCCACCATCATAGGCGTACTCAGGTAAATCGGCAGATACAGACCTACTGCAAAAGGAAGCACAGGGATTCCGAGAATCTCTACTACAACGGCGATTCCCACTCCTGCAAATACCAGTACCCATGGCAGATTGCCGTCCATAACGCCCTCTACCACCATTTTCATCAGACTTGCCTGGGGCGCCGGAATCTCTTTTCCGCCGTATTCCCATGCCGCATTCAGAAGATACAGCACACCACCGATGGCAATGGCAGAAGCCACTACACCGATCAACTCGCCCACCTGCTGCTTCCAGGGCGTTGATCCCACTATGTATCCTGTTTTGAGATCCTGAGAAGTATCGCCGGCAATGGCCGCCACAATACAAATGACAGAACCAATGGCGATAGACGCCACCATACCGCTCATACCAATGGTTCCGGTAGCTTTCAGTATCATGGTGGTGATCAGCAGTGTTGCAATGGCCATACCGGACACCGGATTATTGGAACTTCCTACGATACCCACCATACGGGAAGACACCGTAGCAAAGAAGAATCCGAATATGATAATGATAATGGCTCCCAGCAGATTTACAGGAACTGCCGGAATCAGCCACATGGCAATCGCCATGACTCCAATACCCAGAATAACCATATTCATGGGAATATCCTTGCTCAGACGGTTATTTTCCGCCGTTCCCTTACTGCCGTAACCCTTCAGCGCCTGGCGGAAGGTCTTGACGATCAGGGGCAGATTCTTTACAAGACTCATGATACCGCCTGCTGCCACCGCGCCTGCGCCGATATAACGCAAATAATTGCTCCAAAGTCCGTCCGCACTGAGCTGAGAAATCGGAACATCTGCCGGGAACACCGTCAGATCTGCTCCGAACATAGCGATCAACGGCATAAGTACAAACCAGCCTATGACACCGCCTGCCAGAAGGTAAGAGGATACCTTGGCTCCACAGATATAACCCACGCCCAACAGCGCCGGCAGAACATCGATTCCAATACCGGAGCCTTTGTAGCCCTTAATCTCATAAGTCACCTCACTGGGGAATACCTTCAGACCGTCGGCGATGAACTTGTATGCTGCGGCAATTCCCAGTCCTGCAAATACAGTGCCTGCTTTGCCGCCGCCCTCTTCGCCTGCCACCAGAACCTCAGCACACGCTTTTCCTTCGGGATACGGAAGCTTGCCGTGCTCCTGAACGATCAGGGCGCTGCGCAGCGGAATCATAAACAACACGCCGATCACACCGCCGATCAGAGCGATCAATGCGATCTGAACCAGCGACGGCATGTCCGTACCGCCTTCTTTTGCCCACATAAACAATGCCGGAAGCGTGAAGATCGCTCCTGCCGCCACAGATTCTCCCGCAGAACCGATGGTCTGTACGATATTGTTTTCCAGAATCGAATCACGCCTCAAGACCACGCGGATGATTCCCATAGAGATGACCGCTGCCGGAATGGATGCCGACACCGTCATTCCCACCCGCAATCCAAGGTACGCATTCGCTCCGCCAAACACTACGGCAAGAATAATACCCAGGATGATTGAGACAGGCGTAAGTTCCGGCAGGACCTTGTCCGCCGGAATATACGGCTTGAACTCGTTTTCCTTGCTCATTTTCTAACCCTCCAATAAAATTTGTATATATATACATTAATTATACGGAGAATCGGATTTACTGTCAATGCGGGATTTGCACTTGCCAAGCGGAGCAAAATATTGTATTATCTTATCTATGTGGAGATGTATCGAAGTGGTCATAACGGGGCGCACTCGAAATGCGTTAGCCCTCCGGGGCACGCGGGTTCGAATCCCGCCATCTCCGTCATCGGGAAACCGCATAAACTCAGTGTTTATGCGGTTTTTCCATGCCCTAACGACTTTTACGGCAGGAACAAAATTCCTGCCGTTTTGTTATTTTCAGACTATTGTTATCACGATTTTCAGGATAACACGGCAGTAAAACATCCATCAGCAATTTACGTGCTTGAACCCTATCCCGAAACTATCAAACAGTTCATAACGGAATTTCTGCTTGATATTGACGATTTGCTAATCGACTATGAAAGCGAAGAATAAAATTTAGCGTATCAACAAGTATTTTGCGCCGGGGACGCCCGTATAAAAAATTGAAGATACCATTTATCCTGTGCTGACGAACATCGTCAAAAAATTAGATTTACTAACAAGGGACAACTATATCCTTTGTCGGGTTGTTCAAATACGAACAAAGCGGAAATGCTATGCGATATACCAGCAAGCATCGCCTTTGTGATACCACAAAGGCAACTTATCAGGGAAAATCCCTGAAACCCTTAATCTGCTTCAATATAAATCGCGAAAAGAGGAAACAGTGGAATTACCTTCTGTTTCCTCTTTTATTTTACATAGTCATCGGCAAACTCAGATCGACCTCAAAGCCACCATATTCACTATGCTTTATCAGCATTTTTCCGCTGTGTGCAAATACGATTTGTTTGACGATGAGCAAGCCTAAACCGTGCCGTTGCTCGGATGTTTTTTCGTCGCAAACCATATAATGCGGAGAATAATTGAGTTTTTCTATCTGTTCATCTGTCGCACCCATACCATCATCGGCAACGACAACCGTATAAATATTATCTTCAGCCATAACACGAACAACGATATGACAGCCCTGCTCGTTATGATTCATACTGTTTTGGATTAGATTGCTTACTGCTCGTTTGATTAAGTCTTTGTCAATATATACGGGACAAGAGGTTAAGCTTTCGTCCGTTTCCCATTCAATCGTATACTTTTCATCAATATTCATATTGATAAAATCGACCACAACCTGACGGATAACAGCAATTAGATTTTGCTTTTCAGGATTGATCGGCTGCATATTATATTCCAACTTAGAAGCAAGGTTCAAGTCGTTAATTAAGTTCCTCATTCGATTACTTTGCTTTACAATGACCGCAGCCTTTTTGCGGTTATCTTCTGATAGCTGCATATCACTTTCTAACTGTCCGGCATAACCCATTACCATTGATAGCGGTGTGCGTATGTCGTGGGATACCCCTGCAATCCAATTTGCTCTTGCGGTTTCTCTTTTGCGGAGCTGTGTGCTTTGCGTTTGCAAAATATCTGAGGTCTTGTTAATGTTTATCGCAAGCTCGGACAAAAGCCCTTTTTCCCTGATATGGACTTCTTCGTTTGTAGACAAAGCCTGTATTCCGCCTACAATCGGTTTTACGGATTTTAACAGCTTGGAATTAGCAATTACATAGATGATAAAAATCAAGGCTATATTGATTGCTAATACAGAAAGAACCGTTTTGGGCAAGTTGGCAATAAAATTATAATCCCAACTCGGCCACATATGCTTCCAAAAGCTGTCTTTCGGATAGCCGAGCACCACAAGTCCGCTTTCTGCCTCTCCTGTAAATGTAGGGTATCCGTCTATATAGCCACGGGTAAGGCTCGCCACATCTGAAACGGTGTATGACATAGGTACGGTTTCGGGAAGATTATCCGTCTGCCATATAACTTTCATTGTTGTGTTATCAATAAAAATTGCCCATGCATTCGTATTTTGAAGTTCAATCGCTGTATCTTCGCCTAAAACATACCCATTTTCATTTTGGTATAAATGATCAGCAACTTTCTGTGCCGTTGTCCAAGGAGAACCATTTGGTGCTTGCTTGAGCATATATGTCCCTAATAAGGCAAAATTCAGAATAATGAGCAGCACCGAGGACAAGAGCATAATACCAACAAAACGCCGTATTAGTTTCGGTACGCTTTTCATATCATTTGCCCTCCACAACGAGTTTATATCCAAGTCCTTTAATCGTTATCAGAGAAACAGGCTGAGATGGTCTTGCTTCAATTTTTTCTCTGATACGGCGGATATGTGCCATCAGCGAGTTTTCATAGCCGAAAGGATTATCGCCCCAAGCCGCTTCACACAGTGCGTCAATCGTAACGATTCGTCCTGCGTTTCGATATAAAGCAGTGAGAATATCGTGTTCTTTTGCCGTAAGCGCAAGATGTTCTCCGTTCTTGATGACCTCTGCACGCTCAAAGTCAATTTCGCTGTTATGCAGTTTCACAAGTGGATTTTCGCTTTTATAACTTCTGCGAAGAATGGCGCTCACACGGAACAAAAGCTCCTTTGGTAAAAAAGGTTTTACCATGTAATCGTCCGCACCAAGACCAAAGCCACGAAACTTATCGTCATCCTCGCCACGGGCAGTTAAAAACAGTACGGGATAATCAGCCGCTTTTTTAAGCCGTTCCATCAGATCAAATCCATTACCGTCAGGAAGCATTACATCGAGAATTGCGAACTCAGGTTGATAGACTTCAGAAACAGCGATTGCTTCTTTTACGGTCTTTGCTGTTTTTATATTCTGAAATCCATCTTCATTCAAGATAGATACAACCATATCTAAAAGCTCCTGCTCATCATCCACAAGCAGAATGCGTTTTTGTTTTAAGTAATCAAAGTTCATAGGTCTACTCCTTTATGCTTTCTATTATAACATAGAAATGTGTCATTTTCTAATGTGCGATGAAATGTAAGGTAAATGTAAGGACACGAGAAGGTTAGCACAAGGCCCGTAAGCTACAATGTACTTGCGATGATAAGAAAGGAGCAAACACAATGAATATCATTGAAACCAAAAATTTAACGAAATCGTATGCTGATTTTACCGCAGTTTCGGGTATTGATCTGCATATTCCGAAAGGTGCTGTCTATGGCTTTCTCGGTCCGAACGGTGCAGGAAAATCCACTACAATGAAAATGTTTTTGGGACTTACCAAACCGACAAGCGGTTCATTTGTGATTGACGGAAAAAAGTATCCCGATAACAGAGTGCAGATTTTGAAAGAAATCGGCTCGTTTATTGAAGCTCCCGCTTTTTACGGAAATTTAAGCGGTGAAGAAAATCTCGAAATTATCCGTAAAATATTGGGACTTCCGAAATCTTCCGTAGCGGAAGCTCTTGAAATTGTAGGACTGACGCAGTTTAAGAAACGGCTTGCCAAGAAATATTCTCTTGGAATGAAGCAGAGGTTAGGTCTTGCAAGTGCTTTGATCGGAAAGCCGCCAATTTTGATTTTAGACGAGCCGACAAACGGACTTGATCCTGTCGGTATCCATGAAATCAGAACGTTGATTCGTTCTTTACCGGAGAAGTTTAATTGTACTGTTTTGGTATCGTCGCATTTGCTGTCCGAAATTGAACTGATGGCTGATACCATAGGTATATTGAATCACGGTCATTTGTTGTTTGAGGGAACGCTCGACCGGCTTAAATTCAGCGCAGCTTCAAAGGGCTATCCTACAGATAATCTGGAGGATACATTCCTTGCTTTGATTGACGCTGATAACAGACAAAGGGGTGCGGTGCGATGAGCGTTTTTTTGGAATGTAAAAAGGTAAAACGGACTGGCTTTTTACCGGCATTCTTCGGCGGTGGTATTTTAGCTGCGGCTGTTCCTGTTATCAACATGGCAGTCCGTTCGGAAATGTATCTTAACCTGTCGGCCAATCCGATACAAATTCTGCTTGACGCAAATTGGCAGATGATGACAATGCTAAATGTTCTGCTCGTTGTAGCCGGAGCCTGCCTTTTATATCATACTGAATATGCCGACAATGCTATGCAAAAAATGAAATCCTTACCTATTAGAGAAAGCTCAATTTTCTTTGGCAAAGCAGTTTTAACGATTTTTATGAGCCTTTTAGTGCTTGTAATAGAAGCGGGAGCAGTCGCATTTTGCACCTACCATTGGTTTGAAATCGGAAATGGCTTTTTGGGTGAACTATGCAAATATTTTGGGTATTCATTTCTGCTCATGTTACCCTGTGTGATTTTGTCGCTTCTTATTTCGGAAGCCTGTAAGAATATGTGGGTGTCGCTTGGAATCGGTATAGTATGCGTGTTTACTGCAACTATGCTGCAGACAAGTAACTTTGCACTTTCACTCTTTCCCTTTGCAATGCCTTTTCGGGTATTTGCGAGTACAGATGTAACACAGGCAATGCATTATATCTATGCAGCAATCGCCGAGCTTGCCGTTCTTGGTTTAGCGCAGTTAGCGTTTGTAAAGATAAGGAGGGCGTTTGAATGAACTTTTTAACACTTATCGGCGTAGAGTTCAAAAAAATCCGCCGATCTAAGATCCTTTTGATTTTTGCGGTCGCTGCCGTTATTCTGTGGATACCTTCTATCTTGAATGCAAAAATGAATTTCGGTATGCAGGCGGAAGGAATTTCGCCGGAAAACAATTTTTTTATTCAAGGCTTTATAGGAATGGCGTGGTTTATGTTCCCTGCAAGTATGGTAGTAGGAACAGTTCTTTTAAGCCAAACAGAAAGGGCAAACAAGGGCATTTTGAAAATGCTTTCCTTGCCGATCAGCACAGCCATACTTTGTATAGCTAAGTTTGTTGTATTGCTTACGCTGGCGGCAACACAAATTTTAATGATGACAGGTATGTACTACATCAGCGCCGCTATCAGTTCGGGGACACAAGATTATAGTTTTATATTACCGCCGTTGTTTGTTCTAAAAGAGATTGGCTTCATATTTCTGTCCGCAATACCGATGATTGCATTCTTTTGGATGTTATCAGTCTGTATTCAGACACCGATTTTTTCTATCGGTATCGGATTGGCTTCGATAGTGCCATCGGTATTGATGATCAATACAAAGGCGTGGTTTGCCTATCCAATGTCGTATCCGTTCTTCGTTATCACATCGGAATACGGAAAACTTGCAACCAATCTTGATACAGCTCAGGTTGAACTAATCCCGTGGATACCTGTTGCCATTGTTATAACAATTTTATGTTTAGGCATTTCCTGCCTTCGTTTCGGGCAGGCTGAAAGGAGATAATTATTATGAAAAACAAAATTTTAACCGCTGTCAGCACCATTATGCTTTTTATCCCGTGGACAATTCTCCCGCTTAGAACTTTTGACTGGGCGTTAGAATCGCCTGTCGCTGAGATTATGATTGCCTGCTACGCTGCGTTTATGATTTTCAGCGGAGTATTAACCATCATTTCCTATATCAAGGCAAAGGCTCAAAACAATTTGATGAAAGTCTGTTTGATTGTAAACAGTCTTTATGCTGTTGCGGGTGTCGCAGCATTTGGAATGATGGTTTTACCGAAAATCATGTAAGGAGATCATACAGACTATGAAAAGAGCAAAAGCATTTATCTCTATGCTCTTGGTTTTATGTTTGACAGTTTCTTTTGCGGGCTGTAGTTCCAATCACGATAAAGGCAACTTGAAAGATAATCTTATTGACGGTTGGAATAGCTGGATGCAGTCTTTCAGCAAACACGCATTAACGAAAGAAAAAGATTTGCAGGGTGAGAAAGAAGAAGGCGTTGACGCCTATACAGGTACTTATTCGGCTGCCTATGACGGATTTAATGGAAAAGAATTTATCTTTGGTGGAACTGCTTTAGAGCGTGAAAACGGCAATCACCTACAAGTGACTTATAAACTTACCATAGAGGACGGAACTGCGGAGCTGAATTGGATTGCTGGTAACAATGAATATTCGGTTGCGGGTGATAGTTCGGAAGATACGAAAGAGTATACCATATCCTCCGGCGATAATTACATCGTTCTTAAAGGTGAAAACTTCATCGGAAACCTTGAACTGACTGTCAAAGATGTGGAAAACTAAGAGATGTAGAAAATTTATAGTATATGCCGTAATGGGTATCGGCGGTATCTTTATAGGGATATTACTGATACCCACAGGCATTTTCGCAATGCTTATTTATTGCATTTATAAAATTATGGATCGAATTATTCGTTGGGGTGACAAATACGAAAATCAATGATTCAGTAGAAGGTGAGGTGCTATTTTGAAACAAATTTTAATTGTAGATGATGACGAAACATTCAGATGCATATTAGCGGAATCGTTGAGAAAAGAATTTGAGGTTTTGGAATCATTCGGCGTTAATGACGCATTGAAAAAGCTGGAAACATCTTCTGTTGATCTGATTTGTTCCGATTATAATATGCGGGACGGAACAGGCTTAGATTTACTGCAATCTTGCAAGGAAATGAATATCTCTGTTCCATTTATGCTTATGTCCGCTGACGATGGCAGTCATCTTTCAAGAAAAGCTGATTTGTACGGTATAACTTTTTGCGAGAAAACAGAGCGTGAGTTTCTAAATAAAATCAGAGCTATGATATAGAAAAGAAATGAGTTGTTTAGGAAATAAGAAATGGATTATACGGAATGGACTTTTAACGAAAAAACTCCAATTTACATACAATTAACTCATAAACTTCGATACAGTATTCTCAGCAGTAGGTTGTTGCCCGGAGAGAATATCCCGTCCATCCGCAGTATGGCGGCTATACTGCGCCTAAATATCAACACCGTTGCAAGATCATATAGGTTGATAAATCAGGATGGTTTGATTTTTACACAAGGGAAAAGGAATTATTGTGTCACATCAGATAGCGTTCTCATTCAAAAGAAACGCATTCAAAAGATAAAGCGTTTTTGCCATAATTATATAAGCGTGATGACAGAATTAGGATTAAAAAAACAGATATTCTATCTTTTATACAGGAACATAGTCGCAGTGAAAATTAAAATATCACTGCTTATATATAAAGAAAAAGCAGCCTTGCGGCTACTTTTCGGGTGAAGTATAAACTTTCTAAACGAAATACAGACATCAGCCCTGCCAAATAAAAAAACGAGGTTTGTCAGGGTGGTTTCCTTATGCGCGAATCCCTCCAAATCCGAGTTTTTGGATTGGAGGGATTTTTTATGCGCTGGACTTCTTTCGGCGTTTCGCTGTTCGTAATGAGCAGCGAGTATGAACAGCTACATCAATCTATCTCAATGCTGACCGAAACGCAGCAAAGACGGCTGAAACTTTACTATTTTCGGGGATTGACATATAAGCGGATTGCAGAAATGGAAAGGTGCTCCACTTCGGCAGTTGTAAGCTCGATTTCTGCTGCGCTTGAAAAAATCAAAAAAATTGTTGAATAAGTGGTTGAACAATCCCATTTATGCGGAGAATAGGCGTGTTCTTTGACAACTGAATACCCATTCATCAAGCACATTCCTATTGCCATTGCGAAAGCATTAGCTACATTAGCGGCTGCGCCACGATCTGCAGAACAAACTGCTCGGCAAGGAGCGATAAACAGTCGGCTACAAGTATCGGACGGCTCCCGATATAGCGACGACAAGCAATAGGGACAATGATACTCCTGTTCAGTCACAGTCCGAGCGTTGAAGCGTTTTTTGTGCGTGATCCGTCGCAGGCAATGAGAGCAGCCGGTAGAGAAGCTACCGGGGGTGAGATTCCCGTGGAACTGATACGCCGTCAGTCGTTTGGTGGATTTTAAGTATAAGAGGCAGGGTGGGTTTGCTGAAATCGAGAATTCTTTGTATCTTTCCAAACTGATGTCCTGCCTTTGACCTCTACATAGGCGATCTATCACCTAATCATTCAAAGGAGGTCATAACATGATGAACCGCACATATTTACAAGACAAGGCGTATTACGCCGATTTAGGACACGCAATCCGCTTGCGAGAATATGAGACTATCTCCACGAACGGTTTGGGGGAGATATAATGGCACAAACAAAAACATCTCTTCACCCAACTGAAATCGTTGTTTGCTTGCGGACAAAGCAATATGGGATTGGTACAACCGATATTGTACCCGTCCCACAGCGGGAACAGGAGGTAACTAAATGTTTGTTACTACACGCCAAGCAAAAAATAAGCGTACCGCTGACGGCGGTAGTACAGCGAAAGCAGGAACCGTTTATGATGTGTTTATTCGCTATAAAACGGCTGATGGTTATAAAACATACGGCAAACGCGGATTTCTGACAAAGAAAGAATGCGTTAGCCCTCCGGGGCACGCGGGTTCGAATCCCGCCATCTCCGTTAAAAAGAACCGCTGTTTTGATACCATGTGTATCGGACAGCGGTTCTTAGTTTTTGCACAAATGCCTATGGGATGTGCCATTATGATTAAGAAGATTCTCCCAATTACAATTTATACCTTTTCAATGAGGTCATCTGGCGAACAATTCAAAACTTTTGACAATGCTATCAAATATTCCGCCCGCGCTTTGTTTATATCCTTTTGCCGCTGCTCGTATTGTTGAACTGTCCTGAGGGGAATACCACTCTGCATTGCCAGCTCATTTTGCGTCATATTGCCAGACCTTCGCAATCGCTTGAGATTGGTTTCAGGGTTCTTCGATTTATAAAACTCCGTCATCTTATCACAAAATTGGCGGACATCCATTTCATGATAAGGAGAATACATCGCGATGATCTCACTGAGTGGAACGGCTGATACGATTTCTCTGAACGACAGAGATGTAAGCCACTGATAATATGCCAATGCCCATCCTGCCCAGTATTCAGGACTGCGACCGACTTCATATTTCGGTTTTGTTCTAACAGATTCTCCCAAAGTCTTTTCTATTACTATGCGGGCAAGCTCCACACCGGATTTCCCCACAATCAAAGTATAGTCACCGTCTCCAAAACGATCTGCAAATCCTGAAACAATAAATAATTCAAAAAAACAATCTGCATCATATTCTAAATCGTAGAAAGCGTAATCTATCATTCTGCCAAGAACTGTTTGTGCTTTTTCAAGATAAACCTTATCGTAAGCGTTTATCATTCGCCATCATCTCCTCGTCAAGAATTTGGGTGATATAAATATCGCCGCGCTGACGCTTATTTCGCTCAGCACTGAAGTATTCCCGCCTTGCAGACTTATCTCTCTGCATCTTTTTTAAATACCATTCTTTTGAATCCGCAATCTCATAGCCTTCAAAAATAATTTTATCAAATGCCTTTTTACTTTTTAATACAAATTGCTGACCAAGCTTGCCAAGATGCATTGCATTGTTGAGCTGACGATAAGATATTGTGCCATTTATGAAATCCTGAGCAAATGAAAAATAGCTGTCATCGGCACGATATCCAATTATTATATCATAGCTTTTATAATCTACTGCAAACCGCGACAATATATACTCTTTTGCTTCAAGAGCAAGTCCGGACGGAATATCAAACTCTCTATTTTCCAAAAGAATAGCAAGCCAATGAAGGATACAGTATTTATCGCTGTTTAAGTTTAATATTGTCAGGTCACCACAATCAATTGTATAACAATTCGCATATCCATCACAACCGATATCAACTCCCCATTCTTTTGCCATTTCAAGTCTGTCTGTGCAATAGAAGCCCAAGCCATAGTCATTATAGATTTTCCCATATCCAAAAACAGGCTTTTTTATAATATCTTTTGAACCGTGGTAAATCTTTTTTGTCATAGTATTTACTCCTTTACAAAGATTATACTCCCAAAGGAGTATACAGTCAAGTATTCCCTAAAACTGTTACCTATTTCATTGACATGTGGCGCATTAGTATTTATAATCGGATTTGCAATTAAATAAAGATGTTTCTTGCCTAACCATCTTATAAAAAACAAGGAGATTTTTCGTATGCCAACAAAAATCAAACATGAGATCCGGGAACTGAACGTCCTGCTTCGGAGCATTCCTTCACCTATCGTTATCCTGTTTGCAATTTCAGTAATCACAATGAATCTGCTTGCAAACAAAAGCGTGGCGCTGCCGGTGGATTGGTTGGCTCTCGACTGCGGAATTATCATTTCATGGGTCTCTTTTCTGTCTATGGATATCATCACAAAGTATTTCGGCCCCAAAGCGGCAACCGAAGTTTCTGTATTTGTGGTGCTCATAAACCTTGCGGTCTGTCTGTTTTTTTTCCTTGCAGGAGCGATACCCGGAATGTGGGGCGAAGCATATGTGGACGGAAGCGAGTCTCTTATAAACGGCGCTTTGGATCACACGATTTCAGGCACCTGGTATGTACTGTTCGGCAGTACCGTTGCATTTCTCACCTCTGCCGCAGTAAACAACTTTTTGAACTATGCCATTGGCAAAGCGATACCATCAAATCCCGACGGCTTTGGGACATATGCCGTCCGGTCATATATCTCTACCGCGGTGGGACAGTTTTGTGACAATTTAGTATTCGCACTGATCGTAAGCCACTTCTTTTTCGGATGGACTTTGCTTCAATGTGTTGCATGCTCTTTTACCGGCATGATGGTGGAGCTTTTCTGCGAGGCAGTGTTCTCGCCAATCGGCTTTGCCGTATGTCAGAAATGGAAGCGTGAAACTGTCGGAAGAGAATATTTTGAACTGAAAAAAAACAAAGACGAAGGAAAATAAAGATGAACGTTTTAATTACCGGAACAAGCAATGGCATCGGAAAAGCCATTGCCATAAAATTTTTAAACTGCGGCCACACGGTATTCGGGATTGACCGCCTTGCCTCTGCCATTGACAACGCATCCTACACGCATTATGTGGGGGATATTTTCAGAGACGAACTGCCCAAGCTCCCCCCTGTGGAAGTACTGATCAACAACGCCGGCGTTCAAAACTCCGGCGAGGATATTGATATTAATCTGAAAGGCTCGATCCGCATAACCGAAGCATACGCCATGCAAAAGTCCATCCGCAGCGTTTTGTTTATTGCCTCCGCCAGTGCGCTGACGGGCGCTGAATTTCCCGAATATGCAGCAAGCAAGGGCGGCATGGTGTCATATATGAAAAGCACTGCTCTGCGCATTGCCGAATACGGTGCGACGGCAAACAGCCTTTCCCCCGGAGGGGTATTGACGGATCTGAACCGCCATATCATCGATGATCCAAAGCTCTGGCAGGCCGTTATGAATGAAACCCTGCTGCCCAAATGGGCGACTACCCAGGAAATTGCGGAATGGGCATATTTTGTTACCGTTATAAACCAATCCATGACGGCGCAGGATATACTGATCGACAACGGAGAAGCAGCCAAATCTAATTTCATATGGTAATGACTGTGGGAATCACTCGAACTCTTTTTTAAGGGCTGCAATCCATTCTTCCAGCGCCTGTACCAGAAGGAATTGCTGCTGTAAGACCGCCATACCCGTAACCGGAATATCAGAAGCATGTTCTTTCAGCGCAATATTTTCTTCCAGGCAGGTTTTCAATGCTGTTATATTACTTTCGATATGATCCAGACACTCTGTCTGGCTCTCTTTCGGTATACTCTCTAAATTAACGATTACCGCGTTAAAGTCTAAGAACATGCTGACCGGTTTACAGGATATCTCAAGCATCAGCTTCTCAAACTCTGCTTTTCCGGCATCTGTCAGGGAATACACCGCTTTTTCAGGCATTTTCCCATCCTTCTCAATACGGCTTGAGATAAGCCCCTTTTCTTCTAACTGGATCACTTTTTTATAAATGGACGGTGTGCTGATTTTTACCCATTTTGAAATGTTCCGGTATTCCACCAGTTTCTGAATATCATATGCACTCAAAGATTCCTTTTTCAACATCCCCAACACAATCAAATCAATGGTTGCCATAAATCATTTCTCCTTCCTCCCTTGACAAGCACTATAAATTATAGTAGAATGACCCTCGCATTGCAATTGCTATATTTTATAGTACTATATATTATATTGTTGTTATTGGAAAGGAGCAATACTATGAATTGTCAAAGTAAAAAAATGGAACTTCTCGGCAGTGCCCCCATTCCTAAGGCGTTATTAGCCATGGGCATCCCCACAATGATCGGTATGTTAGTGAATGCATTTTACAATCTCGTGGATGCCTGGTTTGTCGGCGGATTGGGAGAGCGCCAGATGGGGGCAATTTCTGTAGTCTACCCCCTCGGTCAGGTCGTTGTCGGTCTGGGACTGTTGTTCGGCAACGGCGCTGCTTCCTATATTTCCAGACTGCTGGGGCGCGAGGACTCGGAAAACGCAGATAAAGTTGCAAGTACCGCTTTGTACGGCAGCGTATCTATAGGGACAGTCATCATTATTTTTTCTATGGTGTTTTTAAAACCTCTCCTAAGACTTTTAGGGGCAACCGACAGTATTCTGCCTTATGCTGCCGCATACGCAGGCATCTATATTGTGTTCTGCATTTTCAACGTGTTCAATGTCACCATGAACAATATCGTAACCAGCGAGGGCGCCGCCAAAACGACGATGATCGCCCTGCTGACAGGCGCCATACTCAATATTGCATTAGACCCTCTGTTTATCTATGTGCTTGAACTTGGCGTAGCAGGAGCTGCGATTGCAACGGCAATTTCACAAGTGGTTTCAACCTGCGTTTATCTGACCTATATCCTGCGAAAGAAAAGCGTTTTTCATTTTAGAGTAAAAGACTGTACATACACAAAGGAAATCATGACTGAAATTCTTAAGATCGGCGTCCCCACTCTGGTATTTCAGATACTGACCAGCCTTTCTATTTCCTTAATCAACAATGCCGCAGGCGATTATGGCGACTCGGCTATCGCGGGTATGGGTGTTGTCACCCGTCTTATATCCATGGGTAGCCTGTCCGTATTTGGATTTATCAAAGGCTTTCAGCCCATTGCAGGATACAGCTATGGAGCCAGAAAATTTGACCGCCTGCATGAAGCGATCAAGACTTCTATTCTTTGGTCTACGATTTTCTGCGTGATATTCGGCTTGGTATTGGTTCTGTTCCCTGCGGCTATCGTTTCTCAGTTTACAAAGGGCGACGCAGAGATGATCCGCATTGGCGCAGCCTCTTTGAGAGCTAACGGCATTACCATTATGCTTTTTGGATTTTACACGGTATATTCCTCTCTGTTTCTCGCTCTGGGAAAAGGCAGGGACGGCTTTTTTCTCGGAGCTTGCAGGCAGGGCATCTGTTTTATTCCTGTGATCCTGCTCCTGCCCGCCGTCTGGGACCTTAAAGGAATTCTATATGCTCAGCCCATTGCCGATATACTCTCCGGGGTTATCACGGTGTGTATGGCGATACCGCTTCACAAAAGGCTGAAGAAAATGTTGTAATCCATTATGTTTACAGTGATAGATAGTGTCAAGATTTTTTCGCAAATATAATTCCAGCCATTTGGCAGGCGGCAGTCAGCCGGCTATGATATTAGACAGCGGCTCATCTTCCGGTTTGGTGAGATGATCCATGTTCATGTAGCGTCGTGTCCCCCATTGGGTCCCCGCCACGTGACGAAGTCTGGCACACACCAGCATCAGGGCGCTCTGCCCATCGGGAAAGGCGCCGATCGCCTTTGTCCGGCGTTTGAT
>JAIEAP010000005.1 GCA_029071325.1 Lachnospiraceae bacterium | reverse complement strand
GCATTATCATTGTTTCTTGTAGCTGCAATGGCTGTTTCCATGATTGGATGCGGCAATGATGACAGCCAGGACAATCAGGGTAGCAACGACAACAAGACTCCGACTACTGAGTCAGCAAACGACGGCAATAACGGCGGCGATGTTGAAGAGGAAGCTTGGGCAGGTACGATCACTGTATGGTCTCCGCAGGAAGATCAGGACAGCGGCTGGCTGCAGGCACAGTGTGACGCGTTCAACGCAGCCCATCCGAACTGGGACATTACCTTTACATATGGTGTGTGTGGTGAGGACAAAGCTAAAGAACTTGTTACACAGGACGTTGAGAACGCAGCAGATGTCTTCATGATGGCGAATGATCATATTCCTGAATTGGTAGCTGCAGAAGCATTAGCAAAGCTTGGTGGAGATTATCTTGGTTATGTGACCACTACCAACTCTGACAGTATTGTTAATTCTGTTACATATCAGGATGCTGTGTATGGTCTGCCGTATACTTCGAATACTTGGTTTATGTACTATGACAAGAGCGTGTTCACAGAGGATGATATCAAGAGCCTTGATACCATGCTGGAGAAGGGCAAGGTTTCCTTCCCGCTTGGAAACTCATGGTATATTCAGGCATTCTATGTAGCAAATGGCTGTACATTGTATGGTGATGGTACTGATGAAGCTGCAGGTATTGATTTTGGCGGGGAAAAGGCAGTTGCTGTTACTAACTATCTGGTAGATTTGGCTGCAAATCCTAACTTTGTAAATGATGAGAAGGGTGAACCATCAATTTTGTCTAATGGAGCCAGCGCATTCTTTTCTGGATCTTGGAACGCTGAAGCAGTGAGAGAAATCCTTGGAGACAACATGGGTGTTGCAGCACTTCCGAAGGCAACCATCGATGGCAACGAAGTTCAGTTGAAGTCTTTCATGGGCTCTAAGGCACTTGGTGTGAATGCCAATACTGAGAATATGCAGGTTGCTATGTCATTGGCAGCATACTTAGCAAGTGAGGAAGCGCAGTTGGCTCATTATGAGATGCGGAGCATACTTCCGTCTAACGTTAACATTGCTGTAGAGGACGATATCGCAACTGCAGTAACTAATGTTATGAAGGATACCTCTATTACACAGCCGTTGATTGCTACTATGTCACGTTATTGGAACCCGGCAGAAAATATGGGTAAGGCAATTGTAGCTGGCGAAGTTACGCATGACAATGCTGAACAGAAGACAGAAGATATGAATACAGCTATGAATACTGACATTGCGGAGTAAGTAATGTGTAATGCCGTGACTAGTTGTTTTGATGGCAAAATAGTATGATTTACTAGAGTGATTGGTGCAGGACGCTCCAGATGCTGGCAACGGCACTCTGGAGTGTCCTATTATAAGAGTGGAGGAGGCCCAGAGCGTGAAGAAGGCTGATGCGAAAAGTAAGAAAGGAAAAGAGTTTCAGACGCCCTATACAGTTATAAATGCGTTGGTAAAGGGGAATGTGGTTACTAAGCTCTCCTTGGTGATATTAGGATTAGGAAATATTGTGCATAAGCAGATCGTCAAAGGACTGATGTTCCTTGTTATAGAAGCGGCGTATCTGTATTATATGATTTCATATGGGTTCTATGCTCTGTCCATGCTGCCGTCTTTAGGCTGGCTGGAGACGCAAGAGGTGTGGAATGAATCAAAAATGATTTACGAATACACGGCAGGACATCAGTCCAGGCTGATTCTTCTGTACGGTGTGGCAACAGTTTTTATTACTTTTCTCTTTATTCTTGTGTGGAGAGACGCGGTTAAGAGTTCTTATAAATCAGAAGTGCTTGCCAAAGAGGGCGGGCATCTGAATACTTTTAAAGAAGATTTCAAGAGTTTGTTCAATCAAAATTTACATAAATTACTGTTGGCGTTACCATTGATCGGTATTTTAGTCTTTACTGTATTGCCGTTGCTTTATAATATTACAATGGCATTTACCAACTACAGTAAGTCTGGCGAAAAAGAGGTATTATTTGATTGGGTAGGGTTTAATACCTTTGCAAAAATTTTGAATTTCCAGGATAGCGTTGGGACTCAGTTCTATTCTGTATTAGGATGGACGTTGATTTGGGCCATTTTAGCAACGGTATTGAATTATATTTTTGGTATGATTCTTGCCATTGTTATTAATCGTAAAGAAACAAAAGCAAAAGCATTTTGGCGTTTTTGCTTTGTGCTTTCCATTGCAGTGCCTCAATTTGTATCATTGCTGATTATGAGAACTATGTTACAGCAGGATGGCATTGTAAATAATCTGCTGATAAATCTTGGCATTATTGATCGTGCTTTACCTTTTTTTACCAATGCGATGTGGGCACGTGTGACAGTTATTGTTATTAATCTGTGGGTAGGTATTCCGTATACTATTCTGCAGGTGACAGGTATCTTACAGAATATTCCGGCAGAACTCTACGAGGCGGCAAAAATTGACGGAGCGAATGCAGTGCAGACCTTTTTCAAGATCACATTGCCCTACATGTTGTTTGTTATGACTCCGTATCTGATTACACAGTTTACCGGAAATATCAACAACTTTAACGTCATATTCCTGTTGTCTGGAGGTAATCCTACCAATGTGGGAAATACGGCAGGTAAGACAGATCTTCTCGTTACCTGGTTGTATAAGCTGACGGTAGATCAGCGATACTATAATCTGGGTGCTGTAATTGGTATTATGACCTTCGTAGTTCTTGCCATTGTTGCATTGGTGACATACCGCAACACCAATTCATATAAAGATGAGGAGGGATTCATGTAATGAGTAAAACGAAGACTGTTACTACCGGTGTGAAGACGCGCAAGACAATTGTTAATATTATCGTACATATAATCCTGGCAGCATTAGCTTTTGTTTGGGTGTTGCCTGTAATATGGGTGATATTGATTAGTTTTCGTGCAGAGAAGGGAGCTTATGTATCAACCTTCTTTCCTAAGAGTTATACCTTTGATAATTACATCAGACTTTTTACTGATAGAAGTATAATGGACTTTCCACAAATGTTTTTGAATACTTTTATTATTGGAGTGTGTTGTTGTATTGTTTCAACAATCTTTGTGCTTTCTGTGGCATACTGCATGTCCCGGATGCGTTTTAAGATGAGAAAACCTTACATGAATATTGCAATGATTCTTGGATTGTTTCCTTCCTTTATGTCTATGATTGCTGTATATTATATCCTGCAGGCTTTTAATCTGACAAATGGAAGCATGATAAGGCTAGCGTTGATTATTGTATTCTCGGCAGGAGCTGGCGTCAACTTCTATGTGGCAAAGGGATTCTTTGATACTATCCCCAAGTCCCTGGATGAGGCGGCAATTATTGACGGAGCCACCAGATGGAATATTTTTACGAAGGTGACGATTCCACTGAGCAAACCTATTATTGTATACACCATTCTGACCTCCTTCATGGGTCCTTGGATCGACTTTGTATTTGCAAAGGTTATCTGTCGTGCAGATGCGACCCAATTTACAGTGTCTATTGGATTGTGGAATATGTTAGAGAAGGAGTATATATATAATTGGTTTAATTGTTTTGCGGCAGGTGCGGTTGTGGTATCTGTTCCTATTGCGATTCTCTTTATCATGACACAGAAGTTCTATGTAGAAGGCATGAGCGGAGCTGTGAAAGGTTAATGGCTTTTTGAACGAAAGTAAGAAAGCGAGGCATGATATGTGCCTCGCTTTTTTGGAAAGATAATAAACGGAAATAATTTGAGAAAAGGAGATATCTTCTATGAGGAGACGAATGGAAGCGCTGCTGTTGGCGGGCTGTCTGATGTTGGGAAGTTTTATGGCGGGCTGTGCCCAGGATAGCGGCGGCAAGGACGGTACAGAGCAGCCGACGGAAAGCGCTATGACACCGGCAGAAGAAGGGGCGGCAATGTATGAGGCGAATGCCGGAGATTTGCAGGTGATTGACGATAAGTATCGCACTTATTATGAGGTGTTTGTGTACAGCTTTGCAGACAGTGATGGAGACGGTGTGGGAGATCTTAGGGGGCTCATTGACCATCTGGATTATATCAATGACGGAGATGATGCAACGGATACGGATCTGGGGTGCAATGGTATCTGGCTGATGCCCATCATGCCCTCTACTACCTATCATAAGTATGATGTGACAGACTATGAAGCCATTGATCCTGAATACGGGACTATGGAGGATTTTGACGAATTGATAGCGGCATGCCATGAACGGGGCATTCGAGTGATCATTGATTTTGTAATGAATCATACGTCATCTCAGCATCCCTGGTTTACGGAGGCGTGCAGGTATCTGGAAGGATTGTCTGAGGGAGAGACGCCGGACCCGGGCGAGTGTCCTTATGTGGATTATTATAATTTCTCCCAAACGAAGGAAAATGGAGTCTATTATCAGGCGGGAAGCAGTGACTGGTATTACGAAGGCAAGTTCTGGAGCGAGATGCCGGATTTGAATCTGGCGAGCGGAGCGGTCCGTCAGGAATTTGATAACATTACGACCTTCTGGATGGACAAAGGCGTTGACGGATTCCGATTGGATGCGGCAAAGGAATATTATTCTGATCAGACTTCTGCCAATGTGGAGGTATTGACCTGGTTTAACACGATGGTCAAGGAAAAAGACCCGGATTCCTACATTGTAGCTGAGGTCTGGACAGACCGTGATACTTATGCAAAATATTATGAGAGCGGAATAGACAGCGTGTTTAATTTTGATTTTGCCAATCAGGAAGGCATCATTGCAAACGTAGTGAAGGGAACGAGTTCCAGCGGCGCTCAGGGCTATGCCAACGTAACGTCTTCTCTGCCGGAGCTGTTCGGGGCATACAGTGATACTTATATTGACGCGCCTTTTTATACGAATCATGATCTGGGCAGAAGCGCAGGCTATTATTCCGGTGATGACAGTGAGGCGCAGACGAAAATTGCAGGCGCAATGAATCTGATGATGGCAGGCAACTGTTTTATCTATTACGGAGAAGAATTGGGTATGAAGGGCGCCGGCAAGGATGAGAATAAGCGTGCCCCCATGCAGTGGTCATCTGACCCCGATAAGGCGGGAATGTGTGACGGTCCCGAGTACATGGATGATGTGAAAATGAAGTATGGAAGCCTGGAGGAACAGCAGGACGATTCCATGTCTGTCTACAATTACTTTAAACAGGCAATCAGGCTGCGGAACCGTTATCCCGAGATTGCCCGGGGTGAGGTGGAGAACCTGGCAGATATTTCGAACGAGAATATTGCGGCAATCTGTAAGAGTTATGAAGGCAGCGAGCTGCTGCTGTTGTTTAATGTTTCGGCGGAAGAACAGACAGTGGATATATCGGCAGTGGAGTTGTCTGGGAAAACTGTGAAAGATGGTGGTTCCATTGGAGGAATGCTGTTGACCGGCTTAGATGCCGTGAGTATGGAAAACGGCGTGGTGACTATGCCTGCATATTCGGTGACGATCATCAGGGCAGAATAACAGGAGAATTGAAGTTTCTCGGAAAGTTTAACGGGCTGTGGCATTCAAGTATGCCACAGCCCGTTTGTTGGCTTATTTAATTTGTCTTCCATTCGATTGTAGTGTCGGAGTTGATAGCAGTGGAAAAATCAAAATCCCATGTTCCCGAAGCAGTGGGGCTCAGCCGTGGCCGAACGGCGTTCTCACCGCCTTGTACAGATTGGGTTCCAAATACCGCACCCTGATATACAAATGTTACGGTGTAAGTTTGAGTATTTGCCGATGCATCTGTATTTTCCGCCTGTTGCGTGTCCTCTGGTTCTTCGCTGTCTTCCGGTGACTCGTTACCTTCTAATCTGTGAATCAATTCGTCCAGTTCTTCTCGGTCGATTCCGGCAATCTGCGTACCGTTTTCCATCAGTTCCTGAAGAAGGTACAGGGTCTCCAGCGAGAGATCTTCGTAATTAATATCGGAGGGATCTGTCAGATATTCTGTCAAATCCTGATTGCTGTGAATGATAACCTCTTTGCCGGCGTCTACCGGTACTTCCTCATCCATAGTTCCGTCCGGATAGATCAATCTGCAAACAACTTTCCCTTCAAAGGTGGATAACTTTGAGTAAACTTCTCCGTCTTTGTCATACAGGATTTCCACTCGAAATGTAGTTCCGCGGACAGCCATAACGGAATTGGGCGTGGTGACTTCGTACATGGAATCAGGGCTTAGGGAATTCTGTATCTCATTGGTTATGGCGCCCTGCTCCAGATGAATGGTGGTCCTGGAGTCTTCCTTGGTGCCGGCAGCGGCAATGGAGAGGGTGGAATTCTCCTCTACCATAATATATTTATCATCATCCAGCTTCAGGCGCATAAAGCTTTCTGCCAATACCATAATTCGGTCGCCGGATTCCAGATAGAGATTTTCTGCCGCAGCAAATGTGCCGGTTCCTTTCCGTTCAATGTCAGCTCTTCCTTCCAATTCGTAAATCAATATGGAGCGATAGGAGTCTGCGCTCTTAGAAAAGTGAAATACAGCCAGCAGGATTCCGGTAATAACAGCAGCAGCGCCAACGAAAATGGCGATCATCTTAAGTAACGTTGCTTTTTTCATAAATACCTCTCTTTATTGCTGGTGGAAGTTATAGCTGCCGCTACTTGTTACATAGAAGACGCTTCCGCCTTCGTATATCGTGCTGTCGCCTGCTACGGTCCATTTTCCGTTGCCAAGCTGGTATGCGGTTCCGCTTGCCAGTGACAGAATGCCGCCGGAAAGTATATTATTTCCGACACGATTGCCTGCAACAGGTGCCCCGTTTGCCGGGGTATCTGTATTGGCAGGAGTGTTGTCAGGGGCCGGAGTATCTGTGTTAGCGGGTACGTCCGTATTTGCCGGAGGTTCCGGTTCGGAGGCGGGAACTAAGGTGACGCCTGCGACAGAAACTGTCTGGGCTTCGGTAATATCCGTAATGGTATAAGTATAAGTCCTTCCATCCGTGCTGGTTCCTGCCAGCGTACGGCCGTTTGCGGTGACGGCAAAGCTGTCCGATGCCGTATATCCGTCAGCTATCGTAATGGTAAAGGAATAAGAACCGCCGTAGAATACAGGGGCTGCCTGTCCGTCTGCGACAGCCGCGAGGTATCCTGCGCCTCCCGGGAGTGTGATCTCAAAGGTCTGCTCCGTAAAGGAAACCTGCACGGTAACCGGATGATCCGGCATGGTAAAGCAGCCGTTGCGGTCAACCGTTACTGCCGTCTTACTGTCATCGGCTGCGGTTACTGTAATCTTATCCAGAACATAACCGGGTGAAGGAACCGGGGTTACCATCACCGTTTGTCCTGAAAGTGCAAAAGAGGAGGTTAGCTCTTTACCGTTCACAGACAGGGTATAAGCGCCGTTTTTCGCTTCTTCTCTGGTAATCGCGTGCTCTGTGATGGTAACAAGATCGCTGGTGAGCGTGTAGTCATCATAGGTAATTTTGCAGACATAGCTTCCGGCTCCGCCTGTAAATACATTGGATATCTGACCCGGCACTGCAGGCCCGACAGTTATGGCGTTGCCGTAGTCATCCATCGAGGCCGGATACCATTGGTAAGAGCCGGGCTCGTTGGTGGATATATATGGTTCTGCCGGGAGCGGCTGATGGGTAATCTCGTACTTGCATTTCCAGCTTGGGAGGAATAATATTTTGCTCAGTCCATGGTCTGCGAGGGTATCCGTGAAGGCGTCATACTCCTCTTGGGTAATCGTACCGTCTATGGTATAGAAACGGTCGCAGCCTTCTACCACGCCGTATTCATAAAATCCCCACAGTATCCAGCCATCCTGGATATGTCCGGCATAAGGCATAAAATCTGAAATATCAAGCTGTGTGTCCAATGGCGTATCCAGATATATGGTATGTGGTTCTTTATTGAGATCCCATAGATTATAACTTTTCAGGTCATCCATATTATTGTGGTATATATAGCCGTGTATCATGCCGGTTTCTTTGTCTATGGCAGATACCGTCATGGATGGAGATAATACGGTAACAATAAATGCCAGCCATAGCGCAAGCAGCCCTTTCCATCTTTTCTTCATACTATTTTCCTCCGCATATGTCAGGTGAGTCATTTGGATACAATTCTGTCCATATTATATCAGCATTACAGGAAAAAGTGAAGTGATAATGATGCAATTATCTATCCTTTCGACCGTTGTGCAAAAGTATCAGTTGCAGGTGCCGCCATCCGTCAGAAATAGTCTTTAGGTGGGAATGACCGCCCCGTCTGTCACATCGCAGCACGGTTGGAATTTCACAGATCGGTTCCCCGGCATCGGCAAATCTGCCAATGAGCTCAGTGGCAAATTCCATGCCGCCGCATTGCAGGTCAAGGGACAATGCCGTTTGGCGGTGGAAGGCGCGCAGCCCGCAATGAAAATCCCCGATTTTTACTTTGTATCGCCATCTTCCCAGCATAGACAGAAGAGGGACTCCGATCCGACGGTGCAAAAAGGGCATGGCATGTTTCTCTATGCCGCCGAGATAGCGGTTACCAACCACAAGGGAGAAACCTGCGCGAAGCTTTTGTAAAAACTCGTCTGCCTGGGAAAAGTCATAACTGCCGTCGCAGTCTCCGATCAGAACATATTTGCCCCGCGCCGCCCGAATACCTCCCATCAAGGCATTGCCGTATCCTCTTTCAGAGATGACCACCACATGCGCGCCGCAGTCTGCGGCAATTTCCCGGGAACCGTCCGTGCTGTTGTTGTCGGCAATGAGGATTTCGGCGGAGACGCCGCTTGTATGAATATAGCGCTGAGCCTCTTTGATGCAGAAGGCAAGACTTTTGCTTTCGTCGAGGCAGGGCATCAAAATGGTAAGTTCCATCTCGTTCATTGTTTTTTGATCCCTTTCTTCTTTCTGACAGGAAGCTCCATGGAGAGTATCATCCCCGACAAGAGTGCCATAATGGGGGCAAACAGTGCGCGGTATGTAAAAAATTCATGCAGGTAGGAGTGATTATTTAAGACCATATACCGCAGGAATACGACAGAACCCAGAAGCGCAAGCAGTTTCAGCGCCGTTTTGTCACAGTTCCCCCGGTGAAACAGATACAGCAGAGAACCGCATATCAGAACTGTAAATAATAGTCCAAGGACTACTCGGACAAGGTCCAGGCGTTTGTCGCCACCGAATAGTACCGTGAGATTGGCCAGGATTGCCGCAGGAATCCGTAACAGTGGATTTTCGGGACCGCGCCCCAAAAGCCCCCCGCCAATACGTTCCTCTACGGAGGAGAGTGCAATAAGGAATTTATTCTCTCCTGCAGCCAAAGAAGCGGCTGTCCATTTCATGATAAAAGCGCCTCCGTAGGCAAGAAGCCAGCACAGACCGCAGGATGCTATCAGCCGGATATTTTCCCGGAAGCTGCCCAGGCGGTTTTCGGCTGCCCTTACCGCTACAACAAGAATTAAGGGCAGAAGCAGTACGAGAGTTTCTGTGGTAAGAAAGTCAAAAAAAGCGGTCAGCACCCCTCCGGCAATCGATAGATAGGTGAGGTATGTTTCATGGTTTCGCTCTGACCACAGATACAGGCAGGAGAACAGAAAGCAGAGAAGGAAAGTTGGCTGGTATTCCAGGCTTAACCGGATGTTCCAGATCTGTACGGACAGCATGGATAAAGCCAGTGCGGCTGCCAGGCAGATATGTCCGTGACGGATCAGGATGCCGATTGTGATCAGGGCGCATAAAAGCACTGCGAGAAAACCGATCCATTTGATCCCATCCACATCAGTGATGAGATGCAGCAGACGTACAAACATTGCGGAGCCGTGCCAATAGCGGGTGTAATCCGTGTTGAGAGGTATGGTCTCGTCTATGACGGTTAAGTAAAGCCCGACATTTTCTCCAAGCGCTTCCCCGTTATAATACCAGGTATCCAGAGAAGAGAGGAATGGGTTGCCCCTGCCCATATTCCAGCTTACGTTCAGCAGAACCGCGTCGGCATAATTGTCGCCGATGCCGTTCCATTTATCACCGTTTTCATAGGAATAGGTGGCTTTTTCTTTATAGGACAGTGCGCTCTGCTCCATATTTGTCTGCAATGCGGTGTTTGGAATCGCAGCGGCAAGCGCAAGAAGGAGCCAGAGAAATACGAGAAGCCCCATGAATACACTGGTATGCAGCGCGATTCGTTTGTATTTATTCATGCTGCTGCTCCTGTTCCAAAGCCTCCGCAAGCCAGTTGACCAACTGCCGGTTGATCTTTCCTTCTGCAGCCATGTCGCGCAGGATGTCAAGGGCTTTTCCCTGTGGGATCGGCTTCTTATAAGGGCGGTCTGTTGCCGTTAAGGCGTCATAAATATCTGCCACAGTCAGTATCTGTGTTTCCAGTTCCAGTTCTTCTCCGGTCAGATGCTTCGGATAGCCGCTGCCGTCCAGAAATTCGTGATGGGATGCCGCCCATTTGGGAACCATTGCATAGTTCTTATTAAACCGTACTTTACTGAGGATTTTTTCTGTCATGACTACATGGTTTTCCATTTCTTTCCGGTCTTCCTCAGTCAGCGTTCCCTTTCGGATACACAGATACTTAGCCTCCTGCTCGGTGATATATTTTGTGACAATTCCGTTTTCCTGTACATGCTGTTTTTGGGCAAGACGGCATACATGCTCACAGTTTTCATCATCCAGGAAGCCCATGCCGTCGATCTCATGGATAAAGGCGAGCTCGGATTCCAGATCTGCAATATGATGCGCATATTCCTCCGCTGTGATCCGATGCCGCAGCATATCGATCTCATAGAGTGATTTTAAGTGCTCAAATCTTACTTCCACAGCTTTGATATCCTTGTCCAGTCTTGTGGCACGGTTCATGATACTCAAGGGGATGACCATTTTGCCTATGTCATGAAGCAAAGCCGCAAGCTGCAGTTGTTCCTTCCGTTCGCGGTCAAAGCCTTCGCTGTATTCACCCTTTTCATATAGGGCAGTGATATAATCTGCAAGGATGCCCGCGTACTTTTCCACGTTTCTGGTGTGAGCGGCATTGTAAGGCGTCCGTTCATCCAGTGCTGTCGTAAGCGCTTCCACGAAAGAATATAGCTGGGCTTTTAATTCATCCATATAGGCCAGATTGGTAAGCTCGATGGCGGCCATAGAACCCAGAGACCGGATGATGATATCATACTGTTTGTCGAAGGGGATGATATTTCCGTCCTGATCCATGGCGTTGATCAGCTGTAACACGCCCAGAAGTTCGTTTTCATTATTTTCCAGAGGGATGACAAGCAGTGATCCGGTATGATATCCGATCAATGCATCATAGCGCTTGGGGCCGGAGAAATCGAACTGGTCGCTGTTGTACACATCTGGTATATTGACGACTTCCCGGTGAAGCGCAGTATACGTGCACACGTTTTCTCCTGTCATGGGAACCGGAGGCATATCATCGATGGGTTCGCCGTTCACTCCGCGGCTGACACCCATAGAGGTGGTCTTCATGATTTTGAAAACCAATTGATCATTCTCATATAAATAGAGCGTGCTTGCATCACAATTGGTGATTTCCATGCCGTTTTCCAGGATAGAAGTCAGAAGACGGTTGCGGTCTTTTTCAGTTGACAGCTGAATGCCGATATTCAATATCTTTTTGAAATCTTTATATTCCAGATACATAAGGTTCTCCTTATCTGTGCTTATCAATAAGTATCCATCGGATACAGAAGATGCTGTTTCATATATTCCAGTGAAGCTTTCTGCGCTTCATATCCGTTTACTTCTATCAGTACGGTCGCGTCTATGTGATGGTTTCGGATCAACTGATCAAATAACTGCCAGTCAATACGGCCTGTCCCAACAGGCTGATGAAGGTCATTTTGCAGATCGTTGTCATTGATGTGCATGTGGTGGACATAGGGGGCCAGGGTTTCCAACCATTCCTGCGGCGGTGTTGCAGTTAATGCCGCATGGGCATAATCAAGGCAGATGCCAAAGCTGTCGGTGCCCTTCATCTGTCCGGCAAGGGAGGCCATGATATCCGGTGCCTCGTCAAACATATTTTCCATATAGATCTGTTGTTTGGGATATTCTGCTGCCAGTTCCTGAAAAAAGTCCCGGTTCATCCTGAGCCACTGGTTGAGATAAAACTCTACCCGAAAGCCGGCGAGACGCCCCGTATGGAAAACGACGCCTTTGAGTCCCATGCGCTTTGCGATATCCATGGACTGGCGTATGCGCAGTATGGATGCCTCCCGAATCAGAGGGTCGCTGCTGTGTATCGTAATATCCAGAAATGCTCCATGCATGGTGTCATTGGAAAAATCGCTGCGGTATTTTGCATAGCGTTCTATGATTTCTTCCTGTTTTCCTGGATCGTCCAGCACGGACGGAGTATAGAAGTCATTGTATTCAAAGGAACATCCGTACTCTCTGGCAAGCGGATCGATCCGTTCCATGTCTGTGCTGTCCGGAATCAGATATAGTCTGTTCATCTGCCTTTCACCTCATCTAATTGATATACAAACACGCCGTTACTTTTTCCTTTTAAGGGTATTTCTCCGATCGGCGTTATGGCAACCCGATCCTTTACGGCTTCATATACCTGTTCGCTGATCAGGATCTGTCCCTGTTTGGCGTTACTCTCTAATCGTGCGGCGGTGTTGACGGTATCTCCGATTGCCGTATAGTCCATACGGAATTCACATCCGATATTTCCTACGACTGCATTTCCACAGTTTACACCGATACCGAAGGCAACGCTCTTGCCAAAACGCTTCTCAAATTTCTCGGCGATGGCGTCTGAGCCTGCCTTCATATCCCATGCAGTGCAGACCGCCCGGAAAATATAGTCGTCCAGGTCGAAGGGAGCATTGAACACTGCCATAGTGGCGTCTCCCACGAACTTGTCCAGAGTTCCGCCGTTATCAAAAATGGACTTGGTGGTAAGATTTAAATATTCGTTCAGGATTTCCACGACCTCTTCTGGCTGCAAGCTTTCTGACATCGTGGTAAAACCGCGGATATCTACGAACAGTACGGCAATATGGCGGTTCTCTCCGCCAAGTACCAGCTCAAAGTCCTTATCCTTGCTGATCTTGTCCACTACCTGGGGAGCTACATACTGCTTAAAGACATTGACGACCCGATGCCTGCGCAGAATCTCGGTAAGATATCCCTGTATGATCCGGCTGAGATAAATAACGGCAAGTACGATAGGAAGCAGAGCGACCGGTACGATGTATCCCCGCAGGTACATGAGTCTTGCAAACAGGACATCTGCTATGCCAAAAAGGACAAACCCTACTGTGGCGGGAAGGATTTTTGCATATTGTACAAACAGAAAGAAAATTCCGCAAAGGATTCCTGCGATCAGTCCGTATATAAGAGGAGAGGCTGGGACCTGCGTCCGTTCCTCCAGCAATGCTTCAATAATATTGGCATGGATTTCCACACCGTACATCTGGCTGCTGTGGGAAATTGCAGGAGTGTAGGAATCCTGCATTCCTACGGCATATGCACCCACCAGCACAATGGCGTCCTGGAATATCCGGGCGTCTATGGTTCCCTCTAGAACATCCTTCATAGATACCATGTTGTATCCGCCGGATTTCCCGGAATAAGAAAAGTAATACCGGTTATTTCTGCCGTATGTATCGGGAAATACAGCCTTTTCTCCCCGGCTTTCCTGATAATTGATATAAACTTGGGAGGCAAAGCTGTACACCGGCTCCCCTTCATGATCAAGATACGCCATTGCCTGGCGAACATATCCGTCTTTATCTACCACAGTATTGGCGAAACTGCAGGTCACACTGTCCCGAAGACTCCTGTAAGGGGTGATCACATGATCGATGTGATAGGGATTATAGATAACATTACCATTCTCATCCCGCTCCGGCATTTCCTTAAACGAAAGGCTCTCTACCGCCACTACGTTTCCTGCATTTTCACAGATGTCGGCAAAATAGTCGTCGGATGTTTCGTCCGCTTCCTCGCTGTAGATCACGTCGAATCCAATGACAGCAGGTCTTGTGGTTTCGTCTGTATTCAGAATGGATATCAGCCGTGCAGGAATGAACCTGCTCCAGGTATTTACGGGACCGTATTTCTTCAGTGTCTTATCATCGATCCCGATAATATAGATCTTTTTATTGGTGACAGATTCTTTCTGGTTCAGCCAGTCAGACACGCCGATGTCCCAGGAGGCAGCAGTTCCGAAGTAGTGAAACACCATGGATGCCACAGTGATCATTACTGCGATTACGATAGTTCTTATTTTGCCTGTACGTCTCATTTGTGCAATCTCCTTAACGGAATTCAGATTAGGTAGTATTATCAGTTTACTACATGACGGAAGTGTATTTCAACATAATTTAGTCGTAATATCTGTGTTTTCAAAATATCGCGATTCCTTTTTGCTGGAGACCGGTTGAGAGAAAAAGTTCTTGACAGCAGCTGCATTATCCTATAAAATAACTATTGCTGTGAAACATACACAGTTGATATGCCCAGTTAGCTCAGTTGGTAGAGCAGAGGACTGAAAATCCTCGTGTCTCTGGTTCGATTCCGGAACTGGGCATTGCCGAGAGGCATTGATATGCGGGTGTAGTTCAATGGTAGAACACCAGCCTTCCAAGCTGGATACGTGGGTTCGATTCCCATCACCCGCTTTTCTTTCAAAAGCTTTGCTCTATTTAGGGGTTCAATTCTGTTATATAGTCTGAATAATTTTTTTGTTTGAAAAAGTCATTTAATATTCCATGAACAATTTAAAAAGTACAGGGGGCATAAGAATATGGTATTGACAGACGAAGATTTGCTTGCAATTTCTCGATTGCTGGATACGAAATTGTGCGCAAGGTTAAAACCGATGGAAACGGAGATTCATATGGTTAAAGACGCGGTGCATCAGATGAAGTTATATCAGGAAAATGCAATAATGCCGCGTTTAAATACGATTGAATCTTGCTATATGGATACATACAATCGATACAAAAATTATGCAGACAAGATGGAGGCTGTATTTGAGGATGTTGAATTAATTAGAAATGTGGTAACCGAGCATTCTGAAAAGATACAGAAATTAGCATAACTGTCAATGATATGTCTGTATAGTTTTTTGGCAGAAACTGAAAATTTTCGTTGACGAGACAGCTTTGCTGTGATAAGATATTTCTTGTGTCAGAGAAATGCTGGCAAGATAATTCAAAAGCATAGTAGCTTACAATTTCATATGCGATAGTGGCGTAGTTGGTAACGCGCGACCTTGCCAAGGTCGAGACCGCGGGTTCGAGCCCCGTCTATCGCTCTTCTTTCAACAGAAACGGATAGGTCTTGTACCTGTCCGTTTTCTGACAATCAAAGACTTAGTAGCAATCATATCATTACGAAACGAGGTACATAGCATGGACAAAAAAGGCGTGTTGGAATTAAAGAGAAGGTTGACAAAGGAGAACTGCACATTTACCAGAATGTGCGGTTGTTATGTAGATGCAAATAAGAATAAGGTGGTGGATTTAAACGAGACCTTTTTGAATCTGGAGGATGAGGAGTTTTACAAATATCTGGAGATTGCCCGAAAAGCCCTGTCCGGCACCGTTGGTAATAACCTTCTGGAACTGCATTTCCCCAACGATGAGGAGATGGCGGGGGGCAGACAGCAGTTTTTGATGGGACTGCGTGAGAGCAAGTTGAAAAGTCCCGAGCTTCTGGACCGTTTTTATGACCTTGTGATCGAAAATTATGACTATGTGGGAAACTATCTCATACTGATCTTCCATGATGCTTATGACGTTATGACCAAGACCAGCGATAACAACGCCCTGGATGAATCGGAGGAGGTGTTTGAATACCTTCTGTGCGCGATCTGCCCTGTGCAGTTGTCCAAGCCGGGCTTAGGTTACCGGGAGGATGAGAACCGCATCGGACCGCGTATCCGCGACTGGGTGGTAAACGTACCGGACAGCGGCTTCCTGTTTCCGGCATTTACCGACCGCAGTACCGATGTGCATGCCCTCATGTTCTATACCAAAGATACCAAGGCGCCCCATGCGGAATTTATGGAGGGGGGCTTGGGCTGCGGAGCCAGAAGAACAGCAACCGAGCAGAAAATGACATTCCATTCTATCGTAAAGCAGGCATACGGCGAAGACACAGAGACGGCAAATCAGGTATTGATGGATATTCAGCAGGGAATCAATGACCGGGTGGAAGCAATCCAGGAGGAGAGCGGAGATGAGGAGCCTGTTGTGCTCACCAGCCAATTGATAGGAGAAGTCATGGAGGAGAGCGGAATAGCCCCGGAGAAAGCGGAGAAGATCGGGAAGAATTGTGAGACGGAATTTGGGGAAGAATTGCCTTTAGCGGAAAATGTGATAGATGCCAAGGCACTGGCGGTCAATGAACAGATCCAGAAGGAGCGGGAACTGGTTCTTCAGGTAGAGTCGCTGCAGCAGCAGCTTAAGGAGAAGCAGACGGAGGAAGAGGCAGACGAGCAGGTAAAAACGTATGATGTGGTTCTGCGTGTGAAACCGGAGAAGGTCAGCGAGATCAAGTCTGAGATCATTGGCGGACAGAAATGTCTGGTGATTCCCATGCGGGAGGACGAGCATGCCAACGTAAACGGTGTCAACACTACGTTATAATATAAGCATATCAATGGAGGAGTGGTAAATGCGGACAGAACTGGACTTATTGCGCCGGGAGATGGCGGAGGAAGGGATAGACGCTTATCTGATTGTGTCCGATGACGACCATGCGTCGGAGTACGTAGGGGAATATTATAAATGCCGTGCATTTGTCTCCGGCTTTGACGGTTCAGCGGGAACGCTGGTAGTGCTGCGGGAGGAAGCAGGGCTGTGGACAGACGGCCGGTATTTTATCCAGGCAGAGCAGCAGCTTGCAGGAAGTGGTATCACCTTGTACCGAAGCGGTGAAAATGGAGTCCCCGCGATAGAGGAATTTCTGGCATCAAAGCTGTCAGAGGGTATGACGTTGGGATTTGACGGAACAACGGTTTCTATGGCATTGTGGCGAAGGATTGTCCGGAAGCTGTCTGACCGGCAGATTTCGTTTCGGACTACCGTGGATCTCTGTGACAGGATCTGGCAGTCACGTCCGGCGCTGCCGGCACATCCGGCGTGGGTGCTGGAAGAACGGTATGCAGGAGAGAGCAGCCGGCAGAAACTGAAACGTGTACGGGAATCACTGCGTCAGGAGAGGGCGGATTATCTGTTGGTGACAGCGTTAGATGAAATTGCATGGCTGTTAAATATCCGGGGGGATGATATTGCGTACAGTCCTGTGGTGCTGTCATTCTTTTTGCTGGGGCAGGAGGAGGCATTCTGGTATGTCCAGCCGGAGGCAGTGACGCCGCAGGTAAAGGAGACGGTGATTGGGCTTGGAATAGAGTGCCGTCCTTACAGAGAAATCTATAAGCGGCTGGCCGGGCTGCCTGCGGGAACGTCGATTCGTTTGGATGATTCTGCTACCAATGTTACTTTGTATCAGGCCATTCCAAGAGGCGTGGAAAAGAAAAAAGGGAGTACCCCGATACAGTTGATGAAAGCAGTCAAGAATGAAGTGGAGCAGGAGAATATGCGCAAGGCGCATTACCAGGACGGAATTGCTCTCACCAGACTTATTTACTGGCTGAAGCAGCAACCGGATAAGAAAATGCTTACGGAGCTGGACGTGTGTCGTAAGCTGGAGGAGTATCGCCGGGAGGGTGAACACTATTTGGGACAGAGTTTTGCTCCGATAGCCGCCTGCGGCGCTCATGGTGCCATTGTCCATTACGAGCCGGACGAGAAGAGCAGCATTCCGCTGGATAATGAGGGCTTCCTGCTGCTGGATACGGGCGGGCACTATCTGGAAGGAACTACGGATGTGACAAGAACGATTACGCTAGGACCGCTGACGCAGGAGCAGCGGCATCACTATACGGCAGTCTTGAAAGGAAACCTGAATCTGGGAGCAGCGGTGTTCAAGTATGGCTGTACCGGCGTCAATCTTGATTATCTGGCGCGGGCGGCGCTGTGGGATGAGGGTCTGGATTACAACCATGGCACCGGACATGGCGTAGGATATCTTCTGAATGTGCATGAGGAGCCAAATGCGATCCGTTTCCGGGAACGAGGCGGCAGTGGGAGCGTGCTGGAGGAGGGCATGATCACCTCCAATGAGCCGGGGCTGTATCTGGAAGGGCGGTATGGGATCCGGCTGGAGAACCTGATTCTGTGCAGGAAGAGACAGGAAAACGAATACGGAACCTTTTTGGAGTTTGAGACGTTGACATTGGTTCCCTTTGATATGGAGGCAGTGCTGTGGGATGAGCTTTCTCCCCGGGAGCAGAGCCTGCTGACGGCTTATCAGCAGCGGGTATACGATGCCTTGAAGGACGGATTGCCGCAGGAGGCTGCCGAGTGGCTGCGGGGACAGATATTACAGTGATGTAGGGGGGAGCAGGATGAGAAAAAGAATAGTACAGTGTGCGGGTCTGTGTGTATTTATAGCATGTCTCTTTATTTTGGGAAGGCAAAGTTCGCCGGTTGAACCGCTGTTACAGGAAGTTCAGACGGAGAATGAACTGTCAGAAAATGCGCAGAGCGAGATTGCCTTTTTTAGTTTGAGGGATACGGCAGAGCATCGGGAACGGACTATAGATAGGAACTGGAATGCAGAAGATTTTAAGCGCTGTCTGGAATTGCTGTATGCTATTTCAGAGGATAAACAGACAACGGCTGATAGATATTCACTGACAGTTTTTTATGAGGACAGCACGAAGTTGAGTGAGAGTTATTATATTGGCGGAGATGGAGCATATGCGGAAATTTGTGAAGAAATGTTAAAACCCGGATGGACTGCATTGTAGAGTTTGGACTGTGATTCTTCCTGTTCTGCGATGGAAAAGGGAACGGTCTTATAATATGAATTATGAGACCGTTCCCTTTTGTATATGCTTGAATTATTCTGTTCCCTCTTGATTCCACAGGATATCCTCTGTGTAGGCGCGCAGGATTTCACCGACGCTCCACGCCTGCGCGTAGCAGCCGCGGGAGGTGTGCGGCGCGTCTCCGTCGAAGATCTCCGCAACGGAGCCTATGCAGCCCTGCCAGAGATGCTCACGTACCGGATCTAACATAGCGTTGGCTTTTTTCAGGATGTCCGGAGAATTACCATACACATGTACATATGCTGTGATAAAGCCGCCCAGCAGAAAGCCCCAGGAGGTTCCCTGGTGATAAGCGTGATCGCGCTTGTCAAGACAGCCTTCATAGGTGGGATGATATTCGGGGTCATCCGGGGAGAGGGAGCGCAGCCCGGTCCCGGCATAGAGCTTGTCATAGACCTTGTCTACCACCTGTTTTTCTCTCTCTGCATTCAGCATACGGTGGGGAAGGGATACGGCATAGATCTGGTTGGGGCGCAGGGTGGGATCGCCGATATCGCCGTCCACCACATCATAGAGGCATCCATCTTCCTCATTCCAGAATTTACGGCAGAAGGAGTCTTTTGTTCGTTCCGCCATCTCACGGTAGTGACTGCTGTCGTCTCCAAAACGGGTCGCTAGTTCTTCCATGACCTTAAGGGCGTTGTACCACAAGGCATTGATTTCAACAGGCTTGCCGTGCCGGGGAGTGGCAACCCAGTCTCCCACCCGCACATCCATCCAGGTGACCTGATCCAGACCGCTGCCGGCGTGGATCAGCCCGTCCTCTTCCATATATATGGAGAAATCCGTACCGTGCGCATAGGCGTCGATAATTTCCTTTAATCTGGGATAAATAGTTTCTTTTACAAAATCGTAATCGCTGCTGCCACCAGTATAGGACAGATATTTGTCTACTGAATAAAAATACCACATGGAGGCGTCTGCGGTATTATACAGCGGCGCGCTGCCCTCATCCGGGAACATATTGGGAACCAGGCCGTTCCGTACATACTGTGCAAAGGTGGTAAGGATTTCCTGGGCTTCGCGGTAGCGTCCGGTGGACAGTGCCAGTCCGGTCAAAGCGATCATAGTGTCCCTGCCCCAATCTGTGAACCAGGGAAGCCCGGCCAGCACGGTGGTGAGGCCCGTAGACTGGCGGTATGCCAGAAAATGGTCGGCTGCAATGGTCAGTGTTACGGCAAGGTCGTCCTGATAGCCGGCCTGCTGCTCCAGCCCGGCAAAGCGTGCCATCTCCGCATCCATAACTGCAAAGGCATCTAAAGGGTATTCTTCTTCTATCGTGCCGATCACAGAAATACGCAGGGTGGAATGCGCCGGGATCTCGTAGCTGATCTGGTATGGAGTGAAGCTGTCATTCAAAGCATCTGCCTCCACGTCCAGTTCCTTCTGAAGCTGTGTGTTTCGGACATATAAGACCGGCGAACTGCTGATGGTTCCGCCTCCGGTATAGAGCCGAAGCTGTACGTTGGTATTGGAAGCAGGGGACAGCGTGATCTCGTTTCTGTTGGCAGAAGCGGTGAAATCCATGGTATCTGCATGTCCGCCGTCGCTGTGGACACGATAGTTAAATAAGGGCGTGAGCTGCAGGACTGCTTGTTCGCCCCTGTTGGTAATTTCGTAGCCAATGGCAATGGTATTTTTGCCGTGAACAAAGGCGAGATTCTTGGTCATGGAGATATCTCCTGCATCGTAGCGGAAGTGTACCGTGCCATCGTAGCAGAAGGATGTAAGATAACGGATTCCCTCTGTATAGGCGGTAGTGCCCTCCGGGGTCTGATACTGTTCTGCGGTGAGATCGAAGGTCTCATTTCTGACAGTGATGCTTTCGTTTATTTTGGAGAGAAGAACATAGCGCTCCACCGGCGGATGAAAGCTGGCAATCAGATAGCCGTGGTGATGCCTGGAATGAGCGCCGGTGACAGAACTCCCGGCATAGCCGCCGATGCCGTTGGTCAGGACCCATTCCTTCCGTACGCCGGCAGACCAGGGCATAAAATCCTCTTGATGAAGTATAAATGGCTTCATAGATACCTCCTGTATGTTCGTGATCATTACAATAATTTCATTGTATCAGAAAAAAACAAAAAATCCATGAGATTATAAAATGATTCTAAAATAAATATATAATGCTGGAATAATGATTTGAAACAGTATATAATGGTTCTGAATAAAAAGTTCTGAAATAAGATGGGTAACTAGAAAGGAAATCTGAGATGGGAATTTTTGAAAATACGGTTTTGGTTGATAAGAAGGTATCAATGGGAAATGTGGTAGGCAGAGGGATCTGCATTGTATTATTTTCCTTTTGTGTGTTACTTTCCATCTACCCGTTTCCGTTACTGCTGGTTCTGCCTGCGGCGCTCATCGGCGGTGTGTGGTATCTTCTGAAGTTCAACGCGTCGGTAGAGTATGAATATACATATATTGAGGGCAGGCTTACCGTGGCGCGCATCAAGGGAAAACGTAAGCGCAAGACGCTGGCGCGTATTGAGATGGAGGAGGTCATTTTGATTGCGCCCTCTACTGCTCATGAATTGTACAAGTATCAGAATGATAAGAGCATCATCACCAAGAACTGTACTTCAGGCAATCCGGATGTCAGGACTTATGAAGTGATCTATAAGACGGAAGACGGACAGAACCGTGTGATCTTTGAGCCGGATGAGGAAATGCTGGATAAGATTGCCGTGCGCAACGCCAAGATCATGATCCGGTAGGAAGAGGTGACGGTATGGCACAGCAATCCAATTGTGATACCTGCGTAAATTATGTGTATGATGAAGATTATGAATATTATGTCTGTGATATGGATCTGGATGAGGATGATATGGTGAGGTTCCTGACCGGAAGCACGAATGCATGCCCTTATTACCAGTTATATGACGAATATAAGATTGTACGTCATCAGATGTGATGTAACAGTATGGGGCTGTCGCATAATTACTCATATGAAAATCATAATCCATTCTCCGGGAATTTCAGCACAAGGCGAGCAGATATCCTGTGTATGCCTGCAAAATCGCGGAGAGACGGATGTGATTCTGATAAGAGTAATTACGTGACAGCCCGTATTATTATGATTCAGATGTGAACGGAGAGAAAAGTGTCTGCGTCTGCTTCATAGGATTGGTTCAGCCACTCGCAGACTGCGTCGATTCCTTCCGGGGAATAGGGGAAGGTCTGCCGGCTCATCAGCTCCGGTTCGGTAGCCGAGAAGCAGTAGGGTCCCGGCCAATAGGTGGCCAGCAAAACAGTCTCATCCTCCTGGGTATGCTTTTCGATGCGAAAGCGCATACCACAGTAGCTGCCGCTGTAGCTGGTTTTGTCATAAAATGGGATGGAAAACAGATTTTTCCGTTCTATCATAGAGGCTCCTTGATCTGGCTTAAGTGTTCTGAATAGTTGCCGCTTGGTCGTGAGTTCTACCACAACGTTAGCACAAGAAAAAATGTATTGCAAGAGGAAAAATCCATTGCATTTCTTAAGGTCAAATGGTAGTATATAAATACTACACGGTATGGCATAATAGCATAAAGAGGGAAATGGTAGGATTGTAATATGGAAAACAAATTTTGCTTTCTTAAAGGTTTGGTAGATTGTGATTCGGGAAGAATCCAGGACTGTAATGTCAAGCGTGTGGCGGAATGTCCGCTGAAGAAGCAGTCGGAAAAATGTAAGCCAGAAGAGGATAAGAAGGGCGCGCAGGAGTTTTGCTATCTGAAAGGACTGGTGGATTGCCATAGCGGAACGGTTCAGGATTGTAACATTAAGCGAGTGAAGACCTGTCCGTTGGATTAGTATTGAACGAAGCGGAGACCGAATACCCCGTAGATTACTGCGGGGTATTTGAATTGGGGGAGAAGGAGGGCTTATCATGGAACAACAGAACCGGCCCATCGGTGTTTTTGATTCCGGGGTGGGCGGTATCAGCGTGCTGAAAGAGCTGGTGAGCCTGATGCCGCAGGAACATTATATCTATTATGGGGACTCCAGGAACGCTCCCTATGGAGGGAAAACGCTGGAAGAGGTGCGTGCCCTTACAGAGGAGAAGGTTCTGCATCTGCTCCGGCAAAATGTCAAGGCGGTGGTCATTGCCTGCAATACGGCAACCAGTGCTGATGTATCCATCCTGCGTCAGCGCTATCCTGATATACCTATCATCGGGATCGAACCGGCACTGAAGCCTGCGGTTTTGTCGGCGTCATGTCCCAGAGTATTAGTTATGGCGACTCCGATGACAATCCGGGAAGAGAAGTTCCGGCATCTGATGGAACAATATCAGGGGCAGGCGCAGATTTATCCTCTGGCATGTCCTGGAATTGCAGAATTCGTAGAGAGGGGGGAACTGCAGGGAGAACGGTTACAGGAACTTTTGGAGAGACTTCTTGCCCCTTATTTCGACATGGAGATCAATGCGGTGGTGCTGGGCTGCACGCATTATCCCTTTGTGCGGGAGACCATTGCATCTGTGCTGCCGGATAGAGTACAGTTCTATGACGGCGGTTCCGGCGTTGCGAGGGAAACAAAGCGCAGGCTTGCAGGTATGGGGATGCTGCGGATAGGGGACGAAAAGGGAACGGTGGAGTTTGAAAACAGCCTGGATGATCCCAGAGTGCTGTCCCTGTGTTGTCAATTGTTAAATTCTAAATAATTTATAAAATGTATATGGGAAAGTTTAGAATCCTTTAGGAAATAAGTCACAGTTTGGACACATTTTCCAATTATAATAAGATTATCAAATGAGGTCGGCGGACAAAATAACGCGCGCGTACCGTTGGCCTCTAAATCTAAAATAGCTTATTTCCGTTATAAGAACATTTTCATAACTAAACTCCTCGAAAAAGCAGCCTTTACAGGCTGCTTTTTCATGATTATAAGAACCATATGTTTTCATTTGTAGAAGAGACGCATTTTGCCCCTGCATCCAGAAGCGAGATGACATCTTCTTTGTCGGCAACCAGCCCCCCTGTAATAACGGAAATCTTCGACAGCGCGCAGATGCGGGATACCACTTTGGGCATCAGGGCGGGCAGTATCTCGATGACGTCCGGCCGCACACTGTGTAGTTGTTTAGAGATGTTATCGAATGCCATAGAATCTATGACGAAAAAGCGCAGCACCGTAAATAATTTCAGATCGGAAGCACGTTTGATCAAGGCCGGTTTTGTGGTGATAATGCCGTCAGCAAGGGTGTGCTGGCGAATAAAATCTACAGCGACCTCTTTGCCGGACAGTCCTTGTATCAGGTCAATATGAACCATGGCAAGTTTGTCTGCGTTCTTGATCCGGGCAACGATATCGGGAATGGTGCAGATATCCCCATAGAGCACGAAAATAATGCGGCTCTCGCAGGAAAGACATTTTTGCAGACCGGTCTCGTCTTTGATTGCTGCGATAATAGGGGATTCTTCCAGAGCCTCCAAAAATTCTTTATTCATGACCAGTATGCCCTTTCTTTGTTCGTCCCTGCAGGGTGTTTGACTGTCTATATTGTGGACTACTTCCGGGCAGGTGTCAAGTGTTATGGAGCCGCCGCAACAGCCTTTGTGGCAATGATATCAACGCCTGTGCCCGCCGCGTCAGAAAGCAGCACATCACCGATGGCGACAGGAGCCGTCACGGTCACTTTGGAAATTGCGGTGATACAGTCAAATATTTTATCCTTGGGAATGTCTTCCCTGGTCTTGCAGGACACGATAGGGGCGGCGCCGCAGGACACCTTTACGGTGGAGGTGACGATACGGGTGGGGTGGGTAACTTCCTTGCGGGCATAGGCATCGCCGCGCTTGCAGGTATTGCCGGTTACCTCCAGGACTTCTCCCTGATCCATAGTAACGGTAAGGGCGCAGCCCAACGGACAGCCAATACATGTTAATTGTCTTTTTTCCATGATTTATGCCTCCTCTATTTTAATGGTAATCTGGGTGAGGTCCGGATATTGGGCGAGTTTTGCTTTCTCCAGGGTAATCTGTTCCATCTCACCGGGAGCCATAACCTGACGTTTGCGCCTGCTGATCAGTTCATCTCCAAAATAGGTGGTAATGGAGCAGTTGCGGAATACCTGCCCTACCCGGAAGCGGACCGTGAGCTTATCATCCATCAGTGTCGGGCGTACATACCGGGGAACTGTATAGCGCACACCGTCTGTTGGAAGTATCTCAATGGTGCGGTCGGAAGGTGCGGAACCGTTTTTGACGTACCGAGCCGCATTTCGCCCTGCCTGGGCGGCTTCCTCTGATACATAATCCACCAGGTCGTGGACATGCAGGACATTGCCGCAGGCAAATATACCTTCCTGGCTGGTTTCCAGACTGTCGTTGACTACCGGGCCGGAGGTGATGGGGCTTAAGGTTACCCCGGCGCTGCGGCTCAGTTCGTTTTCGGGAATCAACCCGCAGGAAAGAAGCAGGGTGTCACAGGAGTAGTATTCTTCTGTGCCTGGGATGGGCTTGCCGTCGCTGTCAACCTCGGCGAGGGTGATGCCCTTGACGCGGTCCTTTCCGTCAATGTCAATAACGGTGTGGCTCAATTTCAGAGGGATGCCAAAATCATCCAGACACTGGACAATATTGCGCTTTAAGCCTCCGGAATAAGGCATCAGCTCTGCCACGACCTTCACGGTGGCGCCCTCTAAGGTCATACGTCTTGCCATGATAAGACCGATGTCACCGGACCCCAGGATAACGACCTCTTTACCCGGCATATATCCCTCCATATTGACCAGGCGCTGCGCCGTTCCTGCGGAGTAGATGCCGGCAGGGCGGTAGCCGGGGATATTCAGAGCTCCGCGGCTCCGTTCCCGGCATCCCATAGCGAGTATGATGGCTTTTGCCTGAATTTCAAACATGCCGTCCTCCCGGTTCATGGCGGTGATTTTTTTATCACCGGAGATATCCATGACCATGGTGTTCAGCTTGTAAGGAATCTTCAGTTCCTCTACTTGCGAGATAAAACGTGCGGCATACTCGGGTCCTGTCAGTTCCTCCCGAAAGGTATGTAAGCCAAAGCCGTTGTGGATGCATTGGTTCAGGATGCCGCCCAGCTCTTTATCGCGTTCCAGGATGAGTATGTCATCCAATCCGTCTTTTCTGGCGGAAACTGCCGCAGCGAGACCTGCGGGACCGCCTCCGATAATTACCAAATCATATGTCTGCATGGGACCCTCCTTATATTTGCTTGTTGCGTCCACAGATGATCTGTGAACCGTTGCCGGACTTTGTGATTGCGGATATGTCCATAGGAACCTCGCGTGCCAGGATTTCCATGACCCGCGGAGAGCAGAAGCCAGACTGGCAGCGTCCCATGCCTGCCCGCGTACGCCGTTTTACGCCGTCCAGTGACCGTGCCCCCAGAGGCCGGCGGATGGCATCCATAATTTCTCCCTCAGTGATCATTTCGCAGCGGCAGATGATGTTACCGTAAGCGGGCTGTTCGTGGATGAGGGCGTTGCGTTCGTCTATGGATAATTTCTCCGGGCGAAGAATACCTTGTCTGGTGGAGATGAAATCATCCTTAGCATCCAGACCAAGATATGTTTTTACCATATCTGCCACCATGACGCCAATGGCAGGCGCGCTGGATAAGCCTGGGGATTCGATACCTGCCGCATTGAAAAATCCCGCGGCATCCGCTGCCTCTCCAATGATAAAATCGTCTCCCGTTTCATGAGCGCGAAGACCTGCAAAGGAGGTGATGACCTGACGCAGAGGAACATTTTTCACGCTGTATGCAGCGGCAGCGGACAGACTGCCAAGACCTTCTGAGGTAGTGTTGGTCTCTTCTTTGTCATCGGTGTCCACCGCGGTGGGGCCTACCAGCAGATTGCCGTGAATGGTGGGCGTTACCAGCACGCCCTTGCCCATCTTGCCGGGGAGCTGAAAGATCGTATGGGAGACGTGGCTGCCCGCCGATTTGTCCAGAAGCTGATACTCTCCTTTGCGTGCAGTGATGGTAAGCTTGTGGCTGCTGACCATATTATTGAGTACATCTGCGTAAACACCGGCGGCGTTTATCACTGTGCGGGTGGAAATGACTTCCTGATCGGTGATCACATCATAGCCGTCCGATGTTTTCTGAATGTCTGTCACCGCTGTATTCAGCTTAAATACAATGCCGTTGGCGCAGGCGTTTTCTGCCAGTGCCATGGTAAGATGGAAGGGGCATACTATAGCGCCGGTGGGAGCGAAGAGCGCGCATGTCACATCATCGCTGATATTGGGTTCCATTGCAAGCAGTTCGTTTCTGTCTACGATCCGTAGATCCGGAACGCCGTTGGCGCGTCCTCTTTCCAATAACGTATCTAATCCGGCGGGATCCTGCTCTTTGGTACATACGACCAGTGAACCGTTCCGGCGGAACGGAAAATCCAGATCTTCCGATAATTGTTCCATCATCTGGTTGCCAGCTACGTTAAGCTTCGCTTTGAGTGTTCCCGGAACCGCATCATACCCGGCGTGGACAATGGCGCTGTTTGCTTTGGAGGTGCCGCAGCAGACATCCTCCTCACGTTCGATCACGCAAGCCTTTATCTGGTAGCGGGACAGTTCTCTGGCAATGGCGCAGCCGATAACGCCTGCTCCAATGATTGCTGCATCATACATTCTGATAACTCCTTTCCTGGTCGAGAGCGTGTACATGTGCTGTTTGGAGTACAAAAAAAGCAAGTAAAACAGAGGCGGATATATCGCCTTCCGTTTACCTTGCTCTCATCTCTCGGTAATTCAATCTTTAACTACGTCTATCATAGCATGGTCTATGAAAAAAGGCAATTCTTTTTTTGTGAATAAAGTTTGATATAATAATTATTAAGTACAGAAGATCTGCAGCTTGGTGCAGCAAGGAAAACGGCAGACGGAACAGAGGTATCCCAGAATGGCAAAGAGTATCAATCAAAAATTAAAACTGCTTTATATTATAGAAATGCTGTATCGGTACACGGATGAGAACCATTCTGTCACTACGAAGGAAATTATTTCCTATCTGCAGGAAAAGGACGTCAGTGCAGAGCGTAAGAGCATTTATGATGATATTGCAGTGCTGCAGGATTACGGAATGGATATCCTGAAAGTGGAAGAATATGGAGGCGGTTATTACCTTGCCAGCCGGGAATTTGAACTGCCGGAATTAAAGCTGCTGGTGGACGCTGTGCAGTCCTCAAGATTTATTACTCACAAAAAGTCCAGGGAGCTGATCGGAAAGCTGGAGCATCTGCTGAGCGTTTACGAAGCAAAATCGCTGAACCGTCAGGTAGTGGTTACAAATCGGAATAAAACAATCAATGAAAATATTTACTATAATGTAGATATGATTTATAATGGAATTGCAGAGAATGTGAAGATTCGTTTTCAGTATTTTGAATGGACCATTGACAAGGAAATGAAGCTTCGCAGGAATGGCGATTATTATGAGGTCAGCCCGTTTATTCTGACCTGGGATGATGAGAATTATTATCTGATCGCATATGATGAGAGATCGGATATGATCAAGCATTTCCGGGTGGACAAAATGCTGAAGCCGTCATTGACCAGAGATATACGTACCGGAGGAGAGCGTTTTGCGGACTTTGATATTGCAGCGTACTCCAACAGAACCTTTGGAATGTTTGCCGGAACGGAGAATACAGTGATACTGCGTTGCGAGAATGCCATGATCGGCGTGGTTATTGACCGGTTTGGACAGGAGGTCAGCGTACGAAGGGACGGAGACGGACATTTTCGTGCAAGACTTCATGTGGCAGTCAGTCCTCAGTTCTTCGGATGGATCAGTGGGCTTGGCACAAAGGTTCAGATCATAGAGCCACAGGAGGTACGGCAGGCATATCGCGATTATCTGCATAGTATTTACAGAATATACGAACAGTGATTAGGGGGTCGGATATGAATCAGGCAGGAATGAGACAGGATACTTCCAATCATAACTATTGTAAATTGTGCAAAAAGGCGCTTCCCCGCTCCTATAAGGAGGAGTATTGTCCTATGTGTAAGGAGTTGCGCCTGTTCGACAGTGTGAGGGAGTATGTCCGCAGTCATGATGTGAACGAATATCAGGTGGCAACGCACTTTGAAATCCCAGTGCGGATTGTGAAGCAGTGGATCAAGGAAGGGCGCATCGAATATAAGGAGCAGGAGAAAAAGAGCATCATGTCTACCCACTGTAGCCGTTGTGGCGCACCGGTAACTTTCGGTACATTGTGTACGCAGTGTCTGCGGCTGATGAATGGTGAGAAGGTGCAGGGCTTTGTTAAGGTAGAGAAGAAAGAAGAAAACGATAAGATGCGGTTCCTGGACACCTAGAAATAAAAATGCATACATGTGCAAATGTAAAAACAAATGCAAACAAATAAGGACCCCGGATACAGAAGCAGTCGGCTTATGTATCCGGGGTCTTATTCGCTTTAAGATTACTTGTTCTTTACAATGCAGTTTTATCTGCTGCAGCTTTGATGAAGCCTTTGAACAGTGGGTGGGGGCGGTTTGGCCTGGATTTGAGTTCCGGGTGTGCCTGAGTTGCCACAAACCACCGGTGGGATGGGATCTCTACCATCTCTACAATGCGTCCGTCCGGGGACAGGCCGCACAGTTTCATACCGTTCTCTGTGAGAATATTGCGGTAATCATTATTTACTTCATATCTGTGGCGATGCCGTTCCTCAATAGAGGTAGTGCCATATACCCGGGCGGCAAGAGAATTCTTGTCCAGGGAACAGGGGTAAGAGCCCAGACGAAGCGTTCCGCCGATATCCTCCACACCGCTCTGATCCGGCATCAAAGCAATGACCGGATGAGTGGTGCTGGGATCTAATTCAATGCTGTGGGCATCGTTCAATTTGCAGACATGCCTCGCATATTCTATGATAGACACCTGCATGCCAAGACAAAGCCCAAGATACGGTACATTATGGGTTCTTGCATACTGTGCGGCGATGATCATTCCTTCTACGCCCCGGTCGCCAAAGCCGCCCGGAACGATGATGCCGTCTGCGCTTCCTAAGATTTCTTCTGCATTGTCCGCATTGAGCAGCTCTGAGTCTACCCAGTTCAGGTTGACGGTGGCACGCTCTGCAATGCCGCCGTGCTTGAGGGCTTCCACTACGGATATATATGCATCATGAAGCTGTGTGTATTTGCCCACCAGGGAAATATTAACTTCCTGGGTGGGATTGCGAAGGGCATCCACCATATCGGTCCAGTCTTTCAGATCCGGCTCCGGGCAGTCTAAGTGCAGGGATTCGCATGCCACTTTGGCAAGGTTTTCTTTTTCCATGGCAAGGGGAGCCTCATACAGATACTCCACATCCAGATTCTGTAATACATGGTCGCCAGGTACATTACAGAACAGTGCGATCTTATCCTTAAGTCCCTGATCCAGAGGCTGCTCGGAACGGCATACGATAATGTCGGGCTGAATACCCATTCCCTGCAGTTCTTTCACACTTGCCTGGGTGGGCTTGGTTTTTAACTCGCCGGATGCCTTGATATAAGGAATCAGGGTAACATGGATCAGGATAGCGTTCTCATGTCCCACCTCATGTTGAAACTGCCGGATAGATTCTAAGAAGGGCTGGCTTTCGATATCGCCTACGGTGCCGCCGACTTCAATAATGGCAATGTGAGTGTCCTCTGAGGTGAAGTTCCGGTAGAAGCGGCTCTTGATCTCATTTGTAATATGTGGAATGACCTGAACCGTGCCTCCGCCGAAATCTCCGCGCCGCTCCTTCTGCAGTACGGACCAGTATACTTTACCGGTGGTCACGTTAGAGTTTTTGGTCAGGCTTTCATCGATAAAACGTTCATAGTGCCCCAGATCCAGATCGGTCTCTGCACCGTCATCAGTGACAAATACTTCACCGTGCTGAATGGGGTTCATGGTTCCCGGATCGATATTAATGTAAGGGTCAAATTTCTGCATAGTGACTTTGAACCCCCGGGCTTTTAAAAGGCGTCCCAGGGAAGCAGCGGTGATGCCCTTTCCCAGTCCAGATACAACTCCTCCGGTGACAAAGACATATTTTACAGGCATGGTGTTTCCTCCTTGTGTATGTGGATGTATAACGATTCAGAACCCAGGCCACAGATGTGCCAACTATGTGTCATAAGCCTCTAAAGAAGCTTATGTCTGTGGCTGAGAGGGTTATCACCCTCATGGAAATGAATGATTATAAAATTCAGATAGACCGACAGTGTTACGCCGTCGGTCTTCTGGTCGTTTTCTCAAACTTAATCCATTATACAACGTCGGGGACAAGAAATCTACAAAATTTTATAAAATATTTAGAAAGGAAAGAAAAAGTTAAGAGAGTTCATATTGATTTATGGGATTGAATTACATATAATAATAACGATATCCCGGCAAATCCGGATATGGCAGGATTTACCGGATGATTTCCGAAGCAAATCAATACGGAGGATACGATGGATAATCAGTATAACAATGGCAATAACCCCTACCAGAACGGTGGCGGGAATGATCCGAATAATAATGGCAACCGTGGCGGAGGTGGCAGCGGCAACGGGAATAAGAAGGGCAGCGGACAGATGATACTGTTCTTTATCCTGATCACGCTGGTGGTACTCTTTTTTATCAGTTTTATGAATAAAATGCGGTCGGACATTACTACAGAGAAGATCAGCTACAGTGAATTTAAGCAGATGATAGAGGAAGACAGGGTCGCCAAAGTAGAGGTGGGAGCGAACCAGTTCAATATCACTCCTGTGTATGATAAGGATACGCTGATCGAGAAGACATATTACACCGGCTTCGTCAGTGACCAGACGCTGCTGGCGCTCATGGAAGAACATAACGTGGAAGTGGACGGGTATATTCCCAATAATACATCCACTCTGATTTTCAATATACTGAGTATTGCGCTGCCGTTGATCCTGCTGTGGATTCTGTTTGGCGCGATCATGCGCAAGGCAGGCGGAGGCATGATGGGTGTGGGCAAAAGCAATGCCAGGGTCTATGTGGAGAAGTCTACCGGCGTTACGTTCCAGGATGTGGCAGGACAGAATGAAGCCAAGGAATCCCTGCAAGAGGTGGTGGATTTCCTGCACAATCCCAAGAAATACCGTGATATTGGCGCGAAGCTCCCCAAGGGTGCGCTTCTGGTGGGACCTCCTGGAACCGGTAAGACGCTGCTTGCCAAAGCGGTAGCGGGAGAGGCGAAGGTTCCGTTTTTCTCCCTGGCAGGTTCGGATTTTGTAGAGATGTTTGTAGGTGTGGGCGCATCCCGCGTCAGAGATTTGTTCAAGGATGCCCAGAAGCAGGCACCTTGTATCATATTTATTGATGAGATCGATGCCATCGGCAAGAGCCGTGATACGAAGTTCGGCGGCGGCAATGATGAGCGGGAACAGACATTGAATCAGCTTCTGGCGGAGATGGACGGATTTGATACATCCAAGGGTCTTCTGGTTCTTGCGGCGACCAACCGGCCGGAGGTTCTGGACAAGGCGCTGCTTCGACCGGGACGTTTCGACCGTCGCATCATCGTGGATAAGCCGGATCTGAAGGGTCGTCTGGAGACATTGAAGGTACATTCCAAGGATGTGCTGATGGATGAGACGGTGGATCTGGATGCCCTGGCTCTGGCGAGCGCAGGTCTGGTGGGTTCGGATCTTGCCAATATGATCAACGAGGCGGCAATCAATGCGGTCAAGAACGGCAGGAAGTTTGTGAATCAGAAGGATCTGTTTGAGGCATTTGAGATTGTGGCAGTAGGCGGCAAGGAGAAGAAAGACCGCGTGATGAGTGAGAAGGAGAAGCGGATTGTATCCTATCACGAAGTCGGGCATGCTATGGTGACGGCGCTGCAGAAGAATACGGAGCCGGTGCAGAAGATTACAATCGTTCCGCGGACCATGGGAGCGCTGGGATATACTCTGCAGACTCCTGAGGAGGAGAAGTTCTTAGAGACGAAGGATGAGCTGATTGCCAAGATCACTACTTATATGGCAGGAAGGGCTGCGGAGGAACTTGTATTTCAGTCTGCTACCAGCGGAGCGGCAAATGATATTGAGTGTGCTACGAATATTGCCCGTGCAATGATCACTCAGTTCGGTATGTCGGAGAAGTTTGGTCTTATGAGCCTTGCCACTGTGGATCACGCTTACCTGGAAGGACATGCAAGCTTAAACTGCGGAGATGAGACGGCTACCGAGATTGACGGAGAGGTAAGAGTCCTGCTTCAGGACTGCTACAGGCATGCCATGGAAATGCTTCAGGAGAACCGCAATATCTTAGACCATATTGCAGAATATCTCTTTGAGCATGAGACCATTACCGGCAAAGAATTTATGAAGATTTTCCGTGAACTGAAGGGAATACCGGAACCGGAAGAGGAGGAGAAGGGCAATCTGCTGGGAACCGGTCAGGCGTAAGGAAGATGAGAGAGGATCATGTTTGATATTTCAGAAGAACTAAAGAAGCTTCCGGATCAGCCGGGGGTCTATATCATGCACGATAAGGATGATGTGATCATCTATGTGGGGAAGGCAGTAAGCCTGCGCAACCGTGTGAGACAGTACTTCCAGGCAAGCCATAACGAGGGAATCAAAAAAGACCAGATGGTGAGGAAGATTACCCGGTTCGAGTACATTATTACAGACTCTGAACTGGAAGCTCTTGTGCTGGAATGCAATTTAATAAAGGAACACCGTCCCAAATATAATACGATGCTGCGGGATGATAAGTCCTATCCATACATTAAGGTAACTCTGGGAGAAGATTTTCCCAGGGTTCTCTTTTGCCGTCAGATGAAGAGGGATAAGTCGAAATATTTCGGACCGTATACCAGCGGCGGAGCGGTAAAGGACACCATCGATCTGTTGAAGAAGCTATATCATCTGCGGTCTTGCAGCAGGAATCTGCCAAGGGACATCGGAAAGGAGCGGCCCTGTCTCAATTATCATATTAAGCAGTGCGAAGCGCCTTGCCAGGGCTATGTCTCAAAAGAGGAATACCGTGAAAATATCATGCAGGCGATGGAATTCTTAAACGGCAATTACCAGCCGGTGATCCGGGAACTGGAAGGGAAGATGCAGGAGGCGTCTGACGCAATGGAGTTTGAGAAAGCTATTGAGTACCGGGAACTGCTGGGAAGTGTGAAGCAGATTGCGCAGAAGCAGAAGATCACTCACTCGGACGGCGAGGACAAGGACGTCATTGCATTGGCAAGCGAAGATCAGGACGCTGTTGTGCAGGTGTTCTTTATCCGGGATGGCAGGCTGATCGGCAGAGAGCATTTTCATGTAACCATTGCCAACGAGGATACGACAGGTCAGATACTGACCACTTTTCTGAAACAGTTCTATTCAGGAACGCCATATATCCCCCGGGAGATCATGCTGCAAAGTGAGATTGAGGACGGTGCGGTGATTCAGGACTGGCTGTCAAAACGCCGGGGACAGAAGGTGACGCTGCGCGTCCCAGTGAAGGGCATGAAGGAGAAGCTGGTGGAACTGGCGGAGAAGAATGCGCTGCAGGTGCTGGCCAATGACAAAGAGCGGCTGAAGAGAGAAGAAGGCAGGACCATCGGCGCCATGAAAGAGATCGCGTCCTGGCTGCAGCTTGAGGGCATCAACCGTGTGGAGGCATACGATATTTCCAATATCAGCGGCTTTGAATCGGTAGGCGCTATGGTAGTGTATGAAAAGGGCCGACCGCCGCGCAGCGATTACCGCAAGTTTAAGCTGAGAACCGTCGCACGGCCGGATGATTATGCAG
>JAIEAP010000047.1 GCA_029071325.1 Lachnospiraceae bacterium | reverse complement strand
GACCAGGAGCAGCTCTTAGACCAGCTGCAGGACGACACACAGGAATGGGTCAACGCACGTCTGGATGACATTGACGGACTGATCCAGAACGTCATCGACAGCACCAATGAGAATGCCGGTGAGATCAAGGAGACACTGGAAGGTCTGGGCGAAGACGTAGGCTACCACCTTTCCGAGAATATGGAAGCGATCTGGGACAAGGACGGCGGCGTCGGCCAGATCGTATCCCAGTACAGCCAGGACTTCAGTTCCCATGCCACTACTGTACAGGCCGTGCTCGCAGAGATCCGCAACTCGCTGCTGGAGATGAACGGCGCCTCTAAGAAACAGGCCGAAAAAGACGTCGCCGGGATACAGCAGGGTAGCGCCTCCCTGCCGGGGGTATCAAACGCTCCCTCCGGCAGTCCCGGCACCGGCAGTCCGGGCACGGACAGTCCCTCGGCCCCTTCCTCCGGCAGTTCTTCCAGCGGTTCCGGCAGCACATCCTCCTGGGGAAGCTGGTTCACCGGGAAGAAGGATTCCTATCCCAAGTCCAAGCTCAACGTAGACACCAGCATTGTAGACCGGTTAAAATCCCTGGACTTAGATTCCAGCTTCAGTCAGCGGAAGCGCTACTACTCCGCCATGGGAGGCTCCGGCACCTACACCGGCTCCGCTTCCCAGAACACCTGGATGTTAGAGCAGATGAAGCTGCACGGCTACGCGGAAGGGAGCAACGGCATCCCGGACGACCGGCTGGCCTGGACCCAGGAGAAGGGCGGGGAGCTCATTTACCGGGCGGCGGACGGCGCATTGCTCACGCCCCTTGGGAAAGGGGACATGGTATTTACCAGCGAGATGACCAAGCGGCTCTGGGAGTATGCAAAGCAGAACCCGGTACGCCCCAGTCTTCCGCAGATTCCCACGCTGCAGGACGTCTATCTGCCTGTACCGGAGGACATTGGAAGCCATGCTTCCGGTAACGTTACGGTGCAGATTGACAACATCGAAATGAACGGCGTCAACGATCCGGAACAATTTACACAGGAACTGACCAAAGCATTATCCTGTGACAGGCGCGTCAAGCAGATTCTGGTGGATGAGACCATCGGACGATCTCTTGGCAGGAACAGCCTGTTATCCCGCAGCAGATAATTTTTAAGGGTACTGCCGCATCATTACATGCATTCTGTAATCTGCGGCGGTGCCCTTCACCAACCAAATAAGAAAGGAGATCTATCATGAACAAAGATCACAAAATCAACCTTCAGCAACAGACCATTCTCTCTTTAAGCCAGGAGAATCAAATGCTAAGAGAACATCTGGCACAGCTACAGGCTGACGCACAGGTGGCAGACGCACTGCCCCGGCAAGGCTATGAAAAAGCTAAAATCATGATGGAGGAGATGGAAAAAAGGATTCTGGAGTACAATCTGCTTCTTGATGAGGTTAGGGCTCTAAAAGATGCCTATACCGGGCAGGTAACCCGGATGAGACGCCTGATAAGCGATTACCACACACAGATAGGAGGAATATTATGAGATGCACAGATTTTGAATATGATGGACAGCTTTTATCCGACTATGGATTTATCATCTGCGATTTTGGAGACGGAGCCGGCACCGAAACGGTAAGTACCGGAAGCCCGCTGAATCTGAACACCATTCAGATGCCGCATCTGAATAAATTCAAGATCATGTCTGCCCAGTACGGCGAAGCATACTCCGTTACCTTTCAGATAGCAAAGACAGAAGATCTGAACGCCGCGACAGATACATTGTTCCTGAATGAATTTGAACTGTCCAGGCTCATAAGATGGCTCAATCGGAAAGAATTCCACAAGTTTAAGGCCATTTACGAGGACGGGGAACATGCGAAAACCTACTATATGGGAACCTTCAACGTGCAGACCATTTGTCTGCGGGGCAACGTCATAGGTCTTGAGCTGACATTACAGACCAATGCTCCCTTCGGTTATTACGAACCGGTGGAATACGAAATGACATTGACAGACGCTGCAGACAACTGCACCATCTGCGACACCTCTGACGAGACCGGATATATCTATCCCTATATCGTAGAAATCGAATGCCTGGGTTCCGGCGACTTAACCATCTGCAATTCCAATGACGCCAGGCAGACGGTCATACGAAACTGCGTGGAAGGGGAAGTCATAACCCTGTATGGGGAAACCAAACAGATTACATCCAGTACAGAACACCTGAAATTATGCAATGATTTTAACTACAGCTTTATCCGGATCGTCAACCGGAGGGAGAACGGCAATGACGAAAACAGCAATACCTTTACAGCTTCGCTTCCCTGCCGTATACGGCTCGTGTACTCTCCCATCAGCAAAGGAAAAGGGGTGATTTAATGAGCAGATTACTGTTTGACGCCGACCATAAAGCCTCCTGCTTTACGGTGGTGCTCTCTACGAGAAGCTTTGAGCATATGGGGGCGCTGGGAAATGTGGATACGGACAGCATTACCTATACTGCAAACCTGAATTCCGCAGATGAATTATCTTTTAAGATATATAAGACATTGGATGGCAGGACAGAGCCATTGTGGAATGAGACCATCGATCTGAAGCTCATATGGGTTCCGGAATTAGATGAGTATTTTGAAATCCATATCAATACACAGGACAGCAGTGACACCATAAAATCCGTCACCGCCACATCCCTGTGCGAGGCGGAACTGGGCCAGACGATCTTATACAATGTGGAGATCAATACGGAAAACGATATTGCAAGAGACGACTATGTCATTACAAAGTTTTACGACCCGGAGCATCCCGAAGGCTCTCTTCTCCACCGTATTATCAGCAAAACGCCCCACTATCACCTGAAATCTGTGGATGCTTCCCTGAAGGATCTGCAGCGTTCCTTCCATATTGACGGAACCTCGGTGTACGATTTCCTGACCGGCGAATGCGCGGAGCAGTTCCACTGTCTCTTTACATTTGACAGTACGGACCGCGGTATCAGCGTCTATGATCTGTCCGATTTCGGAGAGGATACCGCAGTCTACATAGACAAAGAAAACCTCACAGACTCTGTTACCTTTGAAACAGACGCAGACAGCGTCAAGAACTGTTTTAAATTAGAAGCAGGCGATGCTCTGATGACCGCTACCGTCCGGGCCTTAAATCCCAACGGAAGCGATTACCTGTATTACATGTCGGCAGAACAAAAGTCTGATCTTCCGGTCAGGCTGACAGAAAGACTGGATTCCTATGACCTGTTATACGATTCCTATACGGACGAATACCAGGCTTTGATGGAGGATCTATACAAAACCATTGACGAGATCCTATACTATACCTCCGAAATGATGCCCGCTGCGGAACACGCCAAGATCACCGCATCCACAGAAGCCGCCAAGCTGACAGCCGCTCATCTCAGTCCTCTTGGACTAAGCAGTGTCACTACCTCGACTTCTGTTGCGACTGTAAACAGTGCCCTGAAAAACTTTGCAAAGGTGTATGTAAAGACCGGCTATGTCAAGCTGGAGATAAACGAAAACGCTTTTCAGTATGTCGGAAAGGACAGCAACGGGTATTCCTACGGCATGTGGAAGGGAAACTTTAAGGTAACCAATTATTCCGACGAGGATGATGTTGCCGTTTCCGACACCATCAGCATAAAAGTATACGACAACTATCAGGACTTCATAGAACAGAAGATCAAAAAGGCGATTGCCGGAGACAACGACGAGGATGGCTCGGTATATGATGTTTTGTCCATAGAAGATCTGAACGCTTTCAAGGCTGCACTAAAATTGTACTGTCTGCATCGCCTTACCTCCTTCTATGACGCCATCCAGGGCGCCCTGGACGTATTGATCGAGGAAGACCAGTCATCCGAAAACGCCGACCTGTACCAGGCCTTGTATCTTCCGTACTACAACAAATTGCAGGCATGCCAGCATGAAATTGATGTCCGGCAGAAAACCATCGACGAATGGCAGCACACCTATGACGGACTTGAAGCCAGGAAAAAGGAAATTCAGTCCGAGCTGGATTTCGAGAATTATCTCGGTGAGGAATTATACCGCATCTTCTGCTCTTACCGGAGAGAGGAAAAATATACCAACAGCAATTATACCTCTGATGGTCTGAACAATTCCGAGCTCTTTGCCCGCGCTGTCGAATTCCTGGATGCCGCCAAGGAAGAATTGTATCGGTCCGGGGAATACCAGCACACCATTTCCACTACCCTGCACAACCTGCTTCTCATGCCGGAATTTGAACCAATCCTGGACAAATTCGAACCCGGCAATTGGATCCGAATCGGTATGGACGGCGATGTGTACCGTCTGCGCCTGACCGGGTACACTGTGAATTTTTCCGATGTGCAGACGCTTGGGGTTACATTCTCAGACGTAACAAAAGTCCGGGACGAGGTCAGCGACATGGAGGGCATTCTTTCCTCTGCCAAATCTATGGCCACCAATTACGGCTATGTGAGCAATCAGGCGAACAACGGTCAGAAAGCCCAGACGGTGTTTGAATCCTTCCGTGAAGAAGGGCTGAATTCTGCGCTGTACAAAATTAAAAACGCAGAAACAGAGGACATCGTCTTTGATAAGCACGGGCTTCTTTGCCGCAGCTACGATGATATCTCCGATTCCTACGGAGATGAACAGTTCAAGCTGACCCATAACATTTTAGCCTTCACAGATGACAACTGGAAGACCACCCGCGCCGCCCTGGGCAAAATGCAGATCACACGGGGCGGCAAAACAGAGGAACGTTATGGCCTCAATGCAGATTTCGTTCTGGCAGGATATATCGAGGGTACAGATATCATTGGCGGCAATATTTCCGGCACCAACATCACCGGTACCAACATTTCCGGTACTAACATTTCCGGCACCAACATTTCCGGCGGCACCATCTCCGGCGCCGTAATGAACAACGGCAACGGCACTTTTTCCGTCGATCAGAACGGTAAGATGACCGCGAACAGCGCAAGCATCGACGGCACGATTACAACCTCTAATCTAACTGCCAAAGGCGGCACCATCGGAGGCGCTTCTATCAGTCCCCTTGGAATATCCTTTAATTCCGGGGATACCGGATGGGGATTGTGGGGAACCACAGATCATGCCGGCATTGTGTTCCACGCCGGAGGCAACACAGCACACATAGGCAGCGCGCCGTTCCGCGTTTATCATGACGGAAGCTTTGTCGCCACAAATGCCAATATTGAAGGTACCATAAAAGCCACCGACGGTTCTTTCCAAGGCACCATAAATGCCACCAGCGGAACCTTTGAGAATGTAACTATAAAAGAAAGCTGCACCGTTGCCGGGCAATCTATTACCGGAACCATTGGCGGAAGCGTCAATTGGAAAGGAAACGCAATTGGAGATACTTACTTGTCTGGTATTTCCGGAAGTAAAGTTGGAAAAGGAATCGATGCCGGAAATGTATCAGAAGGAACATTAAGCAGACCAATCCAATACGACGAAGAAACCAAAATCGGTCCCGATGGAATTACAGCCAAACGAACAACCAACAGCTTGGGGAATGTTGTCGTATCTTCGCTAAGACCTGCACAGCCAAATGTCGGAGGCGGACTTGGAACAGATATCGGAGGCGAAGGTTCCTCCAATCAGTTTCGAAGGATATACTCTGCATCGTTTATTGGCTCGCTACAAGAATCATCCAGTCGGGAACTTAAAACGAATATCTCAGATGTAAGTGCACTCAAATGTCTGGAAACGGTGTTAAACACAGATGTCAAAACCTACAACTATAAAAGCGACCTGAACTTAATAAAATGCGATTCCGCGGTAAAAAAACTGGAAAAAGAAAAGGAGGATTACATATCCTCTCTTTCGCTTTCTCCAACACCGGAGCAGCTGGAAAATATAAAATCCTATGAATACAGGATTGAAGCCGAAAAATCACAAAATGCATCTATCCCGCAGAAGAGATTTGGCTTCATTTCAGAAGATGCTCCAGAAGAGATCGTTTCCAAGGATCGAAAAACGGTTGACCTGTATTCCTGTGTAGCAATGGCGTACGGCGCAATCCAGGCGCTGAACGAAAAAGTCAATAACCTTATGGACAAGAAAGGAGAATAACCATGGATAAACCGATCTCAGTTTTACTCAATGATGCAAGAAACATTCTTGTGGACGCCGTGAATCAGTGCAATCTGCACCCGGCACTCCTGGAGCCAATCTTCCGGGAAATTTACAACGAGGTAAAATATCATGCGGAAATCATCTCCCGCAAAGAGCAGCAGGAATATGAACATGCATTGACAGAAGCAACCAATTCAGAACCTACCGACCGGTAGGTTCTGCCCATTACAAAAGAAAGTGGTGAAAAGAATGAACTTAATAACAACACAACAGAAACTTACTTTAGACTTTAATCAAAAGGGCTACAAAACCGTAATTGCCAAGCAGTATGACAAGAGCAGCCGTTTTATCCCCATCCAGTGTACGGACAACGGCAAGGCATTGCCCCTGGCCCCATCCTACATTGCTCAGGTAAAAATGATCACCCCTGATCAGCGGGCAATCTTAAATACCGTCCCCATTCAGGAAGATGGAAGCCTTTTATTAGAGTTAACAGAATCCATGCTCTTTTATCCCGGCAAAGCCAAGGCAGAAATTCGTATTTACGATACCCAGAGCAAATTGCTGCCGGACATGAGTTATGACACGTCAAACAGTAAATTACTGTCCACCATGCAATTTGCCGTTCTCGTCGAACCAAGTGTATTTGATGATGACCGCATCATAGATGATGACGAATTCAATGCCTTGACGGAACTCATCGAGAAAGCAAACGCAGATTATACTTATGTACTGGCGACCGCACAGGCAAGCGCAGACGCCGCACAGACTTCGGAAAGCAATGCCAAAGACAGTGAAGCACATGCCGCTGCCAGTGCGGGAAATGCCGCAAACTCCGCTTCCATCGCCACAGAAATGGCATCCGAAGCCGCCGATTCTGCCGACCACGCCGCTGCCTGTGAAACCACAGCGGCACAAAGCGCTGCCTCTGCAGAAAGTAGCGCCCTCCAGGCCAGGAACCATGCCACGGAAGCAGCGTCCCTTACGCATGGTAACACGGGTTCCAGAGAAGGCGAAGACAGCGACAACGCTCAATACTATTATCTGCAAAGCAAGAGCATTTCCGAATCTCTTGCGGGAGCATTACGTCCTATGGGAACTGTCGCTTTCGAAGACCTTCCTCCTCTCTCCTCTGAAAAAGAAGGAAATATGTACAATATTTCCGACGAGTTCACCACGACCGCGGTCTTCAAAGAAGGAGAAGGACACGTGATTCCTGCGGGAGCCAACGTATACAAAACCTCAGACGACTACTGGGATATCCTCGCAGGGAATCCAGTCACAGGAATCAAAGGAGAATCGGAAGCTTCCTACCGCAGAGGAAACGTAAATATCACAAGAGAGGACCTCGGTCTTGGAAATGTGGAAGACAAATCCTCTGAAACCATACGAAGCGAACTCACAAAAGAAAATGTGGTGGAGGCTCTTGGATATACCCCATCGGTAGCAGACGGAACTGTAACCGGCGTCAAAGGAAATGCAGAAACAGAGTACCGGGCAGGCGATGTAAACATTACCCCTGCCAATATCGGTCTTGGAAATGTAGCCAATGAGCGTCAGTATTCTGCCAGCAATCCGCAGGTGAACATAACCGGAAATGCCGCCACTGCCACCGCATTGACCACAAATGCCGGTTCCGCCATCCAGCCAGTATACTTTTCCGGCGGAAAACCTGTGGCATGTACCAGTTATGCCAACGCATCTGTGAAATATGCCACCAGCGCAGGAAGCGCAGTGGATCAGACTGCCCGGGATTCTGCAGCAAATGCATTAAATGTTGCAAATTCAAAGGTAAGTACCGGAAGCGGCGCAACACTTGCCGCCTTAGAACTTGTCCATGCAACACCATTTATTGACTTTCACTATGGAAATAGTAGCGCAGATTATACCAGCAGGCTAATAGCCATTACATCTGGTCGACTGGACTGTGTTGGTGATTTCTATGTATCTGGTAATATACATAACAATGGAACTTTAAAAGCCGCCGGTGGCTGGGCTATCAACGCAGATGCTCTATATGTCGCGAACACAAATAATAGTGATTATGTTACTATTTATGCAAAAGCCTTTGTAAATCCATCATCTAAACTAATCAAAGAAAACATTTCAGCCATGAGTGATGCAGAGGCTCAAAAGATTTTGAATATCAATGTGGTAGATTTTGACTACAAAGAACAATTTGGCGGCACAAAAGGGCAGCACGGTGTAATCGCAGAAGATGCTATCCATATTATCCCTTCCTGTGTTGTTATTCCTGAAGAATACTCAGAAGAAGAGTTTGACCTTGAAAAAGGAATACAAAATAAAATCCTGTCAGTGGATTATTCAAAGTTTGTTCCGTATCTTATAAAGATGGTACAAATGCAGCAGGAAAAAATCAATGCCCAACAGCAGCAAATAGACACAATGAACGCGCATTTAAATACTTTGCTCAACTCCGATTCCACACATAGCATATAAGGCATGATACCAAAATTTAATAATTGCATTGGGGGCAACAGATAAACCTCTGTTGTCCTCTTTTTCATAATTACAACAAGGAGGATTTATAAAATGAATTTAAATACACAACATCAGAAACTTATCTTAGATTTCAACCAAAAGGGGTACAACACTGTGATCGCCAAGCAGTATGACAAGGGCAGCCGTTTTATTCCCATTCAGTGTACGGATAACGGCAAAGTTTTACCTTTGGACTCTTCCTACATCGTACAGATAAAAATGATCACACCTGATCAGCGGGCAATCTTAAATACCGTCCCCATTCAGGAAGACGGAAGCCTGTTATTAGAGCTGACAGAATCCATGCTCTTTTATCCCGGCAAAGCCAAGGCAGAAATTCGTATTTACGATACCCAGAGCAAATTGCTGCCGGACATGAGTTATGACACGACAAACAGTAAATTACTGTCCACCATGCAATTTACCGTTCTCATCGAACCCAGTGTATTTGATGATGACCGCATCATAGATAGTGATGAATTCAATGCCCTGACCGAACTGATTGAGAAGGCAAACGCTGACTATACCTATGTGCTGGAGACCGCACAGGCAAGCGCTGACGCCGCACAGGCTTCGGAAAGCAATGCCCAAAACAGTGAAACACACGCTGCTGCCAGTGCAGAAAATGCCGCAAACTCAGCTTCCATAGCCACAGAAAAAGCTGCCGAGACCGCCGTTTATGCCGCCAATGCTGCCGCCTGTGAAACCACAGCGGCACAAAATGCTGCCTCTGCAGAAAGCAGCGCCCTCCAGGCCCAGAACCATGCCACGGAAGCTGCGTCCTATGCTCATGGCAGCACAGGTTCCAGAGAAGGCGAAGACAGCGACAACGCCCAATACTACTATCTCCAAAGCAAAAGCATTTCCGAATCATTGGCAGGCGCTAATATAGAGGAAAACATAGCTAAGTTACAGACTGACACGAAGAGGTTACGTGAGGATGTGACTGTGCTTCAAAATGATGTATCACAGTTAGGTGACGATGTTGAAGAATTGACAGAAAGTGTGCAGTCACTCGATAATCGCTTAACAACAGTCGAAAGCATTATTGAAAATTGGGAAACAGAAGTTGTTGAATTTTCACCGACATTAAGAAATGGGCTAGAATCATATGGTTACTACCCCCTTGTTATCAGATATGTTATTGAGAAAAAATCAAGAAAAATTAAAGAGGTGCAAGTCTGCGGCACTATTAGAAATAATACAGATTATGTTTTCCATGGTGGTACTGAACTTTTTGTATTGGAAAGAATGAGCATAAGAGGGGCGACATATATGCCAAGTAATTTTTACATCTTCACTATATTCAGCAAAAATGATGATTACCCAATTACAACGCAATACTTTAATTATTATCCAACTAGGAACCCCTATAGTTTCTATGGTGGATACGGGACTTGGAACAAGGGCGATTCAATAACTATAAGCGGAAGTTTTACTGTTAGTGGTGAAATTTATTACTTCGATCCATCAAAATAAAATTAATTATTAAAAAAACGTATTGACAATTTGATAATTATATTTACAAAAACCAAAAGTAATATGAGTGGGTGTTAAGATTTTATATGTCTTAGCACCCTATTTTTTACACTATGAAAAACTATAAATGTGCTAAATTCGATTCAAATTACCTTTGCATCTTATCAAATATTTCCCCAATTTTGGCCCCAACTATTTCGGTTTGAAATAGTTTATAGCGGTCTGAAACTGTCATTCGTCAGATTTATGATGTCTAAAGACAGAAAATTAGGTTGGCTTACCTGCGCAATATATAGGAATCCAGCTCCTGGCATTACACCTACCATATCCATAAATGGGTACAAGGCTTATTATAAATTATTTAATATCAATGACAAATTAACGAATAACGTGTTGTCAGGTTCCATGGCAGACGGTTTTTCAGGATCAGCCCAATGCTTAGCTCAAGTTCCGCTCTTTTACCAAACCAGGACGGGTACTCCCAAATGTCAGTTATCTGAAGCAATCATGTTTTATGACACCACCGCTTCTGTAACACGCGTAGCTGCTGAAATAATAAGGAGTGGTTTTAGTAATCAAGAAGTGTTATGGACCGTATCAACTGCATTCTTCAGTCCCACCGCCGTTACTGCTTCTATTTCCAATCCTCCAACACCATAGTATACGGCTAAACGAACACTTGACACAAATAGATATGTTAATAAATACCTATAGCCCAGCATAGTATATTAAGATACCATGAAACAATGGAGGAACTTATGTCTTACAGTGAATTTTTAAATAGGCTGAATTTAATAGAAACACAGACAACCAAAGTCATGTATGAACTATACTTGATTTGTATAAAAGAGGAGAACCACGCAACCAAAACTGTAGAATAGAATTTCACTTTTCTCCCCAAGCCAGCCTATCCATTAATTATCGTAAATGCAAAACAAAAACAGCCCAAAACACTTATACCGTGTTTTGGGCTGTTCTTTTGTTGCGACAGGGGTGGAAGGAATCGAACCCTCCTCTGGAGTTTTGGAGACTCATATTCTACCGATGAACTACACCCCTATATATCAAAATGACGTATCTTCTACGTCATTCGTGATGATATGTGTATACACATACCTTCAAAACTTCATACAGAAACCGAAGAAACTTCTCTACACATATTTTATCGAAAGCCGGTCACCTCAAAAGCTGCGCTTTCTC
>JAIEAP010000046.1 GCA_029071325.1 Lachnospiraceae bacterium | reverse complement strand
TGGAAACCGTGAAAGAATTCATTATTCGTGCGGCCGCAGACTGTCATGTGGAACTTACTACATTGATCGTACCCGGGAAGAACGACGAAATTTCCGAAATGGAAGAGGAAGCGGCATGGATTGCTTCTGTGGAAGACGCTGCCGGGAAAATGATTCCGCTTCATGTGACACGCTTTTTCCCTCGCTATCATATGCTTGAAAAGGAGGCGACAGATATAGCGCAAATACATCGCCTGGCTGATACTGCGAAAAAATATCTGAACTATGTGTTTGTTGGAAACTGTTGACTTTATGAAGCTTCTTATGGTAACAGTCACAGATGAACTGGCAGGCACAGCAGACCGGATCCACCGCCTGTTATAAGAATAACTTGATAATTTCTTTTGCCCAGGAAAAATAGGATGGAACAGTGGTATCAATCAATTCCTTTTTTGATACGCTGATATACTCTGTGCATGGTCATTCCCTGAATAATGGTTGTAAAGAATACAATGGCATAAGTTCCGCCAAGAATGATAGTATAGATATTACTGTCAACCATATCCTGAGTGCTCATGGCAAGGGCGACGGAAAGTCCGCCGCGAAGCCCGCCCCATGTAAGCAGCTTTATAAATGACATCTTGTCGTATCTGTCCGGCAATGGTCCGATCAGGAGCGAAGTAACGCCCAGGCTTCCGGAGCGGCCGATCAGATTTGCAAGGATGGCAGAAAGAGACAGGATCAGCACATAAGGCATCTGTAAAATATGGATAAAGGACAGTCCAAGCATTACATATAGAATAGAATTCAGCAATGTATCAAGGATGGACCAGAAAATATCATATTGATCTAAATCCAGCGGTTTTCCTTTTTCAGAATAATAGCTGGTCAGTGTTGAAAAGAGAACACCGCAGACCACCGATGCAATGGCTCCAGAGAAATCAAAAATCTCACAGAGAACATAGGAAAGAGAAACAGTTAACAGACTGGCAAAGATCTGTCTCGTCTTGTCTTTCGTGTGACTGAAGATAGGAAAACATACAGCTGTTATGATGATTCCCACAAGGATTGCGCCAAATAACTCTTTTGCCATTACGAAAAAGAACCCGCCGTTTTTTTCTGCTGTGACCATTCCGGAAAAGAAAACAAATAATGCCACACCCATCCCGTCATTTAAAAGTGACTCACCTTCAATGATGAAACTGATGCCAGACGGAAGATTAAATTTTTTAAGAATACTGGTGGCAGCGATAGGATCTGTGGGGGCAACAATACTTCCAAACATCAGGCAGACAGGTAATGTCAGGGGAAGCCCCAGCAATTTACTTGCGCCAAAAAACAGCAGACCATAAAATACCGCGCCTAAAAAGGTTGCAACGATGGCCAAAAGTGAAATTGCCCGTGCGTGCTTTTTGAAATCCGGAAGCCGCATATGGCAGGAACCGGCAAATAGCATAAAACACAGAACACCTTCAATAAGAAAGTTCTCCAGATTAAAAAACTGAAACCGGTTAAGTATATCTAAAACGGATTCGGTTCCTTTAAATATCATGCTTAAAATAACAAGCGCTCCGCCGATGACAGCAGCAAACAGCATGAGTGCAATTTCATGTGTAAATTTTGTGATTTTTTCATTAAAATATCCAAGAACTACGATAAGCAGCAGCAAAATCACAGTACTTGTCAAAAAATGATCCATCTTCTTATCCTCCTTGTATTCCATACCCATTTTGTGCAGGATCAGATGAATTCACAGCGTAAAATGGAGTATCGGGTTCTTCCTAATTATACTGCTTACCGGAAAAAACTCAATAAGATTGTATTTAAAAATTGAAAAAATAAATTTTGACGGTGTTTTTTACTATGAAATGCCGGTAAATAAGACATTTGTTTTTTATGGGATTATGGACTATAATCAAGAGAACAGACACGTTTTGGGAGAAATGAGGAAAATGATGTACCATATAGTAATCTGCGACGATGAAAAAGAAATCCTGGATGATATCCGCAGAAAAGTCCGGAAGTGTTTTGATGAAAATGAAATATCGGCGCGGTACACGGGCTTTGATGATTCAAGAAAACTGATGGAATGTATGCAAAGTGAGAAAATCGACGTATTGTTTCTTGATATAGATATGCCCTATCATAATGGAATGGATATTGCGGGATATATCAATGAGCATGGACTGAAAACGATTCTGATATTCATAACCAGTCATGATGCGTTGGTTTATCAGACTTTCGTGTACAGACCTTTTGGATTTATCCGTAAAACCCATATGGATCAGGAAATCGATGAATTAGTGAAGCGGGTTCACAGGGAATTATTGGAAAACAAACAGGAATTCGTGATCCGGAAGGGGCAGGAGCTTATCCGGGTGCTCATTAAAGATATTATTTATATAGAGGCAGAGAAAAATTATCTCGTGCTAAGGATTGGCAATGATATGATCCGTATCAGGGAAACAATGACAAATGCCGAGGATGAGCTTGGGGGCAAGGGATTTATCAGGTGCCATAAAGGTTATCTGGTCAATGCTGATTACATCGAAAAACTGAGAAAATCTGAGGTGTTACTGAGAGCCGGCGATGAAAGTATAGCGCTTCCGGTAGGCCGGAGCTATGAAAAAGAGGTACGGGAAAAGATTCTTGAGATGCTTCGAAATTAGAGGGCGGGAAGAAAATATGTATGTGATTCTTGCGGTAATCATAATAATACTAGCGATGTTGCTGATCAGAGAAATCAACAAAAGAAAAGCCGATAAGGCGAAATATGAGGAGCAGGATAAACTGCTTACAAGATATCTGGCGGACAATCTGGATATGGAAAAGAGGCTGTCGGATATCAGGGATGATTATGATAAACAGCAGGAGATGGCGGAAGAAATACGCAGGATTCAGCAGCAGATTCGGCTGTTAAAGCACGATATGAAGAACCATACGCTGGTCATTCTCTCGTATCTGGAGGAGAACAAGACAGAAGAAGCCAGACAGTATGCGGGAGAAATTCTGGACAAGCTGAACCGGATGTATACCTATGTCAACGTGGGCAATTCCCTGTTGAGCTACATTATTAACAGCAAGCTCTCCATGGCAAAAGAGAGGGGCATAGAGATAAAAGCAGAGATAGAAAATCTGCCGTTTTCTTATATGGACAGCGTGGACTTTTCATCACTTCTTAATAATATGCTGGATAATGCGATCCGCGGCGCATTGGATTCCGAAGGCAGAAAACTGGAAATGAACATAGCGTCTGAGAAAGGATTTGATGTCATAACCGTTAAGAACAGTATTGACGGCTCTGTTCTAAAGGACAATCCACAACTGGCAACTTCCAAGGAGGAGCCGGGGCATGGATACGGTATGAAGCAGATGAAAGCAGTTACGGAAAAGTATGAGGGCAGTATGGATGTTTATGAGAAAGATGGAATGTTTGTTGTAAGTGTTATGCTGGGATAATTGCTGCTTATCCCTAGATAAAGGTTGTTTATCCCGCATTCGTTGACGTGCGGGATTATTTATTGTATAAGGAATTGCAAGGCGGAATATGTAGCATGGGTGGTGAATACTTCTGATCATTTTAAAAGATGTATCTAAGACTTTTGGTAATAAAAAAGTGTTAAAAGAAATCTCTCTCCATATTGCTGAGAATGAAAAGGTAGGGCTGATCGGATTGAACGGCGCGGGGAAAACGACATTGCTGAACGTGATAGCCGGAGTGGTAAGGCCGGATGCCGGATTCGTCAGGACGAATGGGAGGGAGAGCTTAATAGAAGATAAGAAGGCTCTTAAGGATTTGGTATATGTATCAGGAACCAAGTCTCAATTATGGGAAGAACTTACAGTGAAGGCTTCCTTGGAGAATTGCACCAAAATGTATCAGATCGATCCGCCGGTTTTCAAAAGCAGGCTTGCAAGACTGGAGAAAATCTTCGAAACTGGGACATTTATGAACAGCAGACCAAGAAATTTATCGCTGGGGGAAAGAATGAGATGCGAGCTGGTATATGCCCTGCTTGCAGAGCCTGAGATTCTGCTGCTTGATGAAGTTCTGATCGGCGTGGATGTCTCCATAAAGCATAAGATCATGCAGTTTTTTGAAACCTATAGAAAAGAGAAGCATTCTACCATCATCTACACAAGCAATAACCTTGCAGAAGTGGAAAAGGTGTGTGACAGAGTGATCCTGATTGATGAGGGACAGATTATTTTTGACGGAAAAACGGAGCGTATTATAAACGAGTTTTCACCGTATTACCGGATGGAAGTCGAAATATCGGATGAAATTCCTGATTTTGAAGATCTTCCGCTGGAGAAATACAGCATCGATTCAGACATGATAATCATTGACTATGATAAACAAAAGATAAAAACAGCTCAGATTGTGAGACATCTTATGGAAAAAAGTAAGGTCGGAGATATCAGACTGTCTGAACCGGATTTGGAAGGAACGGTTAAGAGGATATATGGAGGGCGTATATGGAAAACATGATTATGGTTCAGGACATTAAGAAATATTACAGGATTGCAAAACGGGATAAGGGTATATTCGCTTCGCTGAGATTTCTTTTTAACAGAAAATATGAGATAAAAAAAGCGGTGGATGACGTGAGCTTTTCCATAAAACGCGGTGAGATTGTCGGATTTGTAGGTCCGAACGGCGCAGGGAAATCCACCACCATCAAAATCCTGTCGGGCATTCTGTATCCGGATGCGGGAGACGTGAACATAAAAGGATATATCCCGTATAAGCAGAGAAAACAGTATGTGAAAAATATCGGTGTTGTATTTGGACAGAAATCGCAGTTGAACTGGGATCTGCCCTTAATAGAAAGCTTTGAGCTGATGAAATTTATTTACAAAATACCCCAGGAAAAATATGAGAAGAATCTGAAACAGTTTTCAGAACTTCTGGATATGGAGGATTTTATCAATCAGCCGGTACGGCAGCTGTCATTGGGACAGAGGATGCGGGGGGATATCGTTGCAGCGCTTCTGCACTCGCCGGAAATCGTATTTCTGGATGAGCCGACGATCGGACTGGATGTGGTGGCGAAGGAAAAGATACGGGAATTCATCCGGTATATCAATGAAAAGGAAAAGACCACCATTATATTCACAACCCATGATATGCAGGATATAGAGAAGGTGTGTGACCGGCTGATCATCATTGATAAGGGAAAAAAGATATATGACGGAAGCATTGAACAGATTAAAAATAAATATGCCAATTTCAAGACGATTGAAATGCTGCTTGATAATGATGAGAAGGAGATACAGACATTTGATCTGAATGTTACGCCCATGAATACAGTCATGGAAAACCTTTTTGCACAAAAAAATATCAAGGATATTTCTATCTGTGAACCTGAAATAGATGAAATCATCCGGGATATTTACGAAGGAAGGGTCGTTCTGGACGAACCGGCAGCGGAGGGAAATTAATCTATGAGAGCTTATGTGGAATTTGCTGTTAAGAAATTTCAGGATAAAATGGCATACAGATTAGACTTTTTCATGGGAATCGTCAACACGGTCATGATGATCGTAGTTTACCTGTGTATCTATAAGGCGTTGTATGGTGATGCAGCGAATATTGACGGAATATCATATCAAATGGTGGCTACGAACTTCGTCATTACACTGGGACTGTCGCACGCGTTTGATTATGATGAGATGTTCCTCGAGCACAAAATACAGGACGGAAGTATCACGGGTGAATTTTTAAAACCCGTCAGTTTCATGCTGCGGCTGTTGGCGGAAAATATGGGGGAAGGCGCATTTAAAATCATTTTCCATTTCACACCTGCGTTGCTCTTTACGATGCTATATACGAAGCTGTGTCCTCCGAAAAGCGCCCTCAGCCTGATTGCCATGTTTGGCAGTGTAATGCTTGGGTATCTGATCTTGTGGCTGATAAGTTTTATTATTCAGACATGGAGCTTCTGGCTGTTTAGCATATGGGGAATCCTGACCATAAAAAATGTATTTGTTAATATCCTGGCAGGGACTTTACTGCCTTTATGGTTTATGCCTGCGGCGCTTAGAAAAATAATTTCTTTCACCCCTTTCGAATCAATTTATTTTACGCCGGTGAGGATATATCTCGGTGAGCTGGATGGGGCGGAGATACTTTCGGGCATAGCGGTTCAGATCCTGTGGATAGCTGCTCTGGGCGTTATTGCCAATGTGTTCTGGAAAAAAGGGGTGAAACGGCTTGTGGTGCAGGGAGGTTAGCGGTGTACCAATTCACAGGCTAAGAGAAAGGAATGAATATTCGTATGGGTGAAGTGAGAATTGCTTTGCAGTCGTTAAAGATGAGCCTTAGGACAAGAATGCAATACAGGGTGGATACGCTGGTTGCTACATTTGCAGTGTTTATCAGGGAGTCCGCTAACATTATTGCAATCTACCTGGCACTGCTTAAGTTTGACAGGATCAATGGCTGGAATGTAAATGAAATGCTGTTTTTGTATAGTATACTCTTTTTGACCTACGCTTTTGTGGTCTCGTTTTTTGCGGATCTGCGACAGTTTTCAGATACGATCAGGGAAGGCAGATTTGACAGGTTGCTTGTCAGACCAAGAGGTCTGCTTCTTCAGTTGATTTTGAACAATGCAGATTTGATTGCGGCGGCAGGGCACGGGACATTAGGGATACTTTTGTTTGTCATATCCGCCGGCAGGGTTGGAATCCATTGGAATATTTTCACCGTACTGTACTATATTGCCGCCATCATCAGCGGTATACTGATACAGGGCGGAATATTCATTATAATTTCGTCCTTGTGCTTTTATTTTGTGGAGACCAACAGCATCCGGTCGATTTTCTATTGGAATATGCGTAAGTTCGCGGGGTATCCCATCAGTATATATCATAAGGTGATACAGGTGATTTTAATGTATGTGGTTCCGTTTGCGTTCGTAAATTATTTCCCGGCGCAGTATCTTCTCAGGAAACCGGATATGGCGCAGTATCCTCAAGGTTATATCTATATTGCGCCGGTTGTGGGAGTGGTAGTATATGTTGTTGCTTATTTGTTTTGGAGGGTGAGTGTGAGGAGATATTATAGTACGGGGAATTGAAAAAGCCGATTTACAAGGACTTGAACCAGTAGACGCTGAGTGCTATCGCTAACCTGAAAGCGGCGGTTCAGCAAGACTATAACTCAAAACAGAAAGGGGAGATTTAAACATGAACGATTCCATTTCTTCAGCAGGACTTGTATATGTTTATCTGAATGGATATGAAGAAGATGGTATCTTGAGTATTCAGACAACAGATACCTATCATTATATGGAAGATGCATTTTATCGGCAGGTTACGGAAAAGATTGCTGTGGCAGACGAAGATGATGCTATGGTTCATATATTCGCTGTTGTTGGCGCAAAAGACAAAACAGCTATGGTATACCGTTTGATTGAAGATGAATTAAGGGAGAATTTTCAACGAATTCTGGAAGAGAAAAGCATTCGAAAATCCTTGCAGAAACTGGACAAGACAGGGAATGCTTTTTTGAAATGTGTCCAGGAATTCTTTTGTGAGCAGCTTGGGCATTTTCCGAAACGGGTTTTTCGCGATTACGGAGATTTAGTGTTTGCTGGAATATGCTGCAGCCGTTTACCAGAAGATGTGGGAGATTCCATTGCTGACGGCATTGTGTCACTGTGGATGGAGCGTGAGGAACCTTGCCTGTGTGGGAGGCAGTTAATGATTCGCTCCTTCTTTTTGCGTGATCTTGCAGGTCGAAAGGTTGTTGCTTGTATTCCGCAAATGCAAACAGGATCGTGGAGTCTTGTTTTTGAAGGCGGTCATCAGCTTTCGATGGAAACAGGGTTTTCTTATAGGAAGGAGACAATACATCCGAAGGAACTTGGTGGATTTATTTCTTCAAATCTGCAAACAATTCTTATGAATCCCGTCTACGCGTACGGGACGTGCTTCCAACCTAACGCCCTTTGCGAAGAGTGGCATAAAGCATTTCTTTATCTGTGCGCCGTATCAGAGTGCGTGTGGGATCAGCATAGCATTTCAAAAGCGTATAAGAGATTCTTGAAATTCCTTCGAGACTGTATTTGCGAGACCATAGATGCTGAACCCATAATTTCGAAAGAAAAATACCATGACGTTTTGCTGGGCCATATTCAAAGGTTCCGTGCTTTTCTAAAAGGGGAAGATGAGCCTGTTATCTCAAAGGATTTACATCAAACTTTGAATTGCAGATATGTGTATTTGCCGTATCTATGGTCGTTGGTACCCCAACGGGAAATATGTGCCGATTTTTCGCCTTCTGTATTGCATAACATGGTCAATGAGGCGATAAGTATCGGTGACACTCATGAAAAAGGTGTTCTTTGGGAAGAAGCAGCAGTCTATGTACTGAAAAGTATCGTGGGTTGGAAGATTACCGGCCGTCGTATTCGAGCGGCATCCCAGGAAATTGATATCAGCGTGGTCAATGTTTCTTTGGATGATGAACTATGGAAATTGGGCGCATATATTCTGGTGGAGTGCAAGAACTGGCGTAAGCGCGTGGACTTACATCAAATCAGAAACATTGCACATATTTCTAATATGAAGGGCAATAAGACAGTGATTCTCTTTTCAGCCAACGGGATTACCAGAGATGCCGAGAGAGAAATACACCGGCTTTTATCGGAATATCGCTCGGTCATCTGTATTACGGCGGAAGATCTTCTGCAGATACAAAATGCATCGGACTGCAGGAATTTGATTTTAAAAAAGTGGCAAATACTGCAAGATGCAATTGATATTGCGACGGTAATATAGCTTAAATGCATTTTAAGAGCCGATTTGCCGATTCAATAACCCCATATCTCGATTGCCGTATAGGCATGGTCGTAATGGTATCCCAATTTTTCAGCCAGCGCAACGGAGCCTTTATTTTGTGCATCCCAACTGGGATACAAATTTCGCTTTAAACACTCTAAAATCAGCTTTGCACCGCACACATAGGCGAAGCCTTTTCGCCGGTACGCTTCTTTGGTATCAATTTCTACTTCTATGCCCTCCCGGTATCTGGAATAGGAGGAAGCGCCGGATACGATTGCACTATCCTTGCAGATTACGACGCCTATTCCAAGTTCACGGTAATTTTCATAGTCTGGAAATGATGACACCAGATCGGCGCTCCATGCTTCTGCCTTGCACTTGTAGTAAAGCTGTTTGTCGATCATAGAGATTTCATATTCCTTTGGCAGAGAAGCAACTGCCTGTTCCAATCTTTCTTTGTCGAAAATATTCGGCTCCTTTTTGATTGCATAGCGGGAAACGATTTTTGCCCGCTCTTTATAAACATGTGTAATAGTATCTTGCCAGCGTTCATCCTGGGGAATCATGATCATAAACTCCTGTGTACACCAATCAGGCTTATATGACACTAATTCGATACTGGGTTCTCCGGCAAAAAAGATAAAATCTGCTATAATAGCCATTGCCGCTGTTGGCTTGTTCAAATCATCTGCATAGATCTTTCCCATAACTTTCTGCAAGCAGGACCAGATGAGAGTTTCCTCCCATTTGCCGAACAATGATGCAACATGATCTGTGTCTGTAATTTCGTATATCATAGAATACCTCTTTACAAAAATATGGATATTTGTATTCTGACATACCATTTGAAAATAAGCAAACTAATTTTTCATTGAGTATTACAGTGGATATGAGTATAATGAAAAGAAATATTTTATTTCTATATGGAAACGGATAATGTGGAAAGGATAAAATTCATGGGGAAAAAATTGTCGGAAATGAGTTTAGAGGAATTGTGGGATTTATTTCCGATTTATTTATCTGAGCATCAAGAATGCTGGAGACAATGGTATAGAGAGGAAGAGGCGCTGCTTTTGGCATATTTGCCGGAAAAGCAGATTAAGAGAATCAGTCATATTGGAAGTACAGCTATTGAGATTATATGGGCAAAACCAATTATAGACATTCTGGTGGAGATTTCACTGGAATGTGAAATGAATGATATAAAGGAAATTTTGTTGGAATGTGGTTATCTGTGTATGTCAGAAGGCAAAGATAGAATGTCTTTTAATAAAGGATATACGGAACATGGTTTTGCCGAAAGAGTATATCATTTACATGTAAGATATGCAGGCGACAATGATGAACTGTATTTCCGGGATTATCTGAATGAAAATCCTGAAGTGGCAAAAGAGTATGAGCAGCTCAAGCTTTCTCTTTGGAAAGAATACGAGCATGATCGTGATGGTTATACAAATTCAAAAGCGGGTTTTGTGTCAGCAGCTACGAGAAGGGCGAAGGAGGAATATCGTGATAAATATTGAGGAATGGATGGAAGTCTATCAGCGGACGGTGCTGGAAGCGTTTGGAAGCCGCGTGTTGTTTATCGGAATACAGGGAAGCTATGCGCGTGGGGAGGCAACAGACAGGAGCGATATAGATGTTGTTTTTATTCTGGACAAGATGGAGTTTGCGGATTTGGAAACATATCGGGAAATCACAGCCGGGCTGCCTGGTCGGGAGCTTCTTTGTGGCTTTGTTGCCGGAAGAAAGGAATTAGAAGGTTGGGATAAGGCCGATCTATTCCAGTTTTTCTTTGATACAAAATCCGTTTATGGGCAATTGGAAAATTTGCTTGCAATTCCTACGGAAAATGATGCAAGGAAAGCAGTTTCAGTGGGGGCATGCAATCTCTATCATGCATGCAGCCATAATTATCTGCATGCCAAAAGCCCGGAAGTGTTAGCATCCCTCTATAAATCTGCACGATTTGTCTTACAGGCAGCCTATTTCTGCGAAAGCGGCAGGTATGCTGCACATTATTATGAGCTCAAAGAGTGTTTGAAAGAAAACGAGAAAGCGATTCTTGAAACGGCAATGCAGGCGGAACAGATAAACGAAAAAACGTTTGATAATTTTTCACAGCTTCTTTTGGAGTGGGCGTCGGATTTGATTTGCTGATTCTATAAACAGATGAATATGGTAACATTACGGAAATAAATGCGGAGGATATATGCTTAGACTTAGACCATACAAAAATTGTGATGCAAAGACCATTGTTACTTGGTGTAGGGATGAGGTTAGTTTTAGAAAATGGAGTTCTGACAGATGGGAATCTTTTCCAATTACAGCAGATGATATGAACAAGAAATATGTAGACTATAATGGAGACTGCATGGATGCGGATAATTTTTATCCAATGACAGGATTTGATGACGATGGAATTGTTGGTCATTTTATTATGAGATTTACAGATGAAAAGAAGACAATTCTACGTTTGGGATTTGTCATTGTAGACGATTCAAAAAGAGGCATGGGATATGGAAAAGAAATGCTTGAACTTGCACTGAAATATTCCTTTGAAATTCTAAAGGTTGAAAAGGTTACATTGGGTGTTTTCGATAATAATATGCCGGCATATTACTGTTACAAGGCTGTGGGCTTCCGGGAGGCGGAGATGGCCGAAGAAGGGAGCTGCAATATTTGTGGTGAGACATGGAAGATTTTAGAATTAGAGATAGAGAAAAGGGAGTATGAAGACAGATAAAAATATTGATCATTGCGGAGAATGTTACACAGATAAAAACAGAATAACTCCATTGCGCAATCCTCTAGATTGCCTGGAAAATCACACGCAGTACATTTGTGGAACTTGCGGACGGTGCATTTGCATCGAACATGACCCCAAGCGTGGATTGCAGAGGTGGAATTTCCCGTTTCAGTCATTGGAAATCGCAAAGTTGTATTTACGAACAGCCGATTACAGCATGAAAAAATCCTGCGGTATCTATGAAATAAAGAGTGGGAAAGGCAGAGTTTCCTACAAAATCTTCGCCGGTAGGGAGGAATTGTGTTCCTATCTGAAGAAGAATAAAGGAAAAGTATGTGAAAGTATGGTTCCTGTTTTCACTGTGGAAGAATACAGGGAATATGCAAATACACAGATACGGAAATTGACTGGCGACGAAATACGCAAATACATGTCAGAACGATAACATTCTATTGGTTGCAAAAAAGGAGTAAGGAGAATGGCAGTAGAGTATAGAAGATTAACGGAAAATGAATTGGATGTATTTATCGATATGAGAATCAATCAGTTGCGTGAAGAAGGGGCACAAGAGGATATGGACTTGAAGCCAGCTTTGCGGGATTATTACAATCGTCATATGGCAGATGGCACATTTGTTTCGTGGCTGGCGGTTGACGGAGACAAAATCGTCGGAACAAGTGGAATGTCGTTGGTTGAGAAACCACCATATTTTGGCTGCCCAAGCGGTAAAATGGGATTGCTTTCAAGTATGTATACTTCTAAGGAATACCGCAGACAGGGAATTGCAAAGGAGTTATTGTCCAGAATCGTAAATGAGGCGAAGGAGTATGGCTGTGGTACCGTGCAGATCACAGCATCCGATATGGGTGTATTGCTGTATACGGATTTTGGGTTTGAGAAGAACGGGAATTTTATGCAATACAAATTGTAGGTTCAAGCTCTCTTCCGAAAAGTTTCCGAAATGCTATGGTTGTATTGAAAAGATATATGCGCCGTCTTATAATTGCTTTGACAACTGAATCGTGATGTCTTCAGGGCAGGGTGACCCTTATGGAACATTTATTGTTCTGTAAGCAGGAATTCCCGATTGGCGGTATAGTCCGCAAGCGTAAAACGCAGGATTTGGTGAAATTCCAAAACCAACAGTATAGTCTGGATAGAAGAAGATACCATTCGTGTGATGCGGTTATTTCGCTGACACACGCTATTAAGTTATCCCTTTTAGCGCCTGAAAGATATTTTGGTTCAGGTGCTAATTTCATTTTACGGAGGGATTCATTATGGAAAGTAAGGCAAAGAAACTGACGGTGATAGCGATGTTTGCTGCAATGGCATACATCATGGCAATGATTGGGCGCGTTCCCATTGTTTTGTTTTTGAAATATGACCCGAAAGATATTATTATCACTTTAGGTGGTTTTCTGTGGGGGCCGCTGACTGCATGCGCAGTATCTGTCATGGTATCGCTGCTTCAAATGTTTACAACCAGCAGTACAGGTGCCTGGGGGTGTGTGATGAATATCATATCAACCTGCGCGTTTGCATGCGTAGCTGCTCTGATTTACAAAAAGAAAAGTACATTAGCTGGGGCTGTTATAGGGCTGTTAGCGGGAATTGTTACGATGACGTCTGTTATGCTTTTCTGGAATTATCTGATAGCGCCTGTTTATATGGGATATCCCCGTGAAGAGATCGTAAAATTGCTAGTACCTGCATTTCTTCCATTCAATTTGATCAAAGGAGGATTAAATGCAGTGTTTACCATTATCCTATATAAACCGGTAATCAAAGCACTGCGCAAAGCAGGATATGCTTCACCTTCTGAAAAGGTATAATGCGAGGAGAATAGGATGAGTCAGAGTATAAATAAACGCCCTTTCTGTACGCTTTTAGGGGAAGTGGTTCATGGGCGCGGAATAGGAAAATTAGTGGGTATGCCAACAGCAAATCTGCGCTTGACGACGGAGATTGAATTACCGCCGCATGGGGTTTATGTAACGAAAATTAAATATGACAGCCATACCTATTACGGGATCACCAATATTGGACTGCGTCCAACCATTGATAATGACGGTACGATATCCATTGAAACACATATCCTGAATTTTGAGCAAAGGATATATGGAGAACATCTGGAACTGCAGCTATTCAAATTGCTTCGCGGTATTAAAAAGTTTGAGGATTTTTCTTCTTTGCTGGAGCAAATACGAAAGGATTGTATTGCTGTGCAGGATTTTTTCGGAATAGAAAGGATATGCTCACGGTTGGTCATGAACCTTGAAAGGCATCAGGCAAAAATTGATAACCAGGAGGTGTTCCTGACAAATAAAGAATTTGCTGTTCTTTATATGCTGTATTCCAATCCTGATATTGCATTTACAAAAGAGCAGATATTCGAAGCCGTCTGGCAGGAACCGTCCGCAGGCTTTTACCATGCAGTGGAAAATACTGTTTTCCAGATCCGAAAAAAGTGCAAAGAGGTTACAGAGAACAAAGATTTTATAAAAACAGTCGTGGGATACGGATACAAGTTTTCGGCATCATAACGGAAGGCATATGGCAGTTCGCAGGGGCAGGCGGATTGCCATATTTGTATGGAAAAACAAGTGCTCATGTGGTAATATGTAGACGCAAAGATAAAAACACAACGCGAGGTAAACTTGCAGAACTGGTAGGTAGTCCAGTCGCACCGATCTGGTGTAAGTAGCCCTCCCTCCTTAGGGTCGTCCGTTCTTTGTTCATTACTGCTATTTTAAGGAGGAATTGTCATGGACAAAGTATCGGGAAAGTTGACAGTATTTTTTGAAGAGCCTTTTTGGGTAGGCGTGTTTGAACGTATATCAGAGGGAAGGTTATCTGTATGCAAGGTTACGTTTGGGGCAGAGCCGAAGGATTATGAGATATACGATTTCGTGCTGAAAAAATACTATCATTTACGATTTAGTCCGGCTGTGGCAACTGATGTAAAAGAAGCTGGCCGCAATCCTAAACGAGTACAACGCGAAGTACGCAAACAGGTGCAGAATACCGGGATAGGTACGAAATCCCAGCAGGCTTTGAAATTACAACAGGAGCAGATGAAAACCGAACGCAGAATTTTGAGCCGGGAACGGCGGGAAGCTGAGAAGGAGCGGCGGTTTGAACTGAAACAGCAGAAAAGGAAAGAAAAGCACAGGGGCAGATGATGTCTGCTCCGCTTTTCACACATTTTAAGAGGGTAGGAATGATAAATGATTTCTGGTATGCGGTTTGAATATACAGATGGATGTAATAAAGATTTTATTTCGCTTTGCCATGCTTTGGATGATTTTTTGAATCAGCTAGTGGGAGGAGAGGAGAATCGAGCGGAATACGTTCCCTACAATACACTGGATGATATTCGCAATGTGATTGTTGTGTATGATGGAGATCGGGCAATTGGTTGTGCCAGCTTTAAAAGATATGATGAAGTATGTGCAGAAGTAAAACGCGTATTTATTTGTGATGAATACAGGGGAAAGGGAATTTCCAGAGAACTTATGAAGCGCTTGGAAAAGCTAGCACGGGAAAAAGGGTATGATTATTTTATTTTGGAATCTGGAGAACCGTTGATTGCGGCTATGGGATTATATCGGGCAATTGGTTATCAGGTTATACCTAATTATGGTCCATATGTGGATATGTCAGAGTCCGTGTGTATGAAGAAAAAATTGTAAGATTTTATTGAGAAAGCGTAGTTTTGGGTTCCGGGAGAAGAACGCGAAAATTCTATTTGGGTCAAACAGATGGAAAGGATACAAAATGAGGAAAATTGAAATTTATGAACCGTGGTTTTTCCTGTTGTTTGGAGTTTTCCATTTACATAGGATTTGGGGACTGATTGATAGAAAATCTTATGCAGATTTCTGGATTGGGACACTGGAAAATAGAAATGCCTTTTATTACGGACTTATGATTGTACTGGCGATACTCTGTATTTTAGGGATCATCAGCTTTTTTAAGAACATCCATCACAATTATTGGTGGCGATGGATATATGTTTTAGGAGGAAGTTACCTGCTATTTGATCTATTTGCTATTTTTGCCGGATTAAAATTTTGGAATGATCTTCTGTTATGGATGTATGATACGACTTCTCCATATTGGAATGTGATTTGGTCAATATTTATTTTACTGGGAGGATTTGTGTTTTGTTTAGGAATTAAATTGCTTATAAAGTATCAGAGTGAAAAACATGGTAAGTGATTATGATGAAGCAAGACAGAGAGGCAGCTTTTGAATGATTCATTGAAATTCCCGGCGAAGTATGATATACTCATAATTGTTCTATATAGAAATGTTCTAATAGGAATTTATCAGCAAACGAGCAAATGGTTTTACAGCAAGGAGGACATCTGATGAAAACAAGAGAGTATATCATGGACTTTATCCAAAAGCAAAAGGTAGCTTTTATTGCTTCCGTAGATGAAGATTGTTTCCCCAATATGAAAGCAATGTTTGTGCCGCGCAAAATAGAGGGAAATTGCTTCTATTTTTCAACAAATACATCTTCTATGCGTGCGCAGCAGTTTCTGAAAAATCCCAAGGCAAGTATTTATTTTTATAATAAAGGCCGTTTTCGGTATGAGGGGCTTATGCTGACCGGTACAGTGGAGGTATTGCAGGATGCCAAAATCAAGCAAGAGATATGGCATACCGGAGATATCATGTATTATAAGAAGGGCGTGACAGACCCTGATTATTGTGTGTTAAAATTTACAGCCATCAAAGGCAGGCATTACTGCGACTTAAAAACAGAGAGTTTTGAGGTTGAGGATTTGAGGTGAACAATTGGAGACAAAGGGTGGATTTTATATCACACAGATAAAGCAGCTGCAAGACAGAATCTTTGAAAGACTATTGCTTGAAAATGGCATTAAAATAAGCGGTGGACAGGGGAGAATCCTGTTTGTCCTGTGGAAAACAGATCATCTTACCATCAGCGAGATAAGCGAACAGACCTCGCTTGCAAAGAATACGGTATCAGTTGTGATTGACGGAATGGTTCATAAAGGAATCGTAGTAAGAAATATTAATCCCGCAAACCGCCGTCAAACCATTATCTCGCTTACGGAATATGCAAAATCTCTGCAGGAAAAATATGAGACAGTATCTCAGCAGATGAACGTACTATTTTATCGGGGATTTTCAGAAGATGAGCAGAATCAATTTGAACAGTATCTTGCTCGAATACTGGAAACATTGATAGAAAATCTGCACGCAGGCAAATAGAATAGAACGTGAGGAAAATGATTGATAAAGTGAAAGAGGAATACATGGGAGGTATTTGTCATGCAATTGCCGGAGAAGATCCATGCGTTGATTTCGGATGAGGCGTATCAAGTAGATGGGATCGGAATGTCGGAGGCTTCCATATTTATTTTTGAAGATAAAGTTCTGAAAATTCAAGAGCGCAATATCGAGTCGGAAAATGAGTTTCAAATGCTCACATGGCTGGGCGAAAGGCTTCCGGTTCCGCAGGTATATGCATACGAGAGTATGGGTGATAAGGTTTATCTTCTTATGAGTAAATGCGGCGGCAGAATGACGTGTGCGCCAGAGTACATGCAGGACCCGGCAATGCTGGTGAAGGTGCTTGCGTCGGGGTTGAAGCGGCTCTGGCAGGTGGATGTTTCAGCGTGTCCGTCGGATTGTAGGTTGAAAAATAAGCTTGCACAGGCCAGGTATCAGGTAGAACACGGCTTGGTTGATATGGATAACGTAGAACCAGATACCTTTGGACCGGATGGTTTCAAGAACCCGGAGGCGCTGCTGCAGTGGCTCTGTGATCACCAGCCGGAGGAGGAGCCGGTGCTGTCCCATGGCGATTATTGTCTCCCTAATATTTTCGGCGCGGGGAATGAAGTGTCTGGCTATATTGATCTGGGCAGAGCAGGCATTGCGGACAAATGGTGTGATATTGCCCTGTGTTACCGCAGCCTGTCCCATAATTACAGCGGCAGATATCATGGGCAGGAGTACTCTGGATATGATGATTTGCTTTTGTTTCAGGAACTCGGCATAGAACCGGATTGGGAGAAGATACGCTATTACATTTTACTGGACGAATTATTTTAAATGGTTAGGTGGTGGAACATGGCAAGGTGGGATCCATGGAGAGGATGTCATAAATATAGCGAGGGATGCAGATTCTGCTATATTCATAAGGGTGATGGGAAAAGAGGAATTGATACAGACCAGATTGTAAAGACAGAACGGTTTTATGCGCCGGTGGCACGGGATAAAAAAGGTGAATACAAAATGAAATCAGGACAGCTGGTGTTTCTGTGCTTTTCAACGGATTTTCTCATTGAGGATGCGGATGCTTGGCGCGGGGAATGCTGGAATATGATAAAGGAGCGATCGGATCTGCAGTTCCTATTCCTGACCAAACGGATAGAGCGATTTATGGAATGCATTCCTCCCGACTGGGGAGAAGGGTATGATAATGTGATCGTAAGCTGTACGGTGGAAAATCAGGATAGAGCGGATTACCGGCTGCAGATATTTGCAGGACTTCCGATCCGGCATAAAAATATCGTCTGCCAGCCGTTGATTGGGTCCATAGATCTTTCGGCATACCTGGATGGCATAGAATTGGTGGTGGTGGGCGGCGAATCGGATTCCGGCGCACGTCCGCTTGAATATCAGTGGGTTTTAGATATCCGGCAGCAATGCATAGAGCACAACGTATCCTTTGAATTCCGGCAGTGCGGGACCCATTTTAGAAAGGACGGCAAAGATTATACGCTGAGGGTTCGCGATCTATGCAGTCAGGCAAGGAAAGCCGGTATTAACTGGAAGGCAGAATCTTAGAGGAATTAAGCCTGGAGGATGACAAAATGAAGCACAAATTTTTTGATGATTCGGAACCTTTGCTTAAAGTAGAAGGTTTTTATGAAAAAAATGATAAAATATGCGATATCGGCATCCTTACATTTTCGGAAAAGGTGATGGCGTGGATGCTTGAGCATTACGAATGCGAAAAAGTGTCGGAGGTCACCAGCGCAAATGGGGCAAGACCAATCTATACTACACTGGTAGACGGGCATAAAATTGCTTTTTATATGTCGTTCATAGGTTCCGCTACAGCAGGGAGCTGTATTGAGGATTTTGCGTACCTCACCGGTGCAACAAAATTTATTATGTTTGGGTCCAGCGGATCGTTAAGACCGGATGAGACGGAAGGGAAGATTATCATTCCCACCAGTGCATACAGGGATGAAGGGCTGTCTTATCACTATTTGGATCTGGATGATGAATTTATCAGCATGCCGGGATGGAGACAGGCAGCGGATTTTTTCGCGGAACGCAAAGTGCCGTATATCACAGGCAAGACATGGACCACAGATGCAATATTCCGTGAGACGAAAAAGAAAGCGGAAAAGCTCCGCAACGACGGCTGTATAGCCGTGGAAATGGAGTGCGCCGGCGTGCAGGCGGTATGCCGGTACAAAGGCTTTGCGTTATATGATTTTCTGTTTGCAAGTGATCACCTGGACGGGGCAGAATGGAATAATCATATACTTGGCACACGGGAAGAATATGATATGCAGATAAGATGTATGGAATTTGCATTGGACTTTGCTGGATATTTATCGCAGGCTGGATAAATTATCGAACAGCTTAAGCTCTAATTGCAATGTTCTAAAAAGCAGCCTTCTTCGTGGGAATAGATCACGCCTACCGCTTGTAAATAAGCATAAATAATGACTGTTCCTACGAATTTCATTCCCCGTTTCTGGAGATCCCTGGATACTGCGTCGGAAAGCGGGGAGCTGACTTCGTTCTTTTCATAAATGATCTTTCCGTCTGTCCAGTGCCACAGGTAGTCGGAAAAACTGCCGTATTCCTCCTGGATGGATCGGAATATGCGGGCGTTGCTTACCGCGGCGCGGATTTTCAGACGGTTCCGGATAATTCCGGGATTGTGGCAGAGAGCATCTATTTTCTCGTCATCATATGCGCACACCTTCTTAAGATCAAACCCATCAAACGCCAGTCGAAATGCCTCCTGCTTGTTTAATACGCATTCCCAAGAAAGACCTGCCTGAAAACACTCCAGGATCAGCATTTCAAACAGCTTGTGGTCGTCGTAGACAGGAACGCCCCATTCCTCGTCATGATAGTGCACATAAATATCGTTATTTGGGTTTGCCCATCTGCATCGTGTTTTTCCGTCTTTCCATTCCATTACTGTTATATCACTCGCTTTCTTTTGTGGCTCTATTGTATGCCGATACTGATATTATCATTTATAACGGTTCACCAATAGAGTTTTCCTTAGCCACCAACTCTCCCAGACGATTTGCCCATCTCTCTGGATATGCCGAAAAATAGGATATCTTTTCATTCTCCCTTTTCTTCACAAATAAAGGGAAAAAACTCCAAAGAATTGAAGGAATTCCTACTGCAATCAAATAAATCGGTCCAAATATTAAAGATTGTATTGTATGCCCATACTCATGTACTAATAGCATTTTTGAATATGTATTTTCATCAAATTTATCACGGTAATCTGGATAATAGTAAAATGGGTCATCTGAAATAAACACAAACAATCCAAGTGACAAACTAGATTTGCTTTTCCAGATAGTTGTAATAGCTCCATTGTAATCAAAATGTGGTTGCTTTATATTTATCAAAAAATATATTGCCCCGACTAATGTCTGTGGCAACCCCCATATGCATTGCAATAATTTGTAAGCAATCATAAGTCCCTTATCCTCTCCCTATGGTTTTTGTATTGTAAGATTCCGATTGTGATTTGATGATTTTTAAGGGAAACAAAATCACAGAAAACATTATAACACAAAATGAACAGGTTTAAATATCTTTTAAGAACATTCATCCTAATAGAACTTTCATTCTTATATCCAAGTATTTACTACACATATCTTTTTATCACGTTATCACTCCAAATATGAGCCTCTATATACCGTTCGGGTCCATATTTTCCATCATTATTCCAATCCTGTGGATACCCATATTTCGCTATAATTTCTAATATTTCATCATATGTATAAAGTTTTTTACGATATTCCTTACCATCATTTACTTTTGGGCTGAAAGTCGGATGGGAATCCCCATATGTGAAAGATATCGTGCTTTTATCAAATTCATTTATATCAATTTTAATGAAAGCACTGTTTTCAAACCAAGAAGCTAACCAAGGGCTGTGTTCAATCACCATGTAATGTGGCGATTGTCTTTGAATGTTACCACCTTTTTTCATAAACTCACATCTTAGGATATCTTCATAGTGATGCCTTAATTCCATATATCCCGTTGTTCTTTTGGCACATTGGGTATCAGGCTTTTTTGAAGCAATATCCTTTAATATTTTTCTTGCTTCTTCAATAGAAACATCTGATAAATTTTGGAATGGTTTCATGGAAGCATCGTAATAGTGGTATAAAAACATTTTTAATTTTCCTCCAAATTAGACATAGAATCATTTTATCATATATTATGGAAAAATTTTGAAATACATCTAAATATTAGCCAAAGAAAAACTTTCCCCTGTAACCTGCCCATAAGGGCAAAAGCAAGGGAAAAGGATACATATTTTGAGGCTGGCATAGCGCAAAGCCTTGAAAAATAGGGGAAACTTATGGAAAAAGCTTACAAACCGGAATTTGTCTAATATTCAAAAGTAATTGATTCTTGATAGTCAGTAGTTTGAGTATGCAACTCTAATTTTTTACCTTTTTCAATCGTAAATTTATTTTCTTTGGAAATTAAACTACTTGTATCGGTCAACCCATATTGATTTACTTTAATACTAACTTCATTATCATTAATATCCGTTATTTTAAATTCATATTCAGTCCCCATTAAAGAATAAGTTAATATCTTCCCAACTTTAATCTCTATACTATTAGTATTATCATTTAAAGTAACATTTATAGTAGTAGATTTATTTGTTTTCCCACATCCTGTAATTACTAATACAAGAACTCCGAAAAGTAAAATGGTTAATAATGTCTTTTTCATAATCAATCCTCTGTTCCAACAAATTACAATTTATATTTGAATATAAAATAGTTGTCTGCTATTCATGATTATATAGTAATTAGATCCGATTGCCAAGGAAAATTCGGATGATTGCAGAGCAAAACTCATGATTGGATTTTAGCTGGGAAAACCATACATAATAAATTAGACCAGCATGGAAATGACGTCTATTGCGACGATGATACCGATGAGCGCATAGATCCAATGCGATTCCAGAAGCGTAAGAATGTGCGAAACTGCAAAGGCTGTGGAACTCAATAGCACTGCCAGTGGGACAGAGGCTTTTTTAACAGGACGGCATCTCCTAATGGGACGATTTACAGAAAAACAAACGGTAAGAAGTAAAATGTAGAAAGTTTTTCTTTATTTGTTAAGATATCTATGATATTTTGTATAATAAGAAGCAGAAATTTATATGGATTTAGAGTGAGAAGCCGGAATTTACATGGAGGTGTTTTATCGTGTTAAGACCGACTGCGGTTCAAGTAGAAGCAATCTGTGCATATCAGATAATGGTAGTATTTGATAATGGAGAAAAAAAATGTTTTGATGTAGAACCATATATAAAAGGTGAGTGGTATGGACAATTAAGATCTTTTGAATATTTCAAACGCGTTTCCACAGATGGATTTACCGTTGTATGGCCTGATGGGCAGGATATATGTCCGGATGAATTGTATCATTTAGGGAAATTAGTGTCGTAAGCGAGTAAAAGCCCCTGGCATGAAACTTTGTTTCGCGCCGGGGGCTTCTCGTTCCTATAGACAAATCAAAATAACTCCTCACTGTTATTGCCGCAGAACATAATAATCCGTATAAATCTGCTGGTGATGCCCGATCACTTTTTCTTTTGATTCCGTAAATCCTAATGTCTCAGCCGCCGCTTTCCGTGCAGTGGCAAAGGGAGGAATCTTGGTGGCGATCATCTGACAGTCAAATAGTTCAAATGCCGGCGGCGCAATCATGGACAGTATTTCCTGGATGGGTTCTTCCTGTTCGTAATCGCTCCTTAAGTCCAGCCGCAGAATGCCGCAATCGGTAAAATAGTCATGGGACTGGCGGTTGAATAATTCGATGGTTCCGACGGCTTGCTGGATATGCTTGTCGATAATGGACCAGCGCACGAATCCCTTTCTGTTATATTCCTCCTGCCATGCCTTTATCATTCCCTGTACATGTTCCAATAAGGTACAGTGAAAATCACCCTCGCAATTATCGCTGTTGAAGAAGGGCACAGCCTTTTCATCCGAATACACGGACAGCAGATCCGATGCATCAGAAGCTTCTACAAATCTCAGAAGATAGTTTTCGTTCTCGTATTCCGGACATTTTTCATATGGGTTGACCATTGGGATACCTCCATTTATTCTGTATAGTTACTTTTTTCACAGTATAGCATGATATATACGACAACAGCGTGTCATAGTTTTTGGTACAGAGAAATTATTTCTTGGGCGGATTTCAACAGCCGCCTGCGGATTGCTTCCGGGGCGATCACTTCTACACTGTCTCCTAATGACAGCAGCGTTCCAAGCCAGAACTGTTCATTTTCAACCACGGTTGCCTTCATTAAGACGTCGCCGTTTGAGAATTCCTGAGTTATGGTTCCTTTCAGATATTCCGTGATCCGCGCTTTTGCATGCGCACTGCACTTCATCAGCAGTTCGGTGTATGTACGGGAATCGGTCTGGTCGTTTTTGCGCAAGATAGCATCCGGTGCCTCATGCTCCCGTTCAAAAGGCTGATCCGTAATTTGCAGATCGCGCATCCGTACAAGCTTGTAAGTCCTGTAATCATTTTTTACTCTGGAATATGCGAGAAGATACCAGGCATACCACCGGTATATGACGGCAATAGGTTCTACGCAGTGAGTACGTGTTTCGTTATTATTGTTGGTATAGGTGAATGTGACGGCATGTTTTTGGGCAACGGCAGTCTGTAACAGCTGAAGGACGGACTGAACTTCTTCACGCAGCGTAGAAAAGTCTAAAATAATGCCGTTATCATTTGGATTTGACACATGGACTATTTTTTCTAGGGTTTGTCTTATTTTGGGGTCGCTGGTAGCGGATGCCAGTCCCTGAAGCGCCGTCAAGATATAGGAATAATCGTCTGAAGTGGCAAAGGCTGTATCCAGCTTGAATCGATCGGATATCTCATAACCACCTGCGGCTCCGGCTATAGAAATGATCGGGATGCCTGCCATACACAGGGAATCAATATCCCGCTGTATGGTCCGCGGCGATACTTCAAAATACTGCGCCAGTTCGCTGGCGGATGTTCTGCCGTGATTGAGAAGATACATCGTTATCGCATAAAGTCGTTCGGTTTTCATTTTCTCTCCTCTTTTTGTGCCTGAGATGATTTTATTATAAAGGATAGTGCGTAAGGATTCAACGTTCGATCTATGTGAGCTGGTTTCAGACGGCTCATGTTTTTTTGTAAAAAATCTTAAGGTATCTATTGTTTGCGGTATTTGGTAAGCTACAGGGGAATCATTTGAAAAAGGAGGAGCTGTACTTTATGACTGCACCTGTTTACTTTGCATAGCGCGGCTATTGCAAATATAATACAATAAGTAAGGTAATAGCCTGCGCATCAACCTACTATGAACAGGAGATGCAAATGAGCTATTTAAAGAAAATTGAATATGAAATTGTTCCCGAAGAATCGTTTGTGGTGATTCGAAATTGTTCCGGCTGCGGCAGAAAGACACATTTTATAAACACGAAAAAATTCCGCGTCAATGCCAACGGCAGCAAATTGGACGTCTGGTTGATCTATCAATGTGAGAAATGTAAGCATACCTTTAATCTTGCGATTTATGAGAGGCGAAAGGCTTCTTCCATACCAAAGAACGAATATCAATGCTTTTTAAGTAATGATGAGCAGCTTGCGGAAATGTATGGTAAAAATATGCAGTTATTCAAGAGAAACAAAGCGGAAATTGATTTCGAGAGATTAAAGTATGACTTTGTGAAGCTGCATGAAACAACAGAAAGTAATGAGTTTGGAGAAATGTCTGTGTTGGCCATACATAATCCCTGTGAATTAAAAATCCGTCCGGAAAAGCAGATTGCCGAGGTCTTGGGCTTGTCCAGAAGCCAGGCCGCAAAACGGATGGGGCAGGGAGAAATCAAATTGGAAACTGCTTCACCCCAATTCCTTTCGGTCTGCGTGAAGGGTTGCCTCCTGGATATGATGCAACATGAGACGAGGAAAGATGACATAAAAAGTTGACTATTTTGAAAAATACGGTACTATAGTTACAATAGATTTTAAAGGATAGTCGAAAGGTACAGGAGTAAAACCATGGATATAGAAAAGCAGTTTAATCGGATTGCGGACGAATATGACCGTAACCGCAAAAAGTTTATTCCTTGTTTTGATGATTTTTATCAAAGTACAACAAAATTTATTGCTTCCAATATTACCGCGCCGAAACGGATATTAGATCTGGGCGCGGGAACAGGGTTATTAGCATATTATTGGTTTTTGCAGTATCCGGAAGCTGAATATGTGCTTGTTGATATAGCGGATGAGATGCTAAATGTTGCCCGTAGAAGATTTTCTGGCATACCGAATGTAACCTGCCGTATGTTGGATTATGCACAGGAGCTGCCGGAAGGGATTTTTGATATAGCAGCTTCTGCGCTGTCCATTCATCATTTAGAGCATGAGGAGAAATCCTGTCTGTTTGCGCGGATCTATGATATTTTGCCGGAAGGCGGGTTGTTTGTAAATTATGACCAGTTCTGTGCAGGACAGCCGCAGATGGATCACTGGTTTGATTCTTATTGGGAAAACCAATTAACGCAGGAGGGATTAACCGACCATGACATTGCGTTGTGGAAGGAACGAAGAAAGCTAGACAGAGAGTGCTCGGTGGAGCAAGAGATGAAAATGTTGGATGAGTGTGGATATAAGACAGTCAAGTGTATTTATTCGTACCAGAAGTTTTCTGTGATTGCTGCGATCAAATAACACAGTCTGGGTAAAGTCAATTGGTCATTTGTTTATCTGAGAGGTGATTACATATGAAGAGTTTGATTAGATTGACAGATTATGATGTGAATGATATTTATGATATTTTTAAATTGACGGATGAAGTTAGAAAAGGAAAATACCAGAGTTTACTAAAAGGAAAAAGTGCTATTCTATTTTTTCCTAATTCCAGTATTAGGACAAGAGTAACATTTGAGAAAGGAATCTATCTGTTAGGCGGTCAGCCAATCCTCTTTCCAACAGAGACTTTGGATAAAAATGAAGATATAAAGGACGTGTGCGGATATTTAAATAATTGGGCTGATTTGGTTATTGTGCGGCATAGGGACATTCATTTGTTAGAGAAAATGTCTATTTGCTTAAACGTACCTATTATTAATGCTATGACAGATTTCAATCATCCTTGTGAAATTTTGTCGGATATGTATGCTCTGTCCAAGATGAGAAAGGACTTCATGAAGGACAGATTCTTATTTGTCGGTAAAAGAGGGAATATCGGATTAGCATGGAAAGAAGCTTCTGAAGTCATGGGTTTTAGTTTGGAACAATGCTGTGGTAATGGTTATGAAATGGATGGTTTGGCAGCCTATAACAATATTTATGATGCAGTGGTTGGAAAAGACATTGTGTGTACGGACTCTTTGCCCGCAAGTGTTCTTGCGGATTTCAAGGAGTGCCAGGTTACAACTGCCGCGATGGAAATGGCAAATGATGGTGCAATCCTAAATCCTTGTCCGCCTTTTTGTCGTGGGGAAGAAGTTTCTGAAGAAGTAATGGAATCAAAATACTTTGTTGGATATGAATTTAAGAGGTATCTTTTGGAAGTTCAACAGGCAATTATGGTTTATTGTTTAACTCGATAACTTCCAGGTTGAGGAATATTTTTCCGAAAAGTATGGGGGAATTTAAACGATCATCGAGAGGTGCAGGAGTAATTATGAGATTAGAGACAGAGCGTTTGTTGCTGCGTCCGTGGCAGGAGGCGGATGCAGAAGATTTATATCGATATGCCAGTGACCCCAAGGTAGGACCGATAGCGGGCTGGCCCGTACATACCAGTGTGGAGAACAGCCGGGAAATCATTCGGGATGTGTTATCAGAGCCGGAAACCTATGCAGTCATTCTGAAAAGCGAAGACCATGCGGTGGGCAGCATCGGACTGATGATAGGTTCCGCCAGCAATCTTGCGTTGCCGGATACAGAGGCTGAGATCGGATACTGGATTGGAGTGCCGTTTTGGGGACAGGGGCTTATCCCGGAAGCAGTGAGGGAGATCACCCGTTATGCGTTTGAAGAATTGCATATGGAGAAGCTGTGGTGCGGGTATTATGACGGAAACATCAAATCAAAGCGTGCGCAGGAAAAGTGCGGCTTTCTGCATCATCACACGAATCAGGACGTCCCGTGCCAGTTAATGGGAGATATTCGGACAGAGCATGTGAGCTGCCTGCCGAAGGAACGCTGGCTAATTTGCAGAACAGAAGTATATGATATTTTACCTGACTGTGCGAGAAACATCCGGCATACTGTGTTTGTGGAGGAACAGGGATTTCAAGAAGAATTTGATACGATAGATCAGACGGCTGCACATATTGTGATGTTCGGTAAAGAGGAAGCTCCCATTGCAACCTGCCGTGTGTTCTGGGATGCGTCGAGGGAATCGTATATCCTTGGGAGGCTTGCTGTTGTGAAGGAATACCGCGGGAAAAACATAGGTTCCCTTATGATTCAGGAAGCGGAGCGGTATGTGCAGAGCGTGGGTGGAGAAAGTCTGGCTCTGCACGCGCAATGCAGGGCTGCCGATTTTTACGGGAAATCAGGATTTGAAGCGTATGGGGATGTAGAAGATGAGCAAGGATGTCCTCATATCTGGATGAAAAAGTACGTTGGTAATAATACTCGTACGGAGGAAATGAATTGACATGCTTGGAATATATTTTAGCGGAACCGGGAATTCCAGATATGCGCTGGAGGTTTTTGCGAGGGAGTACGGCGGTTTGTTTCGGCTGTCAGGGATAGAGGATGAAAAAGCCGTTGAGCTGCTTCGGGAAAATCAGGATATTGTCATCAGCTATTCGGTACAGTACAGCAGTATTCCCAAAATGCTGCGGGATTTTGTAGATGAGAATCGCGGGTTATGGCAGGGGAAGAACGTTTTCGTGATTGCCACAATGGGCGCATTCAGCGGAGACGGAGCGGGTATCCTGGCACGCCGCCTGCGTAAGTATGGAGCTAGGATCAATGGCGGGCTGCATTTGAAAATGCCGGACAGTATCGCAGACGAAAAGGTGTTGAAGCGTTCCCGGGAAGAAAACAGGGCGTTGGTGAAGCGGGCAGAAGACAAGATAGGTACGGCGGTTCGGGAAGTGAAAGCGGGACATCCGCCCAGGGAAGGGCTTAGCTGGTTATGCCGTATGGCGGGACTGTTTGGGCAGCGCCTGTACTTTGGTCACAAGACCAGACAATATACGGATCGGTTAAAAATAGATTTTAACAGATGTGTGGGATGCGGAACATGTGTGAAGCAGTGTCCCATGCAGAATCTGCGTCTGGAAGGGAGCAAAGTCCTAGCGGAGGGCAGATGCACCATGTGTTACCGGTGTGTCAACATCTGTCCGAAGCAGGCGGTCACACTGTTGGGGAAGCGCGTCGTACAGCAGGGAACCATCGAAACGTATCTGTAGGAGGAAGCAATGATAGAATTGATAAAACTGCGGGAGCATAGTGAGATGGCAGAGCAGGCGGCGGAATGGTTTCACCGGAAGTGGGGTGTTCCGCTGGAGGCGTACAGGGACAGCATAGAGGTATGTCTGAGGGGAGAGGAAGCGGTGCCCCAATGGTACCTTGCCATGGATGCGGATGTGATCGCAGGAGGATTAGGCGTTATAGAAAATGATTTCCATGACCGCAAGGATCTGTCACCCAATGTCTGCGCGGTGTATGTGGAGGAGGAATACCGCTGTCAGGGAATTGCAGGGAAGCTGTTACAGTATGTCTGCGATGATATGCAGGAAAAGGGAATCCCTACACTTTATCTTGTCACGGACCACACTTCATTTTATGAGCGGTATGGCTGGGAGTTCCTGTGTATGGTCCAGGGAGACGGGGAGCCCGATATGACAAGAATGTATGTGCATAGGCAGTAAACTTTTAATATTAACCTATAATATGTCAGCGATGCAAAGGAGAACGTGATGTACGATACAGCGATCATAGGAACCGGCCCGGCGGGAATGTCGGCTGCCATCAATTTAAAACTTCATAACAAGGATATTATCTGGTTCGGCGCACAGGAGCTTAGTGACAAGGTGAGAAAATCTGAAAAGATTGCGAACTATCCGGGAATGGGACTTGTCACGGGAGAGGAACTGAATCAGCGGATGGAAGCTCACCGGGAAGAGATGGAGCTTGCCATTACCGACCGGATGGTTACGAATATTACGAAAACAAAGAAGGGTTACATGCTGTTGGCGGAAAATGAGATTTACGAAGCAAAGACCCTTCTTCTTGCAACAGGAGTAATCACCGCGAAAGGATTTGAGGGAGAGGCGGAACTTTTGGGACGCGGCGTGAGTTACTGCGCCACCTGTGACGGATTCCTGTATAAGGAGAAAAACTTAGCGGTATTCTGTGCCGCCCCCAGATATGAGCACGAAGTAGAATATCTTGCGGGGATTGCCGGCAAAGTGTATCTGCACACCTCCTACGGCGAATCAGGGATTGACCTGCCCAATGTAGAACGGCTGGATAAGCCTATACGCAAGATTTTAGGGGAGGAGCGTGTGAGCGGCGTGGAGTTAGCGGACGGCGGTGAAAGAAATGTGGACGGCGTATTCATCCTGCGAAACGCTGTAGCACCGGCTACGCTGCTTCCGGGGCTTGCCATGGACGGAGCACATATTGTGGTGGACCGCATGCAGGCGACGAATCATCCGGGCTGCTACGCTGCCGGAGATTGTACCGGCAGACCGTATCAGATCGCAAAGGCCGTGGGGGAAGGAAATGTTGCCGCCCACTCCATATTGGAGTATCTGGCGGAAGAATAAGAGTTATACGATCTTCTCATCCAGGTTCCGGCGTATGAATGCGGCAATTTTCGTGCCATACTTGTCTTATGATTGGGTGAAAAGTGGAACACTATGAGAAAAAAGAGAAAAGGACAGAGGAAATGGAAGGGAATGAGAGGACAGGGGCGAATCCCCTGGGGACGCTTCCGGTACAGAAGCTGTTGTTAAAGTTTACGGTGCCCAGCATTATTGCGATGCTCACCAGCGCACTTTATAATATGGTAGACCAGTATTTTATCGGAAATAGCGTGGGAGAGCTGGGAAATGCGGCAACCAATATTGCATTTCCCCTGACCACATCCTGTATTGCGGTGGCGTTGCTGTTTGGAATTGGCGGGGCTGCCGCCTTTAATCTGGCAAAGGGGCAAGGAGATGAGGAGTCTGCCGTGCATTACATGGGCAATTCCATCACCGGAATGCTTTTTTTAGGTATATTGCTGACCCTTGTCACGCAGCTGTTTTTGCGTCCGCTGCTGGTGTTTTTCGGTACGCCGGGAGACGTCATGGAATATGCAGCCACCTATGTGCGTATTACCTCCATCGGCTTTCCTATGCTGATCTTCAGTAATGGGGGAGGGCATCTGATCCGGGCGGACGGCAGTCCGCAGTTTTCCATGCTGTGCAATATTACCGGTGCGGTGATCAACACTATTCTGGATGCGTGGTTTGTATTTGGATTGCACTGGGGAATGGCAGGTGCGGCGTGGGCTACCATTATTGGTCAGTATGCGGCAGGGATTATGGCAATGGTCTATCTTGCACATGCCAGAACCGTGACGCTGCGCCGCCGTCATATGATACTGCAGCGCCGCTATGTGGGGCGTGTCATGTCGCTGGGAGCGGCGCCCTGCAGCAATCAGATTGCCATGATGGTGGTGCAGATCGTGTTGAATAAATCCCTGACCTATTATGGGGCAAGGTCATCCTATGGTGAGGCAATTCCACTGGCATGTGCCGGTATCATTTCCAAGGTGAATCAAGTGTACTTTTCCTTTATCATTGGATTGTCCCAGGGCCTGCAGCCTATTGTAAGCTTCAATTACGGAGCGGAAAAATACCGCCGGGTGAAGCAGGCGTGCCTGCGCACTGCTTTGATCGGACTGCTTATATCCATCACGGCGTTCGGTATGTTCCAATTGCTGCCGAGACAGATCATTGCGTTGTTCGGGGATGGATCGGAAGAATATTTCCGGTTTGCCATCAGTTATTTCCGCATCTACCTGTTGTTTACGTTTCTGAATTTTGTGCAGCCTGTTACCTCTAATATTTTTACTGCCATCGGCAGACCGGGCATGGGTATGTTCCTGTCTCTGACACGGCAGATATTGTTCCTGCTGCCGCTGATCGTGGTACTGCCCCTGTTCTTAGGAATCGACGGTATCCTGTATGCCGGTCCTATTGCTGACGGTGTGGCGGGCATTGTGTCTGTGATCATGATCGTCCGGGAGCTTGGGCAGGAGAAATACCGGAGTAGCGTGAATTAAGATTTTGATATCGTAAGAAAGTGCGTATGCCTGTTAAGTTAATCTCTTAGAATGTCGATAACAAATGTAAATAATTATGGTAAGTACTTCACGATGTTAGAGAGGCGGCGCTTATGAATATTAAAATACAGAGCAATTTGAGCATGGGGATTGGGAATAATCCCTTTGTGATCGGAGGTATGTTGAAAAGCACGCAGGAGAAGATTGCGCGGCAGAACCAACGGGACAGCCAGATTGCCTTCTTCGAACAGCAGAAGGAACAACTTAAGAATATAAAGGCAGATGATCTGGAGGGAATCAGCAGAAAGTTAGATATGCTGCATTCTTATGAAGATCAGATTGCGGCGGCGAAGGCAGCCTATAATCAGGAGCAGATGAGGCACGTTATGGACGAGGCTATGGAACGGGCGGAGAAGATGGCGGAAGCTGCCGAGAAGATGGAGCCCAAGACACCGGAAGAGCGCGAGAAGGAAATGGTGGAAGAGGCGCTGGGAATCGACGAGATCAAGGGCGAACTGTCCGAGAGTCTCGACGAACTGGTGGAGCTCACCGAGAAACTTGCGGAAGATATCACCGAGAAAATGACGGAAGATATTACCGGGGAATTACCGGAAGAATTGAGCGAAGAGAATCTGGAAGAACTGGCAGCAGAGACGGGAGAAGCGGAGGCAGCAGATTCACTGCCAGAGGATGATGGGATGCCGGATGGGCAGCGTTACCGGAGGATTGATTACTACATTTAAAATGGGCAGAACTGTTGGATAGAATAGAAAAATGAATGGAAGATAATCTGGTATGTAAGGAGAAATCTGATGAACATACCAGATTATTTTTGTTGCTATGTATATGAAGGGGCTGTCGCATAATTACTTTTATGAAAATCATAATCCATTCTCCGGGATTTGCAGGCATACATAGGATATCCTTGAGCCGGTGCGTGTAAATTCCGCTGTCACCGACGTATCATATTTTTTCTGTCTTTTTATGCTTCGA
>JAIEAP010000045.1 GCA_029071325.1 Lachnospiraceae bacterium | reverse complement strand
AATTGACTTTCTTCGGATAATATTCTAAGATGTTATTCGTATTTAAACATATTTTGCAGTAAGAGGGTGGGCGCCCTTCCTGGCGCCCACCCTCTTTTCTATTTAACCGATCATTCCAAGCATTGACTTCCACGTCCTCTTCCTGGCAGTAATCTCTCCATCAGAGATACATCCATGGTCAGACTGATACTTTTTAACCGCAGATTCCATGCCTGCACCAAAGCACGGCACCTTGCCCTCATCCGCCTCGATTGCGCCGGAATAGTAGCCCAAGGCTTTCAGCCTGCGCTCCAGCGGTGTGACCACTGCATGGTTGCGGTTTTTAGTCCGGGACACCGTAACGGTGTTACCGATGGTCTCCGGGCCGGCTTTGCCGTCTACTCTTGATCCGGTAACAAACTGCACGTCCGTGATAAACTGCGTCCGCTCATAACTGGATACTGCATTAATAGACTGGATCGCGGATACCGTGGTTTTGCCATCGCCCCAGGTCTGGGCAAACCGCTCCGGGGTGCTATACTGCTGCTTGAGCTGCGCGGTTGTGCTTCCCCAGTCCGGCAGATATAGATGCGGGCGGTCATTAAAGCTTGTCCAATCACCGCCCCAGCCTAAGCCGATGGATTTGGCAATTGCACCCACGCGCTCAAAAAGTCCGGTGGAATCGTTAAATGCATCATCCGACTTGCTACCGTCGCCGTTTACGTCCATGTCAAGATAAAAGTCTGCCGCAATGCCCCACTGATGCTGACTAGAGTATGTAGTCCCCTTTGCATTGGTCACGATGTTTCCGGGTGCTGTACGTCCCTGCGCATAGAGCGCGTCCTGCTCTGCGACGGTGCGCAGGCACTCGCTGTACTTGATGTTGATGCCCTGCGCCGCGCAAACCTCTTTTAACTGAGCCAACTTAAGCTGCAGGCGCGGATGCAAATCCTCAATCCTTCTACTCATTCTCTTTATCCTCTCTTTCAATTATTTTGGTAAATGCCTGATGCAGTCCGGTACTTGCAAGCCCGGAAAACGCCCCATAAACGATGGTGTTAAGACCTATTGTGCCGCTTGCAATGCATCCCAGCACAGCACCCAATACAGCAAGGATTGCCGGTATGTACTGATTAGAGACCTTGTCCAACCAGGTTATATGCTTAATGCAGTAGCCGACAATCAGGCAGGCTATGATTACAACCGGCACATAATAATCCGTTAAAAAATTTAGGTTCATACAAATTCCTCTCTTTCTCATGGTTCTTCTGGCATAGCCAGAAGTGTGTTATACAATTTTGTCGCTACGTCGTTACCGCCCAGGTTATGGTATGCCTCATAGACGCGTTTAATAGATTCCTTGGCGTAGATCGGGCAATACTCTCTGTCCTGGTACTTGTTATAGTTCTGCACGATGCTCTCCCGGAGCAGACTCTGGACGCCAGCTGCAATCGCATCATTCTTGCGCTGCTCTGCTTTTAACCGCTTGTGAATGTCTCGATACAGAAAACCAAGGGCGGATGATATCGCGCCAAATAACAGCTCCATCCAATATTGCTGTACAAACTGTAAAAACATTTCCGTTCCTCCTCTCCTTAAAACTATGCAATCCGCAATGCCTCGATTCTGCTATATATTGTGTCCGACATTACATAATTCGGGTAAACGACCGATACCAGATTCGTGTTTGATTCCACTTTTGTATAATACATAAACTGTGTCAATTCGTGCCCGCCGGATGACTGGGACCATTGGCCCGATGCTCCACTGATTCCCACTCTCACAGATCCTCCTACCGCATATGCAGATACCCACACAATGTAAATGCCGGGTGGTACAGTCACGTTTGCGCTGGTATACCACGTTGCAGTTGCCACGGATACATTCTGCGATTTTGCGTAATAATCCCCGGTATTGGCAGGTGGAAAGGCAGATGGTTTTCCTGTCACGTCGCCCCATGTCACTCCGCCTGCAGAGGATGCGTATTTCACGGACTGCTGGCCGATGTTGGAAGTATTTATTGCAGTTGCTGCATCCTGTTTACTTTTCAACAGATTTGTGACCTCTGCCTCGGTGAAATAACGGTCGTCATGTGCATGTGAATTGAAGGCTGATGTTAGGTCTTTAAGGCCTCTTAAAACATCCACCTGTGGTGCGGTGGCCTCCAGCCCAGACAAAGCGATCTCATTGATGCTGTACTGGGCGAGCTCAATCTCATAATTTCCGCCATTATAATTACACTCTTCGTCCTGTTCCAGGTCTGGCAGTTTATCTGCAAATTCAGTTATAATCTGGATAGGTAGATCTGCGTTGGATAGCTCCATTCTTATTTTAATCCTTCCTTGAATGGTTCCATTTTCTGACAGCCTTGCATATATCGTTTGCTCTGTAATCTCAAACAACCTGCCTTTGATCACGCCGTATCCGCTTGCAACCGAAAGAAGATTGGCGCCGAGGTGTGTTACTTCGCAACCCTTGATAATGCCGCTCTGATTGATAATGCTGTCATACAGCACTGCGTCATCACGCGGATATACTTCATGCCCCTCATACTGCTTTACGTTAATTCCCATTCTGTAGCCTCCTGTTTATCCTTGATTTCTTTGTATACTCAGTTCTTATGGCGCCAAATATCATTTTGGCCTTATCTCCTGACATCTCATAACCGGTATATATAGTTGCATATTGCGATCCCTGGTAGATTACACATACGCTCTGTCCCACTTCAAACTGTGCTGGATCTATCATGCCTCCGCTCTTTTCTACACACAGTTCAATATTGTTGTCCACCTCTTCCCGGTAAAGCGTATCGTATGCAACTTCCCATGCTTCTGCCTCGAAATCGTCATTGATCTCAATCTGTTTTATGGTCCATACAACTGGCGTTATACGCTCCTGTGGATCCATGGTAACTGTGCCTCCGGGTTCCAGATAATAAGTCACGGTTTCCACTGTCCCGTATTTCTCATGGGTTTCCTGATAGCTGCCGTATATTGTGACCTTGTTCACCATTTCGTAAGTGTCCACAAGATTAACCGACACATCAGTCACGCAACTGAGGTCTGCCTCTACTGTCGCGCACTTTTCCGTCGCGCGGCGAATTTTTGCGTATACCCTCTTTTCCCGGACTTTAATATCGAAGGTAATTGTGATGTGATACTTCTTCAAAGCCGCCAGTGCCACATCGTAAATGTTATGAACATTATCTTTTAGATTGAGCAGTGCCCCCTCGGTTCCGGTTTCCGCGATGATCTCCAGTCCCGGTATATTCTGCTCCACATCATCTCCTGCATAGGCAAGTCGGATCAGTTCTGCAAGAAACCGCTCGCATGTCATATGCTTTAGGTCTTCCCGGTCTTTATATACGTCCACATCCATTTTTCCCAAAAATGGCATGACCGATATCTCTGTCACATCATCCGTACGTTCTATGCCGCAGACATATCCCCAGTCTTTCTTCCTGGAGCTGAGGTCTTCCATAGATATGTAGTCCCCGCGATCACATTTGACCTGCGGTGCTCTTATAACGGTTGGGCTAACCACAATATAGTCATTGACATAATCACACCGGTTCACCGTGGTGCTATCTTTATACATAAAATCCGTGCTAAAAATTTCAATGTTATACAAGATCGTATTCCTCCTGAATCTCTGCCACCGCCTTTATGGGCTCCCCGCTTCCATTGGTCACGACCAGGATGCTTTCTCCTTCTGGCAGGTATAAGAATCGTTCTGTTTCAAAATCCCCTCTTTGGTATACATTTTCTTTTTTCTGGTTTTCTCCGCGATAGACCGCCATTTCCATATTTAGGGGATTGCTGTCTATGACGAGTTTTTCATTTTTATCTACCGTCATAAGACACCTGCCGCTCCCGATCAGAATCCCGCCCTGTGATAATGCCCATGTGGGCGTTTCCGCACGTCCGATTATGGTAATCCTCATACTCTGCCTGCGACCGGAATTGTTGCGGATGCGTGCCGTCCCCACCGTACCGCCCGTATAGGTGTATGGATAACTGTAGTTATACACTTTTCCTACTCCGCCGGTTCCATCCGCCCAAAACATCTGCGTCTCGCTACGCCATCCAGTTAAAGCTGCAAGATATAATTCACAGTCAAGCGCGCATGTGTCCTGTGATATTTCCGACTTTTCAAGCCGGGCGACCGCACAGCGCTTTTTATACCACTTATCTTCTGGTTTATAGTAAAACTCAAATGGAGGATACCGCAGGAATGCTGCGAATTCGCTGAACTGCTCATATCCTTCAAATGACATTACGCCATTGATCTGTGCTCTGGTAATCACCCGGTTGTACTCCCGGTAATTTCCCTGCACTTCGTCGTATTCTGTCTCTATATCAATGCCTAGTCCCGCAGGATTAATAAATAACGCGTCTTTGCGCATAAGGTCAAATTCCTGTCCTTTGGCATTCTGCATCTTAAACTGTCTCATGATCCCTCCTATGGTATTGCAACGGCGAATCTGTGATTGATATAATTAAAGCATCTATCCATCTCATCCGGTGTCATCTGCTTGGGCGTGAAGTTTATGGTTATGTTCCCGACACTTCCGCCGGTCGCCCCTGTTCCGTTTGCTTTCGCATATCCATTTTCACTGTAACCTGCTACGCGATCTGTCTGGAAATGCGCTGCTACTGTGGTCTGATCCATGAGATTCTCTGCCGCATCTACCGCAAGTTCTGCCTTGTCTGCAATGCCTACGGCAAGTCCTTCGTCCAGATAGCCGCCCAACGTCTTAAATACGCGGGATGGCGAATGGATTCCTGCTGCCAGCTTTGCCCCTGCTGTCACGTTGGATATCATTTCTTTTACCGCGCTTACTGCAACAATAGCATTTGCGTTTATACCTCCTGCGGTTCCGTCTGCTAGTGCTTTTCCTACGTCTTTGCCGCCGGAAGATGCCTGCTGCTCTGCTGCATCCACAATAGAATCCATCGTTGCGCTATAAGCTGTGGATACCTCTGCCATACCTGCCGCAAGATTATCCTTGCCATCCTGCGTTCTGCGCCATGCCGCATTGAGCTCATCCACGCTGTCCTGCCCATTCTGCACGATCTCATTGAGATACTGGGCGCTCTCCACCGTTCCATCATTCAAGGATGCCAGCAAGCCTTCGTCAATTCCCATTTCCGCAGCAATACGCAGATTCTCCGCCCATTGGTCCATAGCTTCCGCCTGCGACTGCATGCTTTTGATCATGTCGCTGACCGACAATTCCGATTTAAGGCTTAGTTCATCAAACAGTCCGATCTGGCCGTCAATGGATTCCCTCGCTTCCCCTAATGCTTCCACGTAGGCCGCCTGGACGCTTCCCAGCTCTTGCATGAGGCTCTCGGATGCCTCTATAGTCTTGCCCTTCCACTCGAACGTGCTCTCGGTCAGTTCCTGGGTAGCGCTGTCCGTCTCTTCCATTGCTGTGGAAGTTACCCCTAACATCTCACACAGACGCGCGTTTTCCTCCTGTGCTTGTGCGTATACTTCGTTAGCATTGTCCAAAGCTTCCTGTTGAGCATCGATCGCTTCTGTCAGTTCTTCTTCGGTGGCTTCCAGTTCTCTTGCCTTCGGTGTCCACGCTGATCTGACGTATCCTGATTTCGCAATCTCCTCATTCAGAGATTCCTGCACTTCTTCATGGGATTTTTCCGTTTCTGCCAGCGCATCCTCTGCCTCTTTGACTTTCTGGGACGCTTCAGCAAGGTCGATCTCAGATTGTGCTAACTGCTCTACCAGGATTTCTGTCTTACGTTGCTGAATGGCAGTCCTTATGTAGGATTCCATTGCCTGCTCATTCATGTTCAGGGCGTCCGTGTTGGCGTCATATGCCAGGTTGAGACCTTCTACCGACTGATTTAGGGCGTCCACATATGCCGCTATCATCTTCTTATCGCCGGCGGACTTTTCTTCCTTCGCCATGAGGTCAAGTAGATGTGTCTTGTAGGATTCGATGGCAACTGTGTTGGATTCAATGGAATCCCGCTCCTCTTTTCGCTTGTCCAGATTATTGGACAAAGCGTCAGAATAATTGTTGAGCTCTTCTGAGGAGGAACGCAGCGCATCCGCCTGCTCTGTGAACTCGTTTGACACTTCTCCGGTGGTGGCTGCCAGCACTCCAAATACAGTAATCAACGCTGCAGCTCCCGCGACAATTAAACCTATTGGATTTAGGCTCATTTCAAGATTGAGGGCCATCTGTGCAACCTCGGCCGCTTCTATCGCCGCCTGCATGCTTTTGAAGGCGTTCACCGCACTTATGACTACAGTATATGCTTTATATGCCGCAAACCCTGCCGCAACTCCCGCTATGACGGACAGCACGCCGGAGCCATGATCTACGATCCAGGCGAACGCGTCGCACACCAGCGGTATCGCAACTTCTCCCACGTCGACCGCTGCCTTTGCAAGATCAGCAAAGCTCTCTCCCAGTTTTTGCAGGGAATTTCCAATCTTGCCGCTTCGGATCTCATCGTTGAAGTTAGTCACGCCGTCTCTTGCGATATCGATGCCCTTTGCAAAACCGTTTCTCATCTGGTCGTAGGCACTGATCGCGCACTCCTGCACCGAATTTTTAAGCATCTGGACCTTGCTTTCGGTCGTTGCATATCGCGTCTCCGCTTCTGTTGTCAGGGCGTTGTTCGCCTGCCATGCCTGGTTCCCGATCTCAATACAGTTGTTCATAAGATCAGTTGCGCTTGCAGCGCGGAGAATGGTATCCCTGAGTCTCACCTCCTTGATATCCATATTGTTGAGTACAGATATTGCGGACATCCCGTTTCGCTCTGTGTCGTTTAACCCCTGCAGGAACGCCATGATCGCGCCCGTAGCGTCCTGTTGAAATGCAATCTTAAACTGCTCCGCGCTCATACCGGCCACAGATGCAAAATCCGTCAGAGACTGATTACCGGTCTCACACGCCACCTGCATGTTGATCATCAGCTTGCTGAATGCTGTTCCTCCAGCTTCCGCCTCCAAGCCAAGGGATGATAGCCCGGCAGAAAACGCCATGATCTGCGCCTCGCTCATATTGACCTGGTGTCCTGCCGCGGCAATCCTGGTTCCCATTGCCACGATATGGCTCTCTGTGGTCGCCGTGTTGTTTCCCAGATCCACGATCACGGACCCCAGGCGGTCAAAATCTCCCTGTGACATCCCTACCACGTTTGCAAACTGTGCCAGGGATTCCGATGCCTCAGTAGATGCAAGATCAGTCGCATTTCCAAGGTCTATCATGACCCTGGAAAACTCCGTGATATGTTCCGTCTGAATGCCAAGCTGTCCTGCGGATTCCGCCACTTCTGCGATTGCAGATGCGCTGGCCGGAATCTCCTCTGACATAGTCAGGAACTCCTGACGCATGGTACTCAGTTCCTCTTCGGTGGCGTTTACGGTCTTTTTCACGCCAGTAAACGCACTTTCATATTCCATTCCAGTTTGGAATACGGATTCCGCCAGTTGCTTTGTCTCTCTTGCCAGAGCCTTGATCCCTTCGATGATCGCCGCAGAGGTCAGGTTTGCCTTTAGCACTTCGCCGAATGTGCTGGTCTGCTTTTCCGCCTGTTCGATATGAATTCGGAATCCCTGCGTTTCATCGGACGCTTCCTGCGTCCTCTGCTCTGCCTCCTCCATGGCTTTTCCACAGTCCTCCACGGCACGTTTTAACCGGATTTCTTCCGTCTGCGCGTTATTAAGGCTTTCCTGCCATCTCAGTGTGCATTTGGATGCTTTATCATACTCCCGTTGTGTGCCAAGGAGCTGCTCTTCAAGATTCTTTACATGAGCCTTCTGATTTTTTATAGCATCGCTTGTGCTGTCCTGGGATTTTTCCATGCGCGCCAGTTCTTCGCGGGCTGATGCGAGTTCGGCCTCGTATTTTTCAACCGACTTGCGCACCCGCTCCTGCTCATCACCGGCTTTTTTATGCGCAGCTTCCAGGACGGACACCTTTTCTTTCTGCTTCTCATACTGCTTTGACAGCACCGCAGATTTCGCGCTCAATGCCTCCATGCTGTCGGCATTGTCCGCATACCTGGCACTTACCAGATTGAGCTCGGATTTCAGTTCGCGCAATTCTGCATTGATCCTGGCTTGCGCGCTTTTAAATTCTTTTTCTCCATACAGCGCTATTCGCGCCCCGATCTCAAACATGGTCTGTCACCTCATTTCATAAATCCAACAGAGATACTTTTTTCCTCGGCTCTTCATATCGGAGCCTGGGATTCTTTTTAAAGTTATAGTCCTTCTTGTATGCCTGGAACATATCCGACAAGAATCCAAGATATGACTGCTTTGTCTGCTCCATCGTAAGTCCCAGATTATTGATGCTGTGATAAATCCACCACGCAAAGTCTATGCGTCCGTCCCAGACTTCTTCTTGCCCTGCGTGGTTTTCTGGTTTTTTACGGCAAAGCACCTGTCAAATTCCTCCGCAACCATGTGACAGATCTCGAATATGGTGTATTCCTCATCGATCACATCCATGAGGGCAGTGGGTTCTGTCTCTGCCCCCTCTATGCGGATACCTTCCCTGAGCATCGCCAGCATGCCATCCCAAAGTGCACCGGGTTCCGGCATCAGCGCTTTCTTGCCTTCGCCGGTATCCTCCGTGTGCTTGATCTTCTGCTCAAACGCGATCATGGACCCGTACTTCTCCTGCAGGTCTGCCAGTGCGCCAAGTGTGCATTTATATGGATACTCTTTCCCTTTAATCTTAACGTATCTCATCAGGCTCCCTCCTCCTGGTTATTCTGCTCAGTGATACCCGCTTTCTCACATAGCCATGATTCCACTTCTTCTATCGTGTCAAATGAGTTTACTTCTTTCCACTCGTTGTCGCTGTTACCTTTGGCGGTGCCGTCGATAGAGGGATTTTGAAACTCTACATTCTCACCATTTGTCTTGAATGAGCTGCTGGGTTCCGTAAATGTTGTTTCCGGCAGCCAGATTGCGCTGTATGTTCCGTCATCTTCATCTACATAGCAGCCAAATCCAACTTCCTGTGCTTTATCGGTCGTTCTCGATACCAGCCTCCGATCCGCTTCAATATACTCATTTCCGAACATTGCGGCGGCGGCTTTTACGGGGATGCGTGACGTCTCCAGTTTCACGTCTGCATACTTGAATACCTTTCTCGATGTCTCCAGCTTGTTGTCTGCATAGTTTTTACCTTCTCCATATTGCGGAGTAATATCAACGTTGATTGCTCCACCCAGCCTTAAACCTTCTCCCTCTTTTGTCCTGATCACACAGTGTGCCAATCCGATATATGCCATATCTGCTACCTCCTATATCCTTTCTGTGATTTCTGTTACAAAAACAACGTGCCTAATCCTACCGTCCTGCTCCAGATACTGTCCTGCCGAAGGGTAGGAAAAACCTGCTCCTATCAGCTTCTTTTTTACATCTTCCTTCAATTGCATATAATTCTCATTGGCCGGAAGAAAGAGACTTATATTGATGGATGCTTTCTCCTGTTTCGGACGGTTATCTGAAAAATTGATGCCGCGTTCGTCTGCATATGTAAACACAAAATAATGATCCTTCTTACCGGTATATAAGTCCTGCACAACTGGATACCCAAATCCCTGCAAGGCTCCTATAATCTTTTTATTTACATTCAAAGCCCCGCCTCCTTCTCAAATGCTTTCTGCATTGCATCCTGGACATCGTTCTTGCTCTCCTCGACCGCTGGGATTATGACCGGAGTTGCTGGCTGATTATGCGTGCTGTTGTGTGCTCCAAATTCCAGTGATGCAAGTTTCTGCATGTTGCGAACGCCTTTACTGTCTTTCCCTGTTGGCCGCACAACAATTGCTTTTGCTCCATTCTTCCTAGTCTTGACCTTGCTTGGCCGGATTGATGCCCGCATTTCTCCCGTGTCCACATGTGCCGCCGCCTGATTTACAAGCGCAGTCTTTAATGGCTTAGCCCCCTCTTGTAGACACTTTTCAGCAAGTTCCGGTCTGGATAACTTATTAAGTGCAGTAAACAGATCGTCTGGAAGCTCTACATTCATTTTCGCTATGGCAGCCACTTCCTTTCTGTGTATACTTCCATATACTCTTTCCCATCGTTATATGGATTGATATACAAAATTCGGTACACATTGCCGCGGTATAAGATTAGCAGGTCCTCATTGACCTTGTCTGTCCACCGGATGAGAAAACGCTTTTTTGCCTGGGCAAATTCCGCTCCTGCATCCTCAATCTTCTTTCCGCTGGTATTTTTCACATAAGCCCAGCAAGTGTATACCTGTTGCTGCTCTCCGCACGGAAATCCGTCTTTATCAGTATCATCCTCTGACGGCTCCTGAAGGAATGAGATGCGTTTGTTTAAAATTCCCGGGTTTATTTGCATGCGCACCTCCTATAGGTAGTTGACCGCGTGCATTGCCAGTATGGATTCCACTACCCTGTTTGTGTTCCCGCGCTCCACATACATGGAGCGCGTATCATACATATCCTGACACAGGCACATGACTGCAAGCCAAAAATCTTCGTGACTGTCCACCTGCTCTGGGCTTAGTCCGGTATATTTACAAACGTACTCCTTCGCCGCGGTAAGGATTGCCGTTAGCAGCTTTTCGTCCGGTTCGTCTTCCCTGATATAATCCGCCACATCCGCTATCGTGATCTCGCTGACCTTCATGTGCCATCACCCCTTCTATTTGCCGCCCTGTGCTTTAGCCGCATCTGCCATCTTGAGCACGGCAATCTTCTGCTGATTCTCGATCTTGGCATCCATCTCCAGCCACAGGATCACGCCAAGAGCATGCTGTGATGCATATACCTCTCTGAGTACCTCGATGTTGCTCTCCTCTGCAATCTTGACCGCCAGACCGGTAAAGTCTCCGTAATATGCCACGATCTTTCCCGGTACCATCTCCGGCATAGAATCTGATGTATAGATGTCCTTGCCAAACAGGGTGTAGCCCCACTTTGCGGTAGCGTCGCGCTGTAAAATGTAGTTGCCGTCTTTATCTTTTTTCTTACGCAGTGCCTTTCTTGTGCTGCGGTTTACGATAAAGAATGCGTTCCCCTGATAAAGGTCCGGCACTTCTTCCTGCAGGTCAATCATGTCATCCAGCTCTACCATGTCGCTTCCCCCAGCCGTCACTATCTGTGTTGCTGTGGACAATCCCTGAATCTTGTTCTTTGTTCCGATGAGCAGTTCCCTCTCGATCCATGCCACGGCCGCCTCTGCCATCTTCTGGATCACAAATTCAACAATGCCGAACTGTGAATTGTTGACCAGCCTCTTTGAGATTTTAGTCAGAGCACCTGCCAAGTATCCCTGAAGGGTGATGCTGTCAAACTTGCCGGAGGTTGACGTCAGGTTTGTGAACTCCTCTGCGTATGCCATGGTAATCTGGCTTGTGGATTCGTCATAATACGGAATTGCAAGAGAGCCTCCTAACATATACTTTGTGGCTGCTTCATAGATGGGGCAGATATCCTTGATCCTGGCGATGATACGGTTGGAAATAGATGTAGGGATCACTGCTCCGTTGTCTGTGGCCGTCATATTGACGTCAGCGCGTTCTTCGCTCTGGATGCCTCTGATATAATCTGCAAAAGCCTTTTCCTCTGCGGCAGCGCGCTCCTCCGTCTTTTGATCTGTCCCTGCACCGGTCTGATCTTCCGGCGTGCGGTCATCCTTTTTTGCCATAAGTTCAATGCTGCGTTTTTCCATAGCGATAGATGTATCAATGCTCTGAATCTGCTTCTCCAGGCTCTCAAACTTCGTGGTTTCCTCCTCTGTCATGGCCCTGGTTTCTGCCTTTGCCGCATCCACGATTCCCTGCATCTCCTTGCATAGGTCTTCCCGCTGCTCCTCCAGTGTCTTGAGTGCCGCGCGGCATTCAAGCACGCGCTTTTTTCTCTGAAACAACGCCTTTAACATGTTCATTCTTGCTTTCATTTTTCTCCTCCTGATTTCTGCAGCTTTTTCAGCCGCTCTTCATATTCCGAGTAATCAATAGTTTCTTTAGGTGTTGCAACCGTTATATCTGTAGCATCCGGCGCATCCATCCATGCACGGTGCTCAAATACCGCCTCTTCATCCGATTCTTCTGACCGAACCTCTACCGATGTACCTTCGTAGAATGGTACTGCATTTCCTCCGGCCAGCGTGACCTCCTTTAAATCCATCTCTAATATGTGGCGCCTCGGTATCTTGTCCGTTCGCTCCTCTAACTCATCCTTTAATACATGCATCCCGAAGCTCCATCCTTTGAGTTTTCCGGCGCGGGCTTCTGCTACAACATCAGGATCTGACACGACGCATGTCGCATACAGTCCGATGGTGTCCTCCTTTAACTGCACAGTCCCATCTTTGGTTGATGCAATTTTTTTCCTGTGGTTGTACATGAGCGGAATATCCTTCCTTCTCCTCAATGCACGCTCAAATGTCCGTTTTTCGATGCATTCCACCACCATTCCCCTTGGTGTCGGCACCGGTCTGGAATCCCGGCACACAGCGTTCACATATCCTTCTATGACCGCGCTTCCGTCTGCCCTTAGCTCAATCTTCATCTTCCTCTTTTCCTCCTGTTTTCTTTATATTTGACGACTTGTCCGTATTGGCTGTGTAAATCGCTCCGGTTTTCGGATTGTATAGTACATCCCCCAGACTCAGGCGCATCATGTCTATTCCAAGTGCCGGCAGGTTTTCCATCTTGCGCGCCTCGTCAAGCTGCAGGACGTTTGACCGGATTCCTATCTCATACGCCTCAAATCGCTCCTTCATCGTCACGCGGAGTAATGCTTTGGTGTCAAACGCAAAATACATATGATCCTTTTCCGATTCTCTGAGCAGGTCCTGGTTCAACGCTTTTTCGATTGTGGAAAAAATCGTATTTGATACCACCTGATAGAAGGTGTTCATCTCTTCCATGCTTGCCATGCCCTTTAGGACTTTGGGCGCTGTATGGAAAAGCTCGGCTATGCGCTCCTCCATGGATTTTTTACTTTCATTTAGTTGCAGTTCCATTGCATTGTTTGAGCTTTCCTTAAAATCAATACCATCATTGAGCACTACAACATTTTCTTTATTATTACTGTAGAGTAAACGGAAAGCCCCTTTCAGTGCCTCAATCGCCTCATTTGTCAGCTTATGTGCTGCTTTGAGGAATCCTTTCTTGTTTCCTCCGCGCGCCATCTGATTTCGTTCGAACACCATCTGCGCATATGCCAGTGACATCAAGGTTTTATATTCTTCAGCTAGTTCCACCCCTCTCGCTCCGTTCGATGTGCGGCGTATGATCTTGATAAATTCATGTGGATAGTACACGCGTCCTCCCACATTCAAGATATAGGTCTTATAAATGGGATCCTGCGACATTTGTACCGATACATAACGCTCCTCTACATAACGTAACGCGCATATATTGCCCAATGCATCCCGGTCGACAAATATATAGGCGCCCTTTCCAACCATATAGTCCCGGATGACTGCACGCCAGAACTGTGCCGGATTCATGGTATCGCCCGTATCCACATTTAAAAGCTGTACTCTACGGTCATCCGTAAGCTCCGACACAGTATCCTCTTCCTTGTCGTATAACCGGATCGGTGTCGCAGCTACTACTGCCCCGATCAAATCCACTGTGCCACTAACCTCAGGGATTTCCATGACCTTATCTGCTCCCATCTGTTCTGTAGCAAGTAATGCGGATATTAGGTCTGCCCCCACTGACCCAAGGTCAACGACCTCTTCTTGTTGCTCAGCTCTGTTTTCCTTCCATTGTTTCCATGTATCCCGTAATCCCATACTTACTATCTCCTTTATGTCTGGCAGACGAATCCATCATTTAGGATCACCTGCTGTAACAACAGATATAATGCGTCCAGTATCGCAAATACCATGTCGATTTTTCCGTTGGACTTTTTCTTGCTGATATAGCGGTTCAGATTGGTATCGTACACGCAGCGCGCATTCTGAAAATTGATCTCCAGTAATTTATTCTCTGTATACGCCACCTCTGCATTCATGATCTTCTCCCACAGGAACTTGATCGCCGGGTGGAGTGTATCCGAATGCTGCCGTACCTGTACGGTATCGTATTTCTGTTCCAACTTCTGTGCGCTGGACATGGCGTTGTACCTGTCGTATCCGATCATATCGATCACTACTCCGTACTTTTCTTCAATCCCAAATACATACTCCTCGATCACTCCGTAGTCTACCGTCATATCTCCGCAGGCAATACACTTGCCCTCATCAATAAACGTCCGGTAATCTACATGCTCCTCTTCACTCTTTTCATCTATCCGGCCCTCCGGTATGAATGTCATCACATCAAAGATTAGGTTATTATCATCATCAAGCCCTACGACCGCCACCGCACAGTTATCGCCGCTTTCTGCAAGGTCCATGCCCACATATACCGTCTTGCCTTTCCAGACAATAATTTTCTTCTTGCTCTCCTGCAGTTTTGTGACCGAAACGTAGCTTTCGGTTCCCTTCCCCTGATATATGATATTGCAGTGTTTCGTCAGGAAGTTTTCCCTAAGTGCCTGCCGGCGGATTGCTTCTCCTCGCTTTTTGATGAGGTAATCCCATACGGATTTTTGTTCCAGTGCAAGCGGGTTGGCATCCGCAAGCACATTGTCATCCTTCATCCAGTTTTTGGTCTCGTCCGGCTCATAGAGGAGTGCAAACACCGTCTCATCCTCCACCACTCCGTCCAGAATATTCTTTGCGTTATCCACTTCATCCTCAAACGGATTATCTACAGTCGGATATTTCGTTGATATAATAAAGCCAAGTCTGTTTTCTACCAATAACTGCCCGGATTTCATGGCTTCCACCGGGTACGGCGTCGGAAGAGCGCCGACTTCATCTGCAACAAACACATTTGGTTCTTTTCCGTCCATGCGGTCATTAGAAAAATTCAGCGGCGTATAGACCGTTCTGGTAGGTTTATGTCGGATAAAATCCCGTCTTAATTCAAATTCCCCAGGCTCCAATATATCGCTGTTCTTTCGGATTATTGGTTCAAGGGCTTCTTTAATTTCCCTTGCCAGCTTCCCATCCGGCGCCACGGAGAAGAATCTTGAATACTCAGGTTCCAGATAGAAAAGGAGCATGATGAGCAGACCTACGACAAATGTCTTTCCATTTTTTCTCGCAATCTCCAATACCGCCGTCTCATATCTTCGCTTTCGGGGATTATCCCGATGTACCGTACACAAGACCGCTACGATCAATAGCCACTGATACCCAGAAAGTGTTCGGTAAATGCTTTTCCCGGCTGACGGTCCTTTTGCCATCTTTAAGACCTTTAGGATCTTATCTATTTTTCTTAAGCGCTTTTCATTTATGCAGTACTTGGGATTCTCGCCCAGTGCTGTGGAAATAAAATCCCTGCACTGCTTGCGCACATATTCCGGCGCCCGGATATTATGATCTACGACTTTTGCCGCATATAAGTACGCCGGATGGTCTGTTATTTTTTTTCCGTCATTCCTCATCCTCCTCATTTAGGAGATCCATAATAGTTTTTTTCTTCTCCTTGCCGTCTCCCACGTTTGCGATTGCTAACTTTGCCCGGCTTTGTGGTGATAGACAAAGCTCGTTGCAGCAGCGGAAAAACTCCTTTGAATACATCTCCCTTGTAGATTTCGCCGTGATCATGTTCGTAACTCCTGGCGAATTGTTCAGGTACTCATCGATCTGCCGCAGCTTGTCAATGGAGATGGCGGCCTGCGACAGGATGTATATATCAAGATTGCCAAGCACCTGGCTTTCCTCCAGGTTGCGGACAATGTATCTGAATATCTTCCGTTGGGACTTGGTCAGATACTCCGGCGGTTCCAGCTTATCAGCTTTTCCCCGCACGCGTTCTTCCCTCTCTTTTCTCTCCTCCATATCCTCTTTTGATATCTTGGAGGAATTTAAGGCTGCCGCCTTCGCCGGTCTTGCCATGTTCTCCCTCCTTTGAATTTTTCATTTACGGCACGCGGTGTGCGCAAGGGCGGATGTGTGGTGGAGCGTTCATTTATTTTATTAAGCATTGCCTATCGGGGGGTGTCTTGGTCTGCTGTTCCTGTATAATTTCAAGTATTTCTGATCTTGGAATCTCTCCCCGCTCTGCCATGGAATGGTGCATGCTGCACACTGTTAATAAATTGTCGTCATCCAACCACCTGTTGGAGTCCTCTTCCATTGGTATGGCATGATGCACTGATGTGTCTTTATGATTGATTATCCGTTCTGTGTCATATAGATTTCTGATACAAATCTGGCAGATATAATTGTCTCTGCGCTTGATTTCTTCGCGTTTGCCCTTCCATACCCAACTGCTTCGGAATTTTTCAATTGCTCCTGACTTTTTCTTTCTCTGTGGTTTCATGGGACATACTGTTTTCTCATCATGTATTCGACCACAATATTTGCATGATTTCAGCATTTCTTTTACCCATTTTCCTTCTTTTTTTGAATTGTTTTTCAAACAAAAATAAAAGCGTTTGACCTCATAGCCAAACGCTCTCTTTGTTGGGAGTATGGACGCCATTTTTCAGGCGTCCGTGTGAGTTGTGAAAAGGCCTTTGCGACCTATTGCCGTTCGGCTTAATAGTAGGTTACTACTTTTAAAGCGAACAGTGTGAACAATACGAACAAACTTTAATTTTCTTTCATAAACCTTTTAAATTCCATCCGCACGCTATCGCCCGTGGCTTTTCCGCGCATCTTTGCGGCCACTTGCTCCCAAGATAGCTTTTCAAAAAACTTAAAGCGAATAATCCTTTGCATTCGCACCGGCACCGTATTCATCCATTGTTCTACCTCTACCTTTATCTTCAATGCCTGCTGCCTCTGCTCTTTCAAATATAAAATCCTGCTCATCTTTTTAATATCCTCATTTGTTTCTGATATCAGCTCGCAGGCGTCTATATAGTCCATAAGTTTCTGATTTGTCATCTTAATGCTCAAATGTATTCCTCCTTGCAATAAAAAACCACCAGTTTTTTTCTGGTGGTCTGGTAGTAAATCTCTTTATGTTATTTCGCAGATATTCCAATCAAATAATTAATAAAAGCACAGCATGATACAAGCATAAACTTTGCTTCCTCAAATGTAGATAACGATCCTCCTATATCCCCAGCATGTCGAATACCATTTGCATCGCTTGTATACCCATATAAAGTACTAAAAGCTGTCTTCAATGCTGTGTGAATCACTATTCCGTCATCTTCTATTTTCTTTATCATTTTTCCCAGCGTAGCCTCTTTTCCTTTCAGACCTGTTATTATCTCACAAATGGCTTCAACCGCACTTATGCTTTCTTTTATCGAGTTTTCATAGTCCGGATGCTCTCTGTCGGATAACAATGTAATTGCTTTAGATATATGTGTATTCACTATCGAATATGGTCCTCCTGCTGATTGATTTATTGTCTCAATCTCTGTTTCATTCGTTATTGGAACAATAATTGAATTTACAAAACGATAACCGACATACTCGTTTTTGAACACATCGTTAAATAGTTCTTCATAATCTTTTCCTGTCCAAGGATGTATTTTTTGTATTTTTTGAACAAGGAACTCGAGGAGAGAAAAAACTTCATCATATGTATTCTCGCGTATAGTCTGATATATTACATCTTTGATTTCGTTTTCAATATAAATCTCATCGTCGTCTACTTCCCATGCATATACATTGACGAGTATCGACTTGTGAAGCATAATTTGATCATTGTAACTCACTTGCTTTAGCAGTACGCTTACTCGATTAATTAGCATTGTTCTCGTTCTGTCATCTAAAGACTCATACTGCATTTCCCGATTTTCAATGCTTATATTATTTCTATCCGAAAATCCTCCCCTTAGGCGTACTTTATACTTAGCCATTTATTCCCCCTGTTTTTGTGCTTTTTACTCTCTACGGCAAAGCAATCATACCACACCAACCATCAATATTCAATTATCAATGTACATCATTTATTGACCGGAGCGGATTAATCACCGCTCCAGTCCAGTTTCTGCCCGCAGTTGGGGCAATAATCATGTTGCCGGTAAACGTGGCCATTGTCATTCCATAGGACAATTCCGGCGTATTTGCATTTAGGGCATTGGTGGTAACTTTCCTGCATCCATCATTTTACTTCGCTCCAATCTATTGCTTGACCGCAAATCCTGCAGTATCCGTCTGCCCTTGTTATTGCTTTTTCACAGGAAGAGCACCAATATGCCTTTGAGCCTGCTCCAATCGTGAGATGTCCTATCTTTAAATCGTCTTTCTGGATTTTCACATTCGGTCTTTTTGCCTGCTGACGTTCCCGAGCTTCCCGGCACTCCTCGACTGTGCCAAGATCTCGGTACTGCTGAATTTCTTCCAATGCCTTTATTGCGACGTTTAAGCTATCACATTTGATTCTTTTCATTTGCTTTGCGTCGCTCGATTCATATTCAATTTCTGTTTTCATGGATATAATATTATCCAATGCTTTGTTCTCTGTCATTCCACTCTCCTCTTGGGCTTTATCTACTGTGCCATCGGATCTGATAAGTTCGATAGCTTTTTCGATGCCAAGTTTATATGCTTCGTCCTCTGCCCAAGTCGTGAGCCCTGACTTTTCATTTTCTAACTGCTCCACAACCTTGTCCAGATCATACGCGGTCGGCTGTATGTCAATCAGATCCTGCATTGCCTTGCGGATGTCTGTGGCAAACTCGGAAGCTCCGCCTATTACGTCTGCCGGATTTATGCTATCTGCGTCTATTAGTCTCATTCAGATTCACCTCTTTTCAAGAGTCCAGGGTTGTCGAATATGTTGCCGATAACTTCAACTTCATCAAACAATTCTCTATCATACTGCTGAAAGCTATCGTAAATATCATCTACTGCAAATCCGATATAATCGCCCTCATACCACACAACTTTCCCTAATGCTCCGATTTTTGAATACTGAACAATATCCCCTTCGAAAATCTTCCTTCCGTTCTTGTCGGTCAAGCCTGTGTACTGGCCAATTGTTTCGGGATTCACTAAATGCAACGCGCCTGGATGGCTATTGGTGTCTCTCATGACATGCGTCGGTACTCCCGCTGTCTGGAAACCATGTGGGTAGAATGTATAATATCCATGTACCCATTCCCCTGCTGATTTTGCCCTAAATAATATTTCTCTCATGATCTGCCTCCTTAACCTTATCCACAACTATAGCACCTTCTACGTATCCTGCTTCCTGTCCTTTGTATATACTTCGGCAATCAATGCATTTATAGTAGTCTCCCTGCCCCATACGGGTGATCAGTCCGCTACAGCCTGGGCATACGGCCTGTGACTTCTTAACAATCAGTTCCATCTTTGTTTTACCCATGTATTTCCTCCATTTCCAAGATCTTTGCCTTTACTCTACAAACATTTGTTTGTATTATATTGTCAATCAGTTCAAAAGGAAGTGATAAAGTGCCTGGTATTAATTCGCTGACACCGTATGACCACTCAGGTCTTGTTAAAGTTTCTGTAATTGCCTCATTTGACACGGAAGGTCACATAAAACCTTTATATATCAGATTTGACGAAGAAGCTCTTAAAGTTCATTCATCCTCTGAAAAGCCGTCAACCATGGGCTTTAGGGAGTTTCAGTGTCAGGTCGTTGATAACGGATGTCTCAAACCATTGTCCCTTACTTATCGAACCGGTGATAATGTTTGGACGATTACGCAGCGAAAATCTACTTGATTTTCGAGCTTTCCACAACCTCTCCTTTCGGTTCATCCTCTTCCTCTGGTTTTTCACACCGTTCAAACTCTGTCGCGCATACCCATGGATTTGCCTCCCAACTGTATATGTCCAGTTGCCTCTTTGGGATTGTGGAGTCCCACAATTTGGCGAATGCATCTCTGGCTTGCATGTAAGCATTTTCTGGGTCGTTGAATGCCTCTGGGCGAAGGATTATACCTTCCTTGAGGAAATCATCTAGGGTCATATCCTGGATTCGCTGCGGTCGCACGTTCGTGACTTTCGTCCAAGTCCGGGACGCTGCCTTTGGCATGTGGATGGATGGGCGCCAGATGATCCGCTCTGGGTGTGGATGATCTGCACGGTATATGTAGCAGCCCTCTGAGATGGTATCTTTATCCTCATGGATGGTTGATATCTTGCCGATCATGCAGGATTCATCTTCATAAATATTCATGCATTCAATACAACACTGGAATGCCCACGTCTCCCGGATATACAAAACATCATCGATTCTCCAGGGTGTGTCTGGATAGGGCAATTCCCCAATTTTGTTATAGAGCCCGCTCCCTCTTGGTGCTGTTCTTAATATCTGTGGACCAGCTTCGTCGCTATCGACATAATACGGCGGCTTAACCAACCGCCTTGTAGCCGTCTTTCGGTCATCCAGTATCGCCTGGACCATGTCGGTGTTATATAGTATTGGCAAAACTCTACTCATCCTTATCCTCTCCCTTCTCGCATTTATCCTGCTGATACGGTTCTGGTAATGGCCGCCATGCGACAATATCCTTCTTTATGTCTGCAAAGGAAAAACCAGTCCACCAGTGTCCGTCTTTATACCATCCCGAATCTATATATCCAGGTTCTCCGCATATTAACACAGAATAGCTGTCCTCCGGTAATCGCTCACTGCATGGAATCCACTCAAAGCCTGCTGCCAACCGTTGCTTTAAGTCCTCTATCTCCTTGAGTCGGTCTCGATACAGCTTGTCTATCTCCAGTATCTGCTCCGGTGCGAGACCGGTGCCTTCGTAGTCCTTTAGCTTACAGATAGCTCCATATAGTTCGCTTGGCGCCTTGGTGATATCATAATTTTTTAATCCCCAAGTTCCGTCCTCGTTACAAAATGTTAAAGTTCCCATACTGTCCTCCTATCCCATCAATGTGATGGATGTGTCATTTGAATCAACCTCTGCTACTTTGCGCTCCACATACTCCACATCGTGTCCTGCCATATCCTCCTGCGTGACAGTATGACCGAAATATATTTCTGCTCCAGCTGGGCGTTCAAGGAGCTGCTGTATTAATTCATAGTTCTTCATGAATATTCCTCCTTATCAAACAGGCATAACTGTGATTCTTGCTTATAATTCATCCACAGCACTTCGGTTCGCTTTATGCCGCATTCCGCTGTGGTGTTCTTGTATGCTTTTTCCCACCCCTTCAGCAGATTGTTGTATAGGTCATTATCATATCCGCTTATCATGACCGGTCCTGGATGCTTTTTGAGTGCTTCCAGCAGTCTCTCATGCTCCTCGCAATCCATCTCATATCTATACAAGTGCGGTTTTCGCGTATCTGGTAAATACGGTGGGTCCGCATAGATAAATACATCTGCGGTATCATACCGTTTTAATATCTCCAGTGCCGGAAGATTCTCGATCTGGACGCCCTTTAACCTCTCAGCGGCAGCGGTTATGATCTGCGGCAGCTCTGCCCAGGCCTTAGCCGGATTCGGACTGATGGCCTGCTGACCGCTCTTAAACCCATTCTGATACAGCTGTGAGTTCCCGAATCCCTGCCAGCACTTGACACAATACCGCCGCGCCCGCTCCACTGGATTTACTGTTACTTCAAAAGCACTTTTGTATTCATCCCTGGCAAATGGTGTGAGTTTTATCATCCACCCCAGTTCTTCAGGATAATCCCTCAATACCCGAAAAAAGTTGACGATATCACCATCCAGGTCATTGATGGTCTCGATATGGCAGCGCGGCTTGCTTAATAACACGCCTGCGCTTCCTCCGAATAACTCCAGATACACATCGTGCTTTGGCATGTGATTTGTGATCCATGGCGCAATCCTATTCTTGGCTCCTGGATACTTCAGCACCGTCTTCATTCTCCGCCTCCTTGATCCGTTCTAACCTCCACTCCAGGTTCTTTGTAATCTCCAGCATGGCGGTCACTTTATTTGGATCCTTGCTATCCCATATGCTCTGCAACTTTCTTAAGTCTGCTGTGATGGCCGCCTTGTATCCGCGGATCACATTGTCGCCTGCTGCCGGCTCATCCTCTTCTGATTCGGTATTTTCAACAATCTCTCCGGTTACGACCTCCGACATATATTCTTTGAAATCCTTTTCAATGCTGGTCTGTCCCGGTATTTGCTCTGCGACTGCCTGCTGCTCCTCTGAAACAATTGGCTCTCTTTCCTGGGTGATGGGTTCACTCTCGGGCTGTTCTGTCACTTTTGCCGGCTCTTTGCTTGTGTCTTCTGGCTTTTTGCTCTCACTCTTCGTCTGTTTAGATGCATTTTTCTGTGTGGGTTTCGGTTGCACCGGTGCAACTTCCGCTTTCTTCTCCTCTTTCGGTGGTTCCGGGGTCTTGAATGGTTCTCCGTAAATCCTTTCCCATGTTTCCCTGCCCGTACACCCGCTGAAGGTCATTTTCAAGTCGTAGATAAACTTCTGCCAGGAAATCTGCTCTTTCTCTCCTGTGCGCACCTGCAGCATCTCAATGTCGTTATCCCGGCCCTGGATGGAAAGCATTAGTCTCCCGATGCCCTGCACTCTTACGGTCTTGAGTGCTACGCCGGATGGTGCCAGGATGTCCATTGTCTGCTCTATCGGGTCTGCCGCCTTTCCGGTGATCACATCCGCAAGCTGAATGAATTGTTCGCGCTCCTCATGAAAATACCGGCGGATTGCTTTCTGAAGCAGTGTCATATGTTCCTGGTCCGGCGCCTCGCCCTCCATCATCACTTCCAGGTCTGTGGTCTGCTCCTCTTCTTTGATCTCCCGTTTGATGTCCTGAATCTCGCGCTTGGTAAGATCCGGGGACATCAATCCAAGGACTGCATCCGGAAGAGTCAGCATTTCCTGCAATTTGGCAACACCATACCCTTCGTACTGTTCCTGAAGGTATTCCGAGTAGCCGTCTCTGGAATAACGATCATTAATTGCTATGTATCTTGACACCACGTCCTTGGTCAGCCCGTATTCCGCCTGTGCAAATTCCGCAACTGTGGTGTAGCCGGAATCCTTTAAGATATCCGTATCCCGGGCTACTTTGAGTAGATACCCGGTGCGGACAAATCCCTCGGCCTGGTTTTTCAGCTCCGTTCCCAGTGCTGTTTTAAACTCGCTGTATGTCTCAATCGTTGATAATGTCATCCTATCGCCTCCATAAAATCTTCCATGAGTCCATTTAAGACCCGGATGTTATTTTTCTGCTTCAGCTCTTCGATGTTCTCCTCGCGTTTAACCTTTGATGCGGCGGCACGCTCACGATCCTGCCGGCTCATGCGCTTTTTAATCTCCCGCTGCCATTCCCTGAGGAAGGGCTTGACTTCGTCAATCTCCGGTTCTTCGTCGTACATGCCTCGGTGCTGACGGATGGTTCCTCCTGGCTCTACCTCGATGGTGTAATACGGTGTCTCCGGCTCCTCAATCTTTCGCAGGAAGCAGATATAGGTTTCATGCTGTTTGATCCGGTCGAAATACCGGTCAGTGGCGCCGGCGCAGTGATGAAGGTGATTGCCCTCGCTCACGATGTCCACGATCCGGTCGGGTACCATGATAAAATACTGTTCTCCCTTGTATTCATACTTGTCTTTGATCTCCTTTAAGACGTTTTCCGCCTCTCCGAACTTTTTCGAATATTCCTCTGCTTTCAACTGTGCCTGCTGCCGTTCGATCTCCAAGACGGCCTCATCGTGCCGGCGCTTGAGTTCTCTGGGGCGGTAGATCATTTCGTCGCTTATGTCTTTATGGAGACGCTTGCACATCCTGATATAGTCCCCGTATTGTTCGACCACGACCTTTGCGGATTTTCCCTTGTACTGCTCCGCCCGCTGGCGCTCGATGTAATTCATGATCTGCTCTACCGAGAAATGATCTGTCATCTCATGTAGGCTTTCCGGAGACATATCGTTTGCTTTGAGCCACATCAGGGTCTTGTCCGATATCTTTTGACCGTGCTTATCACTCCAGCGCATCCATTCTACCATTTGCCGGCCGCCGTCCATCTGACGGATCCGGTTGATCTTCTGCCGGTCTCCTATCTTAAATACCTCCTCGATGCTGTTGCCGCTTAACTCTAATTCTCCGTAATAACACCTTGACCAATAATAAATGCTTTGGCTCTCCTCGGTAAGCAATTGATAGAATCTTCCACGAAACAGTAACTCTATCAACCGGATGTACTCCGCCTTGTGATAGCCTATCATCATTGCGTTGTATTGCAGCTTCAAGCCTGCTGCCGCCATCTCTTTAAATAGCCTTGCCCACGGCTCATACACGGTATCTTTGAGGGCTTCCTCGATGCCCGTCTCATATAGATAGCCAAAATATTCACTTTTATTTGCCGGATTGTGCTTATTATCAAAGCATCCCTCTATATGTATCCCTCCATCCGGTACCCATCCTGGTTGACTGTACTGCTCATAGTAGAGATCGCAGGGTATGCCCTTTCGACCTTTAAACATGATGATCCGCACATCCTCTTCAATCCCGATCCGCTTCCTGTCGTTTGGGACGCACTGGACAGTAGCGGTGAAATGTCTGGTCACTGAGACCTCGTTGTCAATGGGCTGCATCATACAGAAGTGTGTCCGTACTTCTATGGTCTTTTTCCGCTTCTTGATCTGAATACTCTTTTTACAGATGGGACATGTGACCATGTCGTTATTCCTGGGCTGCCCGGTTCCGTCCGTCTTCTTAACGTGCTGCTCTTCAAATTCTCTGCCGCAGGCTGAACATGACCACCGCCCTGTCTCGCGGTCCTTGATACAGTAATCCATCCCGCCCAGTTCCTTCTGGTTGATCCACTCCTTGATCCCTTCCGGTACCGCCGGTACTTTTGCCATCATAGCATTCACCCGCATGACGCGGTTATGTTCTGCTATCTCCCGCCGGCTCCGCCCGTAACTCATCTCCTGGTGACTGATGTATTCGATGATGCTTTCCTTGCTGGGTATGCTCTCTTTCATCAGATTCTGGATGATGTTTCTATCCTCGTCCGCAATTCCGCCTTTCTCCCGTGCTTCCCTCTCGTTTTCGCACGACCAATAATAATATCCCGTTTCCAGCCGTATCCCGTAAGCATTTTCGATCTTCTGTGTGTACCATGTGTCCTTTTTAAAGGTCGCATACTCCTTTGTTTCCGGGTTGACACAATGTCTGGCCCGCAAGACCCTGTCCTTAAATACATTCAGGACAATGACCCCTTCTATCAACTGTAAGGTTGTCCACCATCCGCTCTTTCTCGTCTTTCTCGGCGGTACCGCCTCGATCGCCTTCTTTTTCATCTCACTTCCTCCAGTTCTCTCCTATCGTTCAGGCGGTACCATCTCTCCGCCTGCTCTGCGCTCACGACCGCCAGTTTGCACTGCACGATCCCGGTCTCGTCCTCCACGATCAGCCCCAGGATGCTTCCCTCCGCGCCCTTGACTACAGGGTCATTGCCCCGGGCGATGGCAATCGCGTCTTTCTCTTTGACTTCTGCTTCGTCCTGCTGCACGATCACGTTGTGGTACCGCTGCTCCCATCTGTCCCGGTGTGGGTGATTTATGATGTATTTCATCCCTTCCATGGCAAACGTGAACGGTGTCAGCTCCTCCAATAGCGTGATCTGCGTGCATGCGATCCGTCCGCTCTCATCCTCGTCAATGTCGCCTGCTGCTTCTACCCGGAAAAACCGGTTCTTCCCATCCATAGAGTAATAGGACAGGCAGTCAAAAGGATTTTCGCAGCAATGGAGTCCGTTGCGCGCTGTTTTGCTTTCATCTACACGTTTGGTCTCCCCTGGGCGAAAAGAGCAAGTTTTCGTCTGTCCATTCCCAAAGACAGACCGCAGGTCCCAGGTGAAGCCTTTTGTCGCGATCATGTACCTTCTCCCATGTAGTAATCCTTGATCAGTTGCTTCATCTCGGCTTTATTTAGAACTCCCATGGTGAGCGGGTGCTGTCCCATGATCTTTTTTACTTCCTTGGTCATTTCAACAATCCTGTTGTCTACTGTTATGCGGTGTTCGCATCCTAGTTCTATGGCCTGCGCCATAAATCCGGCAAGATCCTTACCCTTGCGCCTTACCGCCCGGGCAAATGCCTCGTCCTGCATGCAGTTGATGCGGATCTCCTCGACCCAGTCCTTTAATACCCCTTCGATTTCATATTCCGCGCACTCTACATCCAGTTTTCCCAGTGCAGCCATGACCGGAGAGACCAGCTCGTCCGTCCATCCGTTTATAAAGTCCTCTGCGTCCTCTTCGTCTATTCCATTCTCTTTCGCCAGGATCTTCAGGGCTTCTGTGTCTCCTTCTTCCCTCTGTGCCAATGCCGCCCGGTTCAGTTCCTCAACGGAATCAAATTCTCCAAATTTATCAAACATAAACTCACATCCTCCTTGTTAAATTTTTTGCCAAAAAATTTCATATAGCTGCAGATATACGGCCATATGAAAACCTGCTTTACTTGTGTGCCTGCTGCCTGTTCTGTTTCATCTGCTCCAGTGCCTCTATCTGATACGGCCGCCGGCGGAATACCTCCAACGCCTGCTGCCGCTTGGTGTCTTTAACCTTATCCTCTTTGCGATGAAAATCATCGTCAAATTCCGGTCGATGCATGTTTCTCCTTTCTTCCGGGCAGCGCCTCTTACGCGCTCCCGGACTGTTGCTTGTTGATTGTTCCTGTGATATGTAATCCTGGGTGAGGTTGACCCCTTATTCTGGCAGGGTAATCTTTTCCAGAGCTGCGTAAAAATCTGTGTACTTTTCGTCCTTTTCAATCGGCAATACAGCAAGATAGCATTCATAGTTTGTCCAGCCAATCATTTCACCTACGATTTTCGGCCCGGTCGGCCAAGCTTCGCCTTCCCGCAATCCCTTTCCGTCAAACATCTCTATGATGCGATTTCGAATTAAGTGTATGGCGCCGGACTTCTCTTGTATAATACTGGCGGTATACCACCCCGTTTCTAAAATGACTTCTGTTACCTTGCACTCTCCCTCATTTTTAAAAAACTGTGCCGGCAGGTCGTAAACCTCTTTTTGTTCAATCTCATATTGATTCCCGCCTTTGGATGCCTGGAATACTTCTCCTGGTGCCGGAAGGTCTCCACATAACTCAATGATGGCCGCCTTAATCTCCTTTTCCATGGTGTCGCATAAAAACCATAGGATCCACCAGCCAGATGAAAGGTATATACCCTCCTCCTGTCCTGCGGCCGTCACTGATCGTCCGACTGTTAAACACCCAACCTTGTAGGCATCCTTTAGTAACTTTTTTAGCTTTGACATCTTAAAAAACATAAATCACTCTCCTTTTCTATAAGTCAGTGCATCCTCGTCCCATTCGGTATAAATGCGGCTTAGATAGCTTTTTGCATATTCCAAAAGTTCCTCGCGTAGACCTTTGTTGCCGTTGTCCAATAACTGATGGTGGCTCCGGCAGGCTGTCACGCCGTTTTGTTCCACCCCGAGCCCGCCCTGGCTCCGGTTGACCACATGGGCGATATCCCGTATGCACTGACCGAAGTCGTCCTCTGATAAGGGCCATCTGCCAGAGGCACAGAAGACGCACGCGTCGCCGTCCCTTGCTATGATCCTGGCTCTAACCTTGCTGCTGAAGCTGCATGCCTTTGACCTTCTGCTCATGCTTCCTCGCCTCCTCTCTCATCCTGTTTAGCTGCCATGCGGAATACTCCGTATGTTCTGTGTACTCCACCGTCACTAAATGTCGCTCCAATTCGGTATTTATGCGGGTCCAGAGGTCTTTGTTCTTGATCTCTTCGCCCTTTGCGGTGACCCACCCCACCTTCTTCCACTCTTTTAGCCACCCGATACCCTGCTCAATGTGACGGGAGTCCGTATAAATACCTAATGCGCAGGGTTTTGAAAAACGTTCCAAGGCTTTTAATAACCCGGTAAGGGCAATCCGGTTTGCGGTGCCATGTTCTTGATTTGTCACCTCCAGAGTGACCGGTCCGCGCTGCGTCGGCATTTCTAGGATGCTACAATACCATCCGTCCGCTGATTTTAATCCGTGATAGCTGGTCCGCAGATATAAATTGACGTCCTGCATCTCAAATCCTCCTGTCCAGTTTGATCTCTGTATACCGGAGATATGAATAGCCGGTATACCGATTGAACCCCTGCTTGATCGTGTTCTTGTCTATGTAATACCCCGGTGTCGGCTTCGGTCCATCCCTTAGTATTTTCCGCATTGTCCATCGGTAATAGGTCTTCCGCTCCGGTTCTGGTCGGATGAGGTTGCGGGATGTTGAATAGTTATACTCGTCCTTGCTCAGTTTTTCCGGGAGACCCTTCTTCTTTCGCGTCTCCTCGTCCGGCAGCTTTGCCATGTACTCAGCGAGTCCTTGATATCCTCCCGAGTTGTATATGTTTGTGTGTGACACATAACCATGCTCCCAGCACTTGCTGATCAGCACGTCCGTGTCGGCCCCCGGTATTCGGTTGATAAGTGCATGAACATGAATCCCTCCTCTCTTTCCAATCTCGATAATTCTCATCCACTTCAACTCCGCGCCCAGTTCTCGATATTTCTTTCTGAGCTTGTCTGCGAATTTCCTAAAGTCTGCTTTTACCTCATGCATTGGCTTCCTTGTGCCTCTTTCATAACTCAGGCGCTCCCAATGATCGTCTTCCCGAAAGTTCGCTTTGATCTCCCGCCGGATGCGGTTCGTTTTGTTATAACGATTTTGCCACTCTATCTGATCCGAGGTAGGCTTCTCTTTCTTCCGTCTGCACTCTCCCTTTGCTCCATAGTTGCCGGCGAATTTATACTCATACTCGTTACTTCCGTGAAATCTCCATGTGTCTTTCCAATATGCCATACCAATCTCCTAACTTTAATAAACCAAGCAAGCCCGGAAAACCGCATAAATCCGCTGGTTTTCCTTGATTTTTAAGTAGGATTATGGTATAGTAAAGATGCGTTGATTGTGGGCAACATCACGCATCTTTCGTGAGGAGCATCCGGGCGCGGATGCTCTTTTTTTATGTGTGGTCATACAAGAATCTCCTCCTTCTTCTTTTCTTCTCACGCTCCAGGAAGCCATCACCGAATATCTTGACCTCTATAGGCACGATATTGCCCTCAGGCGTACGGTAGCGGTTATCGTACCAGTACCAGCCTTCTGCGTCTTTATA
>JAIEAP010000044.1 GCA_029071325.1 Lachnospiraceae bacterium | reverse complement strand
ACCTCCACCGACACGACACTGGTCATGGGATGGATACGTGGGTCCTTCACTTCACCGCGGATAATATTGGAAAGTTCCCGCTGAACCTCCCCATTGATCCGCATATTTTTCATGCTGTTTTTCTGCATCTTCACACATCACTTTCTATATTATCTGGCGACCTCTACCATTTTGTATGCCTCTACAATGTCAAGCTCTGCAATATCGTTGAAGCCTTCAAACACAAGACCGCACTCGTAGCCTGCCCGGACTTCTTTCACATCGTCTTTGAAACGCTTCAGGGATGCAAGCGCGCCCTCGAATATCTGTGTACCTTCCCTGCTGATGCGTACCTTGCAGCCGCGCTCGAAGGTTCCATCCAGCACATAAGAGCCTGCGATATTTCCCACACCGGACGCCTTGAATATCTGACGTACCTCTGCGTGACCGATCACCTTCTCCTCGAAAACAGGATCCAGCATTCCCTTCATAGCCGCTTCCACATCTTCAATTGCGTTATAAATGACCTTATAGAGCCGCACATCCACGCCCTGATTGTCCGCAGTAACTTTGGCGGTGGGGTCCGGTCTCACATTAAAGCCGATGATGATAGCATTGGAAGCAGATGCAAGGATGACATCTGATTCGTTGATAGCGCCAACACCGCCATGGATGATCTTCACCACGACCTCATCGTTGGACAGCTTCACCAGACTCTGCTTCACTGCCTCTACCGAGCCCTGCACATCAGCCTTCACAATAATGTTGAGTTCCTTCACATCGCCGGACTGTATCTGCGAGAACAGATCGTCTAAGGACATTCTGGAACGGGTCTCCTCTAACAGTTTTACCTTTCCTTCGGAAATATATGTCTCTGCAAAGCTTCTTGCATCTTTTTCATTTTCACAGACAACAAAGGTCTCGCCTGCCTCCGGCACGCTGGACAATCCAAGAATCTCTACCGGAGTGGACGGATCTGCCGTTTTCACCCGGCGTCCCTTATCGTCAACCATGGCGCGCACCTTACCGTATGCACTGCCGCAGGCAATCGGCTGCCCGACTTCCAGCGTACCCTTTTGCACCAAAACCGTGGCAACTGCACCCCGTCCTTTGTCCAACTGTGCTTCAATGATGACGCCTCTCGCCTTGCGGTTCGGATTTGCCCGAAGTTCGCTGACCTCCGCAGTCAGAAGAATCATTTCCAATAACTGGTCAATACCTTCATGGGTATGTGCGGATACCGGAACAAAGATCGTGCTTCCGCCCCAATCCTCAGGAATCAACTCATACTCGGATAATTCCTGTTTTACCCTGTCGATATTTGCATTGGGTTTATCGATCTTATTGATGGCAACAATGATCTCAATACCGGCTGCTTTGGCATGGTTGATCGCCTCTACCGTTTGAGGCATAACACCGTCATCCGCCGCAACTACCAGGATCGCGATATCCGTAGACTTTGCCCCGCGCATACGCATAGCGGTAAATGCCTCATGTCCCGGTGTATCTAAGAAGGTGATCTTCTGCCCATTGATACTTACCACATAAGCGCCGATATGCTGCGTGATTCCTCCTGCCTCGCGGTCGGTCACTCTGGTATCACGGATCGCATCCAGCAGAGAAGTCTTACCATGATCGACATGACCCATAACACAGACAACGGGAGGTCTTGCCACAAGATCCTTCTCGTCCTCTTCTTCTTCCTTCAGAAGCTCTGCGATGACGTCGATCTTCTCCTCCGGTTCTGCAATGCAGTTGAACTCCAGTGCAATTTCTTCCGCGTTATCATAATCTATTTCCTGGTTCACCGTCACCATCTGCCCTTTTAAGAACAGCTTTTTGATAATCTCGGATGTCTGCACCTTCATCTTCTCAGCCAGTTCCTTGATGGTCATGCGCTCCGGCAGAGTGATCGAACGGATGGTATCTTCTTCCTTGGGCCTGGGCTGCGGCGTATGCTTCTTCTTCCCGCCATTCTTCTCCAGATTTACATAACGCTCCTGCTTCTTGCCCAGCTTATCGCGATCCGTATTCTGCTTTCTGCGGTTGTTGTCTCTGTCACGGTTCTCGCGGCTCTCTTTGCGCAGTTCATCCGGCCCTGTCTGTACGGCATCCTTATTGAAACGGTTGAGTTCCTGATCCAGTCTTCCGCCGCCATTCCTTCCGTTAAAGCCGCCTCTTCCCCGGTCTCCCTGGGGACGGCTGCCATAGGGTCTGTCTCCCTGGGGACGGCCGTTCCGATCTCCCTGGGGACGGCTGCCATAAGGTCTATCTCCCTGTGAACGATTGCCATAGGGTCTGTCTCCCTGGGGACGGCCATTCCGATCTCCCTGGGGACGGCTGCCATAGGGTCTGTCTCCCTGCGGACGGCCATTCCGGTCTCCCTGCGGGCGGCTGCCATAGGGTCTGTCTCCCTGCGGACGCACATTGCGGTCTCCCTGCGGGCGGTTATTGTTGTTACTTACACGCTCTCCCTGCGGGCGATTTGTCAACACTCTCTTCTCACCATCAGAGGTGCTGATCTCACGCCGCTCCACCGGTTTCATTTCCGGGGCTTTTACCGGTGCAGCGCTCTGCAAGGTCTGCTTTTCCTCTGCCTGTTTTGCCTCCATCGGCGCCACTGCCGGTTTCACTTCCGTAGCTTTGATCTCTGAAGGCTTTATCTCAGAAGGCTTCGGCTCCACAGCACGCGCCTCTGACGCTGCTTGATTTACCACTTTTCTCTCCAGCGCTCCCGGTGTCACCGGTCTACGCTCCGGCCCCCGTGCCGCCATACCTGCTCCGGGAACGCCTGCCCCTGCAGGTCTTGCCCCTGCAGGTCTGCGCTCGGGCGTTCTGGCATTGGTATGATATGCCTGACGTCTGCTTCCGGGATTGATCTTACTGTTCTGCGGATTGAAAACCGCAGAGATACTTGCCTTCTTCTTCGGCTTCCCCTGCACCGCAGGTTTTACTTCACCGGCTTCCTTCTTGGGCTCCTGTGTTGCTGCAGCCGGTTCTGCCTTCGGCGCCGCATCTGTTTTTGGCGCTGCTTCCAGCTTCTTGGCCTTCATTCCGGCATCCCCGGACGCACCACCTGAAAACTTTGCACGCACCAGTTTCTGAGCGTCATCCTCAATACCGTTGCTTGCTGTTTTCACTTCGTACTGCGTTCCTTTAAGCGCCTCAAGAACTTCCTGCGGCTTTATATCCAATTCTTTTGCGAGTTCATATACTCTCAATTTTGCCATATATTTACTACCTCCGTTATTCAGTTGTTATGTGATCCGTTTTCAGTTGTTTTTCAATTGCTTTGGCAAGTCCTTCGTTGGTCACTGCTACCGATGCCCGAAATTCCTTCCCGATGCAATGCCCCAGAGAGTCTTTGTCGGCATATACATAATATGGAATGCTGCGAAAGGAACACATATCCTTAAAATGCTTTCTGGTATTATCCGAGGCATCCGATGCCGCAATCACCAAATATGCATTTTGTTCCTTTACTGCCTTCTCTGTCGAAAATTCTCCGCTCGCCACGCTGCCGGATTTTGCTGCGATTCCCAACAATGATAATACTTTATCTGGTCTCAACCGCTTTCATCTCCTTTTGCAATTCCTCGTAAACGTCTTCCGGAATTGTCATTTTCAATGACCGCTCCAAACCCTTACTTTTCCTGGCTGCCATAAAACAGTCCATCCTTGGGCAGATGTATGCGCCTCTTCCGTTTTTCCTTCCGGTATCATCCACCACGATAGTGTCCTCCGGAGTATGGATCACACGGATCAGCTCTTTCTTGCTTTTCATTTCATTGCAGCCCACACATTTGCGCATCGGAATTTTCTTATTCGTCGCCATCTATGCCTTCACCAGCTTCTGCATATTCTTCACTGTACTCGCCATCGTACTCACCCTCATATCCATCCTCATACTCGCCCTCATATTCGCCGTCGTACTCCTCGTAATCCTCATCCTCGTAATCATTCTCATAATCGATGAAATCTCCGGATTCTCTAGCCTGGGTCTCGCTCTTGATGTCGATCTTAAAGCCTGTAAGCCTCGCCGCCAGTCTGGCATTCTGTCCCTCTCTTCCGATAGCAAGAGACAACTGATAATCGGGAACTACAACCTTTGCGGTCTTCTCCTCCCCATCCGCAATAACGGAAATAACCTTTGCCGGACTCAGTGCATTTTCAATCAGCATGGCCGGATTCTCATTCCATGTAATGATATCAATCTTTTCGCCGCACAGCTCATTTACAATGGCATTGACCCTTGCCCCGTTCATACCGACGCAGGCGCCTACGGCATCTACATCCGGGTCATTGGAATATACCGCAATCTTCGTTCTGCTTCCAGCCTCTCTGGCAATGCTCTTGATCTCCACAATGCCTTCTTTTACCTCCGTCACTTCCGCTTCAAACAGGCGTTTGACCAGTTCGGGATGCGTTCTGGATACCAGAATCTTCGGTCCCTTAGGTGTTGCCTTCACCTCCAGAATGTATACCTTAATGCGCTCGGTGGGCTTAAACACCTCGCCCTTCACCTGCTCATTTTCTGTTAAGATAGCATCTGCCTTACCCAGATTAATGGAAATATTCCTTCCGATATGACGCTGCACGATTCCGGTCACCACATCCTTCTCCATGCTGTAATACTGACCGTAAATAACCTTGCGCTCCTCCTCACGAATCTTCTGCAAAATCACGTTTTTGGCATTCTGCGTAGCGATACGTCCGAATTCTTTGGACTTCACCTCCACATTCACGATATCATCCAGCACATACTTAGAGTCTATCATCTGGGCATTTGCAAGGCTGATCTGAGTACAGTCATCCTCCACCTGCTCCACCACGGTCTTCTCCGCGTATACATGAAATTCACAGGTTTCCGGGTTGATATTTACTTTAATGTTATCTGCTTTGCCAAAATGATTCTTGCAGGCAGTCAACAGTGAGTTTTCGATTGCTTCCAGTAATGTTTCTTTACTGATGTTCTTCTCCTGCTCCAGTATGTTCAATGCTTCCAACAACTCGTTATTCATTTTTTATCCTCCTATTTTGTTATTTCTAAGTTGTATGTCAAAAGTCAAATGCAAGTCTTATCAATGCGATTTCTTTCTTATGGAAGGTGCGTTCCACTCCGGATTCCTCCTCAATGGTAACTGTATCCGCATCATATGCACGCAGTACGCCGTAAAATTCCTTTTCATGATCGATTGCCTGGTAAGTCCTGATCTCAAGTTCCTTCCCCATGGCCCTCTCATAATCCTTCTCCTTCTTCAGCGGTCTGCCAAGTCCCGGTGAACTCACCTCAAAGATATAAGAACCGTCCACATAATCCTCCCGGTCCAGTATTTCGTTCATCTCCCTCGCCACTGCCTCACAGTCATTCACTGTAATTCCGCCTTCCTTGTCGATGTAGGCACGAAGATACCAGTCAGCACCTTCCTTCACATACTCTACATCCACCAGTTCAAACTGCATCCGCGCAAGGATTGGCTGTATCAGTTCCTCCGTTCTTTGTTCGTAACTCTCTTTTCTGGACATGTAACCACCTTTCCATATTTTCTTTTCACAACCTACGAAATCTGCTCCGGCAGTTTCCTTCGGATGCACAACAACGAATTGAGAGTGGACCAAAAGCCCACTCTCAATGTCTTAACTATCATGTTCATGGATAATTATACCACGATTCTATAGAAATGCAAGCGTTTTTTAGGAGCGCTTACGTCTATTCTGCAATACTGCCGCACCTACCAGCGCCGCTGTCAGAACAATCACAAATATCAATGCTCCCCATGGATTCGTACCCGCCCTGTCTGTATCAGAAGTATTGACGGAACTGTCGCCGCCTGCCGCCATAGAGGCATCCTTCACCAATACCATTGCGGATATCGGAGCCACCGTCACTTTGCCGCTTACCGTCTCAATCGCCTCGGTGCCAGCCTGCGTATCATTGATGCACACGTTCCAGCTTCCTTCCGGAAGAGAGATTTCCTTCTCTTCTTTGTTTGCATTGAATACCACATAAATACCCTCTGCGGTCTCGCCGTTGATGCCGCCGGTGATATCAAATGCAACCACGTTGGGATCCATCCCCTCTACCGGAGTAACGTGCTCATTTACATCCTCCGCTGTAGTCAGGCGGAGAACGCCGTGCGCCTTGCGGAACGCGATCAGCCCCTTGTAATAATTGTACACATTCATGTACTCTTCCTGGTCCAGATCATCCCATTTCAGATTGTTGACGCTGTCCGGAGAAGCGTAGCTGTTCTCATCAAACCCGCCGGCAGCAGTCACCTTGGTACGCAGCATTTCTTCACCTGCCTGCAGGAAGGGAATACCCTCAGAAGTCATGTATACCACTGCCGCCAGATTATTCATGCGGACACGATCCTCTCTGGAATCACTGGGGGTTGAGCGTGTAATACGGTCTATCATGGTAAGGTTATCATGACAGGATGCATAGTTCACACTCTGGGAAGGCGTTGTGCACCAGCCTGTCGCCTGTCCCATAAAGCAATCAATAATCGTGCTCTCAAGACCTTCTGCCCCGGAAATAAATCCCGGTTCCGATACATTAAATACATTTCCCTTCAACCCATCACGAAGGGTATCGCTGAAGAATGCCATTCCCGGAACTTCCGTGGAGTTCACCTGAGTAGTCATGGTGTAACCATCTTTCGTCAGAGTAGTATCCATGGTCCAGCCCTCTCCGTAGAATATCACATCCGGATGATTCTGATGCACCGTCTCGATCACTTCGTTCATGGTTTCCGTGTCAATAAGACCCACCAGGTCAAAACGGAAGCCGTCAATGTGATACTCATCCGCCCAGTAATTCACGGAATCCACGATGTATTTCTTCACCATAGAACGCTCGGAAGCCGTATCATTTCCACAGCCTGAGCCGCTGGAATATTTGCCTTCATCATCAATACGCGAAAAATATCCGGGTACGATCTGGTTAAAGCAGAAGTCAGAAGCACTCTGTACATGGTTATATACCACATCCATGACAACACTGATATTGTTCTCATGCAGCCCCTGCACCATCTGCTTCATCTCATTGACACGAACCTCCCCGTGATAGGGATCCGTAGAGTAAGAGCCCTCCGGCACATTATAGTTGACCGGATCATATCCCCAGTTAAACTGCGGTTTATCCAGCATAGTCTCATCTACAGAGCCATAATCATAAGAAGGCAGAAGATGCAGATGCGTAATCCCCAGATCCTTGATATGATCCAAACCGGTAGGAATGCCGGATTTCGTTGTAGTACCTGTCTCAATCAATCCCAAAAACTTGCCCTTGTTGGATATACCTGAGCTTTCATCCACCGATAAATCCCTCACATGCAGCTCATAGATAACTGCATCGGTGTAATTCATGCCGGCATTGGGATTGCCGTCGGAATCCCAGTTCTCGGGATTCGTCGATGCAAGATCAATAACCATGGCACGTTTTCCGTTGACGCCGGTAGTCCTGGCATAAGGATCACACGCCTCGTTTACTGTGTTATTTACGTTTACGCTGTAAGTGTAATACACACCGTTTATATCCCCCGACTTCTCTGCAACCCAGGTACCGTTCACGTCTGCCGTCATAGGAATCTCCTCTATACGGTCATCCGTATCCGGCGTACCGGACTCATAGAGATTGAGGGTTACGCTCTGCGCCGTAGGCGCCCACACACGGAATGTCGTCTTTTCGGCAGTCCATGTTGCTCCCAGATCATCTCCGCTGTAGGTGTATTCCGCCTCAAATTCCGGGGTAGAATAGATACTTGGAATAATAATATTATAATCGTTTCCATCATAGGTGATGCTGTAAGTTCCTGATGCATCCAGCGGTTCAGCCAGAGACACCGTATATGTAAACTGTCCAGCCTCCGTCACCTCTGTGATACCCACCGTTCCGTCGGATCCCTTTACGGTAAACGCACTATTTAAATCTCCTTCGATCGCCCCCGTCATTACAACGGTAACGGCGCCCTCGCCATCATATTTTGCCGAGGAAAGCTTGGTTCCAGTCACAGCATTTTCTCCATATTCCTTGGCGTAGCCTTCCACACCGGATTCCACATAAATATGTACCTCGCCGGATACCATTTCCGAGATGTCGATAAACTGATCCATATCCACATCCTTCGTCCAATCCGCGGTCCGCACAATAAAACCTACCGAACTGATTCCCGGCGTCACAACCTTGGACGCTACCATCTCTCCGTCCACATCTTCAAAGGCGTAATCGCCTCCTTCGCCGCCATCTTCCCACATCCAGACAGTCCATCCTTCGTAGTTGTCGTCTTCTCTGTGGTAATGCAGCTTGATGACCAGATCATCCGCCCACACGACTGCCGTGTCTGCCAATACAGTAACGACTGTCATGAGAAGCATCAGCACTGCCAGTGATAAAGCTTTGAATCGTCTTTTCATATATACCTCCTTAGCATTATATAGTAATGATAACTCCTTTCCTATATTTTGCCATAGATAGACGGCAGAATCAACCAAATTCCGGTTTGTCAATTTTTTTTCAAAAAAAGCTTGCATTTTGTAAAATATCATGGTATAGTATCACTTGTCCGGTTCGTTGGTCAAGCGGTTAAGACGCCGCCCTCTCACGGCGGAAACAGGGGTTCGATTCCCCTACGAACTGCTGACTGTTCATAACAGCCCAACCCAGAAAAGTTCTTGAAATTCAGTGTTTATCCGGATTTCAGGAATTTTTTTTGATTTCATCTGTTATTCTTAATCTTAATAAGACTGCCCAAATATATTCTAACATCAAAAACCCCTGCTTTCATCGAAAACAAGGGTTTTTTGTATGCCGCTTTCTCACGCTCAAAAACAAAATCATTACAATTCCCGATATTACTGTCATATTGCTCAGCAATATGGCACCTGACAGATCATCTCCCGTCGCAACTACATCCTCCACCTTGGCGGACTCTCCCGTCCCGTCTGTATTCCCATCTATTTCATCACCCTGCGGCGAATCTGTCTGTTCGGAATCTTCCGAAACGATATGTGCAGAGACATCGGTCTGCCCTGCTTTTGCCACAAGGACACCTCCACTGTTATCAGAAAACGCGGTGGACACCATAGCCTCCGGTAATGCATACGGCAGAAAAAATGATTGTATCATTATCAAACCAGACAACATTATTTTTAATCGTTTACCATTTTTCATGATGAACAGATCCCCTATGTAAGATATTAGCCGCCATTCTAATTTTGGGTTGCAGAATGAACAATCGACGTATGGAATACCGCACTGCCTGAGTATTCACCGGCATATTCGTTAAGATCCTTCCCATAAAGCTGGTGCTGATTCAGGCGGAATTTACCCGTCACTTCATCGCCCGTCTTATGGAAAAATGCAATATTAAATCCGTGTTCGTTCTTAAAGCTAGTGTTGTCTTCTACATTGGCATTACTATCCCCGAGACAAATAGTATAGAGCAATGTATGCTTTCCGGTAGAAACCTCCGGATAAGATGCCGTTGTCTGTGAAAGGTAAAACTGCTCCTGTTCATCCATTTCATACGTCTTATCTCTTACCTGTACCCTTACATACCAGTTTTGATGGGCTGCATCATCTAGTCCGGTAATTTTTTCCGCTCTGACCGTATAAGGAATCTCTACAAAGGAATCGCCTGCATCCGCCGGCTTCACCAATGTCCCAAAATCAATCTTATCCGGAATACTTACGACATAGCTGACCTCTCCCGGCTCATTCTCGCCGAGAATGCGTGCCGTTACTTCTGTCTCATCTAAATCCTTCGTACTTGTCAGGGTCTCTGCCGCCACTGAAATGGTGGCGGCCAGCGTCAGGCTTGTGATAAGTACTGCAGTAAATATTTTCTTTGTTTTCATAAAAAATGTCCCTCTTTCCTGTTCTATCATTTGACAACTAGCGTAAATTCCGATTCGGCAGAATTTAGCGGGGCATGTGCATCATCCAATGTAACACATTGAAACAGTACAACTGCCGTATATTCTCCTTTTTGCAAGGTTTCTGACAGCGGAATCTCCGTCAGACCGTATCCCGGGGCCAGCAGTTCGGATTCATAAAGCACCGTACCGTCCTCGAGCATAAGCGTTGCATAAAATCCGCAGCTGTTATCCTCTGGATTTCCGATACTCAGATGAAGACTGGTATCCCCTTCTTTCATTTCTGCCATACTGTACCCCGGAATCTGGATGCTTGCGCTTTCTGTCGGCTGATCGTCCAAACCGGTGCTCCAGCCATCGGAGACAATACCAACAACACCATTTGTATTTTCCGGCTCCTTTTCATCATGGAGACTGCCGGATACAAAAACTCCAATAGCTATGAGCACGGCTATGAGTAAAATCACACCTGCTGCTATTATACTGTTCTTTTTCAACTTATCCATTTATCTTTTTCCTTTTTTTCTGCATAGCTGCAGCCAATAATAATCCGCCGCTCAGAAGCATTAAGTAACCAGAAACAGTGCTGGTATCATCGCCAGTCTTGACTGAATTTCCGGTCGTAACGGAAGCGCCAGCCGTATCGGCAAGGATAAATGACATCGGCTCCAGCAGCCGGAAAGTTGCCACTCCGTTTTGATAAGATACCGGACTGGACTCGACCACCTGACCATCAGAATCTAATCCTAACAATACCACATGTTCATTGTCAACCGGAACCGAAACTTCAATCTCTCCCTGAATCCACAACTCGGCAAGCATCGGATTACCTTTTTCATCGGAAAGAGATACCGAATATCCTCTTAATGCTTTTTTATTACCGTCCGGTATAGCTGCAGCCACGAGATCTTTATATTCAGCATGATTTTCATCCATCAAAGCGTAAGAAATATTCATGGATGAATGCATGAATCCCTTGACAGTGATCCCGTGATCCAGTTGTCTTACTATTTGCTCAAAACTAGAATTTTCAATCTTCGGATAACCGTTATTTAACGTACTGGTTCTGCACCATCTTACGGAAGCATCGGTAACGCGGTTCAGTTCATCCACAAATGAATCTGTATGCATATCGCTTTGTTTTTTTGCAATATTGCTTGCGTCAAGGTCTGTTTGCGATGAGCCTGTGCCTACTCCATGCAATCCATTGACTGTAGTGTAGAAAACATTCTTAATCTCCGGACCCATTTTCGCATCCAAGCCGTTTCGTCCTGCAATAGATCCCACCGCTTCCTCTGAATCTCCGTAAACCTTTGCAGAATTGTAGGAACTTGCAATACTTCCTCCGTTTTTACCTGCAATACCGCCCGCTGTCTGGGTCTGAGAAGAATTGGCAACGCCTATTGTGCCATTATTCGCACAGCCATAGATTTTTCCTGTATTTATTCCGGCAATACCGCCGCACTCTGTTCCTGCCACAATAGACGCATTCCGGCATCCTGTAATAGTTCCTGCATTTTGAGCTGCAATACCGCCGCTTAATGTGCCTTTAATCTCCGAATTGAAGTCGGAAGCCTTGATCGGATCATGTGTGACCGGATTTTTAAATATAAGAGCTGAACCGGCGTTGATACCGTTGGTACAGTGGTCGATAGTACCGTTATTGATTGCAGCTATACTGCCTGCGTTTTCGCATGACGTTGCATATGTACAGTTAATGATAAACAAATTCTCTACACGTCCGTTTTCGCCGATGATCTCGAACAAGCCTCCATATACAGAAGCTCTTATATTAAGTCCCATAATGACGTATCCGTTGCCGTTAAAGGTTCCGTTAAAAGGTTGATCTCCGGAAACAGAACCGATCCCCACCGTCCATTTAGAATCGCTTGGAGCAACAATATTATTTTCGAGGATATAATCCGCGCTGCCATAAATACCATAATCGCTTCGCACCAGCCCGGCAAGCTTTACGAGATCCTCATAGGTACGGATGATCATGTTCCCGTTATCGTCCTGATCAAACTCCAGAGCAACCTGGGAATTCGAATACCGGCTGTCGGTTATGCGGTAAACAGTTCCGCCGTCAAACAGCGGATAGGAATCCGGTGTCTTACCGTTGTCTATATTTTGATACCATACCTGCGTTCCGTCCGTAACGCCCTTATTCAGAAGGTAAGCCACCTCGCCGGATCCAAATGCCTCGATCGGTTTTGCGACAGCCGATAATCCCGATTTGCTTTCGCTTCCAAATGCACGGGATGTCTGGTCTTCCAGATAATAGTTACCTGTTATGTGACCGGAACCGTAATTTCTCGCATATCCGATAATCGCTCCGCAGTAACTGCTATTTTCTCCATTACTTACCGTACCGTAATTATAGCAGTTTTCCACAGATGGTCTCGTGTTATTTAAGTAACCCAGAATTCCTCCCGTGAATGCACCGTCCCGTGTTGTTGTCACGGTTCCCACGTTCGCACAGTTCCTGATAACCGCGCCGCCGTTGGAATAGCCTAAAATACCGCCGATACAGTCATCGGAATTCGAAATATTCATCGTACCATAATACAGGCACTTTTCTATCGTTGCCTGATTGTTCTCTACCTCACCGATCACACCTCCGACATGCTTTAATGTTCCTGCCGTATTGGTAATATTCACATAAGAGGTTACATTAGAGATCAAACCACCGTCTGCGTAACCGATGACTCCTGCAATCCTTGCTATCGCATCCGTTGGGGCCAGGATAATCTGCCCCATCACCTCGAGATTCTTTACAGTTGCTCCCACTGTCGATCCAAACAACCCGGTATTATCTCGACTGGTTGTTATTTTAAGGTTTGAAATCGTATGACCGTTTCCGTCGAAGACTCCTTTATACCCTTGTATCGGCGTCCATTCCAGCGATTTCAGGTCAATATCCTTCTTGAGAACACCCTTGGCGGAAGTATTCTGCTGTCCAAAATCTGCATGAGATTTGTCGCCGTTTACCAGAGATGCAAACCAGAACATCTGTCCCGCGTTTGTGATCTCATAAACTCCGTCTTGATTTAACACCGCCGGTTCATAAAATCCGCAATACAGATTGATGCAAAAACCGTCCTCATCAAAAGTATGCGTCCGATCCTTTAGCACATAACCTAAATATACATCTGACTGCGGCATTGTAAAGGAAGCAGATGCCTGATTGGGATTAAGTTCTTCATAAGTTTTGTTATAAATCAAAAACAGCCTTTCTACCTTAGCGCTATCGACCGTATAACTTACCGTGGTACCTGCCGCATACGAAGCGCTTCCATCCTGCCCCGTCTGTACTGCTATTGGGCTGCTGTCCGGGGCAGATTCGTTCGGTCGGAGATTCTGGATGGTAACCTGGTACGCATGCGCCTGCACCTTCAGATAAAGCGTGGCATCCGCATAACATGCGGGACATGCAAAGCTATAATAACCATTTTCGTCCGGCTCCAGACCTTTGATCTGCTCTTTTGTAAGAAGAACGGTTTCCCCCGTCACTTTATTTTTGTCACTGGCATCATCATGTCTTTGCAGCGTCAGGGACTCGACATCCTCACCGTCTCCCGGGTTAAAATATACGGTGTACGTGCTGCCCGCATCCAGAGTAACCTTCGACTCCTTCTGCTCCGTTCCATCCTCTTTGACCAAATAAATGTCGCTGCCGCTGTAATTGGTTTCAAGCTGGATTGTATGCTGCTCCTTGCCATCTGCATCCACCATGATCATAGCAAACTTCGCATCGTGATATTTCTTTCCGCTTTGTACATCTTCCAATGATAAGCTAAATACGTTGTTTCCGGCCGTCCAATCAGCATATAATATCGTCTTTGAAATATCCACCACATTCGTAAGCTGGCTGTAAGCCGTGCTCCACCAACCAGAATCTCCCTTTTCATATCCCGGAAAAATAAGAAGCTCTTGTTTGCCTTTCGCATAATCCCAATAGTCGGCAAGATATGTCTGCGGCATATTTCCGCACAGTACGTATGCATTTGTATGAAACAGCTCGGCTATTTCGGATGAATTTTTCGCCGAGCGGAATGTCCCTGTACCGTCCGAATATGTTCCCTCAAACAGATTGAGATAATCGACACTCGGCACATGTGTATCAGTAGCGTTCTTAACATCACATTTGAAGTCCATCGTGGTGATTGCCATACTGTCCGCCGTTCCCGTCTTCACATAATAGCTATGAATGCCTGAAGGCGTCAGGGTAAACACCCTGCGGAAGGTTACATATTTATCTACATATTCTGGATAAGATGTAAATGGATCACCTTCATGCACATCATTCCATGTCTTGCTTGCCTTATATTTTGTATTTTTCATGACCACTTCCACTGCGTCACCTTCTGTCGGATACTCATCAAGCCGCAGGCTGAGTCCCGCCGTAATGGAGACCTTCAGTTCACTGTCAAGCATTGCACAGATCTTAGTGGAAAGTTCTTCTGTGAGCGACTCATTCTTGTCCAAAAGTCCGTAGACAAAGGTTAATTGTGGGCTGGATTCATCAGATCCCTCACTGAGCAATCCTTTCTCTTCCAGATATTGGGCATGCTGGGCAAGATATTCCTGACACAGCAGATCAGCCACTATAATCTCTGTCATCCACTGGTCAATACCTGTTCTGATAAATTCATACTGCTGATCGGCGTATGGCAGCGCCTGATAGGCAAGCTGTGCCAACGCATCGGCGTAATTATCTGTACTCTTAACCAGATTATTTTTCATATCTGTAACTGCCTGAAAAAGATGCCCGCTGACAGTAGAATCACCGAAAACCAGATCCCGCTTCCTGTCTAAGTCATAGGTCTCACCCGATGAAGTAGGATGATCTTTTGTATAGATGATCCAAAACTCATCAAAAATAGCGCTTCTGGCAGCGTCCACCCTCTCTTGCTGCCCCGCATCCTGACTCTCCGGATCGCAGCCCTCCAGCAGAGACATATACTCCTGGTACTTCTTTACAGCATCCACGATACCGTTGTTCTTCTCACAGTCCACAACGTCGCTTTCCCATTTGCTCTGTACCTTATCGTATGCAGCCTGAACATCATGTTCTGCCATCATCTGTTCCATCTCTGACGTATAGTTAGCGAGCGTCTGTTCAATGACATTAAGCTCATCCAGTATCTGTCGACACAACTCTTTGATCTCTGCATTCGCATGGGACTGTCCGTTTCCAAACACCCATTTGTCTATAAAGGAGACAATTGATTCAAGCTCTTCATTTCCTGTCGTATCCGCAAGCTTTGTCAGCGCCTTTCCCGTTACCGACAGTCCAAATGTATAGAGCTTATTGACTGCCATACTGCTTGCTCCCGAAGCAAAGGCGCCTCCTTTATTCGGAATGTCCGCCTGCGCTTCGACACCCCAAACATTGTCTGCTTCACTTGCCGACACACATGTCGGAAAGATCATGCACACTGCAAGCAGGATTGCAGCGGCTCTTTTTAGAAATCTTATTTTCATGTTTTAAATCCTCCTTAGCTTCCTTTCTCCAAAAAGTTTCTGCAACCCTTCTACCGCCACCATGACACCCAGAATCAACAACAGAATGGCGAATACAAGCTGAATCGCATTCCCGGAATCAAACCCTTGGCAAAGGGAAGTAACCAATTCCTTGATTTTTAAAACAATCGCTGTAAAAGTGACAGCCATCATAAGAAACATCGGCCCCCAGAGCATCATGCCCTGACGCTTGGTTTTCTTTAAAAATACAGCGCAGGAAACGAGGGCCAGTGCGGATAACAGCTGGTTTGCAGAACCAAACAGCGGCCAGATGCTTTCATATCCGACTTTTGCAAGAAGAAATGCCAGCGCCAGTGTAAGAATGGTTGCTACCCACTTATTTCCCAATACCTTCGCAGCCCGTCCCATTTCCCTGTCTTCTTCCATAAAAAACTCCTGCAGGGAAAGCCTTCCTACGCGGGCAACCGAATCCAGACTGGTTAGAGCAAAAGCAGATACCGCCAGTGTGATCAACGTATACGAAACACCCTGCGGCAGTCCCAGTTTTGTCAGAAAAACGGAAATTGATGTCGCAAATATCTGTGCGGGCGTTCCCCCAGGAAGACCTTCGCCTGTTGCCGCAAAACCAACAGTAACCAGTGCGATTACAGCCAGAAAGCTCTCCAGCAGCATTGCACCATACGATACCGGAAGTATTGCCTTTTCATTTTTAATCTGCTTTGAAGCAGTTCCGGAAGATACCAATGCATGAAACCCTGATACCGCACCGCAGGCAATCGTCACAAACAGAACTGGGAACAGATAAGAGACTGTACCCGTTGCTTCATTCACGAGTTTAAAAGAAGTAAACGGCACCAGATTCATTGCCGGACGGTAAACAATGATTCCAATAAATGCCATAAGCATCATTGCGATCAGCAGATAGCTGTTTAAGTAATCCCTCGGCTGAAGCAGCGCCCACACCGGAGTAACACAGGCAATTAAAATATAAACAAATACAAAAATAAGCCAGAACTCACGGCTGAAATAAACCGGCTCATTGATTCCGATCATGATGGCAGCCACCAATAACAGAATTGCCACAATCGTGTTGATTCCTGCGTGGAATCTTGTGTTTTTCAGGAAAAAGCCAAGCCCCACCGCAAACACAATAAACAGTATGGATGTCATCGCCACCGCTCCATTTGCTGCTATTTCCATCCCTGCTTCATCAAACCCCTGAAACGTGCTTGCCACGACATCTGCAAAAGCAGCAATGACTAAAATAGAAAACAGCCACACAAATATCAAAAACAGACGTTTTCCAGTCCTGCCGATATACTTTTCAATGATGTAACCAATGGATTTTCCCTTATTTTTTACCGATGCGTACATGGCGGCGAAATCCTGTACTGCACCAAAGAACACACCGCCGATCAAAATCCAAAGCAATGCCGGAAGCCAGCCGAAAACCGCTGCCTGAATAGGGCCGGTGATCGGGGCAGCGCCGGCAATCGAGGCAAACTGATGCCCAAAGACCACATTTGTGTCTGCGGGCACATAGTCCACCCCATCCGCTTCGGTGTAAGCCGGCGTCTTTGCTTCAGGATCAATTCCCCACTTTTTTACAAGATAGCGGCCGTAAATCATATAGGCGCAGACCAGAACCACAGCCGCCAGAATAATGATAATAAATCCATTCATATCTTCAAATCCTTCCCTTTTACAAATGTACAAAACTTTTCCTATTATACATCTGTGGGCAAATAAAAAAAGAGTTTTGGCAGGAACGTCAATTTTCTGGCAGAAACGTCAATCGTATTTTTCTGACAAAAAAAATGGAGGCTGATAGATTTGAAATATGCCTTTTTTTGTGCTATGTTAATACTTGTGAGGTGAAACCGATTTGAAGATAGCTTTAGTGGATGATGAACAGAAGTGTCTGGACGAGATGGAAGGGCTTATCAGCGACTTTGGCACACGAAACTACTGCCAGATGGAAACCGTTCCATTTTTAAATGGGGAGGCTTTCCTTGAGGAATTCAAAGACGGCGGTTTTTCTGCCGTCTTCATGGATATTTACATGGATGGCATGGATGGCATTGCCGCCGCACTGAAAATGCGGGGTCTGGACAATAGGTGCATCCTCGTTTTTTTGACCTCCAGCATGGACTTTATGCCGGATGCTTTCTCCTGCCATGCATTTGAATATATCACCAAGCCTTTCTCCCCACAGCGCATATTTGAAGTCCTTACAGACATTCTGGGAGTGCTTCCCCCACCGCAGAAATATATAGAGGTGATAAGTGACAGAAAAACTGTCCAAATATTCCTTGACGAGATTGCCTCCGTCATCACGGACGCACACTATCTTGACATTACTCTTTCAGACGGTGAAAAGCTGCACTGCCGCATGACCATGTCGGAATTTATGGGACTTACAGATGGGGATTCCCGCTTCCTTCCCGTCAACAAGGGGATCACCTTAAATGCCGAATATATCCTTGAATTTGAAAACAACTGCTGCATACTGGAGAACGGTGCCAAGTTCCCGATCCGTGTACGGGATCGCCTGAAAATTGAGCAGGCGGCCAGGGATTACAATTTCGGGAAGATACGTGAGCGTCAGGCGCACTTTGCCAGACGCCCTATGTCACACGGCATCAGAAAGGGAGACTGAACATGGATATGAACAGATGGCTGTCGACGCTGCCGCAATTTTTGGTTCTGCTGCCTTCGGCGGCATCCTGCTATTATACAATGCAAAATCAGATGAGGCACACGCCGTTTCGGACAGCCGCACTATGCGCGGCTGTCCTGTTCCCATACTCTCTCCTATGCTCATGCCTCTGCGCCGTTCTGCGGATTGATATAAATGTCATCCTCCTGCCGTCTCTCATCCTGTTCTTTTTCTTGTACCGCCGCACCGTGACGGCCAGTCTGCCAAAATGCCTTGCCGTCTATGTGGGTGTCTGTGCCGTCCAGACCTTCCCTGCGCAGTTCGCCTATGTCTTTGACGCTTTCCTGCACCCGACATCGGGCTATATGGACTTCTCCATGGAAGCGGCTTTTTTTCAGCTCGGGCTTTCCTGTCTCATCGCAGCTGCCCTCGCATGGCCGGCCTGCCGACATTTTTTTCGGATGGTTGACCGTCTGGATTTTCCGAAGATATGGTACTCGACAGTTGCATTATCCGCGGTATTCCTTATTATGAACACGCTATCTGTACCAAAATCCTACAGTACCCTCCATACAGGACGTATGCTCTACCTTTTCCCACTGATGCAGGGGTGTGCGCTGGCTGTTCTGATTTCAATATACCTGCTTTTCTACCGGGGTACAGCAGTCATACTGGAATACACCGAGCTGAAGGAACGTTCCCAGCTCCTTGAGATGCAGTCCCACCAGTATCGGACACTGTTAGAGCATATACGCCAGAACGCACGACTGCGTCATGACTTCCGCCACTCCGTGCGCCTGCTCTCTTCCCTTGCAGAAAAGGGCAACATCGAAGACATCCGGGCACACCTTGCCGAATTCGAGAGCAGCCTTACGGAGAGCACACCAAAAAACTACTGCGCGAATGCCGCACTGAACGCGCTGTTTGGCTATTATCATGAAATGGCCGTTTCCGCATGCATAGACACGGACTGGCACATCGAACTGCCGGAGCCGCTGCCTGCCACCGAGCTTGACATGGCCTCCCTGTTCGGAAATCTGATGGAGAACGCCATCGACGGATGCCTTACCATACCAGAGGACGATCGCTATTTCTGTCTGACCACGGAGATCCGACATAGCAACAGGCTGTACATCGTTTCCACCAACAGCTTTGATGGCAAGGTACGGAAAGGGAAGGACGGCTATCGTTCCACAAAGCATGGCGGGAAAGGAACCGGGCTTATTTCCATCACTACCGCCGCCGAAAAATACGGCGGTTCAGCACAGGCTTCCAACAGCGGCTCAGAGTTTTTTGTAGATGTGACGCTGAAAATATAAGGGTAGCGAAGCAGAAAGGTATGGTCGTAAAAATGAAAAGAATATGGATAGTTCCCTTTGCTTTTATTGTATTGACAGTTTCCATCAGCCTTTCAGGCTGCTTCGATCAGACAAATGCAACCGACTATTCTGATCACTCAAACTGGTCATATTTTGAAACGGATACCACAGACACGATAGCTGATGTTTTCTTTGTGTGTCCGACTGTATATTTTGGCTCAGATGACTCATACAATATGGAGCTTACCGATGAGGACGCCAAAGCAGACTTCCTCGGTGCAACTAATATGGAAAAAGGAATCTATGACCATGACAGCCGTTTCTTTGCACCGTATTACCGGCAGGTCGGGTTGAATGTTTACACCATGGAAACCAGGGACCGTGAGCAGTATCTTGAACTTGCTTTTGATGATGTTAAGAATGCTTTTGAGTATTATTATGAAACATGTAACGACGGCAGACCGATTATTCTTGTAGGATTTTCACAGGGCGCAGATATGTGTATCAGGCTTATGAAGGAATGCTTCACAGATGAGAACATACAAAATCAGCTAATAGCCTGCTACGCAATCGGTTGGAGTATTACAGAAGAAGAAATCCATGAGTATCCTCAGTTGAAATTTGCCGAAGGCGAAAGCGATACTGGAGTGATCATATCCTTCAACAGTGAGGCAGAATTTATTGATAATTCGCTTCCTGTTCCGAATGGAACCAAAACCCTTGCAATCAATCCTCTTAACTGGAAGACAGACGGGGCGATTGCAGACAAAAGCCTTAATCTCGGTGCCTGCTTTACCGATTATGACGGCAATATTATAAAAGAAATCAACAATCTTACGGGAGCATACATTGATGAGGTCCGAGGCACATTAAAGGTAACAGATGTAACGCCTGAGGAATATCCTGCCGGACTTGATATATTTGAAGATGGTATTTATCATCTGTATGACTATCAGTTCTTTTATCGCAATCTACAGAAAAATGTCCAGACACGAATGGATGCCTATATCACAAATCAGGGCCAAACCACACACGGTGATTGACCCTGATTATCTTGCATTATTTCAAATTTTTTGGATAAAACCAGCGTTCAGAACATTCATTCATACCCATTCGGATTATTCTTCTGCCATCTCCAGGAATCGGCACACATTTCTTTGATCCCGTACTGCGCCTTCCACCCCAGCTCCCGTTCAGCCTTGGCAGGATCACAGTATGACACTGCAATATCACCGGCACGGCGCGGCTTGATCTCGTAGGGAATCTCAACGCCGTTTGCCTCCTCAAAATTCTTCACGATGTCAAGCACGCTGTATCCATGACCCGTTCCCAGATTATAAATGCACAGCCCTGCTTTTTCTTCAATCTTCTTCAATGCCTTCACATGTCCCAGGGCGAGATCCACCACATGGATGTAATCCCTGACCCCGGTTCCGTCCGGTGTATTGTAATCGTTGCCGAATACACCTAACTGCTGGCGCTTGCCCACTGCCACCTGGGTAATGTAAGGCATCAGGTTGTTGGGGATACCATTGGGATTCTCGCCCATGGTTCCGCTGCTGTGGGCGCCAATGGGGTTAAAATAGCGCAACAGGATCACATTCCACTCCTGGTCCGCCTTCTGGATATCCGTCAATATCTGCTCCAGCATGGATTTGGTCCAGCCGTAAGGATTGGTACACTGACCCTTCGGACATTCCTCCGTGATGGGAATCTGTGCCGGATCCCCATACACCGTAGCGGATGAAGAGAAAATAATATTCTTACAGCCGTGGGCACGCATCGCATCCACCAGCGTCAGCGTGCCTGCAATATTGTTATTATAATACTCCCAGGGCTTCTCCACTGATTCGCCCACTGCCTTAAGCCCTGCAAAATGAATACAGCTGTCGATCCTTTCCTGCTCCATGATCCGATCCAGAATACCGCGGTCAAGAATATCCCCTTTGTAAAAAGTAACCTCTTTCCCGGTCAGCGCCCTCACGCGCTCCAATGACTTCTCACTGGAATTAGACAGATTGTCCAGCACCACCACATCATAGCCTGCATTCAAAAGCTCCACGCAGGTATGGCTTCCAATATACCCCGCTCCGCCTGTCACCAAAATCGCCATCTCATTTCTCCTTTTCCTGATATTGGCAGATAGTCTTCTCCATCAAGACGTCTGCGCTCTTTTTCATGCCTTGATTGTATCTCATTTTATCTGTCATGAAAAGCAGAAAATGTAGAGGATATATGTATTTTTGTTGCAACCTTGTACAAGTAAGTCTATAATTAATAAGATTCAGTTTTACGAAAAGGAGAATTTCCTATGGAACACCAATACAAAAATTCCTATAAATCCAACAACAAGGAGCTTGTCTCCCTATGCGTATACAACGTAGGTTTCCAGAAATGCGAACCCCGTTACCAGTGGGGGCCTGGAATCCGGGATCATTATCTGATCCACCATGTTCTGTCCGGCAGCGGTTACTATAAGGTCGGAACGGAAACCTACCATCTGTCCGCCGGCGCCACCTTTTTAGTGTACCCGCAGACAGAGGTCACTTATTATGCGGACGCGGAACATCCCTGGGAATATGCATGGGTGGGCTTTAACGGCAGCGATGCCGCCATTATCCTCAAAGCGACCGACTTCACCCCAGTCCGCCCCGTCATCCATCAGACAGACTTGTCAGATTCCATCCGCAGGGGGCTGCTTGGCATCTATGAGGCAAGCGGCAATGATTTCACCAATTCGGTAGAAATGACCGGACGGCTCTACCAGACTCTGGCGCTGTTCATGAAGCACGCCGAAGACCGCGGAACCTTAAATACGGTCAGCAGCTATGTACAAAAGGGAATCTCTTATATTTCTGCCAATTACTCCTACCCTGTTTCTGTGGAAGATATCGCCAACTATGTGGGGGTAAGCCGCAGCCACCTGTACCGTTCTTTTGAGGTCATACTGAACCAGTCTCCCAAGAGCTACCTGACCCAGTTTCGGTTAAAACAGGCATGTTATCTCCTGGAGCACTCCACACTGTCTGTCACGGCAGTGGCAAACTCGGTAGGATTCGATAACAGCCTGCATTTTTCCAAAACCTTCCATCAGCATATGGGCACGTCACCCCGTTCTTACCGGCAGAGCTTTAAATTATGATACACACCAATCCGCCGTTGCTGTCATTTACAATCTTCTGCATGGTATCCTGCAGCTTCATCTGGCTCTCATCATCCATCATGGTGATCTTGCTGCGGATACCATCCTCCATCAATTCACCGATAGATTTGCCGAATATATTGGTATTCCACACACCTTCAGCCGTATTCTGGCTCTCTTTGATATATGCGATCAGATCGTTGGCCTGCTCCTCACTGCCTACGATAGGCGCGATCTCCGTCTCAATGCTGGCCCGTATCATGTGAATGGAGGGCGCCACAGCCTTAATCTTCACTCCAAACTTATTGCCATGTTTGATAAGAACCGGGGCGTCCATCTGGATATCGGAGAGTTTGGGACTTACAACGCCGTATCCCTTCATCTCCACCGCATGCATGGCATCCGCAACCTTCTCATATTCCTTGTGCTTGGCAGACAGTTCCTGTATCATGGAGATCAGCTGATATTCTCCTGTAATTTCAGTTCCCGTCAGCTCACTCATATTTTCATAATAGTATTTCTCATCAATGTCAAACCGGATATCCGCCGTCCCCGTCTCCAAGGACATCTGCTGCAGCGTGATGTGAGATATGTAATCTTCTTCGGGCTCAAACACATAATCTGTCAGATCCTTGGTATAGGTCACATTCTGCAGGATATGTCTGGCGTTCATCACTACATTTTCCTTAATGTGGTTATCCGGCGCCAGCATTTCAATCCATTTGGGCACATAGAAATTCAGTCGTACAATGGGGAATTCAAATAAAATCCCTTTTAAAATATTATTTACATCTTCTTTCCGCAGTTGTTCGCAGTTCACTGGGAACACACTGACACCATATTTCTGCCGCAGTTCTTCGGCAAGTCGGGTTGTCTCGTCACTGTAGGGCTTCATGGAATTTAAGAGCATCACAAATGGTTTGCCTATTTCCCTCAGCTCTTTTACTGTCTCTTCTTCACCTGCCACATAGTTTTCTCTTGGAATATCCGTAAAACTGCCATCTGCCGTCACCACAATACCAATTGTTGCATGATCCTTAATTACCTTCCTGGTTCCGATCTCCGCCGCCTTGGTGAAGGGGATCTCATAGTCGAACCAGGGCGTCTTCACCATGCGCTCCACGCCGTTTTCCAGATGTCCGGTCGCTCCATCCACCATATAACCCACACAGTCAATCAACCGCACTCTGACTTTAGTATCGTCCCCCAGCTTTATGACAGCTGCATCTTTGGGAATAAATTTGGGTTCTGTCGTCATGATGGTTTTACCCTGCGCCGCCTGAGGCATTTCATCCACCGCACGCTGCCGGCTGTTGTCATCCTCCATAAAGGGCAGCACCATCAATTCCATGAAACGCTTGATAAAGGATGATTTTCCGGTGCGCACGGCCCCGATAATTCCTATGTAGATTTCTCCGTTGGTGCGGGCGCTGATGTCCTTATACATATCATATGTACCTGTATGCAAATTTTCCATAATAAATCCTCCTGCCTATACTGTTATATGTATATGCAGGAGGATTCACCTCTTATAACAAAATATGCAATTTTTCCGGAAGACAGATAAATTCCGCCTCATGTATATCGCCGCAGTATTCTCCGTCCGCATGAAGCACCATCTCCTGGTCTATCCGCACCGCAAAACGCTGGCAGGCCACAATCTCAAAGCCCTTAAGCTTCTCATGCCTGCCCAGCACCAGCACTGGTAACAGAAAAAATGCCTTCCATCTGGGGATTCCCCATACACAGCAGACACTGAGTCTTCCGTCCATGGCATTGGCTTTCGGCGCCATAGGTACGCCGCCTCCCTCGCAATACTGATTCATGCCTGCCACGAAAATCATCTTATCGATCCTGCGCCACTCCTCATCATCAAACTTCACTTCCACGCTGGCAGTCGCCATCGTGAACAGGGATTTGACCGTAAGGCACACATAAGTCAACGAGCCCAGTCCTATGCGGTTCAGAACTTTCTTCAATCTGGAATGAAGCGCTTGTCTGCACACTTCCGCATCAATGCCCACACCGGAACTGATGGCAAACAGCTTCTCCTTACCGTCTCCCCACCGAACCATACCAAGATCCACCGGCGTTGTGACTCTACCCGCCTTAAGAATCCGTTCCAGATGCTCTGTGGGTGTTCCCTTAAGCCCCATGCCTCTGGCGAAATCATTTCCGGAGCCTGTGGGAATATATCCAAACCGTATTTTGTGAAAATCATGCATTCCGTTTATCACTTCGTTGAGGGAACCGTCCCCACCCACAACAATGAGATAAATATGTTCCTTTTCCATGCTGCAGATGTGTCGGGCAAGCTTTGCCCCGTGCCCCTCATACTCTGTAAAATGCGCCTGATAGCGGATTTTATGCTCCGTCAGATAATCCTGTAATTCCTGCCATACCTTTCTGGATTTACCGCTGCCGGAGGTAATGTTCACAATAAAATGATACATCCTATTCCTCTGTCTCTTCCGGCTTTCTCATTCTACAATAAATCTGCATATTCTTGCAGATCTTCCGCGCCAGCGCCGCATTCATGTCGCCGTCCAGCGCACGCCACATCCAGTTCGTACCCAAAGTGGAAGGCATGTTCATTCTTCCTTCATTACCAAGACCGAGAATATCCTGCATCGGAACAATGGCCATATTTCCAACGCTGGCCCATACAGCCTTTAACATGCCCCAGTTGTAGCCTTCTTCCTTCGTCAGGCGCAGATATTCCTTGGCATATTTTACGCTCTCCTTGGGTGCACTCTTAAACCAGCCCATAATGGTGTCATTATCATGGGTTCCTGTATATACAACACAATTGCTGGAATATGTGTGAGGAAGATAATCACTCTCCTCACGGCTGTCAAATGCAAACAGGAGCAGCTTCATTCCAGGGAATCCCGTATCCTTTAACAGCTTCTTCACAGAAGGCGTCAGGTATCCCAAATCCTCTGCAATAATATTCAGTTTCCCCAGCTTCTTCTCCAGCGTGCAAAACAGATCCATACCAGGGCCTTCACGCCACTCCCCATTCTTTGCGTTGGTATCCTTACCCGGAATCGCATAATAAGAATCAAAGCCACGGAAATGATCGATACGGACAATATCGTACAGCTTTGCCATAAATCCAATACGTCTGGTCCACCACGCATAGTCGTCCTTCTTCATCACATCCCAACGGAACAGAGGGTTGCCCCACAACTGCCCGTCATCAGAGAACGCATCCGGCGGACATCCTGACACATCAATAGGATCAAGGTTCTCATCCAGATAGAATTGTCCAGGATTAGCCCACACATCGGCACTGTCCCGTGCCACATAGATCGGAACATCACCGATAATGCCGATACCTTTATCATTGGCATATTTCTTAAGATCTGTCCACTGCTCTGTAAACAGATACTGAAGCATCTTCCAGAATTCAATATCCTCGGCATATGTTTCCTTAGCTTCTGCAATAGCTTCCGGCTTGCGCACCTTCAAATCCTTGTCCCACTCAAACCAGGCCACACCGTCATTGGCATCCTTCAACGCCATGAACAGTGCATAGTCGTCCAGCCAGTAACTGTTCTCTTGGCAGAATGTATAAAACCGCTCCGGCACATTCTCTTTAAACCGCGCATACACCTTTTTCAGCAGGGGAAATCTGTTCTCGTACAGGATTCCATAATCTACGTATTCCGGATCATCTCCCCATTCACAATTCGTACACTCCCTTTTCGTCAGCAGCTTATCCTTGCACAGATAATCCAGATCAATAAAATACGGATTGCCTGCAAAGCTGGAAAAGGACTGATAGGGAGAATCTCCGTAACTGGTGGGGCATATCGGCAGTATCTGCCAATAACTCTGTCCCGCTTTCTCCAGGAAATCCACAAACTTCCTTGCTTCTTTTCCCATCGTACCAATTCCGTACGGTGACGGAAGTGAAGATATATGCATCAATATCCCACTGGTTCTCATAATTTTCTTTCCTCCTGCATATCTTTTTACATTTCCCCGGTTCATCCGATCGTCCGGACGCTTTCACCGATTGTCATCTCAAAAGGTATTATCTCATGTAATGCACCGGTTTTCAAGTCAATTGCTTCAAATAGTATCTCAACGCTGCGCTGTGCCATAATGCCAAACTGCTGCCGTATCGTGGTCAGCTTCGGGTTATAGTAATCTGCCATGGAAATTCCGTCAAATCCCATCACTGACACATCCTCCGGCACACGCAGTCCCCGGTCTAAAAGAGCACGGATCGCGCCGATCGCCATTACATCACTCATAGCAAATACTGCTGTCACATCATCTGCCGTATCCATCAGTCGGTTTGCGGCACGGTATGCGCTCTGAAAATCAAATCTTGCGGTGACAAAATACCGATCCGAATCAAATCGTATCCCCGCTGCTTCAAAACTCTCCATACAGCCCTTCAGCCGCTCCCGGCTGGTATGAGACAACTTCGTATTGCCTCCCAGGATACCGATATGCCGATGCCCCTGTGCCAGCAGATAATCTACCGCACATTTTGCCGCCGCTTTGTCATCGGTCGCTACACTGGAGAGATTGGAAAAGCCCAGCTCCTGCGCCCCGGTGCTAACCAGAACAGCAGGAATCTTAACCTTTGCAAACATTTCACGGAAATAAACAGGATTACCTCCGAGGAATAAAATCCCCAGAGGTTTCTTCTCCCTGCATTGAATGACCGCTTGCTCGACTTCATTGTCCTCCTCATCCAAATAGACGACCTGCAGCGTATAGTGAGTCTTGGCAAACGCTTTCTGCATTTCTTCTACAATACCGGAAAACAATATATTCGAACGCCCCTTTACCAACGCACATATTGTCTCGGAGGCGATCTGCTTTAAATGCTTGGCATTATTATTTGGCACAAAATTATGTTCCGCAACAATCTCATCGATTTTTTTCTTGGCTTCCGGGCTCACATCACTTCTGTTGTTCAGGACTCTGGACACTGTACTCACCGAATATCCGGATTCCCTCGCAATATCTTTAATCGTCATGTCTGCTGTTCGCCTTTCTTACGCTTTTGCGGAATCCGCATCACTTAGCCCTTCACTGCTCCTGCCACAACACCCTCGATGATATGCTTCTGGCATGCTGCGTAGAATATGATGATCGGGATGATTGCCAGCACCAGCATTGCCATCATTGCGCCCCAGTCAATGGAACCGTATCCGCCCTTCAGATACTGGATAGCAATAGGAATTGTGGTGTAACGCTTGCGGTCCAATACCAGAGACGGCAGCAGATAATCGTTCCATATCCACATCGCCTGCAGGATTGCAACCGTGATGGCCGTGGGCTTCAAGATGGGAAATACCACCTGGAAGTAAGTCTGGATCGGATTACAGCCATCGATCATGGCCGCCTCCTCTATCTCAAGAGGAATGCTCTTAACAAAGCCGCAGAACATGAACACCGCCAGTCCCGCACCAAATCCAAGATATACCAGGATAATACCCACCGGGTTACCCAGATGCAGCATATTCGCCAACTTGGACAGCGTGAACATAACCATCTGGAACGGTACGATCATGGAAAACAGGCACAGGTAGTAGATGCCCTTGGTAAACTTGTTCTGTACACGGGTGATATACCATGCACACATAGAAGTACATATGATAATCACTGCCACAGAACATATGGTAATGAATAAGGAATAACCAAATGCTCGGAAGAAATCAATCTTACGAACTCCTTCCACATAGTTTTCCAGTCCCACGAAAGCCTTCTGTATTCCGTCCACGAACCTATCCCAGCCGTCAGACAGCTTAAATGGTCCCAACTGGAAGGGATATCTATTGATATATGCTTTCAGTTTGAAAGAATTCATAGTCACGATTACAATAGGTAATACATATACTACACTCAGGATAGAGAAGATCAGCGTCAGTATCCATCCGTGTTTTGCTTTTCTTACACTACTCATTACTGCTGCACCTCCTTACTTCTGGTGAGATAATTCTGGGTTACAGCAATCACTGCCACGATAATGAAGAATACCACGGCTTTCGCCTGACCGACACCTTCCCAGCCGTTCCTGCCGTAAAACGTGTCATAGATATTCAATGCAAGCAACTGTGACATCTTGGCCGGTTCACCGGCGGTCAATGCCATATTCTGGTCATAGAGCTTAAAACCGTTGGTCAGCGTCAGGAACGTACATACGGTAATGGAAGGCATTACCATGGGAAGCGTTACCTTCGTCAGCACCTGCCAGGAGGTCGCTCCATCAATTTTGGCTGCCTCGATCAGGTCTCCTGGAATATTCTGGATACCAGCAATATAGATGATCATCATATAACCAACCTGCTGCCAGCACATCAGGATGACCAGACCCCAGAAACCATATTTCTCATGGTACATCAAGGTAATATCCCAGTGTGCCAGAATACCGTTAAAGATCAGCTGCCAGATGTAACCTAATACGATACCGCCAATCAGGTTCGGCATGAAGAATATGGTACGGAACACATTTGTTCCCCTAATTCCCTTTGTTAAAAGCATCGCAATAACAAATGCAAAAAAGTTAATCAGAAGCACCGATACTATAGTAAACAACACCGTGTACCATAAAGCGTGTACAAATGTCTCATCACCAAATATCTTCGTATAATTGGAAAATCCTATAATTTTTGCATCCGTAATCGTTGTGAATTTACAAAAAGATAAATAGATACCCATAATAAAAGGAATTATAAAACCTATTGTAAATGCAGCCAGAGTGGGAAGTGCAAAAAGAGGAAAATATTTTTTAATTGCTTTATCCATAATATTTTTCCTTTCCTTTTTTTAAAGGGCAGGCGATCTCTCGCCCGCCCTGAAATAAGTTCTGATCTCAAAAATCAGATATTTGATTTACTCGTTTGCTGCTGCGTACTCTGTAGCCCAGCCATCAACGAATGCTGTTACAACGTCATCCCAAGAGCCTGTACCTGCAGCATATGCAGTAAGCGCAGAACCTACGCCGTCTTTCCAAGCCTCAGAAGGCATTGTTGTGAAGCACCACTTCACCGGAATCTTACCAGCTGCGATGTACTCGTTGTCATCCTCGATGAACGGGTTAGCAGCGGTGTAACCATCATCAAATGCCTTGAACGGAGTTACGAAGCCCATGGTGTTTGCTAAGCTGTCACGTCCGGTATCGCTGGTTACTACCCAGTTTAAGAAGTCCAGAGTTGCCTGGATATCATCCTCGGATGCGTTCTTGTTTACACACCAGTAGTTCTCAGAACCTGTACACAGACCCTGATTCTCCTCGCCTGCAGCACCGATGTAGATCGGCATCATGCCAAGGTCGTCATCTGTCAAAATACCTGCATTGGTGATATCACCGTAAGCCCAGGTACCATTCTGATAGAATACAGCCTGACCAAGACCGAACTCTGCAACTGCGTCATCACCGGTCTTACCTGACAGCATAGAGCCTGCGCAGGTAGCGTCTGTGGTGTACAGATCCCAGATGTTCTTGTAGTTGTCAAGGAAGGTTCCCTTGATAGCTTCGGTAGAGCCGATGCCGTCTGCCTCATACTCATAGTAGATCGGCAGGTTTGCTAAGTGGGTCTTGAATCTCCAGTCAGAGGAGGAATCCATACCAGCAGATGTGAATGCTGCCTCGATGGGGAATCCTGATGCATCTGCAAGCTCAGATGCTCTAGCCTGGATATCGTCTGCCACTGCCTTCAGTGTCTCGAAGTTGTTGATCTCATCAATAGAAGAAACAACTGCATTGTCCATTCCGCAGTATGCTTCCAGAGCCGTCTTATTGTAGATCAGACCATAAGTCTCGATAACGTACGCAATACCAAGTACAGAACTGCCGTCCTTCAGTGCGAACTCATCGCTCTTCAGCTGTCCGTATACTTCAGAACCAGACATGTCATAGCAGTAATCCTTCCATGTAGCCAGACCAACCGGTCCGTTTACCTGGAACAACGTAGGAGCGTCGCTCTTAGCCATCTCAGACTTTAACTGCTCCTCGTATGTACCGGATGCAGCCGTTACCACGTCTACCTGAACACCAGTCTCAGCTGTGTAAGCTGCTGCCAGATCTACCCAGGCATCTGCCTGCTCCGGCTTGAAGTTCAAGTAATAAACCTTACCGGAACCTGCTGTCTGCTGGTCATCGCTACCACCGTTATTCTCTGTGCCCGGGGTGTTGTTTCCGCCTTTATTGGCATCCTTATCGTCATCGCCGCCGCAGCCTGCCAATAACGCACCAGCCATAGAAACAACCAGCATGAGTGATACTAATTTTTTCTTCATAGTACATCCTCCTAAAATATAATGTGCATCCTGTCCGAAACGCCCGTTCCATGTCAACCTGCACGGCTCTGTGATCAGGTCGGCATCATTCCGGTAACGTTTTCAGCGGATATGTATACCATACCCCTTTTTGCGAAAAATAGCAAGAGGCTTTCTTACATTTTGTATACTTACATGATTTTGCCACTCTATTTTTGTGCACTTTTGCCATGTTTTTCGTGTTTTTTCGTTTATATTATCCAAACGTCCATCCCGGTGTGCCGGAAAGAGACGCATTCTTCATTCCACTCCCCCTTAAGAAAATATTTGTCAAACATATATTCCGGTGATAACATAGATATTAACAGTTCAGCCATGAAATAACGGTACAGGTGCGTGAGTGCTTGCACGCAAAGCACATGTACCGCTATTTCATGAGAGGAGCACCCCTCCATGAGCAAAATGCAGAGCCGCATAGCGGCGGCAGACAGCTTTGCTGGCTGGTTTTGCGAATGGCGGGCGCGGCTGAACTGTTACATAGGTATATAATAAGGAGTTAGATTTATGATGAACACAATACTCACCGATGAAGCGGTTGCTACGATAAAGCACAAACTCGTACACAATCTGAAACGGCTGAAAACAGCCGTCAAATGGGTCATCTTCTCTATTCTGTCCGGAGTCCTGGTAGGCATGATCGGCATTGCCTTTTATCTGGGCATGGCGTATGTCACCGGGATGCGCTTCGCCCATCCCTGGCTGATTCTGCTTCTGCCGGCAGGCGGTGTTGTCATTGTATGGTTATATCACATATTTAAGGACGAACATGACGAAGGCACCAATCTGGTTCTGTCTGCCATTCAGTCCGGCAGACGGATACCTCTGCGCATGGCGCCGCTTATCTTCCTGTCCACTCTGATCACGCACCTGTTCGGCGGTTCCGCCGGCAGAGAGGGAGCTGCCCTGCAGTTAGGCGGAAGCATTGGCAACTCACTGGGTAGATTGTTCCGTTTTGACGAAAAGGACCAGCATATCATGATCATGTGCGGCATGAGCGCCGCTTTCTCCGCCCTGTTCGGCACACCTATGGCCGCCGCCATATTTTCTATGGAAGTGGTAAGCGTAGGCATTATGCACTATTCCGCTCTGCTCCCCTGTGTCATATCCGCACTGACGGCACACGGTCTGGCGCTGCATTTTCATATTATGCCGCCCTTCTATGAGATCCATGAACTGCCGCCTTTTACCATAGGCTCCGCCGCCACCATCTCGCTGCTTGCCATTCTGTGCGCACTGGTCAGCATTCTGTTCTGCGTGGCGCTGCATGGCTGTGAACATCTGTACCGCCGCTTTATCACCAATGAATATCTGCGTATATTCACAGGCGGATGCATCATTGTGCTGCTCACGGCACTGGTGGGCAACCAGCATTATAACGGCGCCGGTGTAGAAACTATATCCAGATGCTTTGACGGCAGCATTGCCCCGGAGGCATTTCTATTGAAGATCGTTTTTACTGCCCTGACGCTGGCTGCCGGATATAAAGGCGGAGAGATTGTGCCTACACTCTTCATCGGCGCAAGCTTTGGCTGTCTCTTCGGCGGATGGCTTGGATTTTCACCCTCCCTATGCACTGCTGTAGGCATGACTGCCGTATTCTGCGGAGTCACTAACTGCCCCATCACTTCATTGCTGATCAGCTTCGAGCTCTTCGGGCTGGAAGGAATGCCCTACTTCCTGCTGGCGATTGCCTTAAGCTACATGCTTTCGGGATACCATGGTCTCTATCGAAGTCAGAAGATCATGTACTCCAAATTCAAAACAAACTATATCAATAAGCAGACACAATAAAAAAACGGCTCTCATCATATGATGAGAGCCAATTTCAAATCATATTATATTCAATGACATCTTTTACATGGTTCATAACCATTTGCTATCGCCGTTTCCTTAGATACCTGCATTGGATCTATCATATTACTACAGGAAGACGTACTGTGGTATTTCGTTCCGCCATGTATCGGAACCCACACCAGATTTTCACCGGTCTCCTCAGCTTCTGGAACGGTTACAGATGTCCCGCCATTTTGATGATTCTCATAAGACGGCGTGCTATTTTCTACACTCGCAGCATTCGAATTACTGTTTGCAGGAATCTGTTCTTGCGTTACGTTCTCCATAACCGGCTTTTGATCTGTCAAATATTGATCACTTACAAAAGCCTCCGTCCCTCCATAATTAACTCTATACCAGCTTGTCTCATTGCACTGTCCCGTAACTGTTATTTCCTGTGCGTAAGAAAGCGTGCCTACTTTGTCACCTTCTACACCCGGCAGGTTTCTGACATTTACAGACTGCCGCGCATACATGATTTGATCCAATTCTTTATAAGTATAGATTGGCGCCGCTTCTTCCGGCAGCTTCTCCTGTTCTGCCGACGCTATACTTTCTGTCTGTACTGTGCTTTCTTCCGTCTCTTCTGTTTCTGTCTCCTGTTCAGGAAATGTGTAATATTCTGTTACAACCTCCGTATCATTAGATAGTATATTCTCTTTCCCCGCATGATCGACACTGTCATCACACGCAACAAACAGCGTGCAAAAAAAACATACAAATATCAAATACAAATATTTCCTCATAACTCTCCTCCACCTATTCACTTTTTTTCTGTATATTTTATAAATATAACATACCTATCAAAACAATGCAAACAGCATGCTTGTTTATGTACCCAGCAGTTCCTCAAAGCTGACGATATACCGGTCCGCAAGCCTGCGGATATCCTCCTTCTCATAGGCAGAGTGGATATCCTCCACTCCCACTGTATAGTAAGCGTCCATTTTTGCACCCTCAATCCCTTTTAAGATATCCTCATAGACCACACAGAAATCCGGGGAGAGACCGATCCGCTCCGACGCCAGGCGGTACACATCCGGGAAACCCTTGCCTCTTGGCACCTCAGCCGTCACTGCAAAGGCATCAAAGAACTCATAAAGCCCCAAATGCTTAAGACACGGGAGAAACAGACGTTCATCAGAGGAGGTTGCCGCCGCAATGCGCACCCCCTCTGCTTTTAGCTGCTGTAAATACTCCAGGACATAGGGCTTTGCCTCCACCTCCCAGGCGTAAGACTGCTGCGCCATGGCAAACCATTCCGCTATGACCGCCTCCCTGCTTTCCGACAGCCCAAACCGCGCAATGGTATACTCTGCCGCCGCATCAAAATTCTTGGAAGTGATTGCCACAAGATAATCCTCCGGCACCGCAAATCCACGTTTTCCAAGAAAATCTTCATCAATCTTCCTCCACACACCCATGGAATCTAATAACGTGCCGTCCAGATCAAAAATAGCTCCTCTTCGTTCTCCTAACATGGCTACATCCTATCCGGCGCTGAAAATCCAAGCATATCAATACAGAGCTCCAGCGCGCGTTTCGTAAGCTTAAGTAGCCGGATATAGGATGCCTGTACATCCGCCCGCTCCTCTGCCATGATCTTGGTCTCATGATAAAAATGGTTCAGCGCATTTGCCAGTTCATAGATATAAGCGCATACCTTGTGGGGAGCCGTCTCCTCATAAGCGCTCTGTATTGCCGCGCTAAGCCCAGCGATCTGAAGCATCAGAGCCTTCTCGCTGTCGGAATGGGCAGGCTCTATGACTGCACCCTCCGCGCTTTTTCCAGCCTCTTTGTACTTATTCAGAATAGACTTCATCCGGACAATCGTATAGAGAATATAGGGACCCGTATTTCCCTCAAAAGAGGTAAAGCGTTCCATATCAAACATATAATCCTTGGATGCCTGATTGGACAAGTCACCGTATTTTACAGCAGACAGCGCCACAACCCTTGCCGTCTCCCTCGCCTCGTCCTCAGAAACCGTGCGGTTGTCCGTAATCTTGCGGTACATCTCTTCATTGATGTTCTCGATCAAAGTAGACAGACGCATCACCCCGCCCTCTCTCGTCTTAAAGGGTTTGCCGTCTTTGCCGTTCATGGTGCCAAAGCCCAGGAAAGTAAGCCTGGTATTTTCATCCACCAGATGTGTCTTCCTGGCACAGCGGAATACCTGGGTAAAATACAGTTCCTGACGTTTATCCACCACATAGATGATCTCATCCGGATGATAGTCCCGCATACGCCATACGATGGTTGCAAGATCGGTAGTATTATAAAGAGAAGCTCCGTCTGATTTTAAGATCATGCAGGGAGGAATTTCCTTGGTGTCTGTCTCTTCCTTTACATCCACCACCAGAGCCCCCTCGCTGATATGGGCATAGCCGTCCGCCTTCATCTTCTCCACCATATCCGGGATATCAGGCTGCGCGTCCGACTCTCCCTTCCACAGTTCAAAAGACACGTTCAGATTCTCATAGTTCTTCTTAAGATCCGTCACAGATACATTTAAAATATGCGAGAGCAGCGCCTGATAGCCCCGTCTCCCCTGCTGCAGCTCATACGTCGCCTGCATAGCAGCTTCCTTGTACGCTTCATCCTCCTTGGATTTTGCGCTTGCTGTTGGGTAGATCTCCTCCAGCTCGGAAATCGTAAAGGGGGGCTCTGTCGGGTATTCCCCGGTGTATGTCTCGTCAAAATAGGGAATTCCCGGCTGACGCTCCTTCAGTTCGGTAATGATAAGTCCCATCTGCAGACCCCAGTCCCCCAGATGTACGTCCCCGATCATGTTGTGCCCCATAAACCTGCCAATACGCTTCACGCTCTCACCGATGATTGCTGAACGCAGATGTCCTACATGCAGAGGCTTTGCCACATTAGGCCCGCCGTAATCAATCATGATGGTCTTGGGAGACGCCTCTTTTTCGCAGCCCAGGCGCTCCTCATCCTGCATCATCTCTTCCACATAGGCTGCAACGAACTTACGGCTCAGCTTCAGATTTAAAAATCCCGGCTTTACCGCTTCTGCCAGTTCAAACATGTCGTTATCCGCAAGCTTCCCTGCCACCTGCTCTGCAAGTTCTATGGGAGCTTTCTTATATTCCTTTGCCGCCGCCATTGCGCCGTTACACTGATATTCGCACAGATCCGGACGGTTTGAGGGCGTTACCCTGGCATACTTTTCGTCCAATCCTGCCTCTGCAAACGCCGACGTCATTTCCTCCGTGATAAGATCCAGTAATTTCTTCATTTTTCTCACGTTCCTCTCTCAGATTATCATTCTTTATTCAAAACTGTTCCACACAGTTACTTCTAGTCTATACATACCGTATCTAAATTTCAAGCAAAAAAATTCTCTGCCAGCAGGATTGTTCCTACCCGGCACACATCTCCCGTCAGATAAACCGTATAATCGGGTTCCACCTCTACCAGAAGTTCTCCTCCCGGCATAGATACCGTGATCTCCCCATCACACAGCCCCAGCCGGTACGCAGCTGTGGCTGCCGCACAGGCTCCGGTTCCGGACGCAAGTGTATATCCGGCCCCCCGTTCATAGATTTCCACCTGAACATGGCTTCGGTCCAGCACATGGCACAGCTGCATATTGATCCGGTTGGGAAAATAACTGGCGTTTTCCACATAAGGACCGAGTTCCTTTGCTTTGCTGCCGTTGACCTCCTCCATCATGATGACGCAATTGGGATTCCCCATGGATACACAGGTGGCATTATAAAGCTGCCCATGAAAAATCAGAGGCTCGTTCACGATTTCCTCTGATGTTGTGATTCCCTCCAGGACTCCGCCTGCAAACCGGGCTTTTCCCATATTCACTTTCATGCGGCTGCCATCCTCGCTCAGAAAATCCACCACCACATCCCCCGCTCTGGTGGTAAGGGTGAAGGTTTTTCTGGGGATATAACCCGCATCCAACAGATATTTTGCAAAAATACGCACACCATTGCCGCTGCGCTCCGCCTCGCTCCCATCCGGATTGAATATCTGAACCGATATACGATCTCCCTCAAACAGGGGACCGTACAGAATTCCATCGGCACCCACTCCGATATTGCGACGGCAGAGCCGGACAATGTGACGTTCCTGCAGATGTATCTCATTCTTGTGAGGATCCAGCACCAGGTAATCATTGCCCAGACCGTGATATTTCTGTAACAACAGAGAATCCTTCATAAACAACTCCATAAATCAAATGCTTATTACCAGATTATTAACACGCTCTGTCCTTTATGCGGCAATTATCACCGGTTATGGCTCGTTTTGGTTCTCCTCCAATGTCTTCTGAAGGTGTTCCTCAAACGCTTCCTTTTTGGCGCCTAAAATAGCGTCAATCTGCTCCTGGGTTGCCTCATCCTCTACCTTCTGTCTGCCGTATGCACCAGAAAAAGCCCCGGTGAGAGGATTGTAATTGCGGGCATCCTCTTCCTCCTGCTGCTCGATCAGACGTTCCAGCTCTGCCTTCTTCTTAGCCTCTCCAGCTTCTGCTTCCGCCTGTAGCCGCTCCAGTATCTCACTGGCAGGTATTTCTTCGCCCTGAGGCTGCACCTGCTCCTGGGATTGCCCCTGCATCTGAGTTTGCTGCGCCCGCACCTCTTCCTCTGTCATGTAATGGACATTCCAACGTTTGACAACACTTTGTGCTATTTTCTGTTTTCTGTTTCTTTTATCAATCAGATCTTCCATGCCGCCATCTGCTCCACTTTTCATACTATACATCTATTGTACTATAAAGTTTTGCATTTAAAAAGAATTTTTTTCTTAAATTGGGACATCCTTTCTACTATAAACAGATCAGAGTCCAGGAGGTAAATGCATCATGTCTGTCTACAAGGTTGAAATCTGCGGTGTGAACACTGCCAAGCTCCCCATTCTGAAGGAGGAGGAGAAAGCGGAATTGTTCCAAAGAATCAAACAAGGAGACCATGAAGCAAGAGAAACCTATATCAAAGGCAATCTGCGCCTCGTCTTAAGCGTGATCAAACGTTTTACCGGCAACCATGAGAATGTCGACGACCTGTTTCAGATTGGCTGTATCGGACTTATCAAATCCATTGACAACTTCGATCCCACCATGGGGGTAAAATTTTCCACCTATGCCGTCCCCATGATCGTAGGGGAAATCCGCCGTTACTTAAGGGACAACAACAGCATCCGCGTCAGCCGTTCCCTGCGGGATACCGCCTATAAGGCAATACACGCCAAAGAAATTCTTCTGAAAAACTCCTCCCAGGAGCCCACACTGCAGGAAATTGCAGATGAAGCGGGCATCTCCAAGGAGGATATGGTCTATGCTCTGGACGCAATCCAGAGCCCATTAAGCCTCTATGACCCGGTCTACACCGACGGCGGCGACACTCTGTATGTGATGGACCAGATCAGTGATAAGAAGAATAAGGAAGACAACTGGGTGGAGGATCTTGCGCTGATGGACGCTATGGACCGGCTGGGAGAACGGGAGCACTATATCATCCAGCTCCGATTCTTCGAGGGCAAGACACAGATGGAGGTGGCCGATGAGATACACATTTCCCAGGCGCAGGTAAGCCGCCTGGAAAAATCTGCACTCAAAAGTATGAAAAACTATCTGGGGCCTCACGCTTAGACGTCCTTACTCCTTAATCAGGGAATATGACTTTCTGTCCTATCCTCTGATACAATTCCCAAAATCCCTTCCACAGCCGCTGCCTCATTCTCCGTCAGCCGCTGATATGCAATACCGGAAAACTCATAAAACATATGGGAAACCGCCGTATATTTCAGTTCGTCAATCTCATTCCCGTAATCGGTGACAAAGTTTAGGTAACGTCCCAGCCTCACTGCTTCATGAGATGTACTTTTGCTCTCTGTGTCTGCATCCACAGCACCATAATCAATTCTGTCCCACTGGTTTTCTCCATAGCAGATCATAGCGGAAAGGATCTGATAAATCGCTGCTATGTTGCTTCTGTCCGTGATACTATGACTTCCGACCTCTTCCTGGATGTGTCTGCCAGCATCCGTATTATCCATCCTTGCTGGCTCTACCCGTATTTCCGCTATCTGATCCGCAGAATCTATCTGATAAACCAACGTTAAGACATCGTTATAGGGATATTCCTCTGAGTCAAAGCACAGGAATTTCCAGAGCGAATACTCCTGTCCCTGACAGCCAATCAGATACTGCATGTCCGTGTGCCCCAAGACAAGATACCAGTCTTGCGCCCCCGAAATATCTGCACCAATGCTTTCCGCTAAAATGCCGCTTTCTACGGAAGCTTTTTTTTCATAAATTCCCTTATATTGCCCGATGGGGACAAATGCAATCTGCTGTGCCTGCTCCACTATCATTCCAGAATCGCTATATACAAGCAATGAGGCAATGGAAACGGTTGTTTCCGGCTCCACCGGCATCATTCCCTGCCAAGATACAACACCTTTTTCTAACACAGAAACCTCACCTCCCGGCTGCTCCCAAAGCACGCCCCCAAACACAATGCCCGAAACAACGATCAGGCACAGACAGGCTGCTGTAAGTGCCCACTTTCTCCAATTATTTTTCCTTCTCTGACTTCCTCTCTCCCGTACTGCTTCGGTATGCCGGATCATATCCTCATCCAATAAATTCAATGCATTACTGATACTCTCACTTTTCATCCAAAAATCCCTCCTGTTCCAGGTAAGCCCGCAGTCCGATCCGCATGCGGTACAGCATGCTTTTTGCCTTTGATTCACTGATGCCGCTGTATCCTGCTACCTCCCGGATTGAGTCTGCAAAAAAATACCTGCCTATAAAAATGTCCCTGGCTTCCTCCGGCAAGGTGCGAAGATACTGATTCACCGACGCTGCCAACATCTTAAGATCAATCTCCTGTTCGGTTACATTTCCTGCCGACAGACACTCCTCTAATTCAGACAGTGAAACCGCATATTCCGATACGCTTCTTTTTTTGCTGTTTCTTTTTCGCCAGGTATCAATGGAAACCTGCCGCGTAATCTTCCCTAAATAAGTGGACAAAACCGCCGGCAGATGCGGCGGAATAGAATTCCACGCCTTCCAGTAGGTTTCATTGACACTCTCCTTACTGTCTTCCCAATTGCCCAGAATGTTATAGGCAATCTTGCCAAGATACCGGCCGTACTTTTTCTCCGTTTCCCGAACCGCCGATTCCTCACGCTTCCAGTAGAGAGAAACGATTTCCTCATCCTGCATAGCCACCCTCCTTTCTTAAGTATGATGCTTCATACTATATTCCGTAAAAGAAATGATTTGGTTGCACATCTGCAATCATTTTAACAAAAAATAGAGGCAATTGCTGCCAATCATAAACCTGGCAGCAGATCACCTCTGATCATTTGCGTTGCAATTATATTTTAAACATTGGTAACTGATCAAGACACGGAGGCAGATGCATCATATGATGATCGGTAAGAGGAGTAAGGATCATTCCTGCGACGGTCAGACTTCCCCAATAATCCAAAAGCCATATAGAACGCTTATCCGAAGTCAGTCCACCTTCCTGCACAATGCGTTTTAGCTGTTTCTCTGAGGGCTTTGCGCGTATTTTCTCTAACGTCAGATCAGCAATGATTTTTCTGGTATTCTTACCGACTTCAAGCATATACTCCTGCAATGCCTTTACGTCTATCGTGTCGCCGAAATCCGCAGCCTCGGCAGATTCCAAAGCATTACCTGTATCTGTAATAGGGGAATTCATTCTTGCCTGCCACTGCTGGTCAAAAATCTGATCCTGATCTGCGATAAGGAAATTGGAAACCAAATCCTCGATCCGATAAATGTGCCAGAAGTGCCAGCACATAGGAACGGTATCTGTTCCCGCATACTCTAAGCTGATGTCACAATTCATTCTCGGCACAAGCTGCTTCTGATGATCCCCGGACATCATATAATCCATTACATAATCTGCTATCGTCTTCTCAACGGCGCCTGATATGGTCTGAGGATGAACCATGGCGTGGACATCTAAGGTGAGCCGAATCATCTCCTCCAGATCATTACCTTCTAATGCTGTTTTTAAATTCTGGTATTTCTCCCGAATAGGTGCATACAAATCTTCTTTTATCATAAATCTTCCTCTCTCTATGCTCAGCCATTTCTGCCTACTTCTGAATTCCTTTTTCAATAGCAGATGCCAATGCTCTTAAATAATTAATCGTCTTTTCCGCCCCCCTTAATATATATCTCTCATTTTCAAGGGAACTTTTCCCGTCAACATTCTGCAGTACTCCAATTTCTTCCCTAGAAAGTGTTTCAAATACACTAATCAACTCATCTAAGGACGGAGACTCATTTGAATTTCTTAATAATAAAAACAAATCACGCGGAGAAAGACTACCTAATAATTCCTGTTCACTCAGAAACTTCGAAATAACTTCTGATATAATGTCCAATTCTCTTCTTTTCGTAGAAATAATTTCTTCCAGTTGAGATAACCCATTAGGCACTTGGAATGCAAGCGCAATTTCCTGTAAACTCAACCCGAGTTTCTTAGATGCACTTGCAATTTCAATCAGTTGACTTTCTGTAATAAGTGCAAATCCCTTTTTTCTAGCATGATTTCGAATAGTATCACCACTAAACCCGGGACCTACAATCGCCACGTAATCTGCACTGTTCTTTTCTTTATGAGTATCTATTGCAATATCACTTATATCGCTATGCGACACCTGACCCCCGGATTTAGATTTCCCGTCTATGATTGCAACGATATTCTTATCTTCCTCATCCTTCCATTTCACAACGACATCTGTATCACCGGAGCCTCCGATTCTCTCAGCTTTAAATCCCATAAAGCAAAATATTTCTGCAATGGCTTCTTCAAACGCAACTCCCGAATTTTTCCCTTCTGCGCCAGGATCTGTTGATGCAATATGCAACCGATTACAAACCATTTCAAGTTTACCAAAAAACTGATCCTCCACCGCTTTCTCTTTATCAGATACATTCGTTGGTTCAACTACTTTTTCGTTTACTTCTGCCAGTGGTAAACCGACAACAAAACGCTTTCCTATATGGGTTGCTTTCAAATGGAGATACTGAGGTTCCTCTAACAGACCTGCCTCCACCAAAAAACCTGCAATCCATCGTGCTTTTTCTGTATTCAAACCATATAACTTTGCCTGGGCATATATATCATTACGAACAATATCATTTTCAGCTGCTTTTATCATCTCTCCGACAAATTGCATATTAGCATGGAGAATCCTGATAAGATCTAAATCGCTTCCCGTTTCCAGCCATGCCTTCGCTGCTGAAGTTGCTACATAAATATTTCGCCCAACTTCTTCTAAAAGACCCGACGCTTTTAAAAATGGCAGCATAGACTCAGCACTGCTTAATCTCAGATTAAATTCGTTTTCTATGAATTCAAATAAATCCTTTTTTACAATTTGATCACAAGCCACCTGTATAATCATACGCAAATTTTCTATACGATTTGGGCTTGGAACCCATATGTTATATGTACATCTTTTCTTATGCATTTCAGGTGAATCGACTAAACGTTGAAGCAATATGGCAATTTCTTCCGGTGGAGCATCAATTTCTATATCATTCATATCAGCATCCATATACTCAAGTGCTTCCGGATTAACCAAGCACCAATCTTTTAAAGCCTCACGACCAGAATCGGTCACTTCCCATTTACGATTGCCAATCGCTTGTATTAAACCCAATACTTCCAGCCAATCCATACGTCTGCGAATATTGCTCAGATTATTCCAATTCAATCCATAACTATTACAAAGTTGTTTGTCCGTATCTTCCACTGTTGCAGGTTCAATCTCCAGAATACCAAGTACTTCACCAAACAATCGAAATCTATCCTGTATCTGATCAGCCAGATTTCTTTTGGTTGGTTCCGCCAAGAATTTCATACCAGCATCTGATAGAATCAGCCGCCCCGCCTGATTCTTTACAAGACCGACGCCTTTTAAGAATGCCGCATAGGTACGCCATGATTGCGGTTGCGTAATTTCATAAATATCCGGAAGTGAATCCAAATCATATGCTTGGGCGGCATCCACTAATTCGACCAGTTTCCTTACCAATATATACCAGATTTGTTTGCTGCCTCTAATGTCGGGAATAGACCAGCCTTTTTTTCTCCACTCGCTTTTCTGTTTCTTAATATCAATGGAAGTTACATTTATTTCACCATCCATATATTTCTCCTTCTCCATGATGCACCTCTTTCTTGTCTTATACTCTATACTCCTTAAACCGCACCAACGTGCATGAAACATTTTTCTATTCATATTACTAACAGTCTCCTGCATCATTGTATGAATTTCATCCGCAATCACTATATCCGCATTAATAACATTGGATACTTTTGGTACGGCTACGGCTCTTTGCATGACGGTAAGGTTGTCTCTTATATTTATTCTGCCTTTTCCATATAATACATTTCTTTCTAATTTTAACCTTATTCTCATCACTTTGCAAATTATATAGTATATTTAGAATATCTGTTATCCTAAAAAGTCCCTATTTTGGCCCATATACATAAAAAGTCTTTGCGACAAAAAGTAAATGAAATGCATTTCCATAATAAATCAGAGGTAATCGCTGCCAATCATAAACCTGGCAGCAGATCACCTCTGATCATTTGTGTTGCATTTACATTTTAAACATAGAATACGGTTTCCAGCTGACCTACTCCTCATGGATCATCTGTAACAGCATCCAGGATACCGGATAATATTTTTCTAAATCACTGCTGTCATACTGCTTTGTCAGCTCTTCGGCATTTTGTCTGACTGCTTCAAACCAATCCTGCCCCGTGGCAGGCGTAGCATCATTTACCGGAAGTTCTTCCCCCCAGTTGTTGGCAATCTCTTCGCAGACAAGGGCCATAACATGACCTTGAAGATCCGTCTGGTCTCCTTGAAGGAACTGCCGGAAACAATAACGCAGGGTAAATTCGCCGTATCCGGTCAGTCTGGCGTATTCCTCCCGGTGTGCCTCTATATAATCGCCGGGATTTGACGATGCTGCCGGAGAACTGCAGATAACGTCCAAAAGAGCGGCTATCTCCTCATGCGGCAGATCATGCTCCTCCATCCAGGCTCTGGCTTTCTCCTGACACTCTGCCGACAGTTCTTTCACATAAACCTGACTATTCAATGCGTCCTCCGCCGCAGAACCGGGAAACTTATCCCGGATATCTCTGGCATAGTAATCACCGTCCCGGGGTATCCAGTATTCTGTCAGATTATAAGCGCCGTCTTCATTCATAGAAAATGTCAGAACTGTAGGGATATAACTTCCTTCCACACTTTGAAGCTCCTGCCCCGCATCTCCATAAGGACTGTACACCTCATACAGGACAAGCGCATACACGGTCAGCGAATCCAGGAAAACGCTGTCTGATGCTCCGATGCTCTCTGATGCCAGGAGCACATGACTTTCTACCCGGATCAGTCCATCTGGAATTTCTGGTTCCTCACGTTCCAACACGGCTGCGCTGACGGCCGCATCCAGAGAGGAAGTGCCCACGCCATCCGGCTGCATATGCCCATCTTCTGTTGACGGTATCATCTTATCCTGCGGTGACGCATTAGAATGAGACGGCGGATTGGTCAGAAGCCCAACTGCCAGCGCCGCACTGACCACGACTGCCGCGGCAACTGCCCCCAGTACCGGCTTTTTCCAGTTTGCCAGATTTTTGATCCGTCCTTTTGCGTCACCCTCACCAAAAGCAAGGGGCGTTCCGGCAAACCTGGTATGATCAGCCGCAAATCTTAAGAGAGACGCCGAATAATCTGCCCGGATCCCCTCGCCTGCTTTCTTTATGACTGCTTCGTCGCAGCTCATTTCCATATCCTTTGTAAGAAGGACAAAGGATAGCCAGACCAGAGGATTGAACCAATGCAGGCACAGGGCAGCAAATGCCAGTATCTTGACTACATGATCGAACCTGCGGATATGGTGCTGCTCATGAAGCAGGATATACTCCTGTTCGTTGACAGGAAGCTCAGATGGCAGATAAATCTTCGGACAAAATATTCCCAACACAAAGGGAGCGGCAATATAATCCGATAGATATATGTTATCCCGGAATACAACGACTCCGGTCAATTTCCGTCTCAACTGCCGGCAGGAACCCAAAGCATATCCAGCCATAGCAAGCATCCCTGCAATCCAGATGTATTTGCCAATCACAAGCCACAATTTCTGAGCAGTCACACCTTCAGACGCCTCATCCTGGGATTCCGTCTGCCCCAGGCTCTTGATGCTCTGCACTTCGCTTTTACTTTCCAAACTGCCGCCATCTGCAAGGTTAAGAACCCGATCTGCCTCCATAACAGAAGACGTCTCGCCCTGTATGTGATAAGGCTCCGAAACAGACGGCATCTTCGGGACAATGCTGACCGGAGCTTCTATCGCAATGGGACATAAGAGCCGAAACAATACCACAAACCACAGTCCGTAGGAAATGACCTTCGGCGCTCCTTTCAAAATGAAACGTGCCACAATCACAATTAATATCACAGGCACTGCAACTATCGTCATATCCAGTATCTGCATGAAAATTCTATCAAGCATGATCGTCACCCCCTCATACCCTCAATCAGCCTTTGCAGCTCATCAATCTCTGAAGGCGACAGCTTCTTTCTCGTACCAAAAGCGGCTACAAATGCCGGCAGCGAACCGTCAAAAGTCTCATCCACAAAACGCTCACTCTGCAGGGCATAGAATTCCTCCCTGGAAACCAACGAACTCACTGTCCCGTTCACATTTTGGAAAATCCCCCGCTCACACAGGCGTTTCAATATGGTATATGTCGTAGATTTCTTCCATGTCAATTCCTGTTCCGCCAGCTTTGCCAGCTGACTAGATGGCAGCGGTTCATGCTTCCAAATAATGTCTGCAAACTGCGCTTCTACCACTCCTAATTTCATTTCGCCCACTGTAACACCTCCTTATTCTACTCACTGTAGACCCACTTCCATTCTACTATCTGTAGACCAATATGTCAACAGAATATTCTGCTGGATTTTTATGCGCTGTGAACCGTATTGCTTTCTCTGCATATATTGTCTTTAGAAATGATATGATCGGTTTCTACCGGAAAGGAATACTTCCATGTATCAAACCACTCCATCTGATGCTTTTATCAATCTGTTATCCTATTATCAGCCACAGGCCCAGGCCTGGATCAGGGGCTCCTCCTCCGAGTCTCAATTAAACGGAAGCGTTAATTTCTACCAGACGCAGTACGGCGGAATCTTAATAGAAGCTCAAATCTTTGGACTGCCTGACATCAACAATCCAGGCTCCTCAGATTTTTATGCGATGCATATCCATGAATATGGCGACTGTTCTAATCAGTTCCAGAATACAGGCAGCCATTATAATCCTACGAAGCAGGAGCATCCGCAGCACAGCGGCGATATGCCGCCGTTACTTGCCAATCAGGGATATGCTTACAGCGTTTTCTATGATAAACGCTTTACGCTGGCCGAAATCATCGGAAAATCTGTGATCATCCACAGCCAGAGGGATGATTTTACTTCCCAGCCGGCCGGCGACGCCGGCATCAAGATCGGCTGCGGCGTGATCCGGCAGACTCATTGAACACGAAGTGTCACTCTATGTGACAGTCACTCCTGAAATCAACTCGAAATTTTTCTTTTTCTTTTCACTGAAATAGAATAGTATTGAAATCAACATATGAACTACCATACCCATTCCAAAAAGATGAATGATAAAATGAATATTTAGATCAAATGTACCTGCTATGAATAAGGCATACATGATTCCATAATATACAATATTGACAATGACCGAATTTATAAATAGATATACGGTTTTTCCTTTTGAAACAAACCATGCATCGATCACGGCAGCAACAATATAACACACATAATACGGCACTAAAATATATAGTATATTTAAGATGTCTCTATCGTTATCGATTCCCATGATGTCGTGTATCACAAATCTCCAGGTCGGTATCGTAATTGCCCACACCAGCAGGATGATACAAACATACTTCCAGACATTATGGATCGTAACGCTTTTCAGAGAATTCTTTTGTATGACCTGTACCAGACATGTAATCGGCACCAATAACCACCCCCATATAAAGTTATTTGCCACCCAATAATTCCCGGATTCAAAAACTGCATTTACCATGCGGCATACAATCAACGCATAGATAAAATTATCCAAAAATATCTGTAATCCAGAAAAAGCCCCTATTTGGGCCCAGGAACGTAGAAAATCTTTGCTGCGGACAGCAAATGAAATATATCTCTTTTTGAGAATAAGAATCATAGATAATATTGCAAGAAACGTATTCACAATAATTTCAGAATAGGAAGCCCCTAAATCTTGAAATACAGGTATCAGCAAATAATCAAATATAGACAATAATAGTAACTTTATCACCGTAAACAATAAGATAAAATTATAATGATCATATAGGATAAATATCAAATTCACAAATACCCCGACAAAAGCAATCAACATAGAGACTGACTGCATCAAAAGATATTCTTTCGCATATTCAGCATTCATAAACGCTGATATATTTCCAATATACAATGAAATAATTACGGTAAACAGGAAATACACACCAAAGGATAGCAGAAATGAAAAGCCGTTTTTTCTGGCATCTTTACTTTTCAGAAGATAATACAACGGGGTGACAAATGCCGTCGTAATGATCTCATCCATTAAATCAAACCATTCCATTTGTCCCAGGATATTAATGTCCACCTGATTAACCGCAACAATATTCATCCGAATCAGCAGGTAAACAGATGGAATAAACATCCATAAACACAAACTCAAAAAAATCTTTCTATCATTTTTCTTTTGCATAACATTCCCCTTTCAATAAAAACAGTCCGTTTCAAAATGAATATACACTCTGAAACGGACCATTTCAACTCATAGCCTTTGCTGACTATTTATTATTAATTGCCGCCTGTGCTGCTGCAAGTCTTGCAATCGGCACACGGAACGGTGAGCAGGATACATAATCCAGACCGATCTTGTGGCAGAACTCTACGGAAGAAGGATCTCCGCCATGCTCTCCACAGATACCAACGTGAAGCTTCGGATTTACCGGCTTGCCAAGCTTGATAGCAGTCTCCATCAGCTTGCCCACGCCTGTCTGATCCAGCTTCGCAAACGGATCGTTCTCGAAGATCTTGCAGTCATAGTACGCATTCAGGAACTTGCCTGCATCATCACGGGAGAATCCGAAGGTCATCTGTGTCAAGTCGTTGGTACCAAAGCAGAAGAAGTCAGCCTCGGTAGCGATCTCGTCAGCGGTCAGTGCTGCTCTCGGGATCTCGATCATAGTACCTACTTCATACTCAAGCTTAACGCCTGCAGCTGCGATCTCTGCATCAGCAGTCTCTACAACCACTTTCTTCACATATTTCAACTCTTTGATCTCGCATACAAGCGGAATCATGATTTCCGGTTTCACGTTCCAGTCAGCATGTGCCTTCTGAACATTGATTGCTGCACGGATAACAGCCTTGGTCTGCATCTTTGCAATTTCCGGATAGGTAACTGCAAGACGACAGCCTCTGTGTCCCATCATCGGGTTGAACTCATGCAGGGAAGCAATGATGTTCTTGATATCTTCCACAGATTTGCCCTGAGCAGCAGCAAGCTTCTCAATATCAGCCTCCTCGGTGGGAACGAACTCATGCAGAGGCGGATCCAGGAAACGGATGGTTACAGGATTGCCCTCAAGAGCCTCATACAGCGCTTCGAAGTCGCCCTGCTGATACGGCAGGATCTTCTCCAGTGCTGCTTCTCTCTCCTCAACGGTATCTGCACAGATCATCTCACGGAATGCTGCAATTCTGTCTTCCTCGAAGAACATATGCTCGGTACGGCACAGACCGATTCCCTCAGCGCCCAGCTCACGAGCCTTCTTAGCATCTGTAGGTGTATCCGCATTGGTACGAACCTTCAGGGTTCTGTACTTGTCTGCCCATGCCATGATTCTACCGAACTCACCAGCGATGGTAGCGTCAACAGTAGCAATCTGTCCATCGTAAATGTTACCGGTAGTACCGTCGATGGAGATGTAATCTCCCTCATGATACTCTTTTCCTGCAAGGGTGAACTTCTTATTCTCTTCATCCATAGCAATATCGCCGCAGCCGGATACACAGCAGGTACCCATACCACGTGCTACTACGGCTGCATGAGAGGTCATACCACCGCGGACAGTCAGGATACCCTGGGAAGCCTTCATTCCGGTGATATCCTCCGGAGATGTCTCAAGACGTACCAGAACAACCTTCTCTCCTCTTGCGTTCCATGCCTCAGCATCTTCAGCAGTAAACACGATCTTACCGCATGCAGCGCCCGGAGAAGCTCCAAGTCCCTTGCCAGCCGGTGTAGCTGCCTTCAATGCTGCAGCGTCGAACTGCGGATGAAGCAGTGTATCCAGGTTACGGGGATCGATCATAGCTACTGCCTCTTCCTCGGTCCTCATACCTTCGTCAACCAGGTCACATGCAATCTTAAGAGCTGCCTGTGCGGTTCTCTTACCATTTCTGGTCTGCAGCATATACAGCTTCTGGTTCTCAACCGTGAACTCCATATCCTGCATATCTCTGTAATGTTTCTCCAGAGTCTCGCAAACAGTCTTGAACTGTGCGAATGCTTCCGGGAACTTCTCTTCCATCTGAGCGATAGGCATCGGAGTACGAACACCTGCAACCACGTCCTCGCCCTGTGCATTGGTCAGGAACTCACCCATCAGCTTCTTCTCACCGGTAGCCGGGTCACGGGTAAATGCAACACCAGTACCACAGTCATCACCCATGTTACCAAATGCCATGGACTGTACGTTTACAGCGGTTCCCCAGGAATACGGGATATCGTTGTCACGACGGTATACATTGGCACGAGGGTTGTCCCAGGAACGGAATACAGCCTTGATAGCGCCCATCAGCTGCTCCTTCGGATCATCCGGGAAATCAGCCCCGATCTTCTCTTTGTATTCAGCCTTGAACTGGCCTGCCAGTTCCTTCAGGTCATCAGCGGTAAGCTCAACGTCCTGTGTAACGCCTTTCTTCGCTTTCATCTGATCGATAAGCTCCTCAAAGTACTTCTTACCGACCTCCATAACTACGTCAGAGTACATCTGGATAAATCTTCTGTAGCAGTCCCATGCCCAACGAGCATTGCCAGACTTCTCAGCAATAACATTGACAACAGTCTCGTTCAGACCAAGGTTCAGGATGGTGTCCATCATACCGGGCATAGATGCTCTTGCGCCGGAACGAACAGATACCAGAAGCGGGTTCTCCTTATCACCGAATTTCTTGCCGGTAATCTCTTCCATCTTAACGATGTACTCGTTAATCTGTCCCTGAATCTCCTCGTTGATCTCTCTACCATCCTCATAGTACTGAGTACATGCCTCGGTAGTGATTGTGAAGCCCTGAGGTACCGGAAGTCCCAGACTGGTCATCTCTGCCAGGTTTGCTCCCTTACCGCCAAGAAGTTCACGCATGTTAGCATTACCTTCGCTAAAAAGGTATACCCATTTGTTTGCCATTTGACAATTCCTCCTAATAAAATTTACTTTGGTTTATTGTTATGCGAGCATCCTGCCTCAACGGAAGCACACTCACAAAGTAACCAATACTGCGTGGCCTGTCCTAAAGCGCACACATTCATTTTATCATACTTTTGGAGAATCGCAACCATTTTTTGTCAATAACAGTTCAGTCATGAAATACGGTATATGTGCGTGAGTGCTTGCACACAGAGCACATATACCGTATTTTCATGAGATGAGCGCCCGAATATGAGCAAAGTTAGCTGCGCAGCAGCGAGAAAGCGCCGCAGGTTGCTAAGTGCCTGTGGCACTTGTTTAGCAACGACCGAAGCGGAGCGTAGAACTTTGCGAATGGCGCGGACTGAACTGTTATTAATAATATGCCCTCATAAGCAATCTTAACTGCGATAGCAGTGGTGCTAAGTGCCTGTGGCACTTGTTTAGCACGGACCGAAGTGAAACGGAAACCTGGAGCTCGTCAGAGCGACGATTGCGCATGAGGGTGAGGGGCTGTGAGTAGTAACCGACAGTTTCGCAAGGAGCGCCTTTGCGAATGGCGCGGACTGAACTGTTACTTTTTCGTCCCATCCATCCAATCCTTTATCTTCCGGTAAATACCTTGACTGTCCAATCCATACTTTTTAACCAGGGCATCCGCGGGACCGGATTCCCCGTACACGTCGGGCATACCGATCTTCATAACAGAAGTTGGCAGGCACTCGGATAAGCAGTCGCACACAGCACTCCCCAGCCCGCCGATGACGGAATGTTCTTCCACTGTCACCACGCTTCCTGTCTTGCCAGCGGATGCAATGATCAGTTCCTGATCCAGGGGCTTGATGGTATGGATATTGATGATCTCCGCATGGATACCGTCTGCCGCAAGCATATCCGCCGCCTCTAATGCCGCCGCCACCGTAATGCCGCATGTCACAACGGTGACGTCGCTGCCCTCTCGCAGAAGAACGCCTTTTCCGATTTCAAACCGGTAATCCGAACTGTCGTTGATGACGGGAACTGCCGCACGCCCAAATCGAAGATACACAGGTCCCTTCTTCTCGATCGCTGCCCGGACAGCCGCTCTTGCCTCCACGTCATCCGACGGCACAATGACCGTCATACCGGGGATTGTCCTCATGAGAGCGATATCCTCATTACATTGATGCGTCGCACCGTCCTCCCCCACGGTAATACCGGCATGGGTGGCTCCAATCTTAACATTAAGATGAGGATACCCCACCGAATTGCGTATCTGTTCAAAGTTCCGGCCCGCTGCAAACATGGCAAAGGAACTGATAAAAGGAATTTTGCCGCAAGTGGCAAGGCCCGCTGCGATACCGGTCATGTTGCACTCTGCAATACCGCAGTCAATATGACGCTCCGGAAAAGCCTTGCGGAATATTTCCGTCTTAGTCGCGCCTGCAAGATCTGCGTCCAGAACTACCAGTTCCGGGAATTCGGCCCCGCACTCCGCCAGCGCATTCCCATAGCTTTCTCTTGTTGCAATCTTTCTTACCTCTGTCATAATATCTTACCTGCCTCCTCCAGTTCTGTCATTGCCCGCTCATATTCATCATCATTCGGCGCCTTCCCGTGCCAGCCTGCTGCATATTCCATGAAGGAGACACCTTTTCCCTTTACTGTCCTGCAAATGATGGCCGTGGGCATACCTTTGGTACGTCTTGCCTCCTCAAATGCTCTGCGAAGTTCTTCCATATCATTTCCGTCAATACAGATCACATGAAAATGAAACGCCCGGAACTTACGGTCAATGGGATATGGCGAACACACCTCCTCAACACTGCCGTCAATCTGCAGCCCGTTGTTATCTACGATCACGGTCAGATTATCTAATTTCCTGTGTCCCGCAAACATGGCGGCTTCCCATACCTGCCCCTCCTGCAGTTCCCCATCCCCAAGCAGCGTATAGACTCTGTAATCTTTACCATCCATTTTGGCAGCAAGAGCCATCCCCACCGCTGCAGAAATTCCCTGGCCCAGAGAACCGGAAGACATATCCACCCCCGGCGTCTCCTGCATGCAGGGATGCCCCTGTAAATAGGAACCCAACTGACGCAGCGTAAGCAGATCCTCCACCGGAAAATATCCCCGGTGCGCAAGCGCAGAATATAATCCCGGCGCCGTATGCCCCTTGGACAATACGAAGCGGTCCCGGTCTTGATTTCGCGGGTCCCCAGGATCAATATTCATTTCTTCAAAATAGAGATATGTAAAAATATCTGCCGCGGACAAAGATCCGCCGGGGTGTCCGGAACTTGCCCCATGTACTGCTGTGATGATGCTCTTACGGACTTCATTTGCCATTCTTTGCAATTCCTTTGTATCCATTGCCAACCTCGCTCCTCTTCTCATGCTCTTAACAATTCAACTGCGGCTCTCTCAATACCCAATCCCCTGGTATACTGTTCCATAAACAGGCGGAACCCTTCCACATCCTCCTCGTGGGGGATTTCTCTCCACCGTTCCTGTCCGGCAAATACATTTTGTTCCAGAAAATCAGCTAAGGATTCCCCATCCATGCGATGCAGCATATAGGAAGCAAGCAATGCCATACCCCACGCACCGCCTTCCCCGGCATGCTCCATCACGCTGACCGGGGCATTGAGCGCTCCTGCCAGAATGCGCTGTCCCACACCTTTTGTCTTAAACAGGCCTCCATGACCCAATATCTCATCCACTTTCACGCCCTCGTCCTTCATCAGGATGTCCATCCCTGTCTTCAATGCTCCCAACGCCGTAAACAGATGAACCCTCATGAAATTGGCAAGATTGAAACGTGCCAGCGGCATGCGGACAAACAGCGGACGACCCTCGTCAAACCCGGTCACATGCTCCCCAGATAAATAGTTATACGCAAGCAGTCCTCCGCAGTCATTATCGCCCTCAAGGGCTTTACGGTACAAGCCGCCGAACAATTCATCCGTATTCGTTTTCATGCCCATACTCTCTGCAAATTCCCGGAAAATGCCCACCCAGGCATTTAGATCGGAAGTGCAGTTGTTGCAGTGTGCCATCGCCACCAGACTTCCGTCCGGCGTTGTGACAAGATCGATCTCTTCATATACCTTCTGAAGCTCCTTCTCCAGGACTATCATCCCGAAAATGCTGGTGCCGGCAGACACATTACCGGTCCGGCGGGCAACTGAATTCGTGGCCGCCATACCGGTTCCAGCATCGCCCTCCGGCGGACAGCAGGGAATGCCTGCCTGCAGCCTGCCGGTGGGATCTATGAGCTTCGCGCCCTCCGGAGTCAGCAGTCCGGCAGCCTCCCCCGCCTTCTGCACCTTTGGCATGATCTCCCGCAGCTTCCACGGATAGCCCTTATCGGCCACAAGCCCGTCAAACGCTCCGATCATCCGCTCATGAAAATCTCCGGAAGCAATATCAATGGGAAACATTCCGGAGGCGTCGCCGATACCAAGCGTACGCTGTCCCGTCAGCTTCCAGTGAACGTAACCGGACAGTGTGGTAAAATAACGAATAAAGGGAACATGCTCTTCCCCATTTAAAACCGCCTGATAGAGATGTGCAATACTCCATCTCTGAGGGATGTGATATTGAAAGACCTCTGTCAGCCGCTCAGAAGCCTGCCCGGTGACAGTATTCCTCCAGGTGCGGAAAGGAACTAAGAGTTCCTCCCTTTCATCAAACGCCATATAACCATGCATCATGCCGCTGATACCCAGCGCCCCGATTTTCTCAAGACTGACCTGATACCGGCGGTCCACATCCTCCACGAGATCCCGGTAACAATCCTGCAGCCCGCTCCAGACATCCTTAAGATCATAGGTCCAGATACCGTTTTCCAATCGGTTCTCCCAGTCGTGTACGCCGGAGGCCACCGGCATATGATCCTCCGCCGTCAGGACTGCCTTGATCCTGGTAGATCCCAATTCAATGCCCAACACAGTTCTGCCTTCTTGTATCTGTTTTCTTACTTCTTCTGTTGTGATCCCCATTTACACCATCTCCTGTTCCGCTCTTTTCCTAATGTCTATCCATTCTGAAATCAAGAACCTACAAATACTGTGCCATATCCTTCAACGATGCAAACACTCCGTCCGGCTGTATATTGGACTTCTCCAGATCCTCAGGCCTTGTCTCTCCTGACAGCACCAGGATTCCTTTTGCCCCGTTCTTCACGCCTGTGGCAACATCCGTATAAAGCCTGTCGCCAACAAACGCGATTCCTTGCTTCTGGCCTCCCTTCTCCTGAAGGATCATATCCAGTGTCTCCCGGCTGGGCTTTCCGAGAAAGCGCGGCTCCCTGCCTGTTGAGGCAGAAATTGCTCTGCACATGGCGCCGCAGTCAGGAATCATACCGTTTTCCGTGGGACAATTGATATCCATATGGGTAGCAAGGAATTGGGCACCATTTCGAATGAAGGTGCACGCCCGCTCTAACTTGTGATAGGTGAGCGTCATGTCAAAGCCTATTACAACAATATCGGGCTCCTCCTCTACCAATGGAATCCCATCTTCCCGAAAGGACTGCTCCAATGCCGCAGTCCCCAGCAGATACACGCGTTTCCCAGGAAAATTCTGCTTCAGATATGCAATCGTCACATCCCCGGACGTCATAATCTGTTTTCTGGTAATATGACAATTCATCTTTTTTAGCTTTTCTATGTACAGTTCCGGCGATTTGGAGGAATTGTTGGTAAAGAACATAAACCGCTTGCCGCACGCCAGCACCTTTTCCAGAAATTCCAGTGAACCGTCTAAAATCTGCTCACCCAGATAAAAGGTTCCGTCCATATCCAGCACAAACAGTTCTATATCCTGAAGCAGTCTCCCTTTTCCGTCATGATCCATAATTTTTCCTTCTCCTTTTATGATGTCCATACACCGCATCCTGCCTAAAATTCATAAGAATGCACCTGAGGGATATCGGTGATCAGTTTGACTACCTCCGCCCGTTCTTTCTTCGTAGGAATCGCAAATATCACTTTTACTTTCTCGGTTTTACTGCTCTGAATCTCGCACTTGATGCGCAGAACATTAATCCCTGACTCCTCTAACCGCGAGGTAATTGTCTGTATGTCCGCTTCTCCGCTGTGGATGATAAAATCAATCTGCCCGTGCCAGAAGCCCTTGGCCAATTTTACATTCTTATGGAATATCATCTGCCCCAACAGAAGGATCATTGTAGTGCAAAGCCCCGCCGCATACATTCCGGCGCCGATCGCCATGCCGATCGCAACCGTGGCCCAGATTCCCGCCGCGGTAGTGATTCCGCTGGTAAAGCCCTGCTTTCCGCTGATCACCAGTCCGCCTCCCATAAGACCGACCCCTGCCAGGATTCCTGCCGCCACTCTGGCAACATCCACGGAAGCCCCCGGGGATACGGCTGCATCTATAAATCCATATTTTGACACGATCACCATCAGGGCAGACGCCACCGCAATCACAAAATGTGTTTTGATCCCGGCTGCCTTAATCCGCTTCTGCCGCTCCCAGCCGATGAGTATCCCGCAGATTCCCGCGGCAGCGATACGCCCGATATATATTAACTGCAGTATCACAATTTCATTCATATCTGTCACACTCCATTGCCATCCATGCCGATTAGATCAGAATACATCCACAGGACCGAATAGCGATCCTTTAAATCCTTGGCAAACCAAAGGGCGTCCGTAATCTTCTTCTCTCCATACAGCTTCTCAAACTGCTCCAGCTCAAGGTCCACACTGGCAAGATACTCTTCCAGCTCCAGAGAGGAGGGAGGTTCTCTTAAAATCTCCCCGATCCTGTCCCACTCTGCCCTGTAAATATCTGTGTAATCCACGCTGTACCAGTCCAGCCTGTGCTGCAGCGCGATCACGCCTTCCGCCGCCTTAGAGTATATGCTGCGAATACTATTCTCCCATTTTTCCCAGTCAAACGAGCGCCTTCCTGCAGCTGCCTGATCGCCTGCTTCCGCTTCTTCCCAATTGATATCTATAAGCAGCCGCTCTCTCATTCTCTGGGTATAGATTGTGGAAAACGCCACATCAATGCCATGGGCAAAGTACGGCTCTCCATTCATGATCCCAACCACCTCAAAGAAATGTGACAAATGATGTTCACTGCCGGAGGCCGGTCTGGAATTCCCCGCGTATGCCATGGCAATCCCCACACCCACAAGCGCTTCCATCAATGTCTGTACTGCCTTCTTATCCCTGTTCATAAGAAGTCTGCCCAGATCTTTTGTCTGCTGCAGCATCTCGTAGGCCAGCCCATAAATCTCCGGACAAAAATATTCCCCGGTTACCGCATGGCTCAGCTTCCAGTCATTCAAACAGGAATACTTCCCCAGAATATCCCCGTATCCCGCCTTCAACATCTCCAGAGGGGCATCACACAGAATATCCGTATCCCCTATAATGACTTCCGGCACATGAGCATGATAATTCACCTTCATGCCGCCTATAATAAGCGCCGCTCCCTCAGATGCATAGCCGTCCATAGACGGCGCAGTGGCTACAATATGATACGGCAACCCTGCCTGAAAGCTCACATACTTGCACAGGTCCTGAATGACCCCGGACCCGATTCCGATCACAAGATCCGTCTCACCAGTCACCTGCTGTTCAAGGGCTTCCAGCGTCTGCTCATCCGGCACCAGATATCCCTCGCATTCATACACCAGCAGATGCTCTAAGGCGCCGCCAATCTGTTCCTTCACTGCCTCTCCGCAGACCTTGTAAGTATTCTGGTCCGCCGCCAGCAGGATATGTCTGTAATTTCTCGTTGTTTCTTTTATATTATCGAGGGCTCCCGGGCCGATAAAGACTGCTTTGATATCACAGGTGTGTACTTTACCGCATCTACAGGTCCGGCTCCCCAACAGGCTTTGCATATTCATCATCTATCTCCTTGAAGATTCCTTCCAGTGTTTCCATATCTTGTACATAATCCTCCGGCTTTGCATGAGCATATTCCATGACCAGAGCTGCCTTGGGCGTGAACCGCTTTACACCCAGACAGAACTTCTTCCAATCCACAACGCCTTGTTCCGTCTGGATTCTCCAATGGGAATCATGCACTCCGTCATTGTCGTGTATATGATATCCGATCAGCCGATCCTTCAGGGTCTCCTGTACCTGATAAACGTCATAATGTCCCAGTACGGCATGCCCTACATCAATCAACGCATACGCATTTGGAATCTCCTCAAACAGCCGAAGATACTGTTCCTGATTAAAGAGCGGTCCCGGCGTCCCCCGGAACAGATTTTCTATCACTAAAGTTACGCCCTCTTTCTCACACAGTCCGGCAAAGCGCTGCATCCGCTCCGTTACCCGTTTTCTAAGCTCTGTCCGCTCCGCGCCGTCACTGGGAGGACATCCTTCCCCCTGTGAATGCAGCACATAAAACTGTGCATGGAACTTATGATAGAGATCAAACGGTACACATAGCTCCCGAAACAGCTCGCTCTCCTTGGTATAACCGATATTTGCGTAAAAGAACGGACTGTGAATACTAAACTCGCCTTCTCTTCCCTCCATTGCTTCTTCCAACACGTGGTTCCACATTTCATCGCTGGCAAATTCATAGAAAATTTCAATTCCGATCCTTTTGTCGAGATTCTTTAATCCCTTTATCGCCCCCTGAGGAAAACTCAGAGAACTGGCTGAATATCTCATGTTCCAATCTACTCCTTCCCGGACTTTCTTTGTATTGTCATGAATGATACGGCAGGCTGCCATACAGACGAAAATCTGATATGGCAGCCTGTACCCTTACTTACATAAGTTTTGCATTTTGTATTTGTTTGTATGAAGTGAGCGCCATAGGGTCTGTTGCCTTCGGCAACACAGATGTTTTGCACCGGTAAGTGTTTGGAAAGCAAGCTTTCCAGAACACTTACCCTGGCAAAATGTTCACATCGCTTTGCGATGTGAGCCCTATGGCGCATCAAGGGTCACAAAATGCAGGAACTATAGCTCGATTTTAATAGAACACCGTTGGCAGCATGGATTGCAGATATTCTACCGCTTCTTCCGGACTCATATTCTTGTCCTGGATCACATAGGATACCGCCGTTCCTGCCTGAATCTGCCACTCTGAACGCTGTGTGCATCCGGGAACATCCTCGCAGATGACTCTCGCATCATAAGCCGCCTTCATGTTCGCATCTGCCGCAAAGATATCCGACATTAATTCCGCAGCGCCTTCAGAAGTCGGCAGGTAACCTGTCTTCTCACTTCTGACTGCCACCTCTTCGTCTGACATTAAGAACTTTACAAATTCCCATGCTGCTGCAATCTGCTGCTCATCGTTGTTTGCTGCGATAATGGAAATGTCTCCGCCGCCGCCGACGCCGCCTGTACCACTATAGGTAGGCATGGGCGCCACTGCGATATTTACGCCGCTCTGTTTCCCATATTCTACCAGGGTACTTAAGGATGCGCTGCTGGCAAAGCATGCTGCCAGCTCGCCGGAATACATCATCTGATACATGCTGTTGGTTCCATCTGTTACGGTAGGCGCTACGCACCAGCCCTCGTCACACCACTGCTTCCAATCTGTGAGCATCTTCAAGAACGTTCCGTCCTCCAGGCAGCTTGCGCCCTGCTTATCCGCGTCGATCAGTCCTTCTGCGCCAAGGGACAGAAGCAGCGCCTCCTGATAAAAACTCATATCGATCAGCATTTCAAAACCGTAATTGCCGTTCTTCTGGGACACTGCCTTGCATGCCGCCGCCATTTCCTCAATGGTTGTGGGCACCGTGTCATATCCTGCCGCCTTGAACATATCCTCATTATAGTAGAACATGGTACATGACCGGGCAAAAGGCATAGCCGTGAGCTGATCTTCATAGTACATACTGGTCTGCACACTGTCCAAAACGCCGTCCAGAGAAATCTGATCCCGTTTGACATACGGATTCATGTCAGCCAATACCCCAGCAGATGCCAGGATATCGGACATTCCAAGGATCGCCACCTGCGGATTGTCCTGTGCGCCTATGGATGTGGTCAGCTGGGAACGAAGCGTCGTATAATTGCCGATATATGTGGCATTCACCGTAATCCCGTACTCGTTGGATTCGTTAAAACGCGCTACTGCATCCGTCATATATTCCGCCTGCATACCCGAGCCAAATGTATGCCAAAAGTCAATTGTGATAGGAGACGTTACATATGCCGGACCATCTCCGCCTGCCTCCTGGGAATCATTCCCGGCCTCCGTTGTTTTGTCCTGGCCGCCCTGGTTATTTCCCTTGTCATCCCCGCATGCCGTCATGGAAAATACCAGTGACAGCGCCAATAAAACACTCAATAATTTCTTTTTCATGCTCTTCCTCCTTTGATGTTATACATAATACTGTTTATCACCACGGCGATAAATGTATTTGTCGCCGTCTTCAGTGTCCCGTCATCTCCGATCTCCATTCCGCTGTCATCCGGTGTCTTAAAATACTGACAGCCTGTGGATATGGCTGACGCATCTCCGCTTAATACGGCAGTCCCTTCCGCATATGCCGGCATGGTCACTTCTGTCACCTCGCTGCGGCTGTCCAGGGCTCCCGTCAGGTTTACGGTCTTGCCTGCCACAAGATATACGTTTCCAATCTGTGCGCTTCCCTCCATGGACAGGCTGCCAGCCATATGGATGTCCTGTCCGGTTCCGGCTGCACTGTTACCGCTGATGGTGCCGCCAGTCATGGTCAGTGTATTAGCTGCATTTGCCGTCCCTACACCTCCGCCGTTGCCGGTTGCCGTGTTCTGGCTGATGCTTCCGTCTGACATGATCATGGTTCCGGGACCGTTGGTGGCATTGTAGTGCAGATAAACCGCTCCGCCTTGAACTCCCTGATTGCCGGTGATACTTCCGCCAGTCATGGTCATCACTGCTTTGGAATGAACAAAGACCGCTCCGCCGTTGCTGGTTGCCGTATTGTCCTTTATAGTTCCGCCGCTCATACTAAACGCAGGGCCTGCAGAAGATGCAAAGTTCAAAATGATTGCTCCGCCTGATCTTCCTGAATTGCCTGTGATCTCGCCTCCTGTCATAGTAAGCTTTCCGGCGCCATTGACCAGAATCGCTCCGCCGTCGTTCTTGCTGGAGTTATTGCTGATGGTTCCGCCTGACAACGTCATTTCTCCACCTGTCATAATATATATGGCACCGCCATGGTCATTTGTAGATTTATTCTTATCGATCACGCCTCCGTTCATATTTATGGTTCCGTATACGATAGCGGCTCCGCCTCCGTTGGTGTTGTTGTTATTTGCCAGCTTCACACCGGCATTTATGGTAAGGGTCGCATTCTTATTCGTTGCACTTGTTCCCACACAGATGATCTGCTGGTTGCTGCCCGCCGTCATATCTGCCCCGTCTAAGATCAGTGACGGCGCGCTGTCATTCTTGCCGCTGCCCTCCAGTGTCAGCTGATTGCCGGTGCGCAGGATAATCATTCTGCCTGCGGTAAATCCTCTGGTAATGGTATGCGGTCCCTTCCCGTCATCGGTCAGCAGTATATTCCGGTTGCCGTTCTCCGGGATATCGAGAGAGGTTGTCAGGGTGACGTCCTTCATCAGCTCAATCCTGGTCTGGCTGCCGTCTGTGGCTGCCGCTTCTATTGCTGCCTGAAGCGACATATATCCTTCATAGCTGCCGTCTGCCTTGCGGATCCGTGCAGTATAGTCTACCACTTCGCTGTTAGATTTCAGATGCCCGGTGTCGTCAATGTCCACACCGCTTCCCTCCGGTGTTGCAAAGAAGCTATAATTCTGGGCGATCACGGACGCATCTCCGCTTAGCACTGCTGTACCTTCCGTATATGCCGGCATGGTCACTTCTGTCTTCTCGCTGCGGTTACTTAAGTCTCCTGCCAGGTTTATGGTCTTGCCTGCTGCAAGGTAAATGCTTCCAGCCTGTGCGCTTCCCTTCATAGACAGCGTTCCCGCCACCTGAATATCCTTTCCGTTTCCTGCCGCGCTGTTATCGCTGATGCTGCCGCCGGTCATGGTCAGTGCATTGGCTGCCGCTGCCATTGCCACGCCGCCGCCGTTGCTCTTTGCCGTATTGCCGCTAATGGTTCCTGCCGACATCTGCATACTTCCGGCTCCGTTGGTAGCGTTGTTGTGGAGATAAACTGCTCCTCCGTTATTTGCGCTGTTGCCGGTGATACTTCCGCCGGTCATGGTTAATGTTCCTTTTGCGTGGACGAATACTGCTCCGCCGTTGCTGGTTGCCGTATTATTCTGGATAGCGCCCCCGCTCATAGCAAGCGTACCGCTGGTGGATCCGGAGTAATTTAAGATAATTGCTCCTCCTGACCTTCCTGCATTGCCTGTAATAGTTCCGCCAGTCATGGTCAGCTTTCCGGTTCCCTGGACGATAATTGCTCCGCCGTCCAGCTTACTGGTATTGTTACTGATGGTTCCTCCTGCCAGAATCATTTCTCCGGTAGCCATGACAGTAACTGCTCCGCCGTGTCCCGATGCTTTATTATTATCTACGACGCCGCCCTTCATATTCAGGCTGCCGTATACAATGATGGCTCCTCCGTCCTGCTTATTGTTGTTGCCGGTCAGCTTCACACCGGAATCTAAGGTAAGGGCTGCGTTCTTGTTGGTTGCCGAGGTTCCTACACAGATAATCTGCTGAAGGTTGGCCTCTTCCATATTACCGCCGTCGAAAATCAATGACGGTGCGCTGTCATCTTTACTGCTTCCTGCCAATGTCATCTGGTTTCCGGTGCGTAAGATGATCATCCGGTCTCCGGTAAATGCTCTTGTAATGGTATACGGTCCGTTGCCGTCATCCGTCAGCAATATGTTCCGGTTGCCTTTCTCCGGGATATCCAAAGCTGCGGTCAGGGTAATATCCTTCATAACCTCAATCGTAGTCAAAGAACCGTCTGTCGCTGCTGCCTCAAGAGCTGCCTCAAGGGTCATATATCCTACATAAGTGCCGTCCGGCTTACGGATTCTTGCCGTATAGTCCACGACCTCACCGTTCGCTTTCAGCCGTCCATCGGAATCAATATCCGCTCCGGTTCCCGCCGGCACTGCAAAGTATACATAATCTGCTGCGATCACTGCCGCATCTCCGTCAAGAACCTGTCTGCCCTCCGGATAACTGCCCAGCACAACCTCGGTGACCGTATTTCTCGCGGACAGAGCGCCCGTAAGACTGATCACGGTATCCTCTGCCAGATACAGACTGCCTGCATAAGCCGTATCCTGCATGGACACGCTGCCAGCCCCGTAAATATCATTCCCGAATCTTCCGGCGCTGTTGCTGCTGATGATTCCGCCCGTCATGTCAAGGCTGTTTGCTGCCGCTGCCATTCCCACGCCGCCGCCGTTGCCGGATGCTGTATTACTGCTGATAGCTCCGCCGGTCATATGCATAATGCCTGCGCCGTTGGCTGCATTGTTATGAAGGTAAACCGCTCCGCCGTTACCTCCGCTGTTGCCGGTGATGCTTCCGCCGGTCATGGTCACTGTGCCTTTGGAATGGACAAAGATTGCCCCTCCGTTGCTGCTTGCCTTATTGTCCTTTATGGTTCCACCGCTCATATGGAATGTTCCGCTTCCAGAAGCACTGTAATTTAAGATGATTGCGCCTCCGGATCTTCCTGTATTCTCTGCGATGGTTCCGCCCGTCATAGTCAGTGTTGCCGTACCGGTGATCAGAATTGCTCCGCCGTCGTTCTTACTGGTATTATTGCTGATGGTTCCGCCGTTCATAGTCATTTCACCGGTTGCCATTACATAAATAGCTCCGCCATGGTCATTTACGGATTGATTGTGGTCGATCAGACCGCCGTTCATAACCAGTTTTCCGTATACGATGAGCGCTCCGCCTCCGTTGCCGTTCTTATTGCCGGTCAGTCTCGCACCGGAATTTAAAGTAAGGGTTGCATTCTTATTGGTGGCATTGGTTCCCACACAGATGGTCTGCTGGTTATTCGTTGCCTCCATACCAGCTCCGTCCAAAATGAGCGACGGATTGCTGTCATCCTGACTGCTGCCCTCCAGTGTCAGCTGATTGCCGGTGCGCAGGATGATCATTCTGCCTCCGGTAAATCCTCTGGTGATGGTGTAAGGTCCATTTCCATCGTCAGTCAGCAATATATTCCGGTTGCCGTTCTCCGGGATATCCAAAGATGACGTCAGAGTGACATCCCTCATCAGCTCGATTCTGGTCAGCTGGCCATTTGTCGGAACCGCATTGATGGCATCCTGAATGGACAGATAGCTGGTGTAGGTTCCGTCTGGGTTCAGAATCCTTGCCGTCCAGTCAACTGCATCCGTATCTCCTATCACAAGATACTGGTTGAATAAGGTGATATCAAGAACCTTCCCCTTCGTGTCCTGACAGACTATCCTGCCATTTAATCCTGCTGCTTCTTCCGGATTTTCGCTTGCAACAATAACAGTTCCTGTATTGCTGTTGGTGCATGTAATATGCAGAGGATCTGAAGCAGTATTTCCAATGCCTGACCGCTTTGTTTTAATATTGCAGCCATTCTCCAGGTATACGTCATTATCGGAAGCTATCACTGCCTGGTCTGACATATAAAACTCACTGCTGTTTACCCGTACTGCATTTCCGTTCTTTTCTGCTGTGTTGGAGCGGATGTTTCCGCCGGAAACCTCGACGAATGCTCCTCCCGACACATGGATCGCTCCTCCGTTTCCAGTAGCAGAATTGCCCGTAATCGTTACATTTTTTAATGTGCTCTGACTGCCGGTGCCTACGTTTATGGCTCCTCCGGTTGTTGCCGTGTTGTCTGCCAGCACGCTGTCAGTCATGGAAAGAATACCTTCGTTGTAAAAAGCTGCTCCGGAAACTGTATTATTTCCGTTATGATGAATATTTACATGGGCTATCTGGGCATTTGGCTGATATTTCGTAGTCACGCCTGCCTCATCCGTCACAGATTTATTTGCCAGATTGATGCCCCTTGTGGCGTTATTGCAAATCTCCGCGCCGTCTATGATCAGATTTCCACCCTCACACAAAATACCTGCTCTTGTGACAGAACCGGAAACCACAGTGCCGTTTTGCAGGGTTGCCGTTGCTCCGGGTGCAATGTATACACAATTCACATTGTTCCCATCCGCATCGCCTGCTCCCTGGACCTTAACATTGTCAAGCACGATGGAGGCGCTCTCATCTGTAATATTAACGCTTGTACGCAGACTGAGACCCAGCGTACTGTCTTTTAAGGTGGTCTGCCCTCCGGATAAGTTTACCGTATTAATCTTCGCATCCGTGACAGTGACGTTACTGCCCTCAATGGTTCCGCCGGTCTGCCGGATACCGCAGGCGTCTGAATCCTTTAAGGTAACGGATTTCATATTCAGGGATCCGCCGGTAACATACACATTGTGATAGTTCGCGTCTCCCTCTTTTATGGCTCTGTTGACCACGGTATTCTCCAGATACATTCTACCTTCTTTTACCATGACCTGGTTTGCCGGGCTTTCGCCGAAGTTACCGTTCTTTACCGTAAACGTACCGCCGCACTCGTTCTTGATGGCTCCCAGCTTGGCACCGCTTACGGTAAGTCCGTCAATGGAAATACTCCCTACTGCTCCTGAATCATTTGCCGCATTGGTGATAGCCGCAGCCGGTGTGGAATACGTTTTCAGATTTGTGGCGATTACCTCTCCGCCCTTATTGCGGATTGCACATGCAAGGGGATCTCTGATCTCGCAATCCTTCATGACTATCGTCCCGCCGGTCATATAAATGCCATGCATGTTGGGATTTTCGCCTGGCATGTTGCCCCGAACCTTCACGGATTCCAGTGTAAGCTTACCGTTTGTGACACGCACGTTATTTTTCAGGGTTTTCCCGAATTCTGCCCCATGAATCGTGACATCCGCGCGCTTCGATGTCACAGACACATTCTCCTTTTCTCCGCCGCTAAAGGTAAGATTACTGAACTCTGCTTTGACGGAGGTATAGCCGTTGTCATGATTCATTCCATCAATACCGGTATTAACAATATCCTGGAATTCAATATTCTCACCGGTGACCTCTCCTCCTGCCAGAGCCATAGCTCTGCCCTTGGTAGCGGTAATCTTAGAATTGGTAATATGCAACTTCCCGCCTATCGTCCAGATTCCCGCACCAGTAGAACTTGTCCCCTGAATCTCAACCTCGTCAAGATTCATGGTGCCGCTGATCAGCTTGACGCTGGTGACCGCTGTGATTCCGATTTCCGCATCCGTAAGAGTCATAGTACCATTGCTCTCCTGGATGATATTCATTCCAGTTCCCGTCTGGATCTCAAGACCATTGATCTCAACCGTTCCGCTTATTCCTTTCAGTGAATCGATGTTGTCGATTGCCGTTCCAGCCGACCCATAAATTACCAGGTCTTCTCCCTTCAGATCTCCGCCGCTGTTATAAATGGCTTCTCCGCCTGCTCTGCGCACAGAAAGTCTCTCAAAGGAAATGCTGCCCTCCTGATTGACAATGGCACGTCCGCCGGAATTAGTCAGATTGGTATCTGTAAATACAATGCTTCCCGTTTCTTCATTTACAATATTATTGGATGTCGACTGCTGAATGTTGGAGCCCTTGATCTCAGCCGTTCCATAATTCTGCAGATTAACCAGATTCATCTCTATGGTAGCCTGATCAAGCTCTGCTTTCCCGTAGTTTAAGATTCCTGTAGCGCCGCTCCTTACAGCCGCTCCCTCCGCAATCTGTATCTCGCCGGAGGTATCCACTGCCACATTCGCTTTTCCTGCCCCGGAGACAGTTCCGCCCTCTAAGGATGCCTCAGCGCCGTCCGCAACAAATATATTATATGTACCCGCGTCTTTGATCTCACCGCCGGTTACTGTCAGGTCGCCCCGGTTAAAGATGCCGCCCTTAGACTGGCCGTCTCCAATCGTACCCGCTGACACATCAACCGTTCCATCATTGATCATGTCATAGCCTCTGGCACCGCCAATGGTACCTCCCGCAAAGGCCACCGTTCCCTCATTGTAGACATTACAGAAATATCCACCGGTCAGTTCTGCTTCGCCTTCCATAGCGAACTTCCCGCCATCGCAGACCACAATGCCATTTCCCACCTGATTAGAATCAACGGTCACCTGTTCCGCAAGGGTAAGTTCCGACCCACTGTCAATATACAGAACAGAGGTTTCCATCATCCCCATCAGATCCTCCGTCTCCACAGTCCGCGCGTCATCTAAGACAGACAGTTCCTGATAGATGCCCGCCGTTGCCGACTTTGCCAGTATGATGGTTCCCTCCCCACGGATGGTCTTCGTCCCCTTTACCACGAGACATCCCATTACCGTAACGTCCTCATTTAGGACGATTTCATCCACTGTCTCATCTCTTAACTGTTCCCGCAATTTTTCTGCGGCACTGTCCTCCATGCTGCTCCTTGCTTCTTCTATCGCCTTCGTATCCTTGGACTTATCAAAGCATGCTAAGAGCACTGTGGAACATAGAAGAAGGATTACGGATAATATTAAGATTCTTCCTTTTCTCATATAACTTTCCTCCTATTATTCCAATTCCTGGTAAAATATAGCTTCATAAATAATTCCGCCACTGGAGAAATACCCTGCATATGCATAGTCCCCATAGAAAATCAGATTCTCTAATTCCTCATGCATTCCCATGTTGATGGCGTAAAGGAATTTTCCTTCTAAATCATATACATATACAATGTTGTCACCGCTCATGCTAAAGAGAATCTTATCTCCGTAAATCTCCACTTCCTGTTTCACAGACTTAGTCTGAACCGAATCACAGTAATCCGTAATCTCAAAATTGCTGTCCAGCAGGAAGAAATCAAAGGTTCCTCTCGTGCCTGCCGCATAAGTATTATGCTCTTCATCATAAGCAATGCTTAAGACGTTAAAGTCCACTGTCTCGGTCCCGGATGCTGTGAGGGATTCCGGATCCACATAGGTAAGAGTGGTCTTGTCAGGATCGTAATTTACCACGATCAACTGTCCGGTCTTATTGTTGTAGGTAACGCTGTTTGCATGCTGCAACTCCAGCTTGTCACTGACCTTCACCACCTCCATAGTAGCCAGATCCACTTTATACATCAGATTGACATATGGGTAAAAATCCTGATTATTCAGAATGTAATATGCATATGTACCATCCGTACATCCTCCCTGTAAGACACTGTAGCCGTCTACCGGCGGAATGGTTAATGCCCTGGCCTGAACTACTTCCGGCGCGGTAAACGCATCCCAGTCACAGGTAAATTTAAAATCCAGATCACTGATGTCGATCATGCTGGAGTTTGATTTATTATTGATGTAATCATAATCCAGATATTTTATACAGAGCATCTTCACTACGAGTAATTCCTGATCCTCATTGCCCGCGCACAGATACAGTGATCCATCCTCCTGATAAATCCGGAACTGCTGGTCCTTCAGGCGATCTGCCGCTTTATGACTGCCGGAGGCGATTTCAATGCAGTGTGCATCCTCTTCACCTTCCTCACGGATGGAAAGTTCCTCTCCGGTCATATTTTGAATCGCATCCCGAAGGAATACGGCTGCCTCATTCTGCTCACCTCCGGACGCTACGATCTGATACCGATCCACCGATACCCCATCCAGCAGAAACTGTTTCGTCACATAACCGCCCTCTTTGTTAAAGGAAAAATAGTCATATTCTTCGCCAAAAGGCAGGTCATGGTATTCTTCCAGATACGAGAGATAGTTTTCGCAGACATAATCCACAGCTTCCGCCGTTTTTTCATCGGAACCACCGGCGATGATGACAGCGTCTCTCCCGAATTGTACGAGAAATTCCTGTTCCCGCAATCCCAGCACCGCTTCCCTGGAGAGGTCTGCGTCCGCATCTCCCACAAGGATCAGCCTGCCACTGTAATTCTCGGGATACTCTGTCACAACCTCTGCGTGCACGGCCCCCGTCCCATTCATGGAATCACGCAGCCGCTGTGCATCTTCCACATTGTTTTCTCCTGACAGTATCGTCCAGTCATCGCTTCCTGCCGCATTCTGCTTACTGCATCCGCTCAGCATAAACAGTAATACTGCCAAAGACAATAACGGAAGAAATTTAATCTTTTGCATACGTCTTGCCCCCTTTCTCATCTGTCCGGATCAGCTCCAATGCAGGATACGGATCATTGACTGTCATCAATGATACTCCTGCTGCAATCGCCTCCCGGACCTCCTCCTTTGTATCCGGGCACCAGCACCACGGATCAATCCCCTTTTTCCTGTACTCCTCCACCAGTTCTCCGTTCAGATCCTTCATCCAGATACCGGATGCGTAATAATGACTCTCCGTATCTTCTTTTGCCTGCTTTACCATATGAAGCGGGAATCCCTGGGTCTTCACCCCGTATTTCTCATGCGCCAAAGTGGTCACATCCGCATGAAAGCATGCGATTACATAGCGGTCGGCAAACCCATATCTATCCAGAGTCTGTATGGTTTTTTCCAAGGCCTCAGGACGGTAATCCTTCATCTCTATGTTGAGAAAGAAGGAAGGATCTGTAATCCGCTCCAGCAATTCCTCCAGTCTTGGAATATATTCCCCTGCATATTCCTCCCCAAACTTTACGCCGGCATCCAGCAGGCGAAGTTCCTCATAGCTGTAACTCTCAATCTGTCCAGCGCCGTTTGTGGTCCGCTCTAACGTATCGTCATGGTGCAATACCAGCTGACCGTCCGTCGTCATATGAATATCTGTCTCGATCCCGTTTAATCCAAGATCAATTGCCTTCTGGAAGGAAATCATCGTATTCTCAGGCAAATGCGCCCGCACACCCCTGTGCCCCACAATCCAGATATTTTCCTTTGATTGATTCCAAAACATATTCTTCTCCTTTCACTGGCAGAACCGATGTAAAAAACTCTTATACAGTGCAAGATCCCGGTTTACCACCAGCTCCTCCGGGAACTGTATTTCCTGTAAGATGGACTCCACCTTATCAAACCTTCGGATGGCGCATGCACAGTGGGCGTCGCTGTTTACAATGACATGAACTCCATAACGCTCACACAGCTTCAGCATTGTCTTCATATTCTCCGCTGCGCCGCCTTTTCCCCTCACATTCATAGGCTCCAATGACGAAGCGTTCAGTTCCAGCAGTACATGACAATCTCTTGCCCCCTTTACCAAAGCTTCGTAGTCCACCGGCACTCTTGAGTCATCGGGATGTCCAATGATGTCTACATCCGGGCTTTCCATGGCTCCCAGATAGGCTGCGGTATTTTCCTTGCAGCTTCCCGGAACGTACGCCGGATATTTCTCTCCGTTTCCCACATTCGGGTGGATGCTGGCGATCCCTACATCAATCTTACGCAAGTTTCCGGAAGGAAGGTCCAGGCCTCCCTGATAATCAATGATATTTAACTCAATTCCCATCAGCAGTTCAATTCCGTACATAAACCGGTCGATCACATGGAAATTGGTAAAATATATGGGAGCGCAGGTTCCCGGAATCGTCGGGCCGTGCTCCGTGATCGCCAGCGCTTTAAGCCCGAGCTCTTTGGCGGCAAGCGCCATTTCCTGAACCGTGTTATACGCGTGTCCGCTCATAAACGTATGGCTGTGGGAATCCAACAGATATTCCATTCCATCACCTCTATTCCGCTAATTTGGTAAACAGGTCCTCTATGAGTCGGTCCCTGTAAATATGATATACATAACGTATGAGAGGCCGGGTCTTGTCAAAAGCCCAGCGGTCATCATACTCTGCAATGGGGGCAGGCTCCAGCCTGTCCGCCATAAAATCGCCTTTTAAGAGCCAGGCAACCGCACACACATCCCAGATCGGCTTGCTCCAGAACTTCCCGCGGTTATTCTCCTCGGCTTCTCCAATCACAACATCGCACAGATAATCACACAATTTATTTTTGCCTTTTAACCAGTGTTCCAGCTCATATCTCGTAGTCGCAAAAGCCGACACCACTCCCATACAGGGCAGAAGCACCACTGCGGCCTTGCTGTCAAATACAACACGCACCGCCGCCACATCCTGATAGCAGTTAAATTCACGGTTATGAGGCCATTCAAAGCTTTCACCGCCAAGCCATACCACCACGATCCGGTCTGCGATCTCTGGCTTCAGCAGGAGCGCCGATGCGATATTGGTGATAGCGGCAATTGCTATCACATATAACGGTTTTTCTTCCGTGTATTGCATGGCGAGCTCTGCCAGATGCTCTGCCGCATCGGAATGCACCGGCGTGTGTTCATCCGGCAGATAAGATGCGCTCCCCCTGTGCACTTTAGATTTTAGGTCTTCCCGTTCCAGCAGCTCCAGCACGCGGTATATTTCCTGATAACTGCGTTCCATTCCGTCTTCCGGTGACGACGCTCTTTTATTTAAAAAGGGAGCTGCATAAATTCCCTGGAGCCGGAGCTCATTCTCGCTCTTCACCAGATAAGACAGCGCAAACTGATCGTCAATCTCATTAAAGGTATCCGTATCCAGAACAACATCTACCGGCCCCTCCGGTTTTTTCAATCTCATGATACGTAACATATCTTCTGCCATAACATCTTCTCCTTTTATTTCATTCCACGATAAGCCATCGCCTGGATAATTTTTTTACTTGCCAATAAGAACAGGATGACCAACGGAAGAACTAATATAACATTACCTGCCATGATATCTGTATAATTGAGTCCCTGCTCCAGATTCTTCAGCCGCTCGATCGCCAGTGTGATGGGCTTTAAGGATTCGTCTCTGGTCATTACCAGCGGCCAGAAATATGCGTTCCAATGATTGATGAAGCTGAACAGGATCGTAGTCACCATCGTTGCCTTTGACATGGGAACCATCAGTCTCCACAGAACCTTCCATTCCGAAGAACCATCCAGCTTTGCCGATTCGATGAGTTCCTCCGGAATCTGCATAAAATTCTGACGCAGCAGGAATATGGAAAACGCACTCGCACAGGTGGGCAGAATCTGGGGCCACAGAGATTTTAAGATTCCCCAGTCCGCAAACATGAAGTAAACGGTCATAAAGGTAAGCTGTCCGGGAATCATGAAGCCCGACATTACGATGACCCACATCAGTCCTTTTCCGCGGAATTTGCATTTTGCAAAGGCATATGCCGCCGGAACATTGACGAACAGCTGGATCACAATGACCACTCCTGTCACGATCAGCGTATTTTTGATATAGGAAAGAATGTTCAGTTCCTCAAATACATGAACGTACCCTTCCAGCGTAAAGTCCTTGGGCCACAAAGTGGGCGGGAACTGCAGTGTCTCCAGATAGGGCTTAAAGGATGTAGTGAGCATCCAGTAAAAGGGAAACAGGAACAGCACGCTCACAAATAATTTGAAGAGCAAATTCGCGGTATCGCATGAAACCCGTTTGATTTTTCTTTTTTGCTTTGTCGTAAGTTTTGCCATTATGCCCTCCTATTGATAATGCACGCGTTTGCCAATCAGTTTGAAATAAATGACCGTAAGGATCAGAAGGAATATCAGCAGTATCACTCCCGCAGCAGCAGCAACGCCGTACTTTAAGTTCGCCTGCGCATATTCATAGATATAGTACACCAGCACCAGCGTTGATTTACCGGGTCCTCCTCCGGTCATGACACGTACGGAATCAAACACCTTAAAAGAGTTCAGCGTAATGGTGATCAGCATAAAGAACAACTGTGGAGACAGTAACGGTATCGTAATGCGGAAGAACTTCCGTACAGGAGGCGTATTATCAAGCGCCGCCGCCTCAAAAATATCTGCCGGAATGCTTTTTAATGCGGAAAGGAGCAGCAAGGCCTGATAACCGATTCCCTTCCACACAGCCACAATAACAACCGATATCATCGCCGTGGAGGAATCATTGAGCCACCGCAGCCCCGGCAGATTGAAAACGGACAGAACCGCATTGAAGAGTCCTTTTTCATCCATCAGCCAGGAGAACACTACAGATATCGCAAGCATTGCACAAAGATGCGGGAAAAACATAACGCGCTGCACAAAACCGTTGATCTTAGAATCCTTCTGCAGCCACACGGCAAATATCAATGCGAACAGCAGCAGGAAGAACACCACCGCCACCGTGTAGACCAGCGTATTCTGCAGTGCTACCTTAAAATCGATCTGTACGTTAAATAAATAATTGTAATTACCAAAACCTACCCACTTTTTTTCTGTAAGTCCATTCCATTCATAAAAGCTCAGCCGGATCATATCCAAAATCGGATATACGGTGAACAACAGAAAAGAAATAATCGCCGGAAGCGTCATAAGATACGGCGGAAGGCTTCCAAGAAACCGGCGTCCCAGCTTCCCGCTTTTCTTTTTTCCGGGGATATGTTCCGGTAAATTTGTCCTGCTCTTTTCCATACTTATTCCCCTTTCAGACAACGAAGACATGCCGCATAAGCGTCTGCTCTGTCACTCTCACGGATCCGCTGCTCCTTCTCATCAAAGAAGTAGAGATGCTCCACCGCAACGTTCACCCACACTTCCTGTTCTTCCCGGAACGCATCGTCCAGGCTCTTGACCATAATGGTCTCTCCTCTGGCATTCTCCGCCTGAAGTTCGACTTTATATAATGTCTCAGACCCCAGCATTTCCCGGGTGATGATTCGTGCCTTTCTTCTGTAAATCGCATCCGGCATCCCGTTATCCCCGATGGTGAGCGCCGCTTTTTCCGGGCGGTATCCCACATAAGAGCCGTTACCCAAAGGCAGAACATTCATAGAAGGCGTTCCGATGAACTGTGCCGTAAACACATTATTGGGATCGGCATAGATTACTTCCGGTGACGCCTGCTGCTGGATCACGCCCTGATTCATTAAAATAATGGTATCTGCCATACTCATGGCTTCCACCTGATCATGGGTAACATATACAAATGTAGTTTTTAATTTTTTATGTAATTCGATCAATTCACTTCTCATCTGGACACGCAGTTTTGCATCCAGATTGGACAGCGGCTCGTCCATCAGGAATACCTTGGGATTCTTCACCATCGCCCTGGCAAGGGCAACTCTCTGTCTCTGTCCTCCGGACAATGCGCTTGGCTTGCGCTTTAAGTATTCCGTTAATCCGACGCTTTCCGCCACCTCTGCGATCAGGCGCTCCCGCTCTGCCTTTGGCACATGATTATTTTTTAATCCGAACTCTATGTTCCCCTTCACGGTCATGTTCGGATAAATCGCATAATTCTGGAATACCATTGCAATATTCCGCTTGCCGGGGTCCAGGTCGCTGACCTCCTCCCCGTCAATATACAGCTCGCCGGAGGTTGCTGGTCCGATTCCGGCAATGATCCGGAGCAGCGTCGTTTTTCCGCACCCGGATGCTCCTACCAGCACGGCAAACTCGCCGTCATTGATCGTCAGATTCAAATCCTCTAATACCTTCGTACTGCCAAATGACTTACCTATATTTTTAAGAACAATCTGTCCCATATTCTTACCCCTCACATATTCTTCATTGCCATCGTTTACCCTTGCCGATTATAGGATCAAAACGTAATTGCTACTTTAAAATCCCCGTATTTCCCGCCGGCGTATTCAAATGCTTTTTCCCATTCCTCAATCGGGAACGTGCGGGATACCACGCCGTCTGTCTTCAGATTCCCATTTGCAATATTTTTGATCACAAAGGGATAGCAATACGGACTCAGATGAGAACCCAGCACATCCAGTTCCTTCCGGTCTCCTATGATAGACCAGTCAACGACCGCAGCTTCACCGAATACGCTGAACTCTACAAATCTGCCAAGCTTGCGCACCATATTCAGTCCCTGCTGGACACTGGAAGGATGCCCGGTAGCTTCAATGTAGATATCACATCCGTATCCATCCGTCATCTCCATGACCTTTTTCACCACATCCTCTTTCCCCGGATTCATGACGATATCAGCGCCGAATTCTTTTGCCTTCTCCAAGCGTCCGTCGATCATATCCAAAACAATGAGCTGCGCCGGATTCTGCATTCTGGCATAAGTCACCATTCCCAGTCCCAGCGTACCCGCACCGGATATCACCACCACATCTTCGTTTGTGATCTGCGCCCGATCCACCGCATGCTTGGAGCAGCCGTACGGTTCAATCAGCAATGCCTGTTCCAGCGCCATCTCTTCCGGAACCCTGGAGATAACTGCCGTCTTGGGATACCGTACATACTCCGCCATCCCGCCGTTATTCCCCTTCTGGAACCCGAAGGTGGCATGAGGCTGACACATCCAGTATCTTCCGCTCTTACAGAATCTGCACTCGCCGCAGGGAACGATCTGGTCTGCCGTGATCCGGTCACCAATCTCAAATCCCTTCACGTTCTCTCCCATTTCCACAATATGTCCCAAGAACTCATGTCCCGGAATGAAAGGAGCATCCACCCACATCGGCTGCACATCATCTCCCCAGAACATCGCCGCCCCGTGATAGCATTTTAAGTCCCCTGCGCATACTCCGCAGCCCTCGGTCTTGATAATAATGTCATCCGGTCCGCACTCAGGCGTGGGAAAATTTAATTCCAGCTTATATTCGCCTTTTCCATAGGCTACCAGCGCCTTCATTGTCTCAGGAACATTGCCCATATTCTACCTCCTGCCTTTTACACTTTTTGCATCATTTGCCTTATCTTTACATTTTGTAATGTAGTTTTGTAAATACACTTTACTTATTATATTTAATTTATCACGAAACGAAGGGGTTGTCAATACCAAAAAGGCACACAGCGTTTTTATATTTGGCGCGCTGCATACCATTAAATGAGGTATCACTCCAATTATTAAAACCGTATTTTCACGTGGATTTGCGGTATGTACCAGACTGCATTGAGCCGGTGCGTATAAATTCCACTACCTTCATCAGATCATTAATTTTGTGTCTTTTTATGCTTCGACAATCCGCTTGGCGTATGTCCGTGGCAGGCGGACAGATGCCAAGGATTGTTCGAACATTAAAAAGACAGAAATCATCACAAATGATCCGATGAAGGTAGTTGGAATTTCAGCACAAGGCGAGCGGCAGTTCGGTACATGCCGCTAAATCCACGGCGATAATGCGGGTTTTAGTCATTGTAATGGTGTTCCCCATTTAATGGTATGCAGCATGCCAAATATAAAAAGCTGCTGTCCGACTGAACTTGTCAGCCAAAACAGCAGCTTCCTTTTCTTACTTGTTCATCTAAATAGCCTTCCATAGCTCGTGTATATAGGGCAGCGCACCGCCCAACGCCAGCGCTTCTTTTTTGACCCGGCAGACTTCCAGATAATCCGCATTGCTCTCAAAGGGATTCTTTACAACTGCCAGTTCTTTCAGTTCACCCAGATACGGCTCCATATGCGCGCCGACATAGCCACCCAGAATGACCTTGCAGTCAAACAGCATCCGCACATTATTAACTGCAATCGTCAGATAATGCAGATATTCCCGCCACGCCTGAACGCACACATCATCATTTGCCCTTAACCGCTCAAAGAACTTATCCAGATCTCCCTGGAACATATCGGCAAGATTTGTTGCATTGCAATACGTTTCAAAGCAGCCTCTCTGACCACAGTAGCATTCCTTTCCGTTGGGAATGATGGTCATATGCCCGACCTCACCGCTTCTCGGTCCTTCCCCCTTATAAACCTTGTGATCGATCAGGATAGAACCGCCGATATTATTGCTCAAACTGATATAAAAGGCGTCTGCCATATCCTCTCTCTTGGAAACCTCTGCGTATCCGCCGGCATCTGCATCATTATACAAGCGGCAGGTCCAGGGAATATATTTCCCGATTTTATCAACAGTCAACCCCGTAAAGTCCAGAATCTTCCCGTAAAATATCTCCCTGTGATCCTCCGTGATAAGACCCGGAACGACAATTCCCACCCCAAGAACAGCCGCCTGATCTATCTGCTTCGATTCTATCGCTTCTGTGATCAGTTCGCTTAAATACCGGATATAATCATCATCCAGCTTAAACTTACGATGTACTCTTTTCTCATAAATCAGATTCCCGCACATATCCGCAACGATCACCGTAATATGATTTCTCGTCAGGTCTATTCCGATAGCGGCTCTGATGTCTGATACCACAGAATATGCGCCTGCCCGGCGCCCCCCTGTATTTCCGATAAAACCGCTCTCATATATGTAGCCTGCTTCCAGCAGTTCGTCCAGACTCTTTTTGACGGTGGGTCTGCTGAGCTGAAGCTCATAAGAAAGCTGGGACGCGGAAACACTCCCTGCCTCCCTTATCTTGTTAAAAATACGGTTCCTGCTGCTTCCATTCTGATAAACACTTAATTCGCGATTCATAACTCTCCTCTCTATACACTCTTATGTATTTTGCGCAAAAAGACCTCTGTTTCACGCTCTTTCTGCAACGGTCACTAAAACTACAATGTCTCAAGAACCCCGCGCAATCTTTGATATATCTTACGATGTCCGGCTTCATTGGGATGGAGTCCATCCGGGCAGAACCTCTCCCGGCTGCATTCTACCTGCGGTTGGATTCCACAGGACGCATACAAGTCTGCTACCGGCACACTGTAATATTCCGCCACCTGACGGATTGCATTTACGAAGTCTTTTAATCTTCGTTCCGCTCTCTCCTCCACAGCCCGGTGCAATGGAGTCATAAACAAAAGCTGGGCTTTGGGATAGCGCTCTATCAACATCTGGGTCAACATATGGCATGCACCGTAAAAGGTGTACGGCGAACGGTCGCTCATCTGCCCCAGCGGCGCATCTCCATGTCCGTAATCATTCGTTCCGCCAAACACAACGACCAAATCCGCATCTGCATCCATCCCTTCTACCCGGGAAATAAAATCCTGGTCGTATTTGGGATTTTGAGGATAATGCTGGATCGCGATCCGTGTGCCTCCGATTCCATATCCCCTGGCCTCTGCCAGGCCGCACTCTCTCTTCAATATATTCCAGTAAACGTCCTCTATGTTCCCAACACCATGCCCTTCTGTAATGCTGTCCCCCAGAAAATTGGCCTTTATCCCTTCCAGTTTCATTCCAACCTGTCTCCTTCCATGGCATCCGTCTTATCTTTCTGAATTATAAAAACGCTTCCACTTCCTGTAATTCAGGAATCGAAGGCGCAGCTCCCGGTCTGGTCACAGCGATCGCAGCCGCCTTGGCTGCCTCGTCCATCGCAGATTTTTTATTCAGTCCCCGGATGAGCCCTCCGATAAAGAATCCGGTAAATGTATCTCCTGCTGCAGTTGTGTCAACTACCTGCACACGATACGCTTCCTGAAGAACCGTTTCCTTCTCATCCATATAGACGGAGCCAGCCCCACCCATGGTCAGAACAACTGCCGCAGCTGCAAACCGCCTGCATAACGCTTCTGCCAGCTTCCGCCCGTCTTCTGCCTGCGCCGGATCCGCTCCCAGGATCTGTACTGCTTCAATCTCATTTAATACAAAATAATCCACCAGCTCCAGGGGAAGGCTCAAAACCTTATCATTCATCGGAGACGGGTTGAGTACAATCTTCATCCCTTTTCGGGCGGCGCATTCCATGATATAGGCAAGCTCGTTGATCTCATTCTGAAGCACCAGGAAGTCCCCGCTTTGAAATTGTTCCATAACCGCATCCACCTGGTCCCTTGTGATTGCCTGATTCGCGCCTCCGTATAACAGGATACAGTTATCTCCTTCCTTATCATTCTGAATGATGGCGTGACCGCTGCGTATATCAGGCAATACGGCAACACAATCTGTATTCACGCCCGCAGCCCCCATCTGCTGCAGCAGGAATCTGCCATCCTCTCCGATGGCGCCTGCATGATACGTCCTGACGCCAGCCTTCGATAAAGCAATGGACTGATTCAGCCCTTTGCCTCCGCTGAATACATACAGTCCATCCGAAGACTGAGTCTCTCCCTTCTGCACAAAATGATCCACCTGATATGTATAGTCAATATTCAGAGAACCAAAGCACAATACCTCCATTCCACACCTCTTTACATTTTTGTTTTGTCAATTGGCTTTACCAATCAATTTTGTTTATTATAACACTAAAAATAAAAACTTGCAAGTGCCGCTGTATTTGAGATTTCTTCTTACACTTAATCCTGACAACTATTCAACTTCCCTGCGAAAGACAAAAAAGAACCGCCATACAGAATCGTCTGTACAGCAGTCCACTCTCATCATGCTTCACACCGGTATCTGTTCAGGTTTACCGATCAAAACATGAACTTATCCGCAAAATATGCATCCAGTTCTTCAATCTTTACACGCTCCTGCTCCATACTGTCACGGTCGCGGACGGTAACGGCATGATCCTCCTCAGACTCAAAATCGTAAGTCACGCAGAACGGTGTTCCGATCTCATCCTGTCTGCGGTAACGCTTACCGATATTGCCCCGGTCATCAAACTCGCAGTTGTACTTTTTGGACAATTGGGTAAACACTGCCTCCGCTCCCTCATTCAGCTTCTTAGACAGCGGCAGAACCCCGATCTTCACAGGAGCCAGCGCCGGATGGAAATGAAGCACCGTTCTCATGTCCGGCTTCTCCTCCGTACCGATATTCTCCTCATCATACGCAGCGCACAAAAATGCCAGCACCACGCGGTCCGCGCCCAGAGAAGGCTCAATGACATAAGGTATGTATTTCTCATTCTTGGTGTCGTCGAAATAAGACATATCCTGTCCTGAAGTATTCTGATGCTGAGTCAGATCGTAATCCGTGCGGTCGGCAATTCCCCACAGTTCGCCCCATCCGAAGGGGAACAGGAACTCAAAGTCTGTAGTTGCCTTGCTGTAGAAGGCAAGCTCTGCCGGATCGTGATCCCTTAAGCGAAGCTCCTCTTCCTTCATGCCAAGGCTAAGAAGCCAATCACGGCAGAAGCCTCTCCAATACTGAAACCACTCCAGATCAGTTCCCGGCTCACAGAAGAACTCCAGCTCCATCTGCTCAAATTCCCGGGTACGGAATGTAAAGTTACCCGGCGTAATCTCGTTGCGGAAAGATTTTCCAATCTGCGCAATACCGAAGGGAATCTTCTTGCGGGAGGTTCTCTGTACATTCTTAAAGTTCACAAAAATACCCTGTGCCGTTTCCGGCCGCAGGTACACCGTATTCTTGGCGTCCTCGGTTACGCCCTGAAATGTCTTAAACATCAGGTTGAACTGCCGGATATCGGTAAAATTATGTTTTCCACAACTGGGGCAGGGAATATTGTGTTCTTCAATGAAGGACAGCATTTCCTCCTGGGACCATCCGTCCACGGACCCCTCTAAGGCAATCCCGTTCTCCTGGGAGTAATCTTCAATGATCTTATCCGCCCGGAAACGCTCATGGCACTCCTTACAATCCATCAGAGGATCGGAAAATCCCCCCAGATGTCCGGAAGCCACCCAGGTCTGCGGGTTCATCAGGATTGCACAGTCCACGCCCACGTTATAGGGATTCTCCTGTACGAACTTCTGCCACCATGCCTTCTTCACATTATTCTTGAGCTCCACGCCCAGATTGCCGTAATCCCAGGTATTGGCAAGTCCGCCATATATCTCGGAGCCCGGATAGACAAAACCTCTTGCCTTAGCCAGCGCAACAATCTTTTCCATTGATTTTTCCATTCTATTCTCCTCACATTCTTTGGGTCTTGCTTATTGATATATGATATAACGCAGTGCAACCTCACCCGGATGCTCCGATGATTTCACAGTCGCTGTATCCTCGCTCTTTACCGTCACGCCGGCAGACACATATACAATAGTTCCCTCTACCTTAACGTCCTCCGCCATCTGCAGTATCACGACTCTGTACTCATCATTGCCCAGGACGTCATCCCGGCTTGCCACATCTGTCGCGGTGCCTTCATTTACCATCGTGAATTCCTCATTGAAATCATAGCCCTTCGCCACAGCAGATACCACGGTGCCCGCGAACAATTCCTGTCCGGTAAACGCAGCGTATGCATCGGAATCGCTGTACTCCATTTTAAGCTTGGCTGTCCCCTCATCCACAGACACCGAAGAGAGCTCTACCGTCCCTTCGCCGCCGTATGCCTCTACTGTACTCTTGACATATTGTTCAAATTCCTCCGCGTCGTAGTTGTCCTTCTGGAAATCTCCTACGCTCACTTCTACGATCTGGCCCTTCTTGTCCACAAACAGCGTGCTGACATCTGCATCCTTATCGTCGCCGCAGCCGCTTAAGATACCGCCCATAAGTGCCAGCAGCAATATCATACCTATCGTCTTTTTCATAGTAATCCTCCATATTTTCCGTTAATCTGTAACTATCTGGAAGTTCTGAATAGTTACGCTAATCTTTACAATTATACTATGGATATAAATGGATTTCAAGTCGCAGTTACTCGAGCTACCGCATTTTGCAGACCAGACGCCGCCAGAGGGTAGCCGCATCATTTCTGCAATAAGATTCATTCACTGCTTTCTCCTGCTTACATCCCTGCACCAGATCGCTGCTCACCTTATGCTGAAATTTCAGCTGCCACTGCTATATCATTTGTGATAATTCGTGTCTTTTTCACGTTCGAACAATCCAGTCTGGTTCTGTCCGTCTGCTGCGGACATGCAATCTGCAGGTTTTGTGCCGCTCTTGATGGGCGTTCTGATGCGACGTGCAGGCTGCTGACATTGTTTGAGCTCGTAACCTTAAGCATATTGCCGTTTAGAGGCGAGTTTTGGAAGCAGCCTGCTCATATCGACCGCAGAAGAACGCCCATATAGAGCGGCTAGAAACCGAAGCCGCATGTCCGCAGCAGACGGACAGAAGCAGAAGGATTGTCGAAGCATAAAAAAGACACAAAACTTATGATATATCAGGGGCAGCGAAATTTACACGCATCGGTTCAATGCGATCTGTCTTAGGGCAGTAAGCCATGAAGAACAGTGCAGGAATCTCATGATAGAAATGATGCGGCTGTTCTCTTGGCGGCGTCCGGTCTGCAAAATGAGACAGGTAGCCTCAGATGTCTAAGAATTGTTCCGACTTGAAATTATGCGCCACATATTTATTTCGATACGCCTCCAGCACCTCTGTCAGTTCCTTCAATACCTCCGCCGACACTGCAAACGTAAAGAGCTTTGATATTTCCGTAGCTATGATATACTGCATGGTATATATTGTGGAACCGTCCAGCCTGCGGCCGTTCTCTCCCTCCCGGCAGTCCCTGCAGACCATTCCCGCGCGCTGCAGCGAAAAAAACTGCAGTTCTTCCTTTTTCCCGCATTTCTGACAGGAGAACATATTGGGATAAATGCCCTGCAGCACCAGCATTTTCAATTCAAATATAGCCCGAACCAGTTGTTTGTCATACCGTGAATCCGACAATGCGCGAAGCGACTGGTACAACAGCTTTAACATCTCCCGCTCATCCCCGTTTTCCTGAGCAAAATAATCTGCCATTTCCAAAAAATAGAATCCATAATATGTAGCATCCAGGCTTCCGGTGACCTCCGTAAAGTGACTGCTGATCTCTGCCCGCACCACATTGTAGGAGGTACGTCCCTCATACACCTCAAACTGTCCAAAAGAGAAGGGATTGCAGGCGGCAAGCAGCTGGCTGTTCGGTCTTCTCGCCCCCCTGGCAAATGCTGTGATCTTCCCTCTCTCCAGCGTCAATAGCGTAATCCTTTTGTCATATTCACCGATCGGCATCGCGGTAAGCACCATACCCGTAACCATCACGTTCCTGTTCACGACACTGTTCTCTCCTTGCCTCCTCCCGGGTTTTCCCCGAATGTTCCTCCCTCTTGTACTCCAGATAATCATGTACACTTCCGGTCGATGTAAAATGATCCCAACTGTCTCTTAACATATGCTTCTTTCTCCTTTTGTGCAAGTGCGCATCCTGCTTATCTCATAGAAACTTCCCTTGAACTTTCTATATGGATTTAGGATTCTCCCGAAGCTATGTTGTTATACTGTCAATATCCCCCAGTAGAGGGAGTATCTGCTCAAATGTCTAATTTTCCTCATCCCGGTAACCGAAATTTTTGATCATAAAATCGCTGTCTCTCCAGTCCTTCTTCACCTTCACCCACAGTTTCAGGTTTACCTTGGAATCAAGAAGACGCTCTATCTCATACCGCGCGTTAGAACCGATCTTTTTTAACATGGCCCCCTGCTTTCCGATGATAATCCCCTTATGGGAATCCCGCTCGCAAATGATGGTGGCCTCAATATCATACAGCTTCTTTCCCGGACGCTTCTTCATCTGCTCTATGGAAACTGCGATGCCGTGGGGTATCTCATCGCTCAAGGCATGCAGTGCTTTCTCACGGATCAGCTCCGCCACAATCTGGCGTTCCGGCTGATCCGTAACCGTATCCTCATCATAAAACATAGGACCGTAAGGAAGATATTTGAAAATTAAATCTATAATTAATTCTTCGTTTTCTCCCCGCAGAGCCGATGCAGGCACAATTTCCGCGAAATCATACTCCCTGCGGTAACGGTCAATATAGGCAAGTACCTCTTCCTTATGCTCCAGTGTATCTATCTTATTGATGATCAAGATCACAGGCGTGCGGACGTTCTTCAGTTTCTCCAGGATATGCTGCTCTCCCGCGCCGATAAAATCGCTGGGTTCCACCAGCCACAAAATCACATCCACCTCGCCCAGTGTATGCTCCGCAGTATTCACCATGAACTCGCCCAGCTTGTTCTTTGCCTTGTGAATACCGGGGGTATCTACAAAAATGATCTGTCCCCGCGCCTCATCCGTATAGATCGTACGAATACGGTTGCGCGTCGTCTGGGGTTTATTAGATGTGATAGCAATCTTCTGGCCCACCAGCCGGTTCATCAGTGTGGACTTTCCTACATTGGGTCTGCCGATCAGCGTGACAAATCCTGATTTCATTTGTTCCGTCATCTTAACTCCTCGTATTATAAAGTAGTAGTGTTTATAGTCCCTCTCCAAGGACTGTATGCTATACTGTTGAAGATGCTGTGGA
>JAIEAP010000043.1:192780-301513 GCA_029071325.1 Lachnospiraceae bacterium | reverse complement strand
TATAAAGACGCAGAAGGCTGGTACTGGTACGATAACCGCTACCGTACGCCTGAGGGCAATATCGTGCCTATAGAGGTTAAGATCTTCGGCGATGGCTTCCTGGAGCGTGAGAAGAAAAGAAGAAGGAGATTTTTATATGATCAGACATAAAAAAGAGCATCCGCGCCCGGATGCCCTGTACGAAAGATGCGTGATATTGACACATTCAACGCATCTTTACTATACCATAACCTAACTTAAAAATCAAGGAAAACCAGCGGATTTATGCGGTTTTCCGCACTTGCTTAGCATATTAAAGTTAGGAGTATGGTATGTATAACGTCGATATCTATCCGTCGCCATATGATAACGAACTGGAGTACAAGTACGCCGGAAGGTTCGGGGCGAAAGGAGAAAAGAGAAAGAAGAAAAAGAAACCCACCCCGGCACAGGTCGCCTACCAAAACTGGCGGCATAAGATCAATCTGATCCGGCGGACGATCAAGCTGAACTATTACGAGCATGACCTGTGGGTGCGCCTGAGTTACCAGCGGGGCGAGCGGAAGGGCATGGGAGAGGTCAAAGGGGACTTCAAGAAGTTTTACGAAAAGCTCGGCCGGCGCTATAAGAAGCTGGGCGTCGAACTCAAGTGGATCCGTGTCATAGAGATCGGCAAGCGTGGAGGAATCCACGTCCACGTCCTCATCAACCGGATCCCGGGAGCTGACACAGACGTGATGATCGCCGAGTGCTGGCCGCATGGCTACACCCATTATACAAACCTTCACAACTCGGGTGGGTTCCAGGGACTGGCGGAGTACATGGCGAAGCAACCAGATGAGGAGGAGAGGGAAGAAAAAGGACTGCCGCCCAAGCTGACCAAAGAGGAGTACAGTTACTCCACGTCAAGGAACCTCATTCGCCCGTCTCCCATCCGCAAGACCTATTACCACTGGACCATGCGCCGGATTTTAAAGGACGGTCCTAAACCAACGCCGGGTTATTACATAGACAAGTCCACCCTTGAGATGGGCGTCAATCCGTATACCGGATACCCATACCTTCGGTACACGGAAGTCAAGTTAAACAGGAGAATTTGAGATGTGGGAGGTCAACATTTATCTGCGAACCACCTATCACGGTCCGCGCCCAGCAGAAGGCTGGTACTGTGAAGTGCTTGAAACGACGGTCGGTGAGAAGAAGAAAACAAGGGAACATTTCGGACACGCGTACGGCACCGCGAACCGGATCGCCCTGGAAAATTTACTGGACGCATTGGGGCATATGAAAGAACCCGCCGCATTAAGTATTTATGCGGATTCCAGGTATCTGGTGCAGGGAATCGGGCAGCTACGGGAGTGGAAAACCAGCGGGTGGGTCACGAAAAAGGGGGCAGAAGTAAAGAACAAAGACCTCTGGACCCGCATTTCTACCGAATTGGAACGTCATTTGGTATCTGCGGAATATACGGAACGTACGGAATACTACAACTGGCAGTATGGAGAAATGAAAAGAAGGATGAGAGAGGAGAAAGAACATGAGCAAAAGGTCAAGATCATGCAGCTTCAGCACCAAGACTAGAGCCAGGATCATAGCAAGGGACGGAGACGCGTGTATCTTCTGCGCATCAGGGAAATGGCCGCTCCCAGAGGATGACTTCGGGCGGCGCCTGCGGGATATCGCCCATGTGGTCAATCGGAGCCAGGGCGGGCTCGGGGTGGAACAAAACGGGGTAACAGCCTGCCGGAGCCATCACCAGCTATTGGACAACGGTAATAAAGGGCTGCGTGAGGAGCTTTTAACATATGCAAAAAGCTATCTAAGCCGCATCTATACCGAATGGGACGAGGATACACTGACTTACAGAAAAGGAGAGTGATTTATGTTTTTTAAGATGTCAAAGTTGAAAAAGTTATTAAAGGACGCCTACAAGGTCGGCTGTCTGACCGTTGGGCGATCAGCAACGACCGCAGGGCAGGAGGAGGGTATCTACCTTTCGTCCGGATGGTGGATCCTATGGTTTTTATGCGACACCATGGAAAAGGAGATCAAAGCGGCCATCATTGAGTTATGCGGAGACCTTCCGGCACCTGGAGAAGTATTTCTGGCATCCAAAGGCGGGAATCAATATGAGATTGAACAAAAAGAGGTTTATGATCTGCCGGCCCAGTTTTTTAAAAATGAGGGAGAGTGCAAGGTAACAGAAGTCATTTTAGAAACGAGGTGGTATACCGCCAGTATTATACAAGAGAAGTCTGGCGCCATACACTTAGTTCGAAATCGCATCATAGAGATGTTTGACGGAAAGGGACTACGGGAAGGTGAAGCTTGGCCGACCGGGCCGAAAATCGTAGGAGAAATGATTGGCTGGACAAACTATGAATGCTACCTTGCTGTATTACCGATCGAAAAGGACGAAGAGTACACAGATTTTTACGCAGCTCTGGAAAAGATTACCCTGCCAGAATAAGGGGTCAACCTCACCCAGGATTACATATCACAGGAACAATCAACAAGCAACAGTCCGGGAGCGCGTAAGAGGCGCTGCCCGGAAGAAAGGAGAAACATGCATCGACCGGAATTTGACGATGATTTTCATCGCAAAGAGGATAAGGTTAAAGACACCAAGCGGCAGCAGGCGTTGGAGGAATTCCGCCGGCGGCCGTATCAGATAGAGGCACTGGAGCAGATGAAGCAGAACAGGCAGCAGGCACATAAGTAAAGCAGGCTTTCATATGAGCACCGATTCATAGCCATATGAAATTATTTTGGCAAAAAATTTAACAAGGAGGATGTGAGTTTATGTTTGACAAATTCGGAGAATTTGATTCCGCTGAGGAATTAAACCGGGCGGCATTGGCACAAAGAGAAGAAGGAGACAAGGAAGCACTGAAACTTTTGGCGGCGGAGAACGGGATCGATGTCGAGGACGCAGAGGATTTTATAAACGGATGGGCGGACGAGCTGGTCTCTCCGGTCATGGCAGCCCTGGGAAAGCTGGACGTAGAATGTGTGGAATATAAAATCGAAGGGGTATTAAAGGGCTGGGTCGAGGAGATCCGCATCAACTGCATGTCGGACGAGGCATTTGCCCGGGCGGTAAGGCGCAAGGGCAAGGACCTTGCCGGATTTATGGCACAGGCCATAGAGCAAGGCTGTGAGCGCCGCATAACAGTAGACGATCGGATTGTGAAAAAGGCACCGAAGGTTAAAGCAGTCATGGGACAACATCCGCTCACAATGGGCGTCTTAAATAAAGCAGAGACGAAACAGCTGATCAAAGATTATTACATGGGAGGCAGCAAATGATCGCATACAAGGGATTTCATAAAGACCTCACATGCACAATGGGAAAAGGGCGGTTCCAGTACATACCAGGGGAATGGCATGAAGAAGATGAGGCAAACTGCGGCGAGAACGGTTTTCACGCGACAGACAATCCGCTTGACGTACTCTTCTACTATAACGCGGCAGACGACCGGTTTTTTATTGTAGATGTACGGGGCAATATTGACGAGGACGGGACAAACAGCCGAATATCTGCGCCCAAGATCAAGCTGGTAAAAGAACTTTCCAGAGACCAATTGTACCATGAGGGCGTGCTCTGGATGTCAATACACCCAAAAGCCACATGGGCGCGCGTTGTAAAACACGAGACCGGAGACGCCGGGGGATGCGGCAATATCGTTGTCAGAGGCAGGAGCCCGATGGCAAAGGGCCAGACCGGAGACAGGTTATACATCATAAAAGAGAACAAGGACGGGAATATCATAGAAATCGGAACATACAAGGTAGATGGGGAAAAATATCTCCCGAATACCTATTATGACGCGAAGGGAGATGTCGTGAGTGATAAAAAAGGAGTTAGAAAAGCTGCGCACGCTTAATGCGACCGAGGGAATGATACAGGCATTGAAGGCAGCAGGCCAGGAAACGCCTTATGCAGGTTGCAAAAACGCTTATAAATACAGATACCATCTGGCCGCCAGATGCCAGCAGCTAAATGGAATATTAAAGGTGTCCATATGCACCAGAGAGGATATAGAGGCCGGGATACGAGGTCCGAAATGGGATATTTACCTAAATTACGAGGGCAATGAGTATATTACAAGAGAGCGACAGAAAGACGGCTCATACAAGTGGAGAACCTCAATGATCCAAAACCTGGATGCTGGATATTACTGGCAAAGGGATTACGACAAATATATGTATATTAACGCAGAAGGTGAAAGAAGCATCCAGGCAATTCTTGAAACGAAAAATAAAGGATACCAAGGAATCCGAGAGTGGCAGCAGGCTCGCAAAAAGAGGATCGAGGATGAAAAGATCAAGAAACTTACGGATCAATGGGATGCAGAGATGGAACCGATCAAGGATCCGCCACCTGGATTCGAGGAATGGTGGCACCATAAAGCGTTTGACGGAGAGAATTATATTTACTACGCCGGCGCCGGCGCGAAAGAAGGATATTGCACATCATGCCTTGATATGGTCACATTGACGACGGATCCAAAACATCTTGAAGAGGGATCATGCCCAAAGTGCAAGACCAAGATTCATTATATCTCAAGAGCAAAGCGGAGAAATGATGTGTGGGCAAGACCTCGGGAAGTCAGTTGTGTACAAAGATATAAAGACGGGTTAGTACAGCGGAATTTTAGCGTCAGACGGGTCGACAAAAAAGACGAAAGACAGATAAATAGAGTTGAGTTTATAATCAGTGAGTACGAAAGAAATCTGATATTTGATAATAGTTACAAGAAATACAAGTACGATGATTACAAAAGGCGGGGCATGCGCTGGTGTTTGGATAGCAAGCCAAGGGTCTACCGGAAAGACGATCAAAGAATGTACAGAAAGAACGTAAAACAGTTGCTCAAGAAAATTCACACATCTTACGCGACAGCGGTCGATCACGGATATAAAAGCGGGCTGATATTCTTTCTGCACAGGGAGAACAAATATCCGGTAATTGAAAAAGTGTATAAAGCAGGCTTATATACACTGGGAAAAGAAATAGTAGAAAACGCCTGGAGTTTAAACGACATAAAACCGGATGAAACGCAGCGTGAGCTAGGGAAGATGCTGCGGATTGACAAAGCGAGGTTGCAGAGGTTGAAACAGATGAACGGTAATGTCTGTGCACTGCTGTGGCTTCAGGAAGAAAAGCGGGAAAACACTATATACCGGGATGATGATATCAAGACGCTGGCATCGGCTGAGATCGAACCGGATACAATGCATGAAAGCAAGGTTTTTCACTACTTATCCATTGAAAAAATCTGTAATTATCTGATCAAACAGAAGAGATTAAGACCAGAGATGAAACTAGAGAGCATCTGGAACGATTGGAACGATTACATATCCATGATGAAAAAAATGAAAATGGACTGCTCAAAAGAGCTTCTGTTAAAGCCAAAAGACCTTCAGGTCGCACACAATGAGCTCGTAGCCATGGCATCCATGAAAGACGCAAAAAAGGAGATCAAGAAAAAAGAAAAAGAGTTTAAAGAAGCACAGAAACTCTTGGAGTCAGGGGAATTAAAAAAGTATGAGTACCAGGACAAACATTACTGCATTGTAGCCCCGGAAGGAATAACGGATATTTACCAGGAGGGGATGATATTAAAACACTGCATCCATACTTGCGATATCTATTTTCAGCGGATCGACATCCGGGAGACATATCTTCTCTTTCTCCGCCGCACAGAAGATCCGAAAAAGCCGTGGTACACGCTGGAGATAGAGCCAGGCGGAAACATCCGGCAGAAAAAGTCAGTGTTAAATAAAGCCTACAAGGATCTGGAACCGGCAATGCCGTTTCTGAGGAAATGGCAGAAATGGGTGCAGAAAAACCTGTCCAAAGAAGATAAGGAACTTGCAGAGAAAAGCGACCAGGCAAGAAAAGACGGATACCGGAAACTGCGGGAAGAGAAAAAAATAATATGGCACGGCGAATTACAGGGCACACTCCTTGCGGATGCCCTAGAGGATGATTTTATGGAGGCGATAGGATGACATTATCAACGATCGAGACATATAGAGAGTTTGAGACCGCCCTAGAGACGGAGATGAAAAAGCAGGAAGAAGGATTTGCCCGTCTGGCAGAAGGCTTTGTCCGCATCGGATACCTGCTGAGAGTGGCGGTGGATACGGATATCCTAAAGGATTCCGGGTATACAACTGTTACCGAATTTGCTCAAGCAAAATACGGACTCGGAAAGGATGCTGTATCCAGATATATCAACATCAACAAACGGTATTCTGTAGACGGTTATTCCGAGTATCTGAAAGAACAGTATGAGGGCTATGGACTTGCGAAACTACAGGAAATGCTCACGCTCCCGGATACAGTGATCGGGATGCTGTCTCCGGAGCTGACCAGACAGGAGATTCAGGACATCAAGCGCGAGATCAAAGAAGAGGAGCAGATCACAGATCTGGAAGTGATGATGGAAGGCGAGGCGCCGGATCAGGAACACATGACACTCCTTCAGAAAACACTTCATCAGTATTTTCATGAAGAACGAGAGCAGTTCATCCAGCTTGCGGATGTGATCACCGGAAGAGCAGAGGATCCTATCGAGCAGACGTTGGACATCCTGGCACCCTCCGGCGTAGCGCTCAAGACCGTAAGAGTACAGGGTATCGGGAGACTAATGCTCTCCATCCAGGGCAGAGACAACGACATTGAAATGCTGCAGGTGCGCATGGGCGAAAAGGAGCACGTCACCTGGCAGCAGTTTATCCATGATCTGATCCGGACATTCGGAGGCCGTGCATCCAAAGAAGTATGGGAAGAGATCTACGGAGAACCGTTCAAACGCCCGGAACCACCGAAAGAAAAGAAAAAACCGGAAGTTGCACCGGTGCAACCGAAACCCACACAGAAAAGTGCATCTAAACAGCCCGAGAGTGAACCCATCACCAAGGAAAGCGCGCCGGTTATTCCGGAGGGGCATCAAGCAGATACAGAGGAAATACCGGGACAGACCAGCATTGAAAAGGATTTCAAGGAATATATGCCCGGGGAACCGGAGGTCGTAACCGGGGAGATTGTTGAAAATACCGAATCAGAAGAGGACGGACTGGCAGCAGGCGACAATGTGATCAGAGGATATAAGGCGGCCATCACAGCAGACTTAAGAAAGCTTCAGAGCATATGGGATAGCAAGGATCCAAATAAAGTGACCGCCATGCTGGAGATTACAAAGAACCTGGAGTGGAGGTTAGAACGGATCAAGGAGGCAGACCATGAAAAATTATGAATTAATGACACTACTCAGCGAGCAACCCGCCGGATATGAAGTGAGATTCGGACGGACGGTAACTGAAGATGATATGGAAGGCATGGAAGAGATGTACCTTGATATCGAGATAGAGGAATTTGATGCAGATAGAGCCACAGGAATCATCACACTGATGGGATAGGAGGACAGTATGGGAACTTTAACATTTCACAACGAGGATGGAACCTGGGGACTAAAGAATTATGATATCACCAAGGTGCCAAGCGAACTATATGGAGCTATCTGCAAGCTGAAGGAATATGAAGCCACCGGCATCACCCCGGAGCAGATACTGGAGATAGACAAGTTGTACCAGCAGCGTCTCAAAGAAATAAAGAACCTAAAGCAACAGTTGGCAGCAGGCTCTGGGTGGATACCATGTAGTGAGAGATACCCGGAAAACGATAAATACATACTTATTTCATTTGAAAATTTCAGCGTCCCTACAGTTGGAAGATATGAGGAGGATGAGCATGGAGGAGCCTTTTATGTGGGAGATGATTTGGAAACGTGTATAGAGCAGGATTTGATTGTAAACGCATGGCAACCATTGCCGGAACCGTATCGGCCGGAAGAACCGGAGAAGGGAGAGGGTGGAGATGAGCAGGGTACTTCCAATACTATTTAATACTGACATGACCAAGGCAATACTGGACGGCAGAAAGACGGCTACAAGGAGACTGGCAAAAAACATCCCAACAGAGACACATTTAGTTGAATACCTTGGGGACGGAATGTATGAATGCTATTGGGGTGGGTATCAACCAGATACAGGTGCATTTGTGGACGGATCCTGCACCATAAGTTCGTCGTATGTACCAGGCGATATTCTTTATGTCCGGGAAACGTGGGGGAATTATTCTTATGATTATCCTGATTCCAACGCATCATATTATCTTTACCGGGCAGATTACCCGGACGGCGCAAGAACATATGAATTTGATGGTATAACATGTGATCTACCTAAATGGCGCCCGTCCATCCACATGCCAAAGGAAGCAGCCCGTATCTGGCTTAAGGTCACGGATGTGCGTGTGGAGCGGTTGCAGGATATTACAGAAGTACAAGCGCAATATGAGGGCTGTAATAGCGGAATGCTGACAGGACCATGTACGGCAAGAGGACAGTTTGAAAACTTATGGAACTCCACCATAAAGAAATCCGACCTTGATCGCTATGGATGGAACGCTAACCAGTGGGTATGGGTGATAGAGTTTGAGCGCTGTGAAAAACCGGAAGGAGAGTGAGTATATGGAACTGATCGTTAAGAAGTCACAAGCCATTTGCCCAGACTGTAGCGGACTGATAGCCCGTATGAGCCAGGGAGACTATTACAGATGCAATGACTGTCGTAGCATCTATAAAGGTCGGGCAGCAGGCTATGCAGAGGGCGGCATCATTGTAGACAAGATAAAGGAGGCAGATCGTGAGATTAATAGACGCAGATAAAGCAATACAAGAAATCCAGCAGAGAATATTTGATATCCAAGAAGTATTTAGGTGGTATGATGGCGATTCGGACACAGCCGTCAGAATGAGAGCTAAGATGAGCGGCCTTGAAGATGCTTTAGAGATTATCAAATCCAGTTGCACAGTAGATAAAGCTCAAGAGGCAGCAGGCACAGAGGAGACAGCGAAATGACAGCATTCGGCTTAGAGACAATCCAGAAGTACCAAGCACGGAAACGACAGTGGGCAAAGCCTCCTTTATTGGATGCAATATATAAGCAGGCCTATTATTGCCCCAACTGTGAGCTCTTTATAGCACATAAGTGGGAAGGAAACAGACCATGGCATTGCAGATATTGCGGACAGACCATAGACTGGAGCGGAAGCTAAGCCATTCCGTAAAATACCATTATATGAATTGAGATTAAGAAATATGTACATTGGCAATTGAATACTGGCGGTTGGAGTGATATGATTGTTCCATCTTAACTGGGAGGTGCTGTATGAAAAATACTGACGGTGAGTATATAGTGATTAATGGAAGAATGTTGGATAAGTTGCCTAAAGAATTTGTGGATAGATATTTTTGGAAAGATACATATTCAGAAAAACAATTTCGAAAGTTCATAGAAGATTCACAAGATTTTTTTGAAAGATATCAAAGAGGGGAAGATTGCACGGGCTATATGATAGGTAATGCGAATGCATTGCATGTATGGGAAGATAGGTGCGTTACTGTTGGAAAGTCCAAGACAGGATATGGTTTTGCGACAAATGGAAGGCACCGCATATATGTTGCAAGAAAATATAAATTAAATATACTCGTATGCGTAGGGAATTTTTAAGTTACTACAACCACCGCCAGTATTCACTGGTGGTTTTTTATTGCATAAAGGAGGATCATAATTGGACAAATGGATATTGCTGGAATATACAGATGTAAGGGAGGAGGTAAAGGACTTGAGGAACCGCGTCAATAAATTACAAAACGAGATTTGGAAGCTGGAAAACAGCGTCGTTTCAGATTCGGTCACCTGTGGCAAGAAAGGGAAAAAGCCTCTTAAAACTGTGAAAATTACCGGGACGCCGATCGGAAAGCTGGAAAAGAAGAAAATAATATTAAGATCCACACAAGCAAAGTTAGAAGAAGAGGAGCTGAGATTGCTCGAACTGCAGGACCAAGCAGAAGAGTACATAGAAAAAATAGAAAAGAGCGAGCTGCGCGTTATGTTCCGGTTTTATTTTATCGACGGTCTATCTTACCCACAGACAGCAATGCGGATGAACGAGACATTCCCGGATCGGAACATCAAATACACTGATGAAAATGTCAAAAAAAGAATTCAAAGATTTTTCAAAATGTCCCCCAATGTCCCGGTAAAAGATGATATTATGTATTTAGCCAAATAGGCAGTAAGCCTAAAGGCGGTTTTTCATAACTCATACGGGCGCTCAAGATGGCGCCCGTACTCCCCATTAAAAATATAAGCGCTTGGTCACTAGATCAGGCGCTTTTGCTATACCATCATATAGGAGGTGAGCCTGATGGCATTATCGAGTAACCAGGAAAAATTTGTACTTGGAGTGATAAGTGGACTATCACAAAGAGAAGCCTATCGGAAGGCTTACCCAAATTGTAAGATGAGCGATGCTGCCGTAGATGCAGAAGCGAGTAATATGCTAAATGCCACTGGAAAGTACAAGGACAACCCTAAGGTTTCCCTAAGGTACAAGGAATTGCTTCAGAAAATGGAAGATGATGCAATAGCAGACGGGAAAGAGGTTCTAAAATATCTCACAGCAGTAATGCGCAGGGAAAAGACAGAGACCGTGGTGGTTACCCTGATGAAGGAAGAATCTAAGTATGTGCCGGATAAGAATGGAGTTATGAGGAAGAAAACCACCAAGAAGGAGGTCCCGCAGCTGGTTGAGATTCCGGCGAAGCTCTCAGATGCCAATAAAGCGGCGGAGCTTCTCGGGAAAAAATATGCTCTATTTACGGATAAGGTGGAGCACGGAGGCATAGAAGGTGTGGTGATTGTCAATGACATACCAAAACCAGAATCAGGTTAAATTGTCGGAAATCATCGCTCCGTCTTTCTATGATCTTCATTGGTACATATCAGAGCACCGCTACACGCATTATAAGTTGCCGGGAGGGCGCGGCTCTACGAAATCCTCATTCATATCATCAGAGATCATTCTCGGTATGATGCAGGATCCGAAAGCAAATGCTATGGCAATCCGGAAGGTGGCAAGATTTCTTGAGGAATCTGTATTTGAACAGTTGTTATGGGCGATTGAAATCTTGGGCGTATCAGATAAATGGAAAATCAGATACTCACCATTGGGAATGACCTATATTCCTTACGGCAATCGAATTATCTTTCGCGGGGCAGACGATCCGCAGAAGATCAAGTCCGTAAAATTGGCAAATGGATATTTCAAATACATATGGTTTGAGGAGCGTGCCGAATTTGATGGTGCAGAAGAAGAAAGAACAATAATCCAGTCGCTGATGCGTGGCGGCTCGGAGTTTTTTGTATTTTATACCTGGAACCCACCAAAAAGCATGAACAACTGGGTAAATCAGGATACACTCCTGGAACGAGAGGACACCGTGGTGTATCCCACTGATTATAGGAGCGTGCCGCGCGAATGGCTGGGGGAACAATTTTTCATTGAAGCAGAGCATTTGATGAAGGTGAAACCTAAGGCTTATGAGCACGAGTATCTTGGAATAGCCACAGGAACCGGCGGTGCTGTATTTGAGAATGTCACGATACGGAAAATAACAGATGATGAAATCGCACGGTTTGACCGCATCAAGCATGGATTGGATTTCGGATATGGAGCAGATCCGCTGGCTTACATAAAAATGCATTACAGTCGGAAATATAAAAAGCTATATCTCTTCGGCGAAATCTATAAAGTGCGTTTAGGTAATACGAAAGCGGCACAGGAAATACGAAAGTTAAACCCATTGAATCAAATCATAACAGCAGATTCCGAGGATTCGAGGGCAATTGCGGCGATGAATGAACTTGGGCTTCGAGTGATAGGAGCCAAGAAGGGACCTGGATCTGTTGATTACGGAACGGAGTTTCTTGCTGATGAAATAGAGGAGATCATCATTGACCCGGAGCGTTGCCCGAACGCCGTCAGAGAATTTACCGGCTATGAATTGGAGCAGGACAAGAATGGAAACTTCAAGGGAAGTTACCCGGATAAGGACAATCACACAATAGATGCCGTCCGTTATGGAATGGAAAGCGACATGACAAGGAAGACGGCGAAGATCAGGAGTAAAAAGGCTCTAGGATTGAGATAGGAGGAAACCATGTATACATTTACATACCCACGGGAGAAGTTTGATGAGACGAATATCGACAAGCGGGAAATCCGGCATCTGATTAATAAGCACATCACCTTTGCCGACAAACTGAAAACCAATATGAAATATTATGAGGGGCAGCACGCAATACTGGATCGACCAAAGGAAACAGGAGCTCCTAATAACAAGCTGGTGTGCAATCACGCAAAGGACATTTCAGACACTGCTTCCAGTTATTTCATCGGAGAACCCGTGTCTTATAAGTCGGATAAGGACATTAAGCAGCTTACGGATGCTTTAGAGGCAGCAGGCGCGGATGAGGTAGATGGTGACAATGGACTCGATTTATCAATCTATGGTCTTGCGTATGAATATATTTACGCAGCGGAGGGTGAATCGAATTTGCGCATCAGAAATCTGCCAGCAACCAACACCTTTGTGGTATGCGACGATACGATAGAGCAGAATGAGCTCTTTGGCGTATATTACTATGTCCAGAAGGATGACACCAACCAACTGCCGGTGAAATATATGGCAACCGTTGTTACACAGAATTATAAGTATGTAATGAGTATTAAGGATCAGGACGGGCCGCAGGATTCAACAGAGCAGACGGAGCAGCATTACCTCGGAGAGGTTCCAATCACAGAGTACCGGAATAACAAGTTAGGGATCGGAGATTTCGAACTCCAGATTCCGCTGATCGATGCTTACAACGCCATCATGTCCGACCGGGTAAATGACAAGGAGCAGTTCATTGATTCAATCCTTGCGATATATGGAATATTACTGGCGGATGAAGATTACGAGATTGACGAGGACGGGAATGGTGACAGAAAAGGACACGAGGAAGCCATGAAGCGTCTGAGGAAGGAAAAACTTTTAGAATTCCCGGACCAGGGGGCGAAAGCAGAATACCTTACGCATACCTTTGATGAGAGCGGTGTGGAGATCCTGCGCAAGGCAATCGAACAGGATATCCACAAATTCAGCCATATCCCATGCATGACAGATGAGAGCTTCGGCGGAAACGTGTCCGGTGTGGCAATGGAGTTCAAGTTGCTGGGCATGGAGAATATCACCAAGATCAAGACCAGATACTACAAGAAAGGTCTGAGGAAGCGCCTCCGTATATTTGCCCGTTGGATGGCACTTAAAGGCACGAATATTGACGTAGACCGGATTAAGCCGGTATTTACCCGGTGCATGCCCAAGAATCTGCTTGAGATATCCCAGTGGGTAGCAAACCTCTGGGGAAAGGTCAGCAAGAAGACGCTGCTGTCACAGATTCCGTTTGTTGAGGACGTAGAGGCGGAGCTTGCGGCAGTAGAGAAAGAGGCAGACGAGAGCGCCGAGAGGCAGAGGAAAGCCTTTGGAGCGCCACAGAATACACCAATAGAGGATGATGAGGATGGCGAAGCTTAGTTACTGGGAGCGGCGGCAGGCGGAAGACATGGTAATGTATATCCAGAGCGCGGATGATACTGCAAATGAGATTGCACGGTTTTACATGGCGGCAGCGGATTATCTCTCTTATCAGACCGATGAGGTGTATGAGAAGTACCGCAGCAAGCACGGATTGTCAGATGCGGACGCCATACAGCTGCTAAATACCATGCAGGATCAATCCTCAATGGATGAGCTGCTTGCGAAGTTAAAGGAGAGCAATTCCAGCGAGGAACGCAAGGAACTCATAAAGACACTGGAGGCACCGGCGTATCAGTTCCGGATCGAGCATTTCCAGGAATTGAACCATCAACTGGACCAGGTGATGGAAAGTATCTATCATCAGGAGATAAAGGCAAATACCTCACATTATGCCGAATTGGCACAGGACGCCTATTATCGCGGCACATACACCATACAGAAGGGTACTGGGGTGGTATATTCCTTTGGCGCTGTAGATGCTGATGCGATAGAGAGTCTTATGCAGAGCCGTTGGTCCGGGAAGAACTATTCAGAACGCATTTGGAAGAACACGGATGCATTGGCACAGGATCTGAAAGCAGAGATCATGCTGCATTTCATAACTGGCAAGACCAATCAGGAGATTGCAAAGGTCATACAAGAGAAGTTCGCTGTTGGAGCAAATGCGGCCAGGCGCCTGGTATGGACCGAGACCAGCTATGTGGCTAACGAGATGAACGCCAAGGCATACAAAGAGGCTGGAATTGAGCGATACCGATTCTGTGCCGTTCTGGATTTAAGGACATCTGAGGTATGCCGCAATCTGGACGGACAGGTATTTGAACTATCGGAGCGCAAGGTCGGAACGAATTATCCGCCGATGCATCCATACTGCAGGTCTACCACTATTGCAGTGATATCCGATGAAGACATTGCCAAGTTAAAGCGCAGCTCAAGGGATCCGGTCACGCATAAACCAATAACCGTACCTGACAATATGACCTATAAAGAGTGGTATGACCGCTATGTGAAGAGTAAGCCGGAGGCCCTGCTGGAGGAGAAGAAGATCAAGAATCGGTCATCCGACCGGACGCAGTGGAAGAAATATCAAAAGATACTTGGCGATAACGTGCCGGATACGCTGGATAAATTCCAGGACATGAAGTATAATGAGGCTGAGAAGTGGGCGGAACTAAAGGAGAACAAACAGGCTGCATTGAACAAAAAGGATTTTTCAGAGATTTCCCAATTGAAGGGACGTCTGGGAAACGGAGAAGTGCGCCGGTGGTACAAGACCAAAGACATGGCTATACCAGAAAAATTGGATAAATCCCTTCCGCTGAGAGAACAGGCAATGCAAGCGCATGAATTAAGGAATACTTACAGAACACAGGCGAGAGAATTAATGAAAGATCAGATTGCAAGGAAACAGTTAGATCAAAATCACCCAAACACTTCATTCGAGGAAATGATCGAACACAAAATGAAGAAATATGGGTTAAATGAACAAGAGGCTTATCAAGATATTATACGCAGCAGCACAACCACAAATAAGAAATACGATAAAATCGCAGGAGTGCAGGAAGGAGATGTGAGCCAGTGAAAACATTTCAATTGGATGGGAAGCCGAAAATATTAGAATTTACTAATTATGAACGCAAAGAAGAGACTGTGCTGTTTAGAGAGATATTTTCTGTTTTAGAAAATGAAAAAAATATTGAGATCGGAAAAAAGCAGATCGGACCTTGTGAAGATTTCTATCAGTGTAAAATTGATAATGCTCCGTTCACGCTTTTTTTTGATGTTGATTATGGAACTTGTATAAGGGCAGAGGATCAAAAGGTTATTGAAAAATTAAAAATGCTTTTTGAAAACAATTGATTATGCTAAGGAGGTGGTTTACAATGGATAATTTCTCTGTTATATACAAAATTCTGAAAGCTCTGGAGAAAGCCATGGATTATGATGAATTTGATACAAAATTAATATCCCATGAGCGGTTTGGGATTTCATATCAGCGCTGGGAAAAAATTCTGATCATGTTGGTGAAGTCTGGGTATATCGAAGGTGTTGCATTCGATCAGACATTAAGTGATTATAGCCAGTGCATCGTAGAACCGATACACCCGGTTATTACTTTAAAGGGGTTGGAATACCTGAGCGAAAATACCTTGATGAAGAAAGCGGCAAATTTAGCAAGGGGCATAAAAGAAACCATACCTGGTTTATAACAGCCACCAGATGATAACAGTCTGGTGGTATTCTTATACGGTAATCAGAGAGCTTGGCAGCAGGCTCTCTTTTTATATGCAAAATTCTAAAGGAGGTGAAAGCGTGAAGATCAGAGCAATCAAACGGTATGTTGACCGATACTCCAAGAAGATCATAGAAGAGGGTACAGAACTCGATGTGGCGGAGGAGCGGGCAAAGGAGCTGATCAGGCAGCAGGTAGCGGAGCGTGTAGTGAAAGCATCCCACAAAGCTGATCAGGCGGAGGCAGAAGGGTAGGTGATCCACATCTCCCAGCTATGGGTCAAATAGTAAGAATATGATATGCAACGGTCCGGCAGGTACGGGACGGGGCAGGAAGGAGATAAAGATGAAGAGACAGAAAGTAGAACAGCTGGTGATGCCTTTCAATTTGCAGTTCTTTGCAGAGGAGGGCGAAGGCAACGACACAGCAGGCGGTAACAGTGGCGGCATAGGAGAGGGTGACGGCGCCGGTACCGCAGGAACAGATGACACAGCAGGCGGTGAGGGTAAAAAAACCTTTGACGATATCCTAAAGGATACCGATTATCAGTCAGAATTTGACCGCAGAGTGCAGAAGGCGATCAATACGGCTCTTTCCAAGCAGAAGGATAAGTACGAGGCACTGATGGACGACAAGCTGTCAGAGGCGGAGAAACTGTCCAAGATGACAAAGGATGAGAAGGAACAGTATCTGAGCCAGAAGAAGGAGCAGGATCTCATCCGGCGGGAGGCAGAGGTCACACGAAAAGAGTTGATGGCAGAGGCTAAGAATACACTGGCGGAAAAGAAACTGCCGGTGGCTCTGGCGGAAGTCCTCAACTATTCAGATGCCGATACCTGCAAAGCCTCTATAGAGGCCGTAGAAAAGGCATTCCAAACAGCGCTGGAAGCTGCGGTAGAAGAGAAGCTAAAGGGTGGTGCACCCTTAAAAACTGCACCAAATGAAGGTAGTACACAGTTAGAGCAGATCAGAAAAGCTATGAGCGAATAAGAGAAGGAGGATTATAATTATGCCTATTAATTTATTACAGACAGCAACCAATATGCAGACCGTATTGGATGAATATGCAGTACGCGATGCGTGCACTGGTTGGATGGAAGCCAACGCCGGCCAGGTGAAGTACACCGGAGGCGCGGAAGTCAAGATTCCGAAGCTGTCTATCAACGGTATGGGAGATTATGACCGTGACGAAGGTTATACGATGGGTTCCATCAATCTGGAATATGAGACCAGGACCATGACACAGGACAGAGGACGCAAGTTCCAGCTGGATTCCATGGATGTGGATGAGACGAACTTTGTAGCAACCGCATCATCTGCGATGGGAGAATTCCAGCGGTCGCATGTGGTGCCGGAGATTGATGCGTACCGACTGTCCAACATTGCAACTCTGGCAATCGAAGCAAACGTAGCAGGCATGGTGCAGTACGGATACACGCCGGGAGCAACCGGAACCAGCGCATTGCGCAAGCTCAAGGAAGGAATCGCGGCCATCCGGGATCTGGGATACAATGGTCAGTTGATCATTCATGCTACGGATACATTCATCCTGGAGCTTGAGATGGAGTTATCCAATAAGATCCAGTCAGTAGACTTTTCCAAAGGCGGTATTGTAACAAAAGTACCGTCCGTGGATGGCGTACCTATCATCCCGACGCCTTCCAACCGTATGTATACTTCCATCACAATCTACGATGGCAAGACAGAAGGCCAGAAGCAGGGTGGCTACGCAAAGGGCAGCACGGCGAAGGATATTAACTTCGAGATCATGCCGATGAAGACGCCGCTTGCGATTTCCAAACAGGACAAGATGCGCATCTTCGACCCGAACACATACCAGAAGGCAGATGCATGGGCAATGGATTACCGGCGCTATCATGACCTGTGGGTACTGGATAACAAGCTGAATTCATTGTATATCAGCATCAAAGATGCAAAAGACTGAGGTTGCACCGGTGCAACTTGTAATTAGCCATGCAAAATAGAAGGAGGAGAAGAATGGCAAAGGCAAAAAGGACATTCAAAAAAGGCAATGTAGAGCGTATTGCAGATACCGATGATATTGCCCAGGAGCTGGAACGTAAGAAATGGAAAGAGGTTACAAAAGCATCCGGCGAAAAGCGCACGGGCAAGGCCGCAGGGGAGGGTGACAACGCGGACGCCGGCAGAGTAGAGGAGTGATCCCATGACAGATGTCGAGCGACTGAAGAAACTTACCGGAGAGAGTGACGAGGAGTTGCTCTCTCTTTTGCTGGAGGAGGCGGAAGCCTTTGTATTGTCATACACCAATCGTACCAGGATTGTAGGAGGGCTGGAAAAGGCTGTCCGTGATCTGGCGGTCATTGCCCTAAACCGCAGAGGGACCGAAGGCGAGAGCGGCAGGAGCGAGGCGGGCGAAAGCTATACCTTTGACAACGCCCCGAAGCATGTGTATGACATACTGAAACAATACCGGTTAGCGAGGTGTGGCGGGCATGCGCATGAAGCAAAGCAGAGTAAAGACATATCATCTTAGGACCAGGACTACCACAAAGGGAGCGGAGTGCGATACTTACGAGGTATATGAGGATGCCGTTCCCTTCCGGGGGGAGGTATGGGCAGCAGGCGGAAGAGTACAGGCTGAGCTGTACGGCGAGAGACTCTCCTATGTCCGCAATGTGCGGATAGAGGGCAGTTATGTGATCACCACGGACCGGGAGGGTATTTTGCACTATGTATACCCGGATGGGCTCGATATTGTGGAATCTGACGGGGTATGCATCTATGTACCGCCCGATCAGCCGCCGGATTACAAGGTGATATCCATCCGGCCGGTCTGCCCGCTCAGATTGGAGTGTATGAAGCTATGACAGATGAAATAAAGGGAATGGACAGATTGCTGAAGCTTCTGGATGAAATCGGAAGTATAAACATTTCCGAAGGTGTAAGAAAAGCAACGGTGGCGGTGCAGGGGTATGCGAAAGCGAACTGCCCGGAGGATACGGCGCAGTTAGTAAACAGTATCCAGTGTATGTACCAGGACAATCCGCATGCGGGAGAGTATACGGGAATCACTTATACCAATCTGCCCTATGCCGGATTTGTGGAATTCGGCACCGGACCCAGAGGGCAGGAAGCACACGCAGGCATCTCCCCGAATGTAACAGTGTCATACACGCAAAAGTCCTGGTGGATACATGAGAGCCAGATAGACCTGCACACAGCAGAACGCTACAAATGGTTTTATATCAATACACCGGAGGGTAAATTCTATCTGTGTACCGGGCAGCCGGCTCATCCGTATATGTACCCGGCACTAAAGGACCATGAGGATGAGGTGGTTGATATCATCAGTAAGTCAATCGAAGAGCAGATAAGGAGGATGGGACATTGAAGAATGTAAAAGACCAGGTAGGAAACGCACTTTTGACCGTAACGGACAATGTGACGGATTCCTATCCTGCGAGCTGGGCGAACCTTCCGGCCATACAGTATGCGGAAGAGGATAACCGCGTATATGAGCGCACAGAAGAGGGGGAAGAAAAGTCCTATGTACGCTACAAAGTGGACATCTGGCATAACATGAGCACATCAGAGACAGCTATGCAGGTGGATGAAGCAATTGCAGGGCTGGGGTTAGTACGGGTTGCCTGCCAGGATGTGCCGGATCCAAGCGGACTGAAACACAAGGTAATGAGATACGAGGGCATCCTTGATATGCACTCGGAAACTGTATTTTGGAATAATTAAGAAAGAGAGGACAGACGTATGTTAGCAAATGGTGCAAAGTTAGAGTATAAAGACGGGGACGACTGGGTCAAGCTGAAAGGATTAAAGGAGATTCCGGATATCGGTACAGAGCCGGAAAAGGTAGAAAACACCGATCTGGATGCAAAAAACAAACAGTATGAGCAGGGCATTGGTGATCCCGGAGACATGACCTATAAATTCAAATACGACAATACCGACGCAACTTCCCCCTACCGTATCATGAGAGAAAAGCAGGCGGCGGGAGAGGTATTGCCCTTCCGGGAGACCCTGCATGACGGATCCGTGACAGAATTTGAAGCACAGGTATCCGTAAAACGTACCGGCGGCGGTGTAAACGGTGTGATCGAGTTTGAACTGACTATGGCTGTGCAGGGTGATTTCAACTACACAGACCCGGCATAATGAAGGAGGATACATATGGATAGTTTATTTGGAACCGACAATATGAACACAGAAGAACCGGAAAAGGTTGTGTCTATGGATGAAGCAAAGAAGAAGATAAAACCATTCCATATCTGGACGGTGGCGGGCGAAGACCACAAGATGAAGCTGACAACGTCGCAGATCATTGAGCTGGAAGGCAAGTACCGGACGAACATCATGAATATGGTGATCGTGGACACGGTGCCGGCATTATCCATCATGCTCACCATTGCAAAGGCAGCGATCAGCCCCTGGGAGCATGGTATGACAGATATCAAGATCAAGAAAGTCTATGACAAGTGGATGGAAGCAGACGGCGGAAATCAGCAGAAGCTCTACTCTGACGTGATCATCCCCACCATGGCGGTATCCGGTTTTTTTACGGAGGAGCAGGCGAATGCACTTCTGGAGCGGATCCAGGACGCAAAAGAGATGCTCTGACCGCATCCGAGTACATAGAAGAACTATACCCGGCTGCCTTAGATGCAGGAATGACGACCAGCGAATTCTATGCGAGTTCGCTGGTCGAAGTCATTGCGGCGATCGAGAGCCACAAGCGGCGGGAGAAAACAAAGATTGAGAAGATATTTCTTCTGGCCGACCTTTACGCAAATCGCCTTGCACACAGCTTCGATCCAAAAAAGGTAAAGCTGGCGCAGCCGTGGGATGTGTATCCGGATGCATTTGCGGAAGAACAGAAAGCCCACGAAGAAGCCTGGAAGCAGGAGGAGTTAGAGAGGTATAAAGAAGGACGGCGGCGCGCCATGGACGCGCATAACGCCAAAAATAGAAGAGAACAGGAGGTGATAGAGTGAAAGGGACTACATTAGGGAGGCTTCAGGTTGTTCTGGGAGCAGATTCCAATCCCATCATGCAGACAATGCGCAAGGTGAAAGGAGAAATGGAAGCCGTTGCAAAAGCGGTAAGGCAGCAGACCGTCGGTATCCGCAAGCAGACAGAGGAGATTACGGCGCCCATGCAGGAGGCAATGGAACCCACCCGGCAGTTAAATGAGGAACTCCAGAAGATTGTGAACATAAAAGGTTCTGGTCGCGGGCTCAAGGATATCCAGAAGGATATTGAACGCACCGAGAAGAAGCTGCGTAATCTCATGAATGCACGGGACGATCTGGAATTTGATGGGAAACATACGGAACAGACCGCAACCTTCAAGCAGCTTCAGAAGGAGATCGCGCAGGCAGAGCAAAGCCTTGGGAAACTATATGACAAGCAATTTGATTTAGAGGACCTTGGCACAGACAAGGAGCAGACTGTAGCCTTCAAACAGCTCCAGAAGGAGATTGCGGAAACGGAGCGGAGTCTAAAGAAGCTCCGTGCGCAAAAGCGGGAGATGCGGGACTCTGGCAGCAACTCGGAATATACCAAAGAGTATAAGGAAGCGCTTCGGCTTTTGGAACAGGAGGAAGGGAAACTACGACAACTGGAAGCAAGAAGAGCAAAAGCACAGAAGCTTGGCGGGAATGCGGTACGAGGAGCGGCTTGGGATGGCTTAAACTATGACCTGGAAGAGAAAAGGAACTATGTAAATGCGGCGAGAAATGATATCGCCAATATGTCAGATTCAGAAAAGTACCAGAATACTGAACGATGGACAAAGACCCAGTCAGAAATTGCCAAGACAGAGCAGAGACTTGCAAGCCTGAAATCCCAGATGGAGAGCATGCCGGATACGGAAAGATACCAGAATACCGAACAGTGGAGGCGGGTTCAACTGGAGATCGATAAGACAGAGCAGAAACTTACCAGCTTGATGTCAAAGATGGAAAGCATGCCGGATTCCGAGAGATACCAGAACACTGACCGGTGGATAAAGACCCAGCGTGAAATCGAGCGCACACGGGTGGAACTGGCACAGCTGAATGCAGAGCAGCATGAATTTAATCGCACGGCGCGAGTACGGAGGATCCCGAAGGTATTCACAGGACTGGCAAGCACACTGAAATCGCTGACCAGCGGCATCAAGCGGGCTGGCGGTACATTTGCTTCATTCATCCATAAATTAAAGAACGGCATTCCCATATTGAATAAAACCAGAAGTTCCATGCACGGTATAGGGCAGACCGGAAAAGGGTTGAGGGGGATTTTTTCTACCCTTGGCATGACCGCCCGGTTCATGGTCGCAAGTTTTCTTATCATGGGAACACTCAACGGCGCAAAGGAGGGAATGCAGAACCTGGCGCAGTACAGCAACAAGACCAACCAGAGCATTTCGTTGCTGTACGGAGGATTGATCTCATTAAAAAATGCCCTTGCTACAGCATTCAGCCCTATTCTGGAAGTGGTCACGCCTTACCTGGATATCCTGATCACGCATCTCATTGAGGGCGCAAATGCGATCAGTCATTTCTTCGCAGCACTGACCGGCAGCTCCACATGGACGAAAGCCGTTAAGGCGCAGCAGGACTATGCCGGGAGTCTGAACAATACAGCATCGGCAGCAGCGGCGGCAAAGCGGGAGTTATACGGATTCGACGAGATCACGAAGCAGTCAGATGATAGTGCCGGAGGAGCAGCAGGCGCCGGCGGTGTAGCAATCGGAGATATGTTCACCACTGAGGAGGTGACCAACCAATTTTCCGACTTCGCCAAAAAGGTAAAGGACGCATGGAAGAATGCAGACTTTACCGAAATTGGCAATATCGTCGGGGAGCAGTTAAAAAAGGGCTTGAACAAAATTAACTGGGAGGGTATCAAGAGCCAGTGCAACCAGATTGCCAAGAGCATAGGGACCTTTATCAACGGTTTCATCCAGACAGAGGGGCTGGCGGAGAGCATCGGCAGCACTCTTGGAAACGCTGTCAATACCGGCGTGAGCACAGCGCACACATTCTTCACTACGACAGACTTTATGGCATTGGGGAACTTTATAGCTGAAACTGCCAATACATTTCTTGAAACCACGGATTTTGATATGCTTGGCAGGACAGTGGCAGAGAGGTTAGAAGCTGGTATTGATGCATGGTACGGAGCTGTTACAACATTTAGTTTTGAAGGGCTTGGAAGTAAGATTGGAACATCAATAACAAGCTGGGCAAACGACATGAACACCGTAAAAAAAGGAATGACAGGATGGCAAAGACTCGGCGTTTCTATATCGGAATCAGTTAGTGGAATTGTTGAAACAATAGAGAAGGCTTTGGAGACTGTGCCGTGGGAAGAAATTGGTCAGAGCATCGTGGATTTTGTTTGCGCTATTGAGTGGGGAGACCTTATATGGGATCTCGGAGAATTTGCATGGGCTTTTTTAAAAGCAGCCGTAGAAGCATTTAAAGGCATTGCATCCGAATTAACTGGAAATGGTATACTGAGTTTTTGGAAGCTAATTGGTTTTGCAGATGAGGACGTTTCCTACCAGGAAGTAAAGGAGAAAACTGCCGAAAATAGGAGTGAGATTGATGCATGGCTGGAAAAATATCCAGGATTATCAGAATCCGACTATTATAATTGGAAAAACGGGGGAAAACTCCCAGAGCACAATCCGTATGGACCACTAAATGATAACAGAGGGAAATGGGAGGAATCTGTTAAAAAATTACAGAATGACACATCAAATAGCACAAACGGACTATCTTCAGGAGTTTTCGGAGATATATATGGTCCAGAAAGCCCAAAGCAGTCCGTGAAAAAGAGCGGCTTAGGATATTTCGAAAAAGCTGGTAAAGCAGTAAAGAATATTGCACAGGGGATTAATACAGAACTTGGTAAAACTGGTTTAAACATACCCATAGTCACAGAAACAAGCGCAAAGGATCTTTTAAATCCCATGCAGAAGGCGTTTATAAAGAATCCGCTAAAGTCGCAGGTTGCCACAACTAACAGCGGAAGCGATGTACATAAGTCCATCCAAAAGGGATTTGCGAACTCTGGTCCGTTTGTCACCGCTGCCAAGACCAGCAATGATGGATATTTTCTCTTTAATGCTTTGCAGTCTGATTTTGCAAAAGACGAGCTCCATACCGGAGCAAAGGCTGATACTACTGGCAGCAGTATTTTCCGAGGCATCCAGAACGTGTTTGGTGAGAACTCCTATCATGCGAAGGCAAAGTCCGATACAAGCGGAGGTTCTATCTTCAGTGGCGTGCAGGGAACATTCGGACAAGGTGTTTTCCATACTGGGGCAAGGTCGGATACTTCCGGCGATTCCGTCAGACAGGGCTTACAACGGACGTTTGGCGCGTCAGCATTGAGCACCTGGTCAACTGTGACCAATAGCGGCGCAGATCTGCGGAAAGGTCTACAGAATACCTTTGGAAACAGCCCACTGAGAGTAGGTGTATCCTTGATTCGGGACGGTTGGAATACCGTTACGGAGTGGGTCAATGGCTTTTTCGGCTCCGGTTCCAAACCACGGGGAGCTGCAATTAGCAAGAAAGCCAATGGCGGAGTATTTGCCGGCGGCTCATGGCATCCGGTAACAGCCTATGCCAGTGGCGGTATGCCTGCAAGCGGCCAGTTCTTTATGGCACGAGAGGCAGGGCCAGAGTTGGTTGGCACAATTGGCGGACACACGGCAGTCATGAATAATAACCAGATTGTGGCTTCTGTATCAAAGGGCGTATATTCTGCAACGATGGCGGCCATGTCCCAGACAATGGGAGGACAGAAGTCCGGTACACCAATAGAGGTTCATGTGCACATCGGGGATAAGGAGGTGACAGATTATGTAGTGAAGGACATCAATGGAAGGACACTTGCTACTGGGAAATGTCCGATAGTAACGTAATGTTTGGAGGGAGCTGCTCAAGCTCCCTCTTTTCAAAATGTTTGTGCAAGTGTATAATCAAGGCATATTACGTCAAGAGGAGGTCAGAGTTATGATAAAATGTAATTCATGCGGAAGAGATTGCCGGATCGGAACAGAGCAGGTTGGAATTGACAATAGAGAAATTCCAGTATATCATCGTTTTGCTTGTTGTGATAACTGTATGGTAAAATACGATTTGGATATAGAACCCGAGAAACATCATTCGCGTTACGACGGTTTGTACTCGGACAGACAAAATGGTAGATATGCTATAGCTGGATGTATTCTTTCGGTGGTTTCGTTAGTTCAGTTACTCATAGGCAAAAGGCTACCATTTAATTCCCCGCTTGCAAATTTGACCTTACCTTTATCGATAGTGGCATTTGTCTTGTGCGTTTTGGGAATGGAGGACAAATGGGGCATCACTGCAAAAATCGGAATATTAGCATTTATAATGACTATAGTTATTGAAATTTTTCAAATACCGACGTGGTTAGTAGGAGTATTGTTTATTTAGGATATAGAGAATAGATACTCTCTTACATTGCGTAAGCGGGTATTATTATACCAATTTATAGAAAAGGAAGATATACGTCCGATAGTAACGTAGTGCTTGGAGGGAGCCGCCAAAGCTCCCTCTTTTCAAAAGGTTTACGGAAGTGTATAATTGAGGCATATTACATCAAGAGGAGGTCTGAGTTATGATAAAATGTAATTCGTGTGGAAGAGATTGTCGAATTGGAACGGAACAGATTGGAATTGACGATAGAGGAATACCGGTGTATCATCGCTTTGGCTATTGCGATAACTGTAGATTAAAATATGATTTGGACGCGGAACTGGAAAAATACTGCCCGCGATGCGGTAATTTAATGTATTCATACCAGACGCAGTGCCCCAATTGCGGCTTTAAACTTATGTCAGAGAACGGGAAGCCTATTATAAATGACAGTCCCTTTTTATCGTCTAAGTCAAAGACAGTAAACATAGCAGCTATATTATCACTGATTTTTGGCATTATAGGCTTGGTAACAAGTTGCACAAATGTAGGGATTGCGTTTTGCGGTCTTGCAATACTATTAGGAATCTGCGTTCTTGGATATAAAGAAAATAACAAGGGGATGGCAATTGCTGGGTTAGTACTGGGATTGGTTGGAGTGGCTATTGGCGGAAGTAAAGAAATGTTAAAGCAAGAACATGACGATAAATCCCGTTATGAATCCTCATACAACGAGCAAGACCAAAAAGATTACACTAACAAACCGAATATAAATGAAAATAGTGAGATTGAAACAGAAACGGAAATCCAGGCAGAACCGGTCATTGAGGAGCAGGTGATATATGAGGGGAATGAGGTTGTTATATATGTAAAAGGGATAAGAAAGTCGTATGGCAATTATTATGTTGATATATATATAGAAAACAATTCGGGGATGAATCTAGGATTTAACGCGCATTCTTACGCTGTTAACGGAATTATGACGAGGGAAAGTATATATGCTATGGATTGCGATGTGGCAGCAGGCAAAAAGGCAAATACAGAATTATATATTTCAAGAGAATTTCTAAATGACAGTGAAATTAAGGAAATAAGAAATATAGACGTCCTTTTTTGGGCATATGATAATGATGCGATGTTTAAAGAATTTGACACTGGTCAGATAAAGATCTCCACAAGCCTAGATGATGGAACATATGATATTATTACTGGACAAAACATATATGACGATGGAAAAATATCTGTCGATTATTTATATAATGAGGGAAATCGGTATTATTATTGTTTAACAAATAAAGCAGAATGGTACTTGGATTTTGATGTGTCCAATCTATCCATTAACGACTATACCAATTCAGAACTTGACTTTGATTTATACGATGAGCAGTTGTTAAAAGATTGTCAAATTGTATTTTGCGTTATTATAGATAACGGTTTTAAGACTGATAACGAAATAGAAGATGTAGAAAAAATAGAATTTAGTTTTAAAATCAGACCAAATGGTGATTACTTTAGCGAATATGCAACTGGAATAATGATATCTGAATTTTAGCTTTTTGCCCCACGCTTACGCAATGTAAATCCGGTAGGGGAGTTCCCAATTCAGATCAATATCATAGCAAAGCAATAACTTCAAGATAATTAGAGAGCTTTCGGGCTCTCTTTTTATATACGAAAAAACGAAAGGAGGAATCAGCATTGTTGCAAATTGACGGCGTTGCAATGCCGGAGCCAAAGCAGGGCGGCATCACCTTCACCAAGGAAAAGATATGGTCCAAGAATACCGGCCGGGCAACAGACGGAACTATGATAGGGGACATTATAGCCATCAAAACTAAAATGAAGCTCTCATTCAATGTTTTAAGCGGGGAACAGATAGCGTTACTGGATGCGGCTGTATCCACGGCTTTTGTCGAGGTCTATTTCAAGGATCCGCGGATCAACGCCTATACAACGAAGACATTTTATGCAGGAACACCCAGCTACCCGGTATATTCCTACGCGAAAGGTTTGCCGGAGTATGTCGGAACAACAGTGGATTTGATCGAACAATAAGGAGGAACAACATGTTAAACACAGCAAAATCAATCAGCATCAGTGGAACAAGCATCATTGACGGAAAGCCGGCGGCATCCATGAGCGCCACGATACCGGCGGGTGGAAACGTCAGCATCAACACCTACATCCAGGATAGGGAGTTATACGATGCAAATAAAACGGAAATACAAACGGATATAGCAGAATTTAATGCATTGGTCTATGAGACGGAGGTGTAGAGATGAAAAACAGTGAGATCGTAGCAGGATACATGGGATTATTAAATCTGGTAGAGAAGAAGGAGAAGTACCCGGTGAAGTTTTCCTTCGCCATTACGAAGAATCTGAAGCTGTTAGAACAGCTGAACAAGGATTTTGAGACGGAGCGGAACAGACTGCTTGATATTTACAATGTCAAGGACGAGACCGGAGAGCCTACCTATAAGACCACAGGAAAGATCGACATTGTGCCGGAGATAGAAGAAAACTGGAAGAAGGATGTGCAGGAACTTTTGAACATCGAAGTGGAAGTGAAGATACATACAGTGACTCTGGCGGATTTGGAGGGAGTAAACCTCACTGCAGAGGATATGTTTGCCTGCGAATTTATGATCATGGAATGACAGGAGGTGTCTCATGTATGAAGTAAACGAGGCATTTGAGCGAGTGCTGGCCGGACCCAGCCGCACCATGCGTGCAAAGCTGGTCTACGGCGATGAGGTGATAGACAGTGGGATTAAATCCATAAAGATCATATCCCAGGCGAACCCAGACAATGACACGATCAGCATTGGTGGTACGGTGTCCGCATATGCAGAGATAACGCTGTATAAGCAGGAGCATATGGTGACCGGTAAAGAGTACGCGCTGTATCTAGGCGCCGTGCTGCCGGACGAAACGGTGGAATATTGTCCGATGGGATTGTTTACCGCCCAGAAACCAAAAGAAGATGATGAGACGGTTACCTTTACGGCATATGACCGGATGGTCTCTAAGCTCGAAAAGCCGTATTTTACCAAGATCGCAAAATACCCGGCGGATGGCAAACGGATTCTTCAGGAGATTGTCCACTTATCCGGTGTACCATTTCATGGTCTGGAACAACTCCCGGATGGAATAATGGTCGGGTGGCGCACGATATATAACGATGATAACACCACGACCACAGCGGTGCCCTTTGCAGGTTACACTTACCGGGAGGCTTTGATGTACCTGGCTCAGATGTACGGCACATTTGCTACGGTGAACAGGGCGGGAGCGATAGAATTCCGCTGGTACACCAATACCGCATACGAGGTTCCAACCAATCGGTCATTTGACGACATCGCATGCGCAGAGCAGGTCTATACGCTCCAGAAGATCACCTGCACCGCGGGAGAGAATACCTTGACAGCCGGAACTGGCACAACCGGAATTTCCATTGAAAACGCCCTGATGACCCAGAGTATTTTGAACAATGTGTATCAGAAAGTAGGCGGATTCACTTATCTTCCTACTACACTTTCTTTTCTGGGGAATCCGAGGGTAGACCTTGGGGATATCATAACCGTGTACCGCAGGGACGGAACGGTCATTAAAGTGCCAGTGATGAGCATTACTCAGGATTTTGACGGAGGGCTTACGACGGAGATCGGCAGCTACGGAAACACGGAGGAGAGCGAGGATAAAGCAAAAGGGCCTACGGCAAAAGCCATAGACCGGGTCTATTCGGAACTGTTCCTGGTGAAGCAGGTGCTTGCTGATAAGATCAGCGCCAATTACCTGGAAGCCAATTATGCCACCATTACACAGTTGAGTGCGGTGGAAGCCAAGATAGATAAGATTGTGAGCACCGAGGTGAATGTGGCGTATCTGGAAGCAAATTACGCAAAGCTGGAATATGTGGACGCAACCTTTGCAACCATCGATCTGGCCAATGTCAAAGACGCCTCGGTCAAAACGGCTATGATAGACGTAGGCGCGGTGCAGAGTGCACAGATTGCGGATGGTAGTATTACAGATGCCAAGATCGTAAATCTGACGGCAAATAAAATAAACGCAGGGACATTGTCCGTGGAGCGCCTGGAGCTGATCGGATCGACGTCTTCCCTGGTGTACGCCCTGAATAATGCCGGTGAGCTGGTCAGCCAGTCTGTGGATACTCTGGACGGGAATCTGTTGACAGACCGCACGGTGACGGCTGACAAATTGGTAGCGAACAGCATCACGGCCAACGAGATCGCATCCAAGACCATTACAGCTAATGAGATTGTTGCCAATACCATCACGACAGCGGAACTTGCCGCAGGAAGCGTTACAACGGTCAATCTGGCTGCCGGGAGCGTCACAGCAGAGAAAATATCGGTGGCAGACCTAAACGCCTTAAAAGCCAAGATAGGAGGCTTCACAATCGGGAACTCTTACCTGGCAAACGGCACATCGGTTATCGGCGTAAAAAACAGTGTATACATGGGACTGGACGGCATCAGTTGTGGAGAAAACTTTATTGCTAAAGCGGACGGAACTGTGACAATACAGGGCAATATATACTGCAATGGTGGATTGTTCCTATATCACCAAGGCGATGACGGAACAAGCGCAGGTTATAAAAAAGCAGTATACTTTGATACCAAATATACTTACGCAGGCGCAAGATCCCTGATTATGAAAACAGGAAATGGATCTGGCGTCTATATAGATGACAGTCTTGGGGTGATTAGTGGTTTTGCAACAGATAAGGCGTATATAGGAGATTCCTCAAGGTCTTATACTGTGCAAGGCAATCAGACGTATGCACTACAGGCATCCAGTTTCCTGTGCGATTCGTGGGTGCGGACAAAGGGAAATACCGGGTGGTACAACGAGACACACGGCGGTGGAATGTATATGCGAGACAGTACATATGTCCAGGTATATAATAGGAAAAAGCTATATGTTGGCAATAACATTGAGGCAGACGGAAGTGTACTGTGCCAGGCGATAGAGTTATCCTATGTTACACCATTTATTGATTTTCATTACGGAAACAGCAAAGAAGATTATACCGCAAGATTGATTCAGCAAGACGCGACAATATTGTCATTGCGTGCAGATGGAGGGTTTGGCGTTACAAATCGTTCAAATTCCGCTATGGCTCCAGTGGTTGCATCCGCGTTCAATGTGGGGTCCAGTCGCCTCATTAAAGAAAATATCACCCCAATGACCGATGACGAAGCTGTGAAGATATTAAAGATCAGCGTTGTCGATTTCGATTATAAAGAGCAATTTGGAGGAGAAAAGAATCTACACGGCGTGATCGCAGAAGAAGTGCAGCAGATCATACCGTCATGCGTCACCGTGCCGATGGGATACGACGAGCAAGAGTTTGAACTCGCAAAAGGGATGCAGAACAAGCTATTATCAGTAGACTACTCAAAGTTCGTGCCTTATCTTATTAAAATAGTGCAGTTGCAGCAGGCAGAATTGGATAAACTCAAAAAGCATATAACTAACGGGAAATAAGAGCGAAAGCTCTTTTTTTCATACCTAAATTTAAGGAAGGGAGGGATATTATGGATGAACTTGAAGCAGAGCGCAGGATGACCCAGGTGGAGGAACGTGCAAAGTCAAATACCCATCGCTTGGACAAGCTGGAACCCATTGTGGGGGAGATACATACCATGTCAAAAACCATGGTCCAGTTAGTGGAAGAAGTAAAACATACCAATGAGACGGTTAGGGACCTGGACGAGAAGCTCGACCGCATGGATGGACGCGTGGATATGATGGAACGGGCACCGGCGGAGGATTTGAAGAATTACAAGAGGGTAGCAGTAACCGCGGTTATCAGCACGATTGCCGGGGCTCTTGCAACTGGATTGGTCACAATGTTAATGCATATATAAAAGAAAGGATGATTTTTTATGAGTAACAAGACAAAGCAGTGGTTAAAGGCAGCAGGCGTACGGGCGATTAAGACTGTAGCAGAGGTGGCAGTGGCAATGATACCGGTGGCGGTCACTATTACAGAGGTAGATTGGTTTACTGTGTTAGGGACGGCGGCACTGGCAGGAGTGGTGTCACTTTTAATTTCCATCAAAGGGCTGCCGGAAGTAAAGGAGGTTTAATATGATTATCAATATTCACGCCGGTCACAATCCGGACGGAAAAGTAGCGTGCGGAGCGGTTGGACTTCTGAAGGAGTCCACCGAGGCACGCAAGATTAAAGATGAGGTGATTCGTCAGCTCCAGGCACTGGGGCATACGGTCTACGACTGCACCGTGAGCGATGGAACCAGCCAGAACGATGTACTGCAGAAGATCGTTGCCAAGTGCAACGCCCATACTGTTGATCTGGATGTATCGATCCACCTCAACGCCGGCGCCGGGGATAAGACCGGTAACGGCAAGACCACTGGGACGGAGGTTTACGTCTACGATCACAAGTCGAAGGCGCAGGACGTAGCAAAACGAGTGTGTGAAAAGATTGCAGCCATGGGATACAAGAACCGCGGTGTTAAGCTCAGACCGGAACTGTATGTGCTGAATAAGACCAAAGCCCCGGCAATGCTGGTGGAATGCTGTTTTGTAGACGACGCGGACGATGTGGCGCTGTATGATGCTGGTCGGATGGCCAAGGCTATTGCAGAAGGCATCACCGGCGCAACCATTACCAGCGCAGCACCCGCGCCCACGCAGCCTACAAAACCGACATCCACAGGTTATGTTCATGCAGTAGGCGAGACGGTTACATATAGCAGCTGTTATAACGCTTCAACAGACACACCAGACAAGGTAATCCAGGTTAGACCGTATAAATCCGGCAAGATCACTAGGATTCAGGAAGGCACACGAAATCCGTACCTGATTGAGAACGGACGCTGCTGGGTGAATGACGGTGATATTTTGAAAGTTGCACCGGTGCAACAGCAGGTCAGTGAGTCGACGTACACTGTGAATAAAGGCGATACACTGAGTGGAATTGCCAAGAAGTACGGGACAACTGTCAGTGAACTTATGAAGCTGAATGCTATCAAGGATGCTAATTTGATTTTTGCTGGACAGAAGATTCGGATTAAATAAGTGGGAGCGGCGAACCTGGAAGTCGTTACTTAGTGGTTAGTTAAATGGAAAAGAGGGTGGGCACCAGAAACGGCGCCTACCCTCTTACCGCAAAATATATTTAAATACAAATAACATCTTAGAACATTATCCAAAGAAAGTCAATTAACGTCTCAAGGAAAAGTTGCACCGGTGCAACAGTCTGTTTAAATCATATTCACATATATTTTTCATGATATATTTTACAGAGAGTGAATACATTATTCACAATGTAAATCGTTGAAAAGAGTTTAAAAATAATGTATAATGAAATATATCGGAGGTGCAAAGTGTTTAAATATAAAGTAGATGTGTTGAAAAAATTAAAAGAAAAGGGATATAATACAACCAAGCTGCGGAAAGAAAAGTTATTAGGTGAAAATGCAATACAGTCTTTGCGTCAAGGCGAAATGGTTGGAATTATTGCTCTTGAAAAAATTTGCAAATTATTAGACATGCAGCCTGGAAGCATCATAGAATATGTGAACGATGATCAATAAAACTTTAAAAATAATGTAAAACGCATTGACAATACATTGAAAGCGGTGTATTATATAATTGTCGAAAGGGAAAAACTTCGATAATTACCCTAAAGGGAGGAAGGAGAGCGCATGGAACAGATGAACATGCAGGAAAACGCAAGATTGGTTTTAGGTTTAAGGGCTGCCGGGTGGAGTGAGAAGAAGATCAATGATTTCATCCTCTACATCGAAACCGGGGAAGATCAGTACAAGCCGGAACCGGAAAAAGAAAAGGCTGAATGAACAGCCTGGGAATGAAGGGAGGGCGGTTGCAAAGCCGCTCCCCATCAAAAAATGGTAACATAGATTATAAAAAGTAGCAAGTAAATGTTACGATGATAAGATATTTTATGGGGCAAAAATGGGGCAAATATATTTATAAAATATTATAAAAAAATCCACTGGAGCGCCTATTTTACGGCATTCTCGTGGATTCCTTTATAAATAATTATAATAAAAAATGCGGAAGATGGGACTTGAACCCACACGACATTGCTGCCACAAGATCCTTAGTCTTGCTCGTCTGCCAGTTCCGACACTTCCGCAAGTGTAAGATAACTCTTACAACGACTTACAAAGTATATCAGATAGAGCACAGGATGTCAAGTAATCTCTTTTGAATTTTAGAGTGAATTTTAGGGAGATCCCCATTTTGTATAAAATTCATTGACATTTTGCATGTTACATAGTAAAATTACAGCGTTCATCGGAGGATGTTATAATTCGTAAATGTAACGCCGGATAAGATGTCGCATGAGGTTTTTTATCGGAGGGCAGGCGCAGCGTATGGGGTGATGCCGGATAAGATAATTGCATTTGTGCGGTTATTTTATCCGGCTTATTTTTTTGCGGAAGGAAAATGGATGTTAACAGGCAATTCAAAGGAGAATTTTTATGGAAAAGACACAAAATTTTACGGAAGGGAAAATCTTTGCGCCATTGATGCGTTTCGCGCTGCCGGTGTTATTGGCGTTATTTTTGCAGACGATGTATGGTGCTTGTGACCTGCTGATCGTAGGGCAGTTTGGCGGTGACCGTGCGGATGTTTTTGTATCGGCAGTGTCTACCGGAAGCCAGGTCATGCAGACGCTCACCTTAATGATCACAGGGCTTGCGATGGGGCTGACTGTTTTTGTCGGAACCAAAATCGGTGCAGGGCTGAAAGAGGAAGCAGGCAGGATTATCGGTTGTGGAATCTGGCTGTTTGGTGTGATTGCCATAGCGCTCACTGTGATCATGGTAGCTGCCGCACCCTTTCTTGCAGAAGTGATGCACGCTCCGAAAGAGGCTTATGAGGAAACCGTTATATATATTGTGATTTGTTCTGCCGGAGCGGTATTTATTGTTGCCTATAACTTAGTGGGAAGTATTTTCAGAGGGATCGGCGATTCCAAAGTGCCGCTTATCACAGTAGCCATTGCCTGCGTCCTGAATATTGCCGGAGATCTGATCCTTGTAGCTCTTTTCCACATGGGTGCAGCCGGCGCGGCGGTTGCCACAGTATCTGCACAGGCAGTGAGCGTGCTGATCTCACTCGTAATGATTCGGGGGCGGGAACTGCCTTTTACTTTTTCTCTGAAGGATATACGGGCGAAAGGTGTATATATCAAAGAAATTTTAAAGCTTGGCATTCCCATTGCACTTCAGGATCTGCTGGCAAGTATTTCTTTTCTTGTAATCCTGGCTATTGTAAATAGTCTGGGACTGATTGTTTCCGCAGGCGTTGGCGTGGCAGAGAAACTGTGCGGGTTCCTGATGTTGGTTGCGTCTGCCTATATGCAGTCCATGTCTGCTTTTGTTGCGCAGAATATCGGAGCAGGCAAGCCGGAACGGGCAAGAAAAGCTTTGTGGTGTGGAATCGCTTCCTCTCTGGCGGTGGGTATCGTGATGGGACTATTCACCTTTTTCCGCGGCGATTTACTGGCAGGGATTTTTGCCGGGGACACCGAAATTGTTTTGGCGGCTGCAGAGTATCTGAAAGCATATGCGATTGACTGTGTGTTTACTTCGTTCTTATTCTGCTTCATCGGTTATTTTAACGGCTGCGGCAGAACAACTTTTGTGATGTTTCAAGGGACACTCTGTGCATTTGGTGTGCGAATGCCGATCACCTGGCTTATGAGTAAGCAGATTCCGGTATCTTTGTTCCATGTGGGGCTTGCCATACCCGCATCCACGATCGTACAGATTACGTTGTGTGGTATTTATTTTGGCTGGATGCTTCGCAAAGAGAAGTACAATGGCCGGACATAGTATCATACCAAATAAGTCATTTTTGAACCAATTTCGCCAAGGCTGTTGAATATCCCAGAAATGAAATTATATAATGAACATTACTGAGTTGAAATGTCCGTTCCGTGCAATGTTGATTCAAAGCGATTTTGGGTCGATTCTTGCCGATGCGCTCTTTTTTGTGTATTATTATTGTATTATTATCTGATAATTACGTTCGGAAATTCCATGGAAGGAGTGCATTGCTATGAACCGCATATTGGATAAGAACCCTGTAAATACATCAAGACAAAGTGAATTCGATTATTTAAAGGGGTTTTTTATGGTGTGTATCTTTTTGGTACACGCCTATCAGGCTACATCCAGCAATGAAGATATCGTTATAAAAATAATATACGGTTTTGCCACCTTATCGGCTGCGGCCATTTTTATCTTTGTGATGGGCATGGGCACAGTATACAGCAAACGGTCAGAACCCAAGACACTTGCCAAAAGCGGTATTGTTATGATCGCATATCAGTACCTGAGCAATATAGCTTATGTTGCCGCCTTGTCTTTGCCTTATCTGTTCGTAAGGAACAGACTTGACGACAAGCAGGTATATTATGATCTTTTGCTGGAATATTCGCAGTTTATCAATATATTTTTTATGGCGGGTATCATATATCTGGTGCTTGCACTGGCTAAGAAATTGCAACTTCCCCCAGTCGGATATGCGGTTGTGGGGTTACTGTTCGCCATAGCAGCTCCGTTTATATATGGAAGACCTGTGGATGTTCCGGTGCTTGGCTACATCGTAAAAATCATTATCGGCGAGGATTTTTTTGTTACTTTTACCGCAATTTACTTTTTATCCTACGCATTTCTGGGTGTAGCATTCGGACATTTGATGCAACGAGTAAAGGATAAAAAAGCGTTTTACTGTTGGGTAATGCCGATATGCTTAAGTGTCGCTCTGGTATGGTGGATATTTACCATAAGGAAATACGGGTTTGGAGATGAACTTTACGAGTATCTGTGTATATCGTATACCCAACCCGATCTGTTTCATGTTGTCGCCTCCATTGCGCATATTCTTTTCTTTGCGGGTGTGTTGTACTTTGGTGACGGGGTAATGAAAAAAAGCGGAATTATCGGAAGACAGATACTTTATTACAACAGACATATATCCAAATATTACGCAATACATATAGCTGTCTTTTTTGTAATATACGGCTTTCATAAATACGAAGGATTTACATCGCTGCAATGCTGGCTTATTACAGCCCTGTGTATGGTAGTCACGGGCGGGATCGTAAGGCTCTATGTAAGTCTTATCGAAAAAAATAAAACATGAATTCAGGAGGTATGGGGATGCATCAGAGAAATGATCGCCTGATCAATGTAAAGATCAACCAATATCTTATTCCGGGGATTATGATGTCGTTATCGCTGCAGCTTGGAAATATTCTGGATACCATCATGGTGGGAAATTTCCTGGGAACCGATGCGATGACGGCGGTATCCTTAAGCGTCCCGGTGGAGACGATACTCCAGATGCCGGGATACTGCCTTGGAACAGGGGGAGCTCTCGCAGCGGGTGTCATGCTGGGAAGACGCGAACGTGAAAAGGCATCCGGGGTATTTACGCTTACTTTTTTTGTTACGCTTATATTCGGCATTATATTCAGTATGCTGGCATTATTCGTGACGGATCCGCTGGCACAGATGCTGGCTTCCGGTGCGGGCGTGGCGGATCTTACAGGGGATTATATTTTTGTAAGTATGCTGGGGGCGCCTTTTATCGGAATCGGTCTTTTAATGGTCAGTTATCTGGGGACGGAGAATCATCCGGAATTGTCTTCTGCCTATCTGATCATTTCAAATGTCATCAATCTGATTCTTGATTTTGTCTTTTTGAAATATACGTCTCTTGGAACAAAAGGGGCGGCTTTATCCACCATTTTGGGATTTGTCGTGGGAATGGTGGTATTTGTAAGATATATCCGCTCACCCAAAAGAATGATCGGTTTTGTAAAATCGCCGTCCTTTTCCCTGATGAAAGAGGCCGTGGTCATGGGAGCGCCGGTTTTTGTTTTTATGGCAATGAGCTTTGTAAAATCGCTGGGGCTTAATACCATCATCGTGCGTCTGACCGGACAGGATGGAATGGCAATTTATACGGTCTGTGATAACATCCTGATGATCGTGGAGATGCTCTGCGGCGGTATTATAGGAATCATCCCCAATATGGCCGGTATTCTGTACGGTGAAAAGGATTATTTTGGAATCCGTGCGCTTTGCAAGAAAACGCTTCAGTATAGTTTCATTGTGGTCTGTGTGGCGGTGCTTTTCATTATGGTTTTTGCGGCACAGGTGACGAGGATGTTCGGCATTACGGAGCCGGCCTTGCAGGAGGAAATGATCGGGGCGATGCGGATTTATATTTTCTCCCTGCCCGTTTATCTCTGGAATAAATTCCTGATCAGTTATTACGAATCCATAGAGGAGACAGCCCAGGCAAGTGTGATCACTTTTTTGCAGAACTGCCTATACATACTTCCGGCGGCGCTTTTTGGAATCCTGCTGGAGCAGGCGCTTGGGGGAGCCGGTGTAAACGGACTTGCCCTTGCATTTATCTGCGCAGAGGGACTGACGGCGGTAACAGCGTATATTTATCGGAAGATAAAGTACAGGCACTCTGATTTTTATATTCTGCCTGAGCATAATGAAGGCGTGAATTTAGACATTTCTGTGGCGGCGTCCCTTGAAGAAGCGGTTAAGATACCTTTGGAGATCACGGCGTTTTGTAAAGAAAACGGAGTTTCACCCAATACGGCGAATCTGGCGGCGATGGCATCCGAGGAGATGACGGTCAATATTATCAAATATGGGGGAAAAAGCGCTCGTTGGATTGATGTCAATTTATCCATAGAGGAAGATGAAATGAGACTTCGGATCCGGGATAACGGAATACCCTTTAATCCGGCGGAGTATACCTATGACAGTGATGGATATGAGATTCACGGCATTGAACTCGTCAAACGCATTTCATCGAAAGTGGATTATATACGGACCATGGATATGAACAATACAGTAATTGCATTTGCAAGAATGGAGGACATGAATGACAACAAAGAAGTACAATGAAACCGCATTTGAATTTGTGTATCGTCCTGTGACGGAACTGTTTGAGGAGCAGGTCAGAATGCATCCGGGAAAGACGGCAGTGATTACCGGAGGAGAGAGTCTTTCTTATGAGGAATTGAACCGCAGGGCGAACCGGGTGGCCAACGGTCTGATCGCGTTGGGGGTAAAAACAGAGTCGATTGTAGGCGTGCTGCTTGATCGGAAAAGCTACGTCTATGTGGCGCGGCAGGGAATATTGAAGTCCGGCGGAGCCTTTGTTTCCATGGCGCCCGATTACCCTGACGACAGAATCCGCTATATTTTAGAGGACTCCAAGGCAGGCTTTGTGATCACAACGGAAGAGATGAAAAAGCAGCATGAAAACTTATGGAATGAGCTTGCATGTAAGGTTTTGCTGATGGAAGATCTGTTGAAGAATGAAAAGGATGAAAATCCCGGGCTTGCCATAGGGGAGCATGATCTGTGCTATTGTATCTATACTTCCGGTTCCACGGGCAAACCTAAAGGCGTTATGATCGAGCATGGAAACCTTGCTAACTTTGTAAATCCAAATGAAAAGAATTACGAGACTATCGGGATCACAGAACGTGCGCATGTATGTCTGGCGGTGGCGGCGATTACTTTTGATGTGTCCATTATGGAAGAATTCATTCCCCTTACCAACGGACTTACCGTGGTGATGGCGAACGAGGAAGAAATCGTAAATCCTCCGATGCTTGCAGAGTTGATCTGTAATAATGATGTGGACTGTATGATCACCACGCCCTCCTTCCTGTCTGAGCTGCTGGATCTGCCGCAGATGACGGAGGCTTTAAAGAAAATAGCGGTGTATGATTTAGGGGCGGAAGCATTTCCGGGAGGTTTATATCAAAAGATCACAGATGTAAGAGCGGATGCTTATATCATGAATGGATATGGCCCTACAGAGACCACCATCAGCTGTACCATGAAGGTCATTTCCAGCAGTGAGAATGTTACCATCGGAATTCCGAATGCTAATGTACAGGTTTATATTGTTGATGACAAAAATGAAGTAGTACCCGACGGGGAAATGGGTGAAATGCTGATCTGCGGCAAAGGCGTGGGACGCGGCTATATCAATCTTCCGGATAAGACCAAAGAGGTATTTGTTGATTTCCATGGGCAGAGGGCCTACAGATCCGGCGATCTGGCAAGGTGGAATGATGCCGGGGAGATCGAGTTCCATGGAAGAATGGACAATCAGATCAAGCTTCGCGGACTGAGGATTGAACTGGGTGAAATAGAAGAGGTACTGAATCAGTTCCCGGGGATCAAGACCAGTGTGGTAGTTCCCGTGGATGACGCTTATCTATGCGGATATTTTACGGCGGACCGGGAAATTGATGTGGATGAGCTTTCGGAGTATGCCTCCGGTTACCTGACCTATTATATGGTTCCGGATGTGCTGATCCAGTTAGCGGAAATGCCGTTGACACAGAACATGAAGATTGATAAGAAAGCGCTTCCCAGACCGGTATTCAAACAGAAGGAAATTGAAGTGCCTGCAAACCGGACACAGCAGAAGCTTTTTGATATTGTGTGCTCTGTTACGGGAAACGACAATTTCGGCATCAACACGAACCTTTATCGGGCAGGACTGACTTCATTGGGCGCTATGAAATTGAATCTCCTTCTGGCGGAAGAGTTTGGTATCACAGCAAAAACCAGTGACATTCATGAAAACAATACCATTGTGCTGCTGGAGCAGTTTATCAAAAACGCACCTCAGCAGATGGTGCATGAAGAAAGAGAGAGTTATCCCCTGACCGGTTCCCAGAAGGGAATCTTCGTAGAGTGCAACAAAAATCCGGACAGCACCATCTATAATATTCCTTTCCTGTTTGAACTGGATGGGAAAATAGAGTTAGACAGGCTCAAAGATGCAATCGGAAAAGTGGTTCAGGCTCACTCCTATCTTTTGACGAAAATCGGGATCAGTGCAGACGGGGAACTTTATCAGAAGCCTTATCAGGAAGACTTCCAGCCGGAAGTTATTCAAGTTACGGATGAGGAATTTGCACAGAAAAAGAAGGAATTGGTAAAACCCTTTAAGATTCAGGAGGAAAGGCTGTTCCGTATTGCGATCTATGCAACGGAGTCAAAGAAATACTTATTTGTGGATCTGCATCATATCGTTGCGGACGGAAATTCCTATGATATTTTCTTCGAAGACCTAAATGCTGCATATCAGGGAAAAGCGCTTAAGGCGGAAACCTATACGGGATTTGACGCAGCGCTGAATGAAGAACAGGAAATAAGAAACGGTAGATATAAGAAGGCTGCGCTTTATTATGATGGAATCTTTGAAGGTCTTGATACAGAATCCCTTCCCATTGCAGATAAGAAGGAGGAGGTTCCCGTCAAAGGAATGGTATCCAGAAAGATGACCATATCCAGGGAGAAGATCCTGGCTTACTGCGATAAGCTGCAGGTAACGGCAAACACGCTCTTTACCGGACTTTTCGGCGTGGTAATGGCGCGGTATTCTAATGCGGAAGACGCCCTCTTTGCCACGATTTATAACGGCAGAAATGATTCCAGACTGGAGAATACGATCTGTATGCTGGTAAAGACCCTGCCCGTTTATTGCAGCTTTGACCGGAAAACATCTGTGAATGCTTATATGATGGCCGTGCAGAATCAGCTAATGGATTCTATGGCAAATGATATTTTCCCGTTCTCTGATATTGCGGCAAAATATGGGATCACTTCTGATCTGATCTTTGCTTACCAGGCGGAACTTACGGATGACTATCCCTTGGAAGATACCGTGGCGAAGGGAGAGGATTTATCTCTGGATATGCCCAAAGAGCCTCTTGTGATTCAGGTGAGAGATTATGATGGAAGCTATGTACTGACTGCCGAATACCGCGCAGACATGTACGAGGCTGTCAGCATAGAGGGGATTCTGGAGGCGTATGAAGCTGCCATGGATTCCATGATGAAGAGCAGATATGTATCTGAAATTTCTATTCTCTCCTCTGCCCAGAAAGAGATACTGGATGGGTTTCATGAGACGGAAGTGCCTTTTGACAGGAGCAAAACGGTGATCGATATGTTCCGGGAGATAGCCGGAAACTATCCGGATCACACGGCGGTGGTTTACCGCGACGTAAGGATTTCTTACAAAGAACTGGATGAGATGACCGACCGCATCGGCGCGTATCTGGCGAAGAAGGGATTGGGAGCGGAAGACCCGGTTGCGATACTCATTCCCAGATGTGAATACATGGTGGTAGCATCATTAGGAGTTCTTAAGGCAGGCTGTGCTTATCAGCCCCTTGATCCTACTTATCCGAAAGACAGGCTCAAATTTATGTTAGAGGATTCGGGCGCCGCATTATTGATCGCGGATGAAGCCATGTTAGATCTGGTGCCGGATTTCGCAGGAGAAATTCTCCTGACACGGAAAATCAGTGAATTACCCGAGGCAGATATTCAGCTTCCAGTGGCAAAGCCGGAGGATATGTTTGTGCTGTTGTATACATCCGGCTCTACGGGGGTACCGAAAGGATGTATGCTGGAGTATGGAAACATCACGGCGTTTTGCAGATGGTATCACAGGTATTATCAGCTGAATACGGACTGCCGCATGGCGGAATATGCTTCTTTTGGTTTTGACGCCAGTATGATGGATATTTTCAGCGGTCTTACGGCGGGTGTGCAGCTTCATATTATTGCGGAAGACATCCGGCTGGATTTCATGGAACTGAATCGTTACTTTGAAGAAAACGGGATTACCAACAGCTTCATGACGACGCAGGTGGGACGGCAGTTTGCCCTCGGAATGGAAAATAAATCTCTGAAGCATTTGTCGGTGGGCGGTGAAAAACTGGTGCCCATGGAACCGCCGAAGGGTTATAAGTTCTATAACCTTTACGGTCCTACGGAATGTACGGTGGCGGTTACGGCCCTATTGATCGATAAGTCTTATGATAATATTCCCATCGGAAAATCGCTGGATAATCTGAAATTATATATAGCAGATGGGCAGGGACACAGGCTTCCGGTAGGAGCTTGCGGCGAACTTTTGGTTTCCGGTCTGCAGGTGGCCAGGGGGTATTTGAACCGTCCGGAGAAGACCGCAGAGAGCTTTACCGTCAATCCTTATACCCAGGAAAAGGAGTATCAGCGCATGTATCACACAGGAGATATTGTGCGTTTCCTTCCTGACGGCATGATCCAGTTCGTGGGACGAAAGGATGCCCAGGTAAAGATCCGGGGATTCCGTATCGAGCTTACCGAAGTGGAAGAAGTGATCCGCAGATTCCCGGGAATCAAGGATGCCACCGTGGCAGCCTTTGATGAAAAGGGCGGCGGAAAGTATATTGCGGCATATGTGGTATCGGATCAAGAGGTGGATATCGATGCCCTGAATAGATTTATCCTGGAGACCAAGCCTCCCTATATGGTTCCGGCAGTTACAATGCAGATTGATGAGATTCCGCTGAACCAGAATCAGAAAGTCAATAAGCGTGCGCTTCCAAAGCCGGAGAAAAAGCAGGAAGAGATGATCGCACCTGAGACAGAGATTCAGAAGCGTATTTTTGAGTGTGTGGCAGAAGCAGTAGGCCACAGGGAATTTGGAATCACCACAGATATTTATTTTGCGGGACTTACTTCCGTCAGCGCGATCCGTTTGAATGTCCTGCTTGCCAAGGAATTTGATATTGTGATCAAGACGGCTGACTTAAAGAAAAACGCCACGATTCTGCAATTGGAAAAATTTGTTCTTCAAAGCAGCGCTGCTGGAAAACATGAGATGCAGGAGGTTTATCCTCTGACCAATACCCAGGCAGGGGTGTTTATTGACTGTACTGCCAACATGGGCACAACGGTGTATAATATTCCCTATTTGTTAAAGTTAAGCGGCAAGGTGGATCTTGAGCGGTTGAAAGAAGCCGTAGAGCAGGTCATTGAGGTACACCCGTACTTAAAGGTACAGTTGTTCATGGATGAGGAAGGGGAAATCAGGCAGAGAAGAAATGATGCACTGCCTCCAAAGGTTGAGATCATAGAGGATATGGATCTGGATTGTCTGGTCCGCCCTTATGGTTTATTCGGCGAACCATTGTACCGGTTTGAGATTCACCGGACAGTGGAAGGTAATTATCTGTTCATGGATCTGCATCATCTGATTGCCGACGGAACTTCGCTGGGGATACTGATCGATCAGATCAACCGCGCTTACAGCGGAGAGATTCTCTCCGAAGAGAGCTATACCAGTTACGACGCTGCGCTGGATCATGAGGCAGCGGTGAAATCGGATGCTTACAAGGCGGCGGAAGAATTTTATCTTTCAGAGTTTGAGGACTGCGGCGGCGATACCGCTTTTTATCCTGATAAAAAGGAAGAAAAGCCTAAAGTGGGAAATACAAGGCTGGTAGAGGAACGTTTGGGCGTGGAGCAGGTGCGTGCTCTCTGTGAAAAGTATGGAATCACCGAAAACGTATTTTTCATTGGTGTATTCGGTATGCTTCTGGCAAAATATCATTTTAAAGACGAGGCGGTTTTCACCACCATTTATCATGGGCGGAATGATTCCCGGCTTGCAGAGACGATTGGTATGCTGGTAAAAACGCTTCCGGTGCGCTGCAAGACCAAGACTGATGCAGAAAGCTATTTCGGTGTGCTGCAAGATCAGCTTATGAATGCCATGGATCATGATATTTATCCGTTCTCGGAAATCAGCAGACGCTGTAAGATCCAGCCCAATGCCATGCTTGTGTATCAGGGGGATAATTTTGCATTCGACTCTATCGGGCAGGAGAAGGCAGAGGAAATCCCTCTCCACTTAAATGCGGCGAAGGCTCCGGTATCTCTGGCGGTCAGCGTGGAGAACGGTAAGTTCGTATATGATCTGGAGTACAGAAAAGATTTATTTGAATCGGAATCGATCGATTACATATTAGAGAATTTTTCCATAGCGGCGCAGGGACTTGTAGAGGGAAAACGGGCAGAAGAAATACGGCTTTTGTTTGAAGAAGAAACAGAAATGAAAAATGATCCTGCCTATACCGGAAAAACCTTTGTGGATTTATTCAAACGGGCAGTAGAGCTGTATCCTGACAGAGGGGCAGTACGCGATGAGAAGGGAACCATTACTTATCGTGAACTGGATCAGATGTCTGACTATGTGGCAGTAAAGTTAACGGAAAACGGATTTGGACCGGAGAAGGTAGCGGGGATTCTCTCAGGAAGAACAAAAGAATTTGTGATAGGATATGTGGGCGTCATGAAGGCAGGCGGGGCATATGTGCCCTTAGACCCGGAATATCCTAAGGACAGACTGGAATATATGCTCAGTGATTCCGGTGCAGATAACCTTCTGGCGGTAAAGGAATATGCAGACTTAACCGGATTCTACAAGGGCAATACCTTGTGGCTGGACGATATGGTAAAAGAAGGTGAAAATTATCAGCTGACCGAAGAACTTACGTCCCCTGAGCCGGAGAATCTTGCCTATATGATCTATACCTCCGGTTCCACAGGGAAACCCAAAGGGGTCATGATCGAACAGAGAAATCTGGTTAATCTGATCATGCACATGAACTCCTTCCTTAAAATCGTTCCCGAGGATATTTGTTCGGAATTTGCAAGTTTCTGCTTTGATGCATCCGTCCATGATCTGTTCGCGCCTCTTACGGCAGGAGCCCTTTTGTACATTTTCCCGGAATCCATCCGAAAGGACGCCCTGCAAGTGGCTGAGACCATCAAAAAAGAAAAAATTACCATGGGAACCTTCCCTACCCAGATGGGTGAGCTGGTAGCGGAAATATTGACAGACCCCTGTGATCTGCGGGTCATGACTCTGGGGGGTGAGAAATTTAAGCGTTACTATAACCGCAGCTACATTATGATCAATGGTTATGGACCCACTGAAAATACGGTGTCATCCACAGAGTTTGTGGTGGATAAGGAATATAAGAACATCCCGATAGGAAGATCGCAGATGAATGTGCGCAGCTATATTGTGGATGAAAAGTTAAACCGTTTACCGGTGGGGGCGCCAGGGGAACTGTGTCATGCGGGCAGGCAGATCGCAAGAGGGTATCATAACCTGCCGGAAAAGACAGCAGCAGCCTTTGTTGAAAATCCTTTCAGAACCTGTGCGGATGATGCGAGAATGTATCATACCGGCGATATGGTGCGCATGAGAGGCGACGGAAATATAGAATACATTGGAAGGATTGACTCCCAGGTAAAGATCCGGGGATACCGGGTAGAATTAAGCGAAATCGAAGGCGCTCTCCTGTCCTATGAGGGAATCGTGGAAGCGGCTGTCACGGTCATGGAAAAGAGCGGAAACAAGTATATTGTGGCATATTATACAGGTGCATCGCCGGATACCCAGACCTGGCAGGAATTTTTAAAGCCGCTGCTGCCGGAATATATGCTGCCCGCCTTCTATGTGCATCTGGACAGCATGCCCATCACACCGGGCGGAAAAATCGACAAACGCGCACTGCCTGCGCCTGACGTGGAGACCGAAAGAGAGGGATATGTGCCCCCGGCCAATTCGATACAGGAGCAGCTTTGTGAAATATTTGAAAAGGCATTGGGAATGGAGAAAGTCGGAATCAACGATAATTTCTTCGAATTGGGCGGCACCTCACTGACTGCGTCCAAAATTGCAGTGCTTTGTCTGGCGAAAAAGCTTCCTGTAGTATATGCCGACATTTTCAAATACCCTACGGTGAGACAGCTTGCAGCAGGGGTGTGTGAAGACTCGGTAGAGGAAACCGTGGAACAGGATGAAATATCTTCCCATAATTATAACAAGGTCAACCGCATTCTCCTCCCCAACAGGGCAAAGAACGCAGATCTGGTAAAGAAAGAGGAAGTGGGCGATATTCTGCTGACCGGCGCTACGGGCTTCCTTGGAATCCATGTGTTGAAGACATTTTTGGAATCTTATGAGGGAACGGTATATGCGTTGGTAAGGAAAGGGAAATATCCTTCCTCCGAAAAACGGCTGATGAACATGCTGATGTATTATTTTGACGATCCTTGCGAGGAGCTTTTCGGGAATCGGATTTTCTGTATTGACGGAGATATCACAGACCAGAAGTCATTGGAAAAATTAAGAGAATATCCTTTTAAGACCTTGATCAACTGCGCAGCATGCGTAAAGCATTTCTCATCAGATGATACCCTTCAGAAGATTAACGTAGACGGTGTCAGAAATCTGATCGCGCTGTGCAGTGAAATGGACAGGAGACTGATCCAGATATCGACGGTCTCTGTTGCAGGAGAAGGAACCGGTGATAAACCTGGCGTGGACAGGGATCTCTGTGAGCATGAGCTGTATATTGGACAGAGAATTACAAATGAATATATCCGGACAAAATTCCTGGCGGAGCGTTATATACTGGAAGCAGTTCATGATGGACTGGATGCTAAGATCATCCGTGTGGGGAATCTGATGAGCCGTAACTCGGATGGCGAATTCCAGATTAACTTCATCACCAATGGATTCTTACGGGGTGTGCGCGGATATGTGGCAGTGGGAATGTTCCCTGTAAGCGGTATGAATGAAAGCGCTGAATTTTCGCCTATCGATTCGACTGCGGAGGCAATTTTGAAGCTGGCAGGAACAGATAAGAATTTCACCGTTTATCACGCATGCAACAGCCACCATATTTTTATGGGAGATTTGATCTATGCAATGAGAAATCACGGATTTGAGATTCAGATAGTAAGTGATGATCAGTTTGAACAGGCAGTGAATGATTATGCTGCAACCCATGAAGACAGCGAGGCGGTGTCCGGATTGATCGCATATGCTTCAAGAGACGGGGAGCAGGTTTACACAGTTGGATATAAAAACCAGTTCACCACGGAGGTGTTGTACCGCCTGGGTTATAAGTGGCCGATCACAGATGACAATTATCTGGAAAATGCCATCGATGCACTGGATAAACTGGGATTTTTTGGGTAGGAAAAGGAGAGATGATACACTTATATGCGGCGGATATCGCTGATCTGCCGGATCCTGGAGAGGATCCGGCACTGCTTGATGAATTAGACCCTGAGAGAAAATGCAAAGTTATGAGATATCTTAAGGCGGAAGACAGAATACGGAGCCTTGGGGCAGGTCTTTTATTAAACAGGATTCTGCCCCGCTATGGGGTTTCGCCCGCCGGAATCCGAATAGGAGCAGATGGGAAGCCGGAAGTGGACGGAATCTGTTTTAATCTGTCCCATTCCGGTCACATCGTCATCTGTGCGACAGCAGAAAAAGAAGTGGGCTGTGATGTGGAAGAAATCGTGAAAGCACCGGAAGGAGTGGTGGAGCACTTTTTCCACCCCAGCGAATCCGCGTATGTAAATGCGTGCACGGGAGAGGAGAGAGACCACAGATTCTTCCGTGTCTGGACAATGAAAGAAAGTTATATTAAAATGACCGGAGAAGGGATGAGCCTTGACTTTGACCGGTTTGAGTTTCTTCTGGATCCTGAAAAAATAAAAGTGCGGCGGGACGGTAAACTCCTTTCCTGCCGCATCATGGAATATGACATTCCGGGATATAAAGTGTCCGTGTGCGCGAATGAGGAGGAGTTTTCCGGACATGTGGAGTATGTTAGCCTGAAAAGATCAAGGAGTTAGAATAAAGAAATGTGCATAAAGCAGTATAAAATGCTTTGAAATGGAGGAGAAAAATGACGATTACAAAAAACACAGAAAACGGAGTGCTTACATTGGCGTTGGAGGGAAGACTGGATACAAATACAGCGCCGGAACTGGAAAAAGAGATCAGCGCAAGCCTGACAGCAGATGTTCAGACCCTGATTCTGGACTTAAAAGACCTTGAATATATTTCATCTGCCGGATTGCGAGTTCTTTTGGCGGCGCAGAAAAAAATGAACAAGCAGGGAAATATGGTTGTAAAGAATGCAAATGATATGATCATGGATGTATTTCAGGTGACTGGATTTGTGGATATTCTGACCATTGAATAGGCAATGAAACATGGAGGGAATGTATGAAGAAGGTCAGGCGCTCCCTGAGCCGAAAAATTGCGGTCATGATTCTGCTGTTTGCCTTTTTGCTGGCAGTGGCAGCCACTTTTGTCAGCTACCATATTTTTTCGAATACGGTAGATGATTATTATGGACGCATAGCGATGAATGTAGCCAGAACAGCGGCGGCTGTGGTGGATAAGCATCAGGTGAAATATTATACGGATGCGTTTCGGGATATTTATCTTGCAGATCCTGCGCCGGAATGGAACAGCGATGAGGAATATGCAGCTTATCTGGCAGAGTATGATGCCTTGAAGGAAGAGGGGTATCAACAGCTTTTTGATACTTTGTATGAAGTCAAAGAGGCAAATTCTGTTTTAGCTCTTTATATTGTATACATGGACCAGCAGACAAAGACATGTGTTTACATCGTGAATGCAGATATATCGGAAGAGGCATGTCCTGCCGGGACATGGGATATCGTGTATGAGCAGAATTATGAGGCGCTCGCTCATCCGGAAGGAGGATTTCCTGCCTACATTACAAGAACGGAGGAGTTTGGATGGCTCTGTTCTGCAGGAGCGCCGATCTTAGATGAAGACGGCACGGTGATTGCGCATGCCATGGTGGATGTATCCATGGAAAAGGTGATGAAGATACGCTATTCCTATCTTGTGAAACTAATTATATTATTGATCGTTCTTACCGTGATCTTAACCTGTCTGGCAATTCGCTGGATGAATAGGGCGGTAGTAAGACCCATTGACAGACTTACCTTTTCGGCGGCCCAATATGTACAGGAAAAATCCGAAGGGCACCAGGGCGGGGAGACGTTTGTATTTGATAAACTGCAGATTCGTACAGGGGATGAAATCGAAAATCTTTTTTTGGCATTTCATCAGATGGAACAGGATATCAATCAGTACATCGAAGACATTACTCTTGTGACAGCGGAAAAGGAGCGTATCGGGGCGGAGCTGAATGTGGCGACACAGATTCAGGCGGATATGCTTCCCAGCATCTTTCCAGCTTTTCCGGAGAGAAAAGAGTTTGATATTTTTGCATCCATGGATCCGGCGAAAGAGGTGGGAGGAGATTTTTATGATTTCTTTCTGGTAGATGAGGATCATCTGGCAATGGTGATTGCCGATGTGTCGGGTAAGGGTGTTCCGGCGGCGCTGTTCATGGTCATAACAAAGACGCTGATCAAAAATCAGGTGATGATGGGCGGTTCCCCCAAAGCGGTTCTTGAAGCGGTCAATAATCAGCTCTGTGAAAATAATGAAGCAGAAATGTTTGTCACCGTATGGCTTGCAGTCTACGAGATTTCAACGGGGAAGGTGACTGCGGCAAATGCAGGACATGAATATCCGGCGATCAGACGGGTGGGAGGCAGTTTTGAACTGTTTAAAGATCCTCACGGCTTTGTTCTGGCGGGAATGGAGAATGTCCGGTATAAGGAATATGAATTTGAACTGCACGCCGGGGATACACTATTTGTATATACAGATGGAGTTCCCGAAGCAACGGATGCCGGACAGACCCTGTTTGGGACAGAGAGGATGCTGGAAGCGCTGAACGAAAAGGATGATACCGATCCGTGGAAGCTGGTGGAAGGGGTAAAGAATGAGATAGACCGGTTTGTGGGAGAGGCAATGCAATTTGACGATATTACCATGCTTTCTCTGCAGGTTGCAGCCGCTGATCCGGCTATTGTCGGAGAAATATAAGTGGATTGATGTACCAAGGAGTTTTTCATAGTCAGAGTCATAAAGCGATGGAGAATGAAGATGAAAGAATTGATTGTTGAAGCTACAATTCAAAACGTGTCCAAGGTGATGGAATTTGTGGACGAGCAGCTGGAACAGCTGGATTGCCCCATGAAGACGCAGATGCAGATCGATGTAGCAATTGAGGAGCTGTTCAGTAACATTGCCTATTACGCTTACAGTCCCAGAACCGGCAGCGCAGCAGTGCGGGTGGAAGCGGTCAAAGACCCGCTTGCAGTAGTGATAACGTTCATCGACAACGGTATACAGTATGATCCTCTCACCAGGGAAGACCCCGACATCACACTTTCCGCGGAGGAGCGCGGTATTGGAGGGTTGGGAATCTATATGGTGAAGAAGACAATGGATGAAGTCTCTTATGAATATAAGGATGGACAGAATATTTTGCGTATTAAGAAAAATATCCAGAGTTTGTAGAAGATTTGCAAGGAGAAAGAAAATGAAGAAGAAACTCAAAAAGACAATAATTACAGGAGCTTTGTTAGCGTTGGTGTTAGCGGCTTCCATGTTTACGGGTTGTAAAAAACAGGCGTCGGTATCCATGGAGGAACTGTATGAGATGGCGGTCAGGGACGCTGTCTTTGCGGATGAGGATGAGATTCTTCCGTTGGTTACCATTGACAAGGACAGCGATATGGTGACATGGAATGAAGCGGGGGATAAGGTTCTGCTTCTGGTATGGCACAAATATCCTGACAGCTATCCGGATGGGGAGGACGTGGAGATACAGTGGGGTGAGGTCTGGACCTTTACAGAAAAAGAGCTGGTATCGTGGTACAAGGCAAATGAGGACGACATTACAGATATGACACTGCGTCTGGAGCAGCTGATCGGTCTTCCCGAAGGAAAAGGAAATACATATTTCACGGCGTTCTGGGTAGATCCGGCAGACATTGTGCGCCCGGCATATGTGACCGACATCACGGCACAGATGACGAACGTATCCTCATTCGATGAGCCGTCCAATGAATTTGAAGAGTGGTATGCAGACTGGTTTGACGGTAATATCCTGTGGTCCTATTTTGACAGCGCATATCCTTGGACCAGACTGGGTTACACCTATGATTGGGCAGATAATGGCCAGGAGTATGGGTTGAGTGAATTTATCGTCCTGCCAGATTCCAATGTCACAGTGGAGTTCACGATGACGAATGAAGCGTTCTTTGAATGGTTGAAGGAACATGCCGCATAACCTTTCGGGAGGTGATGGGATGTCTGCGGTCCTCACAGAAGATTTAATTTACGAAATACTGTCGGCAGTGGAGGAAATACCAGAAGGGAAGGTTGCCTCTTATGGGCAGATCGCCAGGCTTATCGGCAGGGACAAAAATGCCAGGCTTGTGGGCAAAGTATTAAGTATGTCAGAGTATTATGGGGAATATCCATGCCATCGCGTGGTAAATCATGCGGGGAGGCTGGCACCGCATTTCTATGATCAGGGAAGGCTTTTGCTTGAGGAAAATGTGGTGTTTAAGGATGATGCCCATGTGGATATGAAAAAGTGTCAATGGGAGTGCTACCGGGAAGAAAGATGATTTTCTCCAGGATATGCGATATCATAAGTCAGGAAAACAGAAGCATTGTTTTGTGAATTTTGAGAGGATACTATGGATTTGGAACATCAGAAGGACAAGCATTACCGTTATTTCTGCAATCAGGAATGTGAATATTTTCCCTGTCATCAGACCGGTGACAGGAATAATTTTAATTGCCTGTTCTGCTATTGTCCCCTGTATGTGCTGGGGGACCGCTGCGGAGGAGATTTCATTTATCTTGAGAACGGTCATAAAGATTGCAGCCGCTGCGTGTTTCCTCATTTGCGGGAGAACTATGATAAAATCACAGAGCGTTATGAAGAAATACTGGCGATGATGCCATATCCTGATCGGAAGAATGAGCCATGACCTTACAATAGTTGATATAGCTTGAGTTGCCGCATTTTGCAGGCTGGATATCCAAGGAAACAGCCGCATCATTCCTATCATGTAATTCATGCACCACTCTCCGTAGGTTACAACCCTTCTGCAGATTGCTGCTCACCTTGTGCTGAAATTTCAGCTGCCGCATGGTATATCATTTGTGATGATTCGTGTCTTTTTCACGTTCGAACAATCCAGTCTGGCTTTGTCCGTCTGCATGTGGACATGCAATCTGCAGGTTTTGTGCCGCTCTTGATGGGCGTTCTGATGCGACGTGCAGGCTGCGGACATTGTTTGAGCTCGTTATCTTAAGCATTTTATTGTTTAGAGGCGAGTTTTGGGAGCAGCCTGCTCATATCGACCGCAGAAGAACGCCCATATAGAGCGGCTAGAAACCGAAGCCGCATGTCCGCAGCAGACGGACAAAGTCAGAAGGATTGTCGAAGCATAAAAAAGACACAAAACTTATGATATACCAGCGACAGCGAAATTTGCACGCACCGGTTCAAGGCAATCTGCTGCAGGGCTGTAAACCACGGAGAGAGGAGCAGTTTTATATGATAGGAATGATGCATCTGCTTTATTGGTAACATCCGGTCTGCAAAATGCGGAAACTCAAGTTGATATAGATTATGAACGATATAGCTGGGAGGCAGGAACCAGATGGAGGCTTTTTTTTCGGATTTGCTGGATCGTTTTTTAGGCACCGCTTTTTTAGAGAAAGTGGGTAAAAAATATCATTATTGGGAGTCACAGACCATGGAACTAGAGGCCGTGGCAGAGGAGATGCTGCCTCTGCTGCAGCGGGAGGCCTGCTGGGAGAGGAGAGAATGCTGGGGTCTTGGCAGACCGCTTTTTGAAAAGTACAGACGGAATCAGACAGATGTGGCTGACACAGTGTATGAGGAGGTTGTCATGTCTTTAGGAAGGGGGCTGGATGATCTGCAGGAGAGCTACACCCAAAGGGGGATGCTGTCTGAGAGCTATATGCTGGAAGTGTTAGCGGATGAGCTTTTGTTAGAGGGCTACGGCGCATATAATCGTTATATCAGGGAGAATACAGTCTGGCATGTTGCAAGATATCATTTCCTTGGAAGTGAGGAGGACTTTCCCTTGGAAATGATGCCAGAGCTTTTGCATAGCTTTGCCATACCGGTCACCTGTAATGAGGTGTTCTGTATGCAGCCGAAAAAAAGCGTTGTATTTGTATCAGAGCTGACGCAGGACGAGAAGGTTAGCTGCCGGGGAATCTGCATGGGCTGTAACAGCACGCGATGCGCCAACAGGATAGGGTCGCTTGATAAATAACGGATTGTTATGTAGAATGGAGATAAATTCCGGGAATCTGCTGGGAGGTGGCTGCAATGGAGAGAACCATTCGGATATTATTAGTGGAGGATGACAGTTCTATCGTAATGTTTTTGAAGGATTTTCTGACAAAAGAGGGATTCGGGCTGGAAAGCGTAGACGGGCATGAGAAAGCCCTCTCTTATCTGGAGGAAAACTCCTGTGATCTGGTGCTGCTGGACGTTGCGTTAAAACAGGGCAACGGATTTTCGGTCTGCAAGGCAGTCAAAGAACAGTATGGTGTGCCGGTTATTTTCCTGACTGCATCGGATGATGAGTATAGTGTGGTCACGGGCCTGGATCTTGGGGCAGATGATTATATCAGTAAACCATTCCGGCCAAGGGAACTGGTGTCCAGGATCCATTCGGTGCTGCGGCGCGGCAGACCGGCGGATGAGAGCATCCGCATTGGGGATGTGGAGATTTTTCTGGAAAAAGGACTGGTGCGTAAGGGAGGAACCGAGGTGGCATTGTCGGCGTTGGAGTACCGGCTTTTGATGGTTCTGCTGCAGAACCGGGGGGTTACGCTGTCGAGAACTCGTCTGCTGCAGGGGATTTGGGATATCACCGGGGAGTTTGTCAATGATAATACGCTGACGGTTTATATGAAGCGTTTACGGGATAAGCTGGAGGATGATTCTCAGGAACCGCAGTTGATCAAGACCATACGGGGCATGGGATACCGGATGGATTAGAGAAAGCGCTGCCGGGTACTTGAGCGGCATAGAGGTAAGGTGAGATGATCTATATTGTTACAGTTTTGCTGATAATCTGCGTTGCAGCAGTGATTGTCTTAAGCGTGTATCTGCTGCGCCAGAAGCAGGCATTGCGAAAGTTATCTGAACAGGTCACCCATACGCTGGAAAGCGATGATTATGAGAGTATCGGCGATTTGCAGAAATATACAGAAGGGGAGCTGGCCGTGCTGGAAAGCCAGATCGGGAAGCTTGTGATCCTGCTGCGGGAACAGGCGCAGGGTCTGGCAAAAGATAAAGTATTATTGAAAAATGCCATAGCGGATATGTCGCATCAACTGAAAACCCCTATGACATCCCTGCATTTGATCGTGTCTATGCTGGCAGATCAGGAACTGAGCCAGGAGCAGCGCCTGGATTATGTGGAGCACGGGACGCAGCTATTGAACCGCATTGACTGGCTGGTATCGGTTCTGCTTAAGCTTTCACGGCTGGATGCAGGGACCATACAGTTTGTCCAAAAACGGGTGGATTTTCGTGAACTGAGAGAAACAGTGATCCGTCAGATTGAGCTTCCCATGGAACTGAAAAATCAGGAACTGATCTGCGATATTCAGGCAAACAGCGGATTTGAAGGAGATTTTCGATGGACGGCGGAAGCCGTCCTGAATATTTTAAAGAATTGCGTGGAGCATACTCCGGAGGGCTGTCGGTTGTACATGACTATGACGGAGAACACAATTTATTCGGAAATTGTGATTGAGGATGAGGGTCCGGGCATCCGTGCCGGGGAACAGCGGAAAATATTTGAGCGGTTTTACCGCGGGGAGCATGCGTCGGAAGGAAACGTAGGGATCGGACTTGCGCTGGCTGCGGATCTGATCCGGCATCAGAATGGGACGATAAAGGCGGAAAACCGCAGGGAAGGGGGCGCAAGATTTTGTATCAGGTTCTACCGTCAGATCACATGATCCTTTTGTCTGGTGACAGATTTGTAATAAATGAGTCACGCACCTGTCACGCTCTTTTGTTATGATAAAACAAACGAAAAAAGAAAGGCGGATGTATCATGGCAGAGATTTTGCGGGTGGAACATGTTTCTAAGGTATATGGCGAGGGTGAAAATCAGGTAAAGGCGTTAAATGACGTATCCTTTTCGGTGGAGCAGGGAACGTTTCTTGCAATTGTGGGACCGTCCGGGTCCGGCAAGTCCACATTGCTGCATATTCTGGGCGGTGTGGATCGTCCCACTAAGGGTAAGGTGTATGTGGGAGACAGCGATGTATACGCACAGGATGATACGCAGTTAGCAATCTTCCGGAGACGGCAGGTAGGGCTGATCTATCAGTTTTACAATCTGATCCCGGTGATGGATGTAATAGAGAATATGACGCTGCCGGTACGGCTTGACAAACGAAAGGTCAGTAAGAAAAAGCTGACAGAATTGCTGGATGTCCTTGGACTCAAGGGAAGGGAGCATCATTTGCCCAATCAGCTCTCCGGCGGCCAGCAGCAGAGGGTCTCTATCGGGCGTGCGCTTATGAACTCGCCTGCCATTGTGCTTGCGGATGAACCCACAGGTAATCTGGATTCCAAAAACAGCCATGAGATCATGGAACTTCTGAAGCTGTCGAACAAGAAGTATAAGCAGACATTGATCATGATTACCCATGATGAAAATATTGCACTGCAGGCAGACCGCATCCTGGCCATTGAAGATGGCAGGATTGTCAGAGATGAGGTGATCGGATGAATCCTTTATTATCATATGCAGTAAAGAGCCTGCGTAAGAACAGGGCGAGGACAATCGTAACAGTCATAGGAATTATGATGTCGACGGCTTTGATCGTGGCGCTGACTACTCTGGGCACCAGCCTGTACCGGTATGTGCAGGAGGCATATGCTTATGAGGACGGAGACTGGCATCTGGGAGTGATCAACGCAAAGCGGCAGGATGTGGAACAGTTGAGTGGGCAGGAGGATGTACAGGAGCCGTTCCGGGCGCTGAGCATCGGTTATGCCAATGTTGAGACTATAAACAAGGAGAAGCCTTATCTGTATCTGAAGGGAGTGGAAAAGGAGTATTACGGACATATGCCGGTCCATGTGACCGAGGGCCGCGTGCCGGAGGGTGCGGGAGAACTTCTGCTTCCGGAAAGCTTTCGCCGGATAGCTGCGGATGACTGGCAGATCGGAAGCACGATGACGCTGGACGTGGGACTGCGGTTGAGGGACGGACAGGCGCTCTGGCAGTATGTTCCGTATGGAAGTTATCTTTCGGACGGCGGCAGCGGGGACGGTATAATGAGGGATGACGATACGGAAGAGCCGTTGTGGAATCAGGAGAGGCAGAACTATACGGTGGTTGGCTTTTATGAGGCGGCGGATGACAACGAAAGCGCGCCGGGTTATGAGGCGTTGACCTGGTGGGATGGAGATGCGCCAGAGGATGATTATAATCGGCTGTCTCTGTGGTTTCAGATTTCGGACGTGGGAAATAATGAGTTCCATAAGCTTTATGACGAAGTGCGTCTCGTATATGACTACAATGGAATGCAGGTTGCCGTAAACCGCGATTATTTAAGCCTTTATGGAGTTCGTGTGTCGGAAAACGGGGAGAGTACGGCAGCGGTGGCAGTGGTGGTGATATTGCTGCTCATTATCCTGGTGGGGTCTGTGATGCTGATTTACAATGCATTTGCCATATCCGTTGGGGAGCGCACCCGGCAGTTCGGACTGCTGTCTTCCATTGGAGCCACCAGAAAACAGATCCGCAGAAGCGTACTGTATGAAGCCGCTATTGTCAGCGGGGCGGGCGTGCTGTCAGGCGTATGTGTTGGCATTGCGATTGTGGTAGCCGTGCTGGCTGCAGCAGGCGGGATGGTGGCAAACCTGATGGAATTTGCCATTGAGCCGCATCTGTATGTCTGGTTCCCTGCGGTGCTTCTGGCGGCCGTGCTGGCGGCGCTTACGGTTCTGGTATCTGCGTGGATACCGGCGAAACGCGCCACCCGGGTAACAGCGATAGAAGCCATCCGGCAGAACCGGGAAATTCATGATTCCGGAAAACGTAAGAAGACGCCCCGTGTGGTGGAAAAGCTGTTCGGCTTTGAAGGGACGCTGTCCATTCTGTATTCCAGGCGCAGCCGTAAGCAATACCGTGTGACCACTGTCGCATTGTTTTTGAGCATGGTGCTGTTTGTGTCCATCAATGCTTTTTCCGGGTACATGACTACCGTGATCCAGGCAGAATACAAGACGGCTAACTATGATGTCATGGTTTCGCTGGATGAGCGGCTGACGGAGGACGAGAGGCAGGAACTGCTGGAAGAACTTCAGGGATTGGACAGTGTTGACGGCGTAGTGCAGGTAAGATACTGGGAGTTCGCGATGCCTTATTCGGAGAACGAAGGCCATGTCACGAAAGATTTTGGGGAAATACTGTCGGATGCTGTTGGGCACAGGAAAGCATCATTGACTGTCAGTGTCGTGGATGATGAGAGTTTTTCCGATTTCTGTGAGGAGCATGGACTGGAGGAAGCGGAGTTCCTGAATACGGAAGCGCTCACTGTGATCGTAAATAACAGCTTTAAGGGTATGGATATAGCCAGCGGAAATATAAAGCTTGTTGAGGGGCTCCTGGAGGAAGACGGCAGGTTTTATGCGGATTTGTCATCCGACCACTTCACTTCCTACGCGGAAGATCGCGGGACAGATATCACCGCATTTACAGCGGGATATTTCGCAGATAGCCTTGCGCCGGGGTGCAACGCTAACTGGAACTTAAGCGTTATGATTCCGGAACGTCTGGCAGAAGAGCTGGGATTGCCGGGTATTACAGACAAGGCCCCGGTTTATTGCCTTACCGCATCCAATCACCATAAAGCGGCGGAGGATGCCGGGAAGCTGCTGACAGCGAAGTATCCGGGCGGCACAGTGTTTGATCAGGCAGAACGGCAGACAGGCGACCGCAACCTGGTATTTATGTTAAAGCTGCTGGCAAACGGTTTCATTATAATGGTGGCGGTGATTTCCGTGGCAAATGTGTTCAATACGATTTCCACCAGTCTGAAACTGCGGCAAAAAGAATTTGCCATGTTAAAGACGGTGGGTATGACGCAGCAGGGGCTGCGGCGTATGCTGAATCTGGAGTGCCTGATGTATGGAGGAAAAGCAGTGCTCTTTGGACTTCCGGTGAGCGTGATGATCGCAGCGGTGATGTATTATTTCTTCCATAAGGATGTCATATTCGATTTTTACCTGCCGGTACCGTCCATACTGATTGCAGTTGGAAGTATCTTCGCGGTGGTGTTTGTCACAATGCTGTATACCATGCACCGCATGAAGAAAGACAATGTGATAGATGTGCTTAAGCGGGAGAGCTTTTAGAAAAAAAACATACAAAAAAGGGGCTGTAAAAAACAGCTCCTTTTTTGCATGCAGGAGATGGGACTTGAACCCACACGACATTGCTGCCACAGGCACCTGAAGCCTGCGCGTCTGCCAATTCCGCCACTCCTGCGAACAAACTACATTATATCTGTTTTCGTTCCGGAAGTCAAGCCTCTAATTTAAATTTTTTTATCAGTTTTATATAGCTTTATATATCTTCAATGATTCTTCAATCTTTTGTGATATAATAATATGAAATGGCAGAGGTGTTAAGATGAGACTTTTACTTGTGGAAGATGAAAAAAGAATGGCACAGGCGCTTTGTGAGATACTGCGCCTTGAAAAATATGAGGTGGATACTTATGCCGACGGCATATCTGGTCTGGATGCCGTGGAAAGTGAAATTTACGATATTATCATCCTGGATGTGATGCTGCCTGGGATGAACGGTTTTGAAATCGCCAGGAAAGTAAGACAAAAGGGTATTCGTACCCCAATTCTTATGCTTACGGCCAAAAGTGAGCTGGACGACAAGGTAATGGGACTTGACAGCGGAGCGGATGATTACCTTACCAAACCGTTTATGACAAAGGAATTGCTTGCAAGACTGCGTGCCCTCGCCAGAAGAAACATCAATACCCCAGACGGAAACTTATCCTTTGGAGATATTTCTCTGGATACTAATACGTCAACGCTATCCTGTACGGATAACGGTCAGAGTGTGCGGCTGAGCGAAAAGGAATACCGTATACTTGAGTATCTCATCGCCAATCAGGGGCAGATACTTACCCGTGAGCAGTTCGCTGTAAAGATTTGGGGCGTTGAGAACGATGCCGAATATAACAATGTGGAGGTGTATATGTCCTTTACAAGGAAGAAGCTGGCATTTGTCGGCGCAAAGGCTGAGATAAAGGCGGTGCGTGGAGTAGGATACGAATTGAGGTGTGTAAATGTTTAAGCGTTCAAGACGAAGGATTGTCGCTGCGATTATGTCTGTACTGGCGCTGCTGTTTCTTGGCACGCTTGCGGTTATTTATGGATCCAGTTATTTCGAACTATGGGCAGCGAATCAAAATGCACTGAAACGATATGCGGCGCTGTATTCACTGGAACAACATCTGAAAGGAGATTTCCATCCCGGAAGCAATGCAATATATAACGGCGCTCCTTCGATCAAGGATGGTCCCATGGACGATAATAGGAGATACCATGTTGATGATGCTCACGCATTTCAGCTCTCAACTTTTTATTCTGTGGCAGTCTCCGGAGAGGGAGAGGTTCTGGCAACAGATATTGCGGATAAGACGTTTTACGAAAAAGCCACACTTGAACAATACGCTTTGGAAATCTGGAAGAGCAAAAAAGAAAAGGGTATTAAGGATAATCTGATATACCTTGCATCAGATAAGGGCGGATATACGCTGGTTGCATTCATGGATAATACCATTATGCAGGGGAGCATGACAACGCTGTTTCGATATACGCTCATTTTCGGAAGCGCAGCCATTGCTGCCTTGTTTTTCGTTGCGGTATATCTTGCAAGGCGGATCGTAAAGCCGCTGGAAGAAAGCTATCAGAAGCAAAAGCAGTTCATCTCAGACGCGGGGCATGAACTGAAAACGCCGGTGTCGGTGGTCAGCGCGAATGCGGAGCTGCTTTCGAGAGAGATTGGAGGCAACCAGTGGCTTGCCAATATACAATATGAAAATGAACGGATGGGTAAGCTTGTTATTCAGCTACTGGAGCTTGCACGGACGGAAAACATCGACCGGCAAACAGAACGCCTGGATTTCAGCCGTCTGGTTGACGGTGAGGCGCTGCCTTTTGAAAGTGTTGCCTTTGAAAAGGGATCGGTGCTGAATTGCGATATCACGCATGATTTATTTGTTGAAGGAAACCCGAACCAGCTAAAACAGCTTGTTTCTATTTTGTTGGATAATGCAATATGCCACAGTACAGATGGAAAAGAAATATTTCTGACGCTGAAGGCAAGCCACAGGTATGTAATTCTTTCTGTGGTCAATGCGGGGAACCCTATTCCGGAGGAACAAACAGAACGGATGTTTGAACGATTCTATCGTGTTGATACGGTCCGGAATGGTGATGACAGGCATTATGGTCTTGGTCTTGCGATTGCCAAAGCTATTGTAACAGCCCACAAAGGTAAGATAGAGGTTCGGTGCCACAATGGTCTTGTTGAATTTAAGGTTACAATGCCAATAAAAACCGGGTAACCATAAATGTGAACTTTCTGTGATTTCAATAAAACTTCAATTTTCCTCCTGTATAATGACCGCATCATAATACAGGAGGATTTTTATATGGCATTTCAGACCGTGTTCAAGAGGTATGAATTGAAATATATGCTGACGACCGAGCAAAAGGAACAGGTGGTGCAGGCGATGGAGCCGTATATGTCGCTGGACAGCTACGGACGCACGACCATACGCAATATATATTTTGATACGGATAATTACCGTCTGATCCGTCATTCTATTGAAGGGGTTGGATACAAGGAAAAGCTGAGGATACGCAGCTACGGCAAGGCGGACCCTGACAGTACCGTATTCGTAGAGTTGAAAAAGAAATACCAATCCATTGTGTATAAGCGGCGGATTGCAATGCCGGAGGAAACAGCGATGAAGTGGGTGCTCGGGGAGTCTGTTTGCCCGGAAAAGAACCAGATATCCCAAGAAATTGATTATTTCTTTGAATATTATGAAACTTTGCATCCGGCAGTGTTTCTTACATATGAAAGAGAAGCCTTTTATGCAAAAGATCAATCTGATTTTCGTGTAACCTTCGATGATACGATACTTTGCAGGAGAGAAGATTTATCATTGGAATCTGATGTTTACGGGACGCAGCTCCTGCCGGACGGCATGGTGCTGATGGAACTCAAATGCTCCGGCAGTATTCCCATGTGGCTGACCCATGTCCTTTCAAAGGAGCGTATCTATAAAACCTCGTTCTCAAAATACGGAACGGCTTATAAAATGATGATTTTACCCCAATATTATGCAGGAGGCAGTTTGATATGTTTGAAACCTTATTTAAAGGATTATTCGATTCCTCAATCGTTGCGGTTATCAGTGTGACTGACTTTATGCTTTGCCTGGGCTTTTCCCTTTTACTAGGTCTCGCCCTGGCGTTTGCTTATATGTACCGCACCCGTTATACAAAGAGTTTTGTTGTAACACTGGCGATGCTTCCCGCTGTGGTCTGCGTTGTCATTATGCTGGTCAACGGCAATGTGGGAACCGGTGTGGCCGTAGCTGGTGCATTCAGCCTTGTCCGGTTTCGCTCAGTGCCTGGCTCAGCAAAGGAAATCTGCGCATTGTTTCTTGCCATGGGTACCGGATTGATCGCAGGTATGGGTTATCTTGGATTTGCCGCGCTCTTTATGGTTGTAATGTGTGCTGTTTTTCTGCTATATACCCGTCTGGATTTTGGAGCCCAAAAAAATGCCGCCGCATACAAGACGTTCCATATTACGATTCCGGAAGATTTGGATTATTCCAGTGTATTTGATGATATCTTTGAGGAATATACCAGAGAGAATGCGCTTGTTCATGTAAAAACTACAAACATGGGCAGTATGTTCCGCCTTACCTACAATGTAACGCTCCGTGATATCGCGAAAGAAAAGGAAATGATTGACAAGCTCCGCTGCCGGAACGGTAATCTTGAAATTACTGTGTCCCAGCAGGAAACCGTAGTATCTATGCTTTAATAAGGAGATTTGTATGAAGAGATTGATATCTATAATCCTGTCACTGTTTCTGGTCAGTCTGTTCTCCGGCTGTACAAAAGCAGACAGTAATCGCCAAACCGGTGATGCCAGTATAAGTGCCGGTGAAAATCCCGGGGGCGCTGCAGATCTGGCAGAGGCAGATTTTGCGCAGTCCGATGCCGATATGTTTACAAGTCGCGATTCTGCGACCGACTATGATAAAGATAACAGTATCCTGATTTGGCTGGACGGCGATTCGGCTACCGCAAGCTCCGACAGTGTTCAGATATCCGGAACGACCATCACCATTACCGAGAATACCACGCACATCATATCAGGCACTCTTGATGATGGCATGATTATTGTAAATGCCGAAGATACTGCAAAGCTGCAGCTGGTATTGGATGGCGTAAGCATCAACAGCGAAACCTCGGCTCCGTTATATATTCTTGAGGCGGACAAGGTATTTGTTACGCTTGCTGACGGCACGGATAATACGCTTTCAAATGGCGGCACATTTACTGCTATTGACAATAATAATATTGATTCGGTGATTTTTTCCAAACAGGACATTACGCTGAATGGGTCAGGAACGCTTCATGTCCTTTCCCCGGCAGGGCATGGTATCGTGTCAAAAGACGATCTTGTGATCACAGGCGGAACATATCATGTCAGCTGCGCATCACACGGTCTTGACGCCAATGACAGCGTCAGGATTACCGGCGATACATCGCTCACGGTCAATGCGGGCAAGGACGGAATTCATGCCGAAAACAATGACGATGCTTCGCTGGGATTCGTATATATTTCAAACGGCAGCATAAACGTAGAGGCCGAAGACGACGGCATCAGCGCCGGGGCTTATATGCAGCTGGAAGGCGGCGTTGTCGATATCCTTGCCGGTGGCGGCAGCGCCACCGCAGCAGACAATGACGGTTCCAGCATGAAAGGATTAAAGGCGGACGGCGACATACTTATTTCAAAAGGAACGATCAGCATAGATTCTGCAGATGACGCAATTCATTCCAATACTTCCATTACGATCAATGGAGGCGCATTTGAAATTGCAAGCGGCGATGATGCTGTCCATGCGGACGAAAGTCTTACAATTACCGCTGGAAATATCAATGTCACCGAAAGCTATGAGGGGCTGGAGGCTCTATCCATTGCTATCGCAGGAGGTGATATCAATCTGACTGCAAAAGATGATGGTATCAATGCGGCAGGCGGTATAGATTCCAGCGGTATAACCGGCGGAAGAGACGCCATGTTTGGTGATCGCGGCGGGATGCCCGCCTCTAACGGGATTCTGTCCATTTCCAGTGGCAATATATACATCAGAATGGGCGGCGACGGTCTCGACTCCAATGGAAGTATGTCCATTACGGGCGGGAACATTACAGTTTCCGGAGCCAACAGCGGCGATACTTCCATTATAGATTATGATACTGAGGGCTCCATCCATGGAGGAACCTTTATCGGTACGGGCGCTTCTGGAATGGCGCAGAATTTTAGTTCTTCTTCCGGACAGGGTGTCATTATGCTCGTAGTCGGCAATCAGTCAGCCGGGACAGAGATTAAGCTTACAGATTCGAATGGCAGTGTGCTCGTATCGCACACTGCCGATCAGGATTTTTCCTGTGTGATCATCAGTCATGCATCCATTGTGAATGGCGAAGTATATACATTAGCGGTTGGTTCTTCTGACTTTGATATCACAATGAACGGTACTGTTTATGGTTCCGGCAATTCCGGAGGGATGGGCGGTAACCGGGATGGCAACATGCCTGGTAACCGGGGTGACAATATGCCTGGTAACCGGAATGGCAACATGCCTGGTAACCGGGATGGCAACATACCTGGTAACTGGGATGGTGACATGCCAGGCAACAGGAATAGCCCACAGGGTTGGTGAGTGAAAGCGGTTAGGGTATCGGGTGTCGGCCTGATTCTCTGACCGCTGTTTTGTGCGTGGATAAAGTCCGTCGGATAAGAGAGCCTATCTGATTTCTTGACTTTTAGCCATTATCTGCTAAAATTTATTTTATATCTTATTTTATGCCATGAACTATGTCATATGAGGCAGACTGGGCAGGAAGATCGGTCAGGAGGCTTTCGATGGAGCAGATTAAGAGAATGGGACTGGAAGAGGTTGTCCGGGGAATTCCGGGAGGCTTTTTTATTTATAAAGACTGTCCCGGAGAAGAGATCGTGTATGTAAATCAGGAAGTGGCAGAGTTGTTTGGTTGTGACACGGTGGAAGAGGTTCGTGCATATGTGGGCAATTCCTTTCGGGGAATTGTGCACCCGGATGATCTGGAACGCGTGGAGAACAGTATATATGACCAGATCAGAGTCAAGGGACGCATGTATGATTTTGTGGAATACCGGATCATTACCAAAAGCGGTGAAGTGAGATGGGTGGAGGATTTTGGTCATATCGTCAACAGCAGTGCTTTTGGAAATGTATTTTATGTGTTTATCACGGACGTGACGGAACGAATAGAGGAGAAGCAGGCAAATAATATCAAGACGGTTTTTCTGGCAAATATGTCCCATGATATCCGGACTCCAATGAATGCTATTATCGGTTTTGCCGAGTTAGGGCTTATGGAAGGACAACCTCTCGGAAAAATGAGGGAGTGTCTGGAGAAGATACAGGAATCCGCCCAGGGACTGTTGGGGCTGATTGATGATATCCTGGATATGAGACGTATTGAGACTGGAAAAATGAGTATCATTTCTGACAGTAATAATCTATATGAAATCATCAAAGAAGCAAATCAGATCATAGAGGCGCCCCTGCGCAAGCGGCAGATGAAATATACCTGTGACACATCCGGTATCCGTCATCCCAATGTGCGCTGCGATGCATTGCGGGTGAAGCAGGTGCTGAATAATCTGTTGGGCAACGCAGTGAAGTTCACCAGACCGGGAGGAAGTATCAGCCTTACGGTTCGACAGTTTGATTCCTTAAGTCATGGAGTTGCAACATATGAGTTTGTGGTGGAGGATACGGGCATCGGCATTGCTCCGGAGTGTCTGCCGAAGCTTTTTTTGCCCTTTGAGCGGGAGCGCACCTCTACCGTTACCAAAACCCAGGGAACCGGGCTTGGACTCCCTATTACAAAGAATATCGTAGATATGATGAATGGGAGCATCCATGTAGACAGCAGAGTGGGAGAGGGCAGTACCTTCACGGTGCGGCTGCCGTTCCCTGTGACTCATGAGACAGTGCAGGAGCAAATGGAAACAAAGGAAATGAGAACGCCGTCTCTGGCAGGGAAATATGTTCTGCTGGCAGAGGATAATGAGCTGAACCGCGAGATTGCCAAGGAATTACTGCAGGGATATGGACTGGTGATCGAGGAGGCAGAGGACGGAGATGTGGCAGTGGAAATGGTGAAGTCCTCCGGTGGAAAATATGATATCGTGCTGATGGATATCCAGATGGTGCGTATGGACGGATATCAGGCGGCCAGAGAGATACGCAGCCTGCCGGATCCGAGCCTTGCGTCTGTGCCTATTGTGGCTCTGTCTGCGAATGCCTTTGAGGAGGATAAGCAGAAAGCAATCGAAAATGGTATGAACGGACATCTGACAAAACCTATGGATATGCGAAAGGTATTGCATATGATGGGCGAGTTGCTGCTGGAATGAACGGAGGAATAGAGGATATGTTGTATCGCAAAAACCCCAAAACGGGGGAGAATTTATCAATCCTGGGCTTTGGCTGTATGCGTTTTACCAGAAAGGCGACAGGGATCGATCAGGATAAAGCAGAGGAAGAGATGAGAGCCGCTGTGGAGGCGGGAGTCAATTATTTTGACACGGCGTATATTTATCCGGGGAGCGAGGAATGTGTGGGGAAATTTCTGGCGAAGGGCTACCGTGACCGGGTGAAGATCGCCACGAAGCTTCCTCATTATTACATTAAGAAGATAGAAGATGCAGAGCGGTATTTTTCAGAACAGCTCAGACGTCTTAAGACAGATCACATTGAGTATTATCTGATCCACATGCTCAATGATGTGTCCAACTGGCAGCGGCTGCGGGAGATGGGGATCGAGGAATGGATCGCGGACAAGAAAGCGTCCGGTCAGATCCTTAATATCGGCTTTTCCTTTCATGGCGGCACAGAGCCTTTCATGAGGGTTATTGACAGCTATGACTGGGATTTCTGCCAGATACAGTTTAACTATCTGGATGAGCACAGCCAGGCAGGCATCCGGGGGCTTACATATGCCGGGAGCAAAGGAATTCCCGTGATCATTATGGAGCCGCTGCGGGGCGGCAGGCTGGTTCACTCCCTTCCGAAGGAGGCAAGACGGATATTTGAACAGGCACAGCCTAAGCGAAGCCCAGCGGATTGGGCGTTGCGCTGGATCTGGAACCATCCGGAGGTGACGGTGGTGCTGTCCGGTATGAATGATATGGCGCAGGTGGAGGAAAATGTCCGCATTGCCTCAGAGGCAGAAGCAAATTCCCTGACCGAAGAGGACATGGAAGTGTTTGGCAGGGTGACGGATTCCATCAACCGGCATATGAAGGTGCCCTGTACAGGGTGCGGTTACTGCATGCCCTGTCCCCACGGGGTGGATATTCCCACCTGCTTTGCGGCGTATAACACGCGCTACACGGACAGCTTTTATAGTGGCATGAAATCTTATTTTATGTGTACGACTCTGCGGGCAGAGCATACAAACGCTTCCCGGTGCATAGAATGCGGCGCATGTGAGAAGCATTGCCCTCAGGCGATTGCAATTCGAAAAGAGCTAAAGCAGGTGGTGCGGCACATGGAAAATCCTGTGTACAAGGTGGCGCGATTTATCGCCAGACATAAGGGAGATTATTGAGTAGTTTTTTGAACCGTTACTATTCACAGTCACTCACCCACATGCGCAATCGTCGCTCTGACGAGCTCCAGTCCCGCTGCTGCCGCAGCTAAGATTGCTTATGCGGGTGAGATTCCTGCTTCGCAGTCATATCTAAGAAGCAGCAGAGCACTTTTTACAGGCAAGCCTGACAAAGCGCCTGTTGCTTCTTAGATATGACTGTGAATAGTAACTATGAATTTCAAATAAAAAAAGGAAATCCGGATCCGGCACAGAATTATTAAAGCAGAGAATGAATGTAACAGACGGGAGCGTATGCTTCCTACAGGAAGAATGAGGAGCAGGACATGACGATTCGGGAGCGGATGGAAAGAATGGAGCATGAGGTGTTAAGCCCTTATGCAGCATTCAGCGATAAATCCATAGGCAGGGATAAGGCGGAGCCGCAGTGCGACATCCGACCGGTGTACCAGCGGGACCGCGACCGTATCCTGCACAGTAAAGCTTTCCGGCGTTTGAAGAATAAGACACAGGTGTTTTTGACGCCTAAGGGCGATCACTACCGAACCAGGATGTCCCATACGCTGGAGGTATCCCAGAATGCCAGGACGATTGCCAAGGCGCTGCGCTTAAATGAGGATCTGGTGGAGGCCATTGCTCTGGGGCATGATCTGGGACATACGCCCTTCGGGCATGCGGGGGAGCGGGTGCTAGACCGTCTGTGCTCCGACGGATTTCGTCATAATGAGCAGAGCGTCCGTATTGTAGAGCGCTTAGAGAAGGACGGGCAGGGTCTGAACCTGACGCGAGAGGTACGGGACGGCATATTGAATCACCAGACCAGCACGATGCCCAATACTCTGGAGGGAAGGATCGTGCGGTTTTCCGACAAGATTGCCTACATACATCACGACATTGATGATGCAGTGCGGGGCAGGATCATGACAGAAGCGGATATCCCGGGCGAAATCCGGTCTGTGCTGGGCAGCAATTCCGGGGAGCGTTTGGATACGCTGATCCACAATATCATCACCAACAGTATGGATCGGGATGATATTATCATGTCGCCGGAGATTTTGAAGGCAATGCAGGATCTTCGGAAGTTCATGTTTGTAAATGTCTATACCAACCCTGCTGCCAAGAGCGAGGAGGCGAAGGCGGAGGAGCTTCTGGGTAAGCTGTTTGCCTTTTACATAGAGCATCCGAGGGAACTGCCGGAGCAGTATCAGGATATGATGGCGCAGGGGGAGAAGATTCAGCGCGTGGTGTGTGATTATATTGCGGGCATGACGGATCAGTATGCCATTGCAAAATTTTCAGAATACTTTGTTCCTAAAGCATGGCAGGTGAATTAGATGGCATACTATTCAGATGAATTGGTGGAAGAGGTCCGTTCCAGAAATGATATCGTTGATGTGATCGGTGCATATGTGAGGCTTACCAAGAAGGGCAGCACATATTTCGGGCTATGTCCCTTCCACAATGAGAAAACGGGATCGTTTTCCGTGTCTCCGGGAAAGCAGATGTACTATTGTTTTGGCTGTGGGGCAGGCGGCAACGTGTTTACCTTTGTGATGCAGTATGAGAATTTCTCATTTCCGGAGGCAATGGAGCATCTGGCAGAGCGGGCGGGCATAGCGCTTCCGAAGCAGGAGATGAGCGCCCAGGCGAAGCGGGAAGCGGACAAGCGTCAGTTACTGCTGGAAATTAACAAGACAGCGGCGAAATACTATTATATGCTGCTGCGAAATGAGAGGGGCAGACAGGCACTGGACTATTTTCGCAGAAGGGAATTGTCCGATGAGACCATGCAGAAGTTCGGCCTGGGCTACTCGGATAAGTACAGCGACGACCTTTACCGCTACTTAAAGCAGCAGGGGTACAGCGATGAATTGCTGAAGGAATCCGGGCTTGTCACCATTGACGAGGTGAGGGGAGGGCATGACAAATTCTGGAATCGTGCCATGTTTCCCATTATGGATGTGCACAACAAGGTCATAGGCTTCGGAGGCCGTGTGATGGGAGAGGGCGAGCCCAAATACCTGAATTCGCCGGAGACCAGAATATTTGACAAAAGCCGGAATTTATACGGATTAAATATAGCAAGGCAGACGAAGAAACCGCAGATGCTGCTGTGTGAAGGATACATGGATGTGATCGCTCTGCATCAGGCGGGATTCGACAATGCGGTGGCGTCCCTGGGGACAGCGTTTACCAGCGGGCATGCCAGCCTGCTCAAGCGGTATACGAAGGAGGTATACTTAACCTTCGACAGCGACGGCGCAGGCGTTAAGGCGGCGCTGCGTGCCATACCGATCCTTAAGGAGGTGGGACTCACCTGCAAGGTGATCAATATGCGTCCCCATAAGGATCCGGATGAATTCATCAAAGCGCTGGGGGCTGAGGAATACCAGAAGCGTATCGATGAAGCCGAGAACAGCTTTCTGTTTGAAGTGAGGATATTGTCGGAACAGTATGACATGAAGGACCCTGAGAGCAAGACGGCGTTTCACACTGAGGTGGCCAGAAAGCTTCTCGACTTTGACGGAGAGCTGGAGCGGGAGAATTATATGGAAGCTGTGGCGGAACGTTATCACATCGGATTTGAACATCTGCGTTCCCTGGTGAACCGCCTGGGGACGGAGGGCGGACTGGTGAAAGAGCGTGTTCCGCTAAAGAGCGGCAGGAATGAACAGAAGCACAAGAAGGAAGACGGCATGCGCCGTTCCCAGCAGCTGCTGCTGACCTGGCTCATTGAGGAGGAGCATCTTTACGACAGCATTCGGGAGTATATCGGCCCGGAAGATTTTACGGAAGAACTTTTCCGCAGAGTAGCGCAGATGATCTACGAACAAAAAGAGGAACATGCGTTAAATCCCGCCCAGATCATCAGTTGTTTCCCGGATGAAGAGGAACAGCGGGAGGTAGCGGCATTATTTCACGCTTCCATCCATGAGACCGAGACGCGGGCAGAGAGGGAAAAGGCAGTGAAAGAAACCGTGATCCGGGTGAAGGAAAACAGTATCAATTACCGCTCGGCGCATCTTGATCCAGCAGATATGCAGAGCTTGCAGCGGCTCATTGAGGACCAGCGGATGGCACAGGATATGCGAAAAATGCATATTTCCATAGATTGAGGACAAAATAGAGGTAGTTTAATACGAACCATGAGAGGACGAATGTGAAAATGGAAGAAAAAATGGAGAAGACCGCGAAAAAGACGGGAAAGGCAAAAACAGAAAAACCAGTAGAGCAGCAGGATGCAGTGGAGGAGAGAAAAGCAAAGTTTCAGGATAAGCTGCAGGAATTGCTCGGCATGGCAAAAAAGAAGAAAAACAGTCTGGAATACCAGGAAATCAGCGATTTTTTCAAGGATATGGAGCTGGATGCTGATGAATTCGAGAAGATTCTTGATTTTCTGGAGAGCAATAACATTGACGTTTTGCGTATTATGGATGACGACGATATTGACGATGACATAATCCCTGAGGAAGAGGAAGAAGTAGAACTGGATAAGATCGACCTGTCCGTTCCCGACGGTGTTGCCATTGAGGACCCTGTGCGCATGTATTTAAAAGAGATCGGCAAGGTTCCGCTGCTGAATGCAGAGGAGGAGATTGAGCTGGCAAAGCGCATGGAACTGGGAGATCAGGAGGCAAAGAAGCGTCTGGCAGAGGCGAACCTGCGTCTGGTGGTCAGCATTGCCAAGCGGTATGTGGGCAGAGGCATGCTGTTTTTGGATCTGATTCAGGAGGGTAATCTGGGTCTCATTAAGGCGGTGGAGAAGTTTGATTACCGGAAGGGCTATAAGTTTTCCACTTACGCCACATGGTGGATCCGTCAGGCGATCACAAGAGCCATTGCGGATCAGGCGCGGACCATTCGTATTCCGGTGCACATGGTAGAGACTATCAATAAGCTGATCCGTGTATCGAGGCAGCTTCTGCAGGAGCTGGGAAGAGAGCCTTCCCCTGAGGAGATTGCAGAGGAAATGAATATGCCGGTAGACCGTGTCCGGGAAATCTTAAAGATATCCCAGGAGCCGGTGTCTTTAGAGACGCCTATCGGTGAGGAGGAGGATTCCCATCTGGGAGATTTTATCCAGGATGACAATGTGCCAGTTCCGGCGGACGCTGCGGCATTTACACTGCTGAAGGAACAGCTGGATGAAGTCCTGGGCACGCTGACTGAGCGGGAGCAGAAGGTGCTGATCCTGCGTTTTGGACTGGAGGACGGACGAGCCAGGACATTGGAGGAGGTCGGCAAAGAATTCAATGTCACAAGAGAGCGCATCCGGCAGATAGAGGCGAAGGCGCTCCGCAAGCTGCGCCATCCCAGCAGAAGCCGCAAGCTTAAGGATTATCTGGAGTAAATATGGGCAGACTTTCTGGCAGATTACAGAGTGTGGCGGATTTTGTCACGATGGGCAGTGTGCTGGCAGATGTGGGCTGTGATCACGGATATCTGCCGATTTATCTGATTGAGACAGGACATATCCCCAGGGCGATCGCCATGGATGTGAACCCCGGACCCCTGCGGCATGCAGCGGAGCATATTGATAGAGCCGGGCTGGGAAAATACATAGAGACCAGATTGTCCGACGGGTTGAAGGGACTCCGGCAGGAAGAGGCGGACAGTCTGGTGATCGCAGGTATGGGCGGAGCGCTGACGGTACGGATCCTGTCGGACACGCCTGATGTATGGCAGAAGATGCGGGAGGTAATCCTGCAGCCACAGTCGGAAATAGAAGTGGTACGGCGGTATCTATATGATGCCGGTTTTTGTATTGTCCGGGAAAACATGGTGGAAGAAGACGGGAAATATTATATGATGATGCGCGGTATATCAAAGACCGCCGCCGGGGTGCAGGAAGAGGACGTGATACCGGAATGCGGTATGACGGCGGCATATTACCGGTACGGCGGCTGTCTGATCCGGCAGCGGCATCCGGTATTGCTGCGTTATCTTGAGAAGAGCAGACGGCAATTGGAGGCAATCCGTCAGAATCTGCTGCGGCAGGAGCAGACGGAGGCGATTACATTAAGACTGCAGGAGGTGCAGGAGAAGCTGTCTGTGCTTAAGATGGCATGGGAGGAGATGACGGACGAATGAAATGCAGTGAACTGACGGGGATTCTGGAGCGGCTGGCTCCGGCAGAGTATGCCTGTGAGTGGGATAATGTAGGACTGCTGGCAGGAGACGGGGAATGCGAGATTCATACGGTGTACATTGCCCTGGATGCCACGGATGAGGTGATAGAAGAGGCGGTGCGTGGGAAGGCGGATCTGCTGATCACCCATCATCCGTTGATTTTCGGCGGCATCCGGCGAGTGGCGGCGGATGATTTTATTGGCAGGCGCATCTGGAAGCTGGCGCGTCACAATATTTCATATTATGCGATGCACACCAATTTTGATGTGTGTGTGATGGCGGATCTGGCGGCGGAGCGCCTGGGCCTTACGGACACAGAGGTGCTGGAGGAGACCGGAACATGGAATGGAAAGCCCTGCGGGATAGGCAAAGTGGGTTCGTTCGAAGGAACACTGGAAAATTGCGTAGCATTTGTTAAAGAACGATTTTATATTTCGGAGGTAAAGCTGTTTGGAGATTTGGAGCGCCGGGTGCGTAAGCTTGCCATCAGTCCGGGTTCCGGCAAGAGTGAGATTGCCCATGCGGTGTCGAAGGGAGCCGATGTGTTGATCACGGGGGATATCGACCATCACAGCGGCATTGATGCAGTGGCGCAGGGGCTGTGTATCATAGACGCGGGACATTATGGGCTGGAACACATTTTCGTGGAGTATATGGCAGAATATCTGAGAAGGGTGAAGCCGGAACTTACGGTGTTGACCAGAGAGCAGATACCGCCTTTTGTAATTGTGTAAATAATATGGCATTTCGGTATACAGATACATAGGATAAATGCAGATACCAAAAAGGAGAAGAACATGGGAGAAGTTAAATGTAAAATCAATATTATGGGAGAGCGGAGGGAATATCCGGCAGACACTACCTATCGGCAGGTGGCGGCAGAATACCAGGATAAAGTAGGGCAGGATATTGTTCTGGTGCTCATCAATAACCGACTGCAGGAGCTGCATCACCAGGTTCAGGAAGGGGAACTGTCCTTTGTGACCACGGCCGATAAGGCAGGCCGGAAGGCATACCGCCGCAGTGTGGCGCTGCTGATGGAGAAGGCAGTGTACAATGTTTATGGAGAACAGGGGATCCGGGTCCGGGTCATGCATTCCATCGGACAGGGGAATTACTGCAAGCTGGAGGGCGATATCACGGTGACGAAAGAGGTGGTGTTGAAGCTGAAGCTGGAAATGATGCGTCTGGTGGATCTTGACATTCCCATCGAGAAGAAGAGTATACGCAGTGACGAGGCGGTGGAGTTGTTCCGCGAGCTGGGCATGAAAGATAAGGAGCGATTGTTCCGTTACCGCAGAAGTTCAAGGGTGAATATATATCAGTTGGGCCGTTACATTGATTATTTTTATGGCTATATGGTGCCTTCCACCGGATATCTGAAATATTTTGATCTGGAGCCCTATCAGGAGGGCTTTATGCTGATGTATCCTGGCAGCAATCCCAGGCTGGTGGATGCATTTGTGCCGTTGGAAAAGCTGTATGAGGCGATGAAAGAATCCTATGAGTGGGGCAGGACCATGGGTGTGTCCACCATCGGAGCCCTAAATGATGCGGTGGCAGAGGGCAGGATCCGTGACATCATTCTGATCCAGGAGGCTCTGATGGAGCGTAAGATCGGTGAACTGGCAGAGCGGATACACGCGGAAAAAGGTAAGAAATTCATTATGATCGCAGGCCCGTCATCTTCCGGTAAGACGACGTTTTCCCACCGGCTGTCTATCCAACTGGCAGCTCACGGGATGAAGCCCCATCCTGTTCCGCTGGATGACTTTTATCTGGACCGGAGCCTGACGCCCCGGGATGAGAACGGGAATTTTGATTTTGAGTGTCTGGAAGCGCTGGATGTGGAGCGTTTTAACAGTGATATGAGCCGTCTGCTTACGGGGGAAGAGGTGGAACTGCCTATATTCAACTTTAAAACCGGCAAGCGGGAGGAAAAAGGCAGGATGATGAAGCTGGGAGTGGATGATGTGCTGGTGATCGAAGGAATTCACGGACTCAATGACAAGCTGTCTTATTCTCTGCCCAAAGAAAGCAAGTTCCGTATCTATATCAGCGCACTGACGCCGCTGGATATTGATGAGCACAATTGTCTGCCCACAACGGACTGCAGGCTGCTGCGCAGGATCGTCCGGGATGCCAGGACACGGGCCACCTCTGCCCGTGAGACTATTGCCATGTGGGATTCCGTGCGCCGGGGAGAGGAACAGCATATCTTCCCGCATCAGGAAAGTGCGGATGTAATGTTTAATTCTGCTTTAATTTATGAACTCGCTGTGCTGAAACAGTATGCGGAGCCACTGCTCTTTGCGATAGAGAAGGATTGCCCGGAGTATGTGGAGGCAAAGCGCCTCTTAAAATTCCTCAATTATTTCCTTCCGGTTCCCAGCGAACAGATCAGCACAAACTCCATTATTCGGGAATTTATCGGCGGAAGCTGTTTCCATGTATAGTAACAGTTCAGCTATGAAAAAATAGCAAAGCTGCGCGGCTGCTTGCAGGCGAAGCAGCCTTGCTATTTTTTTCATGAGCGGAGCGCCCGTATATGAGCAAAGTTAGCTGCGATAGCAGCGAGGTGCTGGATGTCCAGTGGACATCCGTTTAGCACCGACCGAAGCGGAGCGAAGACAGTGCCGTAGGCGCCTTTGCGGTGCTAAGTGCCGGCGGCAGGCGGTGTCAGGTAATTGAGGGTTCCCCGGGGTACGCCTGTTCCTTTCTCCAGCAATGCCACAAGCCCCCGGATCGTCTCTTCCGAGTCCTCAGCGGTGGCGGACAGAAAGGTGTTGTTCAGTTTGACGACAAGGACGATAAGCACGATCTCAGCCAGGGCGGCCGGATAGTCAAAATCGATATCTCCTGCTGAAATCCCCTGCTTTATGATTTCTGTCAGACTGGGCTTTAACTCGGTGATCAGATGGTTCATATACTTCTGATGCAGGAAGGCGATATCCTGGGCGCTTGTGCCGGCTTCTGCATTCCTGTGATTCTGATTTAAAAATGCGTCAGAAGAATTACGGCATGCCTGAAGGATCATAGCCATACGGGTAAACGGCGAAATATCCGTTTGCCCGGTGAGTTCTTTCGCTGTCTTTAACGGTTTCTCATAATTTCTTTCGATCAGCGCGTCTAAAATTGATTCTTTTGAGGGAAAGTAGTAGTAGATGCTTCCTTTTCCCATTCCAGCTTTCACTGCAATATCATTTACTGAAATATTTTGTATCGTTCTGTCCTCCAGAAGCTGTTGGAGCGCATCTAAAATTCTGTCATACTTTTTCGTATCTGGCATACCATACCTCCGTGCCACATCAAATGTAAAATAGCAACTGTTTTGAACAGTCATAAAAATGATAGCACAAACATGTTTCTGGGACAATTAGAAATAACCTGAGTTTTTGCTTTTTGGATGAAAAATGGAAGCTTAAGTGAATAATGCTGTAAAAACAGAAAAAATTTCAGAATAAATTAGGCAAACAGCTAGTTGACCACTGGTCGATAGTTGTGGTAATGTTTTCTTGTACATATTAGACTATTGGTCGAAAAATGTCGCATATTAGGATGCGAACATAATGTAAGGAGGATAAGAATGACTTACGCAGATTTATTTTACGAGATCAAAGGAAAATTTATGGGGGCAGATGTAAGTGACATCCATGAGCATCTGGCGTTTCAGTTCAACATTGAGGATGCAGATGCTGGCGGAATCTTCTATGTGGAAGTGAAGGAAGGTGTATTGTATGTGGAACCCTATGAGTATTATGACAGGGATGCAATGTTCACTTGTGCGCCGGATGTTCTTCTTGGGATCGCGGACGGAGAGGTGGATCCCGTTACTGCTTTCACAGAACAGAAGCTTCGGGTTGAGGGAAACATTGACAAAGCATTGAGGCTCAAGGAGATCATAGAGCTGAAGCAAAAAGGAAAATAGAGAAAGAAGATGGTGAAACGGTGGGAGCATTGAAGAATATCGTAGCTGCAGCAGGACTCCTTGCCGCAGCTGGGATAGGTGAAACGGTTTATTTTTACAACAGAACCATGAAACGTGGGAAAGCGAAGACGGAACGTACCATGAAGATGGCAGGTACAGACTGGGAGAAGTATTTTCCGCTGATGGAGGAGAGAAAAGGATATGTGATGGCGCAGCCGCACCGGGATGTGTATACTACATCATTTGACGGGCTAAAGCTTCATGCCACATATTTTCCGGCGGCCGGGACTTCTGATATCAGAAAAGCAGTAATCTGCTTTCACGGCTATACGGGAGAGGGGCTCAGCAACCATATTGCCATTGCCGACTATTTCCTGAAGCACGGTTATGCTATGCTGCTGCCGGATGCGAGAGCGCACGGCGAAAGCGAAGGAGAGTATATCGGCTTTGGATGTCTGGACAGACAGGACGCTCTGGGCTGGATAAAATGGCTGATACAGGAGTGCGGCAAAGATGTTGAGATCATGCTTCACGGCACTTCCATGGGCGGAGCAACAGTGTTGATGGCAAGCGGACTGGATCTGCCTGACAACGTCAGAGGAATCGTGGCGGACTGCGGTTTTACCTCGCCTAAGGAGGTATTTACCCATGTACTGAATCATATGTACCATCTGCCGGCATTTCCTGCGATCCAGGGAGCCGATCTTATGAACAGAAGATTTGCGGGCTATGGGATGGATGAGTGTAACGCAAAATACGAAGTAGAGAAAGCGAAGGTGCCGATTCTGTTCATTCACGGTTCAGCGGATACATTTGTACCATGCAGCATGTGCCATGAGATCTACAGACACTGCAGCTCGCCGAAGCGAAAGCTGATCGTGGAGGGCGCTGCACATGCAGAGAGTTACTATAAGGACATGAAAGCCTATGAGCAGGCATTGGATGAGTTCGCAGAGGATATATTCCAGACTGCTGGGAACGAATATAGAATGTAAGGGGGATGATACGCAGTGAAGACAAGAAAAGGTTATAAGACATATCCATTGACGGTGGCACAGAGATTCCATAATTACTATTCCCAGTATTGTCCGGGAAAAGAGATATTAAATGTAGGGACGAGTCTGACCATAGAGTTTGAGCTGAATGTGGATGAGCTTAAGAAAGCCATCTATAAGGCGTATGACAGATGCGAATCCATGCGGGCCAGACTGGTCTATGACCAAAAGGAGCAGGCGTGGTATCAGTATATCGCAGATAAGGAAGAACGAGAGATAGAGTTCGTGGATTTTACAGGGAAGACCATGGAGGAAGCAGAAGCCGAGATGACCGCGTGGACGCGTATTCCGTTTGACCAGGAGGACGCTCCGATGAACAGGGTCGTTATCATCAAGACGCCGGATGGATTTATGGGTATGTATATTGTGGGCGACCACAGGTTTCTGGATGCACAGTCGCTGATCGCATTTTTGAAGGATGTTGTAGAGCTGTACTGTAATGCGAACTTTGAGAATATCCCTTATCCTGCCGATACGCGCTCTTATATAGAACAGCTTGAGAAGGATCTGGCTTATGAGGCAGGCAGCAAGGCCCAGGCCAGAGACAGGGCGTATTTCCATAAGCTTATCGAGGAATCGGAACCGATCTATAACGGCATAGAAGGACCGAAGAAGCTGGAGGAAGCAAGGGCGGCAACGGGTAACCCGAACCTTAGGGCGGCGCCCACTGGGTCGGACAGCTTTGCAGCGGCCATCGACATCTTTCATCTGGAGGAGGAACCTACCAGGCGGCTCATGTCATTCTGTGAGCAGCAGCATATTTCACTGCAGTGTCTGCTGGTGATGGGGATACGTACTTATCTGCAGAAGATCAATCAGTGTGACGACGTATCCATGCAGATCGCATATGCGCGCCGGGCTACGCTTCAGGAGAAAAAGTCGGGCGGAACACGTATCCATTGTTTCCCGTTCAGAACTGTAATTTCCACGGAAAAGACGTTCCTGGAGGGAATCTATGAGATTAGGGATAAACAGAATGAGGTGTTCCGGTATGTGAATTTTGATCCGGGTGAGTATCTTGCCTACCGGAACCAGTATTACAATCCTCCCCGCGGCATGGGGTATGAGACGGTATCTCTCACATATCAGCCTGCCACATTGCGGGAAAAGGGGCTGACAGATCTGGGCGATATCCGGTATAAGACCAAAAGATACTGCAATGGCTACTATTCGGATGGCATGTATCTTACTGTTATGCACAGACCGGAGGATAACGGGCTGGATTTCAGCTTCGAGCACCAGACTAAGGCATACAGCAGAGAGCAGTTAGAGCATTTCTATTATTATATCTGCAAGATCATGTTTAAGGGGACGGAGAATCCGAACCTTAAGATAGGGGAGATTATAAAGCTGGTATAAATATCGTATGGATCATGGATAAAAGAAAGGATGAAGGACAATGTTGGATCAGTTGAAGGATATTATTGTAAACTATGTAGAGGTAAAGAAGGAAGACATAAAGCCGGAATCGCGTTTTATAGAAGATCTGGGTTTCACTTCTTTTGATTTTATGAGTATGCTGGGAGAGGTGGAAGATACGCTGGACGTGGAGATCAATCAGGAGGAAGTGGTCAATATCCGCACGGTTCAGGAGGCGGTGGACTATTTGTCAAAGTTAGTGTGAACTTGTGATTTATAACAGGCGTGCCGAGGCACCCGGATGGGAGAATGTATGAACGAATTGCGCAGTACGATCTACGAATTACTTGTAAAAGCGGAGGAAGCCTATGGCACCCAGGACGCCATCAGGTATAAGGTAAAGCAGACCACTCAAAACGGCAAAAAAGAGACAAAGGTAATGGCAAAAACATATACGCAACTGAGACGGGACAGTGTGAGCTTTTCGGCTGCACTGGCGAAGCTGGGAGAGCAGGGCAGTCATATCGCTCTCGTGGGGCCAACATCCTATTCCTGGATCACCGGCTATTACGGTATCGTGAACGGCGGCAGCGTAGCCGTGCCGCTGGATGCTAATCTTCCGGCAAAGGAGCTGTGCGAGCTGATCAACAGAGCGGATGTGACTACTCTTGTCTATGATGAAACGAAGGCCGATGTGGCGCGTATGGCGGCGGAACAATGTTCCGGTCTGGTCCATATCATAGCGATGGAGACACAAACTGCCGTCCCAAATGCCTTGCTTATGTGGGAGCTTATTGCAGGGGCAGCGCCCGGAGGCGGTTATGAGCCGAAGCCGGAGGATCTGGCTACCATTATGTTTACTTCGGGTACCACGGGGAAAAGTAAAGGCGTCATGCTCACCCACAGGAATCTTGCGGAGAACGCGACGGCGCTTGACATGGGTTACGAGCCGGGAATGGTGGTCATGAGCGTACTTCCCATCCATCACGCATATTGTCTGAGCATGGATATTCTTAAGGGAACCTCCATAGGCGCCATCATCTGCATCAACGATTCGCTCTTGCGGGTCGCGGGGAACATCAAGCTGTTTGAACCCAACATGATCCTGATGGTGCCGCTCATGGTGGAGACGCTTGCGAAGAAGCTGGAGGAAGTATCTTTCCTTCCGGCGGCGCTTGTCAAGGCGAAGGTGTTCGGGAAACAGTTTCATACGGTGTGCAGCGGCGGCGCATATCTGAATCCGGCTTATATCGATCTGTTCCAAAAGTACGGCATCACGATTTTACAGGGCTATGGGATGACCGAGTGCGCACCTGTGATAAGTACCAACTGCAATGGGGCATTTAAGGCAGGCTCCGTGGGAAAATGTATGCCAAACTGCACAGCGAAGATTGTAGATGAGGAGATCTGGGTAAAAGGCACCAGCGTCATGCAGGGGTATTATCAAATGCCCGAAGAGACGGCGGAAACGCTGGAGGATGGTTGGCTGAGAACGGGAGATCTGGGATACATAGACGAGGATGGCTTCCTGTTTCTCACCGGGCGCAGGAAAAATCTGATCATCACACCCAACGGTGAGAATGTATCCCCGGAGGAGATCGAGAATAAGCTTGGTGCGCAACGGCTGGTACAGGAGGTTCTGGTGCGTGACAGCGAAGGCGTGATCGAAGCGGAGATATTCCCGGATTATGAATATGCAGCAAAAAAGAGGATCAAAGACCTGCAGTCAGAGCTTCAGAAAGTTATAGATGACTATAATACGACGGCGCCGCTCTATAAGCGCGTTTTCAAACTGAAGGTACGCGACGTGGAATTTGAGAAGAATACGACGAAAAAAATAAAGAGGTTCTGAATTGGTACATTTCATTACATATTTTCTTGCCAAAATTCTTTAAGGCGGCTATAATGTGCGTATGGATTATAAGTAGGGCAGACGGTCGCGGCTGCGGCAGCCGTAAGGCGCGCAGACGAGGAAAGTCCGGGCTTCACAGGGCAGGATGCCGGATAACGTCCGGTGGAGGTGACTCCAAGGAAAGTGCAACAGAAATAAACCGCCGGGAAACCGGTAAGGGTGGAAAGGCAGTGTAAGAGACTACCGCGGCGCTGGTAACAGCGCCGGCTCTGTAAACCCCATCCGAAGCAAGACCAGACATAAGCGATGACGCTGCCCGCCAGCTTAAGGTAGGTCGCTCAAGGCGGTTGGCAACAGCCGCCTTAGATAGATGGCCGTCCACGACATAACCCGGCTTACAGCCCTGCTTATTTTCTATATTATTACCCAATTCTAAAATGTTTCTTAAAAGATTATAACTATGTTGACACTTTACTTCACGCGTTTTAAGATAAGTGCAAGAGTATGGTGGCGTGTATGAGATACCGTGCACGCCGCCTTTTTATTTTTAATCAGTGAAAAGCGAGGTTTGTGTGATGCGGGAACGTTTGCAGAGGTTCATGATGGGGAGATATGGGGCGGATCAGTTATCGAAGCTGTATCTGGGCGTTGCTGTGGTATGTATGGTGGTGTCTTTGTTTACCAGATGGAATGTGTTCTATCTGATGGGGCTCTTATTGCTGATCTATGTTTATTACCGGATGTTTTCCCGGAATATTCCCAAAATGTATGCCCAGAACCAGAAGTTTCTGAACCTTCGTTATAGAGCCGTGGCAAAATGGAATAATAAGAAGAAGGAGCGGGCGCAGCGGCAGATATACAGATTTTATACATGTCCGGGCTGCAAGCAGAGAGTCCGGGTGCCAAGGGGAAAAGGGCGCATTCAGATCACATGTCCTAAGTGCCGGATGGAGTTTGTGAAGAAGAGTTGATAATGTCGTGGAGGAATTGATGTGTTTGGCTATGTGAATATCAATCGCAAAGAATTGTCTGAGGAGAACCGGTGCGTTTATCAGAGCTATTATTGCGGGCTTTGCCAGAAATTGAAGGAGGCGGCGGGCAGGAAGGGGCAGATGCTCTTAAATTACGACATGACATTTTTGGTGGTGTTGTTGACTGGATTATATGAGCCCCAGGAGGAACTGGCGGAGTTTACCTGCGGGCTTCACCCTACGAAGAAACGCAAGTCCCGTACGAATGAGATAACGGATTATGCCGCGGACATGAATATCATTCTATCTTATCAGAATTTTGAGGATGACTGGAAGGATAACCGCTCGTATTCCAGAAAAGCATTTGCCCGAATGCTGGGGAAGGATTACAATCGCATTATGGCCAAGTATCCGCGGCAGGTACGGGCGGTAGAGACCTATATCGAGGAACTTGGCAAGGCAGAGGATGCCGGTGAGATCAACATCGATGCCATCTCCGGGCTGACAGGGACTATGCTGGGTGAAATATTTGCCTGGAAGGAGGATATGTGGTCGGAAGAACTGCGTTATCTGGGGTATTATCTTGGGAAGTTCATTTATCTGATGGATGCTTATGAAGATTATGATGCAGACCGGAAGAAAAACGAGTATAATATATTTGCTGTCCAAAGCAAGGAGACGCGTCAGGATCTGGATACGTTTGCAAAACTGCTGCTCACCAGCATGATGTCGGAGTGCGCCAAGTCATTCGAGCGCCTGCCGATCCTACTCCATGCAGATATCCTGAGGAATGTATTGTATTCCGGCGTCTGGACCAAGTATGAATATAACCGGCTGCGCCGGGAGAAAAGACAGCGAAAGGAAAAGTAATCAAAAGGGGTAAGTGAAATGGATCCATATAAGGTGCTGGGAGTATCTCCGGGTGCAACGGACGAGGAGATCAAGAGGGCATACCGTAATCTGAGCCGGAAATATCATCCGGATGCCAATATCAATAATCCCAATAAAGCACAGGCAGAAGAAAAGTTCAAACAGGTACAGTTGGCATATGATCAGATCATGAAGCAGAAGCAGCAGGGCTACAGTTATGGCGGCAGCTACGGAGGCGGAGCTTACGGAGGCTTTGGCTATGGAAGGAACAACGGGGCTTACGGTGACGGTCAGTCTACAGATTCCGTGGAGATGCAGGCGGCCGCCAATTATATCCGCAACCGGTATTATAAGGAAGCCCTGAACGTGCTGAGTAACATATCTGAGCGGAATGCCCGCTGGTATTATTACAGTGCGGTGGCAAATGCGGGTATGGGCAATAACGTGACGGCACAGGAGCATGCGGGACGTGCGGTTGATATGGAGCCCAGTAATATGGAATACCGTCAGTTAAAGCAGCAGTTGGAATTCGGCGGCACATGGTATCAGAGCATGGGTAGTTCCTATGAGAGACCATACGCCGGCAGCGGAAGCTGGTGCATGAGTATGCTGCTTCTGAATCTTCTGTGTAATTGCTGTTGTTGTCCCCGGGGATATTGACGCAGGAAGATGCGGAAGAGACCATAGAGAAGTTTGAGAAGGGGATTGCATAGGACACAGCCTGTGTTTCCGCTCATTGCCTGTACCGTGCGCTCATGCATGCACAATCTGCTCACAATACAGGCAATGGCAGAACGATGGTGTTATTTTGTATACATCTCTTCACAGTATTTACAGCGATAAGTCTCCTCCTGTTCATCAGTCAGGAGAAAAATCTGATCTAATCCCTGTTCAATGGATGTAATGCAGCGGGGATTCTTGCAGGTGATCACGTTGGTGACCTGTCTGGGCAGATGAAGTTCTTTCTTTTCTACAATTTTATCTCCCTTGATAATATTGACGGTAATGTTGTGGTCGATAAAACCGAGAATATCCAGGTCCAGCGCATCAATCGGGCATTCTACCTTGATGATGTCCTTTGTCCCCATTTTATTGCTTCGGGCGTTCTTGATGATGGCAACGGTACAGTCCAGCTTGTCCAGATTCAGGTGTTCATAGATGGAGAGGCTCATACCTGCCCGGATGTGGTCCAGAACGAAGCCCTCTTGAATTCCACTGATATTTAACATGCGGTTACCTCCATTTCAAAAGTGTGAGGATCAATGCCATGCGGACATATACGCCGTATTGAACCTGTTTAAAATAAGCAGCTCTGGGATCATCGTCCACCTCCACGGCAATTTCGTTGACCCGGGGCAGTGGATGGAGCACATACATATCCTCTTTTGCCAGCGCCATTTTCTTCTTGTCCAGAATATAGAAATCTTTCAGGCGGACATAATCCTCTTCATTGAAGAAACGTTCTCTCTGTACTCTGGTCATGTACAGAATATCAAGAGAGGGAATGGCATCGTCTAAGCGTTTTACCTCTTCAAAGGGGATGTTGTTCCGGCGCAGCACATCTTCGCGGATATAGTCCGGAATACGCAGCTCCGGCGGAGAAATCAGGACGAAGCGGATGCCGGGGTAGCGTATGAGCGCGTTGATCAGGGAATGTACGGTGCGGCCGAATTTTAAGTCTCCGCACAGTCCGATGGTCATGTCGTGAAGCTGCCCTTTCAGAGAACGGATCGTGAGCAGATCGGTCAGTGTCTGTGTAGGATGCTGATGACCGCCGTCGCCGGCGTTGATCACGGGAATGCCGGATTTCTGGGAAGCTACCAGGGCGGCTCCCTCCTTGGGGTGACGCATGGCGCAGATATCGGCATAACAGGAGATCACCCGGATGGTATCGGACACGCTCTCGCCTTTGGCGGCGGAAGAACTGTCCGCGCTGGCAAAGCCCAGCACAGAACCGCCAAGATTCAGCATGGCGGATTCAAAACTCAGACGCGTGCGGGTGCTCGGTTCATAGAAACAGGTGGCAAGCTTCAAGCCGTCACAGGCGTGAGCATATTTCTTGGGATCGCGCTCAATATCATGTGCCAGATCCAACAGGTTGTCCAGTTCCTCAACGCTTAGGTCAAGGGGGCTCATAAGATGTCGCATAAGATTCCTCCTGAAAATGTTCGCAGTTACATCATTTTTGCACTGTGACTATCATATAATACTTGGATTTAAAATTCAAGATTCTTCTGGCTTGAGTTTCTGTATTTTGCAGACAATCTAACGTCAAAAAAGAGCGCACATCATTGTCAGGATGATAATTGCACTTATCTCTCTGTATGTTTGCCGGCATCCACCAGATAGCCTTGAGCCGTTGCGTATAAATTTCGTTGCCGTCGGTGTATCATCACAGATGATACACCGGCGGCAACTGAAATCTCAGCATAAGGCGAGCAGTTATCTGGTGGATGCCGGCAAATTATGGAGCGAAGGAGTCGTTTTATTATCCTGGCAATGATGTGTGTCCTATTACAGACAAAATATTACAGGAAAAGGATGCTTTTTTTTGTCATATCGTGTAAAATGATAAATATAGAGTATTCGAAACAAAGGAAGGGAAAAGTATGGCACAGACAAATGAACACATAATGAAAGATACGCAGGAGGAGGAAGTGCGTGTAGAGCGTAAGCGGCTGTTGTTTTTCGGACTGCCCTGGACCTTTACGAAATATACGGTGACCCCCAGTGTGATCACCGTCAACAGTGGTCTGCTGCGCACGGAGGAGAACGATTGTTATATGTATAAGGTACAGGATGTCAAGCTTACTACAACTCTGATGGAAAGGATATTCCGCCTGGGTACGGTGGTGTGCTACACAGGAGATACCACACACCGGGAACTTTCCCTGGTCCATATCAAGCATGCCAAAGATATGAAAAACTATATTTTAAGGGCGTCTGAGGAGGCGCGTATCAAACGGCGTACCCTCAATACTCTTGATATTGGAACCGGAAGTATGGATGATATAGCTGATGCAGAGTAAGTTCCTGTAACAGCATGAACCGCGGAAGGCGGGCTGCCCTGCAGATCCGGTCATTCTGTGTGTTTCGGGTATCCGAACTAAGATGCCCGGGCAGCTTCCGCTCCTTCTGCAACGTCTTCATGGGTTACGATCCGCTCAAAGAGAAGCCCGGTTGCCATCCACAGAGGTGCGTAATCCAGCCTTATCACACCGTTGATATTTGTTTTGGCGTCACTGTAGTCCCAGGGACACAGATTATGGCGTTTTAAGAGAGAACCACTGACGTATTCACAGAAGAATATCCCGGTGGAATATATGGTGCCCCGTAGCAATACGGGTACGTTCTTGATTTTTTTGTAAATAGGACCGATGACTGCCGCCATGCCGTAGATGGGGAACATCCAGATGGAGGTGCGACCGGTCAATGTCATATCCTGTTTGCGGAAGGCTCCCAGGGAAGTGAATATAATCTCAATACACCAGCCGGTGAGTCCGCATATCATAAAATTCTTTTTCATCATGTAGTCAGTATTTCCAGAATAAATTTCAAAAATACCATGAAATATCTGGTTACGATTATATCGTTACAGGTCAGGTCGCGCCATTCGCAAAGGCGCCTACGGCGCTTTTTCGCTGCTTTGCAGCTAACTTTGCTCATAGACGAGCGCTCTGCTCATCGCCTGTATGATGTGCGCATTCATGCAAGCATGATTTGCACATCATGCAGACGATGGCTGACCTGAAAAAAAGATTTGTTAAATCTTTCTGAATAAAAATCGGAAAACTTGTAAAAATCCCAATGGTATCATATAATGATAAAAGTGTATTTTTAAGGACTATTTCATGGCATATCTGAAAGAACTGCTGAAAGATGTAACTTATGTATGTACGAAAGGAACCCCAAACATCCGGGTCACGCATATCTGCCACGACTCCAGACAGGTGCAAAAAGGCAGTATGTTTCTCTGCCTGATGGGTGCCAGGGAGGATGGGCACCGGTATCTGGATGAGGCAGTGCGAAGGGGGGCCGCTGTATGTGTGGTGTCCCGTAACGTATATGTGAAGGAGAATGTGACGGTTATCCGTGTGCGCGACACCTCCAGGGCACTGGCTGTGATCGCGGGCAATTTTTATGGAAGACCTGCAGAGAGAATGACGGTGATCGGTATTACCGGCACGAAGGGCAAGACCACCACCGCATACATGCTTTGGCGTATTATGAACGAGGCGGGAATATCTACCGGTCTGATGGGGACACTGGGTATTCAGTTTCCTGACGGGAGATGTTTGGAGAGCAGTAATACGACGCCGGATGCGCTGGTCATACAGTCTCACTTGAGGAAGATGGCTGATGCCGGCTGTACCTGCTGCGTGATGGAGGTGTCTTCCCAGGGTCTGAAGCATCACAGGGTGGATGGGATTGCCTTTGCTCTGGGGATTTTTACCAATCTGTCCGAGGACCATATCGGACCTGCGGAGCACAAGAATATGACGGAATATGCACGTTGTAAGAAAATGCTGCTGGCCAGGAGCCGGTGTGTGCTGTTAAATGCGGACGATACCAGTGCACGGTTCATGGCATCTGGAATCCGGGCAGATTTGTTTACATATGGATTGGGCCGGAATACAGATTTTGGGGCGCAGGATATCCGCTATTACAGAGAGGGCGCTAGGCTTGCCATGGCGTACCGGATCAAAGGCTGCAGCCGACAGGATATCAGACTGGGTATGCCGGGGCAGCCCAATGTATACAATTCCCTGGCAGCATTTGCGGCGGCGCATCTCATGGGAATTGATGATGCGGTTACAGTACAGGCGCTTAGCCGGGTGCGGGTGAAAGGGCGTATTGAAGAAGTAGAGTCGAAAGGTGATTATCATATCATTGTGGATTATGCGCACAATGCGGTGAGCCTGGAAGAGTTGCTGCATACCTTAAGACTGTATGAGCCGAAACGGCTGGTGGTATTGTTTGGCTGCGGCGGCAACCGTTCTCCTCTGCGCAGGATACAGATGGGGCAGGTGGCAGGCCGCCTCGCCGATATGACGATCCTCACATCGGATAATCCCAGGGATGAGGATCCCTTGACCATCATCTCACATATCCGCAGGGGGATGGAGGAGACGGGCGGCAGTTACCGGGTGATTCCCGACCGCAGGGAAGCCATTGCCTATGCAGTTACCCATGCACTTACGGGTGACATGATCGTGGTAACGGGAAAGGGGCATGAGGCGTATCAGGAGATTGCGGGGCGCCGTTATCCAATGGATGACAGGCGTATGATAGAACAAATGATAGAGAGTCATATACGAGGTGAATAGATGGAACGTTATGCCAATATTATTATTGACATTTCCCAGGAAAAGCTGGATAAGACCTTTCAGTATTCCATACCGGAAGAGCTGCAGGGGAAACTTAAGGTAGGTATGCGGGTACAGGTGCCTTTTGGCAACGGCGGACGCATGATCAGCGGTTTTGTGGTATCTCTGTCGGGGGATCCTGAGATCGATCCGGCAAGGATCAAGCCGGTGGCTGCCATAGACGAGCAGGCAATCGTGATAGAGTCGCAGCTCATTGCACTGGCATACTGGATGCATAAAAATTACGGAGCAACCATCAATCAGGCGCTTAAGACGGTGCTGCCGGTAAAAGAGAAAAAGACGGCGAAGATCCGCCGCAAGCTCGTACTGACCGCAGATGAGATAACGGCTAGAACCTATCTGATAGACTTTGATAAGAGACGCTGCACGGCAAAGGCCAGACTGCTGCGCAATCTGATTGCGCAGAAATGGGTATACTATGATGTGGCGATAAAAGAGTATAACTCCAATCCGGCGCTGATCAAAGAGTTTAAAGAGAAGAATCTGATACGGGAAGAACATGAGAGGATATTCCGTAATCCGGTGCAGAAGCAGGAACTGCCTGCCTATGATCTAGAACTGAATGACAGTCAGAAGGCGGTGGTGGCGGCGATTCAGCAGAATGCCGCCTCGGATCGGAAACCATGTCTGATTCACGGCGTGACCGGGAGCGGGAAGACAGAGGTGTACATGGAGTTGATTGCAGGAGCGATTCAGGAGGGAAAGCAGGCAATCGTACTGATTCCGGAAATCTCATTGACGTTCCAGACTGTGAACCGGTTTGCCAGCCGGTTTGGTAACCGCGTGACGGTTCTTCACTCCAAAATGTCGCCGGGGGAGCGTTACGATCAATACGAGCGTGCCAGGGACGGAGAAGTGGATGTGATCATTGGTCCGCGCTCTGCTCTGTTCACACCGTTTTCCAATTTGGGTTATATCATTATTGACGAGGAACAGGAGGGAAGCTATAAGAGCGAGACGCTTCCCAAATACCACGCCAGGGAGACTGCTATAGAGCGTGCCAGAATGGCGGGGGCAACCGTAGTTATGGGATCTGCGACGCCCTCCATCGAGAGCTATTACCGGGCAAAGCAGGGAGAGTATCTCCTGCTGCATATGCCTCACAGAGTGAAGGAGAGACCAATGCCGATGTGCTATCCGGTGGATATGCGGGAGGAATTTGCAAGGCGCAACTTTTCGGTGTTCAGCGAACAGCTCCGTAAACTGATCTGGGGAAGGCTGCGGCTTGGACAGCAGGTAATGTTATTTATCAACCGCAGAGGTCTTGCTTCTTTTGTGGTTTGCAGAGACTGCGGATATGTGGTAAAATGTCCCAATTGCGATGTGCCTCTGAAAACACATCTGAACGGTATCCGAACCTGTCATTACTGCGGGTATGTGGAGAAGGATACCAGAATATGCCCGCAGTGCGGCTCCGGCCATTTAAGCTTCATGAAAGGCGGGACAGAACGCTTAGAGCAGCTGACCCAGGAAGCATTTCCGGACGCAAGGATATTAAGGCTGGATGCAGATACCGCTAAGACCAAAGAACAATATGAGAATATCCTCTCCGCCTTTGGCAAGGGGGAGGCGAACATTCTCATCGGTACCCAGATGATCGTGAAGGGACATGATTTCAAGGGGGTAACGTTGATGGGAATCCTGGCGGCGGATCTGTCACTGTATACTTCGGATTACCATGCGGCGGAGCGGACCTTCCAGCTTCTAACGCAGGCGGCGGGCAGAACGGGAAGAGGTGCAAGTGGAGGAGAGGTGGTCATTCAGACCTACAATCCGGATCATTACAGCATCCGATGTGCGGGGGCGCAGGATTACGAATCCTTTTATGAGGAGGAAATTTTCTACCGGCAGATGATGCATTACCCTCCGGTATGGCATATGCTCCTGATTCTGGTGTATGCGCCGAGGAAGGACGAGGCAGGAGAGACCGCAGAGCAGATTGCGGCGCAGATAGCCGGTATGAAAGTGGAAGGTCTGCAGACCATCGGTCCGACAGACGCTATCCTGTCACGGCTGCACGGTCTGAGCCGTAAGGTTATTTATTTAAAACATGCGGATTATCAGACGCTGGTGGATATTAAGGACAAGGTAGAGCATACCATGGAGCAGAACGCGAAGAAATGCCGCGCCACGGTTCAGTTTGACTTTGATCCTATGAATGAGTATTAGTAACTGTTCAGAACCCCATGAAAATGAAAAACAGACCGTTCCAATTTATTGGAAAAGGGATGTCTTTTCATTTTCATGAGGGTGATAACCCTCAAAGCCACAGACATAAGCCGCTTTAGAGGCGTGTGGCAGCGGAGCTGACACGTCTGTGGCTTGGGTTCTGAACAGTTACCGGCACAGAGAAAAAGAAAACTATAAGGAGGATATTATGGCATTAAGACAGATCAGAACGGTGGGAGATCCGGTCTTGACGAAGACCTGTAAGGAGATCAGGGAGGTGACGCCCAGGATATCGGAGCTGGTGATGGATATGCTGGAAACCATGTATGAGGCAAACGGTGTAGGACTTGCCGCGCCGCAGGTGGGGATTTTAAAGCGCCTGGTGGTGATTGACGTGGGGGATGGCCCTATTGTCATGATCAACCCCAGAATTCTGGAGAGTTCAGGCTTACAGACAGGAGACGAGGGCTGCCTGAGCGTTCCGGGAAAAGCGGGTACTGTTACCAGACCCAATTATGTGAAGGTGGCTTTCTATGACGAGGAGATGGAGGCATATGAAATAGAGGGCACGGAGCTGTTCGCCCGTGCGGTCTGCCATGAACTGGATCATCTGGACGGGCATATGTATACGGAAAAGGTAGAAGGCGCATTGCACGATGTGCAGTATGAGGAAGAGGAGTAGCCATGAGGGTAATATTTATGGGAACGCCGGATTTTGCAGTGGGAACACTGCAGGCCATTGCCAGGGCAGGATATGAGATCGTGCTGGTGGTGAGCCAGCCGGACAAGCCGAAAGGAAGAGGCAATGTTATGCAGGCACCGCCGGTGAAGGAAGCGGCGATGGCGCTGGGAATCGAGGTTTATCAGCCCCGGCGTGTGCGTATGCCGGAGTGTGTGGAACATTTGCGGGAATACCGGCCGGATATGATCGTGGTAGCGGCATTCGGGCAGATTCTGCCCCCGGAGATTCTTGCAATGCCCCGTTACGGCTGTATTAACGTACATGCATCCCTGCTGCCCAAGTATCGCGGTGCGGCACCCATCCAGTGGGCGGTCATCAACGGCGAGCAGGTGTCGGGCGTTACGATCCAGCGAATGGCCGAGGGAATAGATACCGGTGATATGATCGCAAAAGTGGAGGTTCCGCTGGCGGCAGATGAAACGGGCGGAAGCCTCTTTGAGCGTCTTGCAGAAGTGGGCGCCGGACTGTGTGTGGATACGATGGCACAGATCGAGGCGGGAAATGCAGTCTATACGCCCCAGCGGGAGGAAGATGCTACCCATGTGGGGATGATTCACAAGCAGTTAGGGAAGATCAACTGGAAGCAGCCCGCGCAGAACATTGAGCGGCTGGTACGGGGCTTAAACCCGTGGCCCAGTGCATATACGGCGCTGAATGGGCGAATACTGAAAATATGGAGTGCCGCCGTGCTCCCTGGTGGGAATACGGACGAGGCAGGCTGTGTTGTGGAGTCGGACGGCAGGACGCTTATTGTGCAGACCGGTGAGGGACGTCTGTCTTTGCGGGAAGTCCAATTGGAGGGCAAAAAGCGCATGGGGATCGATGCATTCCTACGGGGCTGTGAAGTGCCGACGGGCACATATTTAGGATGATAAGGAGGGATTTTCATGCCTTTTTACTATTATTGGGACCCTACCTACTGGCTGGTGCTGGTGGGAGCCGTTATCTGTCTGATCGCATCGGCGCGGGTCAATTCAACTTTTCGGAAGTATTCCAGATACCGCAGTATGTCAGGAATGACGGGAGCCCAGGCGGCGGAACGGATTCTGCGGGCAGCAGGCATTCATGACGTTGAAGTACGGCATATTGCCGGAAACCTGACGGACCATTACGATCCGCGGAATAAGACATTGAGCCTGTCTGACAGCGTGTATGGGTCTGATTCCGTGGCGGCGGTAGGCGTTGCCGCCCATGAGTGCGGGCATGCCATTCAACATCACTTAAGCTATGTGCCGCTGTCACTGCGCAGCGCCATCGTTCCGGTGGCCAATATCGGATCGACCCTTGCATGGCCTTTGATCATCATCGGATTATTTATCAGCCGCAGTACCGGTCAGATGCTGATCACGGCAGGGATTATCTGTTTTTCTCTGGCAGTGCTGTTTCAGCTCATTACATTGCCGGTGGAGTTCAATGCCTCCAGCCGTGCAGTACGTATTCTTGGTGATACCGGAATCCTGGGGAGTGATGAGCTGGTATATACGAAACGTGTCCTGGGGGCTGCGGCGCTGACTTATGTGGCAGGCGCAGCGGCGGCTATCCTGCAGTTATTGCGGCTGGTTCTTTTGTTTGGAGGAAGAGGTCGTGATGACTGATCGTGTGAACAGCCGTGAGCTGGTGTTAAATATCCTGCTTGCAGTGACAAAGGAAGAGGCGTACAGCCATGTGGCTCTGGCGAATGTGTTGGAGAAATACCAGTATCTTGAGAAGCAGGACCGTGCGTTCATTACAAGAGTAAGCGAAGGAACGCTGGAGCACATGATAGAACTGGACTACATCATTGATAAGTTCTCATCTGTTCCGGTTCGCAAGATGAAGCCTGTGATCCGCTGCATTCTACGCAGCGCTGTGTATGAGATGCGCTACATGGACAGCATTCCCCTGCGGGCGACCTGTGATGAGGCGGTGAAGCTGGCAAGGCGTAAGGGTTTTGCAAGGCTGACGGGATTCGTCAACGGTGTGCTGCGCAGTATCGGCAGAGGACTGCCGGAGGTGGAATTCCCCGATCCCGGGCAGGATGAAACTGCATATCTGTCGGTGCGCTATTCCATGCCGGAGTGGATTCTTCGGCTGTGGCAGGAAGCTTATCCTACGGAGCAGATAGAGGATATGTGCCGCTGTTTTCTTACACCATCAGTTCTTACTGTCCGTACCGACACGAGACGGATTATGCCGGAGGAGCTTAAAAGACGGCTGGAAGAGCAGGGTATTACGGTGAGGCAGGATGCATCTGTCCCGGAAGCTCTGCATCTTGCAGGGGTGGACTATCTGGGCGCTCTGCCGGAGTTTGCGCAGGGGCTGTTCTACGTGCAGGACGTAAGTTCCATGAAGGCGGTGCAGGCGGCAGATGTGCAGTGCGGGGATACCGTGCTGGATGTATGCGGAGCGCCAGGCGGCAAGAGCGTGCATGTGGCGCAGCTCTTAAATGGGACGGGACAGGTCATTACCAGAGATATCAGTGCATATAAAGTATCCATGATACAGGAAAATATCCGGCGTACGCAGGTGGAGAATATGCGGGCGGAGCAGTGGGATGCCAGGGAGTTTGATGCATCCATGGAAGAGCAGGCAGACGTGGTGATCGCGGATCTTCCCTGTTCGGGTCTGGGTGTGCTGCGAAGGAAAGCCGATATCAAATACCGCATGAGCAGAGCGCAGCTGGAAGAGCTTGCCGCATTGCAGCGGGAAATATTGGCGGTGGTACACCGGTATGTGCGGCGGGGCGGCGTACTGCTGTACAGCACCTGTACCATAGACCGGCTGGAGAATGAGGACAATGTATCATGGTTTCTTAAAGAATTTCCAGGCTGGCATATGGAATATCAGGAGCAGATGCTGCCGGATACATCCGGCCGGGATGGATTTTTCATTGCGCGGCTGCGGAAAGGGTAATATATGAGGGAACAGACGGATATCAAGTCCATGACGCTTCCGGAATTGGAAGAATGGCTGATGGGACTGGGAGAGAAGAAATTCCGTGCAAAACAGCTATATCAGTGGTTACATATCCATCATGTAACAGATTTCGAAGAGATGACGAATCTTCCTGCTGCTCTGCGTAAGAAGCTGCGGGCGCAGGCGCGTCTTACGGTTCTGCGGGAAGAACTGGTTCAGATTTCCAGGATGGACGGCACCAGAAAATATCTGTTTGCGCTGCAGGATGGAAATATGATAGAGAGTGTGCTGATGAAATATAAGCACGGCAACAGCGTCTGCGTATCCTCGCAGGTTGGCTGCAGGATGGGATGCCGTTTCTGCGCGTCAACACTGGACGGGCTGGTGCGGGGGCTGACTGCTTCCGAGATGCTGGATCAGGTCTATCGGATAGAAGACAGTATCGGTGAGCGGATTTCCAATGTGGTAGTGATGGGGAGCGGGGAACCATTGGATAATTTTGAAGAACTGGTGCGTTTCATCGGACTTCTGTCGGACGAGAATGGTCTTCATATCAGCCAGCGCAGCATTACGGTATCTACCTGCGGTCTGGTGCCGCAGATACGCCGGCTGGCAGATATGGGACTTCAGATTACCCTGGCGCTGTCCCTGCATGCATCCTCTCAGGAGAAACGGCAGGAGTTGATGCCGGTGGCAAGAAGTTTCTCGCTGGAAGAAGTGTTGGCAGCATGCCAGTACTATTTTGAGAAGACGGGGCGGCGCATCACATTTGAGTACAGTCTCGTGGGCGGCATCAACGATACGAAAGAAGACGCCGTAAGGCTGGCGGAACTCACCAGGGGCATGAACTGCCATATCAATCTCATACCTGTAAACCCTGTAAAAGAAAGGGATTATGCGCCTTCTGATCAGCGCGAGATCTGCAATTTTAAAAATTTCCTTGAAAAATATGGGAGAAATGTTACTATAAGAAGGGAAATGGGTCAGGATATAGACGGTGCCTGTGGACAATTAAGAAAGAGATTTCTGGAAAGGTAGGCGGACAGACATGAAGACTTTTTCTATAACCGATGTCGGAAAACGGCGCAGTTCGAATCAGGATTATGTATTTTCTTCGGAACAGCCCGTGGGCAATCTGCCGAACCTTTTTATTGTTGCGGATGGTATGGGCGGTCACAACGCAGGAGAATACGCATCCAGATATACGGTAGAGATGATCGAGGAGACCATTCGGTCTTCCACTCTGACGGAGCCGGCTGCCATCATTGAGGAGGCAGTCCAGCGTGCGAACCGGCTGCTCCTTGAGGAGGCGAAAGAAAACGAAGCGCGAAGCGGAATGGGAACTACGGTTGTGATATGCTGCATCACGGGAAATGTGCTGGTAGCTGCCAATGTGGGAGACAGCAGGCTTTATGTGGTGAATCAGGATATTACACAGATCACAAAGGACCATTCGCTGGTGGAAGAGATGGTGCGCATGGGCGAGATGGATGAAGAAACGGCCAGAACGCATCCTGACAAACATATTATCACAAGAGCAGTAGGAGCCGGCCCGGATTTGACGGTAGACTTTTTTGAGGTACGGCTGAAAGAAGATGACGAGATACTGATGTGTACGGACGGTCTTACCAATATGGTAGAGGATATGGATATCCGGGGCATCATGCTGAGCCAGCGGGATGTGGCGGAACAGGTGGAGCACCTGGTAAGTGCGGCCAATGATAACGGTGGCAGAGATAATATAACAGTGGTTGTGATCCAGCCATTTACGGATGAGGTGAAGACATGTTGACAGAAGGAATGTTTATAGCAGATCGTTATGAGATCATAGGAAAAGTCGGCGCCGGCGGAATGTCTGATGTCTACAAGGCAAAGGACCATGTACTGGGGCGTTTTGTGGCAATCAAGGTATTAAAGCAGGAATTCAGTGAGGATGTGAACTTTGTCACAAAGTTCCGCACGGAGGCACAGTCTGCAGCGGGATTAGAACATCCGAACATCGTGAATATCTATGATGTAGGCAGTGAGAACGGTATGCATTATATCGTCATGGAGTTCGTAGAGGGAATTACCCTTAAGACTTATATAGAAAAGAAGGGCCGGCTGACCTATAAAGAGGCGGTAAGCATTGCAATTCAGGTGGGCAGAGGAATTGAGACTGCACACAATAAGAATATCGTACACCGTGATATCAAACCTCAGAATATTATCATTTCTACCGAGGGTAAGGTGAAGGTGACAGATTTCGGGATTGCCCGGGCAGCCACCACCAACACCATCAATTCTGATGTGATGGGTTCCGTGCACTATTCTTCGCCGGAACAGGCGCGCAACGGCTTTGTGGATGGCAAGAGCGACATCTACTCTCTCGGAATCGTTATGTATGAAATGGTGACGGGCCGCGTTCCCTTTGACGGTGACACTACGGTAGCCGTGGCGATCCAGCATCTTCAGGAAGAAATTGTGGCGCCCAGCGCCTATGTGGCAGATCTTCCCATCAGTCTTGAGAAGATTATCCTGAAGTGTACCCAGAAGAATCCGGACAGACGTTATGACAGTATGGAAAGCCTGTTGATGGATCTGAAGAAATCACTGATCAGTCCCAATGAGGATTTTGTCAGTATAGTCCCCATGGGCGGAAACGGCAAGACCCGGGTGATCGGCGAGGATGAACTGGCAAGGATTAAGGAGCGGACCGCCCAGGCTGCTGCGGAAGCCGATGAAGATGACGAGTTGGATGAGGAACTGGACGAAGATGATGAGAATGGGGGAAAAGAAGGTCTGTTTCTGAATCCTAAAATGGATAAAGCGGTAACGATTATGGGCATTGCGGCTATTGCGGTTATTGTCATTATCGTCGTATGTCTGGTGGGAAATATCTTAGGCATTTTCCGTTTTGGCGGAAGCAGCAATAAGGATACCGAGACGGAGAAAGACACACAGGTGTCTACAGATACGGAGAACATGAGTGAGATGATCGATCTGCGCGGTCTCACACTGCAGGAGGCTCGTGAACTCTTAGAGGAGAAGGAGCTGAATATCGTGCTCAAAGAGGGTGATACTGTTTCTTCCGAGACATTCGAGGAGGGACAGATCGCAGAGCAGAGCGTAGAAAAAGGGGATATGGTTGCCGAAGGCGACACCGTGACCGTACGCATCAGCAGCGGCACAGGCGATATTCCTATACCCAATGTGATCGGCTACAATTATGAGGATGCCAAGAAAGCTCTGGAAAATCTGGGCTTTAGAGTTGGCTCGGAATATGCGCAGGAGAGCGATCTGCCTCCCGAGAGCGTTATTTCTGTCACACCCAATGTAGGGGACAAGGCAAAGGAAGGGGATACTGTTACTCTGGTGCTGGCGCCTCAGATTGAAAAGATCAGGGTAAGCAGCGTAACCAACATGACCCAGGAGGAAGCCGAGAGTACATTGACGGCGCAGGGGCTGGTAGTCAATGTGAATACGGATTACAGCGAAAATATAGAAAAAGGCCGTGTGATCAGTCAGGATAAGGTGAATGAGTATGTCAACAAGGGCACCACAGTTACGATCGTGGTAAGCCTGGGCAAAAAGACCACCTACTATTCCTTCAAGAGCGAGAATCTTCAGGTGCCTGCGGATGATGTATCAAAGCCAGGCGGGGATAAGACTTATACAGGCGGAACGGTTACCCTGAAAGCGTCTGATGGATCTGTGCTGTGGACGACTGACTTTAACGGAACGAATCCAGGCTCTGTATCGGTGGATAATATTGCCGGTTACAGCAGCGGCACACTGGAAGTCTTATGGAATTATACGCTGGAGGACGGCAACACCGGCACGAATCTCGTCGGTCCTACGGCTGTCAGCTTCACAGCGAAATAGCGCGGCAGCGAAGGTGATTATGCAGGGTAAAATCGTCAAAGGAATTTCCGGGTTCTACTACGTTCATGTGGTAGGATCCGGAATTTATGAATGTAAGGCAAAAGGAATTTTCCGCAGGCAGAATATGAAACCGCTGGTGGGGGACAATGTGGAGATTGAGATCATTTCCCAGGCAGACCGTACGGGAAATATCACAGGGATACTCCAGCGGCAGAATATGCTGATCCGGCCGGCGGTGGCAAATGTGGATCAGGCGCTTCTCATTTTTGCGGCGGCAAGTCCCGCACCCAATTTTGGGCTGATAGACCGCTTTCTTGTGATGATGGCATATCAGAAAGTTCCAGTTCTAATATGCCTGAATAAATGCGATCTGGTGGAGGAGCCCATACGGGAGCGTTTCCGGGACATTTACCGCGGCAGCGGCTGCCGGCTGCTGTTTGCCAGTGCGAAGGAACACAGCGGGATTGAGGCGCTTATGCAGGAATTGGAAGGGCGCACCACGACGGTGGCAGGTCCCTCCGGCGTGGGAAAATCCTCCCTCATTAATCTGCTGGCGCCCCAGGCGTGTATGGAGACGGGAGAGATCAGCCGCAAGATCGAGCGGGGACGGCATACGACCCGCCATGCGCAGTTGATTCACATTGGCACCAACAGCTATATTATGGATACCCCGGGATTCAGCACCATGTATCTGCCCGAGATCGAGAAGGAAGAATTGCAGCAGTATTATCCGGAATTTGTTTCTTATGAGCCGGAATGCAGATTTCAGGGCTGCTCCCATATCACAGAGCCGGATTGCGGCGTGAAGCAGGCACTGCAGACTGGAAACATTTCCCCCATGCGGTATGAAAATTATTGCAGTCTTTATGCAGAATTGAAGGATAGGAAGAAGTATTGAACGGAAGTTCCGCTTAATCAGATGGGTATTATGTCAAAAGGTCCTGCCGCCAGAGCGGCATGGACAGCATGCACAAAAATCAGCCTGGAAAGCTAGCTTTCCAGCGTGATTTATTGTGCATGTTGTTCACAGTCCTTGGACTGTGAACCTTTTGACGTGTGAAGATAAGAGTGAAACTTTAGGAGACTGAAAGGAGTTCATATGAATTGTTTATCACCATCCATATTGTCGGCTGATTTTGCCAGGCTGGGCGAGGAGATCCGGGCTGTGGACGAGGCGGGTGCCCAGTATATCCATATTGATGTGATGGACGGAAGTTTTGTCCCCAGTATTTCTTTTGGGATGCCGGTGATCCGCTCTATTCGCTCATGTACGGACAAGATATTTGATGTGCATCTGATGATTGAGGAGCCGATCCGTTATATTGACGAGTTCGTGGACAGCGGAGCCGATCTGATCACGGTACACGCCGAGAGCTGCAGGCACTTAGACCGCACCATTGAGGCAATCCGGGATCGGGATATCATTGCGGGGGTGGCACTGAATCCGGCGACGCCGCTGTCTGCTGTGGAGCATATTCTTCCCAAAGTGGACATGGTTTTGATCATGACAGTCAATCCGGGATTTGGGGGACAGAAATTGATTCCTTACACGGTGGACAAGGTAAGGATATTGAGACAGATGATACAGGAGCGCAGGCTTAAGACAGATATTGAGGTGGACGGTGGAATAACCCTGGATAATGTAAATATGCTCATGGATGCAGGCGCCAACATTATCGTGGCAGGCAGCGCTGTGTTTCAGGGGGATGCGGCGGAGAATACCCGGCGCTTTCTCGGGCAGATGGCGGAGTAGCCTATGAAGACACTGATCGTGGGAGGCGGAACCATAGAGGATGATTTCGCACGGGAATATATAGACAGATGGAAGCCGGATTATGTGATCGCGGCGGACCGGGGGATGGAATTCTGCTATCGCGCGGGACAGATTCCCGACTGCATCATCGGAGATTATGACTCTGTCCGGCCGGAGGTATATCATTATTTTCGGGAGAAGAGCGGTATTGAGAGGCACAGCTATCCTGCCGAGAAGGATGACACGGATTCCGGTCTTGCCGTAGAGCTGGCCATCGAGAAGAAGAGCAGTGCAATTCATATGATAGGCATGACGGGAACCAGAATAGATCATATGCTGGGAAATATACAATTGCTGCGGAGGATTCTAGAGCAGGGGATAGAGGGACGCATCCTGGACAGCCATAACAGGATCCGTCTGGTGCAGGGGACAGAGACGCTGCAAAAAGAGGATGCATTTGGTTCTTATGTGTCGCTTCTGCCTCTTACCGAGACATTGGAAGGGGTTACGCTGACAGGATTTAAGTATTCACTTAAGGATGCTGTGATGAGGGGCGGCAACACTCTGGGCATCAGCAATGAGCTGGTGGAGGAGTCTGCCTGCATTGTGGTCCAAAAGGGCATTGGCATTGTCATAGAATCCAGAGACTAGACTTAACAGGTGATAGATATGACAAGAGGAGAATTAACGGAATATATAGAACAAAGTTATCATGTGAGACCGGAGAACCCATTTCCAAAGGATTTTGAGAGTGCGGTATTCCGCCATAAGGACAATCAGAAATGGTTTGCACTTATCATGAGGATCGGCAGGGATAAGCTGGGGATCCGACAGGAAGGGCAGGTAGATATCCTTGATGTGAAGGCAGAACCCCAGATGATATCCGCTATCGTGGGAAGCAGCGGAATCTATCCGGCATATCACATGAATAAGACGCATTGGGTGACGGTGCTGTTGGACGGTTCCGCTGCCGATGACGTTGTAAAAAGTCTGGTGGATATCAGTTTTGCATTGACAGAATCCCGGAAGAAACGCAAACATTCCATACAACAATAAGCTCCCCATACAGCAGTTACGGAATCCGTATACGCTGCTGTATGGGGAGTTTTTCTGTGTCTATGCAGGGTATATGAGGGGCATAAGCAATGGATACCGAAAAAAGTGCGAAGTATACCGGGGCTATATTCCGAGGGAATATCTTTTGCTACGATAGTAGAAAACAGAGGCGGAGGCAGGTGGGATAATGTTAGGCGGTCCTTTGTATATAGCATTGATTCGGTTTATGATAAGCCTTGCGGGGACCATCCTGTTATTCTGTAAGATGAGTGAACCCAGGTATGGCAGGAAGAAGGCGGCAGTCTTTTACGGAGGTTTTTGTGCAGTCATGATGGTGCTGGGGAGTATCTGGTATGTGGTGGACTGGGAGAGCTGTGTGAGGCTGGTGGCATTTGCCATGTACATATGCTTTGCCTGCTTTGCCATCTGTATGAGCAGCGACCCTGTTTTCCTGTCGCTGTATAAGCTGGCGCTTACATTTTACCTGATGGCAGTTTTTCTGGTGGGTGGACTTGAGATAGCCTTAATTTTCTTTGACCGGAACATATGGGCGGATATCATCACCCGTATACTGCTGATTCTCATCATGGCCCTTTTCATAGAGAAAAAGATTAAGAATTCCATCCGCGGATTCTGTAACTATGTGGAATCAGATCTGGATCGCTTCAGCGCCGCAGTTATGGTGATCAGCATCCTGTTTGGAATTGGCTTTATATTAAATTCAAACAATAAGGAGCAGACACCGTATCGCCTGTTTCAGATTATGATTAACTTTTTCCTGACCGGCGCCTTGCAATACCTTGTTTTTCGCCTCTATATGCACATCGGGAGAGAGCAAGAATTCCAGAAGGAAAATCAGCTGATGAAAATGACCCAGAGGCTGTTGGAACGGAACATAGAGCTCATGGAGGCAGCCGTGGAGACTGGCAAGAAGACCCGGCATGACATCAGGCATCATATTGCAGTAATTGCAGAATATGCTCATAGGGGGCAGGATGAGAAGCTTTTGGAATATCTCGGAGAATATAAGAAATCGTTGGATGAGGGTATTGAAGAAATCATATGCGCCAATGCAGCCGTGAATAACCTCCTTGCGGCTTATACCCGCAGGGCCAGGAAGGAACAGATAGAGGTCACGCTGGATGTGGAGCTGGGGGAGAATCTTCCCATACCCGGCATTGATCTGGTGACCATATTAGCAAATGTGTATGAAAATGCTATTTTTGGATGCATGGAAGCAAAGAGGGCATCGAAAGAACGTGAATGTAAGATTTATCTTATGCTCAGAAGAAAGAAAACAAAGTTGGTTCTATACTGCAGCAATAGCTGCAGACCGGAGATAACGTTTACAAATGACCGGCCCATGATGGAATATACCGGAGGCATCGGGGTTTTAAGCATTATAAGAACAGCACAAAAGTATGATGGGGAATATGATTTTAGGAATGAAAACGGAGTGTTTATATTTCGTTTAATACTAAATATTCCCTCTTAAGTATGTTTTGATTTTGTATAAGAAATCAACTATACTGTTACATGGAGAACAACGAAAGAGGTATATGTTATGTACAAAATAGCGCTTTGCGATGATGTGGCAGCAGAATTAAGTAAAACAAAGCAGATGCTGAGCGGCTATGAGGTAAAATATCCAGATAAAGAACTTATGATAGAGTGTTTTGAAGATGCCGAAGAACTTTGCCATATGGTCAGAGAGAAAGGTTATACGCCGGATCTGATATTGCTGGATATATACATGCACGAAAAGACAGGTATTGAAGCGGCAAAGGAATTGCGGAACATGGGAAATGGCTGCAGGATTGTTTTTCTTACCACATCCAGAGAGCATGCGCTGGAAGCGTTCCGTGTGGATGCGTCGCAATATCTGGTCAAGCCGTTGTCGGAAACGGTGTTGTATCCGTTGTTAGACAGGCTGCTTGAGGATATAGAAAGAGAGTGCAGAAAATATGTGCTGCTGCGTGTGGATGGCAGTGTCCTGCGCGTGGCGGTAGACGATATCATTTATTGTGAGGCGCAGAGGAAAGTGCAGAAGCTGCATCTGGCAGACGGCAGCCGGCATCTGCTGCATATGACCATGACGGCGATTTATGAAATGCTTTCCTGCTATCAGGAGTTTATGCGGGTTGGAATTGCGTATATTGTGAATCTGGAGCATGTGGATGGCATCAATGCAAAGGAAATACAGATGGCGGGAGGCGTGAAGATCTATCTGCCAAGGGGTTCCTATAAGCAGCTGCGCGAAAAATATTTTGAGTATTATTGTGAGAGAAATGAGGAGTGATGCATGCGGCGTAAGGAGGCGGCGGGATGAAACTATTATACGAAGGAATTATTTTTCTTACATATATTTCCATATGTGCCAGTCTGATAAGAAGCCGGTTGTCTCCAAAAGCGGCCCGGTGTACGGTTGGGTTGGTTCTGGCAGCAATTATTCTGCTGCAGGCGGTGCTTCTTCTTGCAGGGCAGGATGAGACATTGGTGCTGACAATGCTTCCGGTTACCGCTTATCTTCCGTTTTCGGTCAGCCTGTATCTTATCGCAGGTTATGGGTTTGTTCAGACGATGACAGTCTGGGAGTTTGGGGTGTTTGCGGTTTTTATTCTTCAAATATGGAAGAAGATATTGATAACACGCCTTGCAATGGTCATACCGTTTCCTTACGACGATTTGTTGACGGGGCTGCTTCTGCTGTTGTCTGCGGGATTGTTGGTCTATGTTTCGCGCCGCTTCCTTCGTAAGCCTTTTTCCAGCTGTATGGAGAAAAAGAGAACGGACTGGCTTATTATTTTCTTACCGATTCTTGTATGCCTGCTGCTGTTTTCTTATTTTATCAACAGTGCGGTGAATCTCACAGTTTTGATCCTGTTGCTGCTGAACGCATTGTTCATATTTTTGATTGCCATCCGGCTCATCTCGTCATATGCGTCGGCGGAGCGCATGAAGCAGACGGAGCAAAGGATGAAGGATCAAATGAACCGGCAGTTCCGAGAATATGAGGCGGTAATAAAAAGCGTAGAGTCGGGACGGATCTACCGTCACGATATGCGGCATCATCTTCTGGTGTTGGAGGGGCTGGCAGACCAGAGTGATCTGGAGGGCATACACAGATATATTGATAAGCTTCAGGGGCGGCTTCTGGACACAGAGCATGAGGTCTATTGCGCCAATTCTACAGTCAATGCAGTTCTGTCCCCATATATCAGACAGGCGAAGGAAGACGGCTGTGCAGTTACGGCACAGATCAACCTGCCGGATACCATACCCTTTGATGAAATGGATGTATGCATGATCCTGGCAAATGCCCTGGAGAACTCCATCCATGCATGCCGCAGGCTTTCAAAAGAACAGGATCGTTACATTCATATGAAGGTTGAACTGCGGGATGCCTATAAGCTTATTATTTCCATCAAGAATCCTGTGGATCTGCCGTTGGTGATGGATGAGGATGGCGTGCCTGTGACCGGGGAATCGGAGGAGCATGGAATCGGATTGAAGAGTATCCGGGTCATCGTTGACAAATACGATGGATTTTTCCAGTGTAAATGCGATGCGTTAGTCTTCTGTTTTCAGGCGGCCTTGTTTGGGGAGCAGCAGACGAAAACGGATTCGGTTCAGGAGCGTGGGCCAAGGAAGATATGGAAGAAGCTGATAGCCGCTTTCGGGACTTCTGCTGTAGCGCTGGTGTTTTTTGCCGGCAGTATGTCTGTGGCGGCGTTGGCTCAGGTCGGCGGCTATGGAGAAAACCTGCGGGTGTACGGGAAACTTTTCCATGTGGGCTGGGGGGATACATCCTTTCGTGTAGATTCGCCGGTTGTCGAACAGACAGGAGTATATATAGACGCTGCTCCGTCAGGGACAGAGGACACGGAAACGCCATCGTCAGAAGCAGAGGATACGGACGTATCTTTGTCAGGTGCGGTGAGCATACAGAAGCCGTTGTTAGGAATAGGAGATACACAGGCGCCGCTGTCAGGGACAGGGGGCACACAGACACCTCCGTCAGAATCCGTAGGAAAAGATCTCACAGAAGGCGTAGATGAAATGAACCGTCAGATAGAGTTGTTTTTGGAGGAGGCAAAAGAGCGGTTCCTATGGTATGCGCACAGGAAGTATGAGGGGTATGTGCAGAGTGATATCACCTGGCAGACACTGAGAGATGATGAGGCGCTGTTGGTTGTGAGAGTCGAAGATACCATTAACGCGGGCGGTTCCGGCCAGTACAGCCGCTGCTTTATTCTGGATAAAAAAAGCGGGAAAATGCTGGAACTGAAGGATCTGTTTCTGGAGGGCAGCGATTATGTGGAGGTCATCAGTGCTGAGGTTTTAAAACAGATGACGCAACAGCAGCAGAGCGGGCAGGGCAATTATTTTATCCCAGGCAGTATCTGGGGAGAGGAGGACTGGTTCCGTGAGATTGCTGAGGATCAGAATTTTTATATCAACGACCGGAACCGTCTGGTGATCGTATTTGACGAATATGAGGTGGCGCCGGGGCGCATGGGAATGCCCGAATTTGTTATTGATACAGGGGTGCTGCAGAAGATATTAAAGAGGCCGTCCGTCATATCATAAAGCAATAAATCTGCAAAAGATACCGAAAAAAATGCGATACGTTCCAAACCCCTTTCCAAACAGTTTTTATTTGCTATATTTAGGGTAAAGAAAATTGTGAGAGGGAAGGGGTACGGTATGAAGAAGAAAAGAATGATACGCAGTTGTTTGGCGATAGTTATTATGCTGAGCCTGCTGTTGGCAGACCAGACGGGGATATGTAATATACTTGACGCCCATGCAGAGGGTGAGATGGCTGTCGGTTTAGACGTTTCGGAGCCGCAGATAAGCGCATGGAGTTTTGATGAGGGCGATATCTTCCCGGAAGGGGAATTGTTCTGCGAGGAGGGCGTGTACCGCCTTGTTCTTGCAGGCGGAGACAGCGGGGGGCAGATTCCCTTCGAAGATATTACGGCACTCCTGCCGGATAAAGCAGCGGTAGAAATAACAGATTCGGAGTTCACTGCTAATAAGGTGCTCCCCATTACCGGATGGAATTGTGCTGAGTATGCTGAGGATGAAAATGGGAAGCTGCCTTACAGCGGGGAATTTCTCTTCACGGCGCAGCTTGGCACGGATGAAGAAGGGAACTCGTACGGCATGGCGGAGGGAACGGCTCCGGTGAGCGTGCGTGTTGGGGTTGATGCGCCCATGACCACAGCAGCCGTTACCGCGTCTCCCGGCACTATTACCTCTAACCAGGAGTGGGGAGCACAGACGCTGGCAGCCGGAACGTATACCATCAATCCGGGCGTGACAGTGACGGTATCCGGAAGGCTCGAAGTGTCGGGAAATGTAACGATCCGGGGCGGAGGAACGCTTCTGAGGTCCACAAGCTATTTAGGAAAAAACAATACGGCTGGTGACCATAGTTCTCTGCTGTATGTGGGCGGCGGTACTCTGACGTTGGAAAATATTACGATAGACGGTAATTCCGGGAATGTGACTGCGTATGCGCCGGCTGTTTATGTTAGCAGCGGAACCTTAAACCTGAACGGCGGTGCGGTCATTCAGAATAATAATAATTATAACTCTTATGGGACAGGTGCCTATGCCGCAGGCGGCATCTATTGTGATGGAACTCTGAATATAAACGGAGGATGCATAAGAAATTGCAGGACAAGCGGAAATATTGGAAGCCATGTTTATACTAATGCAGGGGGCGGTGTTTATCTGAAAGGAACCTGCAGAATGACTTCCGGTGAGATTACGAACAATTACGGTTCTAACGGAGGCGGGATTTATCTTGCATCCGGAGCGACCCTCGAGGTGACCGGCGGCAAGATTTCCGGGAACAGCGCTGCCAGCGGAAACGGAAACGGAATTTTTTATTCAACCGAAAACAATACCAATGCGAAATTTAAGATCGGAGGAGATGCGAATATATCGGATCATGTTTTTCTGGATATTTCATCTGGGACGGTGTATCCTCGCATTATATCTGAGCTGCATTATAAACTGACGCTGAAATGTAATTCCACAGACGAAGGAAAGATTTTGGCAGCGGGTGAGGGCTATACGGTTACCGGTGTGGATGTCAGTAAGATTTACATGGAGGGGGACAATCTTTATTCCAGATTAAATAAAGAGAACAATACGATTTATCTGAGTCATACGCCGGAGCCGCAGGCGCAGTGGCAGACATCCGCCGGAGGAGTATGGAATACCGGAAGCTTTACCGAAGCGTTGAGCGGGGTGTATTCCGGCGGCACCATCCGAATGCTGACGGATATCGTTTTTACTGAGAGAGTGGAAGTCACCAAGACAGTTACGATTACCAGTATTGATACGGCGAATCCCTGTACGATAACCAGACTGCCGCTTGGTAGTTATGGCAACATTACGCTGACGGGAAACGGTAAGCTGACGCTGACCAATATCATCTATGATGGGAACAGAGATTACATTGATGCGGCAGGGGCGACACAGTCCCTGATCAAGATAGGGGAGGGTTCCAGTGACACGGCAACAGCGTTGACACTGGGAAGCGGCTGTACCATTCTGAACGGTTATAAAACCGGCGGTTCCGGAGTTATCGCAATATACGGGTCATTGACCATGAATGAAGGCGCGGTCATTAAAAATTGTGAGGTGACCGGTACCGGAGGCGCGGTCTGGGTATCTGGTTCGGGTACATTTACCATGAACGGCGGTACGATTCAAGGCTGCAAGGCAGGCGGAGGCGGTTCTGCTGTTTCTGTGGACGGGAGCTGTACACTGGCAGGAGGCACCATCACAGGAAATACGGATACTTCGGATAAGGCATGCGCGGTCTATCTGCGAAGCAGCGGCAGCGGAAGTCTGACCTTAAAAGGGGTAAATATTTCGGGCAATACCTATAGTGTCTATAACGATGGAAAGGGCGTCAGTGTTGCAGGAGATTCTGTTCTGTCTGGCAGTATTTATACTACAAATGCGGTTACGGCATCAGGGAATGCGGTGAGCGCTCTTACGAAAACATACAGGATTAAAATGAGTTCTGTCAGCAGCGGGGATACCGTCGTGACAGGAAGCGCCGATACGCAGCATTATGAGCTTGATAATGATAAATATGCGTTGCGCGCCGGGAGCGGAGGGGTGAAGCTGATAGCAGCCAATCTGTACAGTGTAACCTACAATAAAAACAGCGGAACGATAGCCGGTGAGAGTAATTATACAAGCTATATTGAAGGCGTAGGGCTGACGCTGCCTACGCCCACCAGAACAAGCTACACTTTCGGAGGCTGGTATACAAGTTCGTCTTTTAGTGGCAGCGCGGTTACAGCCATCACAACCACGGATACGGGAAATAAGACCTATTACGCCAAGTGGACGGCGAATACTTATACGGTGACCTACAATAAGAACAGCGGAACGATAGCCAGTGAGAGCAGTTATACAAGCTATACCTATGGCACAGGACTGACGCTGCCTACGCCGACCCGGACGGGCTATACATTCGGAGGCTGGTATACAAGTTCATCATTTGGCGGCAACGCGGTTACAGCCATCACAACCACGGATACAGGGAATAAGACGTATTATGCCAAGTGGACGGCGAATACTTATACGGTGACCTACAATAAGAACAGCGGAACGATAGCCAGTGAGAGCAATTATACAAGCTATACCTATGGCACAGGGCTGACGCTGCCTACGCCCAGTCGGACGGGTTATACATTCGGAGGCTGGTATACAAGTTCGTCATTTGGCGGCAACGCGGTTACAGCCATCACAGCCACGGATACAGGGAATAAGACGTATTACGCCAAGTGGACAGCGAATACTTATACGGTGACCTACAATAAGAACAGCGGAACGATAGCCAGTGAGAGCAGTTATACAAGCTATACCTATGGCACAGGGCTGACACTGCCCAAGCCGACCCGGACCGGTTATACATTTGGAGGCTGGTATACGAGCTCGTCTTTTAGCGGTAACGCGGTTACAAGCATTACAACCACTGCTACGGGAGACAAGATTTACTATGCCAAGTGGACGGATGATACCGCTCCTGTTATCGGTACGCTGAGATACAGCTATCAGCCGGCAAGCCTGTGGCAATGGCTGATCGGCAAGAAAGACCTGGTCATAACGGTGCCTGTAACAGAGGAAGGCAGCGGGGCAACGGAAATCACGTACACTGAGACGCCGGAGGGCGGTCAGGCAAGTCAGAAAAGATCCGCCATCACAAATGGAGAGGCCAGTATTACCTTTGACGCGGACTTTAGGGGAACGATCGTCATTACCTGTACAGATCAGGCCAACAACTCGTCAAAAAGTGTGACGGTAGGAATGGGGTCAGGTGCAACAGGGATTATCATTGAGGACCATGCGCCGGAGATTGCATGTAAGGCGGATAAGGAAGAGATATCAACGGAGAAGTATTATGATGCGCCGGACATTACCGTGACGGTAACAGATGACAGGAACAGCGTTATCTCCGGTGGGATTGCTTCTGTGTCCTGGCAGATCGGGGATCATACAGAGACGTTAAAGCGTGATTTTACTGCCAGTATGATAACCAGCGCAGTCTTTACGATTCCGGCTGCTGATATTCCGGCAGGTGAGACAGAGATTACAATTACAGCCATAGACAATGCCGGCAATAAAACGGTTCTGGTACAGAAGATCAGTGTCATGACTGTCGCGGAGAAGGTGGCGATTGCAAAGCAGGCAGTAGAGAAGGCATTGGCAGGGATTACCGCCGCCAATGATACTACAAAGGATGATATCCAGAGTGTAATGGATACTGCACTGACCAATGCTGGAATCAGCAGCAATGATGTGACCGTAACCGTGGGGGAACTG
>JAIEAP010000043.1:0-192680 GCA_029071325.1 Lachnospiraceae bacterium | reverse complement strand
TCCAGAGTGTAATGGATACTGCACTGACCAATGCTGGAATCAGCAGCAATGATGTGACCGTAACCGTGGGGGAACTGTCTAAGACAAAAGCTACCACGGACGCGGCAGGAAGTATCGGCGGAAGCATTTCCATCGTAAGTAAAGCGGACGCAGACGTATCCGACAGCGTGCCGGTTGACAAGACCATAGACCGGCTGCCGGTAACGGATGAAGAGAAAGTGGAAGCAGCGAAGAAGGTGGTACAGGAAGCGCTGGCAGGGATCACGGTAACCAATGACACCACCAAGGATGATATCCAAAACGTCATCGACAATGCGCTGAGGAAGGCAGAGCTTACGGATGTGACCGTAACTGTGGAGGAACTGTCTAAGACGGAAGCTACCGCCGAAGAAGAGGGAAGTATCGGCGGAAGTATTTCTATCGTAAGTAAAGGAGCTGCAGATGTATCTGGCAGTGTGCCGGTTGAGAAGACGATAGCCCCGCTGCCGGAGACGAATGAAGAGAAGGTGGCAGCGGCGAAAAAGGTGGTACAGGAAGCGCTGTCAGAGATCACGGCTGCCAATGATACCACGAAGGAAGATATCCAGAACGTTATCGACAATGCGCTGAGCAAGGCAGGGCTTACGGATGTAACCGTAACCGTGGGGGAACTGGATAAGACGGAAGCCACGACAGAGGAAGCGGGAAGTATCAGCGGAAACATTACAATTGTAAGCAAAGAGGATGCGGATGTATCTGACCATGTGCCGGTAGGTAAGACTATAGCCCGGCTGCCGGAGACGAATGAAGAGAAAGTAGCAGCTGCGAAGAAGATCGTGCAGGAAGTGCTGGCAGGGATCACGGCTACCAATGACACTACAGGGGATGATATTCAGAATGCCATCGACTATGCGCTTGGTAAGGTGGGGCTTGTTGATGTTACTGTAATTGTGGGAGAACTGGATAAGGCGGAAGCCACCACAGAAGAAGCGGGAAGTATCAGCGGAAGCATTACGATTGTAAGCAAAGAGGATGCAGATGTGTCTGACAGCGTCCCGGTAGGTAAGACCATAGCCCGGCTGCCGAAAACAGATGAAGAGAAAGTGGCGGCAGCGAAGAAGGTGGTACAGGAAGCGCTGGCAGGAATCACGGCCACGAATGATATCACGAAGGATGAAATCCAGAACGTCATCGACAATGCACTGGATAAGGCAGGACTTGCGGATGTGACCGTAACCGTGGGGGAACTGGATAAGACGGAAGCAACTACAAAAAAAGCGGGAAGTATTAGCGGAAATATTGATATTGCATGTGGAACGGCTTCGGGAAGCGTGCCGGTTGGCAAGACCATAGCCCAGCTTCCGGCAACGGATGCCGGCAAAGTGGAGGCGGCAAAGAAGGTGGTGCAGGAAGCACTGTCAGGGATCACTGCCACCAATGAAATCACAAGGGATGAGATACAAAGCGTTATTGACCTTGCATTAGAGAAAGCGGGTCTTGCAGAAGACGTAACCGTAATTCTGGATGATCTCGTCAGAACGGAAGCCACCACAAGCGAGCCCGGAAGCATCAGCGGAAATATAGCTATTGTATGTGGAACGGCAGATGACAGTGTGCCGGTTAACAAGACCATTGCGCAGCTTCCAAAGACACCAGAAGAAAAAGTAGCAGAAGCAAAGGCGGCGGTAGAGGAAGCACTGGCAGGGATCACAGTCACCACTGATACCACGAAGGAAGATATCCAGAAAGTGATAGATGCGGCATTAAGCGATGCCGGAATTACGGATGTGACTGTAACGGTGGCGGATCTGGTTAAGACAGATGCCACCACAGAAGAAGCGGGAAGCATCAGAGGAAGCATTACAATCGGAAGCAGGGAGGATGAAAGTGTATCAGTCCGTGTGCCCATCACCGTGATCATTGACAGACTGCTCCAGGATAAGCCTGACGTATCAGAAGAGCAGGAAAAGCCTGATGTATCAGACAAGCAGGATACTCCGGCTGTTTCAGACAGTCAACCGGTGAGATCAGAGCAGCCATCAGGCAGCGGAGGCGTTAGTAATGCTGCCCGTCCGGAAAACAACAGAAACGATAGTAATGGCAGTAATAGCAGTAATAGCAGGCGGCCTCAGACCGTAGAGCAGGCGGGACAGGAGGCAGGTCCGTCTGAGGAGACAGATAACGATAAGCCGGTTCCGGGAGGAGAGATGGGGCAGACGATATCGGTATCGCTGGATCAGGATAAAGCTGTCATAACAGGCGAACTGACGGCAACGGGAAATGTGCAGGGTATGGCAGGCACAAGCATGGGACTGAAGCTGGGAGACGGCATGGTTATCGTAACGGTAGTCTGTGAGGAACAGGAATATACGGCAGGCGTTGCGGATACCGTGGCAGTGGCAAATGCAGTCCTGACACCGGAGCAGATACAGTCTGTAAACGATGGTGAAACCATTGAAATACGGGTAGATGTGAAGGATATTTCTCAAAACATGCCGGCTTCGGATAAAGAAGTCATAGAAAGCGGCGTTGAAGAATACCGGAAGGGCATGCCGGAGCTGACGCTGGGTATGTATGTCGATATCTCCGTGTTTATCAGGGTCGGTACAGGCGGCTGGGACGCCGTTACCTCCACCAGGGAGCCGGTGGAAGTAGTGATCGGAATTCCGGAAGAACTGCGTGAGGAAGGCAGGGAGTTTTATATCATACGCAGCCATGAGGGAGAATACGCATTTCTGGAGGATACGGATGGTGAGCCGGATACCATTACCATCAGCACAGACAGGTTTTCCGCGTATGCCATTGCCTACCGGCAGACGGATGGGAGAGAGGCAGATCGGTGCGGCTTGTGCCATATCTGCCCCACATTTCTTGGAATCTGCTGCTTTATCTGGCTTGCAGTTTTCCTGGCGGCGGTTCTCGTGATCGTGTGGATCAGCCTGCGCAGAATGAGGAAAGAATCCCGGAAAAGACCATAAGAGATCAAATATATGAGAAAAGCAAAAAGACAGGCGGCAAATATTTGCCCCTGTCTTTTTGTTGCGCAAAAGATGCCGGAAAAAGTGCAATGCGTTCTCAAAGACTTCCCAAACAGTCCTTATTTGATAACATTAAGTATAGAGAAATCTGACCGTGATTAAATAGAGACTTATGAGAGGAGCAACAAAATGAAGGTGTTACAAGAAAATGAAATAAGCGCAAATCATGCTGCCACAAAGATTACGCTGATAAGTGCGGGCGTACTGACATTGGTTTTGATATTAAACATTGTGGGTATTTTTATCGTGGATATGACGCAAATGGTGATTTGTTACATTTCGGGGAGCGTTTTGCTGCTGGTGCCGCTGCTGCTCACTAAAAAGATGAAAAAAGCTGATGAGGGTTATACCAAATACATAATTGTCGCCTGCGCAGTGCTTTTTGTTGGAATTCTTTCGGCGATTTTACCAAAGCATGCGGTGCTGATGTATGTCTATCCAATAGCAATTTCCAGCATTTACTTCTCAAAAAGGTTGAATGTTTTTGCGACTGTTTTCACTATTGTCGTGGTATCGATGGCGCAGCTTCTATCCTTCTACATACCTTGCGACAAGGATCTCAACTTCATGGATTTTAAGAGCGTGGTGCTTTACGGGATTGTACCTCGTGGTATGATTTTGTTCGCTATTGCGACGATTTTCACAATGCTCTGCAAGCGTACTACTACGCTTTTGGGGAATTTGATGAGTGCTGAGCAGCAAGAGCATATCCGTGAAAAGACTGCCCAAATCTCCGAAACGCTGGTAGGCGCTGTAAAGGAAATTGATAAAATTTCCGAGCAGACCGCACAATCGGGAAAAGCAGCCGCACTCGAAGCGGAGACTGTTTTGTGCGACAGCGAGAAAAACGCCGAGCATATCCGAAATGTCGGAGAGAATATGGGCAGAATTTCCGGGAATCTTCAGGAACTGGACAAAATGAGCCGTGAAATCGAAAAGTTATTAAAGCAATCGGAGGAAGTCACCGCCGAAAACAACAATACGCTTCTGGTTGCTGAAAACGGTATGCGGGAGATTTACAGCCGCACGGACGAAATTATGAAGATAATGAACGATCTTTCTGCGCAGTCCAGACATGTTTCCGAAATTGTGCAGGTAATTGAGGATATCTCCAGCCAGACAGACATTCTCTCAATCAATGCAAGCATTGAGGCGTCTCATGCGGGTGAGGCGGGGCGCGGCTTCTCGATAGTTTCACAGGAAATCAGTAATCTTTCGATGCGGACAAAGGAATCGGCAAAGCAGATCAAAGAGATCATTTCTGGCTTCACGGTGGGTATTAACAGCGCGGTAAGCGCTATGGAACAGAGTTTTACGCTGGTTTCGGACGGTACGAAGAATATGGAGCGGATTAAAAATTCGGCGGAGAAAATCGACAGCTCCAACGCCGAGATCATCAAGAATATTGAGGATATTGCAGGAGTAATTTCCGGCGTGGCGAAAAGCGGCGGCGAAATCACCGACCGGCTTGCCGAAGTCTCCGAAAACATCGGAAACAATTACACCTCGGTATCCTCAGTCGCAGATACGATAAACCGTAACAGTGAGCGTGCTCAGGCGCTTAGCGGAATGGTCAAATCCTTAAAAGATGTGTCGGAACAGCTAATTGCTTTTGCTAAGTAATATGCGATGAAATACAAAAAGCGTTGAAAAAAATGTGTAGCACACCAGTCTGTCTCATGATACAATCAGTATATATTGGCTCTGGATAGAGTGTAAATACATGGGAGGCAGGATAAGATCATGGAACAATTAAGCCTGTTTGATGACAGGGAGAAGACCGCGCCTCTTGCCAGCCGGTTAAGACCGGTCTCTCTGGAGGATTATGTAGGACAAAAGCACCTGATCGGGAAGGGTAAGCTCTTAAGACGTCTCATTGAGGATGATCAGATATCTTCTATGATATTCTGGGGACCTCCGGGAGTGGGCAAGACAACCCTGGCAAGGATCATTGCAGAGAAAACAAAGGCGCAATTTGTAGAGTTCAGTGCAGTGACCAGCGGAATCAAAGAAATCAAAGAAGTGATGGCACGGGCGGAGCAGAACCGTAAAATGGGAATCCGCACCGTGCTGTTTACAGATGAGATTCACCGTTTTAATAAGGCGCAGCAGGATGCGTTCCTTCCTTTTGTGGAAAACGGGAGCATTATTCTGATAGGAGCCACAACAGAGAATCCTTCTTTTGAGATCAATTCGGCGTTGCTGTCCCGGTGTAAAGTATTTATCTTAAAGGCGTTAGAGGAAGACGATTTAAAGAATTTACTGGAGCACGCGTTAAAAAGCCCCACGGGGCTGGGCAATATGCGGATTGAGATAGAAGATTCCCATTTGTCGGCAATTGCCCGGTTTGCCAACGGGGACGCAAGGACAGCGCTGAATACCCTGGAAATGGCAGTATTCAACGGCAGGATGAACGAGGCCGCGGTTTTATGCGTGGATGAAGAGGTCTTGAATCAATGCATGAACCGGCGCTCCCTGCTGTATGATAAGAACGGTGAGGAGCATTACAACCTGATTTCCGCCTTGCATAAATCCATGCGTAACAGTGATCCGGACGCAGCGGTATATTGGATGTGCCGTATGTTAGACGGCGGGGAAGATCCGCTGTATATTGCAAGACGGCTGGTGCGGTTCGCCAGTGAGGATGTGGGAATGGCGGATTCCAATGCTCTGCAGATGGCGGTAGCTACCTATCAGGCGTGCCATTTTCTGGGAATGCCGGAGTGTGATGTGCATCTGACCCACGCGGTAGTCTATCTTGCTATGGCGCCGAAATCCAATGCGCTTTACTGTGCCTGTGAAGCGTGCAAATCGGACATAAAAGAGCTTCCGGCAGAGCCCGTTCCATTGCAGATCTGCAACGCGCCCACGAGTCTGATGAAGGAGCTGGATTATGGGAAAGGTTATATTTATGCCCATGACACGGAGGAGAAGCTTACAAGGATGCAATGCCTGCCGGAAGCATTGGCAGATAGGCGGTATTATCTGCCGGGTACGCAGGGACAGGAAGGGCAGATAAAGGAGCGGTTGGAAGAGATCCTGCGGTGGAAATGTGAAAAGTGAAAAAATCACATATAATATATTGCGAATGGAAGTGTTGCAGATGCTGATCAGATTTTCGGTTGAAAATTATCGTTCTTTTAATGAAAGACAAGTGTTTTCAATGGCGGCTGGAAAGCACACACGACATAAAGAACAATTGATCGTTGTGAACGGGAAGAGGCTGTTAAAGGCAGGTGTAGTGTTTGGAGCTAACGCTGCGGGCAAGAGTAATTTAGTCAGAGCTGTAAATTTTGAAAAATATTATTTTTCGCGGTGTAAAAAATAGTTTAACAGTGAACCGGCATTTTCGCATTGATCCGATAGCAATGAATTGACCGGGTGTTTTTCAATAAGATTTTGTCAGCAGTGGTCATATGTACTCCTATGGATTTGCACTTTCCTATACACAAAACATTTTTCTGGCAGAATGGCTGTACCTTTGTGATGATAATAAAAGTTTTTTGGCTGAGATAGTAAATCATTAGCTTCAGGATATTTCGGATTTTTAGCTTTTTTTTGATGTTATAACATGGTTTAAAGCTTTGATCATTCTGTAGCAAAAGATTATCTATTGGGAAGGTATGGCTCTATTCCTTTTTCTGGATCAGATGATATATTTGAAAAGGAGGCCGAGTGATTGGGAAATCTATTTCGGTTACAGTCAGATGCCATGTTTGCTCGTCCGGAGGTGGGTAGACCATAAATCTATAAAAGAATTTCCAATTGAAATAAGCAGTAGGGAATGTTATAATCTATACGGTATTATGCCATATTTGAGAGGGTATAGCATAAATGATAATTTTTAATGAGGAGAGTGTGTGAAATCAGTATTATAAATGTGAAAGTCCACATATGCATCCTGTAAGCATTTCATCACCTTAATAGATGCTTGCAGGGTGTAAATTATATTAAGAAGGACTCTGTCATGGAAGAAACGGTACAAAGAGGTATGGCATATCGTAGATACGTAAGAAATAAGGCAATACATAGAAAGAAACGGATCAGTATTGCTGTGTATAGTCTGGAATGGTATAAATGTGACGGGAGATATTCAAAAGGAAAGATACATTGTGGATGTGGATTGTGTAAACCCGGCAAAAAATATGGTATACCAGCAATCAGAGATATGCGGGAAATTGCAAGAGAGAGATTATCAAGAGAAGACTACAACCTTGAAAATTATTTGATTTGAAATTGTGTAGTAAAAATCTAGAGAAAGGCAGAAATCCTTGAAATATAAGGATTTCTGGATAGGTAGAGATAGAGATGAAATTAGGAATCGTCGGATTACCAAATGTAGGAAAGAGTACGCTTTTTAATTCACTGACCAAAGCGGGGGCAGAGTCTGCCAATTACCCCTTTTGTACCATAGACCCTAACGTGGGCGTGGTGGCTGTGCCGGACAAGCGTATCGAAGTGCTGGGAGACATGTATCACTCGAAGAAGGTGACCCCGGCAGTCATTGAGTTCGTGGATATCGCAGGTCTGGTAAAGGGCGCAAGCAAAGGCGAAGGACTGGGCAATCAATTCCTGGCGAACATCCGTGAGGTGGATGCCATTGTTCATGTAGTGCGCTGCTTTGAGGATTCCAATGTAGTACATGTGGACGGCAGTGTGGACCCGGTCCGTGATATCGAGACCATCAATCTGGAGTTGATCTTTTCCGATATTGAGATCTTAGAGCGCAGGATTGCCAAGGTCACCAAGCAGGCCAGAATGGATAAGACCCTTGCGAAGGAAGAGACGCTTCTTAAGAATATCAGGGAGCACTTGGAAAATGGAGGCATGGCAAAGACATATCCACTGTCGGAAGACGAGGACGAGCAGAGCTGGTTTGCTTCCTATAATCTGCTGACTGCAAAGCCTGTCATCTATGCGGCAAACGTCAGTGAGGAGGATCTGGCAAATGACGGGGCAGACAATCCTCATGTGACAAATGTGCGGGAGCGTGCGGCAGAAGAGCAGAGCGAGGTGTTTGCGATCTGCGCCCAGATCGAGCAGGAGATCGCAGAGTTGGAGGAAGACGAAAAGGCAATGTTCTTAGAAGACCTGGGGCTTAAGGAGTCTGGTCTGGAGAAATTGATTGCCGCCAGCTATAAGCTGTTGGGTCTCATCAGTTATCTGACGTCAGGGGAAGATGAGACGAGAGCGTGGACCATTAAGAAGGGGACTAAGGCGCCTCAGGCGGCAGGCAAGATACATACGGACTTTGAACGTGGATTCATACGGGCAGAGGTGGTGTCCTATGAGCATCTGATGGAGTGCGGCAATATGACCGCCGCCAAAGAGAAGGGGCTCGTCCGGCTGGAAGGCAAAGAATATGTGGTTCAGGACGGCGATATTATCCTGTTCCGGTTTAATGTATGATACGAACATTTTTTTGCGGGCGGCATAAAATAGAATAAGAGCAGTGTGTCGGAGGCGCCATGCGGTTTCATGAGTTGTGTGAAAAGCAGGTGATCAACATTGCGGATTGCTGCTGTCTGGGAAATGTGGTGGATCTGGATATTGATGAGTGCTGCGGAAAAATCTGTGCATTGATCGTAGCGAAGCCGGGGCGCTTCTGCAATTTCTTTGCGCCAGGCTGCGAGCATCTGATCCCGTGGTGCAATGTGGTGCGCATCGGCTGCGATATCATTCTGGTGGACATCTGTCTGGAGGAGAAAAAGCGCGGATGAGCGGAAACGTTATGGTCACAATTTAGTTGACAGAAAACGGAAGAACGGATATACTAATTTTATACAGTATCATGTATTGAGAACTATAAGATACTACAAGACTTAGGAGAATAGGCTATGAAATGTCCGTTTTGCAGCAGCGAAAATACCAGGGTGATCGATTCGAGACCGGCAGATGACAATAATTCTATCCGCCGTCGAAGATTGTGTGATGATTGTGACAAACGTTTTACTACATACGAGAAGGTGGAGACCATTCCGCTGATCATTATCAAGAAGGATAACTGCCGTGAGCAGTATGACCGTTCCAAGATAGAAGCCGGAGTGCTGCGCGCCTGCCACAAGCGTCCCGTGTCCGCGGAGGACATTACCAATCTGGTAGACGAGGTAGAGACAGAGATATTTAACCGGGAGGAGAAAGAGATTCCCAGTACCATCATCGGCGAGATACTGATGGACAAGATCAAGAATCTGGATCCGGTGGCATATGTCCGTTTTGCTTCCGTGTACCGGGAGTTTAAGGATGTCAACACGTTTATGAACGAATTGAAAAAAATGCTGGATCGATAGTTACTACTGTTACATCGGCGAGAAAATAGTACAGAACAGGCGGCAAGGGATAAGCTTTGCTGCCTTTTTTACTGAAACAAAAGCTTGTGTTTTGTGAGCACCCGCAGTTGAATGAAACAATCAATACGTTTATACTATATGGAGTGGAATAGATACTCCGACGTTACGATCAGAATATCTGGCAAGGAGGATGAAATATGATTCGATGTATGAAGGAAAACGGCATGAGCTGTCCCGGCAGTCTCAGCCCGGACAGTCGGGAAATCCTATTTTTAGAACCGGTCTGCACCCATAATATTTGGGGCGGAACCAGGCTACGGGAGGAGTTCGGATATTCGGTGCAGGGGGATGATATCGGTGAGTGCTGGGGCATATCGGCACATCCGAACGGTGACGGCACGATAAAGTACGGCGCTTTTGCGGGACAGAAGCTGTCCTGGGTGTGGAAGCGTCACCCTGAGGTGTTTGGAAATCTAAATTACGATAGATTTCCGCTGTTGGTGAAGATCATCGATGCCAGGGATGACTTAAGTATTCAGGTGCATCCGGATGACGTATATGCAGGGGAGCATGAGACCGTGTCCTTTGGTAAGGCGGAATGCTGGTATGTGCTGGACTGCCCGCCGGACGCAGCGTTGGTGATCGGGCATAATGCACCGGATCGCAAGGCGCTTGCCGATATGATCCGTGAGGGCAGATGGACAGAGTTTATCCGGGAAGTTCCGGTGCACAAAGGGGATTTTATTCAGATCGATCCGGGAACCGTTCATGCTATTAAGGGAGGGATTCTGCTTCTGGAGACGCAGCAGAATAGTGATGTTACCTATCGGGTGTATGATTATGAGCGGTTGTCTGAGGGTAAGCCCAGGGAGCTCCATGTACAGCAGAGTATTGATGTGATCACAGTTCCGGCTCCTTCGGCTAAGGACAGTGTGATGCATACGTTGGCAGCAGGGGATGATCCGGAGGAAACAAACCAACTTAGGGAACTATACCGCTGCGGGTATTATCGCATATTCAGGCTGGAAGTGAACGGAAGCGCATCCTTTGTACAGGAATATCCGTTCTTAAATATGACGGTAACGGAAGGCAGTGGGATGATCAACGGTCAGCCGATAAGAAAGGGAAATCACTTTATCCTGCCTTACCGGTTCGGAAATGTTGAGGTGCAGGGAAGAGCGCAGATCATTGCATCCACGGTGACGGACGAACAGTGACGTGTCGGCGGATACCGGGGATAGGTCAGAAGGGAGGACGTTATGCTCTTAGGAGGAATAGAAGCAGGCGGAACCAAGATGGTGTGCGCTGTGGCAACAGAGGAAGGGCGTCTTCTGGAACGGGTCGTGATACCCACTGGGACGCCAGAGAACACAATTCCTTTGATGTTGTCTTTTTTTAAGAAGTGGGAACCAGCAGCCCTTGGTATAGGGACGTTTGGACCGGTCAATCTTGATCGAAAGTCTGCGGGATACGGTTATATTATGAAGACACCCAAGAAGGAGTGGGCGCATTACGATCTGATGGGCGCGTTCCGGGAAGCCCTGCAGATTCCGGTAGGCATTGATACAGATGTGAACGCCGCTGTACTGGCAGAGGTGGTCTGGGGCGCTGCAAGAGACTGCAGCACGGCACTTTATATCACGGTTGGAACAGGTGTGGGTGTAGGCGTTTATTGCAACGGTGGACTGCTACACGGACTGGTGCATCCGGAGGCTGGTCATATTCTTCTGTCCCGCCATCCACAGGATCAATTTCCAGGCGTATGCCCGTTCCATGACAATTGTCTGGAGGGACTTGCCAGCGGACCAGCTCTTGAAAAGCGGTGGGGCAGACCGGCAGGAGAGCTGTCTGATCGGAGCGAAGTGTGGGAGTTGGAGGCGTATTATATCGGGCAGGCAGTGACGGATTATATTCTTACCTATTCTCCTCAGAGGGTGGTACTGTGGGGAGGTGTCATGCATCAGCCTCAGTTATTTCCTATGGTGCGCGCTCAGGTGCAGAAGATGTTGGGCGGTTATGTGCAGCATGAACTGGCTGGGCAGCACATAGATGCGTATATTGTGCCGCCAGGACTGGGAGAGGACCCCGGTATCCTGGGGGCGATATTACTTGGAAAACACGAACTTTCAAACACATCGGAAACCAACCGGTATAAGGATATCCAGCGTCTGTCGGATAATCCTTTTCTCAATCTGTATCATATGAATGCTAAGAACCGGATGGGACGCATGTTTGATTATTATTTTGTATCCCGTAACGGGGAAATGGATATTAAGGCGAAAACTCACAGTCGCAGACCAGAAGGTATGGCAGTCTATGCCCTGTGGAAAGAGAATCCGGGGCTGCTGGTGATGCTCCGGCAATTCCGTTATCCTCTGAATGACTATATATATGAGCTCCCGGCAGGACTGCTGGAGGATGGGGAGAGTGCGGCGGAAGCGGCAATCCGGGAAATGAAGGAGGAAACAGGGCTGACCCTTGAGATTTATGAGGGAGGAGCGGAGTACTTCCGCAATCCGTTTTATCTGGCACAGGGATTGACAGATGAGAGCGGCCCCATAGTATTTGGATATGCCGCGGGCGAGATCGGAACCGAGGGACAGGAGGACGGTGAGGATATTGCAGTTGTTCTGGTGGATAAGAAAGAAGCAAAGCGCATCCTTGCGGAGGAAAGAGTGTCCATGCGGGGGGCATATTTGTTGATGCAGTTCCTGCATGCAGAAAAAGAGCAGCCCTTTGCATTCCTGGATGAAGAAGGGTAGCCTGATAGGATCGGGATATGAACATAATGAGCAGGAACAGGATTGGAGGAAACACAGCATGAACGAGAAAATCAGAGAACAGTATGAAGCGTGGTGTGACAAAGCGGTTGCAGATGAGGATCTGGCGGCGGAACTCAAGCAGATGGCAGGTGATGAGGAGAAGATCGCGGATGCCTTCTATCGGAGCCTGGCATTTGGAACCGGTGGTCTGCGGGGCGTTATCGGAGTGGGAACCAATCGCATGAATGTGTATACGGTTGCCAAGGCATCACAGGGACTGGCCGATTATGTGAAGAATAAATTTTCGGAGGAGGGTCGCAAGATTGCAGTAAGCTACGATTCCCGGATCAAATCGGACCTGTTCGCGCAGGTGGCTTCAGGGGTATTTGCGGCCAATGGAATAACCGTATATATCTATAGGGAGCTGATGCCGACCCCATGTCTGTCCTATGCGGTGCGCAGACTTGGCTGCGCGGCGGGAATCATGGTTACAGCGTCCCACAACCCGTCTAAGTACAACGGATATAAGGTATATGGGGCGGACGGCTGCCAGATCACCACAGAGGCGGCGGTCGAGATTTTGGAGGAAATCGAGAAGCTGGATATTTTCTCAGATGTGAACATGGGAGATTTCTGGAAATATATGGAGCAGGGCGAGATCCACTACATATCCGAGGAGGTATATACGGATTTTGTGGAAGAGGTAAAGAAGCAGTCCCTGTTAGCAGCAGGGGATGTGATTGACCGCAATGTGGCGATCGTGTATTCACCTTTGAACGGAACCGGTCTTAAGCCTGTGACCCGCACTTTAAAAGAGACTGGATTTACCAATATCACCATCGTGAGGGAGCAGGAGAAGCCGGACGGCAATTTCCCCACCTGTCCATATCCCAATCCAGAGATAAAAGAAGCTATGGCGCTGGGGATGGAATATGCGAAGAAGTGCAATGCGGATCTGCTGCTGGCTACGGACCCGGACTGTGACCGGGTAGGTATTGCAGTGAAGAACGATCAGGGAGAGTATGTGCTGTTGTCAGGGAATCAGACGGGGTGTCTCCTTCTGGACTATGTGTGTGCCCGCCGGATTGAGAATGGAACTATGCCGCCAGAGCCCATGATGGTCAAGACCATTGTTACCACTGATCTGGCGCAGCAGATTGCAGAGCATTACGGCGTGCGGACGGTAAATGTGCTGACCGGATTCAAGTTTATCGGGGAACAGATTGGGCAGTTGGAGGCAGTTGGAAAGGAGAATTCTTATATTTTTGGATTCGAGGAGAGTTACGGGTACCTCAGCGGCTCCTACGTACGTGACAAGGATGCGGTGGATGGTGCGTTTCTGATCTGTGAAATGTTTGCTTACTACAAGACGAAAGGGCTCAGTCTTTTGGATAAGCTGGAGGAGTTATATACCCGGTACGGATATTGCCTGAACGGACTGCGTTCCTACGAATTCGAGGGAGCAGCAGGCGTGGAGAAGATGCAGAATATCATGACGCGGTTCCGGGAGATGCTTCCGTCCATAGGAGGCAGGAAGGTGGAACGCTACCTTGATTATGCTACAGGAATTGACGGGCTGCCGCAATCGGATGTCCTGAAATTCTATCTGGAGCATAATTGCTCCGTGGTGGTCCGGCCTTCCGGCACAGAGCCTAAGCTGAAACTATATATATCGGTGAGCGCACCGGAACGCGGTCTGGCTGAAGAGGCAGAGCGTCAGATTGCAGAGGATCTGGAACAGAGTATCATAAAGGCGTAGCTGTCAATCGCGTGCGGGAAACTTAAGACAGAAAGTCCTTGCAAGAAAAAGAACTTCTGATATACTATATATGAATTTGAAACATGCCAGAGGAAGGAGTATACGACTATGAGGGTTGAAGTGCAGGATACTTGCTGTGTCGTGATAGATTATCAGGAGAAAATAGTTCCAACCATGTATCAGAAGGAAGTTCTGTTACAGAATTCTGTTACGCTGCTGAAGGGGCTTGCGGCTTTGAGCGTCCCCATGCTGCTGACCACTCAGTATGCAAAGGGGCTGGGATGTAACGTGCCGGAAATAAGAGAAGCCATGGGCAATCCCAAAGAACTGGATAAGACGACATTTTCGGTATATGAGACATCCGCTATTGCAGAGGCGATTCAAGGCACAGGGAAGAAAAATGTGCTGATCTGCGGTATTGAGGCTCATATCTGTGTATTGCAGTCAGCCATAGATTTAAAGGCAGCCGGTTATCAGCCGGTGATCGTGGCAGACTGTGTATCTTCCAGGACGGAGGAAAACATCCGTCTGGGATTAAAGCGTGCGGAGCAGGAGGGGATATTGATTACCTCTAAGGAAGCGATTCTTTTTGAACTGACCCGCAGGGCAGGAGGAGATGTATTTAAGCAGATATCTGCATTGATCAAATAGGAGCGGACGATGTTGCGGCGATTTTACCCCAGGGAATATATAGATTCCACCTACGAAATAGATTTTGACGTTTTTTATGCAAAGGGTTACAGAGGCATAATTTTTGATATTGACAATACGCTTGTACCGCACGGGGCGCCTGCAGATGAGCGGGCGAAAAGGCTGTTCGCCCATCTGAAGGAGCTGGGGTATACCTGTATGCTGTTGTCGAACAATAAAGAGCCGAGAGTCAAAATGTTCAATGACGAGGTTCAGGTCAGCTACATATTCAAGGCGGGCAAACCAGCCAGCCGTAATTACCTGAAATCTATGGAGTTGATGGGCACGGACAGGAGCAATACGCTGTTTGTGGGCGACCAGATTTTTACGGATGTATACGGCGCTAACCGGGCTGGGATCTATACCATACTGGTAAAGCCGATCCATCCGAAGGAAGAGATTCAGATTGTCTTGAAACGGTATCTGGAGCGGATTGTATTATTTTTCTATCGAAGAAGCAGGAAGAAGGAGCACATAAAATGAAAATCGGAATCGGAAATGACCATACGGCAGTGGAAATGAAGCAGGTGATCAGTGAATATCTGATAAAACAGGGATATGAGGTGGTGAACTTTGGAACCGATGCAACAGATAGCTGTGATTATCCAATTTACGGTGAGCGTGTGGGGCGCGCAGTAACCTCGGGTGAGGTGGACTGCGGCATCCTGATCTGCGGCACCGGCGTGGGTATTTCTATTGCTGCCAATAAAGTGCAGGGAGTCCGTGCGGCAGTGTGTTCGGATGTGACCACCGCCCGTCTGGTGAAGGAACACAACAACGCCAACATCCTTGCCTTCGGAGCCAGGATCGTTGGGGTGGAGACGGCGAAGGATATGGTGGATGCGTATCTGAGTGCAGTGTTCCAGGAGGGACGCCATGCGCAGCGTATTGCAATGATCCATGAGATTGAGTCTGGTATGAACTGTTATGCAAAAAAAGGTTGAAAATTTACTGCATGTATTATAAAATAGAACGAGTGATGACTATTTGGGAATGACATATTTTCCCAATACGAATGTTTAGGAGGAATATCGAATGATTTCAGCAGGAGATTTCAGGAACGGAATTACCATCGAATTAGAGGGAAATATTTTTCAGATCATTGAATTTCAGCATGTAAAACCGGGTAAGGGAGCGGCGTTCGTCAGAACGAAGCTGAAGAACATCAAGAGCGGCGGCGTTGTGGAGAAAACCTTCCGCCCTACTGAGAAGTGCCCGCAGGCCCGTATTGACAGAAAGGACATGCAGTATCTGTACTCCGATTCGGATCTGTTCTATTTTATGGATGTAGAGAATTATGAGCAGATTGCGTTGGACAAGGCTACCATCGGCGATACATTGAAGTTCGTGAAGGAAAATGAGATGTGTAAGGTATGCTCTCATAACGGCAACGTGTTTGCGGTGGAGGCTCCTCTGTTTGTAGAGCTTCAGATCACAGAGACTGAGCCTGGCTTTAAGGGTGACACGGCAACAGGCGCAACCAAGCCTGCAACGGTTGAGACCGGAGCAACTGTTATGGTTCCCTTGTTTGTGGAGCAGGATGATGTCATCAAGATTGATACCAGAACCGGTGAATATTTATCCCGAGTATAATATACGAGAGTTGAAAGAATCCTGCTTTGCAGGATTCTTTTTTCGCTGAGTGAAAAGGAGCATTGTAATGCGGGGAAAACAACAGACGCAGGAACAGTCAGATATACGGTCAGATATGCGTGCCTGGCGCGAGCGGCGCAGAGAGAACAGGGAACGCCGCAGAGCCACCCCCGTAGGGCGGGCGGTATGCTGGATCATCCTTGTAGGGTATCCGGTGATCCTTTTTTATGTGACGGCGTATATGACCTATGATCCTTTTGCGCGCACCGGAGGGTGGGCGCAGTTTATGAATGTGGCGCTGCTGGAAGGCTTCGTGTGGCTGCTCACAGCACTGACGGGCAGCACGGTCATTGCCCTGCGGACGGAACTGGTCTTAGGGACGGTGATTATCCTGGCAAATTATTATGTACTGTCTTTTCGGGGGTCGCCCATTGTACCCTGGGACTTTGTGTCGTTGGGAACCGCTGCAGAGGTTGCGGGGGGCTATAGCTACGCATTGCCCTTGCGGCAGATATTATTATTGGTGGTACTGCTGTTTATGATATGGTCTGCGGGACTGGCACGGGTAAATATTCCGCTGACGAAGCGGGAAGGACAGAAACGGCAGCCAGTCAGAAAGAACATCGTGATCCGTCTGGCGGCGTTGGTGTTGTCACTTGTCTGCCTTGGCGGCGTGACACATCTTGTACAGGATGATGTGTGGGTGGGAAAATTGCGGCTGTATCCCTTTCTTTTTACGCCAACCGCAATGTATGAAAGAAACGGATTTTTCGTGACATTTCTGATGGATATGCAGTATATGGCAGTGGAAAAGCCGGAAGGTTATTCGCCGGAGCAGGCGCAGAAGATTCTGGATGCGTATGAGGGGGCGGACTGGGTGCAGATGGCAGAAGAGGACGGCGGCGTCCCGGATGAATCTGTGACAGGAGGCGATGCCGCACAGGAGCGGTTTCCCAATGTAATCGTGATCATGGATGAGGCGTTTTCGGATCTGCGGGTGTTAAATGGCGGACAGGAGCTGCCGGTGAGCCGGGACGCCACACCCTTTTTACACCGGATGCAGGCGGGGATGGAGAACACCATAACCGGAAGTCTTGCGGTGTCTGTAAAGGGAGGCAATACGGCAAATACGGAGTTTGAATTTCTGACGGGACAGACCATGGCGTTCCTGCCGGCGGGGTGTATTCCCTATCAGCAGTATGTGAAGGGGGATATACCTGCCCTGGGGCATTATATGCAGCGGCTGGGGTACGATACCTATGGGATGCATCCCTATTACCCTTCCGGATGGAATCGTGATACGGTGTATCCTTATCTGGGGTTCCAGACATTTTTGTCGCGGCAGGATTATGGGAATGCCTCTCATGTCCGGGGATATGTGGACGACAGTTCTGCCGTGGAGCAGGTGATCGATCTATATGAGAAGCGGCGCACGGCGGGAAAGGAGAACCCCTTCTTCTGTTTTCAGGTGACCATGCAGAACCACAGCCCCTATACGGACGAGTGGGAAGCTCCCGGCGGGAATATTGCATGGCAGGGGGAAGGTACATCCTACGGAACAGCCCAGTTGGAGGAGTATCTGACATTAATGGAATTATCGGACCGTGCGCTGGAGGAGCTGATCACATATTTTGCTGGAGTGGAGGAACCGACGGTGGTAGTATTTTTCGGTGACCATCAGCCTACGGATTCTGTGGTGGAGCCTGTCTGGAATATACAGGGCAAAAGAGGCTCGGATTTATCGGATGAGGAGAACATGCTCCGCTATGAGGTACCTTATGTCATCTGGGCAAACTATGACATACCGGAGGCGGATGGATGGAACTTAAGCGCCAATTATCTTGCGGCATGCATGATGGAAGTCTCTGGTATTCCGCTGACGGATTATCAGAATTATCTGTTGGAATTACAGAGGGAGATTCCGGTTATCTCATCTCAGCATCAGGACCGGGATACGGAAGGTTTCCGGGATTATCAAAAGTTACAGTATTATCTGCTGTTTGATGCGGCAGGACAAAGGAGGAAATAAATGCGGCAATGGCTACATCGAATCTATCGTCATGAAAAGACTCCGTTAGCGCTGGCATTTCTGGTACCATTTCTTGTCTTGGCAGTCCTTTGTATCATACGGGGCATTTACCCCTTTGGAACAAGGAGTTTTATGGCTGTGGACATGTATCATCAGTATGCGCCGTTTTTTACAGAATTTGCAGGTCAGCTAAAGGGCGGCGGAAGCCTGTCCTATACCTGGAATCTGGGCCTTGGGACAGATATGGTGTCTCTGATGGCATATTATCTGTCAAGTCCTGTCAACTGGTTGGTCTACTTCTGCCCGGTCAGTCATGTGATCGAATTTATGACGCTGCTGATTCTGGTGAAGACCGGACTGTGCGGCTGGTCTTTTGCCTTTTATCTGCGCCGGCATTATTCGGATAAGGGCTACCGCCCGTTTTTGTTTTCTGTGTTCTATGCCCTGAGCGGATTTATGTGTGCATATAGCTGGAATATCATGTGGCTGGATACGGTTTGGCTGACGCCCTTGGTTATCCTGGGCCTGGAGCGGTTGGTGCGGCAGGGGAAACCTATGCTGTATACCATAACCCTGGCTGTTTCGATTCTGTCAAATTATTATATCTCGATTTTATTATGTGTCTTTCTGGTGCTGTATTTTGCAGTTTTGTTCCTGGAACAAAAAGGACACAGGATTGCGGCGGTGCTTCGCTTCGGATGGTATTCCCTTCTGGCAGGGGGGATGGGGGCGGTGCTGATCCTGCCTGAGATCGCGGCTCTGTCCGGCAGTACTTCTGGGAGCGGTGGGTTTCCGGAAAAAATAGAATGGTATTTTTCTGCAATAGAAGCACTGGCGCGTGCCTGTATCGGTGTAAAGCCGGTATATACTACGGATCACTGGCCGAATCTCTATTGCGGCTGCGGTATCCTGCTTCTGCTGGTGCTCTATGTGTGCAACCGCAGGATCGGCTGGAGACGGAAGCTGCCGAGGCTTCTGCTGGTGGCGTTTTTTCTGGTGAGCTTTGCCAATAATTATCTTGATTTCATCTGGCATGGACTGCATTTTCCTATTGGTCTTCCGGCAAGACAGACATTTTTGTATGTGTTCCTGCTTCTGACTTTGGGGTATGAAGTATTGCGCTATTTTGGCGGAAATAAGGTATGGCACATCGTCCTTGCGCTGGCGGTCTCGGAAGGCTTCGTATTTGCCTGCTTCCTGTGTACGGATCGTGAGCTTGTGACCGGAGAATCGCTGCTGCTGACGGCAATCTTTCTGCTGGGGTACGGTGGGATGCTCATATGCCGCAAAGCTGGGAATTTGCGTATGCGTAAAGTGATCGGCTGGTGTGCCATGATCCTGGTGGTGGAAGAAGCGGCAGTCAACCTGGAGATGACCGGCGTGAATACCAGTAATAGGGCTTCCTATATGGAGCATCAGGAAGCATACCGGGAGCTGACCGCCGAGGTGGGGGAGCAAGAGCACGACTTCTACCGGATCGATAAGTGGAACCGCCTGACCAAAAATGATTCGGCCCTGGCGGATTATCCTTCTTCCACGATTTTTTCCTCCCTGATCAATCATGATGTGGCTGATTTCTATCGGGAATTGGGCATGGAGGGAGGCAAGAATTACTATTGCTACAGCGGCGCCACGGCGCTGACTTCCTCCATGCTGTCGGTAAAATATCTGATGACAGACAGTGGGGCAGAGGAAAGTCCCTACCGGAGGCTTGTGGGAGAACAGGACGGAATCTATATCTACGAGAATCTGTATACCCTGCCGTTGGGTTATGTGGTGGATGAAGATCTTGAGGACCGGTGGGATTTTACCGAGGGGACTCCCGCATATGCTCAGAATGGACTGGCGCAGGCTCTGGGAGCATCCGGTCAGTTGCTGACACCGGTGGAGGCTGCGGTAGAGAAGGATCAGACGGTGATCCATGTGGAGAAATCAGGCTGTATTTACGGGTATTATAGGAGCAAGGATGCGGACGCCATCAGTGCAAAGATCAATGATAAGACCAGAAACTACAGCAAGTGCGCCCACATTTATCTATTGGACTTTGGTTATTGTGAGGCGGGTACGGATATTGTGATCACAGCCGAGGGCGCGGAATCTTTTGACGTGCAGGGATACCGCCTGAATGACGAGGTGTTCGGGGAGGTATATGATGCGTTAAGTGAACAGACCATGATGCTGACAGAGTGGACAGACACCAGTATTGCCGGGGACATTGATATGGAGCGAAGAGGAAGGCTGGTGCTTACTGTGCCGGACGATCCGGGCTGGCAGCTTGCTGTGGATGGAAAGCCGGTAGAATATACGGACTTTTGCGGGGCATTTATCAGTGTTGTGCTGCCGGAAGGACACCACAGCATTGAACTGCATTATACCACGCCGTATCTTGAACTGGGGGTAGGGATTTCCGGAGGCTGTCTGGCCGTGTTTCTGGTACTTATGTCAGCACGGTATGTTATGGAGAAGCGAAAGCGGACGAGATTTGTGTAAAATGCACAAAAGTATAACGGAGACCTGGTTTCAGATTGTAAAAACTGGTAAATGAGGATATAATTGTAATATATGTGAGCATTTAGCGGAGAAGGAGGGATGAAATGAGTGAGAAAAGTTTCGAGATGGAATCCTATTGTCACAGTATTGAAGATTTGGATGTCTGTATGGACGATTATCTCTATGCTTATGATATGGAACTTGACGACTATTGCATTTCACCCAGTGCGACGGAACGCTTTGGTTTAGAAAAACATAGATTTGGCAAGGTGCAGGAACAGTTGGCGCAGATCGTGTATCCCGAGGATATGGCTATGCTGGCGGAGGATCTTGCCATGGTGCAGCGGGGGGAGAAGGAATTCCATAACCTTCAGTACCGGTGGCTTTCTGCCAGGAAAGAGATTGTCTGGATCAATTGCAGAGGCAGAGTGATTCATGACAGTAATGGAAGCCCGCGGTATCTGATCGGCTGTATCAATGAGATCGGTCAGAAGCAGAAGGCGGATAACACCAGCGGACTGCTGGGGGAGGAAGGGCTGCGCTGCTATCTGGAGGAACATCCCCTGAACGGCAAAAAGGGCTTTTTGCTGCGGATCGGAATTGACAATCTGAAGGATATCAATGCAAACCATGGGATAGAGTGCGGGGATGAGGTGCTGCGGCGTACGGTGGATGCCATCCAATCTGTGATGCAGCAGAATCAGCATTTATACCGTATGGTGTCGGATGAATTCATCCTGTTGGATATGGGCGGCGGCACTACCATGGAGGCGGCGCAGTATTACCGCAGAATCCGCAGAAGGATCGACACGCTCACTGTTGAACATCAGTATGACATGGTATATACCATCTCCGGCGGTGTATTAGGGATGTCCGACATGGCAGAGTATTCGTTTTCCCATATGATGAAGCTGACGGAATACACTCTGGGACGCGCAAAGAGCGGAGGACGTAATCAGTGCTATATTTACCGCCCGGAGGATTACGATCAGTATCTTCACAGGAAGCAGTTGGAATGCAGGATGCGGCGTGCGGTACGGCAGGATTTTCGTGGATTTGAGGCATACTTCCAGCCTATTGTGGATGGCAGGACACATAAACTGTATATGGCAGAGACATTGATGCGTTTTACCACAGATGAGGGCAAGCCGATTTCACCCATGGAGTTTATTCCGATCCTTGAGGACACAGGGCTCATCATTCCGCTGGGAAGATGGATACTGCGGCAGGCGCTTGCTCTGTGCAAAGAGGTGCACAAGGTGAATCCGGACTTCAAGGTTACGGTCAACCTGTCTTATATCCAGGTATTGAAGAGTGACGTGCTTTTGGATATCGTGTCGGGGATACGCGAATTTGGATTGTCTCCGGAGAATCTTGTGGTGGAGATTACGGAGAGCGGACTTTTGGAGGAGAATCCGAATCTCAAGCGTTTCTGCAAGGGATTGCATAATTATGGGATACAGCTGGCTTTGGATGATTTTGGAACGGGTTATTCTAATTTCCATTATCTGCACAATCTTCGCCCCAGCTTCATTAAGATCGACCGGTCCTTCACTGCCTCTGCACTGCAGAATGAATATGAGTACAGCCTGCTGCAGCAGATGATTGACATGGCGCATAATATTGATATGCGGCTATGTACGGAAGGAATTGAGACTACGGAAGAACTGGAGAGCATTGTCCGGCTGGAGCCTGATTTCATCCAGGGTTATTACTTTGGCAGACCATGTCCCGCAAAAGAGCTGCTGGCGCGGTATACTGAGGTTTCGGCATAACAACAGATAGTTGACATAACATTAGTACAAAAAACAGGACACATCTTTTCTTATACTGAATGCATAACAGGCAGACAGAGTAAGAAAGGATGTGTTTTTTATGAAAGGATATTTTGTAGCAGACGGTTATATGGGATATGTAAACGGTGCGTATATGCTGTTCGCGGATGAGCAGGATTATCTGGAATATTTCCAGGACTGATTGTTGAACTTCTGAAGCAGATTGGTTATAATAACGATAGTTATGATATCTGCCGGAGGTGATTGACATGAAGGACACGAGAATCGACATTTACAAAGGTCCCAGGACCTGGAAGATCAGGCCGTACGAGCATCATGTAAAATATTATGAGACAGACCAGATGGGAATTGTCCATCACTCCAACTACATCCGCTGGATGGAAGAAGCGCGGATGGATCTTATGGAGCAGATGGGCTTTTCCTACAAGCAGATGGAGGAGATGGAGATCATCAGCCCGGTGCTGTCGGTGAACTGTGAATATAAGAGTATGGTACATTTCAGTGATACCGTAGTGATCGATGCCAGAATCATACGCTATAACGGCGTGAAAATGAGAGTGACATACCGGATGACGGATAAGGAGACCGGGGAACTGCGGACGCTGGCTGTCAGTGAACACTGTTTCCTGGATGCAAACGGAAGACCGCTCTCATTAAAGCGCTCTTATCCCGAGCTGGATACAAGATTCTTTGAGATGGTGGATGAGGAAGAATAGATGAGAGACAGGAAAATAGTACTGATTGACGGGCACAGTATATTGAACCGGGCATTTTACGGGATACCGGATCTGACAAATGCAGAGGGATTGCACACCAACGCGGTCTATGGATTTTTGAATATTCTTTTTAAGATACTGGAGGAGGAAAAGCCACAGTATCTGACTGTAGCATTTGATGTCCATGCACCGACGTTCCGCCACAAGATGTACGATGCCTACAAGGGCACGCGAAAGCCCATGGCAGAGGAATTGCGGCAGCAGGTGCCTTTGATGAAGGAGATGCTGACGGCCATGGGAGTCACCGTGGTGGAACAGGAAGGCCTGGAGGCGGACGATGTGCTGGGAACCATCGCAAAGCAGTGCGAGGCACAGGGGTATGAGGTGTCCGTGGTTTCGGGAGACCGGGATTTACTGCAGCTTGCTACGGAGCATATCAAGATCCGCATTCCCAAGACGAAGCGTACCGGAACTGAGATAGAGGATTATAATGCGGCGGATGTGGTGGAACGCTATCAGGTTACGCCCCTTCAATTTATTGATGTAAAGGCATTGATGGGAGATACGGCGGACAATATTCCCGGAGTGCCGGGAATCGGTGAGAAGACGGCGACAAACCTCATCGTCACCTATCAGAGTATCGAAAATGCATATGCCCATGTGGATGAGATCAAACCGCCCCGTGCTGCCAATATGCTGCGGGAGCATTACGACATGGCGCAGTTGAGCAAGACGCTTGCTACCATCGAGGTGAATGCTGAGCTGTCCTATGATGTGGACAGTGCCAGAATCGGGAATCTATTCACGCCGGAGGCATACCGGATGTGCAAACGGCTGGAGTTTAAGAATATGCTGAAGCGCTTTGACGTGGATGCAGGAAACGAGACAGAGCAGATTTCCTTTGAGATAGAGACGGATCTTGAGCAAATAAATACATGGATGGAAGAGATAAGGACGCAGCAGAAGGTGGGTCTTCATTTTGCGTTGGACAAGGACAGGCTGCTGGGTATTTCCCTGACATGGGGAGAATGCGGCAGCGAGCGGACGGTGTTCCTGCCGGTGCAGGGGGCAGTGTCGGAGGCGTATCTATGCAGCGCGTGTGCAGGGCTGGTAGAGGCAGGGTGTACCGTTGCTATGCTTGATGTCAAGCCGCAGCTGCCGGTGTTTCCGGTGGAGGAGAATACCTCCGTCTTTGACGTGGGGATCGCAGAGTATCTTCTGAATCCTCTGAAAAATGAGTATACCTATGAGGATATTGCAAAAGATTATCTGGATATGCTTATCCCATCTGCCGGAGATCTCTTAGGCAAACTGTCCCTTAGCGCAGCGCAGGAGGAAAAACCTCAGGAGTTCCTGCGGGCGGTGTGTTATCCGGCGCGGGTCAGCTTCCTGGCACAGCCGCTGTTAGAGCAGAAACTGAAGGAACAGGGGATGTGGCAGCTCTTTACGGATATCGAGATGCCGTTAGTATATACATTGTATGATATGGAGCATGCGGGTATCGCGGTGGATGCTCAGGCGCTGAAGGAGTACGGAGAGAACCTGGCGGGTTCCATTGCCAGACTGGAGGAGGAAATCTACCAGGAGGCGGGAGAGGAGTTCAACATCAATTCTCCCAAGCAATTAGGTGTGATCCTGTTTCAGAAGCTGGGCATGGAGGGCGGCAAGAAGACGAAAACGGGTTATTCCACGGCGGCGGATGTTCTGGAGCGTCTGGCTCCGGATTACCCAATCGTATCCAAAATATTGGAATACCGTCAGTTGACGAAGCTCAAGTCCACCTATGCAGACGGTCTTGCGGTGTTTATCGCACAGGACGGAAGGATACACAGTACCTTCCAGCAGACGGTTACAGCTACCGGAAGGCTCAGCAGTACCGATCCCAATCTGCAGAATATTCCTATTCGCATGGAACTGGGAAGGCTGATCCGCAAGGTGTTTCTTCCGGCGGAGGGCTGCGTGTTTGTGGACGCAGACTATTCGCAGATTGAGCTTCGGCTTCTGGCGCATATGTCCGGGGATGAGAATCTGATCGAAGCATACCGTCAGGCACAGGATATTCATGCCATCACAGCGTCCAAGGTATTTCATGTGCCATTTGAGGAGGTGACGCCGCTTCTTCGGCGTAATGCCAAGGCGGTGAATTTCGGAATCGTATATGGCATCAGTTCCTTTGGCTTAAGCCAGGACTTAAGTATTACCAGAAAGGAAGCGGAAGGGTATATCGACAGCTATTTTCAGACGTATCCCGGTATCAAATCATTTCTGGACGGTCTGGTGGCACAGGCGAAGGAATCCGGGTATGTCACGACTATGTATGGCCGGCGCAGACCGATTCCGGAACTGTCCTCCAGCAATTTCATGCAGCGTTCCTTTGGGGAACGTGTTGCTATGAATGCGCCTATCCAGGGATCGGCAGCGGATATTATTAAGATAGCCATGCTGCGGGTGAACCGGAGGCTGAAGTGGGAAGGGCTGCGTGCGAGACTGCTGCTGCAGGTACATGATGAACTGTTGGTGGAGGCGCCCCGGGAAGAGCAGCAGGAGGCAGAACGCATTCTGTCTGAAGAAATGCAGCGGGCGGCAGAACTGTCCGTGCAGTTAGAGATTGATATGCATTGCGGAAATAACTGGTATGAGGCAAAATAGTATGAAATTCATTGGAGTTACCGGAGGTGTAGGAGCCGGTAAATCGGAGATATTAAAGTATCTGGCATCCAGAGGGGATTCCCGGGTTATGCTGGCGGATGATATCGCCAGAGATTTGACGGAACCGCGCGGTGTCTGTTATAGTAAGCTACAGGAGCTTTTTGCCGGGGATGATGTGTTCCGGGAGGATGGCAGTATGGACCGCGCCAGGGCGGCATCTGTTATATTTGAACAGCAGGAGAAGCGCAGGGCAATGAACGGCATTGTACATCCGGCTGTGAAGGAATACGTGCTCTCCCAGGCGGATATGGAGCGGGAGCGGGGCGAGATTGACTATCTGTTTTTGGAAGCCGCGCTTCTGATCGAGGATCATTATGATGAGATCTGCGATGAGCTGTGGTATATTTACGCTTCCGAAGAGAACCGGAAGGAGCGTCTTATGGCATCCAGAGGCTACAGCAGCCGCAAGATAGAGCGTATCATGCACAGTCAGATGACGGAGGAGGAATACCGCCGCCACTGCAGCCATGAGATTGACAACAATGGCACGCAGGAAGAGGCCGTTGCGCAGGTCGCAAGATTATTGGCAGACGAAACAGTGAGGGAGAAACATACATGGACAATACAGTAAACAGCACAGAACAATATGTATTTGGACTGGATATCGGAACCCGGAATGTGGTGGGGACTGTGGGTTATAAGAATGGCAGAGAATTCTATGTGGCGGCACAGTACAGCCAGGAGCATGAGACCAGAGCAATGCTGGACGGGCAGATCCATGATATCGGACGTGTGGCGGGCACCATTGCTGAGGTGAAGGCACAGCTGGAACGGCAGAGCGAGACGGAACTGACAGAGGTCTGTATCGCAGCGGCAGGTCGTGTGCTAAAGACTGTGACCACTACAGTCGAACACGAATTCCCGGAGGAGACAGTAGTCACAAGAGAACATATCCATACGCTGGATCTCATCGGTGTAGACCAGGCACAGCAGATACTGAAGGAGAAGAATGACACCAGATATAAGTTCTACTGTGTAGGCTATTCCGTGGTGAAGTATTATATCAATGATGAGGTTTTTTCTAATCTGGAAGGACATAAGGCGGATAAAATATCGGAGGATATCATTGTAACGTTTCTGCCTGAGGATGTGGTGGACGGCTTGTATTCCGCAGTGGATAAAGCAGGGCTTTCCGTGGCGAGCCTGACATTGGAGCCTATCGCCGCCATCAACATAGCGATTCCGGAGGCATTCCGTATGCTGAACATTGCATTGGTGGATGTGGGGGCGGGAACCTCCGATATTTCGGTTACCAGAGACGGAAGCATCATTGCCTACGGCATGATTCCCTATGCGGGAGATGAATTGACGGAACTGTTGGTTCATCACTATTTGGTGGATTTCAATATGGCGGAGCATATCAAGCTGTCCTCCACCACAGACGAGGAAATTGAATACACAGATATCATGTGTATCAAGCACACCATCAAGGCGGAAGAGGTATGGGAGCTTCTGCATGATACGGTGGACCGGATCACAACTGAGGTGGCGGCCAAAATAAAAGAACTGAACGGGGATAAAACGGTCAGTGCCACATTTATCGTGGGAGGCGGCGGCAAGATTCACGGATTCGCGGAAATGCTGGCGGATAAGCTGGACCTTCCCAATGAGCGTGTGGCGCTTCGAGGGGAAGAGGTACTGCAGGAGGTACATTTTGCCCAGGAAAATGTGAAGAAGGATCCCCTGATCGTAACGCCGGTGGGTATCTGTCTGAATTATTACACGCAGAAGAATAATTTTATTATGGTACATTTCAACGGAGAGCGGCTGAAGCTGTATGATAATGGTCATCTGACCATTGTTGATGCGGCGCTGCATGCAGGCTTTCCCAATGAACTTCTGTTCCCCAGGAGGGGAAAGGAGATCCGGTGTACGGTAAATGGCAACCTCCGGGTGATCCGCGGGGAGGCGGGCGAGTCCGCCATAGTCAGAGTGAATGGCAAAGAGGTCAGCATCAATGCGCCGCTGCAGCCGAATTCCGAGATCACCATTGAGGAGTCAACGGTGGGAGGAGCGGCAAATGCTGTCATTGAGCAACTGGAGGAATATACGTCGGCTACCATCACCTTTATGGTCAACGGCAGGAACATTACCTGTCCGAAGTTTGTGGAGGTCAACGGAAGCCTGGAGGCTCCGGGATACCAGATACAGGACGGAGATGTCATTGAAAACCGCGCATTTTACACGGTGGGACAGCTTGCCGAGTTCATGGATGTCACGGTGGACACTCAGTCGGACATCATACTGAACGGCAGACCGGCAGATATGGAATCTCTGGTCTATGAGAATTTTGAGGTGGAGTGGACAACCAATGACACCTATGTGAGTACCGAATACGTAGAATCACCGGATGCGGTGGCGGAAGCATCCCCGGAGCCAAAAGAAGAGACCGCGGAGACTTCTGTTTCGGAGCCGCAGCCTGCGGCAGATCAGAACATGCCGGTAACGGAAGAGAAACTGGCTGCGGAGACTCCCAAGCCCCTGTTACAGAAGGATCTTGTAGTGGTGGTAAATGATCAGAGCATTGTGCTGAACGGTAAAGAAGACTATGTGTTCGTAGATATTTTCGACTATATTGACTTCGACCTGTCGGCAGGAGGCGGCAGGGCGATCGTCACGCTGATCAATGGTGAGGATGCTCAGTATACACAGCAGCTTTGCGACGGAGATAAAATAGAGATATATTGGAGAGAGATAGGATAAGACAAGATGGAGTTATGCAGTATAGCAAGCGGAAGCACCGGTAACTGTATTTATGCGGGAGCCGGCAGCACGCGTATTATGATTGACGCAGGTGTCAGCGGGAAACGTATCGAGGAGGGATTGAACTCCATCGGGCTTACGACTAAGGAGATGCAGGGCATCCTGGTGACGCATGAACACTCAGACCATGTGGCAGGGCTGGGAGTGGTGGCCAGAAAATATGGAATACCGATTTATGCCACGGAGAAGACGATAGCGGCAATTCACAGCACTACGCTGGTGGGAACGATAGATCCGACGCTGTTTCACCCGGTGTGTCCGGGGGAGGCATTCGCGTTGGGGGACCTGACGGTGGAGCCCATCAGCATTTCCCATGATGCGGCAGATCCTGTGGCATATATCATGCAGCAGGGCGGCCATAAAATGGCGGTAGTTACAGATCTTGGGACCTATGATGAGACGCTGGTTGAGAAGCTGCAGGGACTGGATCTTCTGTTGCTGGAAGCGAATCATGACATACATATGCTGCAGGCAGGAGGATACCCGTATCCGCTGAAGATAAGGATACTGGGCGAGCAGGGACATCTGTCCAATGAGGCAAGCGGGCAATTGCTGGGAAGGCTCCTGCACGATCATTTCGGCACGGTGCTGCTGGGGCATCTGAGCCGGGAAAACAATATACCAGAGTTGGCATACGAAGCGGTCCGTCAGGAGATAGACGCCGGGGAAAACCCATATCACGGGAATGATTTCCCGATACTGGTAGCACGGCGCGATACGGTATCCGAGGTGATACGGGTGTCATAGCTGAATGGTTACAGTGTAATAAGACAGAGCATGAAGAGGAGATTGACATATGGACAAGACACAGAGCAAGACGATCATAACCGTAGTTGGGAAGGATACCGTAGGCATCATAGCTAAGGTATGTACTTATCTGGCGGATAATCATATCAATGTGCTGGACATTTCCCAGACCATCATTGACGGTTTCTTCAATATGATGATGATCGTGGATCTAAATACTTCAGAGGTAGCGTTTGCCGACTGCGCATCTGCCCTGGAGGAATTGGGAGAGACCATCGGGGTGACCATTAAGTGCCAGAGAGAAGAAATTTTTGACATGATGCATCGCGTTTAAGGGAACAGCAGGAGAATACTATGATCAATATAATGGAAGTAAATGAGACCAATAAGATGGTGGAGCATGAGAATCTGGATGTGCGTACCATCACCATCGGCATCAGCCTCTTAGACTGCATCGATGACGATCTGAAACGGCTGAATGAGAAGATTTATGAGAAGATTACAAGGGTGGCGAAGAACCTGGCCGAAACGGGGCAGCAAATCGAGCGTGAGTTCGGGATTCCCATTGTCAATAAGCGCATTTCCGTGACGCCCATTGCGCTGGTGGGCGGCGCGGCCTGTAAGACGCCGGAGGATTTTGCAACAATTGCAGACACCATGGACGCGGCGGCAAAGGCAGTGGGGGTTAATCTCATTGGGGGTTATTCCGCTCTGGTATCTAAGGGGATGACGCATGCTGACGAGATGCTGATACGCTCCATTCCAAAGGCTCTGTGCCGTACGGAGCGGGTGTGCAGCTCTGTCAATCTTGCATCTACCCGGACCGGCATCAATATGGATGCCGTGAAACTTATGGGAGAGATTCTTCTTCAGGTGGCAGAACAGTCCAAGGATAGAGATTCCGTAGACTGTATGAAACTGGTGGTGTTCTGTAATGCCCCGGATGACAATCCCTTCATGGCAGGAGCATTTCACGGTGTGACAGAGGCGGATGCAGTGATCAACGTGGGCGTCAGCGGTCCCGGCGTGGTGAAGACGGCATTGGAGAAGGTGCGTGGCGAGAACTTTGAGGTTCTCTGTGAGACCATCAAGAAGACGGCCTTCAAGGTGACCCGGGTAGGTCAGTTGGTGGCACAGGAGGCGTCACGTCTTCTTAACATTCCATTTGGCATTGTGGATCTGTCCTTGGCGCCTACCCCGGCAGTGGGAGACAGCGTGGCGGACATTCTCTGCGAGATCGGTCTGGAATATGCCGGCGCTCCTGGAACTACCGCAGCCCTGGCGCTCTTAAATGATCAGGTGAAAAAGGGCGGCGTGATGGCTTCCTCTTATGTAGGGGGATTGAGCGGCGCGTTTATTCCAGTCAGCGAAGACCAGGGGATGATCCACGCCGTGCAGGCAGGAGCGATCACCCTGGAGAAGCTGGAAGCCATGACATGTGTCTGTTCCGTAGGACTGGACATGATAGCGATTCCGGGAGATACAAAGGCAACTACCATCTCAGGCATCATTGCCGACGAGATGGCGCTTGGTATGATCAACCAGAAGACGACGGCGGCGCGCCTGATCCCTGTGATCGGCAAAGGCGTAGGTGATACGGTGGAGTTCGGCGGGTTATTCGGGTATGCTCCCATCATGCCGGTGAACGGGTATTCCTGCGATGCTTTTATCAACCGTGGCGGACGGATTCCGGCGCCGATTCATAGTTTTAAAAACTAACAGTTCAGTCATCGCTTGTATTACGCGCTGAACTGTTACAGATCAGAGAGAGGGAATGTCGGAGGATAATATGGGTAAGATACATAAGCTTGTGTTCTTTGAGCGGGGTGTTGAGACGCTGACCTATTTTTCCCATGAGTTGGCAGATGCCTTCCGGGCATGGGGCTATCAGATATTTTTCTATGATATTGAGGCTAAGCAGCAGGGCTTTAAGCATCTGTGTAAATTCTTGAAACCGGGGGAGACCGCGGCGGTGACTTTTAATTTTATTGGGTTCAGCGGCGAGAGCTTCTTACAGGAGCCGGACGGCAGGAGCGTATGGGAGAGCCGGGATATCCCGGTGTATGTGATTTTGGTGGATCACCCGCTTTATTATTACAAGCAGCTGGAGGAAAATTATCCCAATGTGACAGTATTGTGTATTGACCGGCAGCATGTGTCTTATATGAAGCGGTTTTATCCGAAGATTCCCTGTTATTTTCTGCCGTTGGCGGGCAATATCGTCCGTCGTGAGGGAATGGATCATGCGGAGAATCTGAGGGTAGAACGGGAGACTTGGATTCCGTATAGAGAGCGAAAGTATGATGTGGCTTTTATCGCAAACTATGTGCCGCTGCCTCCGGTGGAGGAGCATTTTACCAGCCAGACCCCGGAATACATCAATTTCTATCAGGAGATACTCAACGGGCTGCGTATGCGCCCGGATACGCCATTGGACGAAGCTATGGAATACTATGTGAAGCGGGAGATACCGGAGGCTACGGACCGGGAACTGAAGGCGGCATTTTATGGAATGTTGTTTCTGGACTTATATAACCGGACGTATTTCAGGGAGCGCACGGTTCAGATGTTGGTTAATCATGGCATCACCGTCCATGTGTTTGGCAATGCGTGGGAGAAGCTTCCGGTAAAGCGGCCGGAGTGCCTGATATGCAGTGGAAAACAACTGGATTCGGTGGGGTGTGTGGAGGTTGTGCGCAATGCGAAGCTGGCGCTGAATACTATGCCGTGGTTTAAGGACGGAGCCCATGACCGGATATTTACCGCAATGCTGAATGGCGCTGTGGCTTTGACCGATCCCAGCATTTATTTGAAGGAGCGTTTTACAGATGAGAAGGATCTGCGCTTTTATGAATTAAAGGAGCTGACAGAACTGCCGGCGATCGCAGAGGATGCACTGCTGTATCCTGGCAGGATGGAACGGCTGACAAATGAGGCTTATGAGCGCGCTGTCACACAGGATACCTGGGAATGCAGGGCCCGTGAGCTGGCGCAGTTGATGGAGCAATAGATGAAAGAACAAACACAAGGAGGAATAGTAATGAAAATGATTTCACTGGCAGAGGAGTTGAGCAGGACGACTTATCCCGGAAGGGGTATCGTGATCGGAAGGTCGGAGGACGGGAAATATGCTGTTACGGCATATTTTATTATGGGGCGCAGCGAAAACAGCCGCAACCGCGTATTTGTGGAGGATGGAGAGGGAATCCGTACCCAGGCCTTCGATCCTTCCAAGCTGAGCGACCCAAGCCTGATCATTTATGCGCCGGTGCGGGTGCTGGGCAACAAGACCATCGTGACGAACGGGGATCAGACCGACACCATCTATGAACTGATGGATAAGCAGCAGACCTTTGAGCAGGCGCTGCGCACCAGAGAGTTTGAGCCGGACGCCCCCAATTATACTCCGAGAATCTCGGGCATCATGCATGTAGAGAACGGCAGTTATAATTATGCCATGTCCATCTTAAAGAGCAACAACGGAAGCCCGGATTCCTGCAATCGCTTTACCTTTGCCTATGAGCATCCGGCAGCAGGAGAGGGTCATTTCATTCATACCTATATGGGAGACGGAGATCCCCTGCCCAGCTTTGAAGGCGAACCGGTTCTGGTAGATATCTCGGGAGATATCGATACCTTCACCGAACGTGTATGGAACAATCTGAACCAGGATAATAAGGTGTCCCTGTTTGTGCGCTATATTGATATTGCAACAGGTAAATATGACAGCAGGATCGTCAATAAAAACCAGTAACAGTTACTATTCACAGTCATATAAGGAATATTAGACAGATTCGTCAAGCTTGCTTGTAAGAAGCTGGATGATATTTCTTGTATGACTGCGAAGCAGAAACCTCACCCTCATAAGCAATCTTAGCTGCGTAAGCAGCGGGACTGGAGCTCGTGAGAGCGACGATTGCGCATGAGGATGAGAGGAATGTGAATAGTAACGGAAAAGCAACAACACATAAGGAGATAAAGAAATGAAAGAATTTGAATTAAAATACGGCTGTAATCCCAATCAGAAGCCCTCAAAGATCTACATGGAGCAGGGAGAGCTGCCCATAGAGGTAAAATGCGGCAGACCGGGCTATATTAATTTCCTGGATGCTTTCAACGGCTGGCAGCTGGTCAAGGAGTTAAAGCAGGCGACAGGGCTTCCAGCAGCGACGTCCTTTAAGCATGTATCGCCGGCCGGCGCAGCAGTGGGGCTTCCCTTGACCGATGTGGAGCGCAAAATATACTGGGTAGACGATATGGATGTGGAGTTCACACCAATTGCCAATGCCTATGCAAGGGCAAGGGGCGCAGACAGAATGTCTTCCTTTGGTGACTTTATTGCACTGTCGGATGTGTGTGACAAAGCGACGGCGCTCCTCATTAAGCGAGAGGTGTCCGACGGTGTGATCGCACCGGGATATGACGAGGATGCGCTTGAAATCTTAAGATCAAAGAAAAACGGCAATTATAATGTGATTGAGATCGATCCGGATTATGTACCGGATCCCATTGAGCGTAAGCAGGTATTCGGAATTACCTTTGAGCAGGGAAGGAATGAATTGGTGATTGACGATGCATTCTTCTCCAATATTGTGACGGAGAATAAGGATCTGCCGGAGTCGGCGAAGATTGATCTTGCCATTTCCATGATCACTTTGAAATATACGCAGTCTAATTCCGTATGCTATGTGAAGGGCGGTCAGGCAATCGGTATCGGCGCAGGACAGCAGTCCCGCATCCACTGTACCCGCCTGGCAGGTTCCAAGGCGGACAACTGGTGGTTGCGTCAGTCTCCCCAGGTATTGGGACTGCCGTTCCTTCCCGGCATCCGCAGAGCGGACAGAGACAATGCTATCGATCTCTATATCGGAGAAGATTATATGGATGTTCTGGCAGACGGGGCATGGGAGAATATCTTTACCGAGAAGCCGCCGGTATTTACGGCAGAGGAGAAGCGTGCGTGGCTGGATCAGAACACCGGTGTTTCCCTGGGGTCAGATGCGTTCTTCCCCTTTGGTGATAACATTGAGCGCGCTCACCGAAGCGGTGTTATGTATGTGGCTCAGCCGGGAGGCTCCATCCGTGATGACCATGTAATCGAGACCTGCAACAAATACGGAATGGTCATGAGCTTTACCGGCATCCGTCTGTTCCATCACTAATTTATGCATAAAAAAGGGAGCGCATAATTACTATTATCGGAACATAATCTTTTCTCCGAAATTGGCAGGCATACGCAGGGTATCCTTGAACCGGTGCGTGTAAATTCCGCAGCCCCCGGTGTATCATAATTTTTCTGTCTTTTTATGCTTCGACAATCCCTTTGGCATCTGTCCGCCTGTCACGCGACATGCGGCTTCGGTTTCTAGTTTCTCTAAATGGGCGTTCTTCTGTGGTCGATATGAGCGGGCTACTCCATAACTCGCTTCAACATATAACCATTTATAGATGACGAGCTCAGACAATGTCCGCAGCCCGCACGTCACATCAGAACGCCCATCAAGAGAAACACAAAACCTGCAGATTACATGTCCGTGATAGGCGGACGGATACCAAGGATTGTTCGAACGTTAAAAAGACAGAAATCATCGAAAATGATACACCGGGGGCTGCTGGAATTTCAGCACAAGGTGAGCTGATACCCTGTGTATGCCTGCCAATCACGGAGTAATAGATGTGTTTCTGATAATAGTAATTATGCGCCCCTTTTTTATTTGTTCAGATGATGACCAGTCCGCGGCTGTATTCGCTGCGGGCTGTTTTTTTTGCCCGGCGGGCAAGATTCTGCTCGTACAGATCTGCTGCGAAGATATCATGGGACAAAAGCTTTGCGGCATCTTCCGGCAAAATGGACGAGGCATCGGCAAGCTTGGAAATTACGGGAGCCTGGGCGCATGCATCCAGGCGGGTCAAGAGAGGCGCTGCCTCCCTGCGAAAGCCAAGTATCCGAAGATAGGGAGCATAATCCAGTGAACGGCCCAGCGCATAATCCTCCTGTGTCAGACCCAGCAGAATATGGCACAGGCTACGGCTGATCCTGGTGTGTGTCAGGTTGCGGGATTTTAAGATGCCGGAGAATTGCTCCAGAGAATGAAACTCTGGCAGAAGGCTTTTGATACGGCCGGCAAGCTCCGTATTGCAATCCTGATATTGAGCAAGTTGCTGCCTGCTTAAGGATAAGAGCAGATAAGCCAACTGGGCAGAAAAATCGTCCGGGTCAGTATAGGGGTATTCCCGGCGGCAGTCCCTTAAGATATCTGCCGCGGCATCGGGCATGGCATCAAGACCGGCGCTGTCAGCCCAAGACTGGGTTCCGGTCAGTGCTTGCCGGATTGCAGTTGCAGAGGCCATGGGATGTCGGATATCCTCCTCATGATAGCCTGCACCCCGGCGGGAAATGAGCAGAGGTGTCAGGGTATTGTTTCTGCGCCGGATCGCTTTCAGGTACTCTAAGGCAAGGATATTGTTGGGGCAGGCCAGCAGATCCGGGATATGGGCGCTGCCTGCGGCGGAGTCAGGATCATTTGCCAGGAGGCCAGCGGCGGTCTCAGATAACGCTTCAGACGCTATATATTCGGTCAGCGCAAGACTTCGGGCTGCGGGGAAGGGCATTCCTTCTCTCAGATGGTCTCCAAGACGGCGGGAAAAATCTTCGGGCTCCTCTGCCAGGATATCTGCGATGGTCTCAAGGAGCGTCAGTTCATGGTGCTCGGCTCCGAAGCACAGCATATCCACACAGCCTGTTTTCTCCAAAAGGGTCACGCCTGCCGCGGCGAAATCCTCCGCTGAGGAAACCGCCCACAGGCATGGCAATTCTAACACAAGGTCTGCGCCGCAGGAGAGCGCCATTTTGGTTCTGGTATATTTGTCGATGATGGCAGGCGTACCCCGCTGCAGGAAGTCGCCGCTCATGGCAATGATGATGTAATCTGCCCCGGTACGCCTGCGTATTTCCTCAATCTGATAGAGATGTCCTTTGTGAAAGGGATTATATTCTGCGATGACTCCAACGGTATTCATATGTCCTCCGGTTCTGGTACTCCTTATAATTTGGAACAGCTATTCATGTATGAATCTATGGTACGGTTTTTCACGGGAAAAAGCAAGGAGTGCCGCTGTTTTTTGCGCAAAGACACTTGAACCGGCAGTGAATTCGTCGTATACTAAATGCATGTGCGGGGCACATACTATTTTTGGATGAGGTGATTGAGAGGATGAATACTTTAGTAATTAACTGTGGGAGTTCTTCCCTGAAATACCAGTTGATCAATTCCGATACGGAGGCGGTTCTGGCAAAGGGAATCTGTGAGAGGATAGGACTGGACGGAAGGCTGGTATACCAGTTGACCGGGGGCGATAAAGAGATAACGGATGCGGCGATGCCGACGCATAAAGAAGCAATCCAGTTGGTATTAGACGCGCTTGTTAATCCGAAGACCGGGGCAGTGAAGAGCCTGAGCGAGATTGATGCGGTAGGACACCGTGTGGTGCACGGCGGTGAGAAGTTTGCCAGCTCCGTGGTTCTGACGGAAGAGGTTCTGGCGCAGGTGGAGGAGTGTAATGAACTGGCGCCGTTACATAATCCGGCGAATCTCATAGGAATCCGGGCATGTCAGGAACTGATGCCGAATGTGCCGATGGTGGGTGTTTTTGATACTGCATTCCATCAGACCATGCCCAAGAAGGCATATTTATACGGGCTTCCCTATGAATATTATGAGAAGTACAAAGTGAGACGTTACGGCTTCCATGGCACCAGCCACAGCTTCGTGTCGAAGCATACGGCGGAATTTCTGAATATGGATTTTCAGGATTCCAGGATTATCGTGGCGCATCTGGGAGGCGGCGCGTCCATCAGTGCGGTGCAGAACGGAAAGTGTGTAGATACTTCCATGGGACTCACCCCCTTAGAGGGACTTGTGATGGGAACGCGTTCCGGCGATATCGACCCGGCGATTATTGAGTTTATTGCAAAGAAAGAGGGACTGGATATCGACGGCATCATGGACGTGCTGAACAAGAAGTCGGGTGTGGAGGGAATCTCCGGTGTATCCAGCGATTTCCGTGATCTGGAAAAGGCATATTACGAAGGAAATGAGCGTGCCATTGACGCATGCGAGGTATTTGCTTACCGTGTGGCAAAATATATCGGCGCGTATGTAGCGGCTATGAACGGTGTGGATGCAATTGCGTTCACGGCGGGTATTGGTGAAAACACTTCCTTTATCCGGGAAAAGGTCGTGGCTTATCTGGGATACCTTGGCATCGCGTTGGATGCGGAGGCGAATAAGGTCCGGGGTGAGGATAAGATCATATCTACAGCGGATTCTAAAATACCGGTTTGCGTGATCCCGACCAATGAAGAACTTGCCATTGCAAGGGAGACCGTTGCGCTGGTGTAGGAAAAAATTTATTGACAAACGGCATGACCCTATGTATAATTGGTTAGGTATGAAAAGGAGACAAACGTGAAATTAGATTTGACTGATGTATGTACCTGTGAGAACAGGGAGGTTACGAAAGAGGTAACGATCGAGGCAGCATCCTTTGATTCCAAATTGGGCGTGTTTCCTATCATAGAGAAAAAGCCATTCGATTTGCACATGGTCAACCGGGAAAATAAGCAGTTGCTAATCACCGGAGAGACAGATGTGGAGATTGCAATCCCATGTGACCGCTGTCTTGAGGATGTTCCGACAGAGTTTCATCTGAAGTTTGATGAAGTGATTCCCCTGGAGGGAGCAGACGGAACAGAGGAAGAGACGGAAGAAGCAGATTACATGGAAGGCGTTCAGCTGGATGTTGACAGACTTGTCTATCATGAAATCCTGGTGAACTGGCCGATGAAGGTTCTGTGCCAGGAGGACTGCAGGGGGATTTGTAAGAAGTGCGGTACAAATCTGAACCGACAGGACTGCAGTTGTTCCAAGACAGAGCTTGATCCCAGAATGGCAGCAATCCAGGATATTTTCAATAAATTTAAGGAGGTGTGACCAGATGTCAATTTGTCCTAAGAACAAATCTTCCAAAGGAAGACGTGATAAAAGAAGAGCAAACTGGAAAATGACTGCTCCGAGCTTAGTAAAGTGCAGCAAGTGTGGCGCGTTAATGATGCCTCACAGAGTATGTAAGAACTGCGGTTCCTACAATAAGAAAGAGATTATTCCTCAGGACTAATGGAAGACAAAAGGGAGTGTTTGCAAAAACACTTCCTTTTTCAATCGGGAAAAGATAACAGGGAGAGAACATAATGAGTGGAATTTTCAGCTACAATAATAAATTTTTTCAGTTTGTCAGCAAGCTGGTGGATATATTTTGCGTCAGTATGCTGTGGGTGGTGGGCTGCATCCCTGTGTTCACCATTGGCGCGTCCAGCACGGCTCTGTATTATACCGTGAATAAAGTGATCCATCATGAGAGAGGCTATCTTTGGAAAGAGTTCTGGGGAGCGTTTCGGTCGAATTTTAAACAGGCAACGCTGCTGTGGATGGGATTTTTGGGATTTGCCATACTGATGTGGGTAGATCAGTTTATCATGAGCCTATTTATGGAGGATGGATCGCCTCTGGGCTATGTGGGATACTTCTTCCTGATCATGTTCTGGCTTACCTGGCTGGTGTGGCTGTTTGTATATCCCAATATCGCCAGGTTCGAAAACACCAGTAAAGCAATCTTGAAAAACGCGGTGTTGATGATGGTAGCGCATTTCCCGTATACGTTGCTGCTGGTGGTGTGCCTGCTGATCCTGCTACTTATCACATGGGGAATTCCGGCGCTGGCAGTGATCATGCCGGCATTGTTCAGTTCCGTGCAAAACAGTATTATGGAACGGATTTTCCGCAAGTATATGTCGCCGGAGGATCTGGCGCGGGAGGATGAGAAGAACCGGGAATACCAGAATTAACAGTTATTTTTTGTGGTTGATTTCTAATCTCAGTTATAGTATATTGCATATAGGCATGCAGACGTGCAGCCGGAGTAATGGGATACGTTACAGGAGGTATGTAGATGCAGGAGTGTGTGAAGGTGGCGCTGGATGCCATGGGAGGAGATAATGCTCCCAGCGAGATTATCAGAGGCGCCATCGATGCAGTACATATGCGGCAGGACATTCAGGTGATATTGGTAGGGCAGCAGGACGTCATCCAGAAAGAATTGTCACAGTATGCATATGATGAGAAGCAGATATTGATCCGCCAGGCATCGGAGATTATTGAGACGGCAGAACAGCCAGTTATGGCGATCCGGCGCAAGAAGGATTCTTCCATCGTTGTGGGCATGAATATGGTCCGGCAAGGAGAAGCGGATGCCTTTGTGTCGGCGGGAAGCTCTGGCGCGGTACTGGTAGGCGGACAGGTGATCGTGGGGCGGATTAAGGGAATTGAAAGACCGCCGCTGGCTCCGCTCATCCCCACCGAGAAGGGAGTCTCACTGCTGATTGACTGCGGTGCAAATGTAGACGCCAGGGCATCGCATCTGGTGCAGTTCGCCCAGATGGGTTCCATTTACATGGAGCATGTGGTAGGCATCAGGAATCCGAGAGTTGCTATCGTCAATATCGGGGCGGAGGAAGAGAAGGGCAACGCTCTTGTCAAGGAGACATTTCCGCTGCTTAAGGAGTGCTCAGGCATCAACTTTGTAGGCAGCATTGAGGCCAGGGACATTCCTCAGGGTGCGGCAGATGTCATTGTCTGCGAGGCATTTGTGGGTAATGTGATCTTAAAGCTGTACGAAGGATTGTCAAGTACGCTGATCGGTGTGATCAAGAAAGGACTTACCAGCACTTTAAAGAGTAAGATTGGCGCAGCGCTGGCGCTTCCGGCTTTAAAGAATACCATTAAGTCCTTTGATGCATCCGAGTATGGAGGGGCGCCGCTTCTGGGATTGAATGGCCTGGTGGTGAAGATTCATGGCAGTTCAAAGGCCAAGGAAGTGAAGAATGCTGTGATACAATGTGTCACCTTTAAGGAGCAGAATATCAACGAAAAAATTAAATCCAATATAATAACAACAGAAAAGTAGAAAGGAAAAATGTTATGGAATTTGAAAAGCTGAAAAAAATCATTGCAGAGGTTTTGAATGTGGATGAGGAAGAGATTGCCCTTGAGACCACTTTTGTGGATGACCTTGGAGCAGATTCACTGGACATCTTCCAGATCATTATGGGACTGGAAGAAGAATTTGACATTGAGATTCCCAATGATCAGGCAGAGAAGATCGTAACAGTAGGCGATGCGGTTGAGCAGATCAAAGCTGCGTTGAACTAACATACTTAGGTAGCAGAACAAAGGGGCTGTTGCATGGTCAGCGGTGTGCGGATCATGCTCAGCCCCCTGTGTCTCTTAATACGAATTGCCGTTTTTGTGGCAATTGGGGAAAGATGAGGACAGTATCGTGAATAGAATACAAGAGTTGGAAGTAAAGATGGGTTATCAGTTCCGCAATCCGCAGTTATTACAGCAGGCGCTGACCCACAGTTCCTATGCCAATGAGCATCATATGAAGAAGCATTCGGATAATGAACGGCTGGAATTCTTAGGTGACGCGGTGTTAGAGCTTATGTCCAGTGAATTTCTGTATGAGAAATATCCGGATTATGCGGAGGGAAGTCTGACGAAGCTGCGGGCAAGCCTGGTGTGTGAGCCGACACTTGCTTTTTGTACCAGGGAGCTTGATCTGGGAAGCTATCTGTATCTTGGCAAGGGAGAAGATCATACAGGCGGACGGGAGCGCAAATCCATATTGTCCGATGCGCTGGAAGCAGTGATCGGAGCTATTTATCTGGACGGTGGTTTTGCTAGTGCAAAAGAGTTTGTGTTAAAATATATCCTAACGGACATTGAGCACAAGCAGCTCTTTTTTGATAGCAAGACTATCCTTCAGGAGGTGGTACAGGCAAAGGGAGGCCACGTCCTGGATTATAAGATCATTCGGGAGGAAGGTCCTGATCACGACAAGCATTTCTGGGTGGCAGCGCAGATGGATCATGTGACGGTCGGAGAAGGTGAAGGACATACGAAGAAGGCTGCGGAACAGGAAGCGGCATATCAGGCTCTGCTTAAGCTGAAGCAGCAGAAGGCGGAAAACCTGGAGAACGGAGGAAACGATGTATCTTAAGAGCATAGAAATACAGGGATTCAAATCCTTCGCCAATAAACTTGTCTTTGATTTTCACAACGGGATCACAGGGATCGTGGGACCGAACGGAAGCGGCAAAAGCAATGTGGCAGATGCGGTGCGGTGGGTGCTGGGGGAGCAGAGCGCCAAGCAGTTGCGAGGCGCCAGCATGCAGGATGTAATCTTTGCAGGCACAGAAAACCGTAAACCATTAAGCTACGCCTATGTGGCGATTACATTGGACAATGCGGACCGCCAGCTTGCCATCGATTTTGCGGAGGTCACGATTGCAAGGCGCGTATACCGTTCCGGGGAGAGTGAGTATCTGATCAACGGCAGCCCCTGCCGTCTCAAGGACGTAAGCGAGCTCTTCTATGATACCGGTATCGGTAAGGAGGGCTATTCTATTATCGGACAGGGACAGATTGAACGTATCCTAAGCGGCAAACCGGAGGAACGCCGTGAACTTTTTGATGAAGCTGCTGGTATTGTGAAGTATAAGCGCAGAAAAGTCACCGCTCAGAAGAAGTTGGAGCACGAGAGGGAGAATCTGGTACGCGTCAATGATATCCTGGGGGAATTGGAGCGTCAGATCGGGCCATTGGAGCGTCAGTCTGAGGCGGCGAAAATTTACCTTAAGAAAAAGGAAGAACTTAAGACACTGGATGTGAATATGTTCCTTCTGGAGATGGAGCGTATCGAGACACAGCGGAAAGAGGTAGAAGGAAAATATAAGATTGCAGATGCCAGCCTGCAAAGCAGCAACCGGGAGTACGAAAACATTAAGGTGGAGTACGAGCGGAAAGAGCAGGACATGCAGGAGATGGATGACCGGATCACCCAGGCGCGGGAGGAGTTGAATAACACGACTGTGGTGAAGGGAAAGCTGGAAGGACAGATCAATGTCTTGAGAGAGCAGATCCGTGCAGCGCAGATGACGGAGGAGAATCTAAAACAGCGTCTCGAGCAGCTTGCGGTAAGCAGGGAAAATAAAGCAGAGCAGAAGAAAAATTACGAGGAGCAGAAGTCCCTTCTTGCGGAACAGATAACAGAAGTGGATGCCAGGAAGGCGTTGGCATCAGAGCGGCTACAGCAGATACAGAATGAAATTGCGCGCTGCAATCAGGGCGTGGAAGACGGCAAAAACGAGATCATTGAGCTTCTGAACAGCAAAGCTTCTATCAAGGCACAGCTTCAGAAGTTTGACACCATGGCAGAACAGGTGAATATCCGTAAGGCACAGCTAAACCAGAGGCTCTTAAAGCGTAAGAGCGAGGAAGCAGATCTGGATACTGTGCTTCATGGATATGAGGAGGAGCTTGGAGCCACGGAACGCAAGATCCGGGAATTTAAGCAGCAGGAGGCAGATCTTACAGCCCAGATCGAGGAGTGGAAGCAGAAGGCTGCCGCCAATCGGAATACCCTGGAGCAGGAGGCGGCACAGTACCATAAGGAGACTTCCAGACTGGAATCCCTGCGGAATATCGCAGAACGCTATGAAGGCTATGGCAACAGTATCCGCCGCGTCATGGAACAGAAAGAGAAGCATGAAGGCATTCACGGTGTGGTTGCGGATCTGATGAAGGTAGACCGGAAATATGAGACGGCGGTGGAGACGGCTCTGGGCGGCAACATTCAGAATGTCGTGACCGCGGACGAGCGGACGGCAAAGGAAATGATAGCTTATCTAAAGCAGAACCGTCTGGGACGCGCTACCTTCTTACCTCTGACCAGTGTAAAGGCAAGGGATAACAGCAAACAGGAGGTATTCTTAAAAGAAGAGGGCGTGATCGGCAATGCCAACACGCTGATACATAATGACAGCGCTTACGATGAGGTGATGGCGTATCTTCTGGGAAGGGTATTTGTGGTGGATACCATTGACCATGCCCTTGCCCTGGCGAAGAAGAGCAAATATACGCTTCATATTGTGACGCTGGAAGGAGAATATCTAAGCCCCGGCGGCTCCATTGCCGGAGGAGCTTTTAAGAATAACAGCAATCTGCTGGGACGCAAACGTGAGATTGATGAGTTAGAGAAAACCATTGCAAAGCGAAAGGAATCCATGCAGTCGTGCAGGGAACGGACGGAAGAGATCCGAACCACCCAGGAGCTGTTAAAGCAGGATCAGCAGAAGGTTCGTCAGGAATTGCAGGAGCAGTATCTTGTGCAGAATACGGCGCAGATGAATGTAGAGCGCTGCCGTCAGCAGAAGCTGGAGAGCGAGAATGTCTTTGAAGGTCTGAAGAATGAGAATCAGGAGCTGGAAGAACAATTGGCGCAGATCCGGCGCGACAGGGAGCGCACCGAGGCAGTCATTGTAGCGGGAGAGCAGAGAGAGAAGGAGATTGCTGCAGAGTCAGAAAAGCTGCAGACAGTTTTAGAAGAGCAGTTGAAGCTGGAGGAGGATGCTTCCAGAGCTGTGTCTGAAATACAGTTGGAGGCGGCAGGATTTGAGCAAAGACAGGAATTCTTAGAGGAGAATCTGCAGCGCGTGAGCGCAGAACTGGCTCAGGTGATTGCGGATGAGGAGACATTGCAGAATCAGTCCGGTGAGTCGAGAGAGGATGCGAAGCGCCATGAGAATGAGATTGAGGAGATCCGGCTGACCATAGCGGCATCCGATGAGAATTACGCAGCGATGGAACAGAAGCTGAAGGAAAGTCTTGAGGCAAAGGAGCGGATGTCTGCGGAGTACAAAGGCTTCTTCGAGAAGCGAGAGGAGATTTCCAAGGAGATTGCCAATCTGGATAAAGAGATCTTCCGATTGAACGGACAGCGTGAGAAGCTGGAGGAGGCGGCAGAATTCCAGACCAATTATATGTGGGAGGAGTATGAGCTGACACCTCACAATGCCAGTGTACTGCGGAACGAAGCGTATGACGATCTGCCGGAACTCAAGAAGCAGATTTCCGGGGTCAAGGATGAAATCCGCAAGCTGGGTGACGTCAATGTCAATGCCATCGAAGAATACAAGGAGCTTAGCGAGCGTTACCAGTTCTTAAAGACGCAGCATGATGATCTGGTGGAGGCGGAGCAGACGCTCATGGGCATCATTCAGGATCTGGATACTGGTATGCGCAAGCAGTTTGCCGAGAAATTTGCGGAGATTCAGCACGAATTTGACAAAGCGTTTAAGGAACTGTTCGGCGGCGGCAAGGGTACGCTGGAGCTGGTGGAGGATGAGGATATCTTAGAGTGCGGTATCCGCATCATTGCCCAGCCCCCCGGCAAGAAGCTGCAGAATATGATGCAGCTATCCGGCGGCGAGAAATCGCTGACAGCTATCGCGCTGCTGTTTGCCATACAGAATTTGAAGCCCTCTCCGTTCTGTCTGCTGGACGAGATCGAGGCGGCGTTAGACGATTCCAATGTGGGACGGTTTGCAAAATATCTGCATAAACTGACACGGAATACGCAGTTTATTATTATCACCCACAGGCGAGGAACCATGGCAGCGGCGGACCGTCTCTATGGAATCACCATGCAGGAGAAGGGTGTGTCTACACTGGTAAGCGTTAATTTGATAGAAAATGACTTGGACAAGTGAGGATGTGAAGATATGGACGAAATGCAAGGTTTAGAGACAGCGGAACAGCCGAAGCAGGAAAAGAAAGGATTCTTTGCCCGGCTGGTATCGGGACTGGCTAAGACAAGGGATCATATTGTATCGGGTATTGACGCCCTGTTTTCGGGCTTTTCCAGCATTGATGACGAGTTTTATGAGGAACTGGAAGAAATCCTCATTATGGGGGATCTGGGCGTACACGCCACAGAGGCAATCCTGGAGACATTGAAACGGCGGGTGAAAGAGGAACATATTAAGGAACCTGCCGCCTGCAAGGAGTTGTTGATCGAGAGTATCAAGGAACAGATGCAGGTGGGAGAGACCGCGTACCGCTTTGAAACAGAGCGCGCTGTGGTACTGATCATTGGAGTCAACGGAGTGGGCAAGACTACTTCTGTGGGCAAACTGGCAGGTAAGCTTAAGAGCCAGGGCAGAAAGGTCGTGCTGGCGGCGGCTGATACGTTCCGTGCAGCGGCAGGCGGACAGTTAAAGGAGTGGGCGAACCGCGCAGGCGTGGACATGATCGGAGGACAGGAGGGGGCGGACCCCGGTTCTGTGGTGTACGATGCTGTGGCGGCGGCAAAAGCCCGGAATGCGGATGTGCTGCTGTGTGATACGGCGGGACGGCTTCACAATAAGAAGAATCTGATGGAGGAGCTGCGCAAGATCAACCGTATTCTGGAAAAAGAGTATCCTGATGCTTACCGGGAAACACTGGTTGTGCTGGATGCAACGACGGGGCAGAATGCCCTGGCTCAGGCGAAGCAGTTTGCGGAAGTGGCGGACATCACAGGTATCATCTTAACGAAGATGGACGGCACGGCAAAGGGCGGAATTGCAGTGGCGATTCAGTCGGAACTTGCCATTCCGGTAAAATATATCGGTGTGGGCGAGACTATAGATGATCTTCAGAAATTTAACGCGGAGCAGTTTGTCAATGCTCTGTTTGATGTGAGAGAGAAAGAAGGCGATACGCATGTTGACATTGAATAAATTTGAGGAGGCAAGCGAGAAGGTTCGGGAGGTTACGCTGGAAACGAAGCTGGTATACAGCAATTACCTCAGCGAACAGACGGGAAATAAAGTATATTTGAAACCGGAGAATATGCAGTTTACCGGAGCTTATAAGGTGAGAGGCGCATATTACAAGATCAGCACGCTGACGGACGAGGAGCGGGAGAGAGGCCTGATCACGGCGTCTGCCGGCAACCATGCCCAGGGCGTTGCCTATGCGGCAAAATGCTATGGCTGTAAGGCAACCATTGTAATGCCCACTACCACGCCTCTCATCAAGGTGAACCGCACGAAGAGCTATGGCGCGGAAGTGGTGCTGTACGGAGATGTGTACGATGAGGCGTGCGCTTATGCATATGAGCTGGCCGACAAACACGGCTATACCTTTATCCATCCCTTTGATGACCTGACCGTGGCCACAGGACAGGGAACCATTGCAATGGAGATATTTAAGGAGCTGCCGCTGGTGGAGTGTATTTTAGTACCTGTGGGAGGCGGCGGCCTTGCCACCGGTGTGTCTACCCTTGCAAAGCTCTTAAATCCCAAGATCACTGTGATTGGCGTGGAGCCGGCGGGAGCCAGCTGTATGAAAGCGTCCTTTGAGGCGGGACAGGTAACGACACTTCCTTCGGTCAACACTATTGCGGACGGTACTGCGGTAAAGACGCCGGGTGAGAAGATATTCCCGTACATCCGGGAGAACATAGATGAGATCATTACAGTGGACGATGACGAGCTGATCGTGTCCTTCTTAGACATGGTGGAAAATCACAAGATGATCGTGGAGAATTCTGGGTTATTGACGGTCGCAGCGCTGAAGAAGCTGAACATGAAGGACAAGCGGGTGGTGGCGATCTTAAGCGGCGGCAATATGGATGTGATCACCATGTCATCCGTCGTGCAGCAGGGCCTCATTTTTCGGGATCGGATATTTACGGTGTCTGTACTGCTTCCCGATAAGCCCGGTGAATTATGTAAGGTTTCCGGTATTATCGCACAGGAGCAGGGAAATGTGATCAAGCTGGAGCACAATCAGTTTGTGACCACGAACCGGACGGCGGAAGTAGAACTGCGCATTACCATGGAGAGTTTTGGTGCGGAGCATAAACAGCAGATCATGGAGGCGCTGCAGAAAGAGGGATATAAGCCCAAGCAGGTAAGAACCGTTTTGTAAAAGGTGAAGGTAGAGGATGAGAGAGTTACAGGAAATCAGAAACGAGATTGATGAGGTGGACCGCCAGTTCGTGGAACTGTATCTACGGCGAATGGGACTGACCGGACAGGTGGCTGCCTATAAGATTGCCAATGGTAAAAAGGTTTTTGATAAAGCCAGAGAGCAGGAGAAGCTGGCCAGTATCCAGGCAATGGTGGAGACGCCCTTTGAGAAGAAGGGTGTGCGGGAGCTGTTCGAGCATCTGATGAGCATGAGCAGAAAACGTCAGTACCAGATGCTGTTGGAGAAAGGCGTCAGTCAGAAACTGCCGTTTTGTCCTGTGGACGAACTGCCCAAGGAAAATGTACGCATTGTATTCCAGGGCGAGGAAGGCGCGTATGCCCAGATGGCGATGCAGCAGTATTTTGAAAATACCACAGGGAGCTATCATGTGAGGACCTGGCGGGATGCCATGGAAGCCATCGCTAAGGGTGAGGCGGATTATGCCGTACTTCCGATTGAGAATTCTTCGGCGGGAATCGTATCGGAGAATTATGATCTGCTGGTGGAGTATGATAACTGTATTGTGGGGGAGCAGATCATTCCGATTCGGCACTGTCTTCTGGGACTGCCGGAGAGCAGCCTCGATACTGTTACCCAGGTGTATTCCCATCCCCAGGCACTGATGCAGTGCGGGCGTTATCTGGAGGAACACAGGGACTGGGAGAAGCACAGTACCATCAATACGGCTGGGGCGGCAAAGAAGGTGCAGGAGGAGGCGGCAGTTCATCAGGCGGCCATCGCCAGCAGCTTGACAGCGGACATATACGGACTGAAAATATTGGATGATGATATCGCGGACAATCCGGGTAATTGCACGCGCTTTGTCATCGTGTCCGGGAAAAAGATGTTTGTGCGGGATGCAGGGAAGATCAGTATCTGTTTTGAAATCCCCCATGCCAGCGGAACACTGTACCATATGCTGTCTCACTTTATTTTCAATGATCTGAATATGAACAAAATAGAGTCAAGGCCGTTGGGAGAGCGGAACTGGGAATACCGTTTCTTCATAGATTTTGAGGGGAATCTGCAGGACGGTGCGGTACAGAATGCTCTGCAGGGTCTGATGGAGGAGGCAGAGAATCTAAAAATATTGGGAAATTACTGATTGAAGTGTAAGGAGGTTTTTATGGAGACATTTGCAGCCATCTATATCGGGTCTTATGAGATTAGCATGAAAATATTTGAATTGTCTGCCAAGCGGGGAATTAAGGAGATCGACTGCCTGCGCCACCGCATGGAGCTGTGGCGGGATGTCTATGCAAATGGTGATATCGGCGTGGCAATGGTAGATGAGCTGTGCGGAGTGCTGTCAGAATTCGGCAAAGTCATGAACAGTTATCGGGTGAATGCATACCGTGCATTTGCGGGCATGACCATACGGGATGCGGCAAATGCTACGTTTGTACTGGAACAGATCCGGCTTCGGACGAAGCTTCAGGTGTCTGTGCAGAGTAATTCAGAACACCGTTTCATGAGCTATCAGGCAGTGGCGTCTACCGAGGCGTTTGAGAAGATCATAGCGGAAAATACTGCTGTAGTGGATGTAGGGGGAGCAAGCCTGCAGATCACGCTCTTTGTGGGAGGGAAAGCTGTCACCACACAGCATCTGCCCATCGGCACCATGCGTCTGAGGGAACAGATTGCCAGAGCCAGTATGCCGCCGGAGCATTATGAGCAGCAGATACAGGAGATGGTGGACAAGGAACTGACGGTGTTCAAGGAGCTGTATCTGCCCCATGAGGGGATCCGGCATCTGATCCTGATGGGAGACTATGTGGTAGAGGTGGTGCGTGCCCTGGGCAGGAACGAAAATGCTCTGCCGGTGGAGGCTGACAAATTTGTGCGGTACACAGGAAAGCTGGGAAGGCAGAACGTGGAGCTGATTTCGGAGGAACTGGATCTGCCGAATGAAAAGGATATGCTCATCGTCCCGTCTCTGGTTGTGTTCCGCAGGGTGGTTCAGGAAATGCGGGCGAAGGATATCTATGTGCCGGGGCTGGATGCCAATGACGGTATAGCATACGATTATGCCCAGACGCATAATATTGTGAAGGCAACCCATGATTTTACGCAGGACGTACTGTCGGCGGCTGAGCATCTTGGTTCCCGGTATTTTGGATATGAACCGCATATTCGGGCGCTGGAGAGGACGGCACTGGCTATATTTGATACGGTGAAGAAGCTGCACGGACTGACGAAGCGGGAACGCCTGCTGCTGCAGGTGGCGGCGCTTCTGCATGACTGCGGGAAATATGTAAGTCTGGTCAATGCGCCCAGATGTGCCTATGACATTATTATATCATCGGAAATTATCGGTCTGACTCATCTGGAGCGTGAGATTGTGGCATTCACGGTGCTGTATAATTCGCTTCCCTTAGAGCCCTATGAGCAGGTGGCGGACAAGATGGATTCGAAAAGCTATATTACGGTGGCAAAGCTGGCAGCTATTCTGAGGCTGGCTAATGCTCTGGATAAGAGCCATAAGCAGAAGATGAAGAGTCTTAAGGCTTCTCTGACCGGCGGAACACTCATCATCACGCCGGAGGTGGCGGAGAGTGTATGGCTGGAGCGGGGGATATTTGAGACAAGAGCAGCCATGTTTGAACAGGTATTCGGTGTCAAGGCGGTCATCAAGGTGAAGAAAGTAAATCGATAGGAGAAGGCGCATATGGAAAAAGGAAAAGATTACACGAATCCACAATATTTTGAAAACCGGGAGCTCAGTTGGTTGAAATTCAACGGCCGGGTGCTGCATGAGGCGAGGGATAAGTCGATTCCGCTGCTGGAACGCTTAAAATTCGTCAGCATTACTTCCTCCAACCTGGATGAGTTTTTTATGGTGCGGGTGGCATCCTTAAAGGATATGGTGCATGCCGGTTACCGCAAGACAGATATTGCAGGGATGACGCCATCCCAGCAGCTGCAGGCCATCAACCATGACACCAGAGAGCTGGTGGAGCTGCAGTATTCTACTTATAACCGATCCCTGATTCCGCAACTGAATGCCAGAGGAATTTATATTGTCGATGCATATGAGGATCTGGAGGATTTTCAGGCGGAGTATGTGGACCGTTATTTTACGGAAAATATATATCCCGTGCTGACGCCTATGGCGGTGGATGCATCCCGGCCGTTTCCGTTGATCCGGAATAAGACGTTGAATATTGTAGCGTTGTTAGAGAAGACCGCCTCCAAAGAACAGGATGTGGATACAGAGTCTTCCGGCAAGAAAAGCAAGTCCGGCAAGAAGAACAAGACGGAGTATGAGTATGCCACGGTACAGGTGCCTTCCGTTCTGCCAAGACTGATTCCGATTCCCTCCGTGAAGGAAGAGGAGCGGACGTTCATTTTGTTAGAACAGATCATTGAGAAAAATATATCCCGGCTGTTCTTAGGGCACCGGGTAGTCTGTGCCTATCCGTATCGTATTATGCGTAATGCCGATCTGACCATTGATGAGGATGAGGCGGCAGATCTTCTGAAGGAGATAGAGAAGCAGTTAAAGAAACGTCAGTGGGGAGAGGTCATCCGGCTGGAAGTGGAGGATAAGATCGACAAGCGGCTGCTTGGCTTTCTGCGGGAGGAATTGCATGTGGAGTCCCAGGATGATGTATACAGGATCAACGGTCCGATCGATCTCACCTATCTTATGAAGATGTACGGACTGGAGGGCTTTGACGATCTGCGCTATAAACCCCATACACCTCAGAAGGTGCCTCAGTTGGCGGGAGAAACGAATATATTTGATGCCATCAAGAAAGGGGATATCCTGCTGCACCATCCGTATCAGACCTTTGATCCGGTGGTGGAATTCATCCGTCAGGCAGCAAAAGATCCTGACGTGCTGGCAATCAAGCAGACTCTGTACCGGGTCAGCGGCAACTCTCCCATTATCGCATCCCTCGCCCAGGCAGCAGAGAACGGCAAACAGGTATCGGTGCTGGTGGAGTTAAAGGCGCGCTTCGATGAGGAGAATAATATCGTCTGGGCAAGAAAGCTTGAGAAGGCGGGCTGTCATGTAATTTATGGACTGGTAGGCTTAAAGACCCACAGTAAGATTGCGCTGGTGGTGCGCCGTGAGGAAGAGGGTATCTGCCGTTATGTGCATCTTGGAACCGGAAATTACAATGATTCCACGGCAAAGCTGTATACGGACTGCGGTATCTTCACATGCTCTGAGACCATCGGAGAGGATGCAACAGCAGTATTTAACATGCTGTCCGGATACTCGGAACCTCTGTCATGGAACCGTCTGGTAGTGGCTCCTATCTGGCTCAGAAAGCGTTTCTTAAAGCTGATACGCCGTGAGATGGAGTATGCAAAGGCGGGCAAAGAGGCGAAGATCGTAGCGAAGATGAATTCGCTGTGCGACCGTGATATCATTGCCGCTTTGTACGAGGCGTCGGCAGCAGGCGTACAGATTGATCTTATCGTCCGTGGTATCTGCTGCCTTAGGGTAGGGATTCCCAAGGTCAGTGAAAATATCCGTGTGCGCTCTATCGTGGGTAATTTCCTGGAGCACAGCCGCATTTTCTATTTCTACAATGACGGGCAGGAAGAGGTTTATATGGGCAGTGCCGATTGGATGCCCCGTAATCTGGACCGCCGCGTAGAGATTATCTTCCCGGTGGAGAATCCCGGACTGCAGCGTCAGGTCATGCACATTCTGGAGGTGGAGTTGGCGGATAATACCAAAGCTCACGTTCTGACGCCGGACGGAACCTATGAGAAGATCGATAAGCGCGGCAAGGCGTTGGTGAATTCCCAGAATCAGTTCTGCAAGGAGGCGGAAGAGATGGCTCCCAGGGCTGTGGATGTGGTAAAGGAACGCGTATTCATTCCGGCAGAGCCTCTGATGGAGTAGATATCCACTGTTGGAATGCGCAAAACGACAATTATCCACAAAAATCTGTGGAAAAACCGTGGAAAACTACAATATTTTGTTGACAAGAGGTTAACTAACTACAAGAGATAGCCGATATAATAGATGAAACCAATAAAATAAGCCCAGGGAGGGGATTAAAGCAGCATACGGATATCATGATTATTTTAAGGTTCCATCAGTGATCCGGGTAGATTCTACGCCGGATGAAAACCAAAGACGCAGACAGCGGGAAGAAGAGAACAGAAGAAAACGGTCTTCCAGCCAGTTTGACCAGTTATTCCGTGCAGCATGCCGGGAAGTGCGGGAGGAAGTGAGCGGTTATCATTTTGCAGGTTACACCAGGGATGCGAAGAGTTATGAATATCAGGAAGCAAAGCGTACGTATTTGTAATTTTACAGACGGACCAAGGGAAAAAGAGGTGTGATATCAGAATAGATATGATGCCTCTTTTTTATGCGTACGAATTTTGTGATAAAGGTTAAATATTTACAAATGTAATCCGATGTATAAGACGTAGGTATCCAGTGTACTTACCATAATTATGTTGGGTTCCTCTGCGGCGGCGTGCGGTGCCGCCGCAGAAGGATACCCATAAAGAGCAGGAGGAAAATATGGGCGTAGTGACACCCAGTGAAAATGAATGGCTGATCATGGAAATCATCTGGAAGCAGGAGGGGTCTATGACAGCAGCACAGATTATTGGTGAATTGAAGGAGAATGTAAGCATCAGTCAGAAAACCATCCGCGTGATGATCAACCGTCTGGTGGCAAAGGGAGTGCTGCAGTATACGGTGGATGAGCATGATGCCAGAGTATATCATTATTCTGCAGCGCGCAGCCGTGAGGAATGCTTAAGCGATAAGAGCGAACGTTTTGTGAAGCATTATTTTGGAGGAAATGCAGGTCTGGCGGTAGCAAGCTTCTTGCGCTCTGCAGACATTTCGGGAGAGCAGCTGGAGGAATTGAAGGGACTGGTAAAGCAGTTGGAGGAGAAGAAGGAACGGCATGGATGAGTGGATCAGGTTATTCGGTGGGTTAGTAGATTTTGCAAGTGTATACTGGCTGCAGAAATGTATCCGCACCATGGCGTGCGGGATGGTGCTGCTGCCTGTGATTCTGCTGGTGCGCCAATTTAACCGTGGAAGGAATCCCCATGTGAATTATTACAGCACATTATTGTTGCTGCCTATGGTGTTCATGGGAATGAATAAGCTGTATTTTCTTACCGATTGTGTGTATATAACGTTTTATATCAATAAATATGTGAGCCCCATTCACGGCAAGGTGTATTTCGGTATCGTATTCTTGCTTTTGGGGCGTTTTGTGGTGAAAGAATTGAGGTTGAAAAGGTCGGTGAACAGACTGCCTCTGTTGGGAGCGGATCGGACGTGGGACCGGGCGATACATACAGTGACAGATGGGAATCGCAGAGGGCTTGCAAGGTGGTACTTAAGCCGCGTCCGCGTGTATGAGACCCAGGAGGAAATAAGCCCTTATTCCGGCGGGATTGTGCACCCCTTTGTGGTGATTCCATGCAGGCTTAAGGAGGAATGGGCGGAGGAACAGTTATATACGGTATTTTGTCATGAACTGATACATATCCGGGCAGGGCACATCCTGTGGATGCGTCTGTTTGATCTGCTGTGTATTTACTGGTGGATCAATCCGCTGGTTTATCTGTGCCGGCGTATGTTGAGGGAAGATATGGAGCTGGTGTGTGATGGGACATGCATACATGAGTTTGGTATCTGCCGGACGCAGTACGGCGGATTGCTGTTACATATGATTGAATTATTGCAGGGTGTCCGCCGGGAGGGTACGCTGTCTTTCTTCCGGCAAAACGATTTCCGGGAGCTTAAGGGAAGGATTCTCTGCCTCGAGCGAACATGCACCAGGAAGCGTTTCCGGCATAGCCGGCGGCTGGTATCTCTGCTGTTTGGCGCAGGTCTGTTGCTGGGATGCGGCATCATCATGGCGACCTCTTATCCCAGATACACCCGGATGAAGGAAATCGCTCTCTATACGGAGGATTTAAGATTGCTGGCCTATGATTCTTCAGAACTGCGGGAGGCAGTCCGGGTGGTGGACGGAAAGCTTAAGATTGACGAGGGGAAATTCCGGGAGGTGTTGGCAGAGCAGCAGGTGGAGGATGCGTATGTTTATGTAGCCTTTGACACCATCATGAAGGTGCCGGGCAGCGGAGGCTGCGGAAATGTAGGGATGGTATCCACCGGAGATGTGAGCGATATTTTCTATCTGAACAGTTACACATTGGAGAACCGGGTGCTGGAGTTCATCTTGAAGTGTTTATAGAGCGTTACGGACAATTTTTGATTGACAAGCATATTTCTGCAATGTTATAGTGCAGTTATGGATATCTGGTTTAATAATAAACCAGATATATACAGGGAGTGAGTTGTGTTCGTAAAGTGTATAGTAGAACAGATGATATAGAGCAGACGTTTGATATACCATGGAATCATTTCCTGGTATATCAGACGTCTGTTTTTGGTAAGGCACAAGGGAGGAGCAGCATGGGTTATCATATAAAAATGCAGGAGTTGGCGGAAACGGGGCGTCAATTAGTTAGGCAGACGGAGGAATGGAGGAAACAGCTGCAGGCAGTCCGGGCATGCGTGCAGGACTTTATCCAGGACCCGGGCTGCAGCGGCAGGGCGGCGGTGTCCATGAAAGCATATATGAAAGAAGTTCATCTTACGTTGCTGGACTGGATGCTTACCAATATTGCGTCTTATCGCAGCAGCCTGGTTTTGTATATCAACGGTTATCGTGAGATAGAAGCAGATCAAAATGCAGAAGTTTCACAGGATGTTCTGGAAGAGGAACTTGAGTTTCTGACCCAGGGAAAGGCGGCATATGAACAGACGGCGGAGGAGCTTGGGCAGGTGTACCGGGAACTGCGGGGATATATGGACATAGGGGCGGATATCTGCGATGAACTGCCGGATCAGTTTGATTCTGCAGTCCGGTATGTGGAAAAGGTCCGGTGTGATGTGGGGGAGTACGAAGAAAAGCACAGCCATGACCTGGAATCCTTCCATGAGATGAACGGATACATCAAGAGCATGATAGAGCGCCATATAGGAGGAGATGCTCGAGGGATTACCTCATATCGGGCGGGAAGTCTGTCCAGGCAGCCGGAATATGAGAGTGCTTCCGCTGTATACAGTGGAAGCCGTGCATATGTGGAAGATGCAATGGAGCGTGTGAAAAGCGGTCTGTTTAATTTGAATTCCTGTGCCAGGGGCAGAGCGGAAAAAGCATCTGCGGCAGGCGTTCCAGTGGGAGGCGTTGTGGCGGCAAAGGGCGTGGCCCTTGGAGGTAAAGCAGAGAAGGGAGCAGGGCTTAATGCCGGAATATTCCGGCAGATGGATGAGTTAATGAAGCAGGCAGAAGGAAAAGTGAAAATTGGAATGGCTGGAAAAGCCGTAAAGGGTGTAGAACAAGATGTTCTGACAGGAATTGATTTTAAAAGTGGGAAAAGAGATATTTGTTATACTCGCTATGATATTACATTGGAATCAATGCTAAATATACAGTCAGGGCTTGGTGCGGTAAAAAGTGTTGGTGATGATGACTGGATGTTGGCTGACAAAAATGAGATATGTGAATATTTAAATCCAGATAATTATTCGGATGATGTTTATATGTATCAGTTTCTTGATCTGTCTGCCAGTTCTGGAATATCTCAAAAGGATATGGCTGATTTTTTGGAGGGGAAAGGAATTCTTTCCGGGAAAGAAAACGTTTATTTGAGTGCGGCAGAAAAGTATAGCGTAAGTGAGGTATATTTAGCAGCACACTCAGCTTTAGAAACAGGTAATGGGACCCAAGAATTGGCAAATGGAGTTGTTGTGAATGGAAAGAAAGTCTACAATATGTATGGTATAGGTGCTGTTGACGGTACTGCGATAGAATCAGGAGCACAGTATGCCTATAAGATGGGATGGGATACTCCGGAAAAGGCAATCGAAGGTGGGGCAAAGTGGATTTCCGAAAATTATATAAATGATGAAAAATATCATCAAAATACTTTATATAAAATGCGGTGGAATCCGGATATACCAGGTACACACCAGTATGCAACAGATATTGCATGGGCCATAAATCAAGCTCCAGCTATAAAAGAGATGTATGATAATTTCCCTAATGCAAAGTTAACTTTTGATATTCCAGAATATCAATCAGAATAAAAAGGAGAAGAAGATCATGTTTCGAGTTAGAAAGGTAGAATTAATGAAAGTTCAGAAATATATTACGGTAATGTTTATCATATTGGCATTCATAAGCGGCTGCGGAAAAAAGCCAGAACCATTGGATGCATCTGATTTTATATTATATAATTCAACAGATACAGTTACTTTGGATTCTTTCTATCCGGATTTTTCATATAGTAAGCCAGAGATTCCAATGGAAAATAATTATGTGGGAGAAAGATATTTAGGGGGGCATATGTATAAATATTTCCAGCATGATTATGAAGATTTCGACTTGTTCACATCTAATTATATGTATGACCAGAGAGACAGAGATATCGACTATTATTACATCGTGCAGATTACGTTAAAGACGGATGCGCTTCAGACATCCAGAGGGATTACAGTTGGCTCTAGGTTACAGGATGTGACAGCGTTATATGGTGATGGAATCCAGATAGAAAACGGATCATATATGGGTTTGATGGATGTGAAGTATGAGTACGATGGCAAAAAAATCATATTTAGAGTAGATGATGAAAAAAAAGTCGTGCAAATTGTTTTGGTGGCGTTTCAGGGAGACGATCGTTGATGTAGATACAGGAGCGTACAAAGGAAATTAGGAGCATGGAGATGATAGGTAATGCAGAACAGGAGAAATGCTCCAGAATAGAAAGGCAAAAATAATGAAAGTTCAGAAATACATTACGGTAATGTTTATCATATTGGCATTCATAAGCGGCTGCAGAAAAAAGCCAGAGCCATTGGATGCATCTGATTTTATATTATATAATTCAACAGATACAGTTACTTTGGAGTCTTTCTATCCGGATTTTTCATATAGTAAGTCAGAGATTCCAATGGAAAATAATTATGTGGGAGAAATATATTTAGGGGGGCATATGTATAAATATTTCCAGCATGATTATGAAGATTTCGACTTGTTCACATCTAATTATAAGTATGACCAGAGAGACAGAGATATCGACTATTATTACATCGTGCAAATTACGTTAAAGACGGATGCGCTTCAGACATCCAGAGGGATTACAGTTGGCTCTAGGTTACAGGAGGTGACAGCGTTATATGGTGATGGAATCCGGATAGAAAACGGGTCATATAAGGGTTTGATGGATGTGATTTATGAGTACGACGGCAGAGAAATCACGTTTCTAGTAGATGACGAACAAAAAGTCGTGCAGATTATTTTATCTGCGTCTTAGGGAGACGATCGCAGCATGGTGAAATAGCGATGCAGCGGTATCAGGAATTTCTGGATGGAAAGCAAAGCGTAGCAGCAGCTTACGGTGAAGTGAATCTTGATTTTATTACAATACCTACGGGAGAGCCGGACAGTCGATATTCTGCTGCATATGCTTATTTTGATTCGACCGGGGATAAGATACCGGAGCTTCATGTAAAATCGGTGCGCTATTTCAACGAAAATCTCCTTTGTAAAGTATTTGATACTGTTTAGAGCCACAGGTACTCCTTGCAATTGTAACCTTGTTCTAAATAAATCGTCATGCGGTATCTAACTGATTATCAAATATACAAAGAGACTGTGGTTATAGCTTTCCTAGAACCATCAAGTGGTAGGAGGTGAGAAACAATCCACAGTACTTTCATAGTATAGCATACAGTCCTTGGAGAGGGACTACAAACACTACTATTTATAATACGAGGAGTAAAGTGAAGAAGTGAAATTATTCAATAAATATAAAAAGTGTATGCTTTTGGTATGCATATTATTTATAGGTGCAGTCATTGGGATAACTGGATGTTATGGTAGCAATAATGAAGAGAACGCTTATTTTTTCCCCCAGGAACAAACCTCTGTAGAATATGAAAGTTATATTTATCCGTTAAGCTCCAGAGAAATATGGCAGCCCCTCAATCTGAATATAAAGAAATTAAAAGAGTTTGAAAACGGGATATTGTATGCTTTGGAATTGGATCAGTTGGAAGAAACAGATGATCCTTGGGATAAGATTTCCATGGGGCGTCAATATTTAGGTTATTTCTATGTAACAGAAATTGCTGTTTATCGAAAAGCGGTAGAAACAAGTGACGGATTCACACAGGAGCAGACAGACAAGATGATTGAACTGATAGAGGAAGATGAAGAAGCGTTTTGTGCAGATTGTACCATTGTCTGTTGTGAAAATGGTACGGAGGATATTGTGGACGAGGACGGCTATCATGCTTATGTGGAAGCAAGTGGAGAACAAATATCATATCACATGTATAACGATTATGTGTATGGAACAAAACCATATGAGAAGATTGTTTGGGAAAAAGGGAAGGGAATTGTATATTATGTGTACGGTGCTGGTAATATGCTGATGAATGTGATGCTGTGGACAGAGGAGTATAGGGACAGAATATACTCTCAGATAGAGGAGTATATAAGACAGGAAGTGCCGGAAATAGCAGAATATGAGAAAAAACTTTTGGAAGAAAGTGAAGGAGAAGTGTCTCTCGTACTGAATGTTTCTATGAAGGGAAGCGAAGACTTTACGAGTAAACCAGGCTGGTATTTTATCTATGTAAAAGAAAGACAGGGAGAAGAGGAACAAGATGTTGTTTGTTTTGCAGTAAATGAATCCAAGAATAAAGTTTATTGGTATTATCCGACAGAGAATGGTGGATTTTTCTCTCTGGAAGAATGGAGACAATCCTCCTATTATAGTGAAATTGGATGGTAGTCGATGCCAGAACCATTGGATGAGTACAATACAGCGATGTAGCACGAGATGGAGGAAAGGTGTAGGTTATGGCAAAAATTGCAAATAGTAAGAGCAAGGGAACTGCAAAAGGAACGGAAAATGATGTACAAAATATCCAGAGGAATCTAAACAGCACAAAAACGGCAATCTCTACGGTTCAAAATGCAGTAGGGATCATGCAGACAGAATCAGATGCATTGCAGGCGTTAAAGCAGAGATTGATTCGGTTAAAGGATGAGATAGAAGAACAACATTATAAAATGAATGCCCGGCAGACGGCAATTGTATGCTGGAGAGGAATCCGGCGTGAAAAGTATCAATCGCAGGAAGAGGGAATCAGTCTGAAATATCGAAATGTATTGGATGAGATAAGCCGCAGGTTGGAGGAAGTAGATCGGGAAATCAGCCGAAAAGAAGCGGTGCTCTATGAGAAAAGAGGATACATCGGACAATTACAGATGAAGCTTCAGGACCAGCAGGCTATGTTGAAGAAATTATGCGGTTGGTAGAGGGAGGAAAACAAATGATGATTCAAATGAAACATGCGGTATTTGCCGGGAAAGTAAAGACATGGTCGCAGACGGCTAATAAAATTGAAACAGACAGAAATGTACTGCCAGAGGGAACGGACGGCATGTATGCCATGAAAATGTATCTGGAAGGCGCAGACAGCATTTGGAACGCCTTGAAGGCGTATCATATTCTGGTAACCCGGGATGCGGAGAGATTCCAAAGTGTGCAAAAACTGCTGATGGAAGCAGATGAGAATATGATTTGAGTGATAAGATTAGCGGGGGAGCAGCCTGAGTTATCCTACAGCCTTGCAGAGGTGACTACGGAAATGGCAGAATATGTAAGGACAGAATATGAAAATATGAAAGACGGCTTTAAGAAATATTGGAAAAATCCATGGTATGCAATGTTTTATGGTGAATGGGAGGCAACGGATGTAGTATATGTAGACCCGCTTCCTCTTCAAGGAGTCCAAGGAGGAGGTTTCCTGACGGAAGAAGACCCCGTCATAATAGTGGGCTAGAAGATGTGATTTTTCTAATCCAAATTATGATAATGGCTGTACAGAATAGGAGTAATGCTCCGGGATAGAAAGGTAAAATAATGAAAGTTCAGAAATATATCCCTGTAATGTTTATTATATTGGCATTCATAAGTGGCTGTAGAAAAAAAACAGAACTATTGGATGCATCTGATTTTACGGTATATAATTTAGAGGATCATCCTACATCTGAAAATCCGGATTATCAGCATGAGTACGAAACGGCGATGCAGCAGTATCAGGAATTTCTGGATGGAAAGCAAAGCGTAGCAGCAGCTTACGGTGATGTGAATCTTGATTTTATTATAATACCTACGGGAGAGCCGGACAGCCGATATTCTGCTGCATATGCCTATTTTGATTTGACCGGGGATAAGATACCGGAGCTTCATGTAAAATCGGCGCGCTATTATTATATTTTGTCCTGTGAACAAGGAGAACTTTTTATATGGAAAGATCTATCTCCTTATCCGCACTATTATCTGCTAAACGATGGGAGTTTTGTGAGTTATCGTCCCGGTGGGGGACCATTGCACGATGATTATTGCTATTATACATTTGACTGTTGCGGAGAAGAAATATGTAGTATTGGATTCTCAAGATATGACAGCAATCTGAACAATGTGTATGATGAGGGTGACGAATATTTTTATGGGGATGATGTAGTTACAAAGCAGGAATGGGAAAGCCTGACGGAGGATTATCTGGACTCAAACGGGCATATAAAAGAAGAGATACTTGATGAAATAGAGTGGCAGACAATAGAGTGTTTGAATTCCAGTCAGCTTTGAGTCTCGATGTTAAAATCCATGATAAATGAAACGAAATCATTCCTAGGGATCGGTTTGGAGAAATAGTATCCCTGAATAAAATCGCACTTCAGATCAGAAAAAGCGTCTAACATTTCCTGCGTCTCGACGCCCTCGATCACAATCTCCATATTCATATCCTTTAACATTTTTATGGTGTTCTTTAAGAAAATCCACATCTTGGGATTGTGCTGTTCATCTACAAACGATTTGTCGAGTTTCACGATCTTTAACGGCAGTTGAAGAATACGTTTCGTATTCGAATATCCCGTTCCGTAATCATCCAGAGAAAAGCTAAGTCCTGCCTGCGTCAGTTTCTCGAGATTTTCTGTCATGACTCTCTGGGTGTATGCAGTTACAGTCTCCGTAATCTCAAGGTTGATCTTATCCGGAGCAATGCCGTATCGGTTCATAATAGAAAGAAGCGTATCGGGAAGCGTGCCGTTCATAAACTGCGCCACCGACAGATTGACCTCGATATAATCAAGCCCAAGTTTCTTAAAATCGTCACTTGCAATAAACTGGCAGACCTGCTCAAAAACAAAGGCGCCGATCTGATGAATGGTTCCGTTTTTCTCAGCGGCAACAATCAACGTCTCCGGTGAGATGAAGCCGTGTTGCGGATCAAACAGGCGGATCAAAGCTTCGGCAGATATGAATTTTTTGCGTGAGGTGGAATAAATCGGTTGATAATATACCTGAAAGCTTTTTTCTTCAAGCGCCCGGTTGATAATGGCGTCAATATTGCTTTTAATATCAATCTGATTGCGGTCATAGACTTCATTTGCCGACATGACCTGTCCGGTGTAGTGATTTTTTTCGTGAAAGTCCGCGCCAAAAGACATAAGCGACGGGAAGTCTTCAATTTCTTCGGGACAGCGTGCCAGTATAATGTACGGCAACAGACTGATGTCCAGCCCGTTAAAGTTGGATTTTTCCTGGAGTTCCTGATTGAGCAGATTTGCAACAGCCTCTGCTTTCTTGGTGTCGTTATCGTAAAAAACCATGCGGAATCTGCCGTGGTCAAGGTAATACATATCTGCATTTCCATGCAGCTTTTTGTTGATCCTGCGGATCTTTCCGGCGATCTCTGCCAGCACCTGCGCAGAGGAATCATATCCCATAATTGCCTGGAGAGCAGAATAATTCCCAATATTCAACATGACGATCTGAGTATGTCTGTTGTTATAGAAATTGCGTTTCATATCGTGGGCATAGGCGTTGTGCTTCCTAAGCAGAGTAAAGGAATCGATAAAATCCTCCGGGCGCTGGATGCCCATGCTTACGATCAGCAGGCTGATGGCGCCGCCAAACATTTCTATTAGAGCGGACGGGATCAGCATTTGAATGATCATAGATAACAGTTCAATGGGAATGATCGCGCTTATGGTAAGGATTTTTCCGAGATTAAAAAGCTTACGGTACTTAATGATGTATGCAATGATATAAACGACATAGAGGATCGTGGTCACATACAGCAGACCAAATAAAGGTCCCCGTGTATAACCGTTTTCCACAGAAAAAATAAGGTGATTCCAAGTATTTGTGAAAAGAGCGATCAATACGGATAAAAGCGGCAGGAATAAAAAGAGCTGAAGCCAGATATTTTTACGAAGTTCATGCCATGTGTCGGTGAGGCTGATCACAAAAAGAAGATAAAAAGGCGCACATAAATAATGCATGGTAAGATAGCCGGCATTAACTATATAAAGCAGAGGCAGATTACCACTGTGTGCGTTATCAAGTATCACTGAGAAGATATCAAAGGTAGTAGAAGCAATTGAGGTCGATATGATAACAAGAAATATGCGATTGGATATACCCGTTGTCATTTTGCGGAAAATGCAGGAAATGCATAGCAAAATCAACAAGATAAGTGCGGCAATGTCAAGACTTATATTTGTCTCCATAACATCCTTCCTTTGGGTGCAATACTTGTTAATAATGATAGCATTTTCAGAATAAAAACTCAAGTGAAAAAAGGTGTTTTAAATTGTAAAGAAAGATGTTAGACTGTTTCGTAGAATGATTTTTGGAATGAGATATGCCTGATACAGGAGGTGTAAGATTGAAAATTCTGATTGTAGAGGATGAAGTTGCGATCGCCAGAATGATTGCCATGAACCTTGGGGCAGCAAATTATGATACGCGGCTTTTTTTCGACGGCATGCAGGCGGCAGAAGCTATGAAGGAAGACCACGACTATGATCTGGCGTTATTGGATGTCATGCTTCCCGGCATGGACGGATTTGCATTGCTGGAAGTAATGAAAAGCTACGATATCCCAGTCATTTTCCTGACGGCAAAGGACGATCTTCTCTCCAAAGTGCAGGGATTAAAGGGCGGCGCAGAGGATTATATTGTAAAGCCCTTTGAGGTGCTGGAGCTTTTGGTCCGGATAGAGAAGGTGCTGGAGCGTTCCGAGAAGTACAGCGATGTCATCCATATCCTGAATATGGAGATTAATTTTAAAGAGCATACTGTCAGACAGAACGGAGAAGAGATACCCCTAAAGCCCATGGAATTTAATCTGCTGGCGGTGCTGGCAAAGAATAAGAATATTGCCGTTTCCAGAGAAAATCTGCTCAAGATGGTATGGGGAACCGATTATGTCGGAGAGACCCGCACCGTGGATGTGCATATCGGCCAGCTTCGCAAGAAGTTAGGGCTTGGCGATCAGATTAAGACTATATCAAAGCTGGGTTACCGTTTGGAGGATTAGAGGGTGAAGATTAGGACACGGATTATCTGGATCAGCTGTGCGGCGGTCCTGGCGGCGTCTCTTTTGGGAGATGCTATCATATGGGTGCTGTCGGGCAGAAGCTTCCGGGATGAGGCATTTATCCGGGCATACCAGAATGCCTTTGTCTTAGCGGATGATTTTGAACAGGCGCTTGGAGGGAAAGAGGGGCTGGGCAGCAATGAGGTATACCTGTCATACTATTTCAAAACCCAGGGTGACGATTATAATATTTGTATCCGGGACAGGGGAACTGGCAGTGAAGGGAACCCGGAGGAAATCTATAATCATACCGTATTTGAAGCGGCGGAGCTCGCCGCTCTTTCCTATCAGCCCCAGGCGTCTTCTCCCATCGAATACGCATATCTGACATGGGAAGGAAAACAGTATGTGGTCTTTCGCAGGAATATGTCTTCGGATCTGATCTATTACCGGATTGAGGACATGTCTGGTGTGCGGGAAAGGATGGAGTGGCTGACCATATGTATGCTGGCGATCACGCTGGTAGTTACGGCGGTGACAGTCCTGGTGACATCTGTTATCTTAAAACGTGTATTGCGCCCTCTGCAGGAACTGAATGATACGACGAAGCATATGGCGGAGGGATTGTATGATCAGAGGCTTACGATCCGGCGCCAGGATGAGATAGGCCAGTTGGGGGAGAATTTTAATAAGATGGCAGAGGCGGTAGAGGCCAGAACCCGCAGTCTGGAAGAATCGGAGAAGAAGAAGACACTGTTCATGGGGAATCTGACCCATGAGTTGAAGACTCCTATGACGGCGATATCAGGCTATGCACAGACGCTGCTGTCCACAAAGCTTGGGGAAGAGGAGCGGCAGGAGGCGCTGCTGTATATCTATGAAGAATGCAACCGGCTGGAACGTCTGTCCCGCAAGATGATGAAGCTTCTGGAACTGGATCAGGATGATGAGCTGGAACTGGTGGATACCCCGGTTGTGCAGATATTTGACGCAGCGGTAAGATCCTGTGAAGCCGTACTCCTGGATAAGCAGATCATCCTGGAATATTCCCAGCACGGGGAGCGCTTTCTTATGGATGCAGATCTTATGACGGATGTGCTGATCAACCTGATTGACAATGCCGTAAAGGCCAGCAGGCAGGGAGGAAGGATCCTATTGAAGGCTTATGGAACTTGTATCGAAGTACAGGATTTCGGGCGGGGGATACCTGCTGGGGAACAGGAAAAGATTCTGGAGCCTTTTTACATGGTGGATAAATCCAGGAGCCGCAGGAGCGGCGGCGCAGGCCTCGGTCTTGCATTGACGGCAATGATAGCAAGACGGCATAACGTATCCATTAAGATAGAGAGCGGGCCGGAAATGGGAACGCGGATGATTTTACAATTTGTTTAAATTATGATGAATACTTGATGTAAGGATCCATGCTAGGATAGATTTAGTAAATCATTCAGGCATGGATCTTTTTGACGGAAGGAGTAACAGAAATGAAAAGAAATAAGTACGTACTTGTATTAGGAATGACGGCGGCAGTTTTGGTGTCGGGATGCCAGAAAAGTCCGGATTCCTCTATTGTAAAGAATAAAGATCTCGATCAGATGATCGAGGCGGCAGGAAATACGGAGAACGGACATACGAACGTGGCTGATCTGGCAGGAGAATTTGACACGTATCAGACTACGATCAAGGATGATTCGCTGCATGTTGCGGTGGAGGTGGACGCCAGGGTAGATATCCCCCAGACCGACAAAATGTCGGTGATGCGTGTCCGGCAGAAGAAGATAGACCAAGGGTTGCTGGATAAAGTAAAAGAAGAACTGCTGCAGGGGGAAAGGCTGTATGATGGGAGCGCATTGAGCATCCGAACGCGCAGCAGCATTGAACAGGAAATACAGGAGTGGAAAAGAGAGATGACTTCTCTGGATAATGGGGACTATAGTCCCGAAAGCGTGCAGGAGATGCGTGAGGAGTATCAGCGACTCATAGATGATCTTCAGGAGGAATATGAGAGCGCGCCGGCGGAAGTTTCTTTGCAGGATTATCTCTCAGACGGTCTGCTGCACAGTGTGAAGGAACTGTACGAAAGGGATACAGAAGACGGATTCTATTCCTGGGAATATGAACTGAATCCTGACGGCGACCTATATTACGGGGTCACCGACGGTAAGAACGGAACATACAGTTTCCTGTATGTACAGAATAACGAGGATTACGGAAATTGTCTGAGGTTCACCAGCAACAAACACGGTTATGTGTCTGGACATTCTGTGGTAGTAGACAGTAATAACCACCTGGGCAGATGGAAGGCAGAAAACCCGGTTTCGGATGACGACTTGCTGTTAGCGGTCAGTAAAGAAGAACTGGCAGAATATACGGATATGCCGGTTACAATAACAGCGGAGCAGGCAAAAGATCAGGCAGATGCACTCTTAGCCCGTCTGGGATTTACGGATTTTGCGTGTTTTGAGAATGGATTGTACTGTGAGCTTCCGAATGAAGAGCAGGATGAGAATGGAAAATACGGATACCGTAGGGTATATGTATTAAAGTATTTAAGAAATATTGATGGCGTGTTTGTCAACAATGAGGGCACCAGTAAATACACGGATGACTGGGTTGGAGACGACTATGTGAAGAAGATGTGGTCGGGGGAGAATATTGAGATTCTGGTCAATGATGAAGGAATCGTAGGTTTTTACTATAATTCCCCCATTGAAATTGTTGAGACGGTTGCGGAGCAGGCCAGCATGAGGAGTTTTGACGACATTAAGGATATCTTTGAACAGATGGTAGTGGTCACCAATGCCCAGGAAGGAATGACGGAAGAAAATGAACAGGTGCGTATTAAGATTGACCGTGTAATTCTCAGATATGCAAGAATCAGTGAGGCAGATAATTTTGATACGGGACTGCTGGTTCCTGTATGGGACTTTATGGGAAGCATCAACAGCATGCACGGAGAAAAGGATTATGGAAGATCGGATGTCTGTGTCCTTACCATTAACGCCATTGACGGCACGGTCATTGACCGGGAATTAGGGTATTAGGATGAACAGTTTTGAGGCGGATATAAGAAGGGCAGTATGCTCCAAAGGGTTTGCGGCAGGACTTGTGATAGAGGTGCTGGTATTATTTTACGGTGGCTTTGACTCCGGGATATTTCGGATGTGTGTGCCGGTCATTGCAGCGTTTCCGTACGCTACGGCATGGCTTTCGGAGTACAGAAGCGGATATATCAAAGCCTATCTGCCCAGAACGGGCGTGACGCCGTACATTCTGGGGAAGTTCTTAGCCTGTGGTATCAGCGGAGGATTGCTTGAGTTCCTGGGATGCGGTCTCTATGTCCTGGTCGGACGCGCCGGGACGGCGGAGATACGTCTGCTGCCGGTATTTTTTTCCGGTGCGCTGTGGGCTGTTCTGGCGGCAACTCTGGCGGCATGGTCCAACAACCGGTATATTGCGTACGGTGGAGCCTTTGTCATATATTATCTGCTGGTCATGCTGTATGAGAGGTACTTTGAGGGGCTGTACTGTCTGTATCCCTATGAATGGCTGATGCCGACCCACACATGGGTATGGGGGGAGCAGGGCGTGCTGCTGCTATTGGCGGGAATCATCCTGGTGCTGTTTTGCTTATATTATGAGATCCTCAGGAGGTATATTGGGCGTGTATAGAATCAGACAGGCGTGGCTTGTCACTATGACAAATTTTCGCAGATGGAGACGGGACCCCAAGATCATACTGGTGTTCGGGCTGGCTTTTGTCGTCTGCTTTCTGCTGTCGGATAAGGTGATACGGTTTGCAGAAGCGCATGACACGCTTCTGCAGTTGGGAGAACCTTTTATCTGGACCTTTGGCGACGCCAATTCGGTACTGGTGGTGTCACTGCTGCTGTTGCTTTTGTTTGCAGATATGCCGAATCTCGGCAATGAGGTTCCTCTGTTTTTGATCCGTATAGACCGTAAGATATGGATGCTGGGACAGATATTTTATTTGATCCTTGCCACAATAGCATTGATGTGTTTTATCCTGCTGTCCACCTGCCTGCTGGCAGGCGCAAGGGCGTATCCGGCAAATCTGTGGAGTGATACGGCGGCAATACTGGGCTATTCCAGTATTGGAGAGCAGATAGCCATCCCAGCCTTTGTCAAGGTGCTGGAATTGTCATTTCCCTATGAGTGTATGCTGCATATTTTCGGTCTGATGCTGGGGTACTCCGTTCTGATGGCAGGACTGATCCTCTACTTAAATCTGTGGAGAGGAAATGGAGGAATGATCGGCGGGATCGTGTTCAGCGGGTTTGGGTTTCTGCTGAATCCGGAAGTGATCGCGCAGTGGTTTGATATATCCAGGCAGCGCATGAAGCTTGCCAATATAGCTTTTGGATGGATGTCTCCGCTGAATCATGCCACGTATTATATGCATAATTTTGGCTATGACAACCTGCCGAAGCTGTGGGTATCCTATGTGTTCTTTGGGGCAGGGTGCCTCCTGCTGTTTGGCTTGTCTATGCTTCGCATACGGAACTACAATTTCAATTTTACCGGAACGGAGAAATAAAAAGGATGGAGGGGGAAGCGATATGGATGTGCAGACAGGAATTGAAGTAATGCATGTCAGCAAGGCATTTGGAAAGGAACAGGTATTAAAGGATGTGAACCTTACCATTCCGGCGGGAACGATCTTCGGCATAGTGGGGAATAACGGCAGCGGTAAGACCGTGCTGATGAAATGCATCTGCGGTTTTATGCGACCGGACAAGGGACAGATTGTGGTAAACGGCAGGCGGGTCGGACGGGATTGCGATTTCCCGGACCGCCTGGGCGTGATCATTGAGACGCCGGGATTTCTGCCCGGTATCAGCGGATATCAGAATCTGAAAATTCTGGCTTCTCTTAAGGCGAGGATAGGGCGGAAGGAGATCTTGGAGACGCTGCAGAGGGTAGGACTGAATCCTCATATGAAAAAGCCCGTAGCCAAGTATTCCCTGGGGATGCGCCAGCGTCTGGGAATTGCACAGGCCATTATGGAGGATCCTGACGTATTGATTCTGGATGAACCTTTTAACGGATTGGACAGAGCCGGCGTGGGTCAGATGCGTGAACTCATCAAAGAATTGCGGACACAGGGGAAGGCGGTCCTGCTGGCAAGCCATAATGCACAGGATATTGAAGAATTGTGTGATGATGTCCATGAGATGGAGGATAAGTGGAAATGAAGCTTAAAAAGAAATTAGTGATTGTAATAACGGCCGTATGTCTGGTGTTTCGTCCGATGCCCCTGCATGCAGACCAGAGCATTCCCGAAACCGCGCAGGATGCGTCACAGCCGGCGGGGCAGGAGCCTGCCGGGAACAATGCCGTCCGGCTGGCGCTGGACAGCCAGAACTGTTATGACGGAATGGATAAACCATATTCTCAGGGGTATGTTCCCCGGGTGGAAGGCGGCAGTGTGTATCTGGTAGCGCCGATCCTGTCCAGCGGAACGGTTAAGGATCAGTGTCTGCGGGTATCTCTGGATCTGGGAGATACCCAGAATACTCCCTTTGTGGTGAAGAATTATGAGAAGAATATCCGTCTGCAGCAGGTTTCTGTCAATGGGGGAAGCGGTACAGCGGAATGCTATGTGGCGGCGTTCTCTTTGGAGCTGAGTGCAGAGCGCTGCAACGGAAGTTATCCGGTGGTGGTGAAGGCGAATGCAGAGGGTGAGACAGGAAATGAGGTCACTCAGGAATTTACCATCTATGTGAACATTACGGACGGTAAGGATCCGAATGCTGGTGCTTTGGCAGATGAGCCGGTACAGGAACCGGAAGCCCCCCCGGTATTTGCCCCCAAGGTGATGGTACAGTCCTGTCAGTTTTCCAAGCCGGATATACAGGCAGGGGATGAGGTGACGGCAGATATTACCCTGGTGAATACCAGCAGGACGCAGGCAATTCGTAATATGACCGTAACGGTCACGGCGCCTGCGGAGCAGTTTACGCTGATGAGCCAGTCTGACACCGTATATATAGATGCCCTTGCGGCAGGGGGGACGGTGACTGTGTCCTATCAGTTTCAGATAAATGCCGCTGCGCCCCAGGGACAGTATGATCTGGAACTGGCAATGGATTATGCGGATACAAAAGGAAACAGTTATACAGCCGGGGGAAAGGCAAGAGTGTCCGTGGAACAGCTCCTGTCACTGCAGTTTGATCCGCTGGTGATTCCGGCGCAGGTGGAAGTGGCGGATGTGATAGAGGTATCGGCACAGGTGATGAATCTGGGAAGGAGCAAGGTATACAATGTGCGTGCCGTGATAGAGGCGGATGGACTGACGCCCCAGGGAACCATATTCATCGGTGATGTGGAACCGGGCACCATGGCGTCAGCAGGCACACAGGTCACCGTAAGCAGCATGTCTGAGGATGGACGCCTGTACGGAGCGACAGAGGGGACCGTCACGTTTTATTATGAGGATGACGCAGGACGGGAGCAGACGGAGAGTATGACTTTTGTCACAAGCATACAGTCACCGTTTTCCGGCGATACCCAGGTGCAGGAAGAGGAAAAAGGGCAGTGGTGGATCATTATGGCGGTGATCGGCGGTGTACTGGGCGCATTTGCGGCGCTTATCATTGTGCGGAAGGTGAGGCGGCGGCAGCAGGATGAAACGGTGGAAGAGATTCTGGAAGCTTAGAAAACAAGACGATATGGTAAAGATCATACTCATATTCTGGGTATTTGGCATGGGATGTCTGATACAGGCCGCATATAACGGAGTACTCCTGTATCAGGCTGTACAAAGCCCGGCAGAGTATGTGCTTATGGCGGATACAACAGATGGTGCGTTGTCTGCAAAGCAAAAAGAACTGGTGCAGGAGGAGGATGTGATGGCGGCCGGTCTCTGGAGGCAGACGACCCTTACGGTGAAATATCAGGGAATGGAGGCGGCGTTTTCCTGCAGTGAATTGTCAGAACCATATATGGAAACGGTATATGGCATCCGGGACGAAGGGGCAATGAAGACCATTTATATGAATCAGAAAGCTTTTTCTCAGGTGCTGGGTGGGAGAGACGGCAGTGGATATTCCCAAAACAATGATGCGAACCGTACATTGCGTGTGACTTATGTGAAAGAAGATCAGGGAGACGAAACTTCCCGGCAGCAAACGGCAGATATTGTGCTGGTGAAGGACGGTGTGTCGGAGGAAGAGCCTTTGGTGTTCTGTAAGGGGGATCGTATAGACCTGGCAAAATATGCGTCGGGGATCAGAGTGTATGTCGGAAGGCATGATCTGGACGGAAGAAATGCAGAGAAACTGCAGGAGACAGGATTTACCATTGCAAATATGCAGGAGATCCGGGAGGCAGAATATCTGGGCCAGATGAAGCTCGTTAGAATAAAGTATGGTGTACTGACGGCGGCGCTTTGTCTGTTTTGTGCCTGTGTGCTGATGAAGTTCCGAAGAGAAAACAGGCGCTAATCCGCCTGCAGACGCCGCGCCCGGATTTCTTCCAGAATACTGCCGGGTATCGGTTTATGGGCGGTTCCCATGCCAAGCCGAATGTTGGGCTTGTTGGCACCATGGAAATCGGAGCCGCCAGAAATCAGGAGTCCGTATCTTGCGGCAAGGGCGCGCATATTCCGCTCGTCCCCGGGCTGATAGCAGGAGTAGACGGCTTCGATGCCATTGAGACCTGCTTTGGTCAGCAGACGGGTAAGGCGCTCCAGGGAAACGGTACTCATGCGGTAGAGGATGGGATGAGCCAGGAAGGCAAGCCCCCCCGCCTGATGTACCAGACGGATTCCCTCGTCGGGGGTAATCTTGGGACGCGGCACATAGAAGGGACAGTTGTCTCCGATATACTTGGCAAAGACCGTGTTCCGGTCCTTCACCAGTCCCTGTTCCACCAGATACCGCGCCACATGCGCCCGGGTGATGACGCTGTCAGGATAAGCCTCTGTCAGCGCTTCCAGTGTGATGGGAAAGCCTGCTTCTTCCCGGAGCCTCCGTACCATTTCCTGATTCCGGGTTTGGCGGGAATCGCAAAACGCCGTGAGATGACTGGCAAGATGCTCATTTTCCTCATCGATATATAATCCCAGAATATGGATTTCCTTTTCTTCAAATTCACAGGACAGCTCTACGCCTGAGATGACTTCCGGGCGGCTGTCTTCTTTTATTTTTTCTGCCGCGTGCCGGGCTTCAGCAATGCCGGCGATACAGTCGTGATCGGTCAGGGCAAACGCAGCTAGTCCGATATGCGCGGCTTCGGCGGTCAGCTCTGCGGGGGTCAATGTCCCGTCAGAGCAGGTGGAATGTACATGCAGGTCAATGTGTGGTGTATTCATAGTGATTCCTCGTTTGATCGTATAAAAATGTTTATTCATATTATACCACTAGTATAAATCAAATGTAATAAATCTAACAGAAATAGTCTTGACAAATCCCCAGAATCGTAATATTGTATTAATGTAATAACACAAATAGAAATGAGGGATCTGTATGGGCAAGAATGGAAAACATAAAGTAGATGCAGCAGGCTGGCGCCGTACATCCGGTGGCTGGAAGAGCGCGGTCATACTGGCGGTAATTTGGGTACTATGGGTGGCAGTTATGTACTATCTGCTGCTTCCGGCGCTTAACATACATTCCGTGGGAATGTGGATGTTTGTGATCTTCGTGATGCTGTTTCCAGCGGGAGGCCTGGGATGTGTGTGGATGGTGATACGCGCGGCGCAGGATGGAACGAAGGATTACAACCGGTACGGCAGACCGGCAGGCATTTGCATGGGAGGTGCAGGGGTATTGCTTTTGCTCTTCCTACTGCTCTTACTGATCGGGGCGAAGATGTTTCATGCAGACGGATATGCGTCCATACTGCCGGTAGAGGAATACGACTTTCATGAGGATATGAATCAGGCAACCGCAGTGTCGAACATTGCATTGATGGACACCGACAGTGCGGTACTGCTTGGCAACCGTGAGATCGGAAGCCTCTCCGACGTGGTGAGTCAGTACAATGTGTCGGAAGATTACAGTCAGATTGATCTTGCCGGTTCCCCGGTGAAGGTGTCTGCTCTGGACTATGCAGGATTTTTCAAATATATGGGTAACAAGGACGACGGCGTTCCGGGCTATGTGCGCGTGGACCCTGTGGGGCAGCATGCGGAATATGTTGCGCTGGAGCAGGGCATGAAGTATGTGCCATCCGCGTATTTTAGCAAGGATCTGCGCCGTCACATCCGCAGCAAATATCCCACCAAGATTTTCGACAATATTCATTTTGAGGTGGATGAGGAGGGGAATCCCTTCTATGTGGCAAGTGTCTATGATTATACCATTGGCGTTTTCGGCGGAGAGACGGTAAAAGGAGCCATTGTGTGTGATCCCGTCAGCGGAGACTGTACGTATTACGAGGCGGCGGATGTTCCGCACTGGGTGGACAATGTATTTGACGGAGATCTTCTGGTGGAGCAGTATAACTGGTACGGCAAGCTCTCGGGAGGTTTTTGGAACAGCGTGTTCGGTAAGAAGGGGTGCAAGAAATGCACGGAGACGGTCAACGGCAATTCTTCTGATGATGAAGACGAGGATGAGACCTTTGCGCCGGATTACGGATATGTGGCTAAGGACGGAGACATCTGGATCTATACCGGCGTCACATCCGTGAATGATGACGCATCCAATATAGGATTTATTATGGTAAATGAGCGCACTGCCGAGGCGCATTATTACGTGGTGGCAGGAGCGGATGAAAGCTCGGCGATGGCAGCGGCAGAGGGTGAGGTGCAGGAAAAGGGTTATCAGGCATCTTTCCCATCCCTGATCAATGTGGATGATCAGCCTACTTATATTATGGTTTTAAAGGATGCCAGCGGCATTGTGAAGCTCTATGCCATGGTAAATGTGGAATCCTACAATATGGTAACGACGGCTGTCAGTCTGGATGAATGTTTTGCGAAATACCGAACGCTTCTTGGCATGGGCGAAAGCGGAATGGACGCGGATGAGGACGAAACCGGTGAAGGCGGTGACAAAGCGGAGGGAAACTCTGAAGGAGATGACAGCATACAGCCGACGGAACCTGTGGAGACCAGCGAAATGTCCTTTACCGTTTCTGCTATTCACTATATCGATGTGGACGGCAGTACCTGGGTGTATCTGAGCGGAGAAGATGGGAATGTATATAAACAGCGCTTTGCAGATAATGAGAATCTGATCTTTCTTACCGTGGGAGACAATGTGACAGCGCAGTGTGCGGAGGTTTCCCCGCGTATTTATCAGATGTACAGTGAGTAATCAGGGATGGAGATGAGAAGGAGAGCGTCATGGAAACGGTTCTGATCATTGCAGTTTTGCTGGGCGGTTTTCTCTATGCGACTGTCAGCATACGTATGGCGGCAGCAAAACGCCGCAGGGAGCACATCCGGCATAAATACGGAACAGTACCGGAAAACCCGGAAGGTGCCGGCAAAATGCTCCGCAATTACTATGAGACTTATGGGGTACGGCAGACTGTGGATGATGTGACATGGAATGACCTGAACATGGATGACGTGTTCCGGCGGATCAATAACTGTGATTCCTCCATGGGAGAAGAGATACTCTATGCATGGATGCATGATACGGCAAGGACCGAAGCGGAGCATGAACGGATGGAGCGAAGGATTGCCTATGTGGAGGAGCATGAGGCGGAACGGCAGGAGCTGGAGCTGCTGCTGGCGGAGATGGGCAAGGGAAAAGCTTCTTATTACATTCCTTCCTATGCGCAGTCCATCGAAGATTTTAAAATTCCGCATATGGGAGTGTACCGTCTGCTGCAGATTCTTCTGTTTGCAGGGTTGGGAGCGGCGCTGGTAGGCGCTGTGTTCCAGAATTTCCTGGGACTGTTCTTTTTAGGAACTGTATTCGTCTGCAATATTATGGTGTATGTGCTGACGGTAAAGGCGCGTTATGTGGAGCCCATACATATGCTGGGTATCATGATGTACCTTGTAACCCTGTCGGGGAAGCTGCAGCAGCGCTTTGCGGGCTGTGGGCTCTGTGAGGAACTGGGGCAGTATCTGCCAAAGCTTAAGGGCATGGACAAAAGGGCGTTTTTGTTGGGAAATCAAGTGGACCGGGGATACGGCGACGGCTTTGAGGTGTTTGGGGATCTTCTGCTGGGGGCTACCATGTGGCATGTGCTGGCTTATAACAAGGTCATGCGCCGTCTGGAAGGAACGGTGGAGGAATATATGCAGCTATACCGGATCGTGGGTGAACTGGATGCCTCCGTTTCTGTGGGTTCCTTCCGCAGGACCATGACGCCTGTCTGCATACCGGAGTATGGTGATGCGCCGGAGCTGGTGCTGGAAGAAATCTATCATCCGCTGGTATTGGATCCGGTGTGCAATTCCGTAAGGCTGAAAAGGGGCTGTATCATTACAGGCTCTAACGCTTCCGGTAAATCCACCTTCATCAAGGCAGTTGCCATCAATACTATTCTAGGGCAGAGCATTCATACCTGTACGGCCAGCCGTGCGGTGCTGCCCAGGGCGAAGATGATCACTTCTATGGCAGTAAGAGATGATATTCTGTCGGGCGAGAGCTATTTCATTAAGGAAATCCGCTATCTGAAGCGGATATTGGATGAATTGTCTCCGGATACCCTTGTGGTCTGCGTGGTGGATGAGATACTGCGGGGGACGAATACCGGAGAGCGGATTGCCGCGTCAACGGCGATTCTGGAATTCCTGCGGGACCAGAGATGTATAGCCATCGTTGCTTCTCATGACCGCGAACTGACCGAACTTGGCCGCATCGGTTACGATAATTATCATTTTACGGAGCAGATAGGGACATCGGACATTTCCTTTGATTATGTGCTGCGGGAGGGGCCTGCGGATTCCCGGAACGCCATCCGGCTTCTTGCGTTTGCCGGGTTCCCGGAGAGAATCGTTGACCGCGCCAGGGCACTGGCCGGGGAATAGAATTTCTAGAAGAAAACACTTGACGTCCTGCCTCCTGTGTGTTAATATAATCGAGTTGAATCAAGCAGAGTATCCGCTCTCACCTTAGCGCAATCGGGCGACTAAGCGTTTCTATAAGGATGATACCGGTGCGTCCGGTCGTTATAGAAGTGGATAGTCTGTCTATCCACTTTTTTTGCAAAAATTTTTGGAGGTGCACGACCATAAGCGATTTAATGATTAACGAACAGATCAGAGATAAGGAAGTCCGCCTGATCGGTGAGGACGGGGAGCAGCTTGGGATTATGTCTGCGCGTGAGGCGTATAAGCTGGCGCAGGAAGCGGAACTGGATCTGGTGAAGATTGCTCCGGGAGCAAAGCCGCCGGTATGTAAGATTATCGATTACGGTAAATACAGGTACGAGCTTGCCCGCAAGGAGAAGGAAGCCAGGAAGAAGCAGAAGATCGTTGAACTCAAGGAAGTCCGTTTGTCACCGAATATCGAATCGAACGATTTGAATACCAAAACGAATGCAGCCAGGAAATTCATCGAGAAGGGCAACCGGGTGAAGATCACGCTCCGTTTCCGCGGAAGGGAAATGGCGCATGTACAGAACAGCAGACATATTCTGGATGACTTTGCGGAAGCACTTTCCGATGTGGCAGTAGTGGAGAAAGCGCCAAAGCTGGAAGGCAGAAGCATGAGCATGGTGCTGACAGAGAAAAAGTAAGAACATTAAAGGAGGAATACATTATGCCAAAGCAGAAAACAAGCAGAGCAGCAGCAAAACGTTTTAAAGTAACAGGATCAGGAAAGTTAAAGAGAAATAAAGCATACAGAAGGCACATCCTGACCAAGAAGACTACCAAGACTAAGAGAAATCTCAGAAAACCGGCAATGACGGATGCAACCAATGTTAAGAATATGAAGAAGATTTTACCGTATTTATAAGAACCGGGTAAGGAGGAATAAGACATGGCAAGAATTAAAGGCGGAATGAACGCTAAGAAGAAACACAATAGAACCTTAAAGCTGGCGAAGGGCTACAGAGGAGCAAGATCCAAGCAGTACAGAGTAGCGAAGCAGTCTGTCATGAGAGCCCTGACCAGTTCTTATGCAGGCAGGAAGCAGAGAAAGAGACAGTTCAGACAGCTGTGGATCGCACGTATCAATGCAGCAGCAAGAATGAACGGTCTGTCCTACAGCAAATTCATGTATGGTCTGAAGCTTGCAGGCGTAGATATGAACCGCAAGATGCTCGCAGAGCTTGCAGTCAATGATGCAGAGGGATTTAAGACACTGGCTGAGCTGGCAAAGAGCAAGGTTGCATAAGTAAATAATATAAATGAACAAGCCCCGGAACCTGTATATGCAGTTCCTGGGGCTTATTTTTATCGTATATATTCATATACAATTCCGTATAATTCTCTCACATAATAAGTAGGAAATAACCACCAAAGTGTTTCGGCGGGTACGGCATAAGCCTCCATATCTAAAGAAGTGGCAATGGTAACCGCGCGGTATTCGTGGAACTCATTGGTTACGATCACAATGGTAGAATCAAGAGAATATTGTTGTATCAGTTCTTTGGAAAATGCCAGATTTTCCTGGGTAGAAGTGGATTGGTCCTCTTTGTATAATCGTTTGGAGTCAACTCCCTTAGCTATGAGGTATTGATACATACATTCAGCTTCTGAGATATTTTCATCAGACCCCATCCCGCCGGACAAAATACATACGGATTGCTGATTTTTCTGTAAATAATCATATGCGGCATCCAGTCTTTCCTGAAGGATCAGACTGGGGCGTTCGCCTTGAACTTTAGCGCCCAGCACAATGACGGTGGCGTTTTTGGGAGGTTCCTGAGTGACAATGCGAACCATATTTACAGAAATGACAGTAGCGATACCGAGCGCAAGGACGATAAAGACACTGAGAACGCTCAATATATATTTCCCGGATCGTTTCTGCCAGACTTTCTTCAGAAAACGGTGAACGGCAGGCATTTTCATGCCGTATAGCGTGATACATAAGAAAACAAAAAATCCTGTGATGTTCCCGATATTGATAATGCCATATATAAACAATGGCAGAAGAAAACAAATCACGCCAAACAGTCCGACTAAGAGAAGAACTATTCGCAGAAAAGAAAATTTTCTCATGGCTCCTCCTTTTTTGTGTCTGTACGGCTTGCCGCGCTGTCAGTCTGCTTCGGGGAGGCATCCTTTTGATCGTCCCGCAAGGAATAGTGGTTCTTCAAAAGCCGGTATATCATGGTATAAGCCCAGATTAATACAGGAATCACTACAGAGGCATAAATCGATGCCCGAAACCAGTTCATGGCGTCCTCGCTTCCGATCATAGCAAAGATCAGAGTGGCGATATAGAGAAGTGCAAGCAGGATAACGCCTGCAATTGCCAGAATTCGTTTTGTTTTTTTCATGGGAATCCTCACTTTCTGTCTGCTATTGTAGCATGGGAAGTGCTGTTTGTCTACGGCTTACCGTTCAGTCCGCGCCATTCGCAAAGGCGCCTTTGGCGCTTTCCCACTGCTTCGCAGTTAACTTTGCTCATAAGCGGGCGCTCATCTCATGAAATAGCAGCACCGGTGCATTGTGTGCGAGCACCCATGCACCAGTGTTGCTATTTCATGACTGAACGGAGGAAGAAAACATTTGAAAAAAGGACAAAATGTGCTATACTGTTACAGGTATATCTAAAAATAGAGTAACAGCTCTGAACAGTTACCAAATAGAACAGTAAAAAGGATGGAATGAGATATGGCATTATTAGAGGAATGGCGTAAAGTAGCCTATGACCAGCAGGCTGATCAGGGAAAACTCCAGGCATTCTGGCAGAGATATTTTCTGCTGGAGAAGGGGATATATGAACAACTGTTGACCAACCCGGATGAGAAGGTAGAGGGAACCGTGAAGGAGCTTGCCGAGAAATACGGACTGAGCATTCAGGACATGACGGGATTCCTGGATGGGATCAACGAAAGTCTCATCGACCCGAATCCTATTGAGACTATGGAGGAGGATACCCATGTCAGTCTTGCATTTGATAAAGAAAAGCTTTATAAAAATATGGTAGACGCCAAAGCAGACTGGCTGTATGAACTGCCTCAGTGGGAGTCAATCTACGATGAGGAGACCAGAAAGCGGCTGTACCTGGAGCAGAAGAAATCCGGCACAGTAGTTGTGGGCAAGAAGGTTGGCAGGAATGAACCCTGTCCCTGCGGCAGCGGTAAGAAATACAAATTCTGCTGTGGAAGATAGTGGAAAGGTATTTACATTTGTTTTGAAATGAAGTAAAATACGGAAAAGAAAACGCGTAGACGAGAAGAGTACAATATCAGGAAAGTCACAGAGAGGAGCGCATATGCTGGAAGCGTTCCGGCGGATGGTATTGGAAGACCAGCTCGGAGCGGCCCTAATAAGGTCCGGTGATTCCGTTATCATCAAGGAAGTGGCTATGTCGGCGCCAGACGGCGCACCGTACCGGAGCGATATGGCAACCAGGGTGGAACCGCGAGATTATCGTCCCTGGCACACAGGAAGCTGTGTGTCAGAGACGTTTTTTAATTTAATTATTATTTAAAGGAGAATCAATATGAAGATTACATTGAAGGATGGTTCTGTAAAGGAATATGATGGAGCCAAAACTGTTTATGAGATTGCATTGGATATCAGCGAGGGTCTTGCGAGAGCAGCCTGTGCCGGAGAGATAAACGGCGCGGTAGCGGATCTTCGCACTGTGATTTCCGATGACTGCAGCCTGAATATCATAACGGCAAACGATGAGGAGGGACTGAAGGTGATCCGCCATACAGCGTCCCATGTGCTGGCAGAAGCCGTGAAGCGTCTGTTCCCCGATGCCAAAGTTACGATCGGACCTGCCATTGAGGATGGGTTTTACTATGATTTTGACCATGAACCATTTTCCAGAGAGGATCTGGACCGTCTTGAAGAGGAAATGAAAAAAATTGTGAAAGAAGGGCATGCCATCACCCGTTTCACACTTCCCCGGAATGAGGCCATTGCCTTGATGGAAGAGAAGGGTGAGCCCTATAAGGTAGAATTGATCCGTGACCTGCCTGAGGATGCGGAGATTTCCTTCTATGACCAGGGCGGATTTGTGGATTTGTGCGCAGGCCCCCATCTTATGAGCACCAAGGGCGTGAAGGCATTTAAGCTGATTTCCTCCTCCATGGCGTATTGGCGGGGAGATTCCGACAAGGCGAGGCTGCAGCGCATTTATGGTACGGCTTACAGTAAGAAAGAGGACCTCAAAGCGCATTTGGAGCGTCTGGAGGATGCAAAGCGCCGTGATCACAACAAGCTGGGCAGGGAGATGGGTCTGTTTACCACTGTGGATGTGATCGGTCAGGGGCTGCCCTTATTTACGCCAAAGGGAACAAAAATGATCATGAAGCTCCAGCGCTGGATCGAAGATCTGGAAGATAAAGAGTGGGGCTATGTCCGCACCAGAACGCCGCTTATGGCAAAAAGCGATCTCTATAAGATGTCCGGACACTGGGATCATTACAAAGACGGCATGTTTGTGCTGGGAGATGAGGAGAAGGACCGGGAAGTATTTGCTCTGCGTCCCATGACCTGTCCCTTCCAGTATTATGTGTTTAAGAACTCACAGAAGTCTTATCGTGACCTACCCTATCGCATGGGTGAGACTTCCACGCTGTTCCGCTGCGAAGACTCTGGGGAAATGCACGGTCTGACCCGTGTACGTCAGTTTACGATTTCTGAGGGACACCTGATCGTGCGCCCGGATCAGATGGTGGAGGAATTTAAGGGATGTCTGGCGCTTGCTAAGCACTGCCTGACCACGCTGGGACTGCAGGATGAGGTCACATACCACCTGTCCAAGTGGGATCCTGATAATTCAGAGAAATACATTGGAGCGCCGGAGGTATGGAACGAGACGGAGGAGCATATCCGGCGCGTCCTGACGGAACTTGAGATCCCCTTTACGGAGGATGTGGGTGAAGCTGCATTCTACGGGCCGAAGGTGGATATCAATGCCAGGAACGTATACGGCAAAGAGGATACCATGATCACGGTGCAGTGGGATGCCTTGCTGGCGGAGCAGTTTGATATGTACTACATTGATGCAAATGGCGATAAAGTCCGCCCATACATCATTCACAGAACTTCTCTGGGCTGCTATGAGCGTACGCTTGCATGGCTCATTGAGAAGTATGCGGGCAAGTTCCCGACCTGGCTGTGTCCGGAGCAGGTGCGCGTGCTTCCAATCTCCGATAAATATGCGGATTACGCAGAAGAAGTGAGAAAGCAGCTGGCGGCAAACGACATTGATGTGACGGTGGACAATCGCTCGGAAAAAATTGGATTTAAAATCCGTGAGGCGCGTCTTGACAAGCTTCCCTATATGCTGGTGGTTGGCCAGCAGGAGGCGGAGGACGGTACGGTATCTGTCAGAAGCCGGTTTGCGGGAGATGAGGGCGTAAAGCCGCTGGGTGAGTTCATAGATGCGATCTGTAAAGAAATCCGCACGAAGGAAATACGGGAAGAGCAGCAGATGGAGGAAAGTAAATAACTCTGACAGTTCAGCGGGTACCATTTAAAATTTCCTTTTTTTACAAAACATAGAAGCTGTCATATCACACATACTATCATGGACAACAATTGCCAGAAAGGAGAATGTGATATGACCAGACTGAAATGTTCCGTGGATAATTGTACCTATCAGAGAGATAACTGCTGCGCCCGGGGTGAGATTGAGGTGAAGGGAGCACAGGCGCACGAGAATTGTGAAACCTGCTGCGGCAGCTTCCGGGATCAATGTGACTGTGGCTGTAATTCCACATCAGAGCCTCCCAAAACATCCGAGATCACCTGTGAGGCAACTACCTGTAAGTTCAACTCCGACTGCAGGTGTAATGCGCAGGATATCCTGGTGTCCGGCAATCATGCTCACAGCGCATCAGAGACACAGTGCGCAAGCTTTGTGTGCTGTTCATAGGAACGCGTTATTTATGACCGGCAGGTGCGCACAGCGCCTGTCGGTTTTGTTTTGTCGAAAAACGGCGAAATTTGATGGACTATTTTGTTTGATTTTTGCGAAATATGGGGGTAATATTAGATTGAAACGGGGAGAAATGAGTGAAGGAGGATAAATGGATGAAAGATTGCTGATGATAAAACACATGGAAGAGACCAGAGCCAGATTAGATTATGCGATTGGGCACAGTATGAGTATATCGGATGGCTACGAGGAAAGTCTGGAATTTGACAGGCTTATGGAACAGTATATTGCATTATATCAGGAGCCGGTCTTGCTTGAACATTAGCGAGGAACGTCCCCGAATTAAGAAATGGCATAGAAGATGATAGAAGGAACGTATGTGAATGAAATTCATATGCGTTTCTTTTTTTATTGCCTTTTTATGCAAACAGCTTGATTTTTTTAAAAAAGTGGGGTATGATTGTCACATAAGTGGTAGAAAGTGGTTGGAAATGGCACAAAGTGGTGGATAAGTTGATAACTTTGTGGATAACCGAATCGATCGAGTAGAGGATATTGGCAATGTTCATGGGGGAATACAATCACAATCTGGATGCCAAGGGCAGAATGATTGTTCCTTCCAAATTCAGAGAACAGCTGGGAGATGAATTTGTTGTTACGAAGGGTTTGGACGGATGTCTCTTTGTGTACCCAAATGAGGAATGGAAGCTGATGGAGGACAAGTTCCGTGATGTGCCTCTGACCTCGAAGGATGCCAGGAAGTTTTCACGTTTTTTCTTTGCGGGCGCTGCCACCTGTGAGGTGGACAAGCAGGGACGAATCCTTCTGCCTCAGGTGCTGCGTGAATACGCAGGGCTGGAGAAGGAAGTCATTTCCGTGGGCGTGCTCAAGCGCGTGGAGATCTGGGATAAGAACAGATGGCAGGATACCAATACCTATGATGATATGGATGAAATTGCAGAACACATGGCAGAGCTTGGCTTAAGCATTTGATGAGGTGCGGATATATGGAATTTAGGCATACCTCCGTGCTGTTGGAGGAGACGATTGAGCAGCTTAACATCAGACCGGAGGGTATATACGTAGACGGTACGCTGGGGGGCGGAGGTCATTCCTATGAGATTGCGGGAAGACTGTCTTCTGCGGGGCGGCTGATCGGTATCGATCAGGATGCGGATGCCATTGAAGCTGCAGGCAGGCGTCTTGCGCCCTATCGTGACCGGGTCACCATCATCCGCAGCAATTATTCCGATATGCGTGTGGAGCTTGATCGCCTTGGGATACAACGGGTGGACGGGATTTTGCTGGATCTTGGTGTTTCCTCTTATCAGTTGGATACACCGGAGCGGGGATTTACCTACCGGGAGGAACATGCGCCGCTGGATATGCGTATGGACAATCGGCAGACGCTGACGGCAGGAGATATCGTGAATACATACAGCGAATCTGAACTTTACCGCATTATCCGGGATTACGGGGAAGACCGTTTTGCCAAAAACATTGCCAAGCACATTGTTGCGGCAAGGGCAGACAAGCCTATTGAGACCACAGGAGAACTGACACAGATTATTCGTGCATCCATTCCCATGAAGGTACAGAGTACCGGAGGTCATCCGGCCAAGCGTACCTTTCAGGCGATCCGTATCGCCCTGAACCGGGAACTGGAGGTACTGGAGGATACGTTAGACGATATGATAGAGCTTCTGACAGATGGTGGAAGGATATGTATCATCACCTTCCATTCGCTGGAGGATCGTATCGTGAAGAACAATTTCAAGAGGAACGAACACCCATGCACCTGTCCCAGTGATTTTCCGGTGTGTGTCTGCGGGAAGAAGCCCAAAGGGGCAGTCATCACCCGCAAACCCATCCTGCCCACTGAAGCAGAGCTTAGGGAGAATTCCAGAGCATCAAGCGCAAAGCTGCGAGTGTTCGAGAGGCAGTTATAGTAACAAAATAGCAAGGAAGCAGGGAGAGACGCCATGGAGAGAGAACGCAGAGGCAATTACACACACAGCTACATAGAAGGAAATACGGTTCGAAAGCTTGAGGCTGTACCGGATTACCGGAGGGAGCAGGAAGAGAAGAAGAGAGAAGCAGAACGCAGAAGGAACCGGAGAGTAGCGAGAAGAAATCAGGAGCGCGTGTCTCACATGAATCTGAGATATGTGGCATTTCTGACGTTGTCCCTGCTGTTAGTGGGTGGAAGCTCCGTGGTTTATATCCGGCTGCAGACCAACATTACAGGACACCTGAATACCATATCTGCCCTGGAGAGTGATATCGCGGCATTGCGGTCAAACAATGATGCGCTGGAGAAGAGGATAGAAACCTCTGTAGATCTAAAGAATGTCAAGGACAGGGCATTGAATGAACTGGGCATGGTATATGCCAGCCCGGAGCAGATCGTGCACTATACGATAGATAAGGAAGATTACATGAACCAGTACGAGGATATTCCCGGTAAGTAGAGCAGGTAAATGGCATGGCACACAGACGCGGACGAGTGAAAAAAAAGGCAAAGATCACCAAAAAAATGCAAAAAAAGCTGATGGTGCTCTATGGAATCATAGCGCTGCTTCTGGTCGGGTTGATCGGCAGGCTGATGTACATTGAGTACACCAGCGGCAGGAAGTATGAGAAGAAGGTGCTGGCCCAGCAGAAGTATGACAGCACCACGATTCCTTTCCAGAGAGGAAATATCACTGATTGCAGAGGGACGATCCTTGCAACCAGCGTTGATGTTTACAATGTCATATTGGACTGCCGGGTACTGCTCAGCGCGGCGGAGGATGTAGAGCCTACGATCCAGGCTCTGATGACCTGTTTCCCGGAGCTTAACGAGGCAGAGATACGCCAGATTCTGGCGGAGAAGCCCAAAAGTCAGTACAATGTACTGGCAAAACGGCTGCCTTATGAGGAAATAGCGGCATTTGAAGAAATAAAGGAGACTGTTGCCGGGGATAAAGAATTGGATTATAAGATCAACGGTGTATGGTTTGAAAAAGAATATATCCGGGAATATCCCTATGGTTCGCTTGCCAGTGCAGTGGTTGGCTTTACGGCAAGCGGCGATTACGGCATGAACGGAGTGGAAAAATCTTACAATAGTATTTTAAATGGAACAAACGGAAGACAGTATGGTTATCTGAATTCTGACAGCAACTTTGAAAAAACGGTTGTAGCGCCGGAGAACGGCGATAATATAGTGCTCACCATAGATGCAAATATCCAGCAGATTGTGGAAGAGAAGATGATTGCCTTCCAGGAAGAGCACAGGGATGAGGCCCGTGATGGTGCAGGAAGCCTGCACACGGGAGTGGTAGTGATGGACCCTAATAATGCGGAGGTCCTTGCCATGGCGAATTATCCCAACTACGACTGCAGCAATCCCAGGGATCTGTCAGCCTATTATACCCAGGAAGAACTGGATGCTATGGACGATGAGCAGATATTGGATGCGCTGAACCAATTATGGGCTAACTTCTGCATTACCTACACATATGAGCCGGGTTCTACCGTAAAATTATTTACGGTAGCATCTGGCCTGGAAACAGGTACGCTGTCACCGGACAGAACCTTTGAGTGTGACGGCGGTGAACAGGTGGCAGATTATCATATTGCATGTAATAATACCAGCGGTCATGGACATGAGACGATGGAGGATACGATTAAAAACTCCTGCAACGACGCGCTGATGCAGATGTCCTATGATATAGGGCCGGAAAACTTTTCAAGATATCAGAAAGCCTTTGGTTTTGGAACCAAAACAAATATAGATCTGCCGGGAGAGGCAAGGACGGACACGCTGCTTTATACAGCAGACAAATTGACACCCATCAACCTTGCCACCAATGCATTTGGACAGAATTATAATGTGACTATGATACAGGTTGCGGCGGCATATTGCTCCATCATTAACGGAGGTAACTACTACCAGCCGCATGTGGTGAAGAAAATTACCGATGAAAATGGGAACACCATGCAGGAAGAGAAGGGAACGCTGTTAAAGCAGACGATTTCTTCTGCAACCAGTGAACTGTTGAAGCAGTATCTCTATGCGACTGTGTCAGAGGGGGGCACTGGGCAGTATGCCAAGGTGGCGGGCTACTCCATGGGAGGCAAGACCGGAACCGCACAAAAGCAGCCCAGAGGGAATGGCAATTACCTGGTTTCTTTTGTGGGCTATGTGCCGGCAGACGATCCCCAGGTTCTGATATATGTGGTGGTGGATGAACCCAATGTGGAGGATCAGCCCCACAGTACCTATGCACAGGGGATTGCAAAAGCGATTTTAGAAGAAATCCTTCCATATATGAATATTTTCCCGGATGAAGATATCACGGCGGATGATGTGCATGATCCTGGCACAGCGCCGGCGGATGGCACGGATGATGTGCCGGAGAGCGTACCTGAGGATGCAGGACAGGACCAGACCCAGCCGATTACGGATGAGCTTCCCCAGGATGACGGATTGGAACCGCAGGATATGCCATAACAGCAAAGAAAAACATAACCTCATAAAAGAAGTAATAGATTATACTAATTGCTTTTATGAGGTTTTGTTATGTATCGCAATAAAACACAGAACAGAAGGAAGATCATGGTCATTTTCCTCGGGGTTATCTTTATTACACTGTTCCTCATCGGACGGCTGGTGTACCTGATGATCTTCTGTTCTGAATACTATGGGATCAAAGCGGAGAACCTTCATGAGAGGGAGCGCGATATCAAGGCGGCGCGGGGGAATATCTATGACCGCAACGGTGTGGTTCTTGCAGAGAATAAGACTGTGTGCACTATATCGGTCATACACAGCCAGATAGAGGAGCCGGAGCGTGTGATCGAGGTGCTGTCTCGAGAGCTGGAAATGTCGGAGGAGCAGGTCCGCAAGCGCGTGGAGAAGGTCAGTTCCATCGAGAGGATCAAGACAAATGTGGCAAAAGAAACCGGGGATGCCATTCGGGAGTATGAGCTTGCCGGGGTGAAGATTGATGAAGATTACAAGCGTTATTATCCCTACGGAAGTCTTGCCTCCAAGGTTATCGGATTTACCGGAGGGGATAATCAGGGCATCATCGGGCTGGAAGTAAAATATGACAGTTATATGCAGGGAATCAACGGCAAGATTCTGACATTGACAGATGCCAGGGGCGTGGAGATCGAGAATGCCGGGGAGCGCAGGAGTGAACCGGTGGAGGGGGACGATCTTTATATCAGCCTGGATTATAATATCCAGATGTATGCCGCTCAGGCAGCGCGCACGGTGTTGGAGGAAAAGCAGGCGGATAGTGTCAGCATTCTGGTCATGAATCCGCAGAATGGAGAGATTCTGGCTATGGTAAATGAACCGGAGTTTGACCTCAACGATCCCTTTACATTGAATTATGCGCTGGAAGCAGAGCCAGACGCTGAGGAAAAGCAGAATTTACTGAATCAGATGTGGAGGAATCAGTGTATCAATGATACTTATGAACCGGGTTCTATTTTCAAGATCATTACTGCGTCGGCTGCACTGGAGGAAGGAGTAGTCCGTCTGGAGGATACCTTCAGCTGTCCCGGCTACAAAATCGTGGAAGATCGAAGGATACGCTGCCATAAGGTGGCAGGACATGGCGCGGAAAACTTTGTCCAGGGACTGATGAACTCATGCAACCCGGTATTTATCGAGGTAGGACTGCGGTTGGGGTCAGACCGGTTCTGCGATTATTTTGAGCAGTTCGGATTGCTGAGCAAGACGAATATCGATCTTCCTGGAGAGGCATCCACCATTATGCATAAACGGGAAAATATCGGCCAGGTAGAGCTTGCTACTATGTCGTTCGGTCAGTCTTTCCAGATTACGCCTATTCAGGTTGCTACTACGGTGTCGTCACTGATCAACGGCGGTGTCCGGGTTACGCCGCATTTTGGCATAATGACAAAGGATTCTCAGGGAAATGTCACCAACACCTTTTCCTACGATACGAAAGAGGGCATTGTGAGCGGGGAGGTATCCGCTACGATGCGGACGCTTTTAGAGAAAGTGGTCTCGGAAGGCGGCGGAAAAAATGCGGCGATCGAAGGATTTTCTATCGGAGGCAAGACTGCGACCTCCCAGACGCTGCCCAGGAGTGAGAAGCGCTATATTTCATCCTTCCTGGGATTTGCTCCGGCGGAAGATCCTCAGGTGCTGGCACTTGTCATAATTAATAATCCTCAGGGAGTATATTATGGTGGGACGATTGCTGCGCCGGTGTGCAAGGAATTGTATGAAAATATCCTGCCCTATCTTGGGATCGAAGGGACTGCGGTTACTGAGGAGGATACACAGGCATAGCAGTGAGGATGCCGCCGAAAGGGGCTTGCAGGATGTGTGGAAATAACGTATACTAGATAAGTTGAAGTAGGCGGTATACGAAGAATAAGAAGAGGTGTGGTTATGATGGATCATGTGATTTTGCCAGTTATCATTGCCTTTGCAATCAGTGCATTGCTGGGACCGGTAGTCATTCCGTTTTTGAGAAAATTAAAAGTCGGGCAGACCGAGCGCAAGGAGCTTGAGTCCCATCAGAAGAAGACCGGAACACCGACTATGGGCGGTTTGATGATCATTGCCAGCATCATTGTCACCAGTCTGTTTTATGTGAAGGATTATCCAAAGATTATTCCCATACTTTTCCTGACTGTGGGTTTTGGCGTTGTGGGGTTCCTGGACGATTATCTGAAAGTGGTGCTGAAGCGTTCCGACGGTCTTCTGGCCTGGCAGAAAATGCTCTGTCAGATTGGGGTGACTGCGGTATTTGTGGTATATATGGTGAGGTATTCCGGTTTATCTTTAACGATGCTGATTCCTTTTTCGGGCGGAAGATACTGGGATATCGGATGGCTGGCAATTCCCCTGATGTTTGTAGCAGTCATTGGGACCGTAAATGGAGTGAACTTTACCGATGGTCTGGATGGGCTTGCCACCAGCGTGACCATCATGGTTGCAACCTTTTTTACAGTAGTGGCAGTGGGGACGGAGAGCGGGATCGCACCCATCACCTGTGCAGTAGCGGGGGCTTTGATGGGCTTTCTGTTGTTTAATGTTTATCCTGCAAGTGTTTTTATGGGAGATACAGGTTCACTGGCGCTGGGCGGTTTTGTGGCGGCAACAGCTTATATGCTGCAGATGCCGATCTTCCTGGTGATCGTGGGGCTGGTTTATCTGGTTGAAGTGCTGTCGGTAGTCATTCAGGTAACGTATTTTAAGCGGACGGGGGGCAAGCGTATTTTCCGCATGGCACCCATCCATCACCACTTTGAACTGGGCGGCTGGTCGGAGACCCGGGTGGTGGCAGTATTTTCTATTGTGACTGCACTGCTGTGTCTGGTGGCATTGATGGGAATTTAGACGTGGTAACGAGAGGTAGAAGACTATGGAATTTGAAGGAAAATCAATACTGATATTTGGCTCCGGCAAGAGCGGCGTCGCGGCGGCGGAAGCCCTGGCGGGGCATCAGGTGAAATTATATGTATTTGAAGGGAATGATAAGGCATCAGAGGATGAGATCCGGCAGAAGACATCTGCTTTTGCTGAGGCTGAGATCTATGTGGGCGTTCTGCCGGAACATGTGATCCACCGGCTGGATATGGCGGTCTTAAGTCCCGGTGTGCCTACGGATCTGCCGGTGGTGGATACCATGCGCTCAGAAGGTGTGATCATTCTGGGGGAGATCGAGCTTGCCTATCAACTGGCGCAGGGACGGCTGGCTGCCATTACTGGAACCAACGGCAAGACTACGACTACCTCTCTGGTAGGAGAGATCCTGGCGGCATATTATGATGATGTGAAAGTGGTGGGAAATATTGGGATACCCTATACCAGTGTGGCGGCAGAGACCCAAAGCGGCACTGTGACAGTGGCGGAGGTCAGCAGCTTCCAATTGGAAACGATTCATGATTTTGCTCCCCATGTGTCTGCCATCCTTAATATTACGCCGGATCATCTGAACCGTCATCATACCATGGAGAACTATATCCGTGCCAAGGAAGATATCACCATGAACCAGACGCCGGAGGACGTGTGCGTGCTGAATTATGAGGATGAGGTGCTGCGTGAATTCGGTGCGGGACTTGGGACAAAGGTGTGGTATTTCAGCAGTCAAAGACCGGTGCAGGAGGGCTGTTATCTTAAGGATGGAGTGATCTATCATGTACAGAATGAGGAAAAGACTCCTGTCATTCGGGTGGAGGATTTGAATATACTGGGTGTTCACAATTATGAAAATGCAATGGCTGCAACGCTGGTGGCGCTTGCCATGGGCGTGCCTATGGAGCACATACGCCGGGCGTTGATGAGTTTTCAGGCAGTGGAGCACCGTATTGAATATGTGACAGAGAAGAGAGGCATCCGCTTTTACAATGATTCCAAGGGAACGAACCCGGATGCGGCGATTAAGGGTATCCAGGCTATGAACCGTCCCACCTGCCTGATCGGCGGCGGCTATGATAAGCAGTCGGAATATGATGAATGGATTGACAGTTTTGACGGGAAGGTCAGGAAACTGGTACTCATCGGAGAGACGAAGGATAAGATTGCAGCGTGCGCCAGACGTCACGGGTTTACGGACTATGTCTTTGCGGACAGTCTTGCCGATGCGGTGAATATCTGCTATACTTACGCGCAGCCCGGCGATGCGGTGCTTCTGTCTCCGGCATGTGCCAGCTGGGATATGTTTGCAAGCTATGAACAGAGAGGATGTATGTTCAAGGAATTGGTAAGCAATTTAAAGGAGTAATGACCTATGAGCCCCAGAATGCGAAAAAGCAGTGGAACCAAAGAGAAGAAAATGAAATACTTCGACTACACCCTGTTGTTCGTCATTATACTGCTGGTGTGTTTCGGACTGGTGATGCTGTACAGCACCAGTTCCTATAATGCCCAGCTAAAGTATGGGGACGGTACATATTATCTGAAACGACAGGCATTTGCGGCGTGCCTGGGATTTGCGGCAATGATCATAGTGGCCGAGATCGATTATCATGTATGGCAGAAAATGGCAGGCTTGGCATATATTGCAGCGTTTCTGCTGTGTGTTGCCGTAATCTTCATGGGAAGCGAGGGTGGCGGATCTTCCAGATGGTTCCGTCTGGGTCCCCTGTCCTTCCAGCCTTCTGAGTTTGCCAAGATTGCCATTATTATATTTCTTGCAACAACCATCAGCAAGATGCCTAAGAAGATGGCGGAGATAAAAAGCCTTCTTAAGGTTATGGTGGTGATTTTGCCTCTGGTGGCTCCGGTTGCATATACAAACTTAAGTACCGCTATTATTATGGTAGGAATCGCTATTGCCATGATGTTTGTGGCAAGTCCCAAGTATTCCCACTTTATCTGGATGGGGCTTGCAGCTGTCGGGTTCGGTGCGGTGTTCGTGGTGCTCGCTGCCTACCGTGCAGAGCGGTTCAAAATCTGGCTGAACCCGGAGGGATATGAGAAAGGTTATCAGACGCTACAGGGACTCTATGCCATCGGTTCGGGCGGTCTTTTTGGCAAGGGCATGGGAGAGAGTATGCAGAAGCTGGGGTTTGTGCCGGAAGCACAGAATGACATGGTATTTTCTATCATCTGTGAGGAATTGGGACTTTTTGGAGCAGTATGCCTGATCCTGCTGTTTGTGCTGATGCTGTGGCGGTTCATGGTGATCGCCAACAATGCCAAGGATCTGTATGGCGCTTTGATCGTGGTAGGAATAATGGCGCACATTGCCATTCAGGTCATCTTAAACATTGCCGTAGTGACGAATTCCATTCCCAATACGGGAATCACACTGCCCTTCATCAGCTATGGAGGGACCTCCATGTCTTTCCTGTTAGCGGAGATGGGGCTTGCGCTCAGTGTGTCCCGGGGAATACAACTGGAGGGATAGCTATGATCAGAGAGGAACGACGGAAGAAGAGAAGGCGCAAAAAGATATTGATAGGATTGTTGATCACTCTGCTGATCATTGGCATACTGGTGCTGGTGGTGTGGAAGGTGTTTACGGTGAAGACGGTGGAGGTGTCTGGCAACAGGCTCTATGAGGATACCCAGATAGAGGAATGGGTGCTCAATGACGAGTATTCCTGGAACAGCCTGTATGTGTTCTTGAAATACCGCTTCTTCCATACGCAGGAGATCCCCTTTATCGATACCATGGAGGTATCCTTAAAATCTCCCCACACCATTCATGTGGAGGTCTACGAGAAGGGACTGCTGGGATACTTTTATATGGAATCAAAAGCCCAGAATGTGTATTTTGACAAGGATGGATTTGTAGTGGAAATCTCTACGGATCTGATCCCGGGTGTTCCATGCATCACGGGGCTGCCCTGCGAGCAGGCAGAACTCTATGAGAAACTGGATCTCAAGGATAAGGATGCCCTAAAAGAGTTGCTGGCGGTGACTCAGACTTTAAAAAAGTATGAGCTGGTGCCGGATACGCTGGACTATGATGAGTTGGGCAATGTGACGCTGCAGTACGGAGAGATTACGGTAAATCTTGGAAAAACGGAACACCTTACGGAAAAGGTCGTGCGTATGCAGAAGATCATGCCGCAGCTATCGGGCCCGGGATTGCTGCATCTGGAGGACTGGACAGAGAATAACGCGGACATCACTTTTGACCGCATCGGCTAATTTTTTAGAAAATGAAAAATTTAGGTTGATTATTTACGGGAAAAATTATATGATAGAGTATATGGTTAAGAATAATAGGTTCAAATTGGAATTTACATATATTATTATGTAGTCAAGAAGGAGGAGCAACTGTGCTTGAGATTAAAACAACGGAGGCTGAGTCCAGCGCGAAGATTATCGTAATTGGTGTCGGCGGTGCGGGCAATAATGCTGTAAATAGAATGATTGACGAGAAAATCGGCGGTGTGGAGTTCGTGGGTGTGAATACGGACAAGCAGGCGTTGTTATTGTGTAAGGCACCTACCCTGATTCAGATCGGGGAGAAGCTTACCAAAGGTCTGGGCGCAGGAGCTCAGCCTGAGGTGGGGGCGAAAGCAGCAGAGGAGAGCGCAGAGGAGCTTGCTGCCGCTATCGAAGGAGCCGATATGGTGTTTGTAACCTGTGGCATGGGTGGCGGTACCGGTACCGGTGCGGCTCCGGTAGTTGCCAAGATTGCCAAGGATCAGGGTATCCTGACCGTAGGCGTGGTGACGAAGCCATTTAAGTTCGAGGCGAAGGCACGTATGGTCAATGCCCTGTCCGGTGTGGACAAGCTGAGGGACAATGTTGATACATTGATTGTGATTCCGAATGATAAGCTCTTAGAGATCGTGGACCGTAGGACTACGTTCCCTGACGCATTGAAGAAGGCTGATGAGGTACTTCAGCAGGCAGTGCAGGGTATTACGGATTTGATCAATATGCCGGCGCTCATCAATCTGGACTTTGCGGATGTACAGACTGTTATGAAGGACAAGGGACTGGCGCATATCGGTATCGGTATGGCAAAGGGCGACGACAAGGCAATCGAAGCTGTGAAGCTTGCAGTCAGCAGCCCGCTGCTTGAGACTACCATCAATGGCGCGAGCCATGTGATCATCAATGTATCCGGTGATATTTCCCTGATGGATGCCAATGACGCTGCAAGCTATGTAGAGGATCTGGCAGGTGAGAATGCCAATATCATCTTCGGTGCCAAGTATGATGACACTATGACTGATCAGGCGACCATCACCGTGATCGCAACAGGACTGGAGGAGAAGGGGACGAAATCCATGACCGGCAATCTGATGGCAGGTCTGAAATATCCCAACAGTACTACACCTACCAGATCGGTAGTGACTTCCGGGTTGGTGAACCGTGCGGCAGGCACAACTCCTACGGCGGGAGTCGGCAGTGTACATAGTTCTGTGACGGGAGTACCGCAGGGAGCGACGAATCCGATGCCTACCTTCAGCGGTCTTGCTAAACCCAAAAAGCCGGAGAGCACCGTACATGAGAAGGATATTAAGATTCCGGAGTTCTTAAGAAGCACCCGGAAATAAATCGCAGAAAATGAATGAATAAGACGGACCTTAGGGTCCGTCTTTTTTTATAACTATTCAAAATGCAATAGAATAGTTATTTTTGTCGTATTTACTGGATGAAATGACAGGAGAAAGGAACGGTGTTTCGACAGAATCGGCAGGGCAGATAAGCTATACTCGAACATGTAAACCGGGGAGCGGTGCGGAAGGGAGGTGGCCGGTATCTATGAAATATACATAGACTCCCTGTTTCTGACGAATTTTCTCATGGATATGCTTTCGCTGTATCTGACGGGTATCTTCTTGCGAAGAAGGATTCGGCTGTGGCGGCTGCTTGGCGCTGCGGCACTGGGAAGCGTGTTGGGAATTGTTCTGTTTCTGATACTGTCAAATTATCTTGTGTATGAGCTTGTGCTGCATTTTATCTGCAACCCGATGATGGTTTGGCTGTGCTTCGGGGATAAGAAGCTGTCGGCAGTGGTAAAAAGCTGGCTGAGCACTTATCTTTTCATGCTGCTGACCGGAGGAATCATGCAGTGGATCAACCAGACGCTGTTTGGCGGCAGACATCTTTATGCCGCTATTTTTATGACGTTTGTTCTGGGGTATATTGCCGCGCTTCTATGGGAACGGAAACACACCCTGGGACAGCAGCTCTATCATGTGACGCTGCAGTTTAAGGAGCATGAGGTGTCTGTGGAAGCTTATTACGATACCGGTAATCTTATGACAGATCCCTTCTGCGGCAAGCCGGTCAGTATCGTGGACTGTAGATTGATAGAGGAGATACTGCGTCAGGAAGGGGCGGCAGTCCGCATGATCCCTTTTTCCAGTGTGGGAAAGGAAAGTGGTCTGATGAAGGCTGTTACCATAGAGGAACTGCGCATAGAGGATGGCGGACGCAGGTTGTGCATCTATGATCCGGTTATCGGTATGGCAGGCGGAAATCTGTTTGCCGGTAAGACATATCGGATGATCTTAAACTGCCGTCTGTTGAGAGGGCAGGGTATGCCATCATGAACAGAAAAAAAGGAAAGGAGAATTACATGTACTTGAAAGTAAGCGTGCCGGAGCATTTTCAATTCCGGGTGATGAGCACTCTGAGGGACTTGCTGTGGCGTAATGACTCGGAGGTCCATTACATAGGCGGTGCGGAGGTTCTGCCGCCGCCCTTGTCTGCCGAAGAGGAGGCGGACTGTATCCGGTTGCTGGTGGAGGAGCAGGACGAGGAGGCACGGGGAAAGCTGATTGAGCATAATCTCAGACTGGTAGTCTATATTGCCAAGAAGTTTGACAATACGGGAGTGGGGGTGGAGGATCTGATCTCCATAGGAACCATCGGTCTCATTAAGGCGATCAATACCTTCAAGCCTGACAAGAAAATCAAGCTGGCAACCTACGCCTCCCGCTGCATCGAGAATGAAATCCTTATGTATCTGAGGAGAAATAATAAGACGAAGCTGGAAGTATCCATCGACGAGCCTTTGAATGTGGACTGGGACGGAAATGAACTGCTGTTGTCAGACATTCTGGGTACGGATGAGGATGTCATTTATCGTGATATTGAGTCGGAGGTGGAGCGTAAGCTGTTAAACCGTGCCATCGGACACCTAAGCGGCAGGGAGCGCACAATCGTGGAGCTGCGTTTCGGCATCAATTCCAAAAACGGGAAAGAGCTGACACAGAAAGAGGTGGCAGATCTTCTGGGGATTTCTCAGTCTTATATTTCGCGGCTGGAGAAGAAGATTATGAAGCGTCTGAAAAAAGAAATTGTGCGATTTGAATAAAAAGACCGTAAATTATATACAATTTTTGGTAAATATGGTAGAATAAACAAAAGAGGAAAGGGAGGCGAGGGTGTTATGCTATTGGAATTTTTGGGGGCGGCTCATGAGGTAACGGGAAGCTGCCATTTTCTACAGTGCGGTGACAAGCGTATGCTGGTGGACTGCGGTATGGAGCAGGGACCGGATCTCTATGTGAATCAGGAGATACCTGTCAATCCGTCAGATATCGATTATGTATTTGTGACCCACGCCCATATTGATCATTCGGGTCTGCTTCCGTTATTGTACAGCCATGGGTTCCGAGGGCAGGTCTTTGCCACCAGAGCAACCTGTCAGTTGTGTGACATCATGCTTAAGGACAGCGCTCATATCCAGATGTTTGAGGCGGAATGGAAGAACCGCAAGGCGCGCAGAGCAGGAAATCCTGAGGTTGTACCCCTTTATGATATGGAGGATGCGCTGGGGGTTCTGGAGCATTTTGTGGAATGTGACTATCAGAAGATGATCACGGTATGTCCGGGGGTGCGGCTTCGATTTGTGGATGCCGGGCATCTCTTAGGTTCTGCCAGCATAGAATTGTGGCTGAGTGAAGAGGACAAAGAAATTAAAATCGTATTCTCGGGGGATATCGGTCAGGGAAATAAGCCCCTGATCAAAAATCCGCAGTTTATTGAGGAAGCAGATTATGTGGTGATAGAATCGACGTATGGAGATCGGGTGCACAACGCACCCCCCGATTATGCCATGGAGCTGGCAGTAGTGATCGAGCGGACGTTCCGGCGGGGCGGCAATCTGGTGATTCCAGCATTTTCCGTGGGAAGGACGCAGGAGCTTCTGTATCATCTGCGGAGGATTAAGACGGAGGGGCTGCTGCCGGAGTTTCAGGACTTTGAGGTATATGTGGACAGTCCGCTTTCCGTGGAGGCAACCAATGTGTTTCACAAGAGCGTGGAGGACTGCTTCAGTGAGGAAGCAAAGGCGCTGGTAAACCAGGGGATCAACCCCATTGGATTCCCCGGACTTAAGACAGCGGTGGCCAGCGATGAATCCAAGATGATCAATTTCGTGAAGAAGCCCATCGTTATTATTTCTGCCTCAGGAATGTGTGAGGCGGGGCGTATCCGGCATCATCTAAAGCATAATCTGTGGCGGCCGGAAAGCACGATCCTTTTTGTGGGGTATCAGGTGCCTTGTACGTTGGGACACAGCCTTTTGAATGATGCCAGGGAGGTAAAGCTGTTCGGCGAGAATATTGAGGTGCATGCAGAGATATTGAATCTGCCGGGTATCAGCGGTCATGCGGATAAGGATATGCTGACAAAATGGGCTTCGTCATTTAAGAAGCCGCCCAAGCGCGTATTTGTGGTACATGGCGATGACCGGGTATGCGACGGGTTTGCAGAGCATTTGAAAGGAGTGCTGGGATATGACGCAAGCGCGCCTTACAGCGGAGATACCTACGATCTTCTGGAAAATGTCTGCATCCGCCAGGGCGACCGGAAGCTTGCGGAACGCAGGAAGGAGAAGAAACTGAAGGCGTCCTCCAACGTATTTGCAAGATTGCTGGCTGCAGGGCACAGATTGCTCAGTGTCATTCAGAAGAACGAGGGGCTTGCCAACAAGGATATCGCCAAGTTTGCCGATCAGATCAATGCGCTGTCGGATAAGTGGGACCGGTAGGAATTGTGTATATTGCTAAAATATTAATTTTCGCATAATGATATGGAGCAAGATATTGTCCTGTGCTATGATCAGTCTACTTACAGGTAGGAGGAGTGATTATGGCATGGGGCAAATTTTTATGAAAAAAGATTAAATGAAAAATAATTGACACCAAATACGACACCACATATAATGAGATTAGGAGGAATACGCATGTCAAAGTGGGATAAACTATTGGCACAAATTTGTTTTTTATCAAAGGATCTTCGCTTTGAAGAATTGCGTAAGGTTTTAGAAAGTTTTGGATATGTAATGTGTGTCCCAAGAGGCGGCAGCAGTCATTATACATTTAGAAAACCGGGATGCAGACCAATTACAATACCCAGACATGAACCAATTAAGAAGATTTATGTAGAAATGGTAAAGAGTGTTGTTGAAAGTGAGGCGGGAAATAATGAAGACGTTGAGTGATTACATGGAAATGCCTTATCGAATGGAGGTTGTGGAAGATAAGGAGGAAGGAGGTTTTGTGGTTTCATATCCTGATCTTCCAGGTTGTATTACTTGCGGAACAACGGTAGAATCTGCGGTGGCTAATGCATTGGATGCAAAAAAAGAATGGATAGAAGTTGCCTTTGAAGAAGGTATTACAATTCCGGAGCCCGATGATCTGAAGGAATATTCGGGACAATTTAAACTGCGTATCCCACGCAGTCTGCATAGGATACTCACAGAGCATTCTAAGAGAGAGGGGATTAGCATGAATCAGTATTGTGTGTTTTTATTGTCCCGAAATGATGCTGTATATACAAAATAATTAATATCCGTAACTTTCTCCAATGAGGATAACTTTGATCCTTCCCGGAGTATTGCTGCGTCTTGTAATGACTGTATGCGTGCAGATGCAGTCCGGGGAGAGACAGTCCGCACATACACCTGTTACGGCGCATGGGGTGTTGCGCTCCAGCCGCAGGCAGTTGGGCGGTGCCGCCTCATTGTGTACCCGCGCAATGGCAGTCTCCACATTGTCAGTGATCTTATTCATCCCAGCCAGGATAATGACAGTGTCGGGACCGTATGAGAGCGCTGCCACCCGATTGCCGACGCCGTCAATATTGACTAATTGTCCGTCCCGTGTGATGGCATTGGTGCTCATAAAGTAAAAGTCTGTGTTCAGAGACCTTATGTACATTTCCCGGAGTTCTGAGGGATCCTTTGCCTGACCGCGGCCATAGAGGGTGATATCGCTGTTACTTTGCAGGGATTCCATCATGCCGGTTTCCGCCAAAGTCATAGAGCCGCCGTAGCCCACGGAAGCGCCTTTGACCAGGAAAGAGTTGGCCAGAGCTACGGCCTCTGCTCCGGTAGAGCAGTAGTAGCCGTCCATCTGGCGTTTCCTTAGAGCGGCGATAATGGTGTCTGATAGATTTTTATAATGTTGTATTCTGGGATTCATAGAATGATTAACCTCCTTAACCGCCGCATATAACAGCCCATGCCGATTCTTATATGGCGGCATATAATAACTTTTTATACTGAGTATACCACAAATGAAAAAAGTCTGTATACTGTAAATCAGAAGTTACGGGAAGTACGAATATAAAAATACAGGGACTGTCGTATCATATGAATGATACGACGGTCCCTGCTTATTTCTATAGGTTTTCGTTCTTTAATGCATCTACGGTGTTTTCTTTGTTCAGGCGGCGCATGGAGTATACCATGGTGATGGCAACTACCAGGAATACGCTTCCAATGGCAATCGCGACGCTGTACCAAGGAATGAAGAAATCAAGTTCCATACCGTTTGCGACAGAGCGGTAGATCAGCCATGTCAGGACAAAAGACACGGGAAGTCCGAATAAAAGTCCCCGGAAGCCGTAGAGCAGGCATTCAAACCGCATCATCCGGTGCATTCCCTTAGGGGATAATCCTACGGATTTGAGCATGGCAAATTCCCGGCGGCGAAGATTGAGATTGGTGGATATCGTGTTGAAGATATTTGCCACCGCAATCAGCGATATCAGGATAATGAAACCGTAGGAGAAGATGTTGACTACCGTGAGCATGGCACGGTTTTCTTCTACTTCCTCCGCATAATCTGCCACATATCCGCCCAGTCCCTGGTCTGATATGCCGTTTTGGATTTTTTCATAGGCCTGTTTGTGGTCGGAGCAGCGCATGACAAAATTTGCGTGAGCATACTCGGACAGGGGAAGTCCAGACAGCATAGAGTAATCAGCGCTTTCATCCAGAGAGGATAACAATACATCTAACATACAGTAAGGATAGAGAAGCTGTATGTCATAGTCCTGGCTGGTAACACCATAGGGCAGATCGTCTAAGGAGGCGCCGATGGTAACGGGTACAAGACTGCGCTTGTCTATGTCGGGATTTCCCATTTCATCCGTCTGGTCGTAGACCAGCTGCACGTCTGCTTCGGTGGGATTTTGCAGCATGGACAGGTCATAATATTTTCTGGTCTCGGAACTGTACCAATGCAGCTTGTCACTGAGAATGGCGCAGGGCGCGTCCGTATCAAAATAATCCTCCGGATCAAGTCCGTGGTCCAGAACGTAAGCGCGAAATGTCTCGTCAGGGACGAAGACAAGCGTTCCATCGTACAACAGGAGTCCATCTTCATCAATGATAGCATGTTGCCCGTACATCTGTGCATAAGTATTTGTGTATCGATCGCGGATAAAGGAATCGCTGACCGTAAACGACATGTACTGACGGACGGACCAGTCAAACTTTGTGATCTCCGGTATAGAAGACAGGAGCGCATTCCATTCCTGGATCTGATCAAGGTCGGTGTATTGGACACTGATGTCATATTCACTGTCCTTGTATACATTGCCAATGGAGGTGGTCAGGTAAGCGCTCAGGCTGCTGGCGGGAATGAACAATACCACGCTTAAGAATAATGAAATCACAGTGGCGCGGTAACGCTTGCGGCTGCGCTTATAATTCTTGGAAGCGAGCATGCCTTCAAAACCAAACAGCTTCCCGGTCAGACGGGAGGTCTTTACCTTGCCCGGGCGAATGGAAATATCCGTAGTCTGCCGGATGGCTTCAATGGCGGACAATTTCATGGAGCGCCTTGCCGGTAAGAAGGCGGAGAGCAGCACCGTGAAGAAGGCCAGCAGTGCAGCAACCACGATGGCAGCCACAGAGGGATGCAGGCGTAACGAGATCACGCTGGCTCTGGAATATATATTGGCGATGGTATTTCCGGTAAAATGCAGCGTAATGCCCATCCCCAATAATCCGGACGCAATGCCCAGGGGAATCCCTATGATGCACAGGAACGCGGCCTCGAACAACACACTGTGTATCATCTGACGTTTTGTGGCGCCGATGGAAGACAGCAGTCCAAACTGTCTGGTACGCTCGCTGATGGAAATGGAAAAGGCGTTGTAGATCAGCGAGATGGAGCCGAATACAATGATACCGATCAGGATGGAAGCCAGGGAATAGAGCACCCGGTTGTAAGTGCTCTCGCCGGAAGCCCCCTTCATTCGCAGATAACTATAATTTATGGAATACACGGATGGAGCATTTTCATTCAGGAAAGACTGGATATCTGTTCCGGAACTGGAAGTGAAATAAATGTCCTGGTAGTTGGCATCGGCATCGGGCGCATAAGTCAATGCGGTATAACCGGGTGAGGAATAATCCTCATAAAAGGGGCGCTCATAGAAACCTACTACCGTGTAGGTGCGTGCTTGGGTATCTGTGATGGCCTCCGTCACATGGATTGTTTCATCGGAATCCTCCTCAGGATCAGAGGGAGTGAAATTATCTGTAAGCAATGGTGTGTGATTGTCATACTCATACCCATCGTCGTCGATGCGCCGTCCCACATCCAGAGTCAGAATGTCTCCCAGGTTATACTTGACCAGTCCATTGGAGGCAAGGTGCTCCGGTAAAAGAAGCTCCGTGTCATTTTGGGGCATTCTGCCCTCCAGAAGGTGTACGGGCAGCAGTGTAGTAAGAGAATCATCCACACCGCAGATATGGAGGTAGGGTTTATAGAAATTACTGGAATCCTCCAGGACTGCAAAGCCCAGACTGCGCAGAGTGACGTAGGTATCGACTTCATCATGCGCAAGAAAATCTGTCATGTCCTCCTGATCCATATGCTGCGCCGCCCCGTGCCAGCTTCCATAATTGTAAGCAGTATATTCCAGCATAAAATGCTGCAGGGAGGACACACATGTGGTCACAGCGGTGAACATGGAGGTAGATAAAATGATACCGATAATGGTGACTAATGTTCTGGTACGGTTTTTGCCGAGATTTGCCAGGGTAATCTTATGGAATATATTCATGCCCGAATCACCTCATCCCTTGTAATCCTGCCGTCTTCGATGGCTATGATGCGGTCTGCCAGCAAGGCAATGTTCTCGTCGTGGGTGATGACGATCAGTGTCTGGTTAAATTGTTTATTGGAATATTTCAGGAGTTCCACAATTTCCTGACTGTTTTTAGAATCCAGATTTCCGGTAGGCTCATCGGCAAGTACCACAGAAGGTGCGTTCATCAACGCTCGTCCGATGGAGACGCGCTGCTGCTGTCCGCCGGAGAGCTGGTTGGGCAGATGCTTTTCTCTTCCTTTTAAAGACAGGATGGAAAGCAGTTCTTCTAATCGTTCTTCATTGACGGTGCGCCCGTCCATGAGAACCGGAAGCGTAATATTTTCCACCACATTTAAAACTGGGATCAGGTTATAGAACTGATAGATCAGGCCTACCTGTCGTCTGCGGAAAATGGCAAGCTGTTCGGGTTTCTGCGCATAGACATCAACGTCCTCCATATATACATGACCGGAAGTGGGCTGATCCACCCCGCCCAGCGTGTGCAGAAGTGTTGACTTGCCGGAGCCGGAGGGCCCGATAATGGCAAGAAATTCCCCCTCATTTACGGTAAAGGAAATGTCATCCAATGCCACAACACGGTTTTCGCCGCTGCCGTAGACCTTTGTCAGATGTTCTGCTCGTAAGATTGTATTTTGCATCATAAACTCCTTTCAATTCTGTAACATCAGGATGCTACTATTTTCATTGACCTTAGTATAGTCAACACAAATGACAGAGGAATGACAGACAGGTGACAATTTTGTCACATTGTTACTATTCACAGTCGCATGAGGGTGAGGGACTGTGAATAGTAACATCACATTCTGCTTATAAGAACCTGTGGGGCATCAGATATGACAGTTTTCGTGGTAAAAACGGAGTGTGAACAGCGCTCCGTGCGGCTTGGCGTTTTCGGCTTTTAAGATGCCGTTCTGACGGGATACGATCATGCGGGAGAGTGCCAGGCCGATACCGATGCTGTTGTCGGAGGCATTTTTCCCTTTATAAAAGCGCTCAAAAAGGTGCGGAAGATCTTCGCTGCTAAATCCGTTGCCGCTGTCCTGTATCAGAAGTTCTGTATAAAGACTGTTGGTACGTATAGTTACGGTGATCTGACCGTTTGCCGGTGTGTGCTCCATGCAGTTCTTCAGAATATTGGCGAGAGCCTCTGCTGTCCATGAAGGGTCAACGGTAAGCATGACAGATTCTGACTCACTGCGGATCTGGAAGGCAATGCCTTTTAGTTCCATGGGAATGAGTAACGGAGCAGCGGCATCCTCTGCCAGCCGGTGCGCGGATATCTGTGTGGGATAGAAGCTTACGGTTCCGGCATCCATGCGGGACAGCTTTAACAGCGCTTCGATCAGCCAGTCCATGCGGGTTAGCAGCATGGTCAGCTCCCGCAGCAGTTGCCGGCGGCGTTCGGAGGATACCTCCGGTTCTTTTAGCATGGTGAGGATCAGGGACATGGAGGTGAGAGGGGAGCGCAACTGATGAGAGATGTCTGCCATGGAATCAGCGAGATGCTGCCGGTCTGTTTCCAGGGCATTTGCCTGCTGTGACAGCCGCAGAGTCAGCTTGGACAGTTCATTGGTAAGAATCGCAAGCTCTCCCTCATGATATATGGAGAAGTCGATTGGTTTTAAATGATGGAGCATGTCATCCAATTGGCGGCTTAAGCTGGCGAGCCTGCGATACCGCCATGCGGTAAAGCTGCACTGGCAGATGATCAGGCACAGTCCGAAGACCACGGTGAGCCGTCCTGCGGGTTGACCGTACCAGTAAGCGGTAGCTGAAAACAGGAGGAGCAGCCCCAATTGAATGATCAGATGGCAGAGAAATTCCCTGTTGCGTAAAATTTTCATATGCGTTTACCTCCTGAATTTGCAGAAAAATAAGATTGGTACGATTCACAGTCGGATAAGGAATAGTAACCATTAATCGCCTAGTTTATAGCCCAGCCCCCGCACGGTGCGGATAAAGACGGGGTTGGCAGGATCGTCTTCAATCTTTTCGCGAAGACGCTTGATGTAGACGGTCAGCGTGTTATCGTTGACATATTCGCCTGCCATATCCCACAGCTCGTCCATGAGACGGCTGCGGGATAGCACGATGCCCTTATTGTGAAGGAACAGCAGCAGAAGCCGGTATTCCAGGGCGGATAAGATAATTTCACTGCCGTCCCTGGTGACGGTGCCTCGGATTGGGTCGGCAGCTAGCCCGCAGTATTCTAAAACCAGGTTGGATTTGCCGCAGCGCCTTAAGACAGCCTGTATGCGGGAAATGAGTTCCCGGGGACGGAAGGGTTTGGCGATATAGTCTTCTGCCCCCAGATTCAGTCCGGCAACCACGCTGTATTCATCACCGGAAGCCGTAAGGAAGATTACTGGGAGATGATAGGTGCTCTGAATGCAGCCGCAGAGAGCGAATCCGTTGCCGTCAGGCAGGGATACATCCAAAAGAGCCAGATCAAATCGGGATGCCTGGCTGTCAAGAAGCTGTAATGCGTCCCCCTGACAGGCGGCAGCTGTTACGCGAAAGCCTTCCTGCTGCAGGAACTCCGTCAGATTTTGCAAAATACTTTTGTCATCATCAACCAGAAGAATATGGGTCATGAAAGCCTCCTTTAAGGGTCGTCCGCACCAGGATGGATCGTGGGGCATCTTAGAAATAGTTACTATTCACAGGCCCTCCACCCACATGCACATTTCAACTGAAAGTAGTGTATCATATATAAAGTGCGATTTCCAGAGGAAACCAGGTATATAGGAGATAGTAGCATGGGTGGATTATTTGTGCTTGTGGTTCCCTTTCTGGGGACGGCATTGGGGGCTGCAACGGTGTTTTTCATGTGTCAAGCGGTGAACCCGAAAATAGAGAAAAGCCTGATGGGATTTGCTGCAGGCGTTATGATTGCCGCATCGGTGTGGTCATTGCTGATTCCCTCCATCAACATGGCGGGAGAGCAGCAGATTGCGGCATGGATTCCTGCGTTGGTGGGTTTCTTGGCAGGAGTTTTCCTGCTGCTAAGATTAGACCGTCTTATCCTCAGACTGGAGAGCGAGGATCGGAACCGCATGATTGGAAACAGAGCGCAGAACAGGATGCTGGTTCTGGCAGTAACGCTTCACAATCTGCCGGAGGGTATGGCGGTGGGAGTTGCATTGGTGGGCGCCCGCATGGGAAATGCGGGAATGACTATGGCGGGAGCATGTGCTCTGGCGATGGGCATTGCTATACAGAATGTCCCAGAGGGCGCCATCATTTCCATGCCGCTGCGGACGGAAGGAATGTCCCGTGGGATGGCGTTTCTGAACGGAGTTCTCTCCGGTGCGGTGGAGCCTGTGGGAGCGCTGCTTACCGTTCTTCTTGCAGAGAGGGTCGCTGTTATTCTGCCTTACCTGTTATCCTTCGCCGCAGGGGCCATGATTTATGTAGTGGTGGAGGAACTGATACCGGAATCCCAGACCGGGGAGGATTCTAAGATAGGGACGGTGGGAGCTGCCGCCGGTTTTGCATTGATGATGGTATTGGATGTAGCGCTGGGGTAGTACCTCGGGTTTTCGTATTTTACAGACCGGATGGTATAATGAAGCAGACACATTATTTCTGTCACAAAAACCTGCGTCTTTCTCCGTGGTTTTCAGCCCGGTCCGTCTGCTGCGGACATGCGGCTTCGGTTTTTAGCGTCTCTAGATGAGCGTTCTTCTGTGGTCGATATAAGCAGGCTGCTCCCATAACTCGCTTCAAAATAAGCGCGGCTGTAAGTTTTTGTGCTCGAACAATGTCCGCAGCCTGCACGTCACATCAGAACGCCCATTAAGAGACGCACAAAACCTGCAGATTGCATGTCCTCATGCAGACGGACCGGGCTGAAAATCACGGAGAACGGTGTATGGCTTTCATGACAGAAATAATGCGTTTGCTTCTTTGGACATCCGGTCTGCAAAATGCGGAAACCACAGGGCCCCCACTTGCAATCTGTCCGGGAAAAGGGTAAGATATAGCGAAAAGCATTGACAAAGAGGTAAGAGACATGAGAGAGAACCTGAAAAAGATGATTTCCTATTATAAACCCTACCGCAGGGTATTTTTTACAGATATGTTCTTTGCACTGCTGGCAGCAGGTGTGGCGCTTGTCGTTCCGCTGGTGGTCCGTTACATTTCCTATCATGTGGTGTATATGCCCAGAGAAGAAATGATGAGGACCATCCTTCTGCTGGCGGCGGGGCTGCTGGTACTTGTGGCGGTAGAGTGTTACAGCCGTTTCTACATTACGAACTACGGTCATGTGATGGGGGCGAAGATAGAATATGACATGCGGGCGGAAATATTCGCACATTATCAGAAGCTGTCCTTTTCCTTTTATGACAACCAGAAAGTGGGACAACTTATGTCCCGGATCACGTCGGATCTTTTTGATATCAGTGAACTGCTGCATCACGGACCGGAAAATATCGTAATTTCCGTAATCAAGCTGGTGGGCGCGCTGGTCATCCTTCTGTGCATCAGTCCGCTTCTGACGCTGGCAGCATTCGTGTTGGTGCCGGTGATGCTGGTCTATGCATATTTTTTTAATGTGCGTATGAAAAAGGCATTCCGGGAAAATCGTGTGAAGATTGGAAATATCAATGGGCAGATCGAGGATAACCTTTCCGGCATACGGGTGGTGAAATCTTTTGCCAATGAGGCGATGGAGCAGCAGAAGTTTCAGAAAGGCAATGAAGGATTCCTAAATGCCAAGAAAAACAGCTATCACTATATGGGGGGCTATCATGCCGGGCTGTCAGCCTTTACCACGCTCATTACGGTGGTGGTGGTAATCGCCGGGGCATGCCTGATCGGTGTCCAAAAAGTGAGCGTGGCGGATCTGATCACGTTCCTGTTATATATCAATGTGTTTACCGAGCCAGTAAAGACGCTGATCGACTTTACGGAGCAGTTTCAGAACGGTTATTCCGGCTTTGAGCGTTTTCTGGAGGTACTTGCCATTGAGCCGGATATCAAGGATACGCCGGATGCGGTTCCGATGAAAGACGTGCGGGGGGATATTGTGTTTGAGGATGTTTCCTTCCGCTATGAAGAGAATGCCAGCCGTGTGCTGCGCCATGTGGACCTGAGTGTAAATGCAGGAAGCTATGTGGCCCTGGTGGGAGCTTCCGGCGCCGGCAAAACAACATTGTGCAGTCTGATTCCGCGTTTCTATGATGTGACAGGGGGGCGTGTGCTGATTGATGGCAGGGATGTTCGGGAATATCAGTTGAAAAGCCTGCGGGATCATATTGGTATCGTGCAGCAGGACGTCTATCTTTTTGTAGGGACAATCTATGAAAATATCGCATACGGAAAGCCGGGAGCCTCAAGAGACGAGGTGATAGCAGCGGCGAAGAATGCCAATGCCCACGACTTCATTATGTCGCTGCCGGATGGGTACGATACAGATATCGGACAGAGAGGCGTGAAACTGTCGGGCGGACAGAAGCAGCGTATTTCCATTGCCCGGGTATTCCTGAAAAATCCGCCCATTCTTATATTTGACGAGGCGACCTCGGCTCTGGACAATGACAGCGAAAAAGTGGTGCAGGATTCTCTGGAAAAACTGGCGGAGAACAGAACCACCTTCGTGATCGCGCACCGGTTGACCACCATCGAGAATGCAGAGCGGATACTGGTGCTGACTGAGGACGGCATCGGCGAGGAGGGAACCCATGAGGAGCTGCTGGCAAAAGGCGGTATCTATGCAGGATTGTACCGCCGCCAATAAATAGACTGGCTGAGGTTTTCGCGGTTGGCAGATGATATATCATAAAACGAGCGGTATAGCTTTGTTATGATCAAACCATACCTCTTTCCGTAGTTTGTCAGCCATACATCAGATAGCATTGAGCGATGCGTGCAAATTTCACTGCCACCGATGATACATCGGTGGCAGTTGAAATTTCAGCATAAGGCGAGCAGTTATCTGATGTATGGTTGCAAATTTATGAAATAATGGTGCTTGACTTTTTGTATGACAGTGCGGATAATAAATATATCAGTGTAGAAGCTGCGGGAGAGTATATGAGATAAATCTATGATGAAAAATTATTGTACGAAAAATCTTTTTATCATAATTCATGTCAGGCAATCTGCCTAATTTTTGTATATTTCCCAGAAACGAAACAGAAAACATCGGTAAACAAAACGGACATTATTGCAGTCATTTTGTGTCAGCCGGATTAGAATCATTGGGAGGGGACTATGGGTTATCACATCAAATATGAAGAGCTGTCTCGGGTACGGGAGAGCATACTCAGCTAGCTGGACGCCTGGCTGGAACAGCTTGAAAGCCTGAAGGGAAGTTTACGGCTGGCGGCAGATATGCCGGAGATGAAGGGCGCTGCGGGTGACAGCGTCCGAAATTACTTAAAAGAAGTGCATCTGTCCCTGGTGGAAATGATAGCGGATACCGTCCGAGTATACCGCGACAACCTGGTCCGCTATACCGGCTGGTATTACAGCATAGAGACCGACATGATGGCAGAGTTCTGCCAGGAATCCATCGAAAACCAGATGGAGTTATTGAACAGCGGGCGCTTCTCTTATGATGAGACGATGGAGACGCTGAGCGGTGTCTTGAGTGAAGTCAGTAACTACATGAGCATCGAACCCGTCTCACGCCTTCCCGTCACCAGCAAATATGCCACCACCTATATCCATCTCGATAACCTCAACAACATGCTGGGACAGTATGAAGAAAGCCACAAGAATGATGACCTGGCTCTCACAAGGGAAATGATCAGAGATATAACAGCAGTCATCGGTAGACACCAGAACCTGTCCAGTGATACAATCAGTACATATCAGGCGGGGAGCATCAGTGACCTTCCGGCATTCCAGAACGCAAGCCTGCGGAACGGCCTGCAGAAGAACTATATCACGCAGACCCGCGGGCTGGTGGAGAACAGTGAAGCTATCTATAAACAAAGACAGGAGGACTGGGAGGAGGCGGTAAGGCAGCGGAAGGAGCAGGCGATGGTCAGCATGATCGCGGCAGTGGGGACGCTCATCTTAGGAGGTGTCGTGATCGTATGCACCTTTGGGGCGGCAACGCCCCTGGTAGCCGGGACCACGGCCGTGACCTTATCCTCCGTGGTATCGGTGTCGGCAAGCCTTGCAATCGGGAGCGGGACCTTCCTCTATGGGGAATCCAACTGGCTGGAAGCGTACGAGAGCTACCAGTACGGCCTGGCGGGAGATGCCAGGACAGTGGCAGTCAATCCCATCCGTGACACCGCTTTTGCAGCAGATCCCGGTTTATACTACACGATAGGCAACGCCTGTACGATGGCGGCAGGGATGCTGTTGCCGGTGAGCGGCAGCATGACGGCAGCCGTCAATGCAGGGACCTCCCCGGTGCGTGCAGGACTGACGGAGTTGGGTATGTTAGGGTACAGTAGTGCGATGGCGGCAGAGTCAGCAGATATAGTGACCGACATCACGGACAGCAAGTTGGCCGGGATGTTTGCCGGGACCATCGTTGCCATCGGAAGCTATGGCGGCTTGAAGAGTCTGGATCAGAGTGCCAACATCAGCGGTCTCTATCCACCGAAAGAGACGCCAAACTCCTATGCAGAGCTGATGGCGCCGGAGCAGGCGGAGAGGTATCTTAAGTTCTTAGAGAAAGGCAGCATGGAGGGGCTGACGGATGCGGAGATAGTAGCAATCCGAAAGGTAGATGAGGCGCTGGCGTTACAGAAGGTCGATGGTCAGAGCGTTCTGGAACTGAGGAACCCGGCGGCGACAGGGGGAAGTGATTCAGTACTTGAAGGTGGAATATATACAAATTTAGATGATGGACTAAATTTCTCTAATAAAGCATTGGAACACATGGGAGAAATTGGGCGTCAAGTGCCTATGCAAACATTACAAGATGCAATTAGATATGGAGAAGCAATGCCAGATCCAAGAGGTTCCAGTGCTATAATGTATTATACAACAATGAATAAAAATGGAAAAATGTACAATTTGGAAGTGTTGTATGATGAAGCTACAAATACAGTATATCATTTTGAATATGCGAGAAAAGCAATGGGTAATTTACCTGCAATATCAAAATAAGGAAGGGGATAAAATTAATATGACAGAAAAAGACCAATTGTGGTATCTAATTAATGGAGTGTTGAATGGCTCATACGATATTAAGACATTTTGTTTAGAATTTACAAGAATATATGATTTAGAAGTAGACTATGAGCAGTTGACTGAGCAAGAAAACCATGAGTTTGGAGATTTGTGTGAAATGGCAGGGAGATTTTCGGATGACGAGGAGGAGTTGAAAATTCCAAATATGTACTATTCTAAGCAAAATATTTTAGATAAAGCAAGATGTGTAAAACAGAAGTTAGAAAAAGACAGAATAAAAATGTAACATCCTCAAATCTCGCATACAGATTATTAAGCGTTTATGCAGCATGAAGTTGTGCTTTTTAGTAAAGGAGGAAGTGCAGATAATGCGAGCCTATGAAAGCTTTTCTGTAAATAGGTATTAGGCAAATAGGTCTTCTATAATAAAATCTAAATCATAGGAGACCTACTGATGGGGCGCGGTTTTATGAGCAGTGCGGGTAGTAAGAAGAACCGGCTGCTCAGCACATCGATCGTACAGATTGCATCTTTCTCGGGCGCATCTGGACTTGTTTATTTGGCGAAAATCTGATATATTGCTAGGAGAAAGGTAGCTATTTCGAACCACTGATGTGCAAGGCGGCTCGAATAGCTGCCAAGAAAGAATGGGCGGACATGACGCCGCAGAGAAAGAAGGATGTATGTATGACGAAGATTGACATTATTTCCGGATTCCTTGGAGCTGGAAAGACTACATTTATTAAGAAAATGATCGATGAAGTATTTACAGGCGAAAAGCTTGTTCTCATCGAGAACGAGTTTGGTGAGGTGGGAATCGACGGCGGTTTTCTGAAAGACTCCGGCGTAGAGATTACCGAGATGAATTCCGGCTGTATCTGCTGCTCTTTGGTGGGAGATTTTGGTAAGAACCTCAATGAGGTGATCACAAAATTCCATCCGGACCGTATCCTGATCGAGCCCTCCGGCGTAGGCAAATTGTCGGATGTCATGAAATCTGTCATTGATGTGGAGAAAGAGCAGGATGTGAAGCTGAACGGCCTGGTTACGGTGGTGAATGCCAAGAAGGCGTCCAAGCAGATGAAAGCGTTTGGTGAATTTTTTAACAATCAGATTGAATATGCAACTACCATTGTCTTAAGCCGTACACAGGAAGCCACTCCGGAGCAGTTGGAATTGTGCGTCAAACAGATGCAGGAATTGAACGGCAAGGCGGCGATTATCACTACGCCCTGGGACGAGATTAAGGGAGAGCAGATTTTAAAGGTGATGGAAGGACAGGATTCGCTGGAAATGAAACTGATGGCGGAAGCCCATGCCCATGGTCACGAGCATGAGCATCATCACGACCATGACCACGATCACGAGCATCATCATGAGCATGACGAGCATTGTACTTGCGGCTGTCATGATCACGACCATGATCACGATCACGAGCATCATCACGACCACGAGCATCATCACGACCATGACCATGAGCATGAACACCATCACGACCACGAGCATGAGCATCACCATGAGCATGACGAGCATTGTACTTGCGGCTGTCATGATCACGACCATGACCACGACCACGAGCATCATCATCACCATGCGGACGAGGTGTTTACCAGCTGGGGCAGGGAGACACCCCGCAAATTTACCAGAGAGCAGATTGAGGCAGCACTTCAGAATTTCTGTGACACCGAAGAGTGCGGGATCATCCTGCGTGCCAAGGGTATGGTGGAGAGCGAGGACGGCTCCTGGATATACTTTGATATGGTGGAGGGTGATTACGAACTGCGAAGTGGCGATCCGGATTATACCGGCAGATTGTGTGTGATCGGTTCTAAGTTAAATGAGCACAGGATCGAAGAACTGTTTGGCATAGCATAAGCTTACGGCGGCAGATATGCCGCCGATAGTTATTATAGAAAGAGAGAAGGAATAATAACATGCAGGAAATTCCCGTATATTTATTTACCGGCTTTATGGACAGCGGTAAGACGACTCTGATCAAGGAAACGCTGTTTGAAAATGATTTTGGCAGGGATAGTAAGACGCTGATCATTGCCTGTGAAGACGGTGAGGAAGAATTTGACGAGGCAAAGCTTGCCACCATCCGCGCCAGTGTGACGTCCATTGAGCAGCAGGAAGATTTTAATGAACAGCATTTGCAGGAAATAGCAGAAGAATATAAGCCTGAGCAGGTATTCATAGAATACAATGGGACATGGGATATGGCAACGCTGCTGGAAACGCCGCTCCCGGCAGGCTGGATGATCGTCCAGTCGCTTGCCACGGTGGATGCCGCTACGTTTGAGATGTATTTGAATAATATGCGCTCCATGATCATGGAGCAGCTTTTTAAAGCGGATGTGGTAATCTTTAACCGCTGTGACGACGAGACGCCTAAGGGGAAATTCCGCAGGGCGGTTAAGGCAATGAACCGTCCTGCGCAGATTGTCTATGAGCGTGCCGACGGTACGGTAGACAACCGGGAGGATGAAGAGCTTCCCTTTGATATCAATCAGGAGATCATAGAGGTCACGGATGCAGACTATGCTATCTGGTATATGGATGCGCAGGAAAACCCGAAGAAATATGACGGGAAAAAGCTGTCCTTCGTGGCATTGGTCTACAATCCTGAGAAAATGAGCCACAAGGGCATGTTTGTTCCGGGAAGATTTGCCATGACCTGCTGCGTGGAGGATGTGCAGTTTCTGGGATTTAAGTGTAAATATCCGAAATCGGGAGAAATTGCTCATAAGTCCTGGATACATCTTACGGCAGAGGTGCATGTGGAATTTGCCAAGGAATACAGGGGCAAAGGACCTGTGCTGTATCCGGTCAGTATAGAAGCAGTGGACGCACCGGAAGATGAACTGGTGTATTTCTCTTAAGTGAAAACAGATCATCCCTTTTGAGAATACGCCGGGAAATGCTGACCGCCTGTGGTCATAGTAAATGGAGGCAGTATGAAGGACACCGACAAAACGCTATTATTTGAAAGTACACCGATTCCCAGGGCAGTGATGACGTTGGCAATACCTACAATTATCAGTTCGCTGGTCATGATCATCTATAATCTTGCGGACACTTATTTTGTGGGGATTTTAAATGACCCGGTTCAGAATGCTGCCGTTACGCTGGCGGCACCTGTGCTCTTGGCGTTTAATGCGGTCAACAATCTGTTTGGGGTTGGAGCTTCCAGCATGATGAGCCGGGGGCTTGGAATGAAAGATTATGACACGGTCTATCGCAGCAGCGCAATAGGATTTTACAGTTCCCTGATATGCGGATTGTTGTTTTCAATACTGTATACGGCATTTCATACACCGCTACTGAACGTGCTGGGAGCGGACAGCGGAACCATTGTCGCAACAGCCGATTATCTGAAGTGGACGGTCAGTTTCGGTGCGGCGCCAGCTATCTTAAATGTTGTGTTGGCATATCTGGTGCGTTCCGAGGGGGCGTCTTTACACGCCAGTATCGGAACCATGAGCGGATGTCTGTTGAATATCATTCTTGACCCGCTTTTTATCTTGCCATGGGGGCTTAATATGGGGGCGGCAGGCGCCGGTTTTGCAACCTTTCTATCCAACTGTGTCGCCTGTATTTATTTCTTTGTATTATTGTTTGTAAAGCGCGGAAGGACTCATGTCTGTATCCGTCCTTCCATGTTCCGGTTTAAGAAGGTAATCGTGGTGGGCATTCTGGCGGTGGGAGTCCCTGCTTCGATCCAGAATCTCCTGAATGTGACAGGCATGACGGTTTTAAATAATTTTACGGCAGATTTCGGAGCCGATGCTGTGGCGGCCATGGGGATTGCGCAGAAGATCAATATGGTGCCCATGTATATCGCGCTGGGATTGTCTCAGGGCATTATGCCTTTGATCAGTTATAATTATGCCAGCGGCAATACCATGCGCATGAAGAAAGCCCTGATATTTACGATGAAGCTTACCCTTGCCGGGATGTTCACGGTGTCCATAGGGTATTATCTTGGCGCAGGAAGCCTTACCGCTTTGTTTATGGAAAGCCCGGTTATTGTGGAATATGGAACCAAGCTCCTGCGGGGGCTGTGTCTTGGAATTCCGTTTCTGTGCGTGGATTTCCTGGCTGTGGGTGTATTCCAGGCGTGTGGGTTTGGCAAAAAGGCGCTTATCTTTGCAATCCTTCGGAAGATCATCCTGGAGATACCGGCGCTTTTTATACTGAATTGGCTGTTTCCGCTATACGGACTTGCCTACGCCCAGTTTACGGCAGAGTTTATATTAGCGGTGGCTGCCATTATCGTTCTGGTGCGCCTGTTCCAAAGGCTGGAGGGCGAAAGGGAACTGTTGCTGTAAAAACACTTGACATCGCCAGTAAAATGTATTATCCTATCAGCGTATAAGTAAAACCGTTGAGAAAGAGTAGTAGGTCTGATTTGATATTTCAGAGAGCCGCCGATGGTGGGAAGGCGGTATGGAAGATCCGGCTGAATGGACTTTCGAGGGTGATCCGAACTGACAGTAGGCGTCACCGGGAACCGAGCCCGTTATCAATTCGGCATGTATAGTTTGTACATGAGTGAGTGGACATAAACGATGTCAAGATGAGTGGTACCGCGATAATAAGAATTTATTACCGTCTCAAGCAATAGCTTGAGGCGGCTTTTGTTTTATGGAAAAGCATTGCTTTTTTGATAAGACAAAAGCATATGCACACTCGCGTGGACGGAAATAGTCACGGCGCTCAATCTCAAACGGTCAATCAAAGAGAGAGAGGAACATATTATGAAAAAGAAAATTGTGGCAGTATTGATGACAATGGCAATGGCAGCAGCGGCTCTTGCAGGCTGCGGCGGGGCAGACGATGCGAACAATACGGAGAATGGCGGCAGCGGCGACAGCGGCAAGGTATATAAAGTCGGCATCGTACAGTATGTGGATGATGCATCCTTAAATCAGATTGAAAAGGCAATTGAGGCTGAGTTGGACGCCAAAGCAGCCGAGCTGGGTGTGACCTTTAATTATGCAGATTATATCTATAACGGTCAGGCAGACTCCAGCACGTTAAATCAGATTGCAACGGACCTGATCGCGGAAGAGGTGGATGTGATCGTTCCTATTGCAACGCCTGCGGCTATGATCATGCAGGCAGCTACCGAGGAAAACCAGATTCCGGTGATATTTTCCGCAGTCAGTGATCCTGTCAGCGCAGGACTGGTAGAGAGCATGGATGCTCCGGGTTCCAACATCACCGGAACCTCCGATGCATTAAATACACAGGCAATTATGGAGATGATGTTTGCGGCAGATGAAAATATCGAGAAGGTTGGATTGCTCTACAACAAGAGTGAAGATGCATCCAAACAGCCCATTGAAGATGCTAAGGCATACCTGGATGCTAAGGGTATTGCTTATGTGGAAAAGACCGGAACTACCAACGATGAGATCTCGCTGGCAGCAGATGCGCTGGTGGCAGAGGGGGTAGATGCAGTATTCACACCTACCGATAATACGGTTATGACTGCGGAGCTGGCAATTTATGAGAAGTTTGCAGATGCAGGTATCCCTCATTATGCAGGCGCTGATTCCTTTGCCTTAAACGGTGCTTTCTGCGGATTTGGTGTGAACTATGTAGAACTGGGAACTGCAACCGCTGACATGGTGGCAGATATTTTGGTCAACGGGGCTGATCCGGCAAAGACTCCGGTTCAGACATTAAGCAACGGAATCGCTACCGTCAACACTGAGATTGCAGCTAAAATCAATCTGGATTACAGCGTGTTTGAGGGAATGTGCGAGAAGGTTGTTGAGATTACAACTGCTCAGGAGTTTGAGTAGGATGATTCAGAATATGATCAAGACAAATATATGATAACGTAAGAGGAGGCTGCTATGGGGTCCATTTTTACCTTATCCATTGCGCAGAGCGCACTGGAACTGGGATGTATCTATGCATTGGTGGCAATTGCATTGTTTATATCCTTCTCCATACTGAATATTGCAGACCTGTCCACCGACGGGTGCTTTACCCTGGGGTGTGCGGTCTGCGCCATGGTGACGATCCAGGGTCATCCGATCCTGGGGTTGTTCGCCGCAATGTTGGCCGGTGTGTGTTCGGGGTTTGTCACGGCCGTGTTGCAGACTGTGTTCAAGATTGAATCTATACTTGCCGGTATTATTGTAAATACCGGCTTGTATACCATTAACATAGCAGTGATGGGCTTTGCATCCAATGTAAATCTGTTCAAATGCAAGACCATATTCAGCATGGCAAAGGAGACCATTGGCGGCAATTGGTATGAACTCCTGGCGGTATTATTGATTGTCCTGCTGGTAGCGCTGTTGCTGTCCGGGTTCCTGCATACAAGACTGGGATTATCCATCCGTGCCACAGGCGATAACAAGGACATGGTGAAGGCGTCCAGTATCAATCCGTCCTTTACCATTACAGTGGGACTGTGTGTGGCAAATGCCATGACTGCATTGTCCGGCGGTATTCTGGCACAGTATCAGAAGTCCTGTGACATCAACCTTGGAACCGGTATGGTGACCATAGCCCTTGCAAGCCTGATCATCGGAGAGACGATACTGGGCAAAGGGCCTATGTTTGTGCGGATACTGGGCGTTATCCTGGGGAGTATCATTTACCGATTTGTAGTGGCAATTGCGCTGCGGCTGAATGTACCCGCAGAGGCATTTAAGCTGGTGTCTGCGATCATCGTTGCCGTTGCCCTGTCCGTGCCATTCTTCAAAAAGCAGCTTCCAGTGATCCGCAGATGGATCGCAGCGAAAAGGCGGGGGCGTGCAGCGAGGAAGGGAGGTGACCGGTAATGCTGGAAATGAAACATGTATCCAAGACCTTTAATCCGGGAACGGTCAATGAGAAGCGGGCCCTCAACGATCTGTGCCTGAATCTTGAGGATGGCGACTTTGCCACCATCGTGGGCAGTAACGGAGCCGGGAAATCCACGACCTTCAATGCCATCACAGGTGCATTTATCGTGGATGAAGGGCAGATCATTCTGGATGGACGCGATATTACATATCAGAGGGAATATGTCCGCAGCCGTGTCATCGGACATTTGTTCCAGGATCCCCTGAAGGGGACGGCTCCCCATATGACCATTGAGGAAAATATGGCGCTGGCGTATCTTCGGGCATCCGGCAGAAAGCATGCGTATTTTAGCCGTGTGAACAAGGCGCAGAAGGAGATGTTCCGGGAGAAGCTTGCAGAGCTTGGTATGGGCCTGGAGGACCGGATGAAGCAGCCGGTGGGGCTTCTGTCCGGCGGACAGCGTCAGGCGCTGACGCTTCAGATGGCAACGCTGGTGACGCCGAAGATCCTGCTGTTAGATGAACATACGGCAGCTCTGGACCCTGCCACCGCGGAAAAGGTACTGGAACTGACCCGAAAGATCATAGAAGAGAATCACATTACCTGCCTTATGGTAACCCACAATATGCACCAGGCGCTGGAGTTGGGAAACCGTATTCTGATGATGGATGAAGGCAGTATTGTGCTGGATCTGAAAGGTGATGAAAAACGGAATATGACAGTAGAAGATCTTCTGGAGCAATTCCGTGTCCGCGCAGGCAAGCAGTTAGATAACGACAGGATATTAATGTCGTGATTACCAAAATAAAACCCTTGCGTTTCAGTGTTTCATTCGTTATTATAAGAATTAGCGTGAGACCGCCAGCCGTAGGCACGCAGTCTCATGGTTGGCATACAGGAAGAATGGAGGAAAGGATATGTATCCGATTGTAAGAAAGAAGAAGCTGGCAGATAAGATTTATCTTATGGATGTCAAGGCGGAGCGTGTGGCGAAAGCGGCGCTGCCGGGGCAGTTTGTAATTGTGAAAATAGATGAGACAGGAGAGCGTATCCCGCTGACGATCTGCGATTACGATGCATCAGCCGGAACGGTGACTATTGTGATCCAGGCGATTGGCGCATCCACAGAGCGTATGGTAGAGCTTGAGGAGGGAGAGGCGTTCCAGGATTTTGTGGGTCCGCTGGGCTGCGCTTCCGATCTGATATACGAAGATATCGAGGAACTGAAGAAGAAAAAAATCGTATTTATCGCCGGAGGTCTTGGAACCGCTCCAGTCTATCCCCAGGTAAAATGGCTCCATGAGCATGGCGTGGACTGTGATGTGATCATGGGTGCCAGAACAAAAGATCTGCTGATCTATGTGGATGAGATGAAAGCGGTTGCCACGAATCTGTATGTGACAACGGATGACGGTTCTTATGGTTTCCATGGTATGGGAACGAACCAGCTGCAGGAGCTGTGGGATCAGGGCGTGCGTTACGACCACTGCGTGGCAATCGGACCGATGATCATGATGAAATTCGTGTGCAAACTCACGAAAGAACTGGGTATACATACGATTGTTTCCATGAACCCCATCATGGTAGACGGCACAGGAATGTGCGGAGCCTGCCGTCTGATGGTTGGCGGAGAAGTGAAGTTTGCCTGTGTGGACGGACCGGAATTCGACGGTCATCTGGTAGATTTTGACCAGGCAATGAAGCGTCAGGCACAGTATAAGACGGAAGAGGGACGTGCATTGTTAAGATTACAGGAAGGCGATACCCACCACGGTGGATGCGGCAATTGCGGAGGTGACAGATAATGGATGGAATGACAAGAGTACCGGTGCGCGAGCAGGAGCCTCAGGTTCGTGCCGCTAATTTTGAGGAAGTATGCTTAGGTTATAATGAGAAGGAAGCTATGGAAGAGGCAGCCCGCTGCTTAAATTGTAAAAATGCCCAGTGTATGAAGGGATGTCCGGTGTCCATTGATATTCCGGCATTTATCGCTCAGGTGAAGGAAGGCAATTTCGAGGAGGCATATCAGATCATCAGTGAGTCTTCCGCGCTTCCGGCAGTATGCGGACGCGTATGCCCTCAGGAGAGTCAGTGTGAAGGAAAATGTATCCGTGGTATCAAGGGTGATCCGGTAGCCATCGGAAAACTGGAGCGTTTTGTGGCAGACTGGGCAAGAGAGCATGGCATCCAGCCGAAGAAGGCCGAGAAGATGAACGGTCATAAGGTGGCTGTGATCGGATCGGGTCCCGCAGGTCTTACCTGTGCCGGAGATCTGGCAAAGTTAGGCTATGAGGTGACGATTTTTGAGGCGCTGCACGAGGCGGGCGGCGTACTGGTCTATGGTATCCCTGAATTCCGTCTGCCCAAGAAAGAGGTCGTGGCAGCAGAGGTAGAGAACGTTAGATCCTTAGGCGTTAAGATCGAGACCAATGTAGTGATCGGCAAGTCGGTTACCATCGACGAACTCATGGAGAAAGAGGGATTTGAGGCAGTATTTATCGGATCCGGCGCAGGTCTTCCGCGGTTTATGGGTATTCCGGGAGAACAGGCAATGGGCGTATTTTCGGCAAATGAATTCCTGACCAGAAATAATCTGATGAAGGCTTTCCGGGAAGATTATGATACCGTCATCCGGACAGGACAGAAAGTTATCGTGGTAGGCGGCGGGAACGTGGCGATGGATGCCGCGAGAACAGCAAAGAGACTGGGCGCGGAGGTACATATTGTGTACCGCCGTGGGGAAGAAGAGCTTCCTGCCAGAAGAGAGGAGATACATCACGCCAAGGAAGAGGGAATCATTTTTGACCTTCTGCAGAATCCGGTAGAGATTCTTACCACGGAAGATGGATGGGTGAAAGGATGCCGGATCATTAAGATGGAGCTGGGCGAACCGGATGAGTCCGGCAGAAGAAGTCCGGTGGAGATTCCGGGCTCTGAGTATGAGATGGAGGCGGACACCGTGATCATGTCACTGGGAACTTCTCCCAACCCGTTGATTTCTTCTACCACCAAGGGATTGGATATCAACCGGCGCAAATGTATTGTGGCTGAAGAAGAGACTGGTGCGACTTCAAAAGAGGGCGTATATGCCGGTGGGGATGCCGTGACAGGAGCGGCAACCGTAATCCTTGCTATGGGAGCAGGTAAAGCGGCGGCGCAGGGAATTCATGAGTTCTTAAGCGGCAAAAACGCGTAAAAATGTAGAGATGTGTGAGACTCCCCGGTATTGTTTTGATAAAGCGATGCCGGGGAGTTTGGTGCTTTTCTATTCATTCCTTTTGGGAACAGACCGAAATATATAATATAGTGTGCTGCTTACAAGGAGGGGATTTTATGATGTTTATTACAGGAACCATCCGAAACAGTGTGGGACTGGCGGAGCTGGATGGAAAATGGCAGTTAAAAAAGAGCGAATTGTCCAGTGGGAAGAAGCAGAATATGACAGCAGAGGAGCGTGAACAGCAGCTTTTACAGCAGCAGGCAGACGACATACGGGAGGGACGTAAGCCTGCCGACATAGATGCCAAACTCCAGTCAGGAGCGAAGCTTACCCAAGAGGAAATCGATTATCTCAAGAAGAATAATCCGCAAGCGCTGAAGGAATACGAAGATGCGCAGAAGGAACGCGAAGGCTATAAGAGACAGCTTAAGAGCTGTAAGTCCAAGGAAGAGGTTGAAAAGCTGAAAACTACAAAGATGGGACAGTTTATGGCTGCTGCCAAATCCATTGCAAATGATCCTTATATACCTAAGGGCAAGAAATGTCAGCTCATGAAGAAACTGCTGATGCAGGCTTACGGGATAGAGAAGGAGCATCAGAAGTTCTTGAAGTCCAGTCAGTACATCAACCTTCCCGACGAAGAGCAGGATGCCAGGAAACGGAAGAAGTCTGATGAGACGGTGCAGGAAGCGCATCAGGAGGCGGCTTCTGACAGAGATGCTTTCCAGGGAGAAGCTGCGGTGGATGCCGTGGATGAGATTCGAAAGATGGTCTCTGAGATTGCACCAACAGGAAGCAGGATTGATACTGCAATTGGGGAAGGCTTTGAGGGAGATTCCATAGATATGCCGGAAGCGGAGATGACATCCCGGGACAGTGGGATAGACGTGCATATTTGAGCTCAGATTATTCCCAAGCTACTGCCGATGCTTAAATTTACTCATTGACAAATTGGATTACATAGATGTATTATTGGATTAGTACAAATGCGGCTTGCATTGTATATGGGAGAATACAGGGAAGGAGTGATGGCATGGCATGGGACTTAGACTCGGATAGACCCATTTTTATACAGATTGTAGAGCGTATTCAGATGGATATCATATCAGGCGTATACAGACCGGGTGATAAGATTCCGTCTGTCCGGGATCTGGCGGCGGTGGCAGCAGTGAATCCAAACACAATGCAGAAGGCATTGACTGAGTTGGAGCGGACAGGACTTGTGCATGCGCAGAGGACCAGCGGACGATTTATTACGGAGGACGTGCATATGATAGAGGAGTTAAAAGGCAGACTGGCACAGGAGCAGATTAGTATCTTTTTTGATAATATGAGCAGACTGGGATTTGCGAGAGAGGAAACAATTTCTATGTTGGAAGAATCTGTGAAGGGGGAGAAAGCATGAGCGGACTGTTAGAATGTCGGGGCGTAACGAAACGTTTTGGCAGCCGGCTTGCGCTTGACCATGTGGATCTGACCATAGAGGGCGGTCACATTGTAGGGCTGCTGGGACCAAACGGCAGCGGCAAGACAACTCTGATCAAGCTATTGAACGGGCTGCTGGTGCCCAATGAAGGAGAGATACTGGTGCAGGGAGGTCCTGTCGGTGTGGAGAGTAAGAAGGTGATTTCCTATCTTCCGGACAATACCTACCTCAATCATAATAAGAGGGTGCGGGATATCCTGGACTATTTTGAGGACTGGTATGCGGATTTTGATGTGATCCGAGCCTATGACATGCTGGCAAAGCTGGGTATTAATCCAAATGATAAGCTGAAGACCATGTCCAAGGGAACCAAAGAAAAAGTACAGCTGATTCTGGTCATGAGCCGGAGGGCGAAGCTCTATGTCCTGGACGAACCCATTGCAGGGGTAGATCCGGCGGCGCGTGATTATATTATGAATACCATACTTTCGAATTACGAGCCTGAAAGTTCCATATTGATTGCGACACATCTCATTGCGGATGTAGAGCAGATTTTGGATGAGGTCATTTTTTTACAGAACGGACAGATCCGTATAGCATCTTCGGTGGAAGATATCCGAATGAATCAGGGAAAATCAGTAGATACATTATTCCGGGAGGTGTTCCGATGTTAGGCAAAGTAATGAAACATGAATTTCTGGATACAGGCAGGGTCATGATCCCGCTGAATCTGGGAGCAATCGGTGTTCTGATCCTGGGTATCATGATTGAATGTCTGAACTTTCCGGGAGATATGCTGGTTATCTTAAAGGTTGCAACTATACTTCTGTATGTATTTGCGCTTATGGTATTGTCAGTGATTTCCTATATTTATCTGGCCGTGCGGTTCTATAAGAGTATGTTCGGCTCGGAGAGCTATCTGACTCATACGCTTCCGGTGGGCAGCTTTGCGAAGCTGAACGGAAAATTGCTGGTGGCACTGATCTGGATGCTTGTAAATTCCGCTGTGTGCGCGCTGTCCGTCATTGCGTTGATTGCAGTGGCATTGAAGCAGGCAGATGTAACCGTACCCTGGGGTGAAGTGGAACAGATGCTGGATATGATGTTTCAGATGTCTCCGGCTGCGCTTGTGGCGTGGTGCGTGCTGATTTTCATTGTATCCTCTCTGCAGTCGCTGCTCATGATCTATGTCAGTATGTCTGTGGGACAGTTGTTTCAGAAGCATAAGATTGGAGCGTCTGTGCTGACTTACGTTATCATCTATGTGGTATTGCAGGTGATAAGTGCTACGGTCAGTGCAACTAAGAGTATAGCACTGTTTGAGGTATCAGATTCTATGGATATGATCGATCCCGGGTTTACCATGGGATATCTGATGGGAGATTTTTATAAAGACCTGCTTGGCATGTCCCTGATCATGTCTGCGGTGTGTGCGGTTGTGTTCTATGGAGTGACCGCTTATATCTGTAACAGGAAGATCAATCTGGACTAAAAATAAGGATTCACAGTTAAAAAAATCTACAGTTTCCTCAAGCTGGCTTGGCAGAAACTGTAGATTTTTTGTGCCTGGAATCAATCATCCAGGAGACATGCCGCTAATTTGTCGTTCATCTGGGGCGTCATAAAGCAGAAGCGGATGTATTTCATATCCAGGAAAGGGAAGGTAGAGCAGTCCCGGATCATCATATTCTGCCGGATGGCGCGGTCAAACAGATCCTGAGAGGTAATGTCATCCCGCAAAAGCCGCACCAGCATAAAGTTGGCGGAGGGCTGATATGCCTTAAAATCGGGATGCGTATCGAAGATACGGTACATGCGGGCGCGCTCTGTGGAGATCAGTTCTCTTGTCTTTCGGATGTATTCTTCATCCGTAAACATCAGCTCGCCTGCAATTACAGCCAGGGAATTGATGGTCCATGGGTTCTTGCGGGTATTGATGGCTTTGATCAGATCTCGGTTGCCGGTGATGGCATAACCCAGACGAAGTCCCGGGGAGGCGAAGAATTTTGAGGTCCCTCTTAAAATGATGATATTGTTATAGTAATGAGTCAGAGGCACCGCCGTAATGTCCTCTGTATTGTCGGCGAATTCCACATAGGTCTCGTCCACCATCACGAAAATGTCGTGCTGCTTGCACACGTCCAGAATCTGACGCATATCCCGGCGGGTGATTGCGGAGGAGGTGGGATTGTTGGGGTTACAGATGACTAAGAGGTCAATACTCTCATTGAGATGAGAGGTAAAATCATCGGTATCCAACAGAAACCCGTCCTTCTCCCGGAGTGGATAGTACAGGGAGGTTCCGCCTCCCAGAGAGATCTCACGCTCATATTCCGAGTAGGTAGGCCCTACGATAATTGCTTTTTTGGGATGTTCGATCTGGATAAAAAGGGAGATGAGCTCTGTGGAGCCGTTGCCGACAATGACGTGTTCTGGTTCCGTGCCGGTATATGCTGCGATACATTCCCGCAGGGAGGTGTATTCCCGGTCCGGGTATGTCGTGATGGCATCAATATGGGAAGCCAGGGTTTCCCGCAGTCTGGGGGAGACTCCCAGTGGGTTGACATTGGCGGAAAAGCTTACGATATCCTCCTTGCGGATGCCGTACACCTTCTCAATCTTCTCCAGGTCGCTTCCGTGAAAATGCTCTTTGTGCTGTATCATAGTGTTCCTCCGTTTCCGGTTGCATGTCTGTTTTAAATAGTTTATAATCATTATAGCTTTAATCAGCGAAAAAGCAACCAATTCTTAGGTAAGAGGCGGTAAAAGCAGGTGGACAAAAAGTGCGTAAACGAATACAGAGGCTTGCGCAGGGCAGATTTGACGGGGCGCAGCCGAGTCTTTCCTTTTCTTCCGACAAGATAGAGCTGGAGGTCATAGAGGGACAGAAGATTGCAGGGACATTCACGATAACTGTGTCCAATCAGGTTCCTGCCAAGGGAATCATATATACCTCCAACCCGTATATGGAGTGTCTGACACCGGAATTCGAGGGGACGGAGGCAACAATCGCATTTCAATTTCACAGTGAGGGATTTCATGAGGGGGATATCCAAAAGGGCGAATTCTATGTGATTTGCAATCAGGCGGAATATAACCTTTCTTTTGTTGTGTCCGTGACAAAGCCATATGCCAATTCTTCTGTGGGAAGGATACGCACGCTGAAGGATTTTGCCAGACTGGCGCAGACGGACTATATGGAGGCGTTTCGGATATATGCCTCCGTGGGCTTTCGCTATATATTAAAAGAACAGGATGTGACAGAGCAGCTTCTCTATGAAGGGCTGGGCAGAGGACCGGCGACCCTTGCCGGAATGGAGGAATTCCTAGTTGCCATTAACGCGAAAAAGGAAGTGCGCCTTAAGCTGGCAGAAGAGAAGCGGGAGATCATCGGCATTTTGGAGACTGAGAAGGAGGCTGTATCCATTCAGAAGGATGGCTGGGGCTTTGCACAGTTTACCGTGCGGACGGAAGATGCATTCCTGCGCCTGGAACGGGACAGCTATACTATGGAGGATTTTGTGGGGAGCATCTGCGAGATCCCGTATTTCATAGAGGCAGAGCGTCTGCACGGGGGGCGGAATTTTGGCAGGATCGTGATTCAGAGCGCCTATCAGAGACTGGAGTATACGGTTGTGGTGCGCCGGGAAATTCCGGTTCCCGATGAACTGCGCACGGTGTACCGTGAGAAGCAGCAGGCGCTGAAATGTGTGGCGGAATTATATCTCGACTATCGGTTGAAAAGAATAGGGGCGGGACTGTGGGCGGCGAAAACCATAGAGCAGTTGATGACGCTGTCCGCCATGGAACCGGAAGAGGACTGGTATCTGCTGATGAAGGTGCAGGCGCTCCTGGTGAGCGGGCAGAAGATGGAAGCGGAGTGGAGTCTGGACGAATTTCGGGCAAAGCCCTGCGATAAATTTTCGCCGCTGTACGCGTACTATCTCTATCTGTGTACACTGCGGGAGCGGGAGGAAAACTATGTCAACCGGCTGACTGGTCAGATTGAAGATATTTATCATGAGACGGATGATGACCGGGTATTCTGGATGCTGCTGTTTTTGAAGAAGGAATATTGTGACAACGAGACCAGGAAGCTGCGTGCCATCGAAAACAGGATGCTGGATGGCTGCAACAGTCCTTATCTTTATATTGAGGCGTTTTATCTCTACCGGAAGAATCCTCATCTTTTGGGGCGGCTCAGCGAATTTGAGATACGCGTGCTTCACTGGGGCGCAAAGCGGGACGCCCTGACCGGGGAGCTTGCCATGCAGCTTGCCACATTGTCGGCGAACCGGCGGATGTACCAGCCGTTACTGTATCGGACGCTGCGTTGCGCTTATGCAAAGTATGAAAGCACACCGCTGCTGGAGGCTGTCTGTTCCTATCTCATCCGCAGCCAGCGTTTTGAGATGGAGTATCACAAATGGTTCGAACAGGGGATTGAGGCGGAATTAAGATTGACGGGACTCAATGAGGCATACCTGATGTCTATGGATCTGATGACGGTAAAGCGCATTCCCAGAGTGATACAAATGTATTTTCAGTACAATAGCGGAGTACCCTATAAGCATAAGGCGGCTCTGATGGCAAATATCATTGCCATGAAGGAGGAGCAGCCGGAGGTCTATCACAGTTACCGTAAGAGGATGGAAGAATTTGCTCTGGCGCAGGTGGCGGAAGGACATATGGATGATAATCTTGCAATCCTGTACACGGATGTGCTGGATAAGGGGATGATCACAAAGCAGCTTGCACAGCCTCTGGCAAAGATTCTATTTACCCATAAAATGAATTGCTTCACGTCGGGAATGATGCGGATGCATGTCATTCACCGGCAGTTAAAACAGGAACAGAATATTCCCATTGTAAACGGTGTGGCATATTTTCAGTTATATACCACAGATTACGGTATTTTCTTTGAGGATGCTTACGGGAACCGATATGCCTCCGGGGTATCCTATCAGATCGAACGGCTGATGCGTCCCGGCATGTACTATAAGACCTGCATGGAGGCGGCTCCTCTGGAAATCAATTATCTTCTGTATCACTTTAATAAAAGTACTGGAGAGCTTGCTTTTGTGCCGGAGGATAAGGAATATTTACATCAGCTCATACAAAACGATATGCTCAGAGAGGACTACCGGGCGAAGCTTTATCCACGGGCGATCCGTTTCCTGGAACGTCTGGATGAACTGGAGCGGGTGTATGAGTATCTGCAGCAGGTGAAGCTCACCTTCTTAAGCCGCAGCGACCGGATCTATATGATAGAGCAGATGATCGAATACCGTCTGTTTGAGCAGGCGTGCCAGTGTATCCGGGAATATGGGGCGGACGGCATCCGGCCGGAACGCATGGTAGCTGTCTGCGGTTATGAGATTAAGCGGACAGAGTATGAAAGTGACGATTTCCTGATCAATCTGTGTGTCAGCGCCTTCCGGGAGGGAAAATACAGTGAAGAGATCCTTACTTATCTGGAGCAGTATTACTGCGGGCCTACCAGGCTTATGGCGCAGGTATGGAAAGCGGCAGTCCAGTTCGGGGTGGAGACCGGGCGGCTGGAGGAGCGTCTGCTGGTACAGATGCTGTATACCTGTGAGTTTGTGGACAATGTGCAGGAAATTTATGACAGTTACATAGAACATGGGGCGGCCAGACTTCTGTCCTGTGCCTATGAGAATTATTTTGCGTATTTCTATTTTGTAAAGCAGGGAATCGTTCCGGGAGACATTTTAAGCCGGTTGAAGCACAGGTATCTGGAGCGTGAGGAGCTTACCGATATCGAACGACTGGCGCTTTTATGCGGACTGGTGAGGGACGAGCTTCCGTTAAAGGAGCGGGATAATCATCTGATCGCAGGGGAGCTGCTGACGGAGCTTTTAAAGGAACAGCGTTATTTTGGCTTCTTTGGAGAGATGCCTAAGGATATGCAGTACCGTTACCATCTTTATGACCGGCAGTATGTGGAGTACCGCACAACGCCGGGAAGCTGTGTCAATATCCATTATAACCGGGATGAAGTGTTTGTGGAGGAGGAGATGCCGGAGATGTACGACGGTATCTATGTGAAGGAATTTATCGTGTTCTTCGGGGATGAGATCCAGTATTACATCTCTGAGGAGGAGGGACCAAAGTCCACGGTAACGGAGAGCGGCAGCATTGGCTGCCATGACCTGTATACCAAGGAAAGCCAGAGCCGCTATGATATGCTCAATGCCATGGAGATGCAGATCGCACTGCAGGATGTGGAAGGACTGGAGCGCATCATGCGCTGTTATGACAGGCTGAGGCAGGTCAATGATACGAGATTTCGGATTATGTAGGTGAGGAAATGAACGACAGGAAACTCTATGTGGGCTTGGATTTTGGAAACAGATATGCGTTGATGTCTTATTGCACAGAGCAGATGGATGAGCCGGATACGGTCAGTACCATCGCCGGCAGTGAGATTTATCAGATCCCTATTGCACTTTGTAAGCGAAAAGGCTTTGGTCAGTGGTATTATGGAGAGGATGCGCTCACATTGGCATCAAAGCAGGCGGGGAGCGGCTGTGACCGTCTGTTTCAGCGTGCGCTTGCCGGTGAGGAGGTCATGATAGACAACGAGCGCTATACGGCGCTGGATCTGTTGGCTCTGTTTGTGCGCAAGCTCCTGCAGGCGCCTCAGAAAATAGGAAGGAGCGTTCCTATTGGGAGAGTTACCGTTACGATGGATACTTTGAGCCGGGAGAAGATGCAGCTTGTGCATGGGCTGATGGAGCGGCTGTCCATTTCCAGGGGGCAGTATCATGTAATGGATCATCAGGAAGCGTTCTATTATTATGCGCTGAGCCAGCGTGAAGAACTGTGGATACATAATGCGGTGCTGTTTGACTACAGCCGTAGCAATATGCGCTGTTTTTTCATGGAGCGCAATCCAAGTACCACACCGCAGTTAGTGGATATCAGGGAGAAGAATTATGGGCCGCTGTTGGGGAACCGTGATACGGCCTTTTCCGATGTGATCGTAGATGCTTTTGCCCGGAAAATCTATTCTTCGGTATATCTGACCGGGGATGGCTTTGAGGGTGACTGGATGAAGCAGTCCCTAAAGTATCTGTGTGACGGAAGACATGTCTTTATCGGCAAGAACCTTTACGCCAAGGGTGCGTGTTACGGCGCTATGGTGGAGGGTGGGGCGCTGCCCTGGCAATATGCGTACATCGGGGAGAATGAGATGAAGGTCAATATCAGCCTCAAGGTATCTGAGGGAGGAGAACTGTCCTTCTACAGTCTGACCAGTGCAGGAGAGAACTGGTATGAGGCCAAGGATGAGTGTGAGATCCTGCTCAGCGGCTCCAAGGAGATTGATTTCTGGATACAGCTGCCGGACAGCCGTCAGGCGCGGATCGAATCTCTGGAACTGACGGATCTGCCAAACCGGCCGGACCGCATGAGCCGGCTTCGGATCAGCACAGAAGCAGTGTCAGACAGAAGGATCCGGGTGACAATACGAGATCTGGGATTCGGCGAGATATACCGCAGTTCAGAGAAGACATGGCAATACGAGATGGGAGTGTAGCATGGGAGAGTTGATTCTATGCACGCAGCCTATGGCAGGCGTGCCTTATTATATGGAACAAAGCAGCGTCAATCTGTATTCCATTGAGGAATTGTGTTATTATTTCCTGAATCATACTGAATATCTGGATGAAACATATATCTCAGAGGAGCTGTGCGTCTGGCTGGAGCAGGAACTTCGGATGAAGGAGCTTGCGGCGAATCTAAGGGAACGCAGGAAACGCCGTGCCACCGCGGCTGAGATGGTAGGGATGATCTTAGATTCCTGTGGATTTGCCACGCGGGACGAGAAGCAGCAGATGAAGGACGCTCTGCGGGAGATGGAGAATAAGAGCGAGCTGGAATGTGCCAAGATACGGGCGGACAGAAGCCTGAAGAACCACAGGTATGTTATGGCGATCCGGGAATACATACGTCTGCTTGGCACTGAGGATATGCGCCGTGCAGATGCTCTGATGCTGGGAAGCATCTGGAATAATATCGGAGTGGCGCACGCCGGTATGTTCCTCTATGGGGATGCGGCGGAGTGTTTCGAGAAGGCGTATGGCTATAATAACGATCCGGAATGCCTGCGGCAGATGCAGGAGGCACAGCGGCTGGCGGAGCAGGGAATCCTGCCGGTGGATGAGGAGGATCTGTCCTTGGAATTTCGAAATGTCCTTTTGGGCATACGGCAGCAGACGGCCATGGGTAACCGGGACGTTGCGATGCGGCAGTGGCGGCAGCAGCTTGACAAGCTGAAGTATATTTATGAGAACAACAGCAGATATAGTTAGTGGAGAGAAGATAGATGGGATTATTTCGCAGGAAAAAGAAACCAAAAAAAGATATTGAAGATGTATTATCCAAGATAGCAGAGGATGTGTTGTCCGAGGAAGACAGCAAGGATCAGCATAAGGTACAGCATTATGTGCTGGGACACTGTGAGCAGATCATTGATACGGCCAAGGAGCTGGAGGTACAGAAAGGGGAGTACCGCACGGTGACTTCCTATCTGACGGATATACAGATTATTGAAGAAATGCCGGACAAAGAGGCGGCTGAGCTTCGTGATACGGCGGCAAATATCCTGACGCTGAATCAGTCCAGAGAGGATTATCTGAATACCAGCAAGAAGCTGAGCGACAGCCAGTTTGCCCAGATGAGGCGTGAGGAGGATACCGTCATTGATGCCATCCGGTCCCTTCAGGCAAACGAGGCATATCAGGCGGCTGTCAAGCGTGACATGAATTATCTGGAGGGGGAGAAGCATGAGTGGGGCTATTACCGTCAGGAACTGTTGGATGAGCAGCAGTTTTTGCGGCGGCTGTCATATGTGCTGTTCGGACTTGCCGTTATGGCCCTGGCAGTGATCCTGGTGCTTAAGATGGGCTTTGGGCTGGATATACAGTTTCTGCTTACCATCGGCGGATTTGCCGTGGTGGCAGCAGGCGGATTCATCATGGTCAGGCAGCAGAATAATATCCGTGAGATACAAAAATCCGAGGGAACCATCAACCGGGCGATACAGCTTCTGAACCGTGCAAAGATCAGATATGTGCACGCCACCAACGCTGTGGATTATGCCTGTGAGAAATACCATGTGCATAACTCTTATGAACTGAATTACTTGTGGGAACAATACCAGCAGGCGCTTCGGGAGAAGGAGAAATACGAGCGCAACAGCGAGGATCTGGAGTATTATTATGCGAAACTGATCCGCATACTGAAGAATTACAATCTCTACGATGCCAAAGTGTGGATCGATCAGCCCACGGCGCTGGTTGACAAGCGTGAGATGGTAGAGATTAAGCATGATCTGATCGGCAGGCGGCAGAAGATACGATCCAGGATAGAATATAATCTGGAAGTGGTGGAAGAGCAGAAGGAAGAGATCGAGAGTCTGATGAAGCAGTATCAGGAAGAGATTCCGGAGGTGCGGGAGATATTGAATTCTGTGGACCGGCTGATCACTGCGAAATAAAGGAGATAATCAATGCGTAAAGAAAAATCTTATGAACTGGTGCTGACAGCGCTGTTTACAGCAATTATCGTGCTTATGGCATTTACACCTCTGGGATACATCCCTCTGGTGGTCATTAATGCCACCATCATTCATATTCCGGTTATCCTGGGGGCGTTGTTCTGCGGCCCGAAAAAAGGTGCGTTTTTGGGTTTTGTGTTCGGACTGACCAGCTTCGTGAAGAATACTCTGATGCCAACATCCCTGTCGGCGTTTGTGTTCTCACCGGTGCTTGCCTACAGCCTGGACGGACCGTCAGGCATCATCAAGAGTACGATCATTTGCTTCGTACCCAGGATATTGGTAGGTATTGTTCCCTATTTTGTATACAAGGGTGTGACAAAGCTGGTATCCGGCAAGCGCGTTGCGGCGGCAAAGCTGGTCTGCAACTTTGTCATCAGTGTGATTCTGATATTCTCGGTTCATGCGTTCCTGATCCGGCTGCTGGAGGGTGGATCTGCGGAACTGATCGGATGGATTGCCGGGACTGTTGTGGCGGTGCTGTATCTTGGTCTGGCAGATGTTGCCATGAAGAAAAAAGAAGGAGCTTTCCTGGGATATATTTATGCAGGACTGGCAGGAGCACTGACCAACACGCTGCTTGTCATGCCGCTGATTTATATTTTTTATAAAGAGGCATACGCTAGTGCGCTGAGTATTGACGCCAGTGCTGTCATGAATACGATCATGGGCGTGATCACCTTCAACGGAATCATAGAGGCGCTGGTGGCTGCAATCCTTGTGACAGCCATCGGTACGGTGTTGGCAAGGATTCGTAGAAGGTAAGAGGAGGTAAGGGATGATCAAAGGGAAAAATATCCTGCTGGCAGTGACCGGAAGCATCGCGGCATATAAGGCGGCGGCTCTTGCCAGTATGTTAAAAAAACTGGATGCAGATGTACATGTGATCATGACGAAGAATGCGGAGCAGTTCATTTCGCCCATTACCTTTGAGGCGTTGACCGGGAACAAGGTCATTGACGATACCTTTGACCGGGACAGCGGGTATCATGTGACCCATATTGCCATGGCGGCAGAGGCGGATCTTGTGATGATCGCGCCGGCATCGGCAAATGTCATTGCCAGGCTTGCCTGTGGGATTGCCGATGATATGCTGACGTCTACCATGCTTGCCTGCAGGGCGCCCATGTTTGTGGCTCCTGCTATGAATACCCATATGTTCGATCATCCGGCAACCCAGGCGAATTTAAAACGCATGAAGGAACTGGGCTACCGGGTCATAGAACCGGCATCGGGATACCTTGCCTGCGGAGATACCGGAAGGGGCAAAATGCCGGAGCCGGAGGTACTGTTGGATTATATCTTACAGGAGCTTGCCTGTGAGAAGGATATGGAAGGCAGACGTGTTCTGATAACGGCTGGACCGACCCGAGAGCCGATCGATCCGGTGCGCTATATTACCAACCATTCTACCGGAAAAATGGGCTATGCCCTGGCAGAAAATGCGATCCGCCGGGGGGCGCAGGTGACCCTGGTGACGGGACCGGTGAATCTTTCGCGTCCCCGGTTCGCCCATAGGGTCATAGAAACCACCACTGCGGAGGAAATGTACCGGGCGGTGGCAGAGGCGTTCCCGGAGCAGGATATCGTGGTTATGGCGGCGGCGGTGGCTGATTACCGCCCGGCATCTGTGGCATCTGAGAAAATGAAGAAGTCGGACAAAGACCTTGCATTGGAACTGGAGCGCACCACGGATATCATCGCTTCACTGGCGGAGTGTAAGGCTGGGCAGTTCATCTGCGGCTTCTCTATGGAAACGGAGCATCTTGTGGAGAATTCTACGGCGAAGCTTACGAAGAAGAAGCTGGATATGATCGTGGCCAATAACCTGAAGGTGGAAGGCGCGGGTTTTGGCACCGATACCAATGTAGTTACGGTCATTACCCCGGAGGGGGCCGAAGAACTTCCTATGATGAGCAAAGAGGCGGTGGCGGGAGCCATTTTCGATCGGATACTTAAGAGGCAAGGGGGACTATGACGGAAGAGATATTGCGGGAGCTTGGGCAGATCACCCCGGAAGAACAGCGGATTTTGGACGGGGATGCAAACATCCAGAAGGATATTTATATGGAATTGGGAACGGATGTGATCGATGCCGGGAAGCTTCTGGAGGAGGGCAAGCTGATACAGGTCAGACCGCATACCCGATTTGTGCACTTTCCCAGACACACCCATAATTATATCGAAGTCATCTATATGTGCGCCGGCAGTACGCATCACGTCATTGACGGAGAGGATATCACGCTGCGGCAGGGGGAGCTTCTGTTCTTAAATCAGAAAGCCAAACAGGAAATCTATCCGGCAGGGCGGGAGGACATTGCAGTGAACTTTATTGTATTGCCGGAATTTTTCGATTACGGACTCAAGATGATGGAGGTAGAGGAGAACCAGCTGAGGGATTTTATTGTGGACTGCCTGAAGGGGGAGAACGAGGCTTCCGGCTACCTTCACTTTAAGGTGTCGGAGGTTCTGCCGGTGCAGAATCTTCTGGAGAATCTGATCTGGACCATATGGAACCGGCAGCCCAACAAGCGCAGCATCAATCAGGTGACCATGGGTCTCTTGTTTTTGCAGTTGATGAATCATATGGACAAGCTGGAGACCAATCAGAACAGTGAACGGCAGAAGCTTGCCATAACGGTGTTAAGCTACATAGAGGAGCATTACAGGGACGGAGAACTGTCGGAGCTTGCCGAAAGGCTTCACTATGATATCAGCTGGCTGTCGAAAGAGATCAGAAAATGCACCGGCAGGACATATACGGAGCTGGTGCAGAATAAACGGTTGAATCAGGCGGCGTATCTTTTGTGTAATACGGGACTGTCCGTGATGGATGTATCCTTTGCCTGCGGGTATGAGAATATCAGTTATTTCCACAGGATTTTTCAGGACAGGTACGGTACGACGCCTCGGAAATACCGGCTGGAGCACGGGAAATGATAAGGTGCAAATAAGGACACTTTTTTGAACAAAAAGTGTTCTTTTTTTTGTGCGCATTTTTGCGTATAGTGAAGACAGATTAAAGGAAGCGCGTAAATGACGGATAGAGGAAAGGCAGGAGAAGGAAAATGAGCAGATACTATTTGGCGGTGGATATCGGTGCATCCAGCGGCAGGCACATTTTAGCACACCGGGAAGGCGGACGCATGGTTCTGGAGGAAATATACCGGTTCCCCAATGGTATGACAAATCAGGATGGTTCGCTGGTATGGGACGTAGATCGGCTGTTTGAGGAGATCAAGGCAGGCATGCGCCAGTGTGCGACACTGGGCAAGATACCAGAGAGTATGGGGATTGACACCTGGGCTGTGGATTATGTGTTACTGGACAGGGACGGCAGGCGGCTGGGACCGGCATATGCTTACCGTGACGACAGGACGGCGGATATGGACAGGGAAGTATACCGCTGTATGCGGGAAGAAGAACTCTACGGTGTGACGGGTATCCAGAAGCAGAATTTCAATACGATCTATCAGTTGATGGCTGTCAAACAGCAGCATCCGGAATATCTGGAACAAGCGGCAAAGCTGCTGATGATTCCCGACTATTTCCATTATCTGTTGACCGGTGTGGCGGCGACAGAGTACACAAACGCTACCACCACACAGTTGGTGAGCCCAATCACCAAGACTTGGGATATGAATCTGATCCGGACATTGGGTTATCCCACCGGCATATTTCAGAATATCCTGCTTCCGGGCAGTGAACTGGGACATCTTACGGAAAGTATACAGGAAGAGGTTGGATATGACTGTAAGGTTGTGCTTCCTGCCACCCATGATACCGCATCTGCGGTTATGGCAGTGCCCTCCAACAAAGAAGATACCCTCTACATCAGTTCCGGGACATGGTCTCTGATGGGAACGGAGATTATGACTGCAAACTGCTCTCCGGAGAGCCGGGAGTTGAACCTGACCAATGAAGGCGGGTATGATTACCGGTTCCGTTATCTGAAAAACATCATGGGACTGTGGATGATACAGAGCGTGAAAAAGGAGATCGGGCAGGATATGGATTTTGGAACCATATGTGCTATGGCAGCCAGAGAGGATATTGTTTCCCTGGTGGATTGCAACGACAGCCGTTTCCTGGCGCCGGAGAATATGACGTTAGAGGTACAAAACGCCTGCCGGGAAAGCGGACAGCAGGTGCCGGAAGGGATTGCGCAGGTGGCGGCGGTCATCTATAACAGCCTGGCGGAATGCTACCGGAAAACTGTGGAAGAGATTGAGCATATGACCGGCAAGACCTATGACCGTCTCTATATTGTAGGCGGCGGCGCGAAAGCAGATTATCTGAACCGCATCACTGCCAGGGCAACCGGAAGGACCGTATGTGCGGGACCCACGGAAGCTACGGCGGTGGGCAATGTTGCAGCACAGATGATTGCTTTCAGGGAATTTCAATCCCTGCATGATGCGAGAGTGTGTATTTATCACTCTTGCCAGATGGAGATTTTTGAGCCGTAGAGCGGAGAATATGCGGCGTGAGTAAACGATGTGTTTAAAGGTTGGACATTTTATATAGATAAAAAGAAAAGAAAAGGAGAAGACTATGACGAACAAAGAGAGGTATGAAGACGCAAAGGCAAGGTATCGTGAATTAGGCGTGGATACGGATCAGGCCATCGCAATGCTAAAGGAGATACCGGTGTCCCTCCATTGCTGGCAGGGAGATGATGTGACAGGTTTTGATCATGAAGGACCGCTGACCGGCGGTATCCAGACCACCGGAGATTATCCCGGAAAAGCCAGGACGCCGGAAGAACTGATGCAGGATATGGACAAGGCTCTGAGCTTGATGCCTGGCCGCAAAAAGCTGAATCTTCACGCAAGCTATGCTATGTTTGGCGAAGGTGCGGAGCGTGTGGACCGTGATCAGCTGGAACCGAAGCATTTTGCAAAGTGGGTGGAATTTGCCAAGGAGAGAAATATGGGAATCGACTTTAATCCCACGTTCTTCTCTCACAATAAGGTAAAGGATGGGCTTACCTTATCCAGTCCGGATGAGGAGACGAGACGCTTCTGGATCAATCACGGCAAAGCATGTATCCGTATTGCGGAGTATTTTGCCAAAGAGACGGGTATGCCCTGCGTTATGAATATCTGGACGGGCGACGGCTATAAGGATATTCCGGCAGACCGGATGGGTCCCAGGATGCGTTACAAGGATTCCATTGAGCAGATCCTTTCGGAACCCTTTGATAAGAAACTGGTGAAGCCCTGTGTAGAATCCAAGGTATTTGGTATCGGTGTGGAATCCTACACTGCGGGAAGCGCAGAATTCACTTTAAGCTTTGCAGCATCCCATGAGGGTTGCCTTCCCCTGATGGACAACGGGCATTACCATCCAACCGAGGTAGTATCTGACAAAATTCCGGCGCTCTTATGCTTCTATCCGGAGATTGCGCTGCACATCACAAGACCGGTGCGCTGGGACAGTGACCATGTTGTACTCTTTGACGATGAGACGAAGGAGATGGCGAAGGAAATCGTCCGCTGCAATGCATTGGACCGCGTGTATATGGCGTTGGATTACTTCGATGCAGGCATTAACCGCATCAGCGCATGGGCGGTAGGCTTCCGGAGCTGGCAGAAGGCTCTGCTGTATGCTCTGTGTCTGCCAAATGAGCAGATGAAACAGCTGCAGGAGGAGAACCGCCTCACGGAGCTTATGGTGATGCAGGAGAATGTGAAGATGTGTCCCTTCGCAGATGTATGGAGGGAATACTGTGAGCAGTGCGGCGTGTCTGAGGACGGCTGGTTTGCAGAAGTAGAGAAGTATGAGCAGGAAGTGCTGGGAAAAAGGCAGTAAGAACGGAGGATAGAAGGACATGGAATTTTGGGAAGCAGGATTTGTAAAAGGATTTATGCGGATGGCAAACGATGGATGGGAACAGGGCTGGCATGAGCGCAACGGCGGCAATTTGTCCTATCGGGTGAAATCAGAAGAAGTGGATGAGGTAAGAAAGTATTTGGAACCTAGGGAGTGGCAGCCTATCGGAACCAGTGTTCCGGGACTGGCAGGAGAATACTTTCTGGTGACGGGAAGTGGAAAATTCTTCCGCAATGTGATAACGTGTCCGGCGGAATCTATCTGTATGATTGAACTGGATGATAAAGGTGAAAATTACCGCATTGTCTGGGGAATGAAGGACGGGGGAAGACCTACCAGTGAATTACCTTCTCATCTGATGAATCATGAAGTGAAGAAGAACAAGACGGATGGGCGGTATCGGGTTATCTATCACGCTCATACCACCAATGTGATTGCGCTTACCTTTGTACTTCCGCTGGAGGATCAGGTCTTTACCAGGGAATTGTGGGAGATGGCAACGGAGTGTCCGGTGGTATTTCCGGAAGGGATCGGAGTGGTTCCCTGGATGGTTCCCGGTGGCAGGGAGATAGCGGTAGAGACCAGCAGGCTCATGGAGAAGTATGATCTTGCCATATGGGCTCACCATGGAATGTTTGCGGCGGGAGAAGATTTTGATCTGACCTTCGGGCTGATGCATACGGCCGAGAAATCTGCAGAAATTCTGGTGAAGGTATTGTCCATGCAGCAGACGAAGGCACAGACAATTCAGCCGGATCAGTTCCGGGAGTTGGCGAAGGATTTTAAGGTAACACTTCCGGAGAAATTCCTGTATGAAAAATAAAAAAGGTAAAAAATATATAATAAATAGCAAAAGGAGGATGTAATTATGGCAAACAGATTCGTGTTAAACGAGACGTCCTATCATGGGGCAGGAGCGATCGCAGAAATCGCAGGAGAAGCGCAGGGAAGAGGTTATCAGAAGGCATTTGTATGCTCGGATCCAGACCTGGTAAAATTCGGGGTGACGAAGAAGGTATTGGATGTATTGGAGCAGGCGGGGCTTGCTTATGAACTGTATTCCAACATTAAGCCCAATCCAACCATTGAGAACGTACAGACCGGTGTGGAGGCATTCAAGGCTTCCGGCGCAGACTATATCATTGCCATCGGCGGCGGTTCCTCCATGGATACGGCAAAAGCGGTAGGTATTATTATTACAAATCCGGAGTTTGCGGATGTGAGAAGCTTGGAGGGCGTTGCGCCTACCAGGAATAAATGCGTTCCTATTTTTGCTGTGCCTACCACAGCAGGAACCGCGGCTGAGGTTACTATCAATTATGTGATCACCGACGTAGAGAAAAACCGCAAGATGGTATGTGTGGACCCCAAGGATATTCCGGTCATCGCATTTGTAGATCCGGATATGATGTCTTCCATGCCGAAAGGTCTGACAGCTGCTACCGGAATGGATGCCCTGACCCATGCCATTGAAGGATACATTACGGCAGGCGCATGGGAACTGTCCGATATGTTCCATCTGAAAGCAATTGAGATCATTGCACGTTCTTTACGGGGCGCAGTGGACAATACCCCGGAGGGACGGGCGGATATGGCGTTGGGACAGTATGTGGCAGGCATGGGATTTTCCAATGTTGGTCTTGGCATCGTTCACTCTATGGCGCATCCGCTGGGGGCGCTGTATGACACGCCTCATGGTGTGGCGAACGCAATTATCCTGCCTACCGTCATGGAATACAATGCAGAGGCAACCGGTGAGAAATATCGCGAGATTGCAAGGGCAATGGGGGTATCCGGTGTAGATAGTATGACGAAAGAAGAGTACCGCAGGGCTGCTATTGATGCTGTGAAGAAGCTGTCACAGGATGTGGGAATCCCGGCAGACTTAAAGGAAATCGTAAAGCGGGAGGATATTCCGTTCCTGGCGCAGTCCGCATATGACGATGCGTGCAGACCGGGCAACCCGAAGGAGACCAGCGTAGAGGATATTACAGCCCTCTATGAGAGCCTGATTTAAGCGGAAGCAAAAGTCTTGCAGAAAAAAGACAAAAAAGTCGACTTAACAGGATAAAAATGAAAGTTGTTCCTGTCTGTGGGAGCCTCTATAATAGAGACAGTTCTCAAACAGGAACAAACATAAACATGTCAGAACACAATCCATTTGTTTTTTTCTTTATACTGGGGCTTGGCACCGGAATTCGGAGCTAAAGCCCCCTTCCCCATTTATGGAGTAAAAATAAACAGCTTTACCTCCAGTTGTTCCAATACAGTGGATAGCTTCAGGGAGCCGTTTTCCGCTTTCACAGAATATTTCTGGAGCATTGGAGTGGACAGACGGCGCAGCGTTTCAATTTCTTCCGGGGTGGAAGGTTCTACTCCACCCATTTCCATCCATTTATCAAAACTGCTGCCGGAATGGCGGCTAAGGCTGATTTCCGTTACCGTATATGCCTCCTGCGGGATGTCATGAATGGTAATCATGAATTCCTTTGATTCCTCCGGCATGAAGGTGGCATAGCGGTTGCTGGGGGTCATGTCAAACATTTCTCCCTGCGCATAGAGGGAGGAGAAGTGCTTGTAGTTATAGCAGATCAACTGGTATATCTCACCGGTCCGGGTGAGGAAGATTCCGTCTTTTTGTGCAACCAGTTCACTGCCCAGCCGGTTCAGCAGGCAGAACGCATGATAGCCTGCCTTGGGGATGCCGTTGTGTGTGACCAGACCCAGTCCGCCGTGGAAGGTGGCGGAAGGAATCGGGAATTCCTCCAGGAAGTCCGTCAGGGTCCAGAAGCCAAAGCTGTCCAGCAGGTCATAATTTTCCAGAATATTTTTCACAATATAGCAGGAGAGGAAGCAGGTATCGTTCAGCAGCTCCGCATGAGAGGGACTGGCATTCCACTCAGTCAGATAGATCGGCATAGGGGAAGAATCTCTCTGAGCGGCATAATTGTTGATCTGCGCCACAAAGGAGTGGAAAAGATTCTCATCCTCGCTCAGATGGATGCAGCCCGTTGCGTCCGTTTCTGTAAAGGTATCAAGCAGAGGGGCGCTGAAGGTGGTGGGGTAAAAATGCATATTGTAAAAATCAGGCATGCAGTCATGTTCCTGGCACCAGTCCATAAATCCGTGGATCCAGTGTTCCTGATACTGGGTCAGATAATAATTAGAGGGAGTACCCAGCCGGATAGCGGGGCATACTTCTTTTACGGCGTGATAGGTAGCCTCATAGAAGGGATAAAAATCCTCATAGGTGGCAAACCCGAACATATTGTAGTTGGTATCCGGTTCGTTCCACACGCTAAAGGGCCAGGAGCAAACCTCCTTCTCGCCGTAGCGTGTAATAAGATGAAGGGTAAAATCACGGATCAATGCCACCCAGCCGGAAATGTCTTTCGGAGGACTGGTGATGAAGCCAAAACATGATTTGGAAGTGTCTGCCGCCAGCGCCTTAGGCATGAAGGACAACTCGATCAAAGGCTTTAAGCCAATGGAGAGCAGGAAGTCCAGAACCTGGTCCACATAGGTATAGCAGTAGGTGCAGACACCGTTTGGGGCGCTCTCATAAACATGCATTTCATCGGAGAGGATGCCGTGGAACTTAATATAGCGGTAACCAATATTGCTCTGGATTTCCCGCAGTGTCTGCCGCACATGCTCAAACAGCAGCAGTCTGGCGCTGCCTACGGCCACAAAGGTTTTCCAGGTATGGGTAAGCTTCCTGCACTCTGCGGGAACCTGCACTTCATATGAAGTATAGGAGGTAACTGGTGTTGCTTCCAATGCAGACTCCGAATTTAAATATTTGGAGAGTTCCTGCATATAATCGTGCTGCTCCATTTCTATATAAGAAGTAAACTGCTGCGCGTTGGAGATATAGCTTCGGACACCGGAGGTCTGGTTGTTGCGCCGGTACACACTGGGCAGGCAGTTGTAATTCTTTTTGAAGATCTGCACAAATGAGTGGGCACTGGAAAATCCGTTATCCAGAGCGATCTGTTCGATGGACAGGTCGGTAGACAGCAGTTCGTTGACTGCGTGGGACAACCGGACTGAGTTCAGATAATTCAGGAAGGTAGTCCCCAACTGCTTATCGAAGAAGCGGGAGAGATAGGGCACCGACAGGTGCACTTCCTCCGCCAGGGATGCAAGAGTCAGCTCTGAAGCATAGTTAGTATTTATGATACGTATGATCTGCTCCACACGTTCTATATTCTTATGGGAGCGGGTAGCGCCCGAGGAAACGCTCTCTGACTGGAACTGGGATAAAAGCAGGAAGATCAGCTGGTAAGCGAAGGCTTTGTTCAGGAGCTGGTAATTCTGACGTTTGGTGGTATTGTTCTTAACCATGCGGGCAATTAGCTGCCGCAGGGGGTCAAAGGTCTTCTGGTTGGGATTCGTGCAGGAATTACAGTCGAAGAACAGTGTATTGTGCTGATCCAGTTCACCTTCAAAGAGAGAAGGCTTCATCTGCATTGCGATCAGTACACAGTTCTCTCCCCGCAGCTCGTGTATTTCATTGGTGTTGATCACCACAATGTCTTCCTGGCGCAGATGATAAACGGCATCCTCCACGATGAGGTCCGTTTCGCCGGACAGGATGAATAACAGTTCAATGCTGTCGTGATAATGCCTGCCGGAATAGCCCAGTTTATGTAGAAAACACTTGACCGGTATCGAATTGTCAAACGCAATGATTTCATGTAATTGTTCCATAGTATTTGTTCACCTCGTGATTATGATAGCAGAAACAAGGACAAAAAGACAAGTATAAAAGGATAAAAAAGAAATGAAAAAAAGTAAAATCCTACAAATTATAACATGTGCATGTGAAAACCAAGAAAACCAGGGAAAGAATGGTAACGTTACCACGCGGATGAATGATGGTGGATAAGTAAAATTGCACAAAAAACGAAAAGCAGGAAGGATAAAAATAAAAGGTTCTTTGTCTATTATCTCAAAAATGAGACGCAAAACCAAAAAGAGAAGAATCGGGGGTGTTTTGGATAAATGAAAAAGTTGTGAGAAGATGTCAAAAAAAATATAATTTAGTTAGTTCTTCCAAGAAGAAAAAGTCAGGACAACATACAAAAAGGAGCAGGTGTGATGGAAATGAAACAACCAATATTGAAAATGGCGGGGATGACCAAACATTTCGGAACGACGGTTGCACTGGATAATGTAGATCTGGAAGTGTTTCCGGGGGAAATCCGTGGACTGATCGGTGAGAATGGTTCCGGCAAGAGCACGATTTCTTCCATCGCGGCAGGTATGCAGCCGGCGACCAGTGGAAAGATGCAGTTCAAAGGCAAGGACTGGAATCCGGTAAATATGCTGGATGCCCTGGATAACGGGATCGGGATGGTGGTTCAGGAGAGAGGAACGATCGGAGGCATCTCGGTTGCGGAGAATATTTTTCTGGGCAATCTGGAACAGTTTAAGGCGGGTTGCTTCGTGAGCCGCAGAAAACTGAATAAGGCTGCGAGAGAAGTATTGAAGCTGGTAGGAATGGAACATGTGAATCCGGCTATGCCGACACAGATGCTGGATCTGCAGGATCGTAAGCTGATCGAGATTGCAAAGGTGATCTCCAAAAAGCCGGATATCTTCGTGGTGGATGAGACTACAACGGCACTGTCCCAGACCGGGCGTGATAAGATCTATGAGATCATGGAGCAGTGGAAGCAGGAAGGCAAGAGCGTACTGTTTATTTCCCATGACCTGGATGAACTCATGAAGGTGTGCAGCACACTGACTGTGCTTCGGGACGGCAAGCTGATCCGAAGCCTGGATCGTGAGGAATTTGATGAAGAGGTCATCAAGCAGTTGATGGTAGGCCGTGAGCTGAAGGGAGATTATTATAGAAGTGATTATGACAGCACACACGGTGAAGAAGTCGTCTTAAAGATGGAAGACGCGAATCTGGGTGAAGAATTAAAGCATTTGTCATTGGAGTTACATAAAGGTGAGATCCTGGGCGTAGGAGGATTGAGTAGCTGCGGTATGCATACCCTGGGCAAGGCGCTTTTCGGGGCAGTCACCCTTGAGTCCGGTAAGGTTACGACGGCAGACGGTATGGAGATGAAGAATGAGAAGATTGCCATGCAGCACAAGATCGGATATGTGTCCAAGGATCGTGACAGTGAGGCGTTGAATCTGGATGCAAGTATTCTGGAGAATATTGCAGTGGCAGGACTGGATAAGATCAAAAAAGGTATCGTCGTCACTGCCGGAAATGAACGGAAGCTGGTGAGAGAGCAGATAGATTCCCTCTCCATTAAATGCAGAGAGCCCAAGCAGGCAGTTTCTGAACTGTCCGGGGGCAACAAGCAGAAGGTGGTATTCGGCAAATGGATCGGCTGCGACAGTGAGATACTGATTCTGGATTGCCCGACACGAGGCGTGGATATCGGTGTGAAGCAGGCAATGTACCAGTTGATCTACCGGATGAAGAAGGAAGGCAAATCCATCATTATCATCTCAGAGGAACTTGCCGAGCTGATCGGAATGAGCGACCGGCTCCTGATCATGAAGGACGGAGCAATCAGCGGAGAGATAGAGAGAAGCGAATCGGTCAATGAATCATCTGTGATTGGATTCATGATTTAGGAGGACGAAGATGAAGAAGCTGAATATAAAATCTAGAATAATTGAGATTGTACCTATTGTTGCCATGCTCTTGCTGCTGGCGGCGTATCTGATCATGATGGGCGACCGGTTCAGCCTGTATATGTTTGAGACGGTTCTGAACCAGACTGTGATCACGGCAGTGGTTGCTACCGGTGCAGTATTTATCTACACCACAGGAGCATTCGATATCGCACTGGGTTCCGCAGTGGCAGTCAGTGCCATCACGGGAGCGATGGTGTATAACCGTACAGGCAACATTGTTCTGACGCTACTTACCATGGTGGGCGTAGGCGTCCTGATCGAATTGATTGATTCCAGTCTGGCGGCATTCTTAAATCTTCCGGTGTTCGTAACGACCATCGCCATGCTGAGTGTGCTGGGTTCGCTGGTGAAGATTCTGATCGCATCTACCGGCGGAGCTAAGGTTACGATTCCCAGAGATGCAGTCAGAGCATTGGATAACTCTACATTCCGACTGGTGGTATTGGTAATATTTGTGGCGATCTGTGTGTTCCTCTATAACTACACGGCACTGGGAAGAAGGGAGAAGTTCTTAGGCGGCAATCCGGTGTGCGCCAAGCTGACCGGAATATCCGTGAAGACACTGTCCATTATTGCATTTGTTATCACTGGCGTCGGCGTGGGGCTGGCAGCGTTCCTGACAGTGGTCCGTGCACCCACCATCACCAACAGCACCGCCTCCAGTATAGGTCTGGATGTTATCGTCGCTATTGTATTCGGCGGCATGCCGGCATCCGGAGGAGCGAGAAGTAAGATCAGTGCAGCTCTGATCGGTTCTATCAGTATGGTACTGTTGAGCCAGATCATGACAATTCTGAATTATACGGCAGGCGTCAGCCAGCTGGTGAAATCCATCCTCTTCCTTGCAGTAGTTACGCTGTCAGGTATGAAGGGACGGAAAGCGATGCTGACCCGGTAGGGAGAATGTAATACTATATTTCACACGGTTTAACCCCGGAAGGGTTAAATATAAAATTTTTAAAGGAGGGAGTTTTTCAAATGATGAAGAAAAGACTCAAAAAGTTACTTTCCATGGCAATGGCTGTAACCATGATGGCAGCAGTAGCATTGACTGGATGTGGCGGCAATGATCAGAAGGAACCGAATAACGGCGGCAACAATGTTGTCGACACTGAGAACGGTGGCGGACAGGATACGCCGGCTCCGGCTGATGTGGACACCTATGGTATTGACAAGACGGCAAAGATCGGCGTGTTGGTATCCGATGCATCAACGGCAGAGGCAGTTGGTTTCCGCGCTTATTACGAGGATTACCTTGCAAATCAGTACGACATTGAGTTCATCTATTCTGAGGAATTGGCAGATGCAGAGGGTGAGATCGGTGCGATCGAGAACTTTATCTCCCAGGGCTGCAACGCAGTTATTAGCTTTTCTTCCTTCGACAGACCGGGTCAGATTGAGACCTGTGACGCTGCACAGTTGTACTATGCAGTAGCTACCGGTGTGTTGACCGACGAGCAGTACGAAACCTACAAAGGCTATGAGTACTATGTTGGTTCTATCGGACCGAGCCTTCAGGAAGAGTTCGATACCGGATATGCTATGGCTGAGCACTTCATCGGCAAAGGAGATAACAATTTCCTGATCTTTGGTGGTGCAGCAGCATACGGTACTGAGATGCACATCTATCGTGTAGCAGGTATGCTGGCAGCAATGTGTGCAGCAGATGAGAGCGGAGCAACCACCTATGACGGTGTGACCGATCAGGACGGCATCATCGGCGCTATCTACAGCAGCATGGGCGTAGATCCTTCCAAGCTGAGCGGCGATATGTTCACAATCTCTTATGTACAGGGCTACAACATGGATGACGCATGGTTCGGTGAGATCGCAGAGAAGGTGAATACACCTGGCGTGCAGGCAGTTCTTGCAGTAGGTAACGGTTCTGATTTCTTCAGCGCAATGGCTCCGGAGGGAGTAGAGATTGCTTCTGTAGACACCTTTGTAGAGGATTACAAGACCGCTATGGACAACAATCAGCTTCACTATATGGCTGGCAAGTTCGCTCCGTCCAACGGACCGATCGTAGTAGCTGTATTGAACGCACTGAACGGAGCTCCGATCAGAACTGCTGACGGCTCTGCATTTACCATCAACCAGGGCTACTGGGTAGCAACAAGCGCAGATGAGTGTGCTACATACCTTGAGGCAGGAAGCGTAGAGTCTCCGGCGTACACCAAGGATATTCTGGATAAGTACGTTTCCACCAGCGAGAATGTAGTATCATTCGACGAATTTGAGGCTTTCGTAGGTGCTTATTCCTACGAGGAGATTCAGGCATTAAAGTAACAGTCAATCATGTGGGCGCCCGCATCAGGCGGGCGCCCCTATAAGAAAAGGATGAGTAGGTATGAAGACAGATAAGAGCAATCTTGTAAAAAGAATCGTAGGGACATTGATCATTCCCGTGATCGCCATTCTTATTTTCTACATCGTGTGTGCAGTAAAAGGAATTGCGTTTTTTGAGACATCCAATCATGTGTTGATTTTCTGTAGATCCATTGCAACCGTTACTCTTACAACATTTGCTCTTTCGATCAATTTGAATTCCGGAAGATTTGATTTTTCACTGGGATCGATTTCCCTGCTGGCATCTGTTGTAGGTTCTACGATCACGTTGCAGTACAATCTGCCGGCAGCAGCCATGTTAGTGATCACCCTGGCAGCAGGAATTGTGTTAGGGGCTGTTTCCGGACTGTTATATGTATTATTGAAGCTTCCGGCATTGATCACTTCGCTGGGTGTAGCATTACTTTTTGAATCGATTTCTTCTATTATCGCAGGAAGCGGTGTCAGCTTTACGACAGAGAAGGCACTGACACAGTTTTCCTCAAGCATTCCCAATATGGTGATCGTGACAGTCATTGCATTTGGCTTCATGTTCATCGTAATGAATTACACGAAATTCGGATTCAACTATGCAGCCTTAAAGGATGGGCAGAAGGTTGCGGTTGACACAGGTATCAAAGAGAAGATGAACGCCATCGCGTGCTATGCGATTGCAGGTGCTATGATGGGTATGGTGGGCTATATCAATGCATCCCTGACAGGTACCATTCAGTCTTCCCTGAATTTTGGCTCCATCGGAGCAATGTTTGTAGCATTCCTTCCTATGTTCATCGGCGGATTTGTGGGAAGATTCAGTGACCAGTATCTTGGAATGGTTCTGGGAGCAGCTACATATGCTACGATCCAGCTTGGATTTGTACGGCTCGGGTTATCCAGCGAGGCGCAGTCACTGGTAAGCGCGCTTGTATTGGTTGGATTCCTGATTTACTTAAATAACGAACATTCAATTGTCGGTCTCTTCAAACGTAAACCGGCAGTTAAATAGATAGATGGTTGGAGGTCTTGACATGGTAAACTTGAAAGCAGCTCCGTTCTATTTGCAGGATGAGGATATTCAGTGGGTAGAACAGACGAAGAAGCAGATGACACTGGACGAGAAAATAGGGCAATTATTCTGTCCCATTGGATATTCCTCAGAGCCGGATTATCTGGATCATTTCATTCTGGCACATCACATTGGCGGTATCCTGTACCGCTGCGGAGAGGCTTCCGAGATGCAGCAGACCCACCGCTACCTGCAGGAACACAGTCGGATTCCACTGCTGATCGCGGCGAATCTGGAAGCGGGGGGCAACGGAATTGCAGAAAACGGAACGTATTTCGGCAAGCAGATGCAGATTGCGGCAACAGACAATGATGAGCAGGCGTACCGTCTGGGTAAGATCAGTTGTTCGGAAGGCGGAGCAGTAGGCTGCAACTGGGCGTTTGCACCGGTGGTTGATATCGATTATAATTGGAGAAATCCTATTACCAATGTCAGGACATATGGAAATGACCCGGAGCGAGTGCTGCGCATGGCAAAGGAATTCAAGCGCGGCGCCGACGAGGAGCAGATGGCAGTTGCTGTCAAGCATTTCCCGGGAGACGGAATGGACGAGGTGGATCAGCATATCCTGACCAGCGTCAATTCCATGAGCCGGAAAGAGTGGGATGCCACTTACGGCAAAATCTATCAGGGCATGATAGATGATGGTTCTTTAAGTATAATGGTTGGACATATTGCATTGCCGGATTATCAGGAGTTCTATTCTGGTAAAAAGGAAGAACGACTGATTCCGGCAACCCTCTCCAAAGAACTTCTGCAGAATCTCCTTCGTGAGAAATTAGGGTTCAATGGATTGATCTGTACGGATGCGACACCAATGGTGGGATTCTGCTGCGCCATGAAGCGCGAGCTGGCAGTGCCCACGGCGATTGCAAGCGGCTGTGATATGTTCCTGTTCAATAAAGACTTACATGAAGATTATGAGTTCATGAAGGCAGGTTATGAGAAGGGGATTATTACCGATGAGAGGCTGGAGGAGGCCCTGGACAGAATCCTGGGCATGAAAGCGGCGTTGGGACTGCATAAGAAGCGCGAGGCTGGAACCCTTGTTCCGCCGCAGGAGGCGTTAGAGATCCTGCAGTGCCAGGAGCATATTGCTATGGCACAGGAGTGCGCAGATGAGGCGATCACGCTGGTGAAGGATACCCAGCAGCTCCTTCCAATCTCACCGGAGCGTCATAAGCGTGTGCTTCTGGAAATCCTCGGGGATTTTCCATCCAATGAGCATGTGCTTACATACTTTAAAGAAAAGCTGGAAGCAGAAGGATTTGCGGTGACGGTGTACGAGAAGGAGAATTTTGAGACATTTAAGCCAGATACCAGAACCTTCAACGCAAGCTATGATCTGGTCATTTATCTGGGAAATGTGGAGAATGCATCCAATAAGACGACGAACCGTATCAATTGGTACACCTTCTGGGGCAACGGCAACAATGTTCCATGGTTTGTAGAAGAGAAACCGGTCATGTTTATCAGTCTTGCGAATCCGTATCATCTGGTGGATGTTCCGATGATCAAGACCTATATCAACGGGTATTCGAACAGCGATTATGTGCTGGATCAGACCATAGAGAAAATTATGGGGCGGTCGCCATTTAAGGGAGTGAACCCCATCGATCCGTTCTGCGGCAAAGAATATCTTACATACTAAGGCGGTGCAGCATGAGAGTAAAGGTAATTATTTTTGGTCTGGACGGAGTGATCTGTCATACGGAAAAATATCATTATCTTGCTTGGAAAGAAATAGCAGACGAACTGGGCATTCCGTTTACAGAGGAGATGAACAGACACTTCATCGGAATGTCCAGGATGGATAGCCTGAATGAATTGCTGAAGGGGTATCCAGGGAGTCTGTCCCGTGTGGAGAAGGAGGTTTTGGCAGAACAGAAGAACGATATTTTCAAATCGTGCCTGATCACGATGACAGAACGGGATGTAGATCCTAAACTGCGGATGCAATTGCGGCAGTTAAAGCAGGAGGGATATCTTCTGGCGATTGCGTCTTCCAGCAAGAATGCAGGAATTGTAATTAAAAACCTCGGATTGGATAGTTATTTTGATACGATCAGCGATGGAAACAGCAACAAAAAGCTTAAGCCCAATCCCGAGGTTTTTCTCAATATATGCGGATATCTGCAGGTAAAGAAAGAGGAATGCCTGATTGTGGAGGGAACCTCCTATGGAATCCGGGCCGCAAAGAAGACGGGCATGCACGTTGCGGCGCTGCATCCCGAAGGGGAATATACCATGGAAGATATGGCGGGGATTACTGTGTTGGATGATCTGGAACAGTTGAAACGCCATGCGGCTCATATCTACAAATAATGAGGGATATTTATGAAAAAACAGATTGCGGTACTGATGTGTGCCATTAGCTTTGATAATCAGAGAAAGATCCTGGAAGGTATTATGGAGCAGGCAAAAGCGCATGATATTAAGATATTTGTTTTTACATGCTTTATCAATTACAATGAAGTAAATGTGGAAAAACAGGGTGCTTTTCATATCATGGAAATGCCTGATTATAAATTGTATGATGGAATTATCGTGGTGAAGAATACCATCCAGTATTCCGGTATCGCTGATTATGTCATACAGAAAGTCAGGGAGAGCGGTGTCCCGGCAGTGTGCATTGACGAGGAAGTGGAAGGCATGCATTATGTGGGAATCTCAGATTATCAATCCATGCGGATGATAGTGGAACATGTGGTTAAGGACCATCAGAAGCGTAAAGTCTGTTATGTGACCGGACGCGTGAACAACAAGGAGGGAACAGAGCGGCTGCGCGCTTATGAGGATACCATGCGTGAAGCAGCTCTGCCATATGATAAGGAGGATATATTTTGCGGTGATTACGCGCTGGAGAGCGGCCGCAGGGCAGCCGTCTATTATATCCGGGAACGGGGCATTGTGCCGGAGGCGATCATATGTGCCAATGACAGTATGGCGATCGGAGTATGCAGCCAGCTTGAGCTTATGGGGTATCGTGTGCCGGAGGACATTATAGTAACTGGCTTTGACGGAGATGAACTGGCATATTGTAATCTGCCCCCCATCACCACAGTGAACCGTAATCAGTTCCGTCTGGGGTTTGAGGCTGTGGATATTCTGATGCATGCGGATTCTATGGAACAGTATCAGAAAAGAATCGTATCCACCAGCATGGCGGTGGGCAATTCCTGCGGCTGTCAGGAAACGGTACCGCTGGATGTGGATGAACTGCGCAGGACATATGTGTCAAAGACTTATATCCTGCAGCAGTCTGTGGATGCGATTAAGAATATGAGCAGTGATTTTGCCAGTGTGAGTACCCCGGATGAACTGGCGGAAGCCCTTAAGAAATATGTTGAGATGACGGATATGCAGTGTTTTTATCTGTGTCTGGGCAGTTATGATGAGATCTTCCGATGGAAAGAGAAGAATCTGGACGGCAAGATCAAGCAGGCAGAGCCAAGTATGACATACACGGATGAGGTGAAGGTGGTGCTGGCATACGAGGAGGGGGAGTTTAAAGAGTACGGCAATATCAATAGACAGGATATCATCCCGCCCGCATGCAGGAACGGGATGAAAAGCGATATATTTGTAGTGGCACCTGTGTTCTACCAGAAGCTGTGCTATGGTTATTGTGTATCCTGTAACAGTGAGTTCCCGCTGCGGAGCGAATTGTTTTATTCCTGGGTCATGAACATTGGAATCGGGCTTGAGAATATCCGTAAGCAGGTGTTGCTGCAGGAGACGGTGAAGGAGCTTAACAGCATGTGGGTATATGATATGCTGACGCATTTATATAACCGGGCGGGCTTCTATCATTATGCAGAACCAATGCTGGAGCAGATGAAGGAAGATGACGCAGAGGTATTTGTTATGTTTACGGATATTGACCGGCTAAAATATGTTAATGACACCTTTGGTCACAATCAGGGAGATATCTATATCCGGGAGATTGCCAATGCGCTGCGCAGGCATGTGGGGGAAGATCAGCTTCTGATGCGATACGGCGGTGATGAATTCGTGGTATTTGGAAGGAGTCCCGGAAGCGAAGCTGTGGAACAACAGATATCTCAAATACGGGAGGATATAGCAGCGAGGAACAAGGCATTAAAATGTGTATTTCATATGGAGGCAAGTATCGGATACACTACTTATCAGGCAAGACAGATCGAAGATCTCAATGAGATCATGGAACTGGCGGATGAGAGGATGTATAAAGATAAACGGACAAAAAGGATGATACAATGAACGGAGGTTTTTCATTATGAAGATTTCAGAGACAAAGATTAATGGCATGCATAATCCCATGGGATTTTCCTTTGGGACAGTGAAATGTTCCTGGAAGGTGACGGAGGCAGAGAGCAAACGCCAGACAGACGCCAAAATTGTGGTCAGCACCAAGGAAGATTTGTCAGAGCCGCTGCTGGTCATAGAGGGGGCGGACTTAAACAGTACAGGGGAACTGCTGGATCTAAAACTTACCCCAAGAACCCGTTATTACTATCAGGTGGAAGTAACCGGGGACGGACATGAGCGGGCAAAGAGTGAAGTGGCGTACTTTGAGACAGGCAAAATGAAAGAGCGCTGGCAGGCAGAATTTGTCACGACGGCCGCAGAGGATACCTTCCATCCGGAATTCGCCAGGGATTTTACGGTAGAGCAGGAGGTGGTAAGCGCGAGGCTGTATGTGTGTGGTCTGGGCGTGTATGAAGCATATATCAACGGAAATAAAGCGGGAGATGAATTCCTTGCACCCTTTACCAGTGACTATCATCAGAAAATCCAGTATCAGACCTATGATGTGACAGAACTGCTGGAGCAGGAGAATACCATATCCATTATCTGCGGCAACGGCTGGTATAAAGGCCGCATCGGTTATGAAGGACATGAGGCGGTCTGGGGCAATAAGTTCCAGGTGATCGCAGAGCTTCATCTGATACATCCCAACGGAAAAGAAACGGTGATCGCCACAGATAAGAGCTGGAAATACCGCGGCTCTGATGTGGAGGCCAGCGATATGTATGACGGCGAGATTTTAAACCGTCTCATGTGGCTGGATACAGAGAATCCATGGAAAGGGGTGGAACTGTCTGAGCAGAGCAGAGAGGTATTGCGGGAGCGAGACAGTCTGCCGCTGACAGTGATGGAGGAACTTACGGTACAGGAGATCCTGCATACCCCCAAGGGAGAACTGGTGTTGGATTTCGGACAGAACTTTGCTGGATTTGTGGAGTTTGAAGCAAATTTTAAAGCCGGTACCAGAATTACCCTGGATTTCGGAGAGATATTACAGGAAGACTGTTTTTATAACCAGAATTACCGCACTGCCAAAGCGCGGTATGAATATGTGTCCAGAGGCGAGAAGGAGACGGTACGTCCCTATTTTACATCCTATGGATTCCGGTATGTGAAGGTCAGCGGATGGATCGGTAAGCTGTCTAAAGATATGTTCAAAGGGAAGGTGATATATTCCCAGCTGGATATTACCGGCAGTCTTGTAACCTCTGATCAGAAAATTAACCGCCTGTTCTTAAATGCACTGTGGGGACAGAAGTCCAACTTTATCGATATGCCTACGGATTGCCCTCAGCGTGACGAGCGGCTGGGATGGACCGGGGACGCGCAGGTATTTGCGCCTACGGCATCTTTAAATATGGATACCCGCGCATTCTTTGACAAGTTCCTGCAGGATCTTAGGCTGGAGCAGAAGAAGTGGAATGGATCCGTACCAAATTATATTCCAAACTTTACCAATAATCCGGGTGGAGCCAGCGTATGGGGAGATGCTGCAACCTTTATTCCCATGACGCTGTATGAGATTTACGGAGATAAGGATAAGCTGGAAGAGTATTATCCCATGATGCGTGACTGGGTCGACAATATTACCAGCCGTTCCAAGGAGAATGGAGACCATCATCTGTTTGATTTCGGCATGCATTTCGGAGACTGGCTGGCAATGGACGGAGTGACTGAGCAGAGCTTCAAGGGAGGAACCGATGATTTCTTCGTGGCCAGCGTCTACTATTATGCATCGGCCAGGAAGGTGGCGCAGGCGGCAGAAATCCTGGGTAAGTCGCGGGACAGTAAGGCGTATTCCAAGCTGGCTTCCCAGATTTACCAGGCGATCTTAAATGAGTATTTTACAGTGAGCGGACGGCTCGCCGTGGATACGCAGGCAGCCTATATCATCTGTCTTCGGTTTGGAGTCTATGTAGACAAGGACAGGGTGATCGAAGGACTGAAAAAGCGGCTGGAGAAGGACTGTTACCGTATCAAGTGCGGTTTTGTAGGCGCGCCTCTGATGTGTCAGGTATTAAGTGAAAACGGCATGGAGGATATGGCTTACCGCATTCTGTTCTATGAGGGATTCCCGGGATGGCTGCGCTGTGTGAATCTCGGCGCCACCACGATATGGGAACGGTGGAATTCGGTGCTGGATGACGGCAGGATCAGCGGCACGAATATGAACAGCTTGAACCATTATTCCTACGGCTCTGTTGTAGAGTTTTTATACCGTGAGGCAGCAGGAATCAAGCCCATGGAACCTGGATTTAAGAAAGTGAAGTTTGCACCGAAGTTCTATTATCGTCTTCCCAGGGTGAAGTGCAGCTACAATTCCGTCAGCGGCAGGTACGCCATTGAATATAAGCTTCGGAAGGACGGAACCGTATGGATGAAGGTGGAAGTACCCTTTAACTGTACTGCACGGATAGAAATTCCCTATGATTCCGGTGAGGCGAAAGAACTGGAAGCAGGTGTCCATGAATTGGAGCTGGCTCTGGAACACGATTACACCAGACCATTTTATGAGGACAGTACTCTGGAGGAATTATCTACAAGTTCCAAGGCAATGGCGATCCTTGAGAAGTATACACCGGTGGCGGTAGGCATGATTGCCAGCGGCGATAAGGAGAATCTGGCACTGACTCTGCGTCAGATGCTGTATATGCCGTTTATGGGCTTCGATTATAATTTGGTTACAACTGCCATCAAGAAGGTGAAGCAGATACAGATGTATGAAAAGGAGGCATAGTATGAAGAAAGGCATTATTTTTGATCTGGATGGAGTGATCGTGTTTACCGACAAATTCCATTATCAGGCGTGGAAGGAGATGGCGGATGAACTGGGGGTCTATTTTGATGAAGTCATCAACAACCGTCTTCGGGGAGTGAGCCGAATGGACAGCCTGGAGATTATCCTGGAGCGCTACGACGGCACGTTATCCCAGGAGGAGAAGGAGGCTCTTGCCGAGAAGAAGAACACCATTTACCGGAAGCTTCTTGGAACTATGACTCCGGAGGATGTGACCGAGGAAGTAAGGGATACGCTGCGCAAGTTGCGCAAGAATGGCTGTAAGCTTGCCATCGGTTCTTCCAGCAAGAATGCGAAATATATTCTGGAGCGGGTGGAGCTGACCGACTATTTTGACGCTATTTCCGATGGAACGAACATTACACGTTCCAAACCGGATCCGGAAGTGTTCTTAAAAGCAGCGGAATTCATCGGGGAAGCGCCTGAGGACTGTATGGTTGTGGAAGATGCCTATGCCGGAATTGACGCGGCGAAGGCTGGCAATATGACGGCAGTGGGTATTGGGGATGCCAGCGGTTATGAGAAGACAGATTATCCAATTCAGACATTTGCCGAGCTTTTACGGCTGTAAGAACAGGAGTGATACTTATGAAAAAAATAGGAACTAAGCTACGATTGATGATCTTGCTGCTCTTTGCCATGTTTTTGATCAGTGCCGTGACATCATTATTGTCTTTGCGGCAGATCAACAAAGAGGGAGAGATGATCAGTGAGCATTATATATCTTTCGAAGAGAATTATACGGAGATGGTGCGTCTCATTGAGGAGAGTCAGAAGTATGTGAATATCATCACTCTGTATGCGGATGATCCGGGGCTGACCATGGGTCTGGAAGCGGCGTTGGCAACGGATTACGCTGCAAGCCAGGAACGCCTTGCCAGTATGACAGAAATTGTCGGCGATATCAATGATCCGGCTCTGACGGAGGCGTTTACGGCATATGAGGCATATGCGATTCAGTGTTTTGATTATCTCTTTGCCATCCAGGCGTTGGTGGATGAGCAGGATTACGTTACTGCATATATTGAACTGGGTACTACCTTCCAGGGGTTTGTCGTGGAGGTGGGAGAACCCACACAGATGCAGATGTCTCAGGTGGTGTCAGACGGAATTGCAGAGGCAAACGGGAATTATAACCGTGCCATCACCAACAGTGCGATCATTACGGTTGCAATGCTGATAACGTACGTGATTGCCTGTATTGTTATCAATCTGCTGATACGCAGAAGCATTATCCGCCCGGCCAAGCGCGCCAGCGGTGATCTGGCAGAGATTATGCGCAAGATCGAGTGCCAGGAGGGTGATCTGACGGAGCGTATCCCGGTGTACTCCAAGGATGAGATTGGACAACTGGTAGGCGGCATCAATAATTTCCTGGGACAGCTTCAGAGCATTATCCGTAAGCTGAAGGAAGAATCCGGCAGTATGCAGAATGCGGCGGTACTGATTTCTCACGGAATTGTAGAATCCAACGAGAATGCCGGAAGCGTATCCGCCGTTATGGAGCAGTTGTCGGCAAGCATGGAAGAAGTTGCCTCAACCTTAGAGCAGATGAACGGCGGTGTAAGAGAGGTGCTGGTACACGCCAAGGAAATGATAGAGGAGACCTCGGAAGGCGGCGTTCTGGTAGAGGGTATTCAGAAACGTGCCCAGGAAATTGAGGTGTCGGTGACAGACAGTAAACAGAATGTGGGAACCATGATGTCTACGAAACAGCATCAGCTGAAGGAAGCCATCGAGAACAGCAAGCAGGTGGAGGAGATCACAGCTCTGACGGGAGACATCCTGGATATTTCCAGCCAGACCAATCTTCTGGCGCTGAATGCGTCTATTGAGGCGGCAAGGGCAGGAGAGGCAGGAAAAGGTTTTGCGGTGGTGGCGGATGAGATCCGTATCCTGGCAGACAACAGCCGGGAAACAGCGAACCATATTCAGGATATCAGCAATGTGGTAATCCTGTCAGTGGAGAATCTGGTGGCAAATGCCAATGATATCCTAAAGTTCATTACCGAGGTTGTGATGGAGGATTATGATTCCTTTGCCCGGATGGCGAAGCAGTACAATCAGGATGCGGACGATATTGACCGGATCTTTACCGGCTTTGGCAACAGCGTGCGCAAACTGGAGGATACCATTGCAAATATGTCTAACGGTATCCAGGATATTTCTGTTGCCATGGATGAAAGCGCGAAGGGAGTGGTAAATGCGGCGAGCAGTACCGGAAGTCTGGTAGAAGCTATCGCAGATATCCGCGAGGAAGCAGAACGCAACGAGCACATATCCCAGTCCTTGAAAAAGGAAGTGGATCGTTTCTCCAAGATATAGGAGGTATTGCATATGCAGATTCTGGAAGCTTTATTAGAGACCATTCCGATTATGAAAAAGGCGTTGAATCTGGATGCACAGATATGTCTGTGCGACCGTGAGAAGACCATAGGCGTGTGGTATGGAGACTCCTTTCGCATGGATATTGATGTAGGAACCTATCTGGATATTAATCATCCGGGTGATGATATGATGCTTAAGGTGATCGAGACCGGGGAGGGGAGCTCCGGCAACCTTCCAGCATTTGTGTACGGAGTGCCTACCAATGGGATTTTGACGCCCATCAAGGAAAACGGTCAGGTAGTGGGAGTGTTGAGTACGGCAGTATCGATTGAAAATAACACGAAGATGAACGAGCAGATCCAGACTGTCAATGAGGAACTGGTAGATACCCAGCAGGGAGTTGACGCCATCGTGAACAGCGCGGAGCAGATTAAGACACAGTTAGATATGCTGCAGCAGTTGTCTTCCACGGTGGAAGGATTGGTACATCAGACCTCGGAAATTATCGGAGAGATTCAGCAGAATTCCAAGCGTTCGAACATCATTGCCCTGAATGCCACCATAGAGGCGGCACGAGTAGGCGAGGCAGGGCGCAGCTTTACCGTGGTGGCCCATGAGATGGGAGAGCTGGCAAAGCATAACAATGAATCCACCAAACGTATCACGGAGCAGATTCGCGAGGTATTCTCCTCCATGAACCAGATGACGGAGCAGTTTAAGGAGCTGGTGGATCTTGCCCACCGGCAGGTGGATACCACAGGGACCATGACTGAGACTCTGGGGCAGGTGACGGCGAATGTAGCGCGTCTGGCAGATATCTGTGAGCGCAATCTGAAGAAATAGAGAATTGTAAAAAAGGAGAAAGGAAAGTAAGACATGAAGGTAAAAAATATTGACAATCCGCAGGAATTTATGGAACTGATCGACACCTGCAGCGGCAAGGTGGAGCTTCTGACCCAGGAGGGAGACAGACTGAACCTAAAGTCCAAGCTGTGCCAGTATGTATCCCTGGTTAACATCTTCTCATCCTCCAACACGATCCCTGAATTAGAGATTGTAGCGTACGAGCCAGAAGATACCAAGAAGATACTGGAGTACATGCTGAAGAGCTGACAATAAGAATATAATGTGCAAAACAGAGGCTGTCGTATGATGTACGACAGCCTCTGTTTTGATATTAGCATTCGCAGTACGAACAACGCGCTGCCATCGGACTTTTATATGCAAGCATAACAAGCCGGATGGCAGCGCGTTGTTCCACTGTGAATGGTACTAAAATTAATTCATATTCAGTCTCCGTGACATGATTTCCGGATTTACGGCTTCTGAGACCGCGGTATTCTTGTCAATAATGCCCTGTTCATACAGCCTTAAGATACTGGTGTCCATAGAGATCATATTGTTGGCAGAGGAGGTATAAATAATGCCGTCAATCTGGTGGACTTTCCTTTCACGGATCATATTGCGGATGGCGGGCGTTAAGACCATAATCTCAAATGCGGGAACCATTGTGCCGTTCACCGATGGGAGAAGCTTCTGGCTGACAACTGCCTGCAATACAGAAGCCAGCTGAATGGCAATCTGATGCTGCTGGGAGGTAGAAAAGGCATCAATAATGCGGTCAATGGTGTTGGCTGCACCAATGGTGTGCAGGGAGGAGAAAATGATATGACCTGTTTCCGCAGCCGTCATGGCAGTGCTGATCGTTTCATAATCCCGCATCTCACCCAGCAGGATCACATCAGGACTCTGCCGGAGCGCAGCCCGAAGGGCAGTGAGATAGCTCTCGGTATCTGAGCGGATCTCTCTCTGGGAGACAATGCTCTTTTTGTGTTTGTGGAGAAATTCCAACGGATCTTCCAGAGTGATGATGTGCTCCTCGCGCTCGTGGTTGATCTTGTTGACAATACATGCCAGCGTTGTGGATTTGCCACTGCCGGCAGGACCAGTCACAAGCACCATGCCATGATTGGTATTGGCAAGATCCATAACGGCATCCGGGATCATGAGATCTTTTGGATCGGGCAGATGGAAGGCGATGACACGAATGACCGCAGAATAAGAGCCGCGCTGTTTGAAGGTACATACGCGGTAGCGGGATACACCCGGTATCGCCAGAGAAAAATCGTCGTCTCCGCGGTGTGTAAAATTGCCAATCTCCCGTTCTGCCAGGGCATAGATCGCAGTGACGAATGCGAGAGTGTCCTGAGGCAGAAGGACGGTGTCGTCCAGGCTATAGATGACTCCCTTGAGCTTATAGGTAAGAGGGCGTCCCGCTATAATAAAAATGTCGGATGCTCCTTTGTGTGTAACTTCTTCGAGAATTTTTTTTACGTCCATGATGGTTTCCTTTCTTTGATGATGTGTTATGGTAATATGTTATTACCGCTGTTCGTCTGAGCCCATAAGGTTCAAAGGCTGCTGTTTTTGTATATTGCTGGTCTGGACAGTTTTCCACTGGATAATGCGGTAAAAGCTGTCTGTCGAATTGGCAGGATATTGTAGCTCTATGATAACTTCCAGATGCTGATTGTTTGCCACGGATTCTGTGTAAGAAAAACAGTGGCTTTCTTCACTGTTGCTCCATGTCCCGTCCGCCGCATCGGAGATGAAGGAACGGGCATTTTCGTAGTATTCTGCCGGATCGTTGCTGTATTCATAGGCAGACAGCAGTGCCTGATCGATGGAAGCAAGCCGGTCCCAGGCATTTTCCTGTGCCTGATAGTATGCCTGATTCCGCTCTGCCACCCGTTTGCTCAGCCGGTAATCTGAATTGGCAGTCAGCAGAGAGAGCGCGGAAAATGTGGCAATACAGATCATGACAAATGCCAGAAGGATGGATGAAAATCCAAAATTAGAATGTCTTTTCATTATGATATCCCTCCATTCATGTCTTTTGGGGTCAGGGGCATATATCGGCAGGCAGTAATGCCGTATAGTTCTTCCGAGTCCCTGTAACAGGTAATCTGTGCTCTGGATAGACGGGAAGAGGCGGAGTCTTCGGGAAGCAGGCAGACGGTGACGGAATAAACGGCATCCTTTTTGGAGCATTCCAGAAAGTCCTGATCCAGATAGATCAAAACGGATTCTCCCTTCTGGTCTGCGTGTTCATATTGGGATAACAGGGGAGTCAGCGTGCCGTCCCCGCTTTCAAAAATGCTGGCAGCATTGGTGCAAGTAGTAACTGCACGATGCAGATCCGTGGTCTCTGAGGTCAGCCGGTACGTCTTGCTGAAGAATTGAAGGCACACGGACAGCAATATGGAAAAGAGCAGTATATTTAAAAGGATCTCTAATAGAAACAGATGGTTTCTGTGTGCGTTTGTTTTGTTCATAACGCGCCCTCCTCACTGTCTGCATGTACGGAAATATACAGCGGAACAGGAGTTCCGTCTGTTCCTGTAACGGTAATCCGGATAAGACCGGAATGTAGTGCCTCCGGAGCAAAATCCTGCAGGGGGACGATCTGCTGGCCGGCATTTGGAGCATAAACCGAATGCTCAGACACAAAGAGTTCCCGAAGGGCACCGTCATAACAGTAAATATAAGTTGTGTAATATGCGCCGTTTTCCTCTGATGTAAGGGCCAGGGCGGGGATACCGTCCAGTTCGGATATGGCAATATGGGAGGCTGAATCGTTCTGGCGCACCTTCTCTACAAGGTAGGAGGAGGCGGCGCGGATCTCATAGTTATAATCCATGCTGTCCGCAGTGTTTTGATATTGTTTTGCGCCGATCAGAACAACTAGAAAGGCAGTCGCGGCAAACACAGTAAACAATGCAGCCACAAAAACGGTATCAATTTTGTGGGATGTTGTATGCAGCTTTAACATAACATCAATCTCTTTCTATAATAATGGTATTCGGACGAAAGTTCCCTCCGATATAACGATAATCAATAAAGTAGCGGTCACTGTTGTAGGTCAGTCCATAATGCTCCTTCAAATAGTCCAGATCAGGCGGATAGGAGCCCTCCAGGGCATAGCACTGCGTGATGCTCCGTTCCAGCGCATTGGATAAAATCTCTGTTTCGCGCTCCCGGTTCGTGGACGCAAGAGAGGCGGACGCCGCGATAAGGATACACAGGGCGGCCGCTAAAAGGAGGATGGGAAGAAGAACAGTCCTAAGTTTTTTTTCTTTTTTTACCGAGAAAAGCATAGCAGTACCTCCATCAGCCGATGCTGGACATAATGCCCAACAGGGGGAGTAAGAATGAGATGAGGATCATTCCGACTAAAAAGCAAAGGATAATGACTAATGTTGGCTCCAGGATGGAAATAAAACGGTCTACATGCTTTTCTGCCTCCTCATCATAAGCGGCAGTGATGTGCTTCATGACATCATCCATAGCGCCGGTTTTTGAACCGATGGTAACCAGACCGGCATGCATCCGGGAGAATATGCCGGAGAGCAGCAGCGCGTCGGAAAATGTCTCTCCGCCTTTGATCAATTCCTGGCATTTGTGAATCTTGTCCCGGATATAGGGATTGCTGACCAGTTCTTCGGTGAGTTCCAGGCTGCTGTCTGTATCAAGGCCGCTGGTAAGGGCAAGGTACATGCAGTTTGCAAAGCGGCCGGATGCAATAGACAGAGAAAGCTTATTTTTCTGAAGCCGCATTCTGCCCCAGTCTGTATGATAGAGAAGCCATGCCAGAACGGCCAGTATCAGGAAGGCAATGATGAGCACGATCATATAGCGGTTCAGCACCTGACTGATATTCAGCATGATCCCGGCAATTCCGGTCAGGCTACTTCCAAGCTCCTCATAGATCTGGGAGAAAACGGGAAGGACCTTTGTGACCAGAACCGTGATGACGATCAACATCATGGCAGTCATGAATAGGGGATAGGCCACTGCGCTGCGGACATTTGCACGGATGGAGGACTCCCTTTCATAGTAGGACACCAGAGAGGACAGCACCTCTTCCAGACGTCCGGTTTGTTCCCCCAGCATGATCATATGGATCATATATCCGGGAAACATATCGGTTGCCTTCAGAGCTTCATGGAGAGGTCTGCCGGATTCCATAGAGGCATAGATCTGTTCCAGTAGAGCTTTGGTCTCGTCGTCAGGAGCGTCATCCTTCAATATGTAAATTCCATAATAAGTAGGGAGTCCTGCGCTTATTACCATGGTAAGCTGTTGACAGAAGGCAGCAATTTCAGAATTATTCAGTATATTCTTTTTTTTCTTCAACATGAAAAACCTCCTAATATACAAATATTGTGATATATTCATTATCTTCCGCAATAAAGCGTTTGGGTGACTGGCTTGTGGAAGCAAGAGTAGGGTCCAGCAGATGCCAGGTGTTTCCGTCAAATTCGATAATGCCGTTGATCCATCCTATGTCCTGGATATATGTGCTGATCCATGCATGATATTCCTCGCCTTTATATCCTACCTCAAGTCGGGTAGGGATTGCCTGGCTTCGCAGCATGGACGCCATAACGGCGGCATAGTCAAAGCAGATGCCGCGGTTGATCTGGAAAATCTCGTCCACAACGGGAAGATAGCCGGACTGGACAGATGCGGCTTTATCGTAATCATATTCGAAATGTTCGATGATGTAGTTATACACATTAGAGACAACATCCAGATCATTATTTGCCGGGTATGCCAATTCCACCGCTTTTTCAACGGGAAGAGAATCCGCACTGAAGTTGACGTACTGATTCGGGTACAGGTACGGTCCCAGTTCGTCGGAAAGAGTAACCGTTATCTCCTGGGACAGGATGAGTGCGTAGGTTTCTTCGGCAGCATTGACATTCTCATATACTCCGATGAGGTAAGCCCCGTTTCCGGCAGTGAGCGGAAATACCTCATAGCCGCCGGTCAGATCATAGATGTAGGTGACGTTGTCAGGACCGGTAATCTGAAGTTTTCCTGCGGTATTCTCTTCTGTGTAACTGACCATGACATAGCCCTGGGCGGCATTGGAAGCGTCCAGGATGGCAGCATCGCAGGAGTAGCTGACCGCACCGTCGGCGGATGGGGTCAGCACCTTGGCAGTGTTGTCCCGGGTGCCCTTTTCTGTACTGATATCAGTATGGTCAAAAGGATTCTCGGGAAGAGAATCTGTATCACAGGAGCACAGGAGCAGACATTGGATGCAGCATAACAATATAAGTAACAGTACTGCTTTATGTAATGTATTGTGTTTCATCGCATTCTCCTTATCATAGATGCGTACTTAATGAAAAACTATTTTAGGATGTCTTCCGCAGACATCTGGGAGGCGCGTCGTTTCCGGTAGGCGGATGGCGACTCTCCTGTGTGTTTCTTGAACAGTCGGACAAAGTATTCCGGTGATTCATAGCCGATCTCTTCACAAATAGTGGCAATCGACAGATTCGTATTGACCAGATAATCCTGTGCCTTTTCCATACGGATCTGCAGCAGGATATCCGTAAGGGTCATTCCTGTGATCTGCTTGATCAGCTTGGAGGTATATTCCGGCGTATAGTGAAAGTATTTTGCAATATCATTGAGCGTAATGGTGGAACTGTTTTTCTGAATGAAGCTGAGCAGATGGAAACACTGCTGTTCAGCCTGGCTGCTGAGCATGGGCATTTCGATGGTATGCTCATGGCTTCGTATCAGAAGACCGAATACCAGCATCAGGGTATTGCTGATGATCTGATAATAACATTTCTCTTTGTTGATAGATTCTAAGAGCATATATAGGAAGGCTCTGCGGATCTCATAGTCATTCCCGGAATGGAAAATAATGTAATCATTCTTCTGCTTAGCGTAAATGTTATTTAAGAAGAAGGAAGACAGGATATTGGGCACATTAAGGAAAGAATGAAAAATGCTGTGCAGAGTATCCTTGCGTATCAGGACATTGATTACAATACTCTCATCATTGACGGTAATAGAATGCCGGATACCCGGAGGGATGATACACAGATCTCCGGTAGACAGATTGTAATCCTTCTGTTCCAGCTTCTGTTTACAGTTTCCGTCATAGACATAGAGAATTTCAAAAAAAGTATGCTTATGGAACAGGGTAGGACTGTAGCGGTTATGCTTTTGTACAATGATACTGTTGGCATCCGTAAGCTCAAAAAAGAAAGCGTCTTCGTATTGCGGAGGGATTGTCTCCTTTATTTCAGGGACGATCAGATGGCGTCGGAGTATTTCGTTCATGCCGTATCTTTGTATCAGCGGTTCAATAGGTTTTTCTTCCTTTTTTAACTCATAATACTCCTGATAAAACAGCTCGTCCGGGTTCATCTCATGGACTTGCAGCCGTATTGTATTCATATCCATACCGTTTCCTCCTTGGGATGTTAATATAAGTCAGAAATTATAAATCGATTTTAACATCATGTGTAAAAGATGTCAATATAAATCAGCGTTATAGAATCTTCTTTTGTGGATTTTTTTGTTATAAAATTGAAATACAGAGAAAGAGTAAAGCAGGAAAGGGATTGATTTGATTGGAGGAAGCAGCATGAGAGAATGGAAAGGCGTCATTCGGAATGTTTGTAAAATATTAGCTGTGATTTTATGCGCAGGGTTGTTTACAGAGCCGATGTCGGCGTTGCTTGCGAATGATTTCAGATCTCCTGTGGTTGAGGCCAGTCCCTTCGCAACTGAGAGTATTCCCTCTGAGTATGAAGTTGATTTTCAGGCAGAAGATACCGACCCTGCCGGAGACGAGATTGATTCCATGACAGATGACGCTGACTTATCTGTGGATGAAGCTGTATCCTCAGAAGATGAGAGCAATTCTTCTATAATAGATGATATTCCTTCAGAAGACGGGAGTGATTCTTCGATAATAGGTGATGTCTCTTCAGAAGATGAAAGCAGTTCTTCTATAATAGATGATAGCCCTTCTGAAGGTGAGGGTGAGGGTGATTCTTCTATAATAAGTGATGCGCCTTCTGAGGATGAGACTGATATCTCTACAAAAGCAGCTTCGAGCAGAGCGGTATTCAATCCTGTGAATGGAGAGAACCAATTGACTGCGGACAGCACCATGAACAGTACTGTACAGATATCCAGCGGGAAAGAATATATTATTGATTTAAATGGTCACACGCTGACCATGTCCGGGGGAAATGCATATTTTCAGATGTTGGGCGGAACACTGACAATCCTTGACAGCAGCCCGGAGCAGACAGGTACGATATTGCTGAGTACCAATCTGGTGCAGTATGCCAACGGGGGAACCTTCAATTTACAGGGCGGGACTATCGACGGAAGCACACAGAGCACCACGCCGCAGCATGGCGGTGCAGTGTATATGTATACCTCCAATAATGCGGACGGCGTATTCAATATGTCGGGAGGTGTGATTCAGAACTGCCGTTCCTCGCAATACGGCGGAGCCGTCTATGTGGGCGGAGAATTCAGTAATAAAAAGTCATATTTTAACATGTCGGGCGGCATCATAAGGGATTGCAGCAGTGGATCCGGCGGCGGGATTTATGTAGATGGACAGGGCGACATGAACAAAAATGGTAATCTGACGGTCTCGGGAGGAACCATAACCGGCAATACCGCATCTACGGGGGCGGCAATCTACAATAACGGAAACTTTTATCTGAGTGGTTATGTGGATATCAACGGTTCGGTTTTCTTCCGGAATGCATGGGAGGGTTATCAGAACTGGATACATATCATAGGACCGCTTTGCGTGCTGGGGAACGGCTATATCGACGTGGACACTACTTATTGGGAGAGCGGATATGTGAATTCGTGGAACTCTGCTTATGCACCGGAGAAATTTGGAACGGGCTACACGGTGGTGGAGAATAGCAGCGGCGGAGCAGTGGACGCTGAGACATTTTATCCTTATAAAGAGTATTTTTACAATAGCGCCAGAAATATGGGCGTGACGGCTGGCTATGCGAGCATAGATAAAGCGTGGAGCAATACGAGTCACTGGATGCAGTTCACAGACGTGATGGGCATTAAGTGGAACGTGACAGAAGCGGTGCAAGGCAGTCCGGGGAAGTATCAGACGAAGGATTTCCTGATCTATGCAGGAATTGGATCCGGTTTTTCCGAAAAGCATTATTATAGCTTCAAATTAATGAAGCGCGATGCGGAGAGCGGAGCTGCTTTAAACGGAGCGGTATTTGAACTGTATGACAGCGACCACAATCTTCTGGAAACCTGTACATCAGGGGAGAGCGGCACAGGGCTTGCTTATTTCAAGGATTCATCCGGAATTGCCAAGCTGATGAAGACGGACGGTACTTATTATCTGAAGGAAGTGACGGCGCCGGAAGGATATGATGTCATTGCAAAAGAACTGACAATTGTGATTGAGGGAGAGAACGTCACCATAACCGGTGGAGACGGGGATTATGAATATACGATTGTGACCGAGGCAAACGAGATATGCATCACGGCAAAGGACAGCAAAGTTACTGTGCCGCCGGATGAGCCAAAGGAATATACGGTTCAGATCGAGAAATATGGAAAAGGAAGTGGGCTGCCTCTTGCAAACGCAGAGTTTCGGGTCGCAGAAATTAACGGAACTGCGGAGGGGATCGGAACGACAGGAGCAGACGGAAAAGCGTCTGTCACAAAGGACGGAGCAGACTTCCTGCTGGAACAGGGTAATTCCTATATCCTGTCAGAGGTTAAGGCACCTGCGAATTACTATAAGATTGACGGCGTGGCCATCGCTGTTTGGGATGACGGAAGTGTGACAGTTGCAGGAAGAGTGCTGGCAGTGGGAGAAGAGGTGTCGTCAGACGACAATGACACACGTTATGGCGCATGGACAGCGGCGCTGGATGAAAATCAGGTTTTGACTGTAAAGGTATATGATGATGAGATACCGTTTTGTACACTGAGGGGATTTAAGTATGGAACGGCAGCAGTGACAGGAAATGAACTTGCAGGAGCGGAGTTTGAATTATACCGGTATACCAGTGGTTCCGATGGACTTGTTCTCCTGGGTACAGCGGTCAGCACAGAGGCGAATGAGAAGCAGCAAAAAGGGGAGATCCGATTTGTGGACGAAAACGGGGAGGAATTGGAGCTTGCCTATGGCAGCAGATATATCATCCGGGAAGTAAAAGCACCGGACGGATATCAGCTAATGGAAGGGGAGATCAATCTGCTCATTTCACCTGCTGGTGAGATACAGATCACACAGGACGGACAGGAGTATGATTCCAGTCTGTGGTTTACGGCAGAAAAAGACGCGAGTGTGGGGCGGACAGGAACAGATGTCAGAATGTCAATCTTGAATGAAGCCGTCTATACGCTTCCAGAAACCGGAAGTGTGGGAATATATCGCGCATGCATCATTCCGGGGACACTCTGTATGTGCATGGCATTGGGGGTTCTGGTGTTATTAAAACGAGTGAAACGCTATTCATAGCATTCACGATAGAAAAGAAAAGTAAAGAAAGGAAAAGAAAGGAAGGAGAAAACATGAAAAAATTTCACAAAACCAAAAAGCTTTTGGCGCTTCTGCTTGGGATGATCCTTACAATTGGCGCAGTTATGCCAGTGGCGGCAGCAGCAGTAGACGGCAATCTCGAGATCAGCGGATTGACGAACACGGAGGCGGTAACGGTTACCGCGTATCAGGTTCTGCAGTACAACGGTTCTACCGGTGCATGGGAACTGACTGATTGGGCAGAGACAGCATTGGGCGATCAGGCAGCAGCCGCATTGACCGCTTTAAGCACGGAAGATAATTCCAATAAGGCAGTGATCGCAAAATACCTGACAATCCTTGCAGATGCAGCAGACGCTGCCAATGTAGCTGCCACGGTGACGACTACAGCATCAGCAACCTCAGCTACACTGGAAACCACGGAGTTAGGATCTTATCTGGTTATCTGCACCAGCCAGAGCTGGACCTACACCAACATGCTGGTAAACAACTACAATTCAGTGGGAGAAGGGAATAATATCCTGACAGTAGGAAGAGCAACAGCAAAGGGCGTACACAATAATGTCATCGACAAGAAGGAAGTGGCAGCCGGTCAGACCTACGTTGCTGTCGGCGATGTGATTGACTATACGGTATCTGGAACTTTCCCGTATTTCCAGGGATATGATAAGCCGAAATTCACCATTACTGATACTATGAGCGATAATCTTGTGGCAGTGACCACAGGAGCAGACGGTGCTTTTACAGACGCGGATATCACCGTTACTGTAGACGGTGTCGACGTTGCATTTGGAACAGCTTATACAGTTACTGCTAACGAGAACGGATTTGTCATCAGCTTCCAGGAAAGCTGGCTGAATGAGAATGCAGCAACATATGCAGGAAAAGCTTTCACGATTACATATCAGGGACTGGTGACCGGTTATGTAGAAGGCAATGCATATACCAATACCGTAAGTTCTTCTATTAAGACCAACAACGAAGAGGAACCACCCAGCGATGATGTAACGGCAACTTCTTATACGGCAGCAATCAAGCTGCAGAAGCAGAATGAAAGCGGCGATAAACTGGAAGGCGCAGAATTCATCCTTCAGGCAGAGGTAGCAGGCGAGCAGAAATATGTTAAGCTGACCGATACGGATATGTCTTTTGTAGATTCAGAAGAGGATGCGACAGTATTTACCACAAATGAAGAAGGCGTAGTAGAGATTCTTGGTCTGGATGCAGATTACACATACACTCTGATAGAGACTGTAGCACCCTCCGGATATGCTCTGGAGAAGACGACACCGACCATTACATTCACAGCAGCAGATCCTGCAGACGGAACCTATACAGCGACATTGGCAGGGGCAAATAGTGCATGGACGAATCAGAACGCAGCAGATGCCGCAGCAAAGGTGCTGATCGAGCTGACGGATGCAAGAGTAGGAGCTCTTCCTGCTACTGGTGGTACAGGTGTGATCATCCTGACTGTTGTCGGAACAGCGATGATGGCTGTATTCGGCGGAGTTCTGGTCATGATGAAGAAAAAGAAAAACTAAGAGATAAGACAATAGTAACCTTCTAAATGTAAAGTGTGGGGAGAGGAAACTCTCCCCTCACCATAATGGAAGAGAGTAGTGTGGAGAGGCTAAATGAAACAGGCGGCAAGAAAAATAGTAATGTTTTTTATGATCATAGGTTTTATATTTGGATTGTCCATATTGCTCTACCCTCTTGTCTCAAACGCATGGAATCGTATGCGGGAGGAGCGGTTATTTCAGGCGTATCTGGAAAAGAACGCGGCAGAAAGTTCGATAGACTATGAAGCAGAATGGGCAAAGGCGCGGAGCTATAATGAGGGACTGCAGCCAATCATATTGCCGGATTCCTTTGTGGCGGCGACTACGCCTTATACGGAGGATGAGATTTATACCGCGTGCCTTAATCTGGAAGGCAACGGTCTGATGGGATATATTGTCATTCCCAAAATCGATGTGAAGGTACCCATTTATCATTCCACGGAGGAAGCAATCTTAGAAAAAGGAGCAGGACATCTGCAGGGATCTTCGCTTCCAGTGGGAGGAGAAAGCACCCATGCCGTTCTGGCTGCACACAGAGGACTGCCAAGCGCCAGTCTGTTTACGGACTTGGATCAGCTGCAGGAAGGGGATCAGTTCTATTTGTATATACTGGATGACATACTGGCGTATGAGGTAGACCAGATTGAAGTGGTAAAGCCGGAAGAGACGGATGCACTGAGTGTAGAGCGTGGGAAGGATCAGGTGACGCTCCTTACTTGTACCCCATATGGCATCAATACCCATCGGCTGCTGGTTCGTGGGAAACGGATTCCCTATGACGAACAGGCGGCAGAAGATCAGGGCAGACATAAGGCAAAGGGAATGAATACAAATTATTTGTTCTGGGTATTGATCGGTCTTGGTTCTGCAGGACTGTTCATGATTGTTGTCTACATCATAAGAAGACTCATAAGGAGAAAACGGATCAGGAGGCGGAAGAATGAGAAGATTCATAAAAAAGAGTAAGAAAATAAATATCGTACTGCTGCTTTTGATCATTTGTTTTCATTGCTGCAGTATACTGATATATGCAGGCCAGGCAACAGGAACATTGCCGGAAAGCGGTTCCGTAAAGGCCGAGTATGTGCACGGAACACAAAAACAGGCACTGACAGATATGAATGTCAGTCTGTATCTGGTGGCAGATATGGATATGAAGAAAAAACCAGTTGAGTTTTCCGTGAAAGATGTATTTGCCGGCTGTGTCAAAGAAATAAAACCGGAACAGAACTATACGTCAACTGAGTGGGGGACAATTGCGGAGAAGCTTGCTCAGCATGTGGAGCAGGAATCCATCGCAAGTATCTCTTCTGGAAAAACCAATACAAAGGGAATTGTTACATTTTCAGACTTGAAACAGGGGCTTTATCTTCTGATCGCAGAAGGCACGGAAAGTCATGAGGCATCTCCAGTACTGCTTTCCGTCCCCTATGATCTGATTGAGGTGACCGGAAGAAATGAGTGGATGTATGATGTGACAGTCTGCGCCAAAGTGGAAGAGCGGAAGCCTGTGCCTCCTATACCGGAGGAGCCCGATGAGCCGGAACCACCCGAGGATCCTGACGATCCGGAACCTCCTGAGGATCCTGACGATCCGGAGCCTCCCGTTGAGCCGCAGACGCCGCCGATTGTGATCATTCCACCGAGCATTATTATGCCGGAAACTCCTGTGCCGGCAAGCGATCCTACTCCACCGGCAAATACGCCAAGGAGACCAAATAAGCAGCAGGATACGCCCACAATTGTGGAAGAGGATGAGCCTGAGGCGACACCCCAGACCGTTAGGATCGGCGGCGCAGAGGTACCGTTGTTTGCGGATGACGGAGCAGCCTGGGCGCTGGTAAACTTCATGTTAATGAATCTGGCAGTTTTTCTGTCTCTGATGTTGCTCATCGGATACTTTGTGACTACGAAGAAGGAAAAAGAGGAGGAAGAGAACGAGGAGCAGAAGAAACAGAAAGTGCAGGAGGATGAGACATGTGAGGAAGAGGAAGAACCTCTCAAATTAAAGAAGAAGGGATTGTTAAGACTTCTTTCCTTCCCGGTAGCAATTATCTCCGTGATCGCATTCCTTTTGACAGAGGATATCAGTCTGCCTACTGCGTTGCTGGATAAATGGACGCCGCTGATGCTGTTCTTTGTTCTGGTACAGATGGTATGGGTGGTATTCTCACGTAAGAAATATGTAAAAGAAGAGGAAGAGGAAGAAGAGGGAGACGAGTTAGAATAGACTTTTTCTTAAATGAAGTATGAGAGACTTGCTTTTTTGCACAGATACGATATAGTAAGAACAGGCAGTTCTTGGCGTATCGGCAAAAGAGTCAAGTCTCTTTTTGCGGATTCTAAGTATATTCGACCGGGATTCACCGGAAACAAGAGCGCTGCGAGAGCGGCAACGATAGAGGAATTTGCGGTGCTCATATATAATCGGAAATAGAGTTGATAACAGAAGAAGACTGAGAAAAAGCGGAGAAACATATCACATGGAATATATAAGGAACAAGGGACGAAAACTTGGGGGATATGTGAAGGATTATGTTGTTTTTGATCTGGAAACTACAGGATTTCGTTTTGAGTCGGATGAGATCATAGAAATATCGGCTGTGAAGGTGCAGGACAGCCGGATCGTGGATACCTATTCCACTCTGGTGAAGCCATCCATACGAATTCCGGCATCTGCCACGAAGGTGAATCATATCACCAATGACATGGTATCAGGTGCGCCAGGGATCGCAGAAGCTCTGGAGGGGTTTGTGGACTTTGTGGAAACAGGAATTCTGGTTGGACACAATATTCATAATTTTGATATGAATTTTGTTTATGATGCCGCTATGCAGGTGTTTCAGACCGGTATATACAATGATTACATAGATACACTGCATTTGGCGAAGCAATGCCTGCCTCAGTTGAAGCACCACAGGCTGAGTGATGTTGCGGAGTATTTTGATATCAGCACGGAGGGGGCTCACCGTGCGCTGAATGATTGTATCATAAACCAGAAGTGTTATGAGCGGCTGGGGGAGCTGCTTAAGGAACAGCCGCAGGTGAAGACGGAGCAGTCCTGCCCGCAGTGCGGCGGGGTGCTGGTGAAGAGAAAAGGGAGATACGGAGAGTTCTGGGGATGCAGCAGCTTCCCAAGGTGCCGCTATACCAGGAACGCTTGAGCATATGCATGAAATCTTGACATTCATTAAAATGCGGAGGTATCCTTTATGAAATTAGAAAAACTTGTCGGAGATCGTTTCCGGGAGAGACCGTCAGACTGTGTCGTTGACAGCCATGCGCTGATGGTGCGCGGCGGCTATTTGAAGTATGTGGCAAACGGTATTTATTCGTCCTATATGCCGTTAAAAAGAGTAACAAGAAAGATTGAGCAGATCATTCGTGAGGAGATGGACGCAATTGACGGGCAGGAAGTACAATTCCCCGTGGTAATGCCGGCATCGATATGGCAGGAGTCCGGCAGATATGAAAGTATAGGCAAGGAGATGATCCGCTTCCATGACCGCAGCGACAGTCCTCTTGTCCTTGGAATGACACATGAAGAAGCAGCGGTTCAGCTTGTCCGGGATTACGGACAGAGTTATATGAAATATCCTTTTATGGTTTATCAGATCCAGACAAAATTCCGGGATGAAGCAAGACCCAGAGCAGGACTTATCCGCGTGCGCGAATTTACGATGAAGGATGCCTATTCCTTCCATACGAGCCAGGCAGACTTGGAAGAATATTATGCGAAGTGTCATAATGCGTATGAGCGAATCTATGCAAGAGTAGGTTTGCCGGAGGTGATATCAGTTGCATCCGATTCCGGTATGATGGGCGGTAATATTTCTCATGAATTTATGCTGATGACCTCTGTGGGAGAAGATTCGATTGCTATCTGCACGGAGTGCGATTACCGGGCGAATATGGAAGCGGCAGAGTGTATGATCCATAACGAGAGGCATGATGTATCCGATGAATTGACTTACGTACACACACCGGATATTCATACCATTGAAGATGTTTGCAAGTTCCTGCATTGCGATGAGAAGACTTCCTGTAAGGCGGTTGTCTATCAGCGCAATTCTGATGACCATTATATCGTATTGTTTATCCGTGGCGATCTTGAGGTAAATGAGACCAAGCTCACAAATTATTTGGGCTATGAGATCCATCCGGCAGTGATCACCGAAGCATGCGGATTGAATGCCGGATATATTGGCCCTGTTAATTTGAAGGGGGATTTTACCATTCTGTTTGACCGTTCCCTGGAAGGTCTGAATAATCTTTCCTGTGGTGCAAATGTAAGCGAATATCATTATACCGGACTTGATATGGCCCGTGATGTCGAAGGTGTGGAATATCACGATTTTGCCAAGATACAGGAGGGTGGTATCTGCCCGCATTGCGGGAAGCCGGCGATTACTGTTTCGCGGGGGATTGAAGTTGGCAACATCTTCCAGTTGGGAACGAAGTACACCAAGTCTATGAATATGACCTATGTGGATGCCAATGGAGAACCGGGGTATCCGGTCATGGGCTGCTACGGTATCGGTATAGGCAGACTTGCCGCCTCAATCTGTGAGGTGCATCACGATGCGTATGGTCCCATATGGCCGCTGGCGGTGGCACCGTGGCAGGTACATCTGTGTGCCGTTCGTTCGGATGATGCCGAAGTGCAGGCTTATGCCGACAAGCTGTATGAAGAACTGCAGAGCAAGGGTGTCGAAGTCATCTATGATGACCGAAAGGTGCGCGCAGGAGTGATGTTCTCAGATGCAGACCTGCTCGGCGTTCCTTTCAGAGTTGTGGTCAGTCCTCGAAACATAGAGCAACATATGGTTGAGATCGTTTCGAGAGATAAGAGTTTCTCCGTCAATGCCCCTATGGAAACGGCAGCGGAAACGGTATGGAAAATCTTGTCCGATGCGAAATGACCGGCAGTCCCTGAACTCTATTTCAAATCCTCTGTGACAGCTCCCAGATTGGTAAGCATGGCATCCAGAACCGTGATGGCAGCCATTGCCTCTACGACTACCACAGCTCTGGGAGCAATGATGGGGTCGTGCCGTCCTTTGATGGAGACGCGGACAGCCTCGCCATTCTTGTTTACGGTATCCTGTTCTGCGGCAATGGATGGTGTCGGTTTGACGGCGGCCCGGAAGAAGATGGGAGAGCCGTCGCTGATACCGCCCAGGATGCCGCCGGCATGATTGGTCTTTTTTGCGATGCCGCCCTGTCCGTCCGGAATAAAGGAATCATTATTGCTAAGACCCGTAGCCCGTGCCGCGGCAAATCCGTCTCCAAGCTCAAAGCCTTTGACAGCGCCTATGGAGAATATGGCCTTTGCCAGATTGGCATCCAGCTTTTCAAATACAGGGTCCCCGATTCCGGCAGGAACCCCGGTGATCCGGCACGCAATAACGCCACCGGAGGAATTGCAGTTACTTTTGCATTCGTCCAGATATGCAGCGGCTTCGGCTGCAGCTGTTTTGTCCGGCATATACAGAGGATTCCGGTTGATTTCTTCCGGATCGAACCGGTCCATATCAACGGATACGGGACCGATTGATTCACAGTAGGTCAGAAAGGAAATGCCAAGACCGGAGAGTAATTTGGCGGCTACCGCTCCTGCGGCAACGCGTCCGATGGTCTCCCGGCCGGAGGAACGCCCGCCCCCCCGATAGTCCCGGAAGCCGTATTTGGCATCAAAGGTGTAGTCTGCATGACCGGGGCGGTAGTAGGAGGCGATTTCACTGTAATCCTTTGAGCGCTGCTGCTCGTTTGCCACCATAAGAGAGATGGGGGTGCCGGTAGTTTTTCCTTCAAATACGCCGGAGAGTATCCGTACGGTATCTGATTCCTGCCGGGGAGTGGAATAAGCGGATTGTCCCGGCTTTCTCCGGTTCAGGTAGCGCTGGATATCTTCTTCGACCAGGGAAAGTCCAGCGGGGCAGCCGTCAATGACTACGCCGACGCCCGCACCGTGGGATTCCCCCCAGGTTGTGATCTTAAACTGATTGCCGATGGTTGAACCTGCCATAATGTCTCCTTTATCGTTTCCGTTATGTAATCTGATATTATCTTCATATCCATATAAAATGCTGGTAACTATTATAGAAGATTTTATCGTATTAGGCAATCATATTCTTGCTCTAGTTTCCGTATTTTGCAGACCGGATGCTATAAGAAAGCAGTCTCATCATTCCTGTCATAAAAACATGCTCCTTCTCCGTGGTTTACAGACCTGCAGCAGATTGCCTTGAGCCGGTGCGTGTAAATTTCGCTGCCGCTGGTATATCATAAGTTTTGTGTCTTTTTTATGCTTCGACAATCCTTCCCGCTCTGTCCGTCTGTCACGCACATGCGGCTTCGGTTTTTAGCGTCTCTAAATGGGCGTTCTTCTGTGGTCGATATAAGCAGGCTGCTCCCATAACTCGCTTCAAGATAAGAGCAACTGTTAGTTTGTGAGCTCAAACAATGTCCACAGCCTGCACGTCACATCAGAACACCCATTAAGAGACGCACAAAACCTGCAGATTGCATGTCCTCATGCAGACGGACAGAGCGGGAAGGAATTGTTCGAACGTGAAAAAGACACGAATCATCACAAATGATATACCATGCGGCAGGTGAAATTTCAGCACAAGGTGAGCAGCAATCTGTCGTAGGGCTGTAAACCACGGAGAGCGGTGCATAGATCTCATGATAGGAATGATGCGTTTGTTTTACCTGGCATCTGGTCTGCAAAATACGGAAACTTAAGAACTCAAGTACTCTTGCAAAAAGGCGCAAAACAGGGTATGCTGATAAGACGTAAGAATGATACGTTATAAGGAGTAGATATGTACGAGTTAATTCAGAAAGAGGGACGGGCAAAACGTGCAGTTTTGCATACGGTCCATGGAGATATTCAAACCCCTGTATTTATGAATGTGGGAACGGTGGCGGCAATCAAGGGAGCCGTCTCCACGGAGGACCTAAAGGAGATCGGCTGCCAGGTAGAACTGTCCAACACCTATCATCTGCATGTGCGTCCCGGCGACCGGCTGATTCGGGAGTTAGGCGGACTGCACAGATTTATGGTATGGGACAGACCTATCCTTACGGATTCCGGCGGATTTCAGGTGTTTTCCCTGGCAGGGCTGCGCAAGATCAAAGAGGAGGGCGTATATTTTCATTCTCATGTGGACGGCGCGAAAATATTTATGGGACCGGAGGAGAGTATGCAGATCCAGTCGAATCTGGGTTCCACCATTGCCATGGCGTTTGACGAGTGCCCCAGTAGCGTGGCGGAACGCTCCTATGTAGAGGCATCGGTGGCGCGCACCACACGGTGGCTGGAGCGGTGTAAGGCGAAGATGCGGCAGTTAAACAGTGAGCCGGATACCATCAATCCGAAGCAGCTTTTGTTCGGTATCAATCAGGGAGCTATTTTCGGGGATATCCGTATGGATCATGCAAAGCGTATCAGGGAACTGGAACTGGACGGCTATGCCATCGGAGGGCTGGCAGTGGGAGAGACTCATGAAGAAATGTATGATATCCTGGATCAGACCGTTCCCTGCCTGCCGGAGGATAAGCCGACGTACCTTATGGGAGTGGGAACACCGGCCAATATTCTGGAAGGTGTGGAGCGGGGTGTGGATTTCTTCGACTGTGTATACCCGACGCGAAATGGACGGCACGGACATTTGTACACGAATCAGGGAAAAATCAATCTTTTTAACCGGAAATATGAAAAAGATATGCGCCCGATTGAAGAAGGCTGCCGGTGTCCCGCATGCACACGCTACAGCCGGGCTTACATCCGCCATCTCTTAAAGGCAAAAGAAATGCTGGGCATGAGACTGTGTGTGCTTCATAATCTGTATTTTTATAATACCATGATGCAGGAGATTCGGGATGCTCTGGAGGAGGGACGTTTTGCTTCTTATAAGGAAGAGAAGCTGTACGGAATGGGACAAATCAGCCGGGAGAAGGAAAGGTAAAAGAAAAATCTATAAAAATAGACAAAACTCTTGCCCAAACCGTTGAAGTTGTGTAAAATGGTCTGAGTGGTATTAGAGAGACATTAGGAGGAAATCATATGTATATTTTAGCAGAGCAGGCGGCAGAAGGAGCAGCAGGAGGCAGCATGCTGACACTCCTGTTACCAATGGTTTTACTGTTTGCCATGATGTATTTTTTGATGATCCGTCCTTCCAAGAAGGAGCAGAAGCGCAAGGATCAGATGATGTCAGAACTTGCGGTGGGGGACACCGTACTGACGACCAGCGGTTTTTATGGAACCGTGATCGATGTGGCAGAGGATGATATTATTATCGTGGAATTCGGAAATAACCGGAACTGCCGTATCCCTATGCAGAAGGCTGCCGTGTCCGCAGTCGAGAAGCCGGAGGATTCCCTGGAGGTCAAAGAGGAGAAGAAGGACAGCAGGGATAAGAAGGAAGGCAAGGATAAGAAGGACAAGAAGGAAAAATAAGCGAAAAAGCTGTAAATGTGGGGGCTGCTGGCAGATGATGGGAGTGTATCATCTGATGGCAGCCCGACGGATTTTCATAGAAAGAGGGTTGGAATTTATGAATTATAAGGTTGGAGTGATCGCCGGAGACGGGATCGGACCGGAGATTGTAGCAGAGGCAAGGAAGGTCTTGGATGCTGTGGGCGGAAAGTTCGGGCACAGTTTTACCTATGACGAGATTCTCATGGGAGGCTGTTCTATTGATGCGACGGGCGTACCTCTGACAGATGACGCCATCGATCATGCTAAGGCTGCAGACGCTGTGCTGATGGGTTCCATCGGAGGCAATACGGCCACATCTCCCTGGTATAAACTTGAGCCGTCTCTGCGGCCGGAAGCGGGGCTTTTGAAGCTGCGCAAGTCCTTGAACCTGTTCGCGAACTTAAGACCTGCCTATCTGTATGAAGAATTGAAGGAAGCATGTCCGCTCAGAGATGACATCATCGGAGACGGATTCGACATGATGATCATGCGGGAACTGACCGGAGGGCTTTATTTCGGCGACAGAAGTACGAGAGAGGTGGACGGCGTCATGACTGCCACCGACACTCTGACTTATAACGAGGAGGAGATCCGGCGTATTGCAAAGCGGGGATTTGATATTGCCATGAAGCGCCGCAGGAAAGTGACCAGCGTGGACAAGGCGAATGTACTGGATTCTTCCAGACTCTGGCGCAAGGTCGTAGAGGAAGTGGCGGCAGGATATCCGGAAGTCTCTTATGAACATATGCTGGTGGACAATTGTGCCATGCAGTTAGTGAAGGATCCGAAGCAGTTTGATGTGATTCTGACCGAGAATATGTTTGGTGATATTCTTTCTGATGAAGCGAGCATGGTGACAGGTTCCATTGGGATGCTGTCCTCCGCCAGCTTAAATGATACAAAATTCGGACTGTACGAGCCCAGCGGCGGCTCGGCGCCGGATATCGCAGGTAAGGGCATTGCAAATCCCATAGCCACCATTTTAAGCGCGGCAATGATGCTCCGTTACTCCTTTGACTTAGACCGGGAGGCGGACGCTGTGGAACAGGCAGTAAAGAAGGTGTTGAAGGACGGATACCGCACCATAGATATCATGCCTCAGGAGGATGCCAAACGCTCTCTGGTTACCCAGGTGGGAACGAAAGAGATGGGCGATCTGATCGTGGCAAATCTATAACAGAAAGGATGTACAGGATGAAGAGTGATAATGTAAAAGCAGGAATGCAGCAGGCACCTCACAGAAGCCTTTTTAACGCACTGGGCTTCACGGAGGAGGAGATGAAGAAACCTATGGTCGGCATCGTAAGCTCCTATAATGAGATCGTGCCGGGACATATGAATCTGGATAAAATAGTCAATGCAGTAAAGCTCGGTGTAGCAGAAGCGGGTGGAGTGCCGGTAGTATTTCCGGCAATCGCGGTCTGCGACGGAATTGCCATGGGACATATCGGTATGAAATATTCTTTGGTGACCAGAGATCTGATTGCAGATTCCACTGAATGTATGGCGCTGGCACATCAGTTTGACGCACTGGTGATGGTGCCGAACTGTGACAAGAATGTGCCGGGGCTCCTGATGGCTGCGGCAAGGATCAATGTTCCTACGGTATTTGTATCCGGCGGTCCTATGCTTGCCGGGCATGTAAAGGGGCACAAGACAAGTCTGTCCTCCATGTTTGAAGCAGTGGGCGCCTGTGCGGCAGGTACCATGACAGAGGAAGATGTAAGAGAATATGAGGAGAAGGCATGTCCCACCTGCGGCTCCTGTTCCGGTATGTATACCGCCAATTCCATGAACTGTCTGACGGAGGTGCTGGGCATGGGACTTCGAGGCAACGGTACGATCCCGGCAGTATATTCCGAGCGTATCAAGCTGGCAAAGCATGCCGGTATGGCTGTTATGGATATGTTGCGCAAGGATATCCGCCCCAGAGATATCATGACCAAGGATGCCATCATGAACGCCTTGACTGTAGATATGGCTCTGGGCTGTTCCACCAACAGTATGCTGCATCTTCCGGCAATCGCTCATGAGGTGGGCTTTGACTTTGATATTTCCTTTGCAAACCCCATCAGCGAGCGGACACCGAATCTGTGCCATCTGGCGCCGGCAGGTCCTACCTATATGGAAGATCTCAACGAGGCAGGCGGTGTGTATGCAGTCATGAAGGAGCTTGCCGATGCGGATCTTTTGAATCTTGATTGCATGACGGTAACGGGCAAGACAGTGGGCGAGAATATCAAGGATGCGGTCAATAAGAACCCTGAGGTGATCCGTCCGCTGGATAACCCATACAGCAAGACGGGAGGTCTTGCCGTTCTTAAGGGCAATCTGGCTCCGGACGGTGGTGTGGTGAAGCGTTCCGCTGTCGTAGAGGAAATGATGGTACACGAGGGACCTGCCCGGGTATTTGACTGTGAGGAAGATGCTATTGCGGCCATTAAGGGCGGTAAGATTGTTGCAGGAGATGTCGTGGTCATCCGTTACGAGGGACCAAAGGGCGGTCCGGGCATGCGTGAGATGTTAAATCCGACCTCTGCAATTGCAGGTATGGGACTTGGTTCTTCTGTTGCATTGATTACGGACGGACGTTTCTCCGGCGCGAGCAGAGGAGCATCCATTGGTCATGTGTCGCCGGAGGCGGCAGTGGGAGGTCCGATCGCATTGGTCGAAGAGGGCGATATCATAAAGATCAATATCCCGGCAATGACGCTGGAACTGGCAGTGTCCGATGAGGAACTGGAAGCGCGCAGAAGAGAATGGAAGCCCAGGGAGCCTAAGGTGACCACGGGGTATCTGGCGCGTTATGCGTCCATGGTGACTTCTGGCAACTGCGGAGCGACGCTGCGCATTCCGGACGCACAGTAGGATATAGGGATGAGAAAGTGAGGAGACAGGCAATGCTCTTAACAGGCGCAGAAATCGTGATAGAGTGTTTAAAAGAGCAGGGTGTGGATACGGTATTTGGTTATCCGGGCGGAGCAATTTTAAATGTCTATGATGAATTATATAAACATAAGGACGAAATCAGACATGTCTTAACCTCCCATGAACAGGGAGCTTCCCATGCGGCGGACGGCTATGCCAGAAGCACCGGGAAGGTAGGCGTGTGTCTTGCGACCAGCGGACCGGGAGCAACGAATCTGGTGACTGGAATTGCCACCGCATATATGGATTCGGTTCCCGTGGTGGCCATCACCTGCAATGTGACGGTGCCGCTTTTGGGCAAGGACAGCTTCCAGGAGATTGATATCGCCGGAATCACCATGCCTATCACAAAGCATAATTTTATCGTGAAAGATGTGGCAGAGCTTGCGGATACCATCCGCCGGGCATTTTCCATTGCAAGGAAGGGACGTCCTGGTCCCGTGCTGGTGGATATTCCCAAGGACGTGACGGCATTGAAAGCAGAATACCGGAGAAAGCCCGTGCAGGAAATCCTGCCGGTGAAGGATACCATCCGTCAGGAGGATGTTGACCGGGTGCTGACACTCATCGCAAAGGCGAAGCGGCCTTATGTCTTTGTAGGAGGCGGGGCAGCTATATCCGGCGCTTCTGTGGAACTGAAGGAGTTTGTAGAGAAAATAGATGCTCCGGTCTGCGATACCCTGATGGGCAAGGGGGCATTTGACGGAACAGATGAACGTTATACTGGCATGCTGGGCATGCACGGCACGAAGACCTCCAATCTGGGCGTCAGCGAGTGCGATCTTCTGATCGCGGTAGGCGTGCGTTTCTCGGACCGTGTGCTGGGAAATGCCAGGAAATTTGCAAAGCAGGCGAAGATCATCCAGTTGGACGTAGATCCGGCAGAGGTGAATAAGAATATCGTGGTGACCACCAGTGTGATCGGAGATATCAGGGAAATCTTAAAGGTAATCAATCCACTGTTATCTCAGCAGGATCACAGCGAGTGGATGGCTCACATTCATGAATATAAGGAGAAATATCCGCTGCAGTATCCCGCAGAAGGGCTGAGCGGTCCCTTTGTCATTGAGGAGGTGTACCGTCAGGTCAGAGAGGATGCAATTATCGTGACTGAGGTGGGACAGCATCAGATGTGGGCGGCCCAGTATTATAAATACAGACAGCCCAGGAAGTTCCTGTCCTCGGGTGGACTCGGCACTATGGGTTACGGTCTGGGGGCGGCCATCGGAGCGCAGACTGCCAATCCCCATACGCAGGTCATCAATATTGCGGGAGACGGATGCTTCCGTATGAACCTGAACGAGCTTGCCACGGCGGTGCGCAATGATCTTCCGCTGGTAGAAATTGTTGTCAATAATCATGTGCTGGGTATGGTGCGACAGTGGCAGACGCTGTTTTACGAGAAGCGTTATTCCGCGACGGTCTTAGACGACGGCATGGATTACGTGAAGCTGGCAGAGGCAATGGGGGCCGTGGGATACCGCGCCAAAAGCCGTGAAGAATTTGTTGATGCATTAAAACAGGCGCTGGCGGGCGGCAAGACAGCTGTTATCGACTGTGTGATCGACAGCGATGATAAGGTATGGCCCATGGTGGCGCCGGGCGCAGCAATCTCAGAGGTATTTACCGAGGAAGATTTATAATTTTTCCTGTAAAACAATATATTATTATGATGGGACGGCAGACGTTTCATCTGGCACATTTGGTGAAAAATAAGGAGGAACTGAAAATGAGCAGAGTGTACAATTTTTCCGCAGGACCGGCAGTATTACCTGAGGAAGTGCTGCGGGAAGCGGCAGATGAGATGATGGATTACAAGGGAACAGGTATGTCCGTAATGGAGATGAGCCACCGTTCCAAAGCGTATGATACCATTATTAAAGAGGCTGAGGCAGACTTAAGAGACCTGATGAATATTCCGGACAATTATAAGGTGTTATTCCTGCAGGGCGGTGCGTCCCAGCAGTTTGCCATGATTCCCATGAACCTTATGAAGAATAAGAAGGCTGCATATATTGTGACGGGACAGTGGGCGAAGAAAGCATACCAGGAGGCAAAGCTTTACGGTGATGCAGTGGAAGTGGCATCTTCCGCAGACAAGACATTTTCCTACATACCGGATTGCTCCGATCTGGATATCCCGGAGGATGCGGATTATGTGTACATCTGTGAGAATAATACGATCTACGGCACGAAGTTTAAGGAACTGCCCAACACCAAGGGACATACGCTGGTATCCGATGTGTCTTCCTGCTTCCTGTCCGAACCGGTGGATGTGACAAAGTATGGCGTCATTTACGGCGGCGTACAGAAGAACGTCGGACCGGCAGGCGTGGTCGTTGTCATCATCCGCGAAGACCTTATCACGGAGGATGTCCTTGAAGGAACGCCTACCATGCTGCGCTATAAGATACATGCAGATGCGGAGTCTCTGTACAATACCCCGCCTGCATACGGCATTTATATCTGCGGCAAGGTATTTAAGTGGTTAAAGAAAATGGGCGGACTGTCTGTGATGAAGGAGCGCAACGAGGAGAAGGCTAAGATTCTCTATGATTTCCTGGATGAGAGCAAGCTGTTCAAGGGAACCGTTGTGGCAAAGGACCGCTCCCTGATGAATGTACCCTTTGTGACCGGTAATGACGAACTGGATGCAAAGTTTGTGAAAGAGGCTGCTGACGCGGGATTTGTGAATCTGAAGGGACACAGAAGCGTAGGCGGTATGCGCGCCAGCATTTACAATGCAATGCCTAAGGAGGGCGTAGAAAAGCTGGTGGCATTTATGAAGAAATTTGAGGAGGAAAACGCATAATGTTTCAATATACTTGTTTAAATCCAATTGCAGATGTAGGTTTAAAACTTCTGGACAGCAATTATCAGAAGGTGGAGGATATGAAGGATGCTCAGGCGGTTCTGGTCCGCAGCGCCGCAATGCATGATCTTGAGCTACCCCAGGGACTGTATGCCATTGCGAGAGCAGGAGCGGGCGTAAATAATATCCCCCTGGACAAATGTGCAGAGGCTGGTATCGTAGTGTTTAACACGCCGGGAGCTAACGCCAACGGCGTGAAGGAGCTGGTGTTTGCAGGAATGCTGTTGGCGGCAAGAGACGTAGTGGGCGGCATCGACTGGGTGAAGAGCCAGGAGGGCAATGCAGATGTTGCCAAGCTTGCGGAGAAGGAAAAGAAGAACTTCGCCGGAACAGAAATTGCAGGCAAGAAGCTGGGCGTCATCGGTCTGGGCGCAATCGGCGTGAAGGTGGCAAATGCCGCCACACATCTGGATATGGAGGTGTATGGTTATGATCCCTATATCTCAGTCAGCGCGGCATGGAATCTGTCCCGCAGCGTGAAGCATGTGAACTCTGTGGAGGAGATCTACAAGGAATGCGATTACATTACGGTACATGTGCCGCTGTTGGATTCCACGAAAGAGATGATCAATGAGGAAGCAATTTCCATGATGAAGCCGGAGACGGTGATCCTGAACTTTGCGAGAGATCTTCTGGTGGATGAGAAGGCTGTAGTCAAAGCGCTGGAGGAGGGAAGACTCCGCAAGTATGTGACAGATTTCCCCAATCCAACTACGGTAGGGAAGAAGAACTGTATCGTAACCCCTCATATCGGAGCTTCTACCGAGGAGTCGGAGGACAACTGTGCGGTGATGGCAGTAGAAGAGATTCGTGATTTCCTGGAGAACGGAAATATCACACATTCTGTGAACTTCCCGGATTGCAGCATGGGAGAGTGTCAGTCCGAGGGCAGGCTTCTCGTGCTTCACAAGAACGTGAAGGGTATGATCAGCCAGTATACAGCAGTGCTGGGTGAAGCAAATATCAATATTTCCAATATGACCAATAAGAGCCGCGGCGAATATGCATGTGCGCTGATGGATTTGGACGCGCCGGTGACAGATTCTGTTGTGGAGGCGTTGGCGAAGACGGCGGGCGTTTTAAAGGTTCGTGTCATAAAATAAGTCAAGATTTAAGAAAAAACAAGGCTGCCCGGAATATCCGTGACAGCCTTTTGTTCAAAATTTACGATTCATAGTCACATAAGAAGGAGAGGCACATGGCAGATATCAGACCATTCTGCTGCATCCGTCCGGTTCCGGAGGAGGCAGCACAGATAGCGGCATTGCCGTATGATGTATACAACAGAGAAGAAGCGAAGGCGGCGGTTGCCGGGAACGATAGGACGTTTTTGCGCATTGACCGGGCTGAGACGCAGTTTGACGATTCGGTGGATACCTATGCACCCCAGGTATATGAAAAGGCGCATGATCTCCTGTGGGAAATGGTAGAGCAGGGCGATTATATACAGGACGCATCCGCCTGTTACTATATTTATGAACTGACCATGAATGGAAGGACACAGACCGGTATTGTGGCCTGCGCTTCCATTGATGACTATGTGAACCAGGTCATCAAAAAGCACGAGAATACCAGAGCCGATAAGGAGTTGGATCGCATCTGCCATGTGGATGCCTGCGATGCCCAGACAGGACCGATCTTTCTGGCGTATCGATCCAATGAGATCATCAACCGCGTAGTGACGAAGGTGAAGGCGCTCCCGCCGGTCTACGACTTTACGGCGGAAGATGGAATTGGACACCGGGCCTACATCATTGATGAGCCAGAAGATATCAAAGCCATCCGTGAAGCCTTTGAGCGCATTGGTGATATTTATATTGCGGATGGACATCATCGTGCGGCATCTGCAGTCAAGGTAGGGTTAAAGCGCAGGGATGAGCATCCCGGCTACGACGGAACGGAAGAATTTAATTATTTTCTGTCGGTACTGTTCCCGGACGATCAGTTGATGATCATGGACTATAACCGGGTGGTAAAGGACTTAAACGGCATGGATGAGGCATCATTTTTAGAGCGGATGCAGTCGCTTTTTGAGGTGGGAGAGCCGCAGGCAGAAGCTGTGTCTCCCGGCAGAAAGGGCGAGTTTTGTATGTATCTTAAGGATCGCTGGTATCGCTGCGGGATACGGAAATGTGACCGGAGCGCCGATCCGGTGGAGGGACTGGACGTGTCTGTCCTGCAGAATGTATTATTGTCTCCGGTACTTGGGATAGAAGATCCTAAGACGGACCGGCGCATTGATTTTGTTGGCGGAATCCGGGGGCTTAAAGAACTGGAGCGCCGGGTACATACAGACTGCAAAGCAGCGTTTGCTATGTATCCCACCGATATCGCAGAACTGTTTGCTGTGGCGGATGCGGGGCTTCTGATGCCTCCAAAGTCTACCTGGTTTGAGCCAAAGCTGCGGAGCGGTTTATTTATCCATGCATTGTCCCGTTAGGGATGATTCCTTATTCTTAGCTGAGGAGCGTATATGAGGCTATTATTAACTGAGATTGAAAACAGTACAGAGGGTATTACCGTGGAAGCCATGGGGCAGGCGCTTGAAGAGATCCGAAAGCCGGGCGTTGTGCAGGAATTCCTGGAAGGACTGGTTCCGGATATCCTTGCCTTTCTGTTTCAATTACTGGTCGCTCTTGTGGTGTATGTTGTTGGTGTGCGGGTGATCAAACTGGTACGAAGGCTGATTGGCAAAGGCCTGGAGAAAAGGTCAGCAGACCAGGGGGTGAAGCAGTTTATGGATTCCCTGGCGAAAACGGTGGGTTATTTCCTGCTGTTTCTGTTGATTCTGTCTTTCTTTGGTATTGCCACGACCTCCGTAATGGCGCTGGTGGGCTCTGCAGGACTGACCATCGGTCTGGCGCTGCAGGGGAGTCTTTCGAACTTTGCCGGAGGGGTGTTGATCCTGATGCTAAAGCCGTTTCGTGTAGGTGATTATATCGTGGAGGATGCCCATGGGAATGAGGGAGAGGTAGCAGAAATTTCCCTGTTTTATACGAAGCTGAATACGATAGACCACAAGGTCATCGTGATCCCCAATGGCATGTTGGCCAATACCAGCCTTACTAATGTCACCAGCACCGACAGGCGGCGGATTGACCTGACCATCGGTATTTCTTATGATGCTGACTTAAAGCGCGCGAAGGAAGTGATCGAGCAGGTGCTGCGGGAAGAGCCGGCACGTCTGCAGGACGAAGAGATTCAGGTCGTTGTGACAGGGCTGGGGGACTCCCAGGTAGATATTGGAGCCCGGGTATGGGTTCCTACGGGAGCTTACTGGACCAGCCGTTTTGCCCTGTTAGAGAAAATAAAGCTGGTGTTGGACGAAAATGAGATCGGGATACCTTATCCCCAGATGGACGTTCACATAAAATAACAGTTCAGGTGTATGACCTTGAGTTTTCGTATTTTGCAGATAACATACCATAAGAAGAGGGCGCATCATTGTAGCAAATAAAATCATGCGTATCTTTTCGGATTTGTCCGCAGACTGCACGTCACATCAGAACGCCCATTAAGAGCAGCACGCTCCCTGCAGATTGCATGTGCTCATGCAGACGGACATGCTCCGGGGATTGTTCGAACGTTAAAAAGACACAAATCATCACAAATGATACACCGGCGGCAACTGAAATTTCAGCATAAGGCGAGCCGCTATCCGATGTCTGCGGGCAAATAACGAAGAGAAAGGGATGATTTTATTTGCAGCAATGATGCACGTCTGCTTTCTGCGGTATGTTTTCTGCATAATACGGAAACTGGAAGGTGTATGACTGCTTGACAAACTTTGGGAAATATGTTAGTGTTTTATTCGGAGTGTTGCACGCATTTGTGCAATTTTTAGTATTCATGTATTAGGAGGAAATTTACATGCAAGGAACTGTTAAGTGGTTTAACGCCAAAAAGGGCTATGGATTCATTTCTGATACCGATGGAAATGACGTATTCGTGCATTTTTCTGCATTGAATATGGACGGCTTTAAGGAATTAAAGGACGGAGAATCGGTAGAGTTTGATGTGGTAGACGGAGAAAAGGGACCTCAGGCTGCTAATGTCATTCGTTTAGGATAATTCATACATTTACATATATTTGTATTGTAAGGAATGATCTTTATGGAAAAGCTGTTGCACTGCGATGGCTTTTCTTTTTTTGCACCAGCAGACTATTGACAAAAGCATGATAATAGAGGTATATTAAAAACGAAGTTAGCGGCTACTAACATAAAATGGCCGCATTCATTTTGATTATAAGTTAGGAGAAACTAACTTTTGTTAGGTTGACGACATGGACTGTCTGGAAGGAGTCAGATGAGCCAAGGGACAGTCGGGCTGAGAGAGGAGACAGTATGTCAGAGGAAGAAAGAAAGTTTTTGGAAATTGTAGATTTAAAGAAGGGATTTGGCAGTGGTGATACCCGTCAGGAAGTGCTTCGCGGCATGAACTTCTCGGTGGCAAAAGGAGAATTCTGTGTGCTGCTTGGTCCTTCCGGTTCCGGTAAGTCCACACTGCTTAATATTATCGGAGGAATTGACAGCGCCGATTCCGGATACATATCCATCAATGGGGATAAGCTGAAGGATATGGGGGAAAAGGGACTGACACGGTATCGCAGAAGCCATCTGGGATATGTGTTCCAGATGTATAATCTGATCGGCAATTTAAATGTGAAGGAAAATATTGAGGTTGGGGCATATCTGTCGGAGACGCCTCTGGATATTGATGAGCTCTTGCACACGCTGGGACTTTATGAGCATAGACATAAGCTGCCCAATCAGCTCTCCGGCGGACAGCAGCAGAGGGTTTCCATTGGACGTGCCATTGTCAAAAATCCGGATATATTACTTTGCGACGAACCTACGGGCGCGTTGGATTACAACACGTCAAAGGAAATACTGAAGCTGATCGAGGAGGTCAATGTGAAATATGGCAATACAGTTATTATGGTCACGCATAACGAAGCAATCCGAAATATGGCGGATCATGTGATCAAGCTCCGGGATGGCAGTATCCGTCGCAACGAGATTAACACAAATAAAATATCGGCTGCGGATCTGGAGTGGTAAGAGGTGAGTGACATGGACCAAATAAAAAAGCAAGGTAAAAGAGTGAAAAATCCACTCGGGAAGAGAATCTTAAGAGAACTTCTGGGCGATTGGCGAAAGTATCTGGTCGTAAGTCTGTTTCTGATCCTTACCATCGGATTTGTATCGGGGATGTACGTTGCCAATGAGAGCATGATGAAGGCAGCAGAAGAAGGCGTGTCTAAATATCAGCTGGAAAGCGGGCACTTTGAATTGAGTCGCCAAGCAGACGAGGAGTTGATCGCCGCGATCGAATCAGGGGAGAAGGCGGATGATCTTGAATCGGTTCCGGTAACGTTATATGAAAATTTTTACCGGAATGAGGAAGAGGATTATGACGGTAACGGTGTGGTGGACGGAACGATTCGAGTGTATGTGAAGAATGATGCAGTCAATTTGGCATGTCTTATGGAGGGAAATTTTCCTGAGACGGAAGATGAGATTGCCGTTGACCGTATGCATGCAGACAATGTCGGGATCAAAGTAGGGGACACCATAGAAGTCAGCGGTCAGCAGTATCGGGTGGTTGGTCTGCTTGCTTATGTGAATTATGCTACCCTTCATGAAAACAGCACGGATTTCATGTTCGATGCCCTGACCTTTGATGTGGCGATGGTGACAGAAGACGGTTTTGACCGCCTGCATAAGACCGTCCATTATACATATGCGTGGCAGTATGATCGTGAACCGGCAGACGAGCAGGAGGAAAAGCGGCTCTCGGATAACTTCCTGGAGGATATCTTTACACAGACCGTTGTGCGTGGTTATATAATTGAGGATTACGTTCCGAGGTATGCCAATCCGGCAATCAATTTTGCAACAGAGGATATGGGCTCTGACGAGGCAATGGGCGGCGTTCTTCTGGATATACTGATCGTGATCATTGCCTTTATTTTTGCTGTGACTATCAGCAATACCATAGCCAGAGAATCCCAGACCATCGGTACGCTTCGCGCTTCTGGATACAGCAGGGGAGAGCTGACCAGGCATTATCTGTCCATGCCGGTAATTGTGACGCTGATGGCGGCCGTCATTGGAAACATATTGGGGTATACGGTTTTTAAATATGTGGTGGTATCCATGTACTATAACAGTTACAGCCTGCCTATCTACGAAACCATATGGAATCCCGAGGCATTTGTCAAAACGACGCTGATTCCGCTGGCGCTGATGTTTGTGGTAAATCTGACAGTGATCGTGAAGATGATGCGGCACACACCGCTGCAGTTTTTGCGGCATGATCTTAAGAAAACGAAGCGTAAGAAAGCAATGCGTCTTCCCCGATGGAGGTTCTTTGCCAGATTCCGTGTGCGCATCATGTTTCAGAATATGGCGAACTATCTCGTTCTGTTTTTTGGGATTTTCTTCATTATGGTCATGCTGGCAATGGCGGTGGGCATGCCCGATACGCTTGACTATTATAAAAAGAATGTAACGGATATGATGTTTGCAAAGTATCAGTATGTGCTTATAGCGTATGAGGACGAAGCGGGAAATGTGATCAAAACCCGGAACGAAGATTCGGAAAAATTCAGTATGAAATCCCTGCAGAAAAAGAGCGAAACTCTGGATGAGGAAATTTCGGTGTATGGAATTACGGATGGCAGTCGGTATGTAGAGATAAACGGTCTGGAATCCCTCGGGGAGGACGAGGTCTACATTTCGTCATCCTTCGGAGAGAAATATGACCTGGCGGTGGGTGACGTTGTCTGTCTGGATGAAAAGTATGAGAATAGGCAGTATCAGTTTGAGGTGGCAGGAATATATGACAGGTGCCTGAGCCTTGCAGTTTTTATGCCGATACAAAATTACCGGATTGTCTTTGATCTGGACGGCGAGGAATTTAGCGGCTATCTGTCTGATTCGGAAATTACAGATATTGAGGAGAATAGCATTGCAACGGTTATCACAGAGCGGGAGATTACCAAGATGAGCGATCAGCTGGATCATTCCATGGGTTCGTATATGCAGTATTTCCAGATTCTGTGCGTCCTTCTATCCGCAGTGCTGATTTATCTTCTCACCAAGATTATTATTGAGAAGAACGAGAACGCCATATCCATGACAAAGATTCTGGGATATGAGAACCGGGAAATCGCAGGCTTGTATCTTCTGTCTACCACCATAGTGCTGCTGGTCGCGGATGCCGTCAGCGTGGGATTAGGAGTGCTTGTTATGAGGGAGGCGTGGAAAGCGATCATGTTCAGCTATAGCGGATGGTTTACATTTACGCTCGAACCGGTGGGATACGTGAAGATGTTTGTATTTGTCCTCATTGGTTACCTGATCGTGATGTGCTTTGATTTCAGAAGGATCAAGAAGATTCCTATGGATGAAGCCCTCAAGAGTGTGGAGTGATTCTTTTCGTGTAATTGCAGAGGAAATGTGGTATAATATCCCAAATGACTACTTTTGGGAGGAAGAATATGAATCTGGCAGAATTAAATGCATATGAACTGATCAGCGGGGAGGAGCTTGGCGATATTCATGCGAAGGGATATCTGCTGCGTCATAAGAAGAGCGGTGCGCGCATCGGAATTATTCCAAACGATGATGAAAATAAGGTGTTTTATGTTGCGTTTCGGACGCCTGTGTCGGACAGTACCGGCGTCCCGCATATTATTGAGCACTCGGTACTGTGCGGTTCTGAGAAGTTTCCGGTCAAGGATCCCTTCGTGGAACTGGTGAAGGGGTCTCTCAACACATTTTTGAATGCCATGACCTATCCTGATAAAACCGTCTATCCGGTGGCAAGCTGCAATGACAGGGATTTTGCCAACCTGATGGACGTATATCTGGACGCCGTTTTTCATCCCAATATCTATCAAAAAGAAGAAATATTCCGGCAGGAGGGATGGCATTATGAACTGGAATCCAAGGATGCGCCCATTACCATTAACGGTGTAGTATACAATGAGATGAAGGGAGTATTTTCTTCTCCGGATGATGTGTTGAATCGGATGGTGCTGAACTCCCTGTTCCCCGATACTACTTACAGCAATGAGTCGGGCGGTGATCCGGAGGTGATTCCTGATCTGACTTATGAGAATTATCTGGATTTTCACCGCAGGTATTATCATCCTGCCAATTCCTATATTTATCTGTATGGAGATATGGATATGGAGGAGAGACTTCGTTTTCTGGACGAGGAGTATCTGAGTAAATACGATGTATTGGTGCTGGATTCCGCCATTGATACCCAGCAGCCCTTTACACGTCCGGTAGAGCTTCACCGGCCCTATTCACTGGCGTCGGGAGAGCCTTTGAAGGATCATACATTCCTGTCCTACAATGCCACTGTGGGTACGGTGCTGGACCAGGAACTGTGCATGGCGTTTGATATTCTGGATTATGCGCTGCTGGGTGCGCCTGGGGCTCCCGTGAAGCAGGCGCTGCTGGACGCCGGGATCGGCAAGGATGTGACGGGAGGCTTTGACAGCGGGACTTATCAGCCGGTTTTCTCCGTGGTGGCTAAGAATGCCAACGGCAGTGACGGAGAGCGTTTTGTACAGGTTATTGAAGATACCCTGCGGAAAGTGGCGGCAGAGGGACTGAATCCAAAATCCCTGCTTGCAGGGCTTAACAGCGCGGAATTTCGGTTCCGGGAGGCGGATTACGGTAATTATCCCAAGGGACTGATGTACGGACTTACCTGTATGGACAGTTGGCTCTATGATGAGAATCAGCCTTTCCTGTATCTGAAGGTACTGTCTGTGTTTGGGAAATTGCGTGAGAAGGCACAGTCCGGTTACTTTGAAGAGCTTATCACCAAATATCTGCTGGATAACCCGCATAAGTCCTATGTGTACATTGAGCCGGAGCATGGCTATAACGCAAAACTGGAGGAGACGCTGGCGGCGAAGCTGAAAGAGTACAAGGCCAGCCTGACCCCGGAAGAAATTGAACGGCTGGTGGCAGATACGAAGCATCTGAAACAGTATCAGGAGGAGCCGTCCGCCAGAGAGGATATGGAAAAAATCCCAATGCTGAAGCGTGAGGATATGAAACGGGAGACCGCGCCCCTTATTTATGAGGAGAAGATTTGTGACGGAGTACCGGTGATCCATACCAATATCTATTCCGGCGGCATACACTACCTGCGGCTGCTGTTTGATGCAAAGCAGATATCCGAGGAGGATGTGCCTTATCTTGGAATATTGAAAGCCGTGCTGGGCTATGTGGATACGGAGCATTACGGATATGCAGACCTTGCCAATGAGATCAATCTTATGACGGGAGGCATCAGTTCACAGATCAGCGCTTATGCAGATACCAAGGCTGAAGATGTGTTTGACTGCAAATTTGAAGTACATGTCAAAATGTTATATCAGAATTTAAATTCTGCGATGGATTTGGTCAGAGAGATATTGAACACCTCGAATGTGACGAATGAAAAGAGGTTATATGAGATCATAGCACAGGCAAAATCAAGACTGCAGATGTCCTTAAGTTCTGCAGGGCATGCGGTGTCGGCCATTCGTGCTATGTCATATTTCTCCCCGGTATCGAAGTTCAATGATGATGTGGGCGGGATCGGATTATATCATGTAGTGGCGGATCTGGAAGAGCATTTTGACGAACGCAAGGCCGGGCTGATTGCCAGACTGCAGCGTCTGATGCGTCAGCTGTTTGTGAAGGAGGGGCTTCTGATAGGTATTACGGCTGATGATGAGGGCTATGCGCTGCTTGAGAAGGAACTTCCGAAGTGGCTGAAGACATTGGGAACGAAGAAGCAGGATTCTGCCGGCGGGTCTGAGTGCCAGGAGAACATTCAGGAGCATAAGACAGGATCCGGTGCGGTCAGCGCGCACAGGAACGAGGGATTTCAGGATGCTTCCAAGGTACAGTATGTATCAAGGGCAGGGAATTTCTGCAAAGCAGGTTTTGCCTATACAGGCGCCCTTAAAATATTAAAGGTAATTTTAAGTTATGACTATCTTTGGATCAACGTTCGTGTTAAGGGGGGAGCCTATGGCTGTATGAGCGGATTTTCCCGCACGGGAGAGACTTATTTCAGCTCTTACCGGGATCCGAATCTGCGTAAGACAAATGAGGTGTACGAAGGCATTCCAGGGTATCTGAGAACCTTTGATGCAGATGAGCGTGATATGACAAAGTATGTGATCGGAACAGTCAGTGATCTGGATACACCGCTGACCCCAGCGGCGAAGGGCGGACGCTCTCTCAGCGCATATCTCACCCATGTGACCGAAGAAGATCTGCAGCGGGAGAGAGATCAGGTTATTGAGGCGCAGCCGGAGGATATCCGTGCGCTTGCGGATTTGACGGAAGCGGTCCTGGCGCAGGATTATCTCTGTGTGATAGGCTCTGAGGATGCCCTTAGGGAGGATGCGGGAATGTTCCGGGAATTGAAGGAACTGTACGAAAGACTAACTATTAAAAGTCAAGTCTTAGAATGATATTTTTTGAATGGATTGCCAAACGGCATTTCAGATATT
>JAIEAP010000042.1 GCA_029071325.1 Lachnospiraceae bacterium | reverse complement strand
TGTCGTGTCGGTGGAGGTGGCGCCGGATCTAAAGACCTGCAAGGCGTATATCAGCGTACTGGGAGACGAACAATCCCAGGCGGATACGCTCAAGGGTCTGACCAGTGCGGAAGGTTATATCCGCAGGGCGTTGGCAAAAAGCATAAATTTGCGCAACACACCGCAGATCCGGTTTATCCTGGATCAGTCCATTGAGTACGGCGTGAATATGTCCCGAAAAATTGATGAGGTAGTGGGCAGACCGGACAGTGGTGTAACAGAGGATACAGAAGCGGAAAGTGAGGGATAAGCAGTGACACTGGAAGAACAGCTGCAGGGTGTCGCCAGCGTGGCTATTGCCGGGCATGTCAAGCCTGACGGGGACTGCGTGGGTTCTACCCTGGCGGTATACAATTATATTCGCACATATTATCCAAACATACAGGCGGACATTTTCCTGGAGCCTATCCCGAATATCTTTAAGTTTTTATCCTGCTCCCAGGATATCAACAGCGCGTATGACGACAGACGTCCCTATGATCTTTTTATTGCGCTGGATTGCGGAGATGAGCGCAGGCTTGGTAAGGCAGTGGGATATTTTCGGGAAGCGGCGAAAACCTTTTGTATCGATCATCATATCAGCAACGACAGCTTTGCGGATGTCAATTACATTTTTCCGAAGGCAAGTTCTACCTGTGAGCTGGTGTTTGAGCTGATGGAGGAGGAACGTATCACCCGGGAGATCGCAGAGTGCATTTATGTGGGGCTGGTGCATGACACGGGTGTATTCCAGTATTCCTGCACCTCGGCAAAATCCATGAACATTGCAGGCCGCCTTATGGAGAAGGGAATAAACTTCCCGGAAATTGTAAATAAGACATATTTTGAAAAGACCTATGAGCAGAACCGGATTCTGGGTCAGGCGCTGATCGACAGCAGGCGTTATCTGGACGACAGGTGTATTGCCGCGGTCATCACTGCGGAGCAGATGGAGCAGTATCATGCGCAGCCAAAGCATCTGGAGGGGATCGTGCAGCAGCTTCGGGCAACGAAGGGTGTGGAGGTCGCAATTTTCATTTACGAAAATGAGGATCATACCTTTAAGGTTAGTATGCGTTCCGGCAGTAAGGTAAATGTATCGAACCTTCTTATGAAGTATGGCGGCGGCGGACATGAGCGCGCGGCGGGCGCAACAGTGGAACAGGCTCCCGAAGAGATGCTGGCTCTGCTGCTTAAGGATATAGAAGCGGAGCTTGACTGATGGATGAGCAGAGCATAAACGGAATCATCAATGTCCGCAAGGAAAGGGGCTACACCTCCTTTGATGTGGTGGCGAAGCTTCGGGGCATATTAAAGACAAAGAAAATCGGGCATACAGGTACGCTGGATCCGGACGCAGAGGGGGTACTTCCCGTGTGCATTGGCAAGGCAACCAGAGTGTGTGAGCTGCTGACCGATAAGGATAAGGAGTATGAGGCGGTTCTGCTTTTGGGCAGAACCACAGATACGCAGGATGTCACCGGAACAACGCTTTCGGAGGCGGAAGTACATATGTCCCAGGAGGAGGTACAAAGGGCGGTCTTGTCATTTGTGGGCAGTTATGATCAGATACCGCCTATGTACTCGGCGTTGAAGGTGAACGGCAGGAAGTTATGTGACCTGGCCCGTGCCGGTGTGGAGGTGGAGCGTGCGGCAAGACCTGTTACAATTCATGATATCACGCTGCTGGAAGTGAACCTGCCCCGGATCCGTATGCGGGTGCATTGTTCCAAGGGAACCTATATCCGCACTCTGTGTCATGATATCGGCATTACGCTGGGCTGCGGCGGTTGCATGGAATCGCTGCTGCGCACGAGAGTGGCGGGGTTTCGGCTGGAACATTCCTATACGCTTGCCGAACTTCAGCAAATGAAGGATGCAGGCGCCATAGAGGAAGCAGTTATCCCGGTAGACAGCGTGTTTGGAAGGCTTCCGGTGGTGACGGCGCGCCGTTCCTGTGAGAAGTTGTTATATAATGGGAACAAGCTTCCGGCTGCTGCATGGCGGCAGAACGGCGATACCGGTGTATCGGAGGCATCTGACCGGTCGCAGTTTCGGGTGTATGATGAAGCAGGGCATTTTATCGGAATATATGAGTACCTTGTGGCAGAGCAGGTGCTGAAGCCGGTAAAAATGTTCTGGTGAAATTAGAGGATGACAATGGAATATATCAGAGGAACTACAGAATTTCATATTGACAGTCCCTGTGTTCTGTCCCTGGGGAAGTTTGACGGCATCCACAAGGGACATGAACTGTTGCTGGAGCATATGAAGCACCGGAAGCGGGATGGACTGGCTGCGGTGCTTTTTACGTTTGATATTCCGCCCAGACCAGAGAGGCTGAACGGAATACAGAAAGTATTGACTACCAATGCGGAAAGAGAATGTATCTGCCGCCGGCATGGCGTTGATTATCTGGTGGAATTCCCTTTCACACCGGAGATTATGAGGATGGAGCCGGAGGCATTCATAGAAATGCTGGTTCGGTCCATGCATATCAAATGTATTGTGGCAGGGACTGATTTTCGATTCGGGCATGAGCGAAGGGGAGACCATCATCTGCTGCGGCAATACAGCGGACATTACGGTTACGAACTGGTGGTTGTGGATAAGGTTCAATATGAGGGCAGCGATATCAGCAGCAGCCGAATCCGCCAGGAAGTGGAGGCGGGGAATATGGAACTCGTCTCAAAACTGTTGGGGTATGACTATTTTGTGGAAGGCACTGTGACCCATGGCAGACATCTGGGTACCAATGCGCTGGGGATTCCCACGGTAAATGTGATTCCGGCAGAAAATAAGCTTCTGCCGCCTTTTGGTGTCTATGTGTGCCATGTACACTGCGATGGTCATGTGTATGACGGGATTGCCAATGTGGGCTGTAAGCCCACGATAGAAGGGGATAATCCGGCTGCGGTGGAGGCGCATATTTTTGATTTTGCGGAGGATCTTTACGGCAGAAAGCTTCAGATCAGCTTCCTGTCTGCGGTACGCCCGGAACGTAAGTTTGATTCCCTGCAGGCGCTGAAGCATCAGATGGAGCAGGATATCGTGTATGGGAGACAGTATCACAGAATACATGGTAACAGTTCAGCCATCGACTGAACTGTTACCATACATGCATCATGAGACACTGTCAGAATAGAAAGCAGTGATCGCTCTGCCAATAAATTTGGTTGCTCCTTCCCCGTATACGGAGTCCTGAGCTTTTTGAATGTCGCGGTTCGTCTGATATTCTTCGGCCAGTTCTATCATCATGGCGGTAACATCTTTCATCTGATACATCTGTTTCGATACGAAATCATATTCACCGATCAGTTCTTTTACCTCAAAAGAGGTGACATCTTGTCCTTTCATTTTTGCAAGTTTTTGCAGGATGGTGCCCAGTCTTTTCTGGTAAGCCGGGAAAAGTCCAGAAGGTTTTTGGCTGGTTGCCGCGTCCAATGCCTCCTCCTTACTGCCATACCACTCGATTATTTTTTGAAATTTTTTCTGAACAGCCTCGGTGGATGCATTTTTGAGAAAATGTTCTCTCCATGCGTCCACAGTTCCATAGTGTTCTGTAAAGACAGCGCGCTGTTTTTCATTCATATTTGCGATGATAGAATCTATCATGTTCTCGAGTTCCGTTTTGGTAAATACTTCAAAGTCCATTTTGTTTTCTCCTTTCAGGATGTCATCTATGCTGGCAATCAGGCGTTCCATACGTTTCTTTTTTGTTACCAGCATGTTTCGCTGCATTTGCAGGATTTGATTTTTATCAAGAGTGGGATTTTTTATTATAGCTTTAATTTCTTTCAGAGGAATGTCAAACTCCCGGAAAAACAGTATTTGTTGTAGTGTTTCCAATGCCTTATCGTCATAAAGCCGGTATCCTGCATCACTTTTTTGGGACGGTTTTAACAGATCAATCTCGTCGTAATAGTGAAGCGTGCGCACGCTGATACCTGTTACATCTGATATTTCCTTTACTGTCATCATTGCTGTGTCCTCCCTGCTCCTGATAAAACTACTGTAATCTATGACGTTCCGTGAGGGTCAATAGATAATTTAACGGAAATTTGAAAAAATGTCTATGGTTGTTCAAGGCTTTTAGAGTCTCGTAGAGTGGAATACATCCGTCGTACAAACCAAAGTTTTGTACTCTGGATATTCCTATTTGAATGAGAGACTTGTTGATAATTTTATGATAAAAGAATATAATGTTATTACAAACACATGCAAAACAACTACAATATGTTTGCAAAAAAGGAGGCACTATGGCAGAACAGGTTTTGATTCAATTTAGAGCAGATAAAGCACTGAAGCAGGAAGTGACTGAAATATATGAAAGACTTGGGATGGATTTACCTACGGCATTCCGTATGTTCATGACCAGAAGTAAAATGGTAAAAGGACTTCCGTTTGAAGCAACACTGCCTGAACAGACAATAACAAGAGCAGAAGCGAAGAATGCTTTTTATGAGTTGCGGAGGGAAGCAGCCGATGTTCCGGAAATGTCACTTGATGAAATTAATGCTGAAATTTTAGCGGCAAGAGCAGAAAGAAAAAGGTAGATTTCGATGGAATATTATGCAGTGATAGATACAAATGTATTGCTATCGGCGTTACTTTCTAAAAATGAAGATTCAGCTACAATTAAGGTATTAGATGCTGTTTTTGAAGGGAAGATTATTCCGTTGTATCATCAGGATATTTTAACTGAATATGATGAAGTGCTTCATAGAGAAAAATTCCATCTACGAGAGGAAGTAATTCGGACAGTTCTTGAAGCAGTCAGGCAGTATGGGGTTGAAGTGTTTCCGCAATCCACAGGTGCGGTTTTGATTGATATGGATGACCTTGTGTTCTATGAGGTGGCTATGGAAAAGCGGGATGATGGTGCCTATTTAGTTACAGGTAATCAGAAACATTATCCATTTAGGGATTTTATCGTTACTCCTGCGGAAATGATGAAGATCATGGAAGCAACAAGAGAAAATTGATTTATGGAAAAGTGGGACTGAGGAGAGAAACGTCCCGTTTACGGAGTGAGAATGATGATTGAACTTAACAAATATATGATTCGATCTGAGAAAAGGGAACCGAGCAAAGCAAAGTTTTCATTGAGTGGAAAGTTAGAAGGCATTATTGGAAATTATTTTGTGTCCGGTGAAGGCGCATATAATAAGGATTTACATTGGCTTACGGTCTATTATGATTCCAGCATAGACACATATACCGAAGCAGTTGAACTGGTTCCTTCAAATATAGTGGCATACGTTTCTTCGGATTACAGATGGGGCTTTGTATTAAGCAGTCATATTCATATATTTAATGAAAATGTATCAGATTATGGAATATCCTGTATTGCTATACCTTCTTTTGAGGATGAAATATTGCAATGTTCCCATACTAATTTACTGCCGTGCGAATTTTCTGATATTGTATGGATTGATGATGATTTTATGGACGATGAAAATATTCCTTTTGATCACGACAGTTTTGCGTTGATCGATGAGGGCGTTAATTATCTGAATCCTAAACATTTTTCTGTAGTTCAACTTATTATGACTATGGAAAGTGCGAATAAATAGAGAGTGGTTCTTTCTTGGCGAAGAAACGCAAACCATAGTACGAAAGGAACAGATATGAAAATAGATCGATTGATTGGAATATTATCCATTTTGCTGCAAAAGGATGTGGTGACTGCTCCCTGGCTGGCAGAGCAATTCGAGGTCTCGAGAAGAACCATCAACCGTGATATTGAGGACTTATGTAAGGCAGGAATTCCTATCGTGACAAAGCAGGGGAGCAATGGCGGCATTTCGATCATGGATAATTACAAAATGGAGCGCACGCTGCTTACCAACGCTGAAATGCAGGATATTCTGGCTGGACTTAGAAGTCTGGACAGCGTCAACGGAACGAACCGGTATGGTCAGTTGATGGAGAAATTGTCTGTCGGAGCGTCTGATTTTATGACCGGAAATCAAACGGTTTTGCTTGACCTTTCTTCCTGGTACAAGGATTCTCTTGCACCCAAAATCGAGCTGATACGAAGCGCGATTGAACACTGCAGGGAACTGGAATTTTTCTACTATGCACCACGGGGAGAGAGCGAGAGAAGAATTGAGCCGTATTATCTGATTTTCCGCTGGTCCAGCTGGTATGTATGGGGATGGTGCAAAGCAAAAGAGGATTTTCGTTTATTTAAGCTGAACAGGATGGACAAGCTTGGTCTGTCAGAAAATACATATTCCAAACGAACGGTACCTTTGCCGGAACTTGGCGACGAACGTATTTTTCCCGGCGGTATCCATGTAAAGGCTTTATTTGATGCTGGCTGTAAGTGGCGGCTGGTAGAAGAATTCGGGACGGGATGTTTCGAGGAGCAGGCAGACGGAAAACTTCTCTTTCATGCAGACTATACGGATAAGGAGCATCTGATCACCTGGCTGTTGACCTTCCGTGATCAGGTAGAACTTTTAGAGCCGGAAGAGATTAAGCGGGAAATGCATGAGGCTTTGATTCGTACACTGAGACGATATGAAGGCGGGGAAGAGGAGTAGAGAGTGTGCTGTGCACAGAAGAATGCAGTTCCGGCCGCGCCATTTGAAATGTGCTTTGTCTGCAAGCAGCCACGCACATCATTGATAGAACCGTTACTATTCACAGTCCCCACCCACATGCGCAAAATCAGCCAGCAAGCTGTCTGGCGCTGCTATGCAGCGCATTTCGCTCATTAGGGGCATTTCTCGTACAGAAGAAATACAGTTCCGGCCGCGCCATTCGCAAAGTTCTACGCTCCGCTTCGGTCGTTGCTAAACAAGTGCCACTGGCACTTAGCAACCTGCGGTGCTTTTTCGCTGCTTCGCAGCTAACTTTGCTCATAAGAAGGCGCTCCCCTCATCGTCCCATATTGCGTGCTCATTCATGCAAGCATGATTCGCCCGCAATACGGACGATGGCGGAACTGTGATAAATGTTACATAAATATTACATGAATGTGTTGACATTATGAACGGTAGTTGCTATAATCTGTATTTGTGAGAAGGTAAACTTTGGGTTAAAATGTCAGGAGGTATTTCATGAAGTCAAATAATCTGTGGAAAGCAACAGCATTTGTTCTTGCCTGTGGGCTGACGATGGGCATTGGAGGTTCTAAGATGGCGTCGGCGGGAACCGGGCTGAATGCGGGAATATTTTCTACCATGGATGCTTACTATAATACAGAACAGGTTGTGGTTGCAGATGCAGCGCCCGAGACGACAGCGGCGGCACCAGTTCAGGAGGATACCACGATCTGCGGATATACTAATCTGGGAATTGCTCAGGTGGACAGCAGTTTAAATGTCCGCAAGGAGCCGGATACCAGCGCTGAGATTGTTGGTAAAATGCAGAATGACGCGGGCTGTGAGATTCTTGAGACGGCAGGAGAATGGTACAAGATCCAGTCGGGCAAAGTGAGCGGATATGTCAAGGCTGAGTATATTATTACTGGTGATGAGGCGGCTGCGAAAGCAGAGGAGATTAAGAAGACAATTGCTACCGTTACAACACAGACTTTGAATGTGCGCGTAGAGATGAATACGGATTGCACCATTCTGGCGCTTATGCCTGAGGGTGAGGAACTGGAAGTAACAGAGGATTACGGAGACTGGGTACAGATTGATCTGGACGGTGATGTAGGGTATGTCAGCAAAGAATATGTAGAGATTTCCACACAGCTTCCTAAGGCACAGACCATGACCGAACTGAAGTATGGTCAGGGAGTGTCTGATGTGAGAGTATCTCTGGTATCTTATGCAACACAGTTTGTAGGGAATCCTTATGTGTGGGGCGGTACCAGTCTGACAAGAGGAGCAGACTGCTCAGGTTTCGTACTTTCCGTATATGCAAATTACGGAGTATATCTGCCGCATTCCTCACGGGCACAGGCAGGATGCGGGACAAGCATCAGCGCGTCTGAGGCACAGCCGGGAGATCTGTTCTTCTACAGCAATGGCGGCGGTATCAATCATGTGGCAATCTATATCGGTAATGGACAGATCGTACATGCAAGTTCTCCGACCACTGGAATCAAGATTTCCAATGCATATTACCGTTCCCCGGTAAAGGTAGTGCGTGTACTGTAAACGCTGAAAAACTTCTTTACAAACCAGGGGATATATGGTATATTTTGGGGGTATGAATGAGCCGATATTCGGTAGATGGACACTCCGACCTTTTACTGATTGTCCGGCGATGAGAACATAAAGGAGGAAAGAAATATGTTATCCAAAGAACAGAAACAGACTATTATCACAGAGTATGGCAGAACACCTGGCGATACCGGTTCACCGGAGGTTCAGATTGCACTGCTGACGACCAGGATCAATGAGTTGACCGAGCATTTGAAGGTGAACCAGAAGGATCATCACTCCAGAAGAGGACTTCTGAAGATGGTAGGTCAGAGACGTCGTCTGCTGGCTTACTTGAAGAAGATAGATATCGAGAGATATCGTACTCTGATTGAGCGTCTGGGCTTAAGAAAATAATGATAGGTTATAGGATAGAGCGGAGTATTTCCGCTCTATTTTATGGTATAATGTTGACAGACATTATACCGTCGAATGGCATCCGCCATTTTAATGTGTAGAGAGCTAATGCGGTCTTGTCCGCTTTGTTCTGGCAGAAGATACACTCCGAGACCACTGACCGGTGCAGGAAACCGGGTGCAGCCGGATTTGTGCAGCATAGCCTTATTTTCCTGTGTCAGTCAGTAGTTTCGGCGGCTTCTGCCCAAATAAACAGGGAGTCCCTGTATACAATAAAAGGAGAAAATTATGTATCAGAGTTTTTCAATGGAACTTGCCGGCAGAACACTCACAGTAGACGTCAATCGTGTGGGTAAGCAGGCAAATGGATGTGCATTGATGCACTATGGTGAGACAACCGTTTTATCTACGGCAACTGCGTCGGACAAGCCAAGGGAGGGAATTGATTTCTTCCCCCTCAGCGTGGAGTTTGAGGAGAAGTTCTATGCAGTCGGCAAAATCCCGGGCGGATTTAACAAGAGAGAGGGGAAGGCATCAGAAAATGCAATCCTGACTTCCCGTGTCATCGACCGTCCCATGAGACCGCTGTTCCCGAAGGATTACCGCAATGACGTAACGCTGAATAACATGGTCATGAGCGTGGACCCGGAGTGCCGTCCGGAGATCGTGGCGATGCTGGGCGCTGCTATTGCAACCTGTATTTCTGATATCCCCTTTGCCGGGCCCTGCGCGATGACTCAGATCGGTATGGTGAATGGTGAGTTTGTGGTAAATCCCTCTCAGGAAGTGTGGGATAACGGCGATCTTCAGCTGACTGTTGCATCTACAATGGAGAAGGTCATCATGATCGAGGCGGGAGCGAATGAGGTGCCGGAAGATAAGATGCTTGAGGCAATCTATATGGCGCACGACATCAACCAGACCATCAACGCATTTATCAATAAAATGGTGGCGGAGGTAGGTAAGCCGAAGCATGATTACACCAGTTGTGCGATACCGGAGGAAATGTTCGCGGCAATGCGCGAGCTTGTGACGCCGGAGGAAATGGAAGTTGCTGTATTTACTGACGAAAAGCAGAAGAGAGAAGAAAATATCCGCGTGATCACCGAGAAGTTTGAGGAGGCGTTTGCGGAGAATGAGGAATGGCTTGCCGTATTGGGTGAGGCAGTATATCAGTATCAGAAGAAGACTGTCCGTAAGATGATCTTAAAGGATCACAAGCGTCCGGATGGACGTGCCATCAATGAGATCCGCCCGTTAGCAGCAGAGGTGGATCTGATTCCGAGAGTGCATGGTTCTGCTATGTTTACCCGTGGACAGACTCAGATCTGTGATGTGGTAACACTGGCGCCTCTGTCTGAAATGCAGAAGGTGGACGGACTGGATGCTAATATCACCGGTAAGCGTTATATGCATCACTACAATTTCCCATCCTATTCTGTGGGAGAGACCAAGCCGTCCAGAGGACCGGGACGCCGTGAGATCGGTCATGGCGCATTGGCAGAGAAAGCGTTGATTCCTATGTTGCCCAGCGAGGAAGAATTCCCGTATGCGATCCGTGCGGTGTCGGAGACCTTTGAGTCCAATGGTTCTACCTCTATGGCATCCACCTGTGCATCCTGTATGGCGCTGATGGCGGCAGGTGTGCCTATCAAGAAAATGGTGGCAGGTATTTCCTGCGGTCTTGTAACAGGTGAGAGCGATGATGACTATATTGTACTTACCGATATTCAGGGACTGGAAGACTTCTTCGGTGACATGGACTTTAAAGTGACCGGTACTCATGAGGGTATCACTGCAATCCAGATGGATATCAAGATTCATGGTCTGACCAGACCTATCGTGGAGGAAGCGATCCGCAGGACAAGAGAGGCAAGGCTTTTCATTATGGATGAAGTAATGTCCAAGGCAATTGCGGAGCCCAGAAAAGAGGTTGGTCCTTACGCGCCGAAGATCCTTCAGATTCAGATCGATCCGTCTAAGATCGGCGATGTAGTGGGGCAGAAGGGTAAGACTATCAATGAGATCATCGACCGTACCGGAGTGAAAATTGACATTACCGATGACGGTGCAGTCAGCATCTGCGGCACGGATAAAGAGATGCTGGAGAAGGCGGCGGATATTATCCGCGTGATCGTTACCGACTTTGAGGAGGGACAGATCTTCACCGGAAAGGTAGTCAGCATCAAGGAGTTCGGCGCATTTATCGAGTTCGCGCCTGGCAAAGAAGGAATGGTTCATATTTCTAAGATTGCCAAACAGCGTATCGAACATGTAGAGGATGTGCTGACCTTGGGAGATACGGTTACCTGTATCTGCATGGGCAAGGATAAGATGGGAAGAATCAGCTTCTCCATCAAGGATGTGCCGAAGGCATAAGTACCTTTATATTGACAGGGTGTCATGGTGAGCCATGGCACCCTTTTTGCATACACTAAAAGAAAAAGGATACATTTGATGGAACAAGTCAGACGGGTGACTCATGCGGATGAGGCGCACAAGCTGGGATACATCGGAAACGGAGTAACCGTTGCGGTGATGGACACTGGTATTGCTTCACATATAGATTTTGGACAGCGGACAATAGGATTTGTGGATGCGGTGTATGGGAGGAAGAAACCATATGACGACAATGGGCATGGTACGCATGTCTCGGGAATCATCGCGGGTTCCGGTTTTGCCGGAAGAGGACGCTATACCGGGATGGCGCCGGGGGCTTCCATTCTGTCCGTTAAAGTCTTAGATCGTATGGGCAAAGGAAATACAAAACAGGTGGTACAGGCACTGCGCTGGCTGATGGAGCACAAGGAGGAATACCGGGTCCGAATCCTAAATATTTCCGTGGGCATGCTTGCCACGGCAAGGGAAGAGGAGCAGAAGCTTCTGCTTGCAACCATGGAGGAGGTGTGGGATGCCGGCATCGTTGTTGTGGCCGCAGCCGGTAATAATGGACCCAGGGAAAGCAGTATTACAATCCCCGGATTGTGCAAGACTATTATTACGGTGGGAAGCAGTGATGATGATGCGGTCAATGTGCGTTCTTTGGGGTTGATGAAGGGATACAGCGGGAGAGGCCCTACTGGAAGCTGTGTGATGAAGCCTGAGATCGTGGCACCTGGTACGGCAATCATAAGCTGCGGCAGAAATGCCAATTCTTATGAAGTAAAGAGCGGAACATCCATGGCAACACCTGTGGTGGCGGGAGCTATTGCCGTTCTCTTGGAGAAGCGACCACGGCTGAAACCGGCAGAGGTGAAGCTGCGGCTGTATGAGACATCGGTGGATATCGGGAAACCAAGAGAGACGCAGGGGTGGGGAAGACTGGATGTCATGCGATTGATTTCCTGAAGTAAATCATGTAAAATAGGTTAGGAATTGTGATGCTAAGGGAGTTGCGACATATGAAGAAAATTGCAAAAATACTTTTCGGAAGAATGTTTTTTGTGGGTGTGGTCATTTTACTGCAGGTTGCATGGCTTCTGATGATGCTGCTGCAAGTGGGAGAGATCTTTGCATACAGTAATACCCTGCTGCATATCCTGTCCGTGATCCTGGTCATGTATCTGATCAACCGCCAGATGAATCCGTCTTTTAAGCTTGCGTGGACATTTTTGATCCTGCTGTTTCCGCTGCTGGGTCTGCTGCTTTACTATCTGTTTGGGCGCTCGGAACTTACGAAGAAAACCCGCGCCAAGCTGGATCGGGTGGATCAGGAGATCCGGCCGCTGCTTACGGAGAAGGAAGCTGACCGGCTTGCATTGGAGGCTGAGGGGCTTCACATTGCCGGTCAGTCTGCGTATCTGACAAACTGGGCGGGCTTTCCGGTGTACCGGCATACCGGCACGGATTACTATGCCTGCGGTGAGGAAATGTTTCCGGCGATGCTTCGGGAAATTCAAAGAGCTAAAAAATTCATTTTTTTAGAGTATTTTATCATAAGTGAGGGCGAGATGTTCAACCAGATCATTGCGACGCTGGAAGAGAAGGCGAAGGAGGGAGTGACCGTACGCCTGATCTATGATGATGTGGGCTGCATCAATACACTTCCGTCGCATTTCTACCGGGAGCTTGAGCAGAAAGGTATTCACTGCGCAGCATTTCATCCCTTCCGTCCTTTTTTGTCTGTGATCATGAATAACCGTGATCACAGGAAAATCCTGGTGGTTGACGGCAATGTGGCATTTACCGGCGGTATCAATATTGCGGATGAATACATCAATCGTGTGGAAAAATTCGGATATTGGAAGGATACCGGAGTGCGTCTGGTCGGTGAAGCGGTCTGGAGCTTTACCTGTATGTTTCTGGAGACCTGGAATTATATCTGCGGAAGTTCCGAGGATTATGAGCGTTTCCGTCCTTCAATCAGGGAGAGTGAGTTTACGGAAGACGGGTATGTCCAGCCCTATGGGGATTCCCCTCTGGATCATGAAAATACAGGCGAGAATGTCTATATGAATATCATCGGTAATGCCAGACGATATGTATATATATTTACTCCCTATCTGATCCTGGACCATGAGATGCTGACATGTCTGTGCAATGCGGCCAAGCGCGGCGTGGATGTCCGTATTGTCACACCAGGGGTCCCGGATAAGAAAACGGTATATCTTCTGACACAGGCGGATTACGGGGTTCTGATTGAGAGTGGTGTGCGCATTTATCATTATATGCCGGGCTTTATTCACGCAAAATCCTTTGTCTGTGATGACGAGATTGCGACCGTGGGCAGTATCAATCTGGATTACCGGAGTCTGTACCTGCATTTTGAGTGCGGCGTCTTTATGTACCAGAGCAAAGCGGTACAGTCAGTAAAAGAGGATGCCATTGCCACGATGGATGTATCCAAAGAGATCACCCTGGAATTCTGCAGGCACCGCCTGTGGATCATCCGGTTCCTGCAGAGTTTTTTACGCCTGTTGGCTCCGCTTCTGTAAAGGGCGGGCATTTATAGTGAGAAGCACAATTCCAGTGTGCGCATAAGATAATCCTTAAAGGAGGCTTTTTCCACGCCGGAGTTATAAAGAATGCGTAAGGATCCGATCTCTTTGCCATTCAACTGATAGACAACTCTTCCGGCTTCCGCTCCCTCCTCGATGGGGGCGCTTACCTCTTCCGGAAGCTGTATTTCCCTGGTGATGGCGTTGAGGTCGCTGCCCGCGGTATCCAGATAAGAGAAGTTTCCTTCATAGCGGAGGCTGACATTGTCAAGGATACCGCCTTTTACGGTGAGAGTCGGCAGGGGGGCAGGAGAATTATCCTGATAGAGCCGGCAGATTCCGAAGCCATAATTTAGCAAGGATGAGGCGTCCTGAAAACGGATTTTGTAATCGGGAGCCGCCATGATAACGGCGATAAGCTGGATATCATCTTTTTTTGCCGTGGCGGATACGCAGTATTTTGCCAGTCCGGTGGAACCGGTCTTAAGGCCGTTTGCATAGGGGTACTGCTTGATGAGTTTATTGGTGTTGGTGAGTCCAAATTCGCTGCTCCCCCTTCTTGTTACATGGGTAATATTTTCCATCCAGATTGTAGTGTAATCATGGATCTGAGGGTAGCGTGTGATAAGTTCCCGGGACATCAGTGCCACATCATATGCGCTGGTGACGTGGCCGTCTATGTCCAGACCGCAGCAGTTGACGAAGTTGGTGTCTGTCATGCCCAGTCCTGCTGCGCGTTCGTTCATCTGCATGACGAAGGCTTCCTCTGAGCCGGCAATGAACTCTGCCATGGCAACGCAGGCATCGTTGGCGCTTGCCACGCTGATGCACTTGATCATGGTGTCTACCGTTTGAATCTCACCGGGCTCCAGATATACCTGGGAACCTCCCATACTGGCGGCGTGTTCAGATACGGATACTTCATCTTCCAGAGAAATTGCCTGTTTTTCCAGGGCATCGAAGATCAGGATTAAGGTCATGATCTTCGTGATGCTGGCAGGTCTTAAGACAGCGTGGGCGTCCTTGTCATATAGGATCGTGCCGGTGGAGGATTCCATCAAAATCGCGCTGGGGGCAGATATATTGACCGCACCGGTATCCGGGGCATTTGAATCCGCCTCGTTGACGGTGGGAACTTCCGCCTGGTCTGTTGTGTTGCGCAGCGGGGCGGAGGATAACAGCAGGGATATGGTCAGGAACAGGGATACGAAAATGTGCATAGTAATAACCTCCTAAGGGTTCTGATATATTTTAAGTAAGAGGGATGTACATTATGAAAAGAAATGAGGAAAATGCGATGAAAAAACTGTGGTACGGTGTGCCGGCGGCACTGGCAGGCTTTTGTTTGTGGCAGTTTCAGGAGCTCTGCCGCTTCGGAGTCAGCGAGTATGTGATCACTCATGAGAAAATTAAAACACCGCGGACTGCAGTGGTGATTGCGGATCTTCATGGATTCCGGTACGGCAAAGACAACCGGCGGCTGATTGCTGCAGTACAGTCGGCGAAACCCGATATGATTTTGATTCCGGGGGATATGATCGTGGGTAAGCAATATACTACTTATCGGACCGCGGAGGCGTTGATGCGCAGGCTGCGGGGAATCGCCCCGGTCTATTATTCCTACGGGAATCATGAGAGCCGCAGCCGTCAGAGAGACAGTAGATCCTATGACTGTTTTATGGAATATGAAAAACGACTGCGGGAAGATGGCATCACTTTACTGAATAATGAATCCGTTTCTGTGGGAGAGGATATCTGTCTGACTGGTCTGGAGCTTCCCTTAAACTGCTATCGGAAGGGTGTCGTTACCCCCTATCCGCATACATTTGTCAGTCGGCATGTACCGAAGGCGGATCGTGAGCGTTATCAGATCTTGCTGGCGCACAATCCCGCCTATGCCAAAGAGTATGCCGGATGGGGAGCAAACTTAAGCCTGTGCGGACATTTTCACGGAGGACTGATACGGATTCCTGGGGTCGGAAGTCTGATCTCTCCGCAGTTTCAGTGGCGGCCGGACTATGATGCGGGGGAATTTGCCTTTGGGAAGGATCGGGCAATCGTAAGCCGCGGTATGGGGACGCATACCTTCCATATCCGTATCTTCAATCGAGCTGAGCTTGTGGTAGTGAGATTGAGACCAGTAACAGTTTAACTGCTATTTCATGGCTGAACTGTTAGAACCACAAGATATTGCAATGAAATAATGGAAAATGTGGTAAAACCACTAAATGTTGTAAAAAACACTTGCCTTTTTGTGCGGATGCGGTTACAATAGGATGTACCGGAAATGACAGAAGAGGTAGAAGTTATGGATTTGACCGTAAAACTGCAGGTGTTTGAGGGACCGTTGGATTTGCTGCTGCATCTGCTGGATAAGAATAAAGTGAATATTTACGATATTCCCATCGTGGAGATTACCAATCAGTACATGGATTACATCCGCCAGATGAAACGGCAGGATCTCAATATTATGAGTGAATTTCTTGTGATGGCGGCAACACTGATCGATATCAAATCCCGTATGCTCCTGCCTGCGGAGGAGAGCGGAGAGGAAGAACCGGAAGACCCCAGGGCAGAGCTGGTGGAACAGCTTCTGGAATACAAGATGTACAAGTGCATTTCCTATGAACTTAAGGATCGCCAGATGGATGCGGAGCGTGTGATGTTCAAGGAACCCACGATCCCGGATGAGGTGGCGGCTTACGAAGAACCCGTCAATCTGGAAGAACTGATGGCAGACGTAACTTTAAAGAAGCTGAACGATATATTCAAATCCATTATGCGTAAGCAGGAGGACAAGATCGATCCGGTCCGTTCCAAATTCGGTAAGATCGAGAAGGAGGAAGTGTCTCTTGCCGATAAGATGTCTTATCTGGAAGAATACGCCATGACGCATCCGAAATTCAGCTTCCGCAGTCTCCTGGAGGCACAGTGCGGCAAGATGGAGATTATCGTAACCTTCCTTGCGGTGCTGGAACTGATGAAGTTGGGAAAGATCTGTATCTATCAGGATAAGATTTTTGACGATATCCGCATTGAGTCCAGGGTGGCGGCTTGACCGCGGCGTTTGATCGAGGTATGAGATGGAAGAGAAGAATTATGAGGCAATTATAGAAGCCATATTATTTACCATGGGCGAGTCTGTGGAATTGGAGAAGATCGCAGCCGCCATAGAACTTGACAAAGAGCAGACGAAAGAATATATTTCCCGTTTGCAGGAGCGGTATAATGAACAGCAGCGGGGCATTCAGATCATAGAGCTGGAGGGCTCCTATCAGATGTGTACCAGGAATGAAATGTATGAATATCTGATCCGTATTGCCAAGCAGCCTAAGAAGCGGGTGCTGACAGAAGTTCTCTTAGAGACGCTGTCCATCATTGCATATAAGCAGCCCATCACCAAGGCTGAGATCGAGAAGATCCGCGGGGTTTCCAGCGACCATGCGGTGAGCAAGCTGGTGGAGTATAATCTGGTGAACGAGGTGGGGCGCATGGATGCTCCGGGCAGACCGATGCTGTTTGGGACAACGGAGGAATTCCTGCGGAGCTTTGGCGTTCAGTCGTTGGATGACCTGCCGGTCTTGAATGAAGATCAGATGGAGGAGTTCAAACACCAAGCGGAGCAGGAAGCAGAAATGAATCTTGAGGTCTAGGAAAGCTGTTGGCATGGAATACATAAGCCCGGAATAAGATAGAGTGATAGTAACCATGCGGAGGCTGCATGAATAAGATAATAAAGAAGCTCCTTGCTTTGTGTGTGTCAGTAGTAGTTGTGCTTAGAGGTGTGTTGCCGGTAACGGCAGAGGAAGCGATAGAGGAGCCGGACAATTTGTACGCGCTGTCCGCATGCTTAATGGATGCGGAGTCAGGGCGTATTTTATTTGCCAAGGATGCAGATGTGAGGCGGGCAAATGCCAGCACCACCAAGATTATGACACTGATCGTGACATTGGAGAGAGCCGATCTTGCGGACATTGTGACCGTTTCGAATTACGCGGCGTCGCAGCCGGATGTGCAGTTGAATGCCGTTTCCGGGGAACAGTTTTACTTAAAAGATCTGTGCTTTTCTCTGATGCTGGAATCCCACAACGATTCCGCAGTGGCGATTGCAGAGCATGTGGCGGGCAGCGTAGAACAGTTTGCTGCTTATATGAATGAGAAGGCGCAGGAGATCGGATGCACAGATACGCATTTTGTCACACCCAATGGTCTTGATAAAGAAGATGCGGAAGGGTTTCACGGAACGACAGCATCAGATCTTGCCCGCATCATGAGCTACTGCATTCTGGAATCCCCTCAGAGAGAGACGTTCCTTGCCATTACACAGACGCCATCCTATTCCTTTAGCGATGTGGATGGAAAGCGCAGCTTTTCCTGCACGAACCATAATGCTTTTCTTACGATGATGGATGGGGTATTGAGCGGTAAGACCGGATTTACCGGAAATGCAGGTTATTGCTATGTGGGCGCGCTGCAGAGGGATGATCGTGTATATGTGGTGGCGTTGCTGGGCTGCGGATGGCCCAATAATAAAACATATAAGTGGTCTGATTCCAAGAAGCTTATGCAGTACGGGATTGATGCTTTTTCCAGGGTGAAGATAGAGGATACTGCAGTGCCGGAACAGGCGTTTACAGACATTCCGGTCATTGGAGCCAGAACAGAGGAGATAGGCGGTATGGATGCCGTGGGGGTAGAGTACATTGAGGACGAGTCGGCGCCTCTGTCCATGCTTTTAAAGCAGGGAGAAGAGATTCAGGTGGTATATGAGAGGACGGAACAGCTTGAGGCACCGGTTGACAGTGGGGAACCGGTGGGATATATCGAATACCGCATGCAGGATCAGATATTAAGACGTGATGTGCTGGTGACAGACCGCGCGATAAAGGCGGCAGACCTGTCCTGGAACATGCATCAGGTTCTGGATCGTTTTTTGTTTTGAACTGTGAAATAATTAACAATTCAGTATTGAAAAGTTGCAGGCAATGCAATATAATCTACAATAGCAGAAAATTTTGAATTTTTCTAAAATAGATGGAGGAAAAGAAATGAGCAACAGAAGTAATAACGTAGCGGAACAGAGACTCTGCCGCCTGTTGGACGAGAACAGCTTTATGGAAATAGGCTCTCTGATGACAGCGAGAAGTACGGACTTCAATCTGTCGGATACGGCGACACCGTCAGACGGCGTCATCACCGGACACGGTCTGATTGACGGGAATCTTGTATTTGTGTACAGTCAGGATGCATCTGTGCTGAAGGGGACGATCGGAGAGGTGCATGCGAAAAAAATAGCAGCCGTATATGACAGGGCGATGAAAATGGGCGCGCCGGTCATTGGCTTCCTGGATTGTGCAGGTGTCCGTCTGCAGGAGTCTGTAGACGCGCTGGACGCATTGGGGATGATTTATGAGAAGCAGGTGATGGCTTCCGGCGTGATACCGCAGATCTGCGCGGTATTTGGAAATTGCGGCGGCGGATTGACCGTCGTGCCGGGACTTTGCGATTTTGTATTTATGGAATCGGACAAGGCTAAAATGTTTGTAAATTCTCCGAATGCCATCGACGGCAATCGGATTGAAAAGTGTGATACCTCGTCTTCTTCCTTCCAGAGCCAGGAGACAGGCATCATTGATATGGCGGGAACGGAAGATGAGATCTATGCATCCATCCGTGCGCTGGTGACGATGCTGCCTTCTGATAATACCGAGAACGGTTATCTTGAGGACTGTACCGATGATCTGAACCGCGCATGCCAGAGCATGGAGACCATGAAGGGAGACGCCCGTTACATACTGGGTGAGATTTCCGATGATCATGTGTTCTTCGAGACCCGGCGTGAATATGGAAAAAATATGGTGACAGGCTTTATCCGTCTGAATGGACTGACGGTGGGGACAGTTGCCAACAGCAGTGAGCGCTATGACGAGGAGGGCAAGCTGGTAGAAAGCTTCCATACCGTGCTGAATGCCAAGGGCTGTGACAAAGCGGCAGAATTTATCCAGTTCTGCGACGCTTTTGATATTCCTGTGCTGTCAGTGACCAATGTGACAGGCTTCTGCACCTGTGCCTGCAGCGAGAAAAAGCTGGCGAAGGCTTTGAGCAGACTGACCTATGCATTTGCCAATGCAACCGTTCCAAAGGTGAATCTGGTTGTGGACAAGGCATACGGCAGCGCCGCTGTCATGATGAATTCCAAGTCCGTAGGTGCGGATATGGTTTACGCATGGCCGGGCGCTAAAATGGGAACCATGGATGCCAAGCTGGCGGCAGGGATCATGTATGCTGACGCAGATGCAGACAAGCTGGATGAGAAGGCAAAGGAGTATGACGCATTACAGTCCAGTATAGAGACGGCGGCGAGAAGGGGATATGTAGATCTTATCATTGACCCGGCAGATACGAGAAAGTATTTGGTGGCGGCATTTGAAATGCTGTTTACCAAGCGTATGGATACGCCGTATAAAAAGCATGGAGCAAAGTAGGAAGGTGAAGCTTATGAAGAAGAAATTATGGATGCTTGTATGCCTGTGCCTGGCAGCTATGTCACTGCTGGGGTGTGGGGATGAAGATCCGGCAGCGGCAACTTACGGTACCGCACTGGAACAACCCATGACCGGACAGGAACTGGAGGAAATGGCACATCAGTTTCTGGTAGCTGTGAACGGCATGGGAGACGAATACTGGACAGGTCAGCTGGCCGGTATGTCGGAACAGCAGAATCCCACTTCGTATAGGCTGATATCCTCCTGGCTGGAGGCCAAAGCGGGTGAGGGCAGCTTCGTGGAGTTTGGTGATTTCGATATTACGGAGGCTAATGGCACGCTGACGATAGAGCAGGACATGGTTTTTGAGAACCGCACATTGATCTATACGGAAATCAGAGATGCGGACACGCTTGCCATAACGGATTACAGCTTTGATAAGGCATATACGCTGAGTGAGAAAATGTCCAAGGCAGGTATGAATACCCTGATGGGGATGGGAACCGTGTTCATTGTACTGATACTGATCAGTCTCATTATTTATTGTTTCCGGGTTGTTCCCTATCTGCAGAACCGTAAGAAGGAACAGCAGGCGCTGGTTCAAGCAGACAATGTGCAATTGCCGGAGACACCGGTTTATAAAGAAGAGGCGCTTCAGGATGATCTGGAGCTTGTAGCAGTAATTTCGGCTGCCATTGCAGCTGCAACGGGAAGTTCTACGGATGATTTTGTAGTTCGTTCCATTAAGAGACGTTAAGTGTAAATTCAGTAGGAGGATGATAACATGAAGAGCTATACAATTACAGTAAATGGAAATGTTTATGATGTGACCGTAGAGGAGAACGGACAGGGCGCAGCACCTGTGGCAGCACCGAGAGCAGCAGCACCGGCTCCGAAGGCAGCTCCTGCCAAGGCAGCAGCTTCCGCAGGGGCAGGCAGCATCAAGATCGAAGCGGGAGCCTCCGGCAAGGTGTTTAAGATTGAAGCTTCTGTCGGAGCATCTGTGAAGAGAGGAGATACCGTACTGGTTCTTGAGATCATGAAAATGGAGACTCCCGTTGTGGCACCGGAGGACGGAACCGTTGCAAGCATAGACGTTGCAGTAGGCGACGCAGTAGAGGCGGGAGCAGTCCTGGCTACTATGAACAACTAGGAGGAATATTATGTTAAGTTATGTCGGAGAAACATTAGAAAACCTCCTGCATCAGACTGCATTCCTGAATCTTACGGTGGGCAATTACGTTATGATCGCGGTTGCCTGTGTGTTCCTGTTTCTTGCAATTAAGAAAGGATATGAACCGCTGCTTCTCGTTCCGATTGCGTTCGGTATGCTCCTGGTCAATATCTATCCGGACATTATCGTAAGTCCCGAGGATGCCAGCAATGGTGTGGGTGGATTGTTATACTATTTTTATCAGTTAGACGAGTGGTCGATCCTGCCGTCCTTAATCTTCTTGGGCGTGGGAGCTATGACGGATTTCGGTCCGTTGATTGCCAATCCCATCAGCTTTTTGCTTGGAGCGGCGGCACAGTTCGGAATTTTCAGTGCATATCTGCTGGCAATCCTTATGGACTTTAACGATAAGGGAGCGGCAGCGGTATCCATCATCGGAGGAGCAGACGGCCCGACTTCTATCTTCCTGGCGGGCAAGCTGGGACAGACGGGACTTATGGGGCCGATAGCGGTGGCAGCGTACTCCTATATGGCGCTTGTGCCCATTATCCAGCCGCCGATCATGAAGTTGTTTACTACTAAGAAGGAGCGGGCGATCAAGATGGAGAATCTTCGTCCGGTATCCAAGCTGGAGAAGATACTGTTCCCCATTATCGTTACGATCATTGTATGTATGATCCTGCCGACAACCGCGCCTCTGGTAGGTATGCTGATGCTGGGTAATCTCTTCCGTGAGTGCGGCGTAGTAAGACAGTTGTCTGATACAGCGTCCAATGCGTTGATGTACATTGTAGTCATCCTGCTTGGCACTTCGGTGGGGGCAACTACCAGTGCGGAGGCGTTCCTGAACTGGAGCACCATTAAGATCGTAATTCTAGGTCTGGTGGCGTTTATGGTGGGAACAGCGGCCGGAGTCCTGTTCGGCAAGCTGTTATGTCTCATCACGAAGGGTAAGATCAATCCGCTGATCGGTTCTGCCGGTGTGTCGGCGGTTCCTATGGCAGCGCGTGTGTCGCAGAAAGTAGGTGCGGAAGAAGATCCTACGAACTTTTTACTTATGCATGCAATGGGACCTAATGTTGCCGGGGTGATTGGTACGGCAGTAGCTGCCGGTGTATTTATGGCAATCTTTGGGATATAAGGAGGACGATTATGTCAGAAGAAATAAAAAGACCAGTAAAGATTACAGAGACTGTACTGCGTGACGCACACCAGTCCCTGATCGCAACCAGAATGACTACTGAGCAGATGCTTCCCATCATCGACAAAATGGATGAGGTTGGTTTCCATGCTGTTGAGTGTTGGGGTGGAGCAACCTTTGATGCATCCCTGCGTTTCCTGAAGGAAGATCCCTGGGATCGCCTGCGCAAGCTGAAAGCAGGATTTAAAAAAACAAAGCTGCAGATGCTGTTCCGCGGACAGAATATTTTAGGATACCGTCCTTATGCGGATGATGTGGTAGAATATTTTGTACAGAAATCAATTGCCAACGGTATTGATATTATCCGTATTTTCGACTGTCTGAATGACGTGCGCAATCTGCAGACGGCGGTAAGCGCCTGCAACAAGGAAAAAGGGCATGCACAGGTAGCCCTGTCCTATACGCTGGGTGACGCCTATACTTTGGACTACTGGATGGAGATGGCGAAGAAGGTAGAAGACATGGGAGCCGATTCCTTGTGTATCAAGGATATGGCGGGGCTGCTGGTTCCCAAGCAGGCAACGGAACTGATCCAGGCATTGAAGGATGCTACCAGCCTTCCCGTTGAACTTCATACCCATTATACCTCCGGCGTGGCGTCTATGACCTATATGAAAGCGGTGGAGGCAGGCTGTGATATCATTGATACTGCAATGTCTCCCTTTGCGCTTGGAACCAGCCAGCCTGCAACGGAAGTTATGGTGGAGGCGTTCAAGGATACGGAGTTTGACACTGGTCTTGACCAGAACAAGCTGGCTGAGATCGCGGATTACTTCCGTCCCATGCGTGAAGAGGCTCTGGAGAGCGGACTGATGAATCCTAAGGTATTGGGTGTCAATATCAAGACTCTGCTGTATCAGGTGCCGGGCGGAATGCTTTCTAATCTGCTGTCTCAGTTAAAGGAGCAGGGAAAAGAAGACAAATTCGACGAAGTGTTGGCAGAAGTTCCCCGGGTGCGCAAGGATCTGGGCGAGCCGCCTTTGGTGACTCCATCTTCCCAGATTGTCGGAACACAGGCGGTGTTCAATGTGCTGATGGGCGAGCGCTATAAGGTTGCGACCAAGGAGACTAAGGATATTCTGCTTGGAAAATACGGGCAGACCGTAAAGCCCTTTAATCCGGAAATCGTGGACAAGGTATTAGGTGAGGATAAGAAGAATGCCATCACCTGCCGTCCGGCAGATCTGCTGGAACCGGAGCTTGACAAGATCGAGGCGGAGATGAAGCAGTGGAAACAGCAGGATGAGGATGTCCTGTCCTATGCACTCTTCCCACAGGTGGCGACGGAATTTTTCAAGTACCGTCAGGCTCAGCAGACGGGAGTAGATGCTACGGTGGCAGATACTGAGAACGGCGCATATCCGGTATAAGAAGGCCAGTGACTACGAATGAGAGAAATGCGGCAGGGATGCTGTGTTTCTCTCGTTTTGTAACAGAAGAGAATACAGGAGGCGATCATAAGTGCATCGTGAGATAGCGAAATTAATTATATATGGAGATATGCCGAAGGACTGTATCCTGTGTCGGATGGGAGAAATCTTTCGGAAATATGAGGAGAAGGAAGAGACATCCACAGAGCTGATACGGGAGATTTATACACAGATACAGAATCTGTTGAAACTGGCAACAGACTATGGATTTGACCATAACCTGTGGCAGAATTATCTGACTTTTTATCTGGTGACCCATGAGAATCCCTTCAGTATTACCTGCGAAAAGGTTGGAGCCAATGACGGTAGTGTCAATCATTTTGCCAAGAATGATTTCCGGGTGTTTCGTGCATTGTTTCATTTTGATTTTACTGCAATTGAGCGGGAACTGGGGATTGACTGTTTTTCGCAGATATCTGATTACAGGGCAATTGCAAAAAAAGAGCTTATGTACAATAAGAATGTCAGTGAGAAGATTATCGCATTGAGCAGCCGCCTGGCGGATGCTTTGAATGAAGAGATGTTTTTTGGGGAGATTACGGACTTTTACCGGGATTACGGTGTGGGAATGTTTGGACTGAACAAGGCGTTCCGCATCCGGGAGAAAGACTTGGGAGAGGTTGAGTTTGTCGCCATCAATAACATGGATAAGGTGATGCTGGAAGATCTGGTGGGTTATGAGATTCAGAAACAGAAGCTCATAGACAACACGAGGGCATTTGTGGAGGGACGCAGAGCCAATAATGTATTGCTTTTTGGTGACAGCGGCACAGGAAAATCCACCAGCATTAAGGCTATCGTCAATGAATTTTACCCTCAGGGGCTTCGAATGATTGAAATTTACAAGCATCAGTTTAAGGATCTCTCCAATGTGATCGCACGGATCAAAAATCGTAATTACCGCTTTATTATTTATATGGATGATCTGTCCTTTGAAGAGTTTGAGACAGAGTATAAGTTCTTAAAGGCCGTGATTGAAGGCGGAGTAGAGACAAGACCGGATAACATACTGATTTACGCCACATCAAATCGAAGACATCTCATCAAGGAGACCTGGAATGACCGGAATGATGTGGAAGTGGATAATGGGATGCACCGGTCCGATACCATGGAGGAGAAGCTGTCTCTGGTATACCGTTTCGGCGTGACTATTAATTATTCCAAGCCGACGCAGAAGGAGTATTTTCATATCGTTTTGGAACTGGCACACAGAACAGGGATTCAGATGTCGGACGAGGAATTGATGCAGGAGGCAAATAAGTGGGAATTGAGCCATGGCGGGATTTCCGGGCGGACGGCACAGCAGTTTGTAAACTATCTGGCAGGAAAGGCAGTTCCTGGGGAGGACTCTTAAGCGCTACTTTACTCACACGGAAAGCGCACCATAGGGTTCACATCGCAGAGCGATGTGAACATTTTGCACAGGAAAGTGTTTTGGAAAGCAAGCTTTCCAAACACTTTTCGTGCAAAAACATCTGTGCTGCCGAAGGCAGCGGGACCCTATGGTGCGCTGAATAAGGATCAAAATAAATGTGCAATCGCAAGCAGGACCACCGGACTGCGTTGCACTCTTGTATCCAAAAACCAAATTGACCACAATATAATGTGGTGGACAAGGAATAGAAAGATAATTATAATGAAAATAATGAAAATCTTGCATAATTCGACAAAAATGACGGGAAATATGCAGAATGAAATATAACAGGAAGTGCGGAATATGAGTGGGAACACCAATGATTTGACCAGCCGTATCAATGATGCATACAGCAGCTTGAGCAAGGGGCAGAAAATACTTGCAACCTACATTACAGATAATTATGATAAGGCAGTATTCTTAACTGCGGCGAAAATGGGAGCGGTGGTTGGCGTCAGCGAATCTACCGTGGTTCGTTTTGCCACACATCTGGGCTATAAGGGATATCCTGAGTTTCAGAAAGCGCTGGAGGAGCTGGTGCGCAATAAGCTGAATTCTATTCAGCGCATGGAGGTCACTTATGGCAGGATTAGCCAGTCCAGAATATTAGAGACGGTGCTGCAGGCGGATCAGGAAAAGATCAAGGATACGCTGGAGCATATGGATGAACATACCTTTGAACTGGCTGTGGATACGATTCTGCATGCAAAACATATCTATATCATAGGTATTCGCAGCTGCGCTCCTCTTGCTGCGTTTCTGGCATTCTATTTCAATCTGATGTTTGAGCATGTCACATTGCTGCAGACCAACAGCTCCAGTGAGCTTTTTGAGCAGATGGTACGCATCAGCAGGGATGATGTTATCATAGGGATCAGTTTTCCCAGGTATTCCATGCGCACGTTAAAAGCAATGGAATTTGCCAATAACCGCAGCGCCAAGGTGATCACGCTTACCGACAGCGTGCATTCCCCCATGAATCTTTATTCCTCCTGTAATCTCATTGCCAGAAGCGATATGGCATCTATCGTGGATTCTCTGGTGGCGCCGTTGAGTGTGATCAATGCGCTGATCGTAGCGCTGTGTATGAAGAAGCAGAACGAGGTGGCAAGGACGTTAGAGGCCCTGGAGGAGATATGGGATGAATATCAGGTCTATGAAAATGATGAGATCAATTTCATTGATGACAAGATAAAAATGCGCTATGCGAGGCTGGGGGAAGACGATGAGTAGAGTGATCGTGATCGGCGGGGGTCCGGCAGGGGCATTCGCGGCTATTGCGGCCGCGGAGTGCGGGCATACGGTGACACTGTTGGAGAAGAACGAAAAGCTGGGGAAGAAGCTGTTCATTACAGGCAAGGGCAGATGCAATGTGACCAATGCCTGCGATATGGAAGATTTGCTGGAGAGTGTGATCCGCAACCGCAAATTTCTGTACAGTGCTTTTTACGGTTATGACAATCATCGCGTTATGGATTTTTTTGAAGAACAGAAGGTTCCTCTGAAAATTGAGCGTGGAGGCAGGGTATTTCCGGTATCGGATCACTCTTCCGATATCATAAGCGCCCTGCAGCGGAAACTGCGTCAGCAGAAGGCGGATGTGCGCTTCCATACGAAGGTCAGAGATATTGAGGTACAGGACGGCGCTGTGATTGGGGTACAGATGGAGACACAGTCTGGGAAAATACAGATCCTGGAAGCAGATGCTGTGGTGATCGCCACAGGGGGCTGCTCCTATGCCTCTACCGGATCTACCGGCGACGGATACCGGTTTGCCAAAGACAGCGGGCATGAAGTGAAGCCGCGAAGTCCTTCTCTGGTGCCGTTTACGGCGAAGGAGGATTATGTCCGTGAATTGATGGGGCTGTCTTTAAAAAATGTCAGGGCCGGCATACGGCAGAATGGCAGGCTCTTATATGAGGAGTTTGGAGAAATGCTGTTCACACATTTTGGTGTCAGCGGTCCTCTGATGCTCAGCGCCAGCAGTGTGGTAAATGATGCCATACAAAAGGGGGAACTGGAACTGACGGTTGACCTAAAGCCTGCATTGGATGAGGAACAACTGGATCGTCGGACTCTGCGTGATCTGACTGAGGCACAGAACAAACAGTTGATCAATGCAGTCAGCCGCCTGTATCCAGCCAAGCTTGTCCCTGTCATCGTGCGTCTGAGCGGTATAGCGCCGGATCGGAAAGCGAACAGCATCACAAAGGAGGAGCGCAAGCGGCTGGTGGAGTTGACCAAAGGCTTCCCAATGACGTTGGTGGGACTCCGGGGCTTTGAGGAGGCTATCATTACGAAAGGCGGCGTGTCGGTGCGGGATGTGAATCCCTCCACCATGGAATCACGTAAGGTACGGGGATTGTATTTTGCGGGGGAAGTGCTGGATGTGGATGCGCTGACTGGCGGTTTTAACTTACAGATTGCCTGGTCTACTGGATATCTGGCAGGGAGCAGCATACCGTAGCATATGATAAGAACAGTATCAGAATAAAGGAGATCAAGATGAGTGTAAATATTGCAATTGACGGACCAGCAGGCGCAGGGAAGAGCACCATTGCCAGAAAGCTGGCACATGAGATGTCATATATATATGTAGATACAGGGGCCATGTACCGGGCTATGGCTCTCTATTTTCTGCAAAACAAGATAGACAGCGGTGATGAGGCGGCGATCGGAAAAGCATGCGGCACGGTGGAGGTTTCCATCGGATATGAGGGCGGAGAACAGCAGGTCCTCTTAAATGGTGAAAATGTTTCCGGACAGATCCGCACAGAGGAAGTGGGAAACATGGCCTCTGCCGTCAGCGTATATCGGGCAGTGCGTGAAAAACTGGTGGAACTGCAGCAACAGCTTGCTGCCAATGAGAATGTCATTATGGACGGCAGGGATATCGGAACATGCGTACTGCCAAAAGCCCAGGTGAAGATTTATCTGACTGCAAGTGTGGAATGCAGGGCGAAAAGAAGATATGATGAGCTGTGCGCAAAGGGGGCGGAATGCAGCCTTGCAGAGATTTCAAAAGATATTGAGGAGCGCGACAGGAGGGACATGAACCGGGAGATATCCCCTCTGAGACAGGCTGAGGATGCTGTGCTGGTAGACACCTCAGATATGAATATAGAAGAAGTGGTATCCGTAATCCGCGGCATCTGCAAGGAGAAGATGGCATGAGACATGTGACTGTGGCCAAGAGCGCCGGTTTTTGCTTTGGAGTAAAACGTGCCGTGGAAACGGTGTATCAGCAGCTGGAGAATAAGGGGCAGAATATCTATACATTTGGTCCCATCATCCATAACGAGGAGGTTGTGGCGGACCTTGCCGCAAGAGGGGTACAGGTGGTGGAATCCACAGACGGACTAGGGGGACTTGTGCCGGGCATTATGATCATCCGTTCCCACGGCGTGGGGCGGGAGGTGTATGATCTGCTTGAACAGGCAGGATTTACCATTGTGGATGCCACCTGTCCTTTTGTAAAGAAGATACACCGGCATGTGGAGGAATATTGTAACAGAGGGTATCATGTCGTTATCATAGGAAATGAGCGTCATCCTGAGGTGGAGGGCATCCGCGGCTGGGGCATACCGGAACAGATTCAGGTGATCGGATCTACGGAGGAAGCGGCCGCTCTGGAAAATCCTGGCAGCCGGAAAATATGCATTGTATCTCAAACGACATTTAACTACAATAAATTTCAAGAATTAGTTGAAATTATCGAGAAAAAAGGTTATGATATAATTGTTTTAAATACAATCTGCAGTGCTACAGAGGAGCGGCAGACGGAGGCAAGGGTACTTGCACGGGAGTCCGGCGCGATGATCGTCATCGGCGGCAGGAGCAGTTCCAACACGCAGAAATTATTTGAAATATGCAAAAGCGAATGTGAAAATACTTACTATATACAAACCATACATGATTTGGATTTGGATGAGTTTCATCATATTGACAACGTAGGTATTACCGCAGGGGCTTCAACCCCAAACAAAATTATTGAGGAGGTTCAAAATAATGTCAGAAATGAGTTTTGACCAAATGCTGGAAGAATCATTTAAAACAATAAGGAATGGAGAGGTAGTCGAAGGCGTCGTTATCGGTGTGAAACCTGATGAGATCATCTTGAATATCGGTTATAAGGCTGACGGTATCATTACACGTAATGAATATACGAACGAAGCAAATGTTGATCTGACCACTGTTGTAGCCCTGGGCGATACCATGGAAGCAAAAGTGCTCAAGGTAAATGACGGCGAAGGCCAGGTACTGCTGACTTATAAGCGTCTTGCTGCCGAGAGAGGAAGCAAGCGGCTTGAGGAGGCGTTTGAGAGTCAGGAGATCCTGACGGCAAAGGTGGCACAGGTATTGTCCGGCGGTCTTAGCGTAGTAGTTGACGAGGCAAGGGTATTTATCCCGGCAAGTCTGGTGTCCGATTCTTATGAGAAGGATCTGACCAAATATGATGGTCAGGAGATTTCTTTTGTCATCTCAGAGTTTAATCCGAAGAAGAGAAGAATTATCGGTGACAGAAAGCAGTTGCTTCTGGCGGAGAGAGCAGAGAAGCAGAGAGAGCTTTTCGCACGGATACAGGTTGGCGATATTGTAGAAGGTGTTGTGAAAAATATTACGGATTTCGGTGCATTTATCGATCTGGGCGGAGCGGACGGTCTGCTTCATATCTCCGAGATGTCATGGGGACGTGTGGAGAATCCGAAGAAAGTATTCAAAGTGGGCGATAACGTGAAGGTATACATTAAGGATATCAATGATACCAAGATTGCGCTCAGTATGAAGTTCGACGATGAGAATCCGTGGAACAATGCATCCGAAAGATATGCAATCGGTACGATTGTGACAGGTGTCGTTGCGAGAATGACGGATTTTGGTGCGTTTGTAGAATTGGCACCGGGTGTGGATGCACTGCTTCATGTGTCACAGATTGCAAAAGAGCATGTGGAGAAGCCTTCCGACGTGCTTCAGGTAGGCCAGGAGGTAGAGGCGAAGATTGTAGACTTCAGTGAGCAGGATCGCAAGATCAGCCTGAGTATTAAGGCATTACTGGGTGAAGAGGACACAGAGGACGAAGCTGTGTATTCTGATGAAGAACCGTTTGAGGATGCAATAGAAGAATAAGTGTGTCAGGGGGTGGCATATTGTTTGCTGACTACGAGAAGTTCAAAAAAGATATCTATGCCTTGACGACCATTGATCTGAATGCGTATAAAGAAAAGCAGATGCGCCGTAGAATAGACAGTCTTGCTACGAAGAACGGTATGGCATCTTATGACGAGTATGTGAATCTGATTCGGCGGGACAAAGAGAAGTTTGAGCAGTTTGTGAACTTCCTTACCATTAACGTGTCCGAATTTTATCGGAATCCGGATCAGTGGGAATTTCTGGATAAAAAGGTGTTTCCAAAGCTTATCCAGAAGTTTGGCAAAAGTCTCAGAGTATGGAGTGCTGCCTGTTCTACCGGCGATGAACCCTATTCATTGGTGATGGCGTTGTCACGCCATGTGCCCTTGAGCAACATCCATATTATAGCGACGGATATTGACAAGCAGGTTTTGGATAAAGCGAGGGCAGGGCTCTATAATGAGAAGAGCATTGCTGCAGTTCCGGAAGATCTGAAGGCCAAATATTTTACTAAGGTTGGCGCTTCCTATAAGATTTCGGATGAAGTCAAGCGGTGTGTGGAATTCAAGGAGCATAATCTGCTGAAGGATGAATATCCGATGAGTTGTCATCTGATTGTATGCCGTAATGTTGTCATCTATTTTACGGAAGAGGCGAAGCAGGAGATTTACCGGAAGTTCAATCAAGCATTGGTGAAAGATGGAGTGCTGTTTATTGGCAGTACTGAGCAGATTCTGGATTACCGGGGATTGAATTTCATCAGAAATGAATCGTTTTTCTTTCAAAAGGGGTAGTTTCATACATAATAAGATTAAGAAGAGAGTCCGGATATCCGGACTCTCTTTTTGCAGTTGATTCTGTGAATGGCGTGGTCTGAAGATTTTTCAGTTATCGCCCGATTTACGGGGACACGCGTTTTTTGGTAGTTTTCAGATAGGATAGCAGGTGGCGGATATATGCCTCTGACAGTTCCTGTTCAGACAGGAATTTCTCAGTTACTTCGAAATAGAGTGTTTTATCTTTATACTCCTGTTTGAAGGAAGGTGTAATGATCTCTTCATACTGGGGTGCAAACAGCCCGGCGTGCCGGCTGTAACAGGTGCATGCCCTGGCCTGTTCCCGGTGTTCCTTGTCCACATAGGAAGAAACACTTTTGTGAACTGCCATATCCTCCTCTGGAAGATAATAGTAATCCCGATAATTGTCAAAGAAATATTTCAGTTCTCCTTCTGCCAGTCTTGCCGTGATACGGCAGGTATCCTGATGTGCGGACAGATACAGCGGTCCACAGGCGTAAGAAATACGCCGGGGCACTGGAAATTCTAAATGCAGTGTGATCTGTAATTCCTTTGCAGCCGCTCCCTCATAGGTGGTAAGGTCGCATACCTCACAGGAAGATTTTTGAAAGCGTCCGTTCATCAGATGTACATAGGAGAGAATTTCCAATAGATCGATCATTCCTAGTACATCTTCATAGTTATGTAATAGCAACAATTCCAGCAATTCTTCTTCCGGGTCCTTTGTATAGGAATGGTAGATATGGATCAGTTCACCACCGGAATACAGATCGCGGCGATCGATACCGAGAAAAGTTTCTATGGACTTTTGCTTGAAATTCTGCAGTTTCAATATGTGTTTGATGGAAGATATGGATTTGAATATGTCTATATAAGTATAGTCGGCAAAGCGCTGTTTCAGGGCATAGGTATCGCATTTTGCCTTAAGATACGGAATATCAAAACCAATACCGTTAAAGGTAATGATGGTGTCACATGCCTTTAATAATTCCAAAAATGTAACAAGAATCAGTTTCTCCTCTGCGGGCTGTTCTGCAAAAAATTGATCGATGCAGATATAAGAACCGGAGCGCCTGACGCAGCCGATCAGATAGAGGCTGGTGTGGGCGGGAGAAAATCCTGTGGTCTCAATGTCGAAAAAGAGAGAGTTGTCTGTAAACATCTCTTGGGTCAGTATATGGTGGGGCTGAAAAGGGATTTCCTTGTGAATTGTTTTCATGGTATTACCTCCTGGGTCTATTATACACAAAATCTTGGTAAAAAGTAACTACAATGTACGCAAAAAAAGACAAAATCCCATCTGTTTTTACAAAAAAACGCTGTCATAAAAATGCATGTGTGCTATAATATTAAGTATGTTCGGACGTGCTGCATATAAAGCAGTATGTCAAATCTAAAGAAAGTGGGGCACAGACAATGGGTTTATTGACGTTTAAAGGTGGTGTCCATCCCTTTGAGGGGAAGGAATTATCCAAAGATAAGCCGATTCGGGAGTTATTACCCAAGGGAGACCTGGTCTATCCGTTATCTCAGCATATCGGAGCACCGGCGAACCCGATTGTAGCAGTGGGGGATACCGTGCTGAAGGGGCAGAAGATAGCGGAAGCCGGTGGCTTTGTGTCTTCTCCGATCTATGCATCTGTATCCGGAACTGTCAAGGCAATTGAGCCAAGACGAGTTGCCGTAGGCGACATGGTGAACTCCATCGTTATAGCCAATGATGGAGAATTTAAAGAGGTGGAATATCAACCCACCGAGGATATCGATTCCCTGTCCAAGGAAGAGATTGTAAACAAAATCAAAGAAGCAGGGGTTGTAGGTATGGGAGGAGCGGGCTTCCCCACACATGTGAAGCTGTCACCCAAGGAGCCGGATAAAATCGACTACATTATCGCAAATTGTGCGGAATGTGAGCCGTATCTGACTTCAGATTACCGTGAGATGCTGGAGAATCCCGAGAAGCTGGTGGAGGGCATGCGTATTGTATTGAAACTCTTCGACCATGCAAAGGGTATATTTGGTATTGAAAATAACAAACCGGACTGTATCGCAAAGCTTCGGGAACTGACGAAGGATGAACCGCGTATGGAAGTGGCGGAGCTTATGACCAAATATCCACAGGGCGGGGAGCGCCAGCTGATCTATGCTGTGACAAAGCGCGCCATCAATTCTAAAATGCTGCCGGCGGATGCAGGATGTATTGTAGATAATGTAGAGACCTTGATTTCTATATACAATGCAGTAAAATTAGGCAGACCGGTCATGAACCGTGTGTTTACCGTTACCGGAGATGCGGTGGAGGATCCGTGTAATTTCTATTTTGCAATCGGAACCAGTTTCCAGGAGCTTCTGGATGCTGCGGGCGGCTGCAAGGAACAGCCGGAGAAAATGATCGCAGGCGGTCCCATGATGGGATTTGCTTTGTTCGGGCTGGATGTTCCGACTACCAAGACAACCTCTGCGCTGTTATGTATGACAAAGGATGAAGTGGCCGAGGCAGAATCTGTGGCAACGGCATGTATTAACTGCGGACGCTGCGTGGAAGCATGTCCGGAGCAGATCATTCCTTCCCGGCTGTCCAGATTTGCACTGCGGGGCGATATGGAGAGCTTTGAGAATTGGCACGGTCTTGAGTGTGTGGAATGCGGCAGCTGCAGCTTTATCTGTCCTGCAAAGAGACCGTTGGCACAATGCATCAAGACCATGAAAAAGCAGGTTCTTGCAGCCAAGAGAAAAAAATAGACTAAGAAAGAGGTGGATAACCGTGAGTGAGTTATATCATGTATCTTCATCACCGCATGTAAGATCCAAAGATACAACGAGCAGAATCATGCTGTATGTGATTCTTGCATTATTGCCAACCAGTATATTTGGAATTTATAATTTCGGATATCGGGCATTGGTACTGATTCTGGTCACCATTGCCAGCTGTGTGGCATCTGAATGGATATATAACAGAATTGTACATAAGAAGAATACCATCAACGATCTGAGCGCAGTAGTGACAGGGCTTCTGCTTGCCCTGAATCTTCCGGCAACATTGCCCTGGTGGCAGGCGGTGATTGGCGGCGTGTTTGCTATTATCGTAGTGAAATGCCTGTTTGGCGGATTGGGTCAGAACTTTATGAACCCGGCACTGGGTGCGCGGTGTTTTCTGCTTATCGCATTTGCAGCCAATATGGTTGAGTTTGACATTGATTCCTATTCTGGTGCAACGCCCCTGGCATTGATGCGGGAGGGAGGCGTAGGAGCTGTAAACACCATGGATATGCTGATCGGAAAAACGGCAGGAACCATAGGTGAGACCTCTGCCCTCTGCATTATCATAGGCGCTATGTTCCTGATCCTGATGGGTGTGATCACTTTAAAGATTCCGGCTACCTACATTATTACGTTTGTGATCTTTATTACACTGTTCGGAGGACACGGATTGGATGCAAGTTACATTGTGGCGCAGCTGTGCGGCGGCGGTCTGATGCTGGGAGCTTTCTTTATGGCAACAGATTATGTGACTTCCCCTATTACACCGAACGGACAGATACTGTTTGGTATTTGTCTGGGTATTCTGACAGGACTGTTCCGTATTTTCGGCGCAAACGCAGAAGGCGTATCCTTCGCTATTATATTAAGCAACCTTCTGGTTCCCATTATCGAGAAGATTACGGTGCCAAGAGCATTCGGACAGGTAAGGGAGGGAAAGCAGCATGAATAAGAAAATAGTAAAAGACGCGCTGATCTTAACCGCATTTACCCTGGTGCTTGGTTTTGTTCTGGGACTGGTATATGAGATCACCAAGGATCCGATCGCACAGGCGAAGGAAGCGGCAACGCAGGCGGCGTATCAGGAGGTGTTCCCAGATGCGCAGTATTTTGAGGCGATGGGAGATTTTGATAAAGAGGCGGCAGCAAAAATTGTGACAGATGCAGGGTATGCGGATGAGATCACGGATGTGCAGACCGCATATGACTCCCAGGGAGGACAGGTGCTGGGTTATGTCATTACCGTGACGGCAAAGGATGCCAGTCAGGCAAATATCACGTTTTCCGTGGGAATACGAAACGACGGCACCATCAACGGTTATTCCATTACGGATATTGCCGAGACCCCGGGATTAGGCATGCATGCACAGGACGAAGATTTTATTGCGAAATTCCAGAACAAAAAGGTAGATGCATTTACAGTTGTAAAGACGACTCCGACATCGGATTCTGAGATTGAAGCTATTACCAGTGCAACCATCACAACCAAAGCAATTGCGAATGGCGTGAATGCGTGCATTGTATACTTCCAGAATGAATTGGCAGGAGGTGCGGTATCATGAAACAGAATATGGAACGTTTGTATAACGGTATCATCAAAGAGAATCCTACCTTTGTGCTGATGCTGGGTATGTGTCCCACACTGGCGGTAACTTCTTCCGCCATCAACGGACTGGGTATGGGATTGTCCACAACTGTGGTGCTGGTTCTTTCCAATTTACTTATTTCTGCATTCCGTAAGATCATTCCCAACGGTGTGCGTGTACCGGCGTTCATTGTAATTGTGGCTTCGCTGGTAACTATGGTGCAGTTTATCATGGAGGCATATACGCCCAGCTTAAGCAAGTCATTGGGTGTATATATTCCACTGATCGTTGTGAACTGTATTATTCTGGGACGTGCAGAGAGTTATGCGTCCAAGCACAGTGTTGTACCGTCTATTTTCGATGGAATCGGTATGGGACTTGGTTTTACGCTGGGACTGACACTGATCGGTCTGGTTCGTGAGGTGATCGGAGCCGGAAAAATTTTCGATATCAGCCTGGCATCCGATAACCATTTGATAATTGGAATTGTGCTTGCTGTGGTTGCAGTTATATTGATTGCAGTTTGCGTATGTCTGGCTGTGAAAAGAAGCGGGATGTCCGCAATCACAGTGCTTGGCATTGCGGCGGGAGCGATTCTTATCATTGCAGCGGTAGTTGCCCTGCTGGGACCAAACTATACGGCTATTACCATTTTTGTAATGGCGCCTGGCGCGTTCCTGGTGCTGGCCATATTGGTTGCGGTCATGAATATCATCCGGGAACTGATGGAACAGAGCGGGAAACCGCTTGCCAAGGCATCCGGCTGTCTTACCGGAGATTGCGCAAGCTGCGGACAGTCAGCATTGTGCAGCGGTAAGGGAGTGTCTGCCGCGGCAGATGAAAAGAAGAGTGAATAAGGAGGGCGGATACAGATGAAAACATTACTTTTGATTGCAATCGGTTCCGCGATCGTAAATAACGTAGTATTAAGCCAGTTTTTGGGTATCTGCCCGTTCTTGGGCGTATCCAAGAATACTAAGACCGCTGCCGGAATGGGAGGTGCGGTAATCTTTGTCATTGGGATCGCATCGCTGGTTACATCCCTGATCTACCAGTTTATCCTGCATCCTCTGGATATGGATTTCCTGGAGACCATTGTCTTTATTCTGGTGATCGCAGCGTTGGTGCAGTTTGTGGAAATGTTCTTAAAAAAGAGCATGCCGCCGCTGTATCAGAGCTTGGGCGTATATCTGCCCCTGATCACTACGAACTGCGCAGTTTTAGGAGTGGCGCTTACCAATGTGACAAAAGAGTATTCTATTCTGGAGAGCGTGGTGAATGGACTGGCAACTGCGGTGGGCTTTTTCATTGCCATTGTGATCATGGCGGGAATTCGTGAGAAGATTGAGTATAATGACATTCCAAAACCCTTTAAGGGAACAGCGATCGTGCTGATCACCGCATGTCTGATGTCAATTGCGTTTATGGGCTTTTCAGGAATGATATAGGAGGAAAGAGAAGATGATACAGGCAATTTTGCTTGCCGCGGCTATCGTTGGCGGCGTTGGTATTTTGATTGGATTTTTCCTCGGCTTTTCAGGAGAAAAATTCAAGGTTGAAGTGGACCCCAGGGAGGAAGCAATCTTAGACGTCCTTCCGGGAAATAACTGCGGCGGCTGTGGATATGCCGGATGTTCCGGTCTGGCAGCCGCAATCGTCAAGGGAGAGGCTCCGGTGAATGCCTGCCCGGTAGGCGGAGCTCCGGTAGGCGCTAAGGTGGGAGACATCATGGGCGTTTCTGCGGAAGAAGGCGTGAAAAAGGTGGCATTCGTAAAATGTGCCGGTACCTGTGAAAAAGCAGGACAGGATTATGTGTATACCGGTGTGGAGGATTGTTCCGCTATGGCATTTATTCCCGGCGGCGGTGCCAAGACATGTAATTATGGATGTATGGGATATGGAAGCTGTGTGAAGGCGTGTCCGTTTGATGCGATTCATATTGTGGACGGTATTGCCAAGGTGGACAAAGAAAAATGTAAGGCATGCAGCAAGTGTGTTGCGGCATGTCCCCGGAATCTGATCGAGCTTGTGCCTTATGAAGCAAAGCATCTGGTACATTGCAGCTCCAAGGATAAAGGAAAAGATGTGATGAAGGCATGTTCTGTGGGCTGTATCGGCTGTCACCTGTGTGAGAAGAACTGTCAGTATGATGCGGTTCATGTGGTCGACAATGTAGCTTACATTGATCAGGAGAAATGTACGGGCTGCGGCGCCTGTGCAGAAAAGTGTCCCAAGAAAATCATTTTATAAGCATTGAGCAGTGTAAAAAAATCCGCTCTCTTTCACTCGTGCTTGCACGGAAGTGAAAGAGAGCGGATTTTTTTGATATCTGTTTACCGCAGTTCAAAAGGAATGTCTGTTCCAATTCCGGAAGTGGTATGCGCCTTCATGTCATCCGTGATAAATATGGCTTCCGTATTCGGGAGGCTTTCCACCAGCAGCATACCGTCCTCTAACCCTAAGGCAAAGCAGACGGTGCTCAAACCGTCGCCATCCACAGAGTGTTCGCTGATAATGGAGACGCTGACGAGACCATTACTGATGGGATAGCCCGTAGAAGTATCGAGAATATGGTGATAGAGTACATCACCTACATAGAAACAGCGTTCATATACACCGGAACTGACTACGCTCTTGTCGGTGATACGAACCGTGGCATAAGCCTCGCTGCCCTCGGCAAAGGGTTTTTGAATACCAATGGTGTAGGGGGTGTGATCGGACTTCTCACTGAGAGTCAGCACATTGCCGCCCAGATTGATATGACCGCTGGTGACGCCATGTTCTGTCAGATAGTCCTTCATACGGTCGGCAATATAACCTTTAGCAATGCCACCAAGATCTATGGCAGCATTTGCGTCAGTGAGGGTAACCCGATTGCCGTCTATCCGTACTGCATGATAATCTACAGTGGCAAGGGCTGCGCTGATATCCTCCTGAGCAGGAATGCTGCCCGTATTATCGGAAAAATGCCACAGTCCTGATAAATTTCCAATGGTAATGTCGAAAGCGCCATCGCTGAGATCACAGTAGTATAATCCCTGCTCTAAGAGTGCGATTGTCTCACTATCTACCGTGACAGGTGTTCCAGCAGAAGTATTAATGCGGGATACATCGCTGCTCTCCCGTGTGGCGCTGAATAACCCTTCATAGTATTCGGCGAGTTCCATGCAGCCGTCCAGAAGTGTTTCATCGCTGCAGTCATATAATGTGACCGTAATTACGGTATCAAAATAAAAGCCGGTTCTGGAAATTGTGCTTGTGCCGCTATGGCAGCCTGAGAGAAGTGTCCACGACAGACCGAGCGGAAGCAGTAAGAGGCACAGAAATGCCTTATGGATTAGGTATTGCAGGTGTGTGCAGTTCTTAAACATAGCTGGTGCCTCCGAATCAAGTACTATTTGTATATTCTAAACATAAATAATGATACTTGCAAGGTTTTTATCATGGAACTGTTATGCAATTGTTTAGGAATATTTCGTGGGACAGGTCATATATTTAGTCGTAAGGAAAATCCTGGCAGCCAATTATATGGGATTGTATAAGGAGGATATTATGCTGGATGAGATCGTGACGATTTTCCCGCCTCATATCAGACAGGCTTTAACTGCGTGTATGGAGAAGCAGAGGGAGCGGGAGCAGTGGCGGAACATGGAGGAAATACGTGTGCGGATCAACCGTCCCATGCAGTTTTACAGTGGTGGGGAGGAATATTTCCTGCGCCTTCAGGAGCCGGAGCTGGTGCGGGGAATGCGGGCGGCATACATTGTCCGGGAGAGTGATATCCAGGCAATTCTCACGTTCTTAAGTCGTTATTCCATCTATGCCTATGAAGAGGAATTGAGGCAGGGGTTCCTTACATTGGAGGGAGGACATCGTGTGGGTGTGGCAGGACGAGCTGTGTCGGAGCATTCCCGGGTGGTCGCGCTTCAGGACATCCAGTTCCTGAATGTCCGTATTGCCCATCAGTGCAGGGGTTGTGCCGAAAGGATTTATCCGTATCTATACGGAGAAGGCGGCGCCTTGAATACTCTGATCATGTCTCCGCCGGGAATGGGGAAGACTACGCTGCTGCGCGACTGTATCCGTTTGCTGTCGGACGGAGCAGGGGGGAGAAGCGGGTGCAGGGTAGGAGTTGTGGATGAACGGTCTGAGATCGCAGCCTGCCATCGAGGAATCCCGCAGAATGATCTGGGCATCCGTACGGATGTGCTGGATGGCTGCAGTAAAGCAGTGGGGATGCGTATGCTGCTGCGCTCTATGTCCCCGGAGGTGATTGCGGTGGATGAACTGGGAGGGGAGGAGGATTTTGCGGCAGTGGAACAGGTATTGTATTCCGGCAGCCGTATTCTTGGGACAATACACGCAGAAGGAGTGGAACAGGCGCGTAAGAAACCTCGGTTAAAGCGATGGCTGGAGTGTGGGATCTTTGACCGGTGCATCGTGATAAGATGTGATGCCAGGAGAGGCAGAGGGTATGCAGTTATGGATGGGACGGGCAGACAATTATGGTCAGACTATTAGGTGCGGTACTGATTCTGGCGGGAGCGGCCGGAATGGGCTGGGATTATTGCAACAGGCTACGCGGCCATTACCAACAACTGTTGCTGTGGAAGGAATACATATGGTGTATAGAATATGAAATGGTGCAGCGCAGGCGTCCGCTGCCGGAAATTGCCGCGTTGCTTAAGGAACGGCAGGAACCGCCCTTTGAAGCATTTTTTGCGGATATGGAAGCAGAACTGCAGAAATACGAAAACAGCAGTCCGCGGATAATCTGGCAGGAACTGGCGGAGAAATATCGAAAAGATTTTCACTGGTCCGGTGAGGAGGCGCGTATTTTTGCAGACTGCGGCAGTCTGGTGGGACAGACCGGCAGGGATATGGTTCCGGAAGCGGCCAAACAGTTAATGGAGCAGATTGATTTCTGTATTGGCAAGGAACAGCGGGAGTTGGCAGGAAAACTTAAGGTGAGCGCATATCTGTGCGCAGCAGGAGGTGTATTCCTGGTGCTGGTGCTCATCTGATGGAGGATGTATGAGTGTAAATTTGATATTTAAGATAGCGGCAGTAGGCATATTAGTGACGGTTATCAGTCAGGTGTTAAAGCACAGCGGACGGGAAGAACATGCATTTATGACGAGTCTTGCAGGTTTGCTCATCGTGCTGTTTTGGATCGTTCCCTATATCTATGATCTCTTTGAGACAATTAAGTCGCTGTTCGCATTATAGGGAAGGATAGGCATATGGATATCGTAAAAATAGGGATTTTAGGAATTGTAGCGGCGTTCCTGGGATTATTCCTAAGGCAGTACAGGAACGAATACGGTATACTCACGAGTCTGGCATGCTGTGCGCTCATATTTGCATTTCTAGTCAGTAAGCTGGAAATTGTTCTCTCTTATATGGATACCATCCGTTCGCTGCTTCCAGTGGACGAAAGATATCTTATCATGATACTGAAAATGATCGGAATATCCTATGCGGCGGAATTTGCCACGGATGTATGCAGAGACGCCGGATATGCTTCGGTGGCAGGGCAGATTGAAATGTTTGCCAAAATATCGATTATTCTGGTCAGTATGCCGGTACTTATGGGTTTGATAGAGACCGTAGGGGTATTCCTATGAGTGGGCGGATGAAGAACTGCATCCGGATATGCTTTGTGCTTCTGGCGGTGCTGTGTGCCACGCGGATGCCTGTGTGGGTTTTTGCAAAGGAAGCAGGAGATTATACGCAGGACTATTTTGATATGCTGGATGTGGGGGAACTGGATAACTTTGTACAGGGGCAGGAAGAATTGGATGACATCACATTTTCCGATTTAGTAGGGCAGTTGATACAGGGAAAATGGGAGTTAGACGGGAAGAAACTGATGGAACAGCTATTGGAGCTGCTGTGGTCAGAGATTGAGACAAATAAGAGTCTGCTGATCATGGTCCTGCTGCTGGCAGTCAGTTGTACGTTTGTCAAGAATATTGCGGAAGCGTTCCGTAATTCCTATGTCTCGGACATTTGTTTTGCCCTGATTTATATGCAGATGATGGTTATGCTTTTAAAATCATTCCAGATTGCAGGCGGGATCGTGACAGATGCGTTGAATCGTATCATAGAATTCATGACTGTGCTGGTGCCGGTTTTCTGTATGTCGCTGTCCTTGGGGCTGGCAAATCTTACTTCGGCGGGATTTTATCAGCTGGCATTTATGGTGATCTATGCGGTACAGTGGATCATGCTGGAACTGCTGGTCCCTCTCGTACAGGTTCTGGTAGTGCTGCAGTTCATGAATTACATGGTAAAAGGTGAGAAGTTTACCAGAATGTGTGAGTTATTGGAGGATGGAATACGCTGGTGCTTAAAATGTGTGATTTCTGTTATTGTGGGTTTAAATGTGATACAGGTAATGGTAGCGCCTGCGGTGGACCGGTTGAAGACCAGCAGCGTGACTAGGGGAGTAGGTATGATACCGGGGGTCGGGAACATCTCCAATGCTTTAAGCGATATGCTCTTAGGTGCAGGTATGGTCATCAAGAGCAGTGTGGGGACTGCTGGTATTATTGTATTGCTGCTGATCGCGATGCTGCCGTTTCTCAAACTGCTGATTCTGGCGTTATTGTATAAGGTGACGGCTGCGGTGACGGAGCCTGTCGCAGACAAAAGGATTGCCGGAAGTATCAACGGTGTCTATGTGGGCTGCGTGCTGATGGTGAAGATCCTGCTGACGTCACTGGTTCTCTTTGTGGTGACTATCGCAATTGTAGCGACTACCAGCAATGCTGTCACGGGATGAGGAGGTAACAATGGAGGGAATTTTACAGTGGGTCAAGGGCATTGTCATCTTGTTGATCGCGGGCAATGTACTGCTGTATCTTCTGCAGGGCAAGATCTATGAAAAATATGTACAGCTTTTTTTTCAGGTGGTGGTAATTATGGCGGTCATAGCTCCGTTAGGCCGGATTGTGCTTGACAAGGATGCGTTTTTAAACGCTCTGGATTATCAGACGTTCTGGCAGAACATGGACAATATACAGCGTGATAACGAAAAGGTGGCGGATCTTGGCAGAGCTTATGCAAGAGAGCAGTATGAACAGGCGGTGGAGGAGGATGTGATCCATATGCTGGAACGGATGGAATATGAGCCTGCCTATGTGGAAGCACAGTTGGATGAGAATTACGCCATCAGCAGTCTGTGTATCGGGTTTAAAGAGGCAGGGGGATATCAGGATGTCCTGGAAGAAGTAACGGAATACTATCAACTGGACTATGATCAGGTTACGATTGAGGAGGCGCATTTATGAAACAGGGGGAATGGTTTCGGCAGATGTTCGGGCGATTAAAGAAGCGTAAGCCGGAAAAATCGGATTATCTTATCCTGGTACTGATTGGCATTTTGCTGTTGGTAATTGTCCTTCCGGTGGGAGATAAGAAGGAGACATCGAAGCAGGAAGAGGAGCAGAAGGAACAGGCGGTGCAGCAGAAGAAGGAAACGGTTTCCGGAGAAGAATTGGAAAGGAGGCTTGCGGACATTTTAAGTCAGATTGAGGGAGCAGGCGAGGTAGTGGTTATGATCACATATAAGGACAGCGGCACCCAGATTGTGGAGAAGGATATTACTTCCCAGAGCAGCACGGAAGAAGAGACGGACGGAAGCGCCGTGCATCATACAAAAGATACGCAGAGCCAGCAGACCACCGTATATGACGAGGCAGAAAATGGGAATACGCCGTTTATTTCACAGGAGCTGGCGCCCCGGATCGAAGGAATCCTGGTGGTGGCATCGGGAGGTGATGACCCTGTGGTAAAACAGAATATTTCTGAGGCGGTTTTGGCATTATTTCCGGTGGAGGCTCATAGAATAAAAATAGCAAAAATGAACTGGCAGGAGGGTGGACAGTGAAAAAAATATTTCGTAAAAATCAGCTGATTATCACCGCATTGGCACTGATGATCGCAGTGGCGGGGTATGTGAGTTTTGCGGGGACAAACGGAAAGGATAAAGACATTATGACGCAGGCAGGCGTCGCAGATGATATGGAACTTTCCTATGATATTTCTGACGAAGATATACTGGCAGAGGAAGATATTTTTACAGATACGGAAGATAACAGCGAGGATATGCAGGCGTCGATGGAGAATCCGGGAGAGGCAGTTATGGCAAGTACAGACGGACAGAGTATGGATTATGCTTCGGAGATGAAATTTGCAAGGGAGCAGGTGCGCTCCAGAAATAAAGAAACATTGCAGGGGATCATCGACAATGCAAATCTGGAAGAGGCGCAGAAGCAGGATGCCGTCAATCAGATGATCGCCATGACCAGTGTGGCAGAGAAGGAAAATGCGGCAGAGATGCTTCTGGAGGCAAAAGGCTTTACCGACGTGGTGGTAAGCATCACAGATAACAGCGTGGATGTTGTGCTGGATATGGGAGAGGTGACAGATGCCAAGCGGGCGCAGATTGAGGATATTGTGAAACGCAAGACCGGCATTGATGCGGCGAATATCATTATCACTCAGATCCAGAAACAAGGAAATTCTGCCGGAGAGGAACAGGCGGAGACAGAGGGAGACCAATAGCCGCAGAATATTTTTGTTGGAAAACGAGGGAAAATACATTACAATAAAGGGTAGGATATGTTGTACAGGAATCGGAGCGTCCGGCTGCTTTGGCGCCCGGCACTCCGCCTGACTTACAATACCACTCAAAATTAGCGGATATTCCGCTGTTACCATAGGAGGAACTATTTTGACTGACTTGAAGCAAGAGATCGAGAAGAGACGGACATTTGCCATTATTTCGCACCCGGATGCAGGCAAGACGACATTGACAGAGAAGTTTCTGTTGTACGGGGGCGCCATCAATCTGGCGGGATCCGTGAAGGGAAAAGCAACGGCGCGGCATGCCGTGTCCGATTGGATGGAGATTGAGAAGGAAAGAGGTATCTCCGTTACCTCCTCGGTCCTGCAATTTAATTACGATGGCTGCTGTATCAATATTCTGGACACGCCCGGGCATCAGGATTTCTCGGAGGATACTTACCGTACCCTGATGGCTGCGGACTCGGCTGTGATGGTCATTGACGGATCTAAGGGTGTGGAAGCCCAGACAAGAAAGTTGTTTAAGGTATGTGTGATGCGGCACATTCCTATTTTTACGTTTATCAACAAAATGGACCGGGATGCCAACGATACCTTTGAGCTGCTGGATGAGATTGAGAAGGAGCTGGGTATTGCCACATGCCCTGTCAACTGGCCCATAGGATCGGGTAAAGAGTTTAAAGGGGTATACGACCGTAATACAAAAAAGGTTATGTTGTTTTCCGATACCTTAAAGGGAACAAAAGAGGGGGAAGAGCATGATTTTGCTTTGGATGATCCTATGCTCCTGTCTGAAATCGGAGAAGATGCGCTGGATACATTACAGGGTGAGATTGAACTTCTGGACGGAGCCAGTGCGGTATTTGATATGGATCTGGTGTCAAAAGGGGAGTTGTCACCTGTTTTTTTCGGGTCAGCACTGACGAATTTTGGTGTAGAGACATTTCTGAAGCATTTCCTTACCATGACCAGCCCGCCCCTGCCCAGACAGTCGGATAAGGGAACGGTGGATCCGTTTTCAGAGGATTTTTCGGCCTTTGTATTTAAGATACAGGCAAATATGAATAAGAATCACAGAGACAGGATCGCCTTTATGAGGATCTGCTCCGGCCGCTTTGAGGCAGGTATGGAGGTGAAGCATATACAAGGGGGAAAAAGTATCCGGCTCTCGCAGCCGCAGCAGTTGATGGCACAGGAGCGCAAGATCGTAGAAGAAGCCTATGCAGGAGATATCATCGGAGTGTTTGATCCGGGCATATTTTCCATCGGAGACACGCTTACCACAACAAAGGAGGAATTTGCTTTTGAGGGAATCCCCACCTTTGCACCGGAACATTTTGCCAGAGTACGGCAGGTGGATACCATGAAACGAAAGCAGTTTGTCAAAGGAGTCATGCAGATTGCACAGGAAGGAGCTATCCAGATCTTTCAGGAATATCAGGGCGGCATGGAAGAGATCATCGTGGGAGTGGTAGGAGTGCTGCAGTTTGATGTGCTGAAATACCGGCTGGAAAATGAATATAATGTGGAAATACGGCTGGAGAATCTGCCTTATGAGCATATCCGCTGGATTGAAAACAAAGACCTTGATATGGACAAGCTGACCGGGACTTCAGATATGAAGAAGATCATGGATTTAAAAGGCAATCCGTTGCTGCTGTTTGTGAATGCCTGGAGTGCAGGCATGACGCTGGACCGCAACGAGGGACTTATTTTATCGGAATTTGGACGCAATTAACTGTTCCTATTCACAGTTGAATTGCCTCCTGCCATTAGAAACGTCATGCGTGCATGTAAGGGACTGATGGCAGGAGACAATTCATGCTGCGAAGCAGGAACCTCACCTACATAAGTAAAATGTAAAGCCGCGTAGCGGCGGCAGACAGCTTGCTGGCTGATTTTACGCATGTGGGTGAGGAAACTGTGAATAGAAGACGCAATTAACCAGGCAAAAGGAGGAAAAAAGATGGCTGTTGTAACAATTACCAATGAGAATTTTGAGGAAGAAGTATTAAAGAGTGAAATACCTGTTCTGCTGGATTTCTGGGCGGACTGGTGTGGACCATGCAAAATGATGTCCCCGGTGGTGGATGAATTGGCAGAGGAACTGGCAGGCAAGGTCAAAGTGGGAAAGGTCAATGTAGACGAAGAAGCGGCTCTTGCTCTGAAATATCAGATTATGAGTATTCCTACATTAGTGGTTATGAAGCATGGAGTCTGCGAAGGCAAGTCTATCGGTCTGCAGAATAAGGACGAAGTTCTGGAACTTCTGGCTATAGAGGAATAGAATTTGCATTCTCTCCGGAAATCACAGTATGATGTACTGCAAGAACAGGTGCAAAAAGAGACAGAACTATATCAGTAGATCCAAAAAGAATCAATGCTGAGAATTCTGTTCCAGCATCTGTTCTATGATACCGAGAATCCGCCCCTGATCCAGCGGGGACAGGAGTCGGAATTGCCGGATAAGCATCTGTTCCGTATCATCTATGCCATAAATTACCGGTTCGTCCTGCACCAGTTCTGTTCCCGGAACGATGGATCCAGTCAGCAGATAATAAGGTTCTACATTTAGAAATTCGCAGATGGAAATGATCTTGTCGGAGGATGGATTTGTCCCTTTTGATTTCCAACTGCTGATAGCGGCAGGTGAAATGCCGGTGTACTGGGCAAGTTCTTTTTGTGATAGATTACGTTCGCGCAAAATGGCAAAAATACGTTGGCTGATGGTCATAGTATTCCTTCTTTCGATACACTTATTTTATAAATATGAATTGACAAATTAACAAATATGAATTATAATAGAAAAAGCATAAATGTGATATATTTATGCACCATTATACAATTATACAACAATTTATTTGTGAACTCAATTAGAAAACACAAGAAAAGGGGAGACGTATCTTATGGCAAAAACAAAAAGACAGATCACACCGTTTGGCAAAACGATAAAGCTGAGACTTGTAGAACTGGAGATGAGTCAGGAGGAACTGGCCTCAATGGTAGGAACTACACCCCAGTATATCAACCATATCATTTATGGGGAGCGCTCGGGAGAGAAGTATATTGAAGAGATTAAGCGCGTATTGCAAATCCTGTGATTGATCATATGGTAGTTTGTATTCAATCCTGCTTTTTTATGTATTTATTATGTAAAAAATATTTGCTATGTAATTTGGGATATGCTATGATGTGAATACCTTGAAAAGCTTCTTTGTGGCGAAGGAGCTTTTTCTTTTTCTCTGGTGTTCGCCGGGCAGTACGCTCATTTCTGCGGACGGGATTTCCTATATAGAATATTAGAATTGGTAAAATGAAAACATTTGTTCTGATTTTTGCAAAAAAGCAATTGACATTTCCGGAAAAATGTAATACGATAAGAAAAGAAAAACGAACATTAGTTCGCATGAAGGAGAATGAACATGGCAAAAGACATGAAGGATATGAAAGAAGACAAATTAAAGGCATTGGATGCGGCAATTGCGCAGATAGAGAAGCAGTATGGCAAGGGGTCTGTCATGAAGCTGGGAGATGAATCCAGCCGTATGAATGTGGAGACGGTCCCGTCGGGAGCTCTGAGTCTGGATGTGGCGCTGGGACTGGGAGGATTCCCCAAAGGAAGAATTGTAGAGATTTATGGTCCTGAGTCCAGCGGTAAGACCACCGTTGCGCTGCATGCGGTGGCGGAGGTCCAGAAGCTGGGGGGGATTGCCGGCTTTATTGATGCGGAGCATGCCCTGGATCCGGTATACGCAAGGAACATAGGCGTGGATATTGATAATCTGTATATATCACAGCCGGATAATGGGGAACAGGCGCTGGAGATTACGGAGACAATGGTTCGTTCCGGTGCGGTAGATATTGTTATTGTGGATTCGGTGGCGGCACTTGTGCCCAAGGCAGAGATTGACGGTGATATGGGAGATTCCCATGTGGGGCTTCAGGCGCGTCTGATGTCACAGGCTCTGCGCAAGCTGACTGCTGTGATCAGCAAGTCCAATTGTATCGTGATCTTTATCAATCAGTTGAGAGAAAAGGTCGGGATTATGTTTGGCAATCCTGAGACTACCACAGGAGGCCGCGCGTTGAAGTTCTATTCTTCGGTGCGCCTGGATGTCCGTAGAATTGAGTCGTTAAAGCAGGGCGGTGAGGTCATTGGCAACAGAACGCGTATTAAGGTGGTGAAGAATAAAGTTGCACCGCCATTCAAAGAGGCAGAGTTTGACATCATGTTCGGGGAAGGCATTTCCAGAGAGGGTGATATTCTGGATCTGGCAGCGGAGCTGAATATTATCAACAAATCCGGGGCATGGTATGCTTATAACGGTGAGAAGATCGGACAGGGACGCGAAAATGCAAAGGTGTTCTTGAAGGAGCATCCTGAAATCTGTGCGGAAGTAGATGAGAAGGTGCGCAGTTTTTATGGCATGAATGGGGGAGCGGATGGTGAAGAGAAAGCAAATCAGCCGGAAGTGCGGGGAGAGTAGTATGGTGCGCAGATTATGGTGATAACATCAATAGAACCATGTCAGTCCAATAGATATAAGGTGTGTATGGAAGATGGTACACACCTTATCTTATACAAAGGGGAAGTCAGACGCTACCATCTGAGTGAATCCATGGAATTGTCCCAGTCCACATATGAAGAACTGTTCTATGAAGTACTTGGAAAACGTGTGAAAAAGCGTGCAATGGCGCTTCTGGAGAAGCAGGACCGCACAGAGGCAGGACTGCGCAGGAAGCTTGCGGAGGGAGATTATCCGGAGCAGCTTATAGAGGATGCGATCGCCTATGTGAAGAAGTATCATTATATTGATGACAGGCGTTATGCACAAAATTATGTGTCATACCATCAACAGGGGCGCAGCCGGCTGAGGCTGAAGCAGGATCTTATGAAGAGAGGGGTTCCCAGCCAAATTGCCGAATGTGTACTGGAGGAGATGTACGAACAGCAGGAGGAAGCAAAAATCCTCCGGCTGCTGCAAAAAAAGAATTATGATCCGGAAAATGCGGACCGGAAGGAACAGCAGAGAATTTACGGATATCTGGCGAGAGCAGGATTTTCCAGCGGAGATATTTTGCGCGCAATGAAATGTACGGACCACTTGACATCATAAGAGAAAAAGTATAAAATTTATATGTTGTTAATTATGACAGATTTAATCTATAAATGTTATATGTACAATGAAAATTGAATAAAGGAGGTGCTCCTGTGCCAGAAGTAATTATAGCTATCGTAATTACGCTGATCGTTACCGGATCTATAACCTGGATTGCCGCCAATGCATATCAGAAGAAGGTATCTGCTTCGAAAATCGGAAGTGCGGAGGATAAGGCGAGAGAGATTATAGACGAGGCGGTTAAGACTGCCGAAACGAAGAAGAGGGAATCTTTGCTTGAGGTGAAGGAAGAGACCATTCGTGCTAAGAATGAGCTTGATAAAGAGATCAAGGAGAGAAGAAACGAGATTCAGCGTAACGAGCGTCGTGTGGAACAGAAGGAAGCTAATTTGGACAAGAAGCTGGATTCTATTGAAAAACGTGAAGCTGGTTTCCGTGCCAAAGAGGAAGAACTGAACCGGCAGAAGGCGGAGATTGCGAAGCTGAATGAAGAGAGAGTACGGGAACTAGAGAGAATCTCAGGACTTACCTCCGAACAAGCAAAAGAATATCTATTAAAAACTGTTGAAGATGATGTGAAGCATGACACTGCAAAGCTTATCAAAGAATTGGAGAGTCAGGCAAAAGAGGAAGCTGGAAAGAAGGCAAAAGAATATGTGGTGACTGCCATTCAGAAATGTGCGGCAGACCATGTGGCAGAGACCACGATTTCTGTGGTACAGCTTCCGAGTGATGAGATGAAGGGAAGGATTATCGGTAGAGAGGGGCGTAATATACGGACCCTTGAAACCATGACCGGTGTGGATCTGATCATAGATGACACGCCGGAAGCGGTTATCCTTTCGGGATTCGATCCGATACGCCGGGAGGTTGCGCGTATCGCCTTGGAGAAGTTAATTGTAGACGGACGTATTCATCCGGCTAGAATTGAAGAAATGGTAGAGAAGGCGCAAAAAGAAGTGGAATCTATGATTCGCGAAGAAGGCGAAGCAGCCACATTGGAAGTTGGTGTACATGGAATACATCCGGAGTTGATCAAACTTTTGGGGCGTATGAAATTTAGAACCAGCTATGGTCAGAATGCGCTGAAGCATTCTATTGAAGTGGCACAGCTGGCGGGTCTTTTAGCTGCTGAGATTGGTGTTGATGTCAGAGCAGCGAAACGTGCCGGACTGTTACATGATATTGGTAAATCTGTAGATCACGAAATTGAGGGATCTCATATTCAGATTGGTGTGGATTTGTGTAGAAAATACAAAGAATCTCCGCTTATTATCAATGCAGTAGAGGCTCACCATGGCGATGTGGAGCCGGAATCTTTAATTGCATGTCTGGTACAGGCTGCTGATACCATCAGTGCAGCAAGACCGGGGGCAAGACGCGAGACAATGGAGACTTACTCCAACAGATTAAAACAGTTAGAAGATATTTCAAATGGTTTCAAAGGAGTAGATAAATCTTTTGCTATTCAGGCAGGTAGAGAGATTCGTATTATGGTAGTTCCTGATCAGGTCAGCGATGCCGATATGGTATTACTGGCAAGGGATATTTCCAAGCAGATTGAGTCTGAACTGGAATATCCGGGACAGATTAAGGTAAATGTGATTCGTGAATCCAGAGTAGTGGATTACGCGAAATAAAGTTACAGATAAGAGTGAGACAAGCAGAAACCGTTGTATACATAGAAATATGTTATATGACGGTTTTGTTTTTACTTATGGATTAGGAGGAATATATGGAAAATCAGATTAAGAGGCTGGACCGTAGGCTGGAATTTGAGGGAGCAATCGTAGATTTTTACACAGATACGGTAGAACTGCCGGATGGAAGGACTGCAAAATGGGATTATATCAGTCATCGCAAGGGCGCGGCTGCTGTGGTGCCGGTAACAGCGGATGGAAAGATTTTGATGGTACATCAGTACCGTAATGCGCTGGATCGTATGACAATTGAGATACCTGCGGGAGCCCGGGATTCTGTTACAGAGGATACGAGGGATACTGCGGCAAGAGAACTGGAGGAAGAGACAGGGTATCGGTGTGGGCATCTGGAGAAAATGTTGTCTTTAAAGACTACGGTTGCGTTTTGCAATGAGTTTATTGACGTATACCTGGCAACAGAGCTCACACCGGGCAGACAGCAGTTGGACCCGGATGAGTATATTGACATAAAAGCCTATGAGCCCCAGGAGTTGTTGGATAAAATATATGCCGGTATCATACAGGATGGAAAGACAGTGGCCGGAATACTGGCATATTGTTACCGCTATGGGAATAAGATAGAGTAATAATGAAAATAAGACAAGTGTTATATGGAACAGGCAGTTAGTACACAAAAGAGAAAGATTCGTTGGTTTGAGATGGTATTCTTTCTCTTTTTTGTGTTGGGGATCATTCTTGCCAACTTGTTTAAGGAAAGCCAGATGAATCAGTATGGTGTGATAAACAGTTATTTTATACAACAACTGAAATACATCGAGATCCGCGGAGGGGACTTTCTGGTCTATATCATATCAAAACGGATTCCGCTCTTAGTTTTTCTGTGCGTTTTGGGTATGACCGCGCTGTGTCGAACGGTCCATGGTTGTTTTCTGGCATGGGCTGGTTTTTCCCTGGGTTTTTTATGTGTGGCAGCAATCCGTAATATGGGAGCGGGGGCGGTCGGGTTGATCATGCTATCACTGTTCCCGCATTATCTGTTCTACGGTGCGGGTTACGGTATACTGCTGCATATGCAGAGACAGTATCAGGAGGACTTGTGCAAGCGGCCGAGGCTGGAATGGTGTGCAGTATGGGGAGTAGTTGCTATGCTCTTTTTGCTGGGCATGCTCTCAGAAGCGTATATCAATCCGCCTCTGTGTCAATTTTTCTTAAAAAAATTTCAGTAGAAAAATACCAGATATAGAGATTGTTTACTATGAAAAATGGACATCTTGTGTCAGGGAATGACGGGACAGGAATGATAAGAAATTACCGTTTGCTTTTCCGGAATAAAGTCGCTATAATTATGAATGTATCTGTTTTTTTCAGGTACTTTTTACATAGGAGAGAATGGCATGACACAGGAAATTGACAGCTTTTTGGGCTATCTGCGGGACGTAAAGACAATATCAAAAAATACAGAGATTTCTTACGAATCTGATCTGCGCAAATGGCAGGATTATTTTCTGACCCAGGGTATTATGAAGCCTGGTGATATTACGCGTGAACACCTAAAGGATTATGTGGGAAGATTGCAGGAGGAGGGGCGAAAGCCCTCTACCATATCCCGGAGTATTGCTTCCATGAAGGCTTTTTTTCACTTTCTGGTCAGGGAGGGGTATGCTCCAGTAGACTTATCGGACTGCCTAAAAGCACCCAAAATCGAGAAGAAAGTGCCGACCATTCTGACGCAGGAAGAGATGCAGCGTTTGCTGGAGGAACCGGGCAGTGATACGCCAAAAGCTCTGCGGGATAAAGCAATGCTGGAGCTGCTCTATGCTACCGGTATCCGGGTGTCGGAGTTGATTTCATTGAAACTGTCTGACATCAATCTGCAGATGGAATATCTGGTCTGTACAGATGCGCATAAAGAGAGGATCATTCCGTTTGGTCCTGCGGCAAAGGGTGCGGTAAAGGCATATTTAGAGGAGGGAAGGGCACAGTTGGTAGACAGCGAGGATAACGAATTGCTCTTTACGAACTGTTCCGGCAAAGAGATGAGCCGGCAGGGCTTCTGGAAACTGATCAAATCCTATGGCAGAAAAGCAGGAATTGCCGTTGAGATTACCCCTCATACCTTTCGTCATTCTTTTGCAGCGCATCTGGTAGACAACGGAGCCGATTTGAAATCCGTGCAGGAGATGATGGGGCATTCGGATATTTCTACCACCCAGGTATATGCCCAGATGAAACGGGAACGCATACGGGAAGTATACACCAGAGCGCACCCCAGAGGATAAATGAAATAGAATAGAAAACAATAAAAAACGTCCCTGACGTCTTGCATAAGAGCAGTCAGGGGCAGTTTTTGTTATCATACAATCATCCAGAGGAAAGCTGCCGGTGACAGCTTCCGTAGGTTTGAGCGGATGGGTTATGCGTTCATTTCGGCAATATCGTAGATCAGTTTGCTGGATTCTTCCCAGCCAAGGCATGGATCGGTAATGGATTTGCCATAGATATGATCGCCGATCTTCTGGCAGCCTGGTTCAATATAGCTTTCGATCATAACACCCTTTACCATATTGCGGATGTCTGCAGAGAGCTTGCGGTTGTGCATTACCTCTTTGACAATACGCACCTGTTCCTGATATTTCTTGTTAGAGTTAGAGTGATTGGCATCTACAATTGCCGCCGGATTTACAAGGTCGCGCTCATTGTACATTTCTATCAGGCGCATAATATCCTCATAATGGTAATTCTGCGTGCAGTTGCCGTGCTTGCTGACAGCACCCCGGAGTACGACATGGGTCAGTTCATTTCCAGGTGTCTCAACTTCATAGCCCCTGTATACAAAATGATGCGGATGCTGTGCTGCATATACGGAGTTCAGCATGACGGAAAAGTCTCCGCTGGTGGGGTTCTTCATGCCGGAGGCCACATCAAAGCCGCTGACTACAAGGCGATGCTGTTGATCCTCAACAGAACGGGCGCCGATTGCCACATAGGACAGAAGATCTTCTACATAGCCCCAGTTCTCCGGGTATAACATCTCATCAGCAGTGGTGAGCCCGCTCTCCTCAATGGCGCGGATATGGAGCTTGCGCATGGCGATCAGACCGGCTACCATGTCAGGAGCCTTTTCGGGGTCCGGCTGAGTGGCAATACCCTTATAGCCCTCGCCAGTGGTTCTGGGTTTGTTGGTGTATACCCGGGGAATAATGATGAGGCGGTCCGCCACATCTTCTGCAATTCTGGTCAGACGGCTGACATAATCAATGACCGGCTCCTCACTGTCTGCGGAACAGGGACCAATGATCACCAGAAAGCGGTCATCCTTGCCGGTGAGAACATCGCGGATTGCCGCGTCACGTTCCTGTTTTAACTGTGCCAGCTTCTCGGGAAGGGGATATTCCCGTATAATATCCGCGGGGCTTGGCAATTGATTTAAATAGTGAAAACTCATTTCTTTTTCTCCTTTGATTCAAAACTCACGCTTCCATATTATAAGATTCGGACAGGGCTGTCAATGATTAAATGTCCCGGGGACCTGTATTTTGCCGGCGACAGACACGGGAATCCAGGGCAGTTGTTTATAGTTATTTTATGATTTTTTATATATTTTTCATTGACGTGGAAAAATATGGCTGTTACCATAGATAGTACGCGAAAAGTGCAGGAGGGATAAAAATGGGAAGAATATGGAGGAACCTGAGACCTTACTGGTATATGGTTATTGTGATCATATTGCTGCTGGGAGTGCAGGCTTATTGTGATCTGGCGCTGCCACAGTATACTTCGGATATTATAGATGTGGGAATACAGAACCGTGGCGTGGAACATATCCTGCCGGAGCGTATGACCGCGGAAGAATACGATATGGCGCAGCTGTTCATGACCGAGGAGGAGCAGGAGAAATTCGTGCAGTTATACGAGGAGCAGGAGGGTATCTACCAGCGGACGGCAGAGGAAGATGCATTGGATACATTAGACGAGGAACTTCTGACACCGATTATCCTTACTTACCGCATGGCGAATATGAGTGAATCAGATTTCCGCAGCGCATTGGTGGATGCCACGGGGCAGAATGAGCAGATGCAGGCCGTTTCGGATCGGTTAAAAGAGGCTTCGTTGGAAGAAATTGGCAGTATGCTGCAGGTAGAACTCCATATCCATGAAGCGGCGGATGATAATGGACAGATGGTGACATATGTGGATATGCGTCCGCTGATGAAACATCTGATTGAAAACGGGCTTATGTCAGAAGAGCAGATCAGCGGATCCAGGGGCTACATGGAAGATATGCTGTTTACAATGGGGAATGGAACGCTGTCTGCAATGGGAGCGGCGTATGCCGGCGACTGTGCTGAGGCGGCAGGCGTGGATATGAATCAGGTTCAGACATCATATCTGTGGGCCGAAGGGGCAAGGATGTTTACTATGGCGCTGCTGATGCTGCTGGCATCTGTTCTGGTGGGGTATCTCGCATCCAAGGTGGGTGCCAATGTGGGCAGGGATCTTCGAGGCAGTGTATTCAAGAAGGTTGTGGGATTTTCCAATACGGAAATGGATCAGTTCTCTACAGCGTCTTTGATTACCAGAAGTACCAATGATATCCAGCAGATCCAGATGGTAACGGCTGTTCTGCTGCGGATGCTTTTGTATGCGCCCATTATCGGAATCGGCGGTGTGTATAAGGTAATACAGACAGGCGCTAATATGGGATGGATCATTGTACTGGCGGTGCTGGTGATTTCGGCATTTATTCTGGTGCTGATGGCAATCGCGATGCCCAAGTTTAAAATCATGCAGAAGCTGGTAGATGCATTGAATCTTGTGTCCAGAGAAATTTTGACAGGCCTGTCGGTCATTCGTGCATTTGGCCGTGAGAAGAAAGAGGAAGAACGCTTTGACGAGGCGAACCGCAATCTGACCAGAACCCAGCTTTTTACCAACAGAGTTATGACATTTATGATGCCGGGTATGATGTTTGTTATGTACGGCATTACTGTTTTGATCGTCTGGGTGGCGGCGCACCGTATTGACGGGGGAACCCTGCAGGTGGGGGCAATGACGGCATTTATTACTTATACCATGCAGATCGTTATGTCGTTTTTGATGCTGACTATGATGTCTATCATGCTGCCGAGAGCCGGTGTGGCGGCAAACCGTATTGACGAGGTGCTTAAAACAGAGGCTACGATCGTGGAACCGGAGGACAGCGCCGAGCTTGTACAGCCTCAAGGCGTGGTACGTTTTTCGCATGTCAATTTCCGTTATCCGAATGCAAAGGAAGATGTCCTTTCGGATATTGATTTCGTGGCGGAGCCAGGCAAGACAACAGCTATCATCGGAAGTACTGGCTGCGGAAAATCAACGCTGGTAAATCTGATACCGAGATTCTATGATGTGACCTCAGGAGAGATAACCATTGACGGTGCTAATATCCGCGGACTATCGTTAAAAAGCCTGAGAAATGCTATTGGATTTGTTCCGCAGAAGGGAGTGCTGTTTTCTGGCAGTATAGCTTCCAACTTAAGATTCGGAAGAGCGGACGCGTCACTGGAGGAACTTGAGGATGCGGCCCAGATCGCGCAGGCGGCAGATTTCATAGAAGAGAAGGCGCAGGGCTATGACAGTGAGATTGCCCAGGGAGGCAGCAACGTGTCAGGCGGACAGAAGCAGCGTCTTGCCATCGCACGGGCGATTGTCAGGAAACCTAAGATATACGTATTTGACGACAGTTTCTCGGCATTAGATATGAAGACGGATGCGGCGCTTCGCAAGGCGCTGGAACAGAAGGTGTCTGATGCAACCGTAATCATTGTGGCACAGAGGATCAGCACGATTCTTCATGCCGATCAGATACTGGTGTTGGAAGACGGAAGAATCGTGGGGAAGGGTACCCATGAGGAATTGCTCCGGGATTGTGAGGAGTATCGACAGATCGCAGTTTCCCAGCTGTCGGAGAGGGAACTTGGAATGGAGAGCAGACAGGAGGCGAAAGGGATATGAGTCAGCATGAGACTATGAATCGCAGAAGGCATGGGCATGGACCGGCAGGAGGAATGATGCCGGTAGAGAAGGCAAAGGATTTCAAGGGATCCATGAAACAGCTGATCGCTTATGTGGGAAGATATAAGATAGGGATTGTCCTGGTTATGATATTTGCCGTCTGTTCTACCGTTTTTTCTGTAATTGGACCCAAGATCATGGGAAGAGCAACTACGGCGTTGGCGGAAGGGCTGATGCGCAAGGTGGAAGGTATAGGCGGGATTGATTTTTCTTATATCGGAGCCATTTTGCTGTGGACTCTTGGGTTATATCTGTTCAGCTCCCTGCTGAATTTTATCCAGGGCTGGATCATGTCCGGAATCACGCAGAAGCTTTGCTATCGTATGCGCAGAGAGATATCAGAGAAAATAAACCGTATGCCTATGAGTTATTTCGAGAGCAGAACCTATGGGGAAGTTTTATCACGCATTACCAATGATGTGGATACGCTGGGCATGGGCTTAAATCAGAGCATCACCATGATCATTACCAGTATTGCAACTATGGTGGGCGTTATTGTGATGATGTTGTCTATTTCACCGTTGATGACATTGATTGCACTGGTGATCCTTCCGGTATCTGCGGTGCTTGTGTCAGCAATTGCCAAGTTTTCTCAGAAGCATTTCCGCACACAGCAGGAATATCTGGGACATATCAATGGGATGGTGGAGGAAACCTATGCCGGGCATCAGGTGCTTCAGGCGTTTAATAAAGAAGAAGAGACCATTCGAAGCTTTGATGAGACAAATGATGTGCTGTATGAGTCTGCGTGGAAGTCACAGTTCCTGTCGGGTATGATGCATCCGATCATGGTATTTGTGGGAAATCTCGGCTATGCGGGTGTCGCTATTTCCGGCGGGCTCTTGGCAATCCGGGGAACGATTGGCATTGGCGATATCCAGGCGTTTATACAGTATGTGAAGAATTTTACACAGCCTATTCAGCAGATTGCGCAGGTAGTCAACCAGGTTCAGTCTATGACGGCCGCGTCTGAGCGCGTGTTTGAATTCCTACGGGAAGATGAGGAAGAACAGACGGTGGAGCATCCGGTGCAGACGGAGCATATTCGTGGAGAGGTATCCTTCTCCCATGTGAAATTTGGCTATAAGCCCGATCAGATCATTGTGAAGGATTTCTCGGCAGAGGTACAGCCCGGGCAGAAGATTGCCATTGTGGGACCTACGGGAGCCGGTAAGACTACTATGGTTAAGCTGCTCATGCGTTTCTATGATGTCAATGGCGGCAGCATTCGTCTGGATGGGCATGATATCAGGGAATTTAACCGCCGGGGACTGAGGGATGCCTTTGGTATGGTGCTGCAGGACACCTGGCTCTTTAAAGGGTCCATTATGGAAAATATCCGGTATGGACGTCTGGAGGCATCGGATGAAGAAGTAATTGCCGCTGCGAAAGCGGCACATGCACATCATTTTATTCAGACGCTGCCGGGAGGCTATGATATGGAGCTTAATGAAGATGCCAGCAATGTATCCCAGGGACAGAAACAGCTTCTGACAATTGCCCGTGCCATCCTTGCGGATAATCCTGTGCTGATATTGGATGAGGCTACTTCCTCTGTGGATACCAGGACAGAGGTGCGGATACAGAAAGCAATGGATAACCTGATGCGGGGCAGGACCAGTTTCATCATTGCTCACAGGCTGTCCACGATCCGTGACGCGGACCTGATACTGGTAATGAAGGACGGCGATATCATCGAACAGGGCGGGCATGAGGAATTGCTGGCTAAGGGCGGCTTCTATGCGCAGTTATATAATTCCCAGTTTGATGCAGTATCATAGGGAAAAGACATTAAGAGAATATTAAATAATTCTGGCAGAAAACCTTTGATTTTTTGAAAAAAGTATGTTAGACTTAAGAAGTTGCAACCGTAGTCTAATGGATAGAACGTCAGACTCCGACTCTGATAATGCGGGTTCGATTCCCGCCGGGTGCATTTCTTATCTATAAATACGGAGAATCCTGCAAGGCAGGATTCTGTTTCCGCATAATCCCGGGTAGCAGTTGTAACACAAGTCAGGGGGTCATTGATGAATCAGTCAGAACAAAAAGAGAAATTTCAAAAAAACATTCAGAATATAAAAAAGATTTTTAATAAGGATAATATCGCCGCCTTTTTTCAAAGGAGTTGGCGATATTTTGCCGCCGTGGCATTGCTTGTGGTGTTGACCGTCCTGATGGTACGGTTTGCTTCACCGGCAGACGGAGATTCTAACACATTGGCAGATACGGAGAAAGAGCCTGCCATGGAAGCATATGAAGTGGATGCGGTGGCAGGAATTAAGGAACTGATCACACAGTATTATGCCGCCTGCGCCGCGGGTGATACAGAAGCAGTCCAGACATATGCCATGCCGGTTTCTGCAAGTGAACTGAGTCATATTTCTATGATGTCACAGTTTGTGGAAAGCTATCAGAATATTGTGTGCTATACGAAGCCCGGTCTGGAGGAAGGTTCCTATATGACCTCAGTGACGGTGGAACTCAAATTTGCAGGTGTAGAGACACCTGCTCCTGGTATGGAGTTCTTTTATGTGAGAACGAATGCAGAGGGCGCTTTGTATATTGATAATATCTACAGCGGCTACAACCGCCAGCATAAGGAGCATGTGGCGGACGCGGCAGTGAGTGCGCTGATACAGCAGTTTGAACAACAGAAGGATGTAATAGAGCTTCAGGCCGAGGTTCAGCAGGAGTATGAACAGGCGGTGGCGGCGGATCCTAATCTTATGACGATGGTAAATGTCACGCTGGCAGATGCATATAACACATGGGCGCTTGAGGTTGCGGGGATTCAGAACGGATCTACGGATTCGGAAGAAGAGCCACCGGCAACAGAGCCTGTCGATACAGAGGCACCTGTGGATACAGAGATACCGGAACCCGATGTGCAGCCGGAACAGCCGGATGATAATGTGGCAAATGCAGAACCACAGACACAATATGCAACCAGTACTGTCAATATCCGCCAGCAGCCAAGTGAGACTGCGGATATTCTCGGGAAATTACAGCCGGGTGAGTCTGTCACGGTAAGCAGTACGGCAGACGGCTGGAGCCAGATTGATTATAACGGAACAACAGGTTATGTAAAGAGCGAGTATCTGTCATCGGAGACAGATCAGGTAGATGCGTCAGGTCCTGCGCCGGGTGGAACAGTTACACTGACGAACACCATTAATATCCGGTCATCTATGAGTGAGACGGCATCCAAAGTAGCTGTGGCGTATGCCGGAGAGAAGGTTACCGTAGAAATGAATTATGCGGAAGGCTGGTCTAAGGTGGTTTACAATGGTCAGTCGGGTTACGCAAAGACGGAATTTATTAAATAGTGGTAATCAGATAATGATCGGAGGTCTTCGGACCTCCGATTTTGCACAGAGGGAAGGAATATGGAGGAAGAGATACGGATCAATAAGTTTTTGAGCATGGCAGGTTATTGCTCCCGGCGGGAGGCGGATGGTCTGATCGGCAGAGGAGAAGTGACCATTGACGGCAAGACTGCCCAGATGGGAGACAAGGTGGCGCCCGGTCAGCATGTCAAGGTCAGAGGACAGGAGATCTTTCGGGAGGAGGAGCCTGTTTTGCTTGCATTCCACAAGCCGGTGGGCATCGTGTGTACAAGCGCGCGAAAGGAAGGCGATAATATTGTAGACTATATCAATTATCCAAAACGGATCTATCCGATAGGACGGCTGGACAAAGATTCGGAGGGTCTGATCCTCATGACAAATCAGGGAGATATTGTCAACCGCATGATGCGTTCGGGGAATTGTCATGAGAAGGAATATGAAGTGACGGTGGATCGGAGAGTGACGGATGACTTTCTGGCTGGAATGGCAAAGGGAGTTCCTCTGAAGGAACTTCAGGTGGTGACAAGGCCCTGCAGTCTTCGGCGGATTGATCAAAAATCTTTTTCGATTATTCTGACTCAGGGATATAACCGTCAGATCCGCCGTATGTGTGCATATTTCGGTTATCGTGTGGTAAAGCTTAAGCGTATCCGGGTCATGAATATTGAACTGGGTGATCTGGAACAGGGAAAATGGCGGGATGTGACTATAGCGGAACGGAAGGTTCTGTACCGTATGATTGAGCATTCTTCCAATGAAACGGTGACAGTCAAAGATCGTGACAGGAATGAACAACATAACGGAGTAAGAAGCCGCACAAGGCAAAATAAGAAAAGACGAGAGGATGGGCATAAAGATGAGCGGACTTGACAGCGGGACGCTACAGGAAGGGCGTATAACTGTGGAGGAAAAGAAGCGGATAGAGACGATTGCGGCACAGTTGAATGAGGCATCGGATGCTTATTACAACGGGCGGGATGAGAAAATGTCTAACTATGAGTGGGATGCTCTTTTTGATGAGTTGTCAGAACTGGAAGCGGCAACGGGATACATCCTGCCGGACAGTCCTACGCAAAACGTCGGTTCTGACAGTGGGGGTGACCGGGAATTACATGAGTTCCCTGCGCTTTCCCTGGCAAAAACTAAAAGGATAGAGGATCTGCAGGAATGGGCAGGAAACATGCCAGTGTGGTTGTCCTGGAAGCTGGATGGGCTGACTCTGGTACTGACGTATGATAAGGGACGGCTGCACAAGATTGTAACCAGAGGAAACGGGACAACGGGCAGCAATATTACTTTTATGAAGTCTGCCATTTACGGAGTGCCGCACAAAATAGAATATCAGGGACATTTGGTGGTGCGGGGTGAGGCGGCGATTTCTTATCCTGAATTTGCCAGGATCAATGCAACTATAGAAGCAGAAGACGGCAAATATGCCAATCCCAGGAATCTGGCTTCCGGTACACTGGGACTGGATAAGAGCAATCTGGACAAAGTAAAAGAACGGCACATACAGTTTCACGCATTCACGCTGGTGCATGTGGATGAGGAGTTGGATTCCTGGGGAGCGCGTATGGATTATCTGGATAAGCTGGGCTTTACCACGGTGGAGCGGGAGCGCACAGATGCATTCTCCCTTCCTGAAACGGTGGCGAGATGGACGAATCGTGTGGAACAGGGAGAAATGGAACTGCCGGTGGATGGTCTTGTCATCTGTTACGAGGATGATGCTTATGCCAGATCAGGTTCCGTGACGGGACATCACGCCACCAGAGGAGGATATGCTTTTAAGTGGCAGGATGTGTCGGCAGAGACAGAGCTTTTGTATGTGGAATGGTCCTGTGCTGCGTCTACGATTTCTCCTGTGGCGGTATTTGAGCCGGTGCAGTTGGAGGGAACCACAGTGAGCAGGGCTTCCCTGTGTAACATCAGCGAGATGGAGCGTCTGGGCATCGGAGCCGACGGACAGACCCGTATGGAAGTCATTAAGGCCAATAAGATCATTCCGAAATGTGTCGCGGTAAAATCTGCCCAGGGTAAATTTGAGATACCGGACAGCTGCCCGGTATGCCATGCCCGGACGGAAATACATGTCAGCGAAAACAGCGGAACAAAAACGCTGCATTGCACCAATCCAGACTGCACTGCCAAGCATGTGAAGAAATTTACCCGTTTTGTCAGTAAAACGGGGATGGATATTGACGGCTTGTCCATTCAGACCATGCTGAGATTTATGAATCTTGGTTATATTTCTGATTTTGCGGATGTGTACCGTCTGCATGAGCACAGCGATGAGATAAGGAATCTGGAGGGATTCGGAGACAAGTCCTGCGATAACATGCTTGCTGCGATTGAGAAGAGCCGTCATGGAAGTCCGGTACATCTTATTTATGCCCTGTGCATCCCGTTAGTGGGAACGGATGCGGCGAAAAAGATTGTGGATGCTGTGGGGTATCAGGGATTTCTGACCCGGTTAGAGGAAGGCAGCGGCTTTGAAGATGTTGACGGAATTGGTCCGGAACGCTCGAATTCCATTGTGGACTGGTATGCTGATGAGAACAATCGTCGGGTATTTGACCGGTTGTTACAGGAACTGGATATTGAGCAGGTGGAACCCAAAATTACTAAAGGCGGCAGATGTGAGGGGCTTACCTTCGTGATCACAGGCGACGTACATCATTTCGCGAACCGTAATGCATTTAAGGAGTATGTACAGAAAGAGAACGGAAGCGTTACGGGAAGCGTGTCAGGGAAAACGAATTACCTTGTGAATAACGATGCCGCATCTACGTCATCCAAGAATCAGAAGGCCAAATCTCTGGGAATACCTATCATTTCGGAGGATGAATTCCTTGCCATGTTTGGATAGAAGGGTATTGAAGATTCTATGAAAGTAGGGTATATTTAGGAATAGAAAAGACAGCAGAAAGAAGGGAAGCATATGCCAATCAGGATTATGAGCGATCTCCCGGCGAAGGAAATACTGGAGAAAGAGAATATATTTGTAATGGATGAGGGGCGTGCCGAGCATCAGGATATCCGTCCCATTGATATCGGAATTCTGAATCTGATGCCTTTGAAACAGGATACGGAGCTGCAGCTGCTGCGGTCCCTGTCCAATACGCCGCTGCAGGTAGATGTAACGTTTCTTGCGGTGACGTCCCATGAGTCTAAGAATACGTCTCAGAGCCATCTGAACAAATTCTATCAGACCATTGATGAGATTTGGAATCGGAATCTGGACGGGCTGATCATAACAGGCGCCCCAGTGGAACTGCTGGAATTTGAGCAGGTGGATTACTGGGACGAGGTCTGCAGGATCATGGAGTGGTCTAAGACCCATGTGACCTCAACACTTCATCTGTGTTGGGGAGCACAGGCGGGGCTCTATTATCATTATGGTATTCCCAAGCATCAATTGCAGGGAAAGATGTTCGGCATTTTCAATCATCGGGTCAAGAACCGGAAGGTTCCGCTGGTGAGGGGATTTGACGATCACTTTATGGCGCCTCATTCCAGACACACGGAGGTGCGCAAGGAAGATATTGAGGCGGTGGATGAGTTGACGATCCTGGCAGAATCACCGGAGGCAGGGGTTTTTCTGGTGATAGACAATACCGGTAAGAAGATTTTTATGATGGGACATCCTGAATATGACCGATACACCCTGGATCAGGAGTATCGGAGAGATTCAGATAAGGGGCTTCCAATTTCGCTACCGGCGAATTATTATCCGCAGGATGACAGCAGTGAGAAACCGTTGCTGCAGTGGCGCTCCCACGGCAATATGATCTATGCCAATTGGCTGAATTATTATGTATATCAGCAGACGCCCTATGATTTTATCAACAATCAGGAGATATTGGGAAAATAATACACGAAGGCTGTTTGTGATAGGACGGCGGATGGGGGTGTACCATGAAGAATGCGCTGGAAGGACAGATGGATATCTTTGAGGCGATGGACCGTGCTGCAGCAGCGGTTGATAAAATGATGGAGCAGGATTCCGGAAAGAAGAACAGGAGCAAAAAAAGAAAGGTGCCCGAAGAGATAAGTTCTGGGGAGCGTGCAAAGGATACCGCGGAAGGGAAGAAAGTAATCTACGGGATAGATATGCACGCCTCTATGCAGAAAACATTTTTGAATCCGGCGGATGATGATTTTGCCACGGTCGCATACATAGATTATAACATGATATACTGGAAGGACTGGAACGCGCCGGCTGCCCTGCGTTTATTTGAAAATTCCAGGGAAGCAGTGAATTTTTATGTGGAGAAGCTGACATATCTGCAGGAAGGCGGGTTCGCGGAAGCGTCCGGAGAGCATGAACCATTTCGGGATATGAAGTACATGGCGGATAATCTTTACGCGGAATGCGAGGACTGAGGGAGATACTTTTTTTGTTACAGGAAAGCATAATATTGAAACGAGGATTATTAATGAAAAAGAAATGTTATGGTTTAATGTTATGCGCTGCTTTAGCAGGCTGCGCAAGCTCTGGAAAAGTTTCAGAGCCAAGACGAATCACAGTTGCTTCCGCAGAGGAAGCATTAAAAGAATTAAAGGAGGGCAATGAGGAATTTTTGTCAGGTAATACTGCGGAACTTCGTATTGATCTGGCAGAAAATGGGCAGACACCCTACGCAGTTGTGATTACATGCTCCGACTCCCGTGTTGCTCCAGAGGTTTTGTTTCATACGACTGTGGGCGAGCTTTTTACCATTCGTACCGCAGGTAATGTAGTGAATGAATTTGAAATTGGCAGCGCGGAATATGGTGTAGAGCATTTGGGCGTTCCATTGATCGTGGTTATGGGGCACTCAAATTGTGGTGCGGTAAATGCCGCAGTCAGCGGTGAAGCAGAAGGCTTTATACAGAATATCATAGATGAAATCACACCATCTGTCGAAGAAGCTAAGAAGATAGAAACAGAGGAAAGGGCTATTTGTACACTGGCAGAGAATCTTAATATTCAAAATACGATCCGGAAGCTGCGTACAAGTGAAATTCTTAGTCACTTGGAAGCGGAAGGCCGTGTCAAAATTATTGGTGCTAAGTATGATATTAAGGATGGGAAAGTCGAATTTCTGGAATAGTATCCATGGAATCATACAACACGCTCAGGCTGGAATAAAAAGGTTTTCAAACAATGATTTATCTGCTATAATATGCACATAATATGTTAGGAGGCAGTAAAAGCATGGCAGATAACAGGAAAGTGGTTAAGATAAAGGAAGATAATCTGGGAGAGGTTCACATTGCAGATGAAGTAGTGGCGATCATAGCGGGACTCGCAGCTACTGAGGTAGATGGCGTAGGTTCTATGGCGGGGAACATTACTAATGAACTGGTCAGCAAGCTGGGAATGAAGAATCTGTCCAAGGGTGTTCATATTGAGATGGCAGAGAATAGCGTCCAGGTAGAGGTGGCATTAAATATTGCCTATGGATTTGCAATCCCCGAGGTGTCCGCGAAGGTGCAGGAGAAGGTGAAGTCCGCCATTGAGACTATGACCGGTCTGACGGTTTCCGGCGTAGATGTGCGCATTGCTTCTGTGGATATGAGAAATACGAAATAGTGCTTTGTAAATAAGGTGAAATGATGTATAATAAAGAATGTGCGAAAGCACATTCTTTTATCATCTCATAAGAAAAAGTATCCGGCAAATGGCATACTGTGGGATGAAATATAAATCGTGTACAAGGTGAGTTGCGCGGGCAACAGGAGAGAGGATACAGTATGAGCCGTAGAGAAATTCGTGAGCAGATATTTAAGATGTTATTCCGGGTGGAATTCCATGATGAGGAAGAGTATAGGCAGCAGCTTGGGCTGTTTATGGAAGAAAGCGCGCCTATAGAGGAAGAAAACCGGCAGTATATAGAGGGGAAATTTCAGGATATCACGGATAAACTCGCGGAAATTGATGCTCTGATCAACGAGAATGCAACGGGCTGGAAGACATCCCGCATGGGCAAGGTGGATCTGACGCTGCTTCGGCTTGCAGTATATGAGATTAAATATGAGGAGTCGATTCCCACTGGTGTAGCCATCAATGAAGCGGTGGAACTTGCCAAGCAGTACGGGACAGATGATTCCTCATCTTTTGTGAATGGAGTGTTGGCAAAGATAGTATGACAAAAAATGTTTATGGTGTTTCACAGGTAAACAGATATATTAAAAATATGTTCGCCCAGGATTTTATGATGCATCAGATCTGCGTGAAGGGCGAAGTGTCCAATTGCAAATACCATTCTTCCGGGCATATCTATTTTACGCTGAAGGAAGGCGGCAGCGCCATGAATGCAGTTATGTTTGCCGGCAACCGTAAGGGTCTGTCCTTTCAGATGAAAGACGGCGATGAGGTGCAGGTTGCTGGCTCCATCGAGGTTTATGAGCGTGACGGACGCTATCAGTTGTATGCCAGGCAGATTGATCATGCAGGGGAAGGCGACCTGTATATGAGGTTTCAGCGGCTGAAGCAGGAGTTGGAGGAGATGGGGATGTTTGCCCCGGAATACAAAAAGCCGATTCCAAAGTATGCAAAGCGCGTCGGAATTGTGACAGCGCCCACCGGAGCCGCCATACAGGATATCCGCAATATTGCTGCACGGAGGAATCCCTATGTGCAGCTTATTCTATATCCTGCACTGGTACAGGGAGAGGGAAGCGTGGAGAGCGTCGTAAAGGGAATACATACACTGGATGCTATGGGACTGGATGTGCTGATCGTAGGCAGGGGAGGCGGTTCCATTGAAGATCTGTGGACCTTTAATGAGGAAGCCGTTGCAAGAGCTGTCTTTGATTGTGAGACTCCGGTCATATCGGCGGTAGGGCATGAGACAGACACCACGATTACAGATTATGCGGCGGATTTAAGAGCGCCTACGCCGTCAGCGGCCGCAGAGCTTGCTGTCTATGATGTGAGGCAGCAGATAGAACTGTTAAATGGAATGGGAATGCGGCTGAATAGTATGATGCGGCGCAGCATTCAGCTTGCCAGAAGCCATAGCGGTACGCTGAAGGCGAGATTGCAGCAGCGAAGTCCGAAGAATAGGCTGAACGAACAAAGGCAGTATGCCGGAGAGCTGGAAATGCGGATGGCATACCGGATGCAGCGTCTGCTGGATGCGCGCAGGAGCCGGATGCAGCTGCTGGCGGCTCATCTGGAGGATGTGTCTCCGCTGAAGCGTCTGGGCGGAGGCTATGCCTATGTGAAGGACGAAAAGGGTAAGGGACTTTGCACGATAAGGCAGATATCCCCGGATGATATCATAGACATTGTCTTAAAGGATGGGGCGGCAAAGGCTAAGATTTCAGATATTAAGGTTTAGGAGGAAGATATGACATGAGTACATCCAAAGAAATGCAGCAGGAAAATATGACTGCAGATACCAGTGAACGGCTGGAGGATATGCTGCAGGAGATAGAGGACCTGATCGCGCATATGGAGGAGGATGATATTTCTCTGGATGAGGCCTTTGAAGCCTACCAACAGGGCATGAAGAAGTTAAAGTCCTGCAACGAGAGAATTGACTGTATTGAGAAACAGATGCTGGTGTTGAATGAACAGGGTGAATTAGAGGAGTTCTAGTATGGATATTGCAGCAGAGATTGCAAAAAGAGCACAGGAAACAGAGCAGCGTATTCTGCCGTATCTTCCGCGGGAGGAAGGATATCAGCGGACGGTGATCGCCGCCATGAATTACAGCTTCCGGGCGGGCGGTAAGCGGCTTCGTCCTATGCTGATGTGGGAGACCTACCGCATGTTCGGCGGGAAATCCGATATTATAGAGCCGTTTATGGCGGCGATTGAGATGATACACACATATTCGCTGATTCATGACGATCTTCCAGCCATGGATAATGACACCTACCGGCGGGGGCAGAAGACCACCCATATCGTATATGGAGAGGCGATGGCGATACTGGCAGGGGACGGGCTCTTAAATTACGCCTATGAGACGGCAATCGGCGCTCTCTCAAAGGAGCCGGGCAATCCCAATGTGGGAAAGGCGCTTATGGTATTGGCACAGCAGGCCGGCATCTATGGAATGGTAGGCGGACAGACGGTAGACGTGGAGACAGACGGAACCAGTGAAGTCACAAGAGAGCAGCTTGATTTCATTTATCGTTTAAAGACGGGTGCATTGATCCGTGCCGCCATGCAGATCGGTGGAATACTGGCAGGCGCCACCAAGAAGGAGCAGGAAGTCCTAGACAGGGCGGCTGAGAAAATAGGGCTTGCTTTTCAGATACAGGACGATATCCTGGATGTGACTGCAACAACAGAGACACTTGGTAAACCGGCAGGCAGCGATGCAAGAAACGGCAAAGCGACTTATGTGACCTATGAGGGACTGGAGCGTGCTGCGGCAGATGTGGAACAATACTCCCATGAGGCTGTTACACTTTTGTCATCTCTTGTAGTGAAGAACGAATTTTTAATGAAATTAATAGAACACCTGATCCATCGGGAGAAATAGAGGAATCTACATGATCTTGGAGTATATCGAGAAGGCAAATGACATCAAGCGTTACAGCGGCAGGGAATTGGCGCAGCTTGCCCAGGAAATCCGGGAATTCCTCATTGAGAAGGTATCCATGAACGGGGGGCATCTTGCCTCCAATCTGGGAGTTGTAGAGCTTACCATGGCGCTGCATCTGGTGTTTAATCTGCCGGAAGATAAAATAATATGGGATGTGGGACATCAATCTTATACCCACAAGCTGTTGACTGGGCGCAGAAGCGAGTTTGACACACTGCGTACATATGGAGGCATGAGCGGATTTCCCAAGAGGAGTGAGAGCGACTGCGATTGCTTCGATACGGGGCACAGCTCCACTTCAATCTCGGCGGGGCTGGGTTATGCCATGGCGCGGGAGCTTAAGGGGGAGGATTATAAGGTGGTGACCGTCATTGGAGACGGAGCGCTGACCGGTGGTATGGCGTGGGAGGCACTGAATAACGCTTCCAAGCTCAAGACAAATTTTATCATCGTATTAAATGATAATAATATGTCCATCTCGGAAAATGTAGGCGGACTGTCCCGGTATCTGGGAGGGCTGCGCACGGCAGAATCCTATCAGGGGCTCAAAAGGGGAATTGAGGATTCCCTGAACAGCATTCCTGTATACGGAGAAAATATTGTTAAGAAAATACGCAAAACCAAGAGCGGAATCAAGCAACTGGTGATCCCGGGGATGTATTTTGAAAATATGGGAATTCTGTACTTAGGGCCGGTAGACGGACATGATATTTCGGCAATGACCCGTGCCTTCCGGGAGGCTTCCAAGGTAAGAGGACCTGTTATGGTGCATGTTCTGACCAGGAAAGGAAACGGATACGAACCAGCAGAGCGTCATCCCGCCAGGTTCCACGGTACGGAACCATTTGAGATCGAGACAGGGCTTCCGGCACATAAGCGGATCAAGGCAAATTATACGGATATATTTTCTACGGTCATGCGCAAATTGGGCGACCGCAACAAACAGGTGGTAGCCATTACCGCGGCAATGACTGACGGCACAGGGCTGAAGCGTTTCCACAATATGTTTCCCGCCCGCTTTTTTGATGTGGGCATTGCAGAAGAGCATGCGGTAACCTTTGCGGCAGGGCTTGCGGCGGCAGGTTTGATTCCCATCGTAGCAATATACTCCTCGTTTTTGCAACGGGCTTATGATCAGATTCTCCATGATGTGTGCATGCAGAAGCTGCATGTGATATTTGCAGTGGACCGTGCCGGACTTGTGGGAAGAGACGGAGAAACACATCAGGGTGTATTTGATATCGCATTTTTATCCTCTATTCCGGGGATGACAGTTTTAGCTCCCAAGAATAAGTGGGAACTATCGGATATGATCAAATTTGCGGTGGCATTTAACGGCCCCATCGCGATCCGCTACCCTAAGGGCGAGGCATATGACGGATTAAAGGAGCAGCGCGAGGTCATTGAAACGGGTAAGGCAGAACTGTTGTTTCGGGAGTCGCAGGTATTGCTGGTGGCATTGGGAAGCATGGTGAAGACGGCGGTGGCAGTGCGTGAGCAACTGCACGAGAGAGGATGTTCCTGTTCTGTCATCAACGCAAGATTTGCCAAGCCGATAGATGAGGAGATGATCGGACAGGAGGCAGAGCGCCATGAGATTGTGGTGACCATGGAGGAAGGAATTTATTCTGGCGGATTCGGTCAGCAGGTGAAGGATTTCCTGCAACGCAAAGGCTGCCGGGCAAAAATGGTATCGGTTGCGGTTCCGGATCGCTTTGTGATGCAGGGTAGTGTTGACGAATTGCTGCAGAAGCTGGGCATGGATGCAGACGGGATTCGGGCGCAGATCGTGCAGGCGGCCGGCAGCGCTGGAAGTGAATACAGCGGTGGACATAAGGACGGTGTCAGATGAAAGAGAGATTAGATGTGTTGCTGGTAGAGCGCGGCTTGGCGCCTTCCAGAGAGAAAGCAAAGACTATGATCATGGAGGGGTGCGTATTTGTGGAAGGGCAGCGTGAGGATAAAGCGGGCACAAACTTCCACACAGAAGTTCAGATAGAGGTGAGGGGCAATATCTTACCGTATGTGAGTCGGGGAGGTTTGAAGCTGGAGAAGGCGGTGCAGCAGTTCGGATTATCCCTTCAGGGGGCTGTATGTATGGATATAGGGGCGTCAACCGGAGGATTTACGGACTGTATGCTCCAAAATGGTGCGTCAAAGGTCTATGCGGTGGATGTGGGCTATGGGCAGTTCGCATGGAAGTTGAGAAATGATCCGAGAGTTGTCTGTATGGAGAAAACCAATATCCGTTATGTGACGCCGGAGGATATCGCAGATGTTCTGGATTTTGCATCTGTAGATGTGTCCTTTATCTCTCTGACCAAGGTTTTGCTGCCTGCCCGGGCGCTTTTGCGGGAAGACGGTGAGATGGTCTGCCTGATCAAACCGCAGTTTGAGGCGGGAAGGGAAAAGGTTGGCAAAAAGGGTGTGGTCCGGGATGCGGCAGTGCACCGGGAAGTGATCGAGAAGATTCTGTCCTTTGCAGAGGAGCATGGATTTGCTGCGCTTCATCTTCAATATTCCCCCATCAAGGGACCGGAGGGAAATATTGAATATCTGGTTCATCTGCGCAAGGAAGAGCAGGGGGATAGAGCTTTTAATGACAGGAGAGGGGAGACATTGGATGTGGCGTCTGTAGTGGCGCAGGCACATGCATCTTTGTCCTGATGGTAGAGAAAAGCTATGAAGCATTTTTTTGTTATGACCAATGCATGGAAAGATGTAGGTCTCGTGTATACACACAGAATTGTAAATTACATAAGGAAGGCAGGGGGTAGCTGCGATTATTTCATAACCGTGGACGGTAATGGAAGAGAGGTCACGACAGAGCCTGTCATTCCGGAGCATGTGGAAGTTGTTCTGGTGCTAGGGGGAGACGGGACGTTGATTCATGTGGCAAGAAGTCTGGTGGAACGCCATATTCCCCTGATCGGAGTAAACCTGGGGCAGCTGGGGTATCTGTGTGAATTGGAAGAGCAGTCGGTGGAGAACGCCCTGGATGCGCTGATGGCAGATCAGTATACCGTGGAGGAGCGCATGATGCTGGGCGGCTATATGGTGCAGGGACAATTTGAGACTGGAGAGAAGCTTGCGTTGAATGATATTGTGATTCACCGCGTGGGACCGCTGCAGATTGTCAATCTCAAGGTGTATGTAAATGGAGAATATCTCTACAGCTTTGCGGCGGATGGGATTATCCTGGCAACGCCTACGGGATCTACCGGGTACAATATGTCGGCGGGAGGCCCTATCGTGGACCCAAAGGCAAGACTGATCCTGATGACGCCCATCAATTCCCATACGCTCAATTCCAAGAGTATTGTAATAGGTGCCGATGATGAAGTGGTAATTGAGATCGGTATGCGCAGAGAGGAGCGGGATGAGCAGGTAGAAGTCAGCTTTGACGGGGACAACAGTATGCGGCTTGAGGTGGGAGACCGGATTGTGGTACACTGCGCCCAGGCATCTACCGCGATTTTGCGCCTGAATAAAATGAGTTTTCTGGAAATACTGCGCAAAAAGATGCAGAATTATACATAAAGCTTAACGAAAGGAAATGGTAATGAAAGCAGAGCGTCATGCAAAGATTTTAGAACTGATCCAGCGGTATGAAATTGGGACTCAGGAGGAGTTGTCTGTCCGGCTTGAGCAGGATGGTTACCATGTGACCCAGGCGACTGTGTCAAGGGATATCCGGGAGCTGAAGCTGAGTAAGGTGGCGTTAAGCAACGGCAGACAGAAATACGTTACCCTGATGGGAGATAAGGGGGAGATGCGCGAAAAGTATGTACGCATTTTCCGGGATGGATTTGTATCTATGGACATGGCGCAGAATATCCTGGTCATACGCACCGTATCCGGCATGGCAATGGCGGTGGCGGCGGCTCTTGATGATATGAATTGTCACGAGATCGTAGGCAGTATCGCAGGTGATGATACCATTATGTGTGCCGTGCGCAGTGTGGAGGATACCGTGGCGCTGATGGGCAGGCTGCGGCGCATCGTAGGAGAAGATTAGGCATCTGCCCGTCTTGAGAGAGTGGGAAGGAGAAAATATGTTAAGAAACCTGCATGTGAAAAACCTGGCGCTCATAGAAGAAGCAGAGGTAGACTTTACGGAGGGATTAAATGTACTGACCGGAGAAACCGGCGCAGGCAAGTCTATTATCATAGGTTCCATTAATCTTGCCCTGGGAGAGAAGGTTCCCAGAGAGATGCTGCGTGATAATGAAGATACTTCATTGGTGGAGTTGATCTTCGAAATACCAAACGAGGAGATTGCGGAAAGGCTTCGTGCATTGGACGTATTTTTGGAGGACAGCCAGGTCATCTTGAGCCGCCGTATTTCCGGCGGCAGAAGCGTGGCAAAAATAAATGGCGAGAGCGTGCCGGTGTCTAAAGTGAGAGAAGTGGCGGCTCTTTTGATCGATATGCATGGACAGCATGAGCATGAGTCTCTATTAAAAAAGCAAAAACATATGGAAATTCTGGATGAATATGCCAGGGAAGAACTTGCATCCCGCAAGGAGGAACTGCGCAAGCTGTACAAAGAATACCGCGCAGTATGCAGCAGCCTGGAGGAGACAGGGGCAGATGAGGAAAGCCGGCAAAGAGAGTTGTCCTTACTGGAGTATGAGATTCATGAAATTGAGGCAGCGCACCTGATGGAGGGAGAGGACGAGGAACTGGAGTTACGTTACCGGAAGCTGTCCAATAGCAGAAAGATCATAGAGAGTCTGCAAAATGCACACCAGCTTCTGGCGGAACAAAATGACAGCGCTTCCGAGCTGACGGGGCGGGCGCTGCGTGAACTTTCATCGGTAGAAAACTGTGATGAGGAAATCCAGGGAATGTCGGAACAGCTATTAAACATCGATAATCTGCTGAATGATCTGAACCGGGAACTTGCCGCTTATCTTCAGGACGGGGGATTTGACGAGGAGAATTTCCGGCAGACAGAAGCAAGGCTGGATGAACTGAATCATCTGAAGGCCAAATACGGCCGCACACTTGGTGACGTAATGGCTGCTCTGGAGGAGCGCAGGGAGCGGGGAGAGCAGTTACTGCATTATGATGCATACCGTCAGGAACTCTTAGAGAAGAAGGCGAAACTTATGGAACATTTGCGTGAGGTCAGTTCTCAGGTTTCCGATATCAGGAAATCCTATGGAAGTTCTCTGGCAGAGCAGGTACGAGCGCAACTGGCCGATCTGAATTTTCTGGATGTACAGTTTGAGGCAGTCTTTACATCTTTGGATCACTTTACAGAACAGGGAACGGATGATGTGGAATTTCAGATCAGTACCAATCCAGGCGAGTCTTTAAAACCTTTACATAAAGTGGCGTCCGGCGGGGAACTGTCCCGTATCATGCTGGCGCTCAAGACAGTTTTAGCGCGTCAGGATGACATCGGATCCCTGATATTTGATGAGATTGATGCGGGTATCAGCGGAAGAACGGCTCAGATGGTATCGGAAAAGATGCATGTGATCGCATCCACGCATCAGGTGATCTGTATCAGCCATCTTCCCCAGATTGCCGCCATGGCAGATACTCATTTTCTCATTGAAAAATCCGTGGAGAATGATACGACTATTTCTACGATCCGAAGCCTGACGGAAGAGGAGCGGGTGGAAGAACTTGCCAGAATGCTGGGGGGCGTGAAAATTACGGATACGGTATTGGAGAGCGCCAGGGAAATGCGGCAGCTGGCAGAAAAATCTTTAAAATAATGTTTGGAAAATAACGTAACTTCACATAATAAGAGAGAATGAAAGTGAGGTTTGCGTTATGATATACAAGAAAATGCAACGACGCGCGATCCTGTTTTTTTGGTTCGCGTTGTTCGTGTGGGGATTTTTTGCTTATGCGTTGCTTTATCAGATGATACCGGACAGGCTGTATCTTCAGAATGGAGATCTGACGACACTGAATTTTCATATGCCGGTAGAATTTGAAACAAGAGAGGATGGAAGCCGTCTCATTGACACGTCGGCTTATGTGGGAGATTATACTGTGCCGGAGGCCCAGGTGGATATGGGCAGTATAGAATTGTCCGCAAAGCTGTTTGGCATAATTCCCATTAAGAGCATACAGGCGGATGTGGTGAGCCCGGCACAGGTATATGTCAGCGGTGAGAGCATCGGAATCTATGTGGAGACAGACGGTGTGATGGTAATCGGTACGGGCAATTTTGAAGGTACGGATCATCTGGTGTATGCGCCCGCGCAGAATGTGCTGAAAAGCGGAGATTATATCTGCGGCGTCAACGGCGTAACGGTAGAGACGAAAGAGGAATTGGTTCATGCAGTGGAGGATTGCGGCGGAGGGCAGGTGATACTTACCATCCGCCGGAATGGTGAGGTGTTTGACCTTTATATGCAGCCAGTGCTGGCAAAAGACAATACCTATAAGCTGGGGGTATGGGTCAGGGATGATCTGGCGGGAATCGGTACACTGACCTATATCAGTCAGGACGGAAAATTCGGCGCGCTGGGGCACTCTGTGACAGATATGGATACCGGGAGCACCCTGGAGATATCGGAAGGAAGGCTTTATGACAGCCAGGTAGTAGGGATTGTCAAAGGAGAAACCGGAAAACCAGGTGAACTTTCCGGGGTCATCTGTTATGAAGAACAGTATTATCTTGGAACGGTAGAGGACAATCTGACCCAGGGAATATTCGGTCATGTAGAGAATGCCGGCAGAATCATAGCGGAGGACAGGCTCTATGAAGTGGGATATAAGCAGGATATCGAGATTGCACCGGCAACGATCCTATGTGATGTAAACGGTGAGATACAAAGTTATGATATTAAGATTACGGAAGTAGATTATAATGAGGACAAAGGAAACAAGAGTATTTTGTTCGAGGTGACTGATCCGGAGCTTTTAGACTGCACTGGCGGGATTGTGCAGGGAATGTCGGGCTCTCCTATTTTGCAGAATGGGAAGGTGATCGGTGCTGTGACTCATGTATTCGTGCAGGATGCACAGAAAGGATATGGTATATTTATCGAGCAGATGTTGCAGCATTAGATTATTGCGGAACAGAAATTCAAACGACAAATTTCGACAAAATAAGCCTGTAGTATGCATTATGATACAGTTGATACAGGGGAGAGATGTCAAAATAAGACAAGGGTTATGAAAAATTGACCTGTTGTACAGTGATTATGTCGAAAAACGTGGAACGTTTTAAATTGAAACGACAGCAAAATTATGTTTAAATACAAATAGTTTCATATTGAGACACTGGAGAAACGGCAGGAGGTAAAAGAGAGAATGGAAAAGCTGAAGGTAGCTATTGCAGATGATAATGAGAGAATGGTACAACTTTTAGATGAAATCGTAACAAGCGATCATGATTTACAGGTAGTGGGGACTGCGAAGGATGGTGAAGAAGCATACGAGATTATTCGGAATCAACAGGTTGATGTTATGTTATTGGATATAGTAATGCCGAAATTAGACGGTCTGACATTGCTGGAACGTGTGCACAATGACCGCACCTTAAAGAAACGTCCCAACTTTATTATTGTCAGTGCTGTCGGTCAGGACAGCATCACAGAGCGGGCGTTTAACCTGGGGATAGATTATTATATCATGAAGCCCTTTGATAATGATATGATTATCAGCCGTATTAAGAATGTCCGAAAACCCATGACAAATTCTGTCATTAATGCCGGGCGCTTGAATGCCAATGAGAAGAAACCAGCAGTAAAACCACGGGATTTAGAGAGCGATGTGACGAATATTATACATGAAATCGGCGTTCCTGCACATATTAAGGGATATCAGTATTTAAGAGAGGCAATTGTCATGTCAGTAAATGATATAGATATGCTTAACTCTATCACAAAAATATTATATCCGACAATTGCCAAGCGATTTCAGACGACACCCAGCCGCGTGGAGCGTGCAATCCGACATGCGATTGAGGTGGCGTGGAGCCGTGGGAAAATGGATACGATTGACGAACTGTTTGGGTATACCATACACAATGGCAAGGGAAAGCCTACCAATTCGGAGTTCATTGCGCTGATTGCGGACAGAATCCGGTTGGAGTATAAGATATAGGAAGTTTGTCAGACACTGTCACAGGAATACCGCAGTCACAGTATCAGCGGTATTATAGATAGCCCCTGTATCCCTCAAAAAATAGTTCCATAATCGGTTCATTTGCGATACAATATAAGTAGCAATGGGCAGATTAGGAAGTCAGAAAGGCATCTGCTTCACGGGTTTATGAGCAGATGCCTTTTGGGCATTATGAATGAGTGGGCACCATAGTAAGACTTGCTTTTTTAATTATAATTTGGGGGTAACTCTATGAAGAAGGTATTATTTGTCACATCAGAGGCGGTTCCATTTATAAAAACAGGTGGATTGGCGGATGTCACCGGATCGTTGCCGAGATATTTTGACGCTGCCAAATACGAAGTGAGCGTCATATTGCCAAAATATCTGTGTATTCCTGAGGCGGAACGCAAAAAAATGCGGCATCTGCTGCATTTTTATGTAGATTTGGGCTGGCGGAAACAGTATGTGGGTATTCTGGAGGCAAAAGCGGACGGGATCACCTATTATTTTGTGGACAATGAATTTTATTTTGCAGGGGACCGTCCCTATCACAATATTCACGAGGATGTGGAAAAATTTGCATTTTTCTCCAAGGCGGTCCTGGAGGCGCTGCCTATTATGAATTACCAGCCGGACATTATACACTGCCATGACTGGCAGACCGGTCTTGTGCCAGTATTTCTGGAACATATTTATAAGAAAAATCCTTTCTACCAGGCAATGGTGTCGGTGTATACCATTCACAATCTGCAGTTCCAGGGAAGATGGATTCTGCAGGCTATGCGGGATATTACGGGGTTGCCAGCAGAGTTATTCACCCCACAGAAGCTGGAAGCATATGGGGAAGGCAATTATCTGAAAGGCGGAGTCGTATATGCAGATGCTGTCACTACCGTGAGTCCCAGTTATGCCTATGAGATTACGACGCCTGCAGGGGGAGAAGGGCTGCATGGACTGATGCAGTACAGCAGCTATAAGCTCAGCGGGATATTAAATGGACTGGATTACAAAGTGTTTGATCCTGTTACGGATGCCAGTATTGTACGTAATTATGATTTGGATTCTGTAGTAGAAGGTAAGGCGGCCAATAAGAAAGCGCTGCTTGAGGACCTGGGGCTTAAGTGGCAGGATGACACAATGCTGGTGGGAATCGTGTCACGCATGACCGATCAGAAAGGTTTTGCCCTGGTTGATTACATTATGGATGAACTCTTGTCCTCAGGCAAGATTCAGATGGTAGTGCTGGGGACCGGAGAAGAGCGTTATGAAAATATGTTCCGGTATTTTGAATGGAAATATCCCGACAAGCTGAAGGCGAAAATAATGTATTCGGAGGATGAGGCGCACCGGATCTATGCCTCCTGTGACGCGTTTTTGATGCCGTCCTTGTTTGAACCCTGTGGTCTCAGCCAATTGATGAGCCTGCGCTACGGCACAGTTCCTATCGTGCGTGAAACCGGCGGACTTAAGGACACGGTAGAGCCCTACAATGTGTATGAACAGACCGGAACTGGCTTTACCTTTACGAACTTTAACGCACATGAAATGCGTGATGCAATATATTATGCACATGATGTGTTCTTTAATCACAAGGACGAATGGTACGGAATTGTGCGTAGAGGCATGCAGGCGGATTTCTCCTGGGATACATCTGCCAGGACTTATGAGAAGCTGTACGATTCTCTGTTGTAATGGATACAGTTGTCCTGACGGGAATATAGATAAATGTGATCTGACAACACCTCTTCAGGCGACACCTGGGTCAGGTTGACCTCCCGTACCATCTCATTTAAGGCGGCGTGTTCCTGATGGGCAGTGTCGGGGAAGAGTAACACCTCATGGACGCTGCTGGGAAGGATGATAAGATCACTGTCAAAACGCCCGGAGATATCATGCAGCAGCTTGGGATACAACATGCAGCCTGCACCAAACAGTTTATGCCGGTTGGTGAGAATATGTAGTTCCGGCTGTGTATGGGAGGGTTCCGGGAAGTCGGTATCCGGCAATGCATCCGAGATCAGATCGGACAGCGGCGCCAGTGTGGCAGGCAGCCGTTCCTGGTTATTCTGTAGCGCATAGGAGAGCAGGGTATCTTTGGAAATATTCCAGAGAGAGAGATGATTATTGCGGACCAGTATGGTGGCGCTTCCGGATGGGGTCACAGACACCAGACAGTAGAATACGATTGCAAGATCCATGCAGCGCATATGGGGAATGTCTTTTAAGAGTGTACGGTTCTTCTGATAATGGATTAATTTGAACATCAGCTTGTCCCGAACCCGGTTCAGATCAGTGTAGAAGCTGGCATTGACGGATTCTAATGGGCGGTTGTCCCGGTAAATGCGGATGATTTCGGTCGTGATATCTTCCAGAGATTCACCCTGTTCATACGAATCGTAGAAGTTGTTTAAGTAAATGGTGGGAGAGATGTTACAGTCACCGGAAGTTATGGTCAGTCCGTCCAGCCGGACTTCATTATTTTTGGAGATGGACTGCAGGGATACGGTTGCTTCGTTCGTGAGTGAGCGGCGTATCCGCTTCGTGATTTCCTGTTGAAATTGCTGATAGGTCATGATAGAGCCTCCTTAAGAAAGTTAGAATGATTCAGAAGGGCGTTTAGATAAAAAAGATAGTATTACCATATCATGCCGGGGAGGAAAAAACAAATAAAAAAAGTATAAACAATCGAAATATAAAACAGTTCAGCCATGAAATAATAGCAAAGCTGCGTGACTGCTTGCAGGTGAAGTATTTCATGGCTGAACTGTTTCTAAATATATGTAAAAAACCGGCCCTATGATCAGTAAGACTTTAATTTTTTCCAGAGATAATCATAAGTCTTTGTGGTGTCGCCGTCCAGATTTGTAAAGATTTCGCAGTTGTCCAGGGTTTCTTCCGTGGCAAAAACCGTAGTATCCTGCTGGATTTCCTCGTCCAGAGCCTCAAATACGGCCTGGTTTGGGGTGGCGTACCACACATACTCAAAATTCTTCATTGCCATATCTTCCCGGCACAGGAAATTTAAAAATTTTTCGGCATTTTCTTTGTGCCGGCAGGTCCGGGGAATGAACCAGGAATCAATCCACATATTAGAGCCTTCCTGCGGAACCATATATTCCAAATCTTCGTTATATTCCTGGGCGTAGGCGGCTTCTCCTGAATAAATCAGCGCCATTGCGGCATTGCCTGCAATCATTTCATCGGCAGAGGCGTCTACCAGATAGGAGTAGACCAGATCCTTCTGATTACAAAGCAGATCCAGCGCTTCATTTAATTCTGTTTCATCCGTAGTGTTGATGGAGTAACCTAATCGCCGGAGGGCAGGGACAAAGCTGTCCCGGACAGAGTTCTCCATAATGATCTGAGATTTATATTTGGGATTCCAGAGAATATCCCAACTGCCCAGATCCTCCTCGTCTACCATGGTAGTGTTATAGAGGATGCCTACCGTTCCGAAGAAATAAGGGAGCGTGTACCTGGCGTCTGGGTCATAAGCACGGGAATAATCTACATAGCGTTCGTCGATATTGGAGTAGAGGGGAATATTGTCGTAATTGATTTCCAGTACCTCTCCTTCCTGGATGAGACGTTCTACAATATATTCCGAAGTGCACATCAGATCGTAGTCTATGGCGCCGGATTTGTACTTGGTATACATTTCTTCCGGGCTTTCATATTCTTCGTATTTCACGCGAATACCGGTCTCTTCCTGAAAGGCAAGCAGTACGTCCTTATCCAGATATTTGCCGTAATTTAATACTACCAACGTGTTGTCATCTTCCTCCTTGTCGGAGTTTCCACAGCCGTATACCAAAGAAGCACACAGCAGTGAGAAGCATAGTAGAAATGCTATAGGGGACAGATGTTTTTTCATGATGCTTACCTCACTTTCGTTTCCCTGGCGCTGCGGTAATTCATGATCAGAAGAAGGAGTAACGCCAGCAGGAACAGTATCGTGGAGAGGGCATACATTTCCGGAAGTATACCCTTGCGAAGTTCCGTATAGATCATAGTGGACAGCGTATTGACACCGGGGCCCTTGGTAAAATATGTGATAGCAAAATCGTCTAAGGACATGGTAACCGCCATGAGAAATCCGCTGAACACACCCGGCTTGATGTCAGGCCAGACAATTTTAAAGAATGCATACATGGGAGTGGCCCCCAGATCTCTTGCCGCTTCATATGTGTGGGCAGACGCACCGTTATTTAGCTTGGGCAGCACATTTAAAATGACATAAGGAATGTCAAAGGTAATATGCGCGATCAATACGGTGGACAATCCCAGTTCTGTAAAGCGGACGAAGAGCAGCATCAGGGAGATACCAGTTACAATATCTGCATTCAGCAGCGGAATATTGGTTGCGCCCAGCATAATGGAACGTCCGCTGCGCCGCATGGCCTGGATACCGATGGCAGCCAGTGTTCCGATGAGAGTGGCTGCAACGGAGGATACCAAAACCACAATGATGGTGGTATAAAAGGCATCCATAATAATCGGGTCAGACACAAGTTTTGTATACCATTGGAAGGTGAAACCGCCCCATTTTACCCGGGATTTCGAGTTGTTAAAGGACAACACGATCAGCACGGCAAGGGGCATATATAAGAATAAGAAAATCAAACCCAGGTAAATCCTGGATAATCCTTTTTTTACCATACGGCGGCACCTCCTGTGTGATTGTCATGATTGGTAAGAGCCATTCCCAGCAGCACAAATGCCATCAGAACAATGGACAGGCCGGAGCCGAGATTCCAGTAAGAGCCCTGCATGAAGGACTGTTCGATCACATTTCCAATCAGCAGCACCTTGCCGCCGCCCAGAAGATCTGAGATGACGAAGGTGGTCAGAGCCGGGATAAACACCATGATAAACCCGCTGACAATACCCGGCATCGTCAGGGGCAGGATAATGCGGAAGAAAATGGTAATGCTGCCGGCCCCCAGATCCTTGGCGGCATCAATCACTTCATCGTGGATCTTTACGATGGAGTTATAGATGGGCAGTATCATAAAGGGCAGAAAGTCGTACACCATGCCGAATACCACCGCCGCTTCCGTGTTTAACATATGCTGGGCGGGGATGCCGAAAAATCCCAGCACAGCGTTGATGATTCCATTGTTGGATAACAGCATCTGCCAGGCTAGAATGCGCAGCATAAAATTCATCCACATGGGGAGCACGAAGATGAACACCACGGAACTCTGCCGTTTCAGCTTCAATCCCTTTAAGATCATGGCAAGAGGATAGGAGAGCAGCAGACAGACAGCCGTACAGATTATGCTGAGCTTTAAGGATAAAAGCAATGCCTTCACGTGGATAGGGTCTGCGATGGCTGCCAGGTTTTCCAGGGTAAAACCGCCGTTTTCATTGGTAAGCGCATAATATAGAATCATGAAAATGGGCAGTACCGTAAATGCAATGATCCAGAACATATAGGGACCGGACAGCCAGATTTTACGATTCTTAAACATCAGCTTCCACCGCCTTTTCGTCACTGGATTCCGGTTTATGCATGATCTGGATGTTGAAGGGAATCACCTCCATACCAACATGGCTGCCCGGTTCAAAATATTTTGTGGTGTGGATCAGCCATTCAAAGCCGCCTGCCACGATCTCGATCTCATAATGTACGCCCTTAAAGATAACGGAGGTAATGTCGCCGTCCATAAATCCGGTTCCGGCAGGTACGATTTCGATATCTTCCGGACGGATGACCACGTCTACCGGAGTATTGTGACCAAATCCAATGTCCTCGCAGGCGTGCTTAACGCCCAAAAAGCTGACCAGTTTATCCTCCAGCATGATACCGTCGATGATATTGCTGTCCCCGATAAAATCGGCAACGAAAGCATTCTCCGGCTCATTGTATATATCTTCAGGTGTCCCAATCTGCTGGATGTAGCCCTGGTTCATAACTGCAATGGTGTCTGACATGGTGAGGGCTTCTTCCTGGTCGTGGGTGACATAGATAAAGGTAATTCCCAGTTCATTTTTCAGGCGTATCAGTTCGTACTGCATGTCCTGGCGCATCTTTAAGTCAAGAGCGCCTAAGGGTTCGTCTAAGAGCAGCACCTTCGGTTCATTGACAATGGCACGGGCGATGGCGATGCGCTGCTGCTGGCCGCCGCTTAAGGATTCCACGCTGCGGTTTTCATAGCCATCGAGATTCACCAGCTTTAAGGCATACTTAATCTTATCCTGGATATACGCTTTGCTTTTCTTGCTGATCTTTAATCCGAAGGCAATGTTTTCCGCAATGCTCATATGGGTAAAGAGGGCATACTTCTGGAATACGGTATTCAGACGGCGTTCATTGGGAGGCATTTTTGTGATATCCTGACCGTCAAAAATAATCCTTCCGCAGTCGGGAGTCTCAAAGCCTCCGATGAGACGCAGCGTGGTGGTTTTACCGCAGCCCGAAGGGCCTAAAAGCGTGAGAAATTCATTTTCATTTATGTACAGGTTCAGTTCATCAATGATCGTGCTTCCGTTAAAGGTTTTGGACACGTTTTCCAGTTGAATCAGTTTCTTATGCATGCGAATCCTCCTAAAAACTGGGCGGTGTAGTAACCCAGATCAGTACAGCGTCTTTTTTTCCTATGTTTTCTATATAATGCTTCTTGCTGGACTTTAAGTAAAATGCTTCTCCCTGACGGGCAGTGTGCGTTTTGGAGCCGTATATGATGCGTATGGTTCCCTTTAAGACATAACCGAACTCCTCACCCTCATGGGGAAGGTAGATGTCAGAGCGTCCCCCGGGATGCAGCGTCAGGCGCACCGGCTCCATTCGGTTGCTCTGGGCATTTGGAATGAGCCATTCGATACAGCTGTCCCGCTCCTCACACACTTTTTCAAAGTATTCTTCGTTGGTGAATACCAACTGTTCCGGTTCATCCTCGGTAAAGAATTCTGCCGGAGTGATGCCCAGACACTGGATAATGTCTAAGAGCGTTCCGATGGAGGGCGTTGTCAGGTTGCGTTCCAACTGGGAGATGAATCCCTTGGAAAGCTCCAGTCGGTCTGCAAGCTCCTGCTGAGTCAGTCCGTACAGGATGCGCAGTTCCTTCATGCGGTGTCCGATATCCATAAATGATTCCTTCTTTCTGAGCGGTGATTACTATTCACAGAAAATGATAATAATAATATATTTCATGTTTACAATTAATAAACTCACTAAGCAGTAATATATGCAATTATAAGAGCAATGTCAATAGGGTTTTGAAAAATAATTAGAGGTTGAATTATTCGGAAATTTTCTATAGTATGAATGGAGAGGCTGTAACCTCCATAGCAGCGGTGTTTTGCTGTTATTTGTGGATATAAGGAGGAGTTAGGTGAGAAAGCGATTGATATGGATGGCAGCTGCAATATTGTTAAGCGGCTGTGCTCATATGGATAATCGAAATATAGATACGGAAATTAGTTCTGCAGATGAAGCCGTTTACGTTGGTGATACGGAAAGCTGTGGTTCGGATCGCGGATATGATAGAGAACAGTTTCGGTATGTATTAAATGCGGAAACTGCGTGGCAGAAGGCATATCATGATCTGCTGACTGAGGTGAGGAAAGAAAGTGAGTTGATCCGAAAGCATAAGGAAGGTTACAGGTATGTTGCTGAGAAATATTATCTGTATGATATAGATAAGGACGGCATACCGGAGCTTATGATCAAGTATGGAACCTGTGAAGCCGATTATTACATAGATATCTATACTTACAGGGAAGGGCAGGCAGAATATATCGGCGGCACTACAGCGGGGCATACCGTATTCTATTCCTGGCCCCAGGAGAATGCCATGCTGGCGCATTGGGCACGTATGGGCTATGCTTTTGCCGAAAAGGTGAGTATTATAGATGGGCAGATTGTAATTGAGCAATTTTTTGAGGAGGACATCACTCAGAACATAGATGCGGGGTATACCGACGCAGAGACGCTTGTGCCGGGAGCAGTGTATCTTTGGTGGTATCGCATAGAACTGGATCTGCCGCTTGCCGAATATGAGAAAACCGCACAAAAAATGCAGGGATATATGCCGCCGGAGGAAAAAGCGCCGGATGACGATGCAGTCAAAGAGCAGATCAGCAGAATTATAAACGATAATGGAATGGTATATGGCGTAACGGCAGACGGATTTGGCGGAGATACGGGATATGTAGCCTTTGAGGAATACTGTGCGCCGGGAAAAGCGGCAAGATACAATGAACTGCCTATGCAGGTGAAGGGATGTACCTGGGTGGATGTGAATGGAGACGGGCAGACGGAGGGGATTCTGCAACTGGAAGAGAAACCAGACCCTTCGGGAGAGAGAAGCTGGCGTGAGGAACTTACTGTTATATTGAGCCTGCAGGATGGTGTGGTATATGCATACTGTCTGAACTATAGTGAAGATGATATCCTTCATGAGAATGGGGTGTTTGAGACCGTTTACGGTGAGACTTATGGATTGTCCTTTGATAAGGATGAGTGTTACCGTTACAGTACACGGTATTAAAAAATCAGAGCTGAAAACTCTTGGATGAGTCTTCAGCCCTGATCAGTCGGAGTAACAGGATTTGAACCTGCGACCTCTCGGCCCCCAGCCGAGCGCGCTACCAAGCTACGCCATACTCCGGTAAAAATTATTCCTCAAGTAGTATATCACACTGGCACGATTTTGCAAGTCTTTCTTTTAGAAAAACAGCAGCCGGCGATTTGTGACTGATATTTACAAGAAGAATGGAGCATACGGGATTCGAACCCGTGGCCTTAACAATGCGAATGTTACGCGCTCCCAACTGCGCTAATGCCCCATGGAACAGGTAATGAATCAAAATGATGAAATCCCGCAGAAAAATTTCTGCGGGAAAGCCGATAATCGGACTCGAACCGATGACCCCTTCATTACGAGTGAAGTGCACTACCGACTGTGCTATATCGGCATAAATAAATCACACTTGATTATTATATAGATAAATCTCAAAAAAAGCAATCATTTTTTAAAAAAAGTTGTTTCTTTTATGTGGAATTGTTATAATATACCGGTAAAGTTCAAACAAAGGAGAGCCAGGTCATGGAGATAAAGGAATTTAAGAGAAAGCCCATAAACCAGAAGCCGCAGAAAAAGAGTGCGGCATTCAAAAAGAAAAGCAAAAGGTCCGGCCGCAATGCATTTGGCGGTTGGAATATGCGGGAATTGACGGAGAATAAGAGCCTTATTATGCTGTGTGCATTTGTAGTGCTGGCGGTACTCACCATCGTGCTGGGATTGCTGGTATTTCATATCCCGGCGGTAACGGTATGCCTGGTGATACTGATCGAGGCGCTGTTGGCAGTATGTCTTCACAATGTCCCATTGTGGGTGCACGGCATTGTCCTGGTGGCCGAAGTGGCGCTGGGGATCTATGTATCTCTGCCTGTGTTCATGATACTTGCGGCAATTTGTTATCTTGTGGCTATCTTCGTATTAAAATTTGAAGCGGAAAAGGAAAATATATGGAGCAGGGCTTAATTGCGCACCGCGCAAATGGCAGTGACTGTTATGCGTTGGATGAGGACAGGCTGGTGATATCCATCCGCACCGGCTATGATGTGGACCGCGTGGAAATCGAGTACGGTGATCCCTTCCAAAGCGGTATTATGGGGGGAAATGAAAAATGGAGCGGCATGCGGCAGGATATTACAGACTGCGTAAGACTGTCGTCTCAGAAACTGTGGAGCATTGTGGTGGAACCCCGGTTTCACCGCTGTAAGTATTTTTTCGTACTGCATGACAAAGAAGAGGTTCTTTATTATTTTGAAGACGGATGCTTCTGTGAGGAGCAGTTGAATATCCCGGGAAGGGTAGAGCAGTGCTTTTTCTTTCCGTGGATGAATCCTTCCGATATCAACCGTGTGCCGGAATGGGTGGAAGATACCATATGGTATCAGATCTTTCCGGAGCGTTTTTGCAACGGAAATCCCGAATTGTCACCGGAAGGGGTAAAACCCTGGAAATGCCGGCGCGTGGGGCTGATGGATTTCTATGGAGGGGATCTGCAGGGAATCATAGACAAGCTGTCATATCTTGAGGAACTGGGGATCAATGGGATTTATCTGAATCCGGTCTTTGCATCCGATACTAACCACAAATACAATACGACAGATTATACTCGTATAGATCCACATTTTGGCTCGGAAGAGACCATGATAGAATTGGTGCAGAAGGCTCATGAGAAGGGAATCCGAATCATGGTAGACGCCGTGTTTAACCACAGCGGCACGAAGTTTGCCCCGTGGATGGATGTGGTGGAGAAGGGACCGGAATCAGAATACTTTGACTGGTTTTTTGTGCACCAGTGGCCGATTCCCATCCGCGGACGAGACACAAGAGACGGCAGGTTTGACTCCTTTGCCTTTACCACGATGATGCCGAAAATCAATACGAATCATCCTGAGGTGGTGGACTATTTTCGGAAGCTATGTGTTCATTGGGTGGATGACTGGGGAATTGACGGTATTCGCTTTGATGTGGGAAATGAGGTATCACACTCGTTTCTTCGGACGCTTCGCAGTGAACTGAAGGCGCGCAGGTCCCAGATTTATCTTATGGGAGAGATATGGCATGACTCTCTTAGCTGGCTGATGGGGGACGAGTATGATGCCGTGATGAACTATCCGTTTTCCCAGAGTATTCATAATTTCTTTGCGGATGAAAGCTTAAGCGCAAGGGACCTGGAGTATTCCATCAACCGCTGTTATCATATGTACATGAAGCAGACCAACCGGGTCTTGTTCAATCTTCTGGATTCTCATGATACCATACGGCTGTATACGAGACTGGGGGGAAATATAGAAAAATTCTATCAGCACATGGTGCTGTTGTTTACCATGCAGGGGTCCCCTTGTATTTATTATGGAACGGAGCTTGCGATGCCGGGAGGCTTCGACCCGGACTGCCGCCGCTGTATGCCGTGGAAGGAAATAGAAGCAGGAAAGTATGATCTGCCAATCCAACGGATGAAACAGTTGATTGCCATGCGCAAAGAAAATCCTGGCTGCCGTGCAGAAGCAATCCACTGGATAGAGGAGAAGGAAGCGCGTCTGATCCATTATATTAAGACGGATGGACGGCAGCAGATAGAGGTATACCTCAATGCCTCCGGGGAAGCTCAGAGAATTCCCATAGTGGGAAATGCTCTGTTTTCTGTAGGCTGTAAGGTGGATGAGGCGGCAGAGCAGGGGATGATTGGAGTAAACGGAAGCATTGTCCTATGCAGATAAAGCAGGGCAAGAACAGTAGCAAGTAATAAGGAGTATCGTAATGGAACCATTACAATTAGTAGAATTACTGAAAGGGCATAAGACCTATATTCAGACACACAATTTTCCGGACCCTGATGCTGTTGCAAGTGCATTCGCCTTGCAGAATTTCCTGAAGCAGCATGGGATTTTGACAGATATCTGCTATGACGGCAGAATTGAAAAACTCAGCACCCGCAAGATGCTCACGGTCTTTGGCATTGAAGCGAAATCCCGGGAGGAGATTGAGAATATCATGCGGGAAGAAGACTATATTATTATGGTAGATTCCCAGAAATATAATGCTAATATTACGGATTTTATCGGAGACGAAGTGGCATGCATCGATCACCATCCCACCATGATCGAGTGCGCGTATGCCTATAAGGATGTACGGCGGGTCGGTGCGTGTGCTACGATCATCGCAGAGTATTTCCGGCAGACGGATACGCCTATGGACAGTGTGGTTGCCGCTGCTCTTGCTTATGGAATTAAGATGGATACCGCTGATTTTATCAGAGGAGCAACGGATCTGGATGTGGACATGTTCGCTTATGTGTACCGCATAGCGGATGTACAGAAGCTTGTGACCATGTATACCAATGTAATGGAGTTCTCGGACCTGAAGGCATATGGTGCGGCAATCGACAGCATCCAGGTCTATCAGAATGTAGGGTTTGCCGCCATTCCCTTTGACTGCCCGGATGCATTGATTGCGATTATTTCTGATTTCATTCTTTCTCTGGATGTAGTGGATATTTCCATTATATATGCTGTCCGCAGCGACGGAATTAAATTCTCCATGCGAAGCGCCCTGCTTGAAGTAGATGCAGGAAATGTGATCGACAAGGCATTGCAGGGATATGGCAATGGCGGGGGACATCCTTCCATGGCAGGCGGATTTATCCCGAAGGAAAATGTGGAGCGTCTTGCGGTAAATCGTGATTATAAAATTCAAAAATTATTCCTGCAGCAACTAAATCTGATATAAACAAAGCCGTCCATTGGACGGCTTATTCTCTGCGGTAACGGCGTTCTATCCGGTCAATGCCCTGATAGAGAGCCATGGCAATCATGCACAATAGCAGAATAGACAAAATGACCCAGTCCAGCTTGAATACCTGGCTGCCGTAGATAATAAGATACCCAAGCCCCCGTTTGGCGGCAATGAATTCCCCGATGATCACGCCTACCAGGCAGAGACCGATATTTACTTTCATCAGATTTAAGAGTGTGGGGATATTGCCGGGAAGGATGATCTTCCACAGGATATGTCCCCGATGCCCCCCTAAGGTGCGGATCAACAGCAGCTTCTCAGGGTCTGTGTGTGTGAATGCATGATACAGACTTAAGACAGAACCGAAGATTGCCACGGACATTCCGGTTAATATAATCGTCTTATAATTTCCACCCAACCACACGATCAAAAGTGGCGCCAAAGCAGACTTTGGGAGTGAGTTCAGAATGACGAGATAGGGCTCCAGCGCCTCGGATGCACTCTGACAGAACCATAGGAGTGTGGCGATGATAAGGGTACAGAGTATGACCAGCAGAAAACTTGTCAGTGTTTCAAAAAGGGTAATGCCGATGTGGTGTGTCAACTGCTGCTGGGTGAACAGCTCATAGCCGCAGCTAAGCAGCCGGCTGGGGCTACTGAATATAAATGGGTCGATCAGACCATAGCTGGCGCTTATTTCCCACAATGCAAAGAAGGCGATCAGAATCAGAACCCGCGTGATGCGGATCCATATCTTATGCCTTCGGTAACGCTTGAGAAAGGCGCACTGATCAATGGATACTTCCTTCATTTTGATTAAATTCCTTCCATAATAAATTGAAATAGTGTTTGAAATTGCTGTCATTACGCTTCTCCAGAGGAGAAAGCCCTTCTGGAAAATGAACCGGCAGGATGGTGTGTATTGTGCCGGGACGTTTGGTTAAGACGAGAATCCGATCCCCTAAGGAGATGGCTTCCGACAGATCATGTGTCACCAGGATGGCGGTTTTCTTCTCCTGACGGATGATCCTGCCGATGTCATCGCTGACCGTAAGGCGTGTCTGATAGTCCAAAGCAGAAAACGGCTCATCTAAGAGCAGAAGCCTTGGATGCAGGACAAGGGTGCGTATTAAGGCGGCGCGCTGGCGCATGCCGCCGGATAATTCGCTGGGGCGTTTACAGGTAAACTGTCCCAGACCGTAGGTATTTAGGAGTTCATTCGCATAGGCGAGATTCTCCGGCGTATTCTTGTGCTGGATTTCCAGGCCCAGAGCCACGTTGGAGCTTATATCCCGCCATTCCAGAAGCTGATCCTTCTGCAGCATGTATCCCATTTGCAAAGTGTCATTCCTGGTCAGGTCATGTCCCTGGAAACGAATACTGCCTCCGGTGGGAGTGATGAGACCGCATAACAGGGACAGCAGTGTGGATTTGCCGCATCCGGAAGGACCAACAATGGCGAGAAATTCGCCTTCTTCTACTGTAAAATTTAGATTTGATAAAGCGTGTGTTTCCCCCTGGATGGAATGATAGGAGTAATTCACATCGCGTAATTCCAAAAGTGTGTCCATATTTGAACCTCCTGAAAGGTTATATGGTATTGTATGAGAAAAAGCCGTTGAAGGAAGCACGTCTCTTTGTTATAATGAATAAATGCAGATTTCAAATCATAATCAACCAAACGTAAATTATCAGAAGGAAATGGAGAACCTTCTACAGACATTTGTCAGCGGGGGGGATACCCCGGGACTTTTGCTCCACAGTTGCTGCGCGCCCTGCAGCAGTTATGTGCTGGAGTATCTGTCGGAATATTTTGCAATTACGCTGCTGTATTATAATCCCAATATCTATCCGCAGGAGGAATATAGGAAACGCGTGGAGGAACAGCAGGAATTGATCCGCAGACTTCCGGTGAAGCATCCGGTTCGTTTTGTAGAAGAGCAGTATGATACGGATCGCTTTTACGAAAGGACGAAAGGGCTTGAGGAGCTGCCGGAAGGAGGAGAGCGGTGCTTTCGCTGTTATGAACTCAGACTCCGGAAAGCTGCGGAATATTGTAAGAAATTAAATCTTGATTATTTCACTACCACACTTTCCATCAGTCCCAGAAAAAACGCCCGGAAACTCAATGAGATCGGACAAGCGCTGGCATATGAATACGGGGTTTCTTATCTGCCCTCCGATTTTAAGAAACGGAACGGCTACAAACGTTCGGTGGAACTGTCGGGGGAGTATGGGCTGTACCGTCAGGACTATTGCGGATGTGTGTTTTCCTTAAGGCAGCGTGAGGCAGAAAAAAAGAGGATGAAATAATACATCATACAGAAAGAGAGGATAGATTATGGCACAGTTATGGGGAGGACGCTTTACCAAGGAGACCGATCAGCTGGTCTACAATTTCAACGCGTCCATTTCATTTGACCGGAAATTTTACCGTCAGGACATTCAGGGCAGTATTGCCCATGTAAGCATGCTGGGCAGACAGGGAATTCTGACACAGGAGGAAATGCAGGCCATCACCAAGTGTCTGCAGGAAATCTGCCGTGATGTGGAGTCGGGAAAATTGGAAATCACAGAGGAGTATGAGGATATCCACAGCTTTGTGGAAGCAAATCTCATTGACCGGTTGGGAGATGTGGGGAAGAAGCTGCATACGGGACGGAGCCGCAACGACCAGGTGGCGCTTGATATGCGTTTATATACCAGGCAGGAGCTCCTTGTGACGAATGGACTGCTCAAAGAACTCTTAGAGACCATTTTGTCTATTATGGAGAAGCATGTGGATACCATCATGCCGGGATTTACCCATCTGCAAAAGGCGCAGCCTGTCACCCTGGCTCATCACATGGGAGCTTATTTTGAAATGTTTAAGCGGGATCGGCAGCGTATGTATGATATTTATCAAAGGATGAATTACTGTCCGCTTGGCTCCGGCGCGCTGGCAGGCACTACATATCCGTTGGACCGGGAGTATACCGCGGAGCTTTTGGATTTCTATGGACCTACGCTAAACAGTATGGACGGCGTGTCGGATCGTGATTATTTAATCGAGTTTTTATCGGCGCTTTCCACGGTGATGATGCATTTAAGCCGTTTCAGTGAGGAAATTATCATCTGGAATTCCAATGAATATCAATTTGTGGAGATTGACGATGCATACAGTACCGGAAGCAGTATCATGCCCCAGAAGAAGAATCCGGATATCGCAGAACTGGTGAGGGGCAAGACGGGGCGTGTCTATGGAGCGCTGATGTCGCTGCTCACCACCATGAAGGGCATTCCCCTTGCATACAACAAAGATATGCAGGAGGACAAAGAACTGTCCTTCGATGCCTTTGATACGGTGAAGGGCTGTCTTGCCCTGTTTAACGGGATGCTTGCCACGATGAAATTCAATACAAAACGCATGTATGACAGCAGTAACAAGGGCTTTACCAATGCAACGGATGCTGCGGATTATCTGGTGAACCACGGGGTGCCCTTCCGGGATGCACATGGTATTGTGGGAAGGCTTGTGTTAGCCTGCATCGAGAAAAACATTGCCATTGATGATATGCCGCTGGAGGAATTGCAGGCAATCAGTCCTGTGTTTGAAGCAGATATATATGAGGCCATCTCTATGGAAACCTGCGTGAACAAACGTCTGACGGTAGGCGCTCCCGGCAAAGAGGCAATGGAGCGTGTGATTGCCGCAGCTCATGAGTATCTGTCGAAGGACTGGCAGGACGCTATTCGTTAGTACATATGTATAAGAAAAAAGCAATTCGCTCTTTATTTTCTAAAATATTGTGAATTGCTTTTTTGTTTCAAATAAGATAGGATATTTAGCAGAACGACAAATGTCCGCTATGTGCGGACAATAAACATTGAGGAGAAAAAATATGAGCAGCAAATTGAAAGTTGGTATTTTAGGCGGAACAGGTATGGTAGGTCAGAGATTCATTGCTCTGTTGGAGGAGCATCCGTGGTTTGAGGTGACGACAATCGCAGCAAGTCCCAGAAGTGCGGGAAAGACTTATGAAGAGGCAGTGGGCGGACGCTGGAAGATGGACACTCCCATGCCGGAAGCTGTGAAACATATTGTGGTAAAGAATGTCAATGAAGTGGAAACAGTAGCATCTGAAGTGGATTTTGTGTTCAGCGCTGTAGATATGACCAAGGAAGAGATCAAAGCCATCGAGGAGGCTTATGCTAAGACGGAAACACCGGTGGTATCCAACAACAGCGCGCACAGATGGACGCCGGATGTCCCGATGGTAGTGCCAGAAATCAATCCTGAGCATATGCAGGTCATTGAGTTCCAGAAGAAGAGGCTGGGTACTTCCAGAGGTTTTGTGGCGGTAAAGCCGAACTGTTCCATTCAGAGCTACGCGCCGGTGCTGACCGCATGGAAAGAGTTTGAACCCTACGAGGTGGTTGCAACCACATACCAGGCAATCTCAGGCGCAGGAAAAACCTTCAAGGACTGGCCGGAGATGGTAGGGAACATTATCCCTTATATCGGCGGCGAGGAGGAGAAGTCCGAGAAAGAACCCTTACGCATATGGGGTGAGATCAAAAACGGCGTGATCGAACCGGCAGTATCTCCGAAGATTACCTGTCAGTGCATCCGTGTACCGGTATTGAACGGACATACGGCGGCCGTGTTTGTAAAGTTTAAGAAGAAGCCCACCAAGGAGCAGCTGATTGAAAAACTGGTGAACTTCAAGGGGGTTCCGCAGGAACTGGAGCTTCCAAGTGCGCCGAAGCAGTTCATTCAGTATCTGGAAGATGACAACAGACCCCAGGTATCCATGGATGTCGACTATGAAAAGGGCATGGGCGTCAGTGTAGGACGGTTGAGAGAGGACAGCATCTACGATTGGAAATTCGTAGGATTGTCCCACAACACGGTTCGTGGTGCGGCAGGCGGAGCAGTGCTCTGCGCAGAGCTTTTAAAAGCACAGGGCTACATTACAGCAAAATAGGATTGGAATAAAACAGGCGGTTTGACCGCACGATAATCGGATACCCCGCAGTTAGCTGCGGGGTATTTGACTGCCCTTACATAACGGACAGGTGCCGCACATAAAATGAAAGGAACAGGTTCGGATGAAATGGGGCATTGTTATGAGGAGCATGAAGATAAGATGGGCAAAGATACTGCCGGTTGGAATTGCCCTGGAAAGTCTTGCGCTTCTGTTGTGTATAGCATCGCTATGCCTGGGGCATCCCAGCAGACTGACGCAGGAAGAGATTGATCTTGCCTTTGACGAAGATAAGTACCTGGCTGTGCAGGGAGAGAATGAGTATATCAAATGGGTAGATTTTAATGTATCCTATGAAGCGTTGTGTAAGGCGTATGATCTGGATGTGTCATCCCAGAGCGAAGAGTGCCGCCTGAATTGGATTGAATTGTTGGCGTATGCTGCGGCGAAAACCGGCGGCAATTTTGACAAGAAGGCTCTTGGATTTCTGGATGAGGCTGCAGAATGTTTTCAAAACGGAGCAACAGTAGAAAAATTAAAAGAAGAATTAAAATATTACGGCTATTATCTGGAAAGCTATGATGCTGTGTTGGGGGGTATGGTGGGAGAGTATGAGATAGAGAACGAGCAGGGAACATGGGAGCGGGTATACGGGCTGAAGGCATTTTCTCCTATTGCAAAGGGATTTGAATATTCCGACTATGACGATTTTGGTTCCTCAAGATCCTATGGATATTCCAGACCGCACCTGGGGCATGATATGATGGGGCTGATCGGGACGCCTATCATTGCCATAGAGTCCGGTTATGTGGAGGCAATCGGATGGAACCGGTACGGCGGCTGGCGGCTAGGCATCCGAAGCCATGACGGAAAGAGGTATTATTACTATGCGCATTTACGCCAGGACCGTCCCTATGCAGAAGGTCTCAAGGAGGGCGATGAAGTGACGGCAGGAGACGTCATCGGATACATGGGACATACCGGATACAGCAATACTGAAAATGTCAACAATATTAAAGAGGTTCATTTACACTGGGGATTGGAATTGATATTTGATGAAAGCCAGAAAGACAGCGACAACGAAATCTGGGTGGACTGCTATGCGCTGACACGTTTCTTATCTAAGAACAGAAGCGAAGTACAGCGGAACGACGAAACCAAAGAATGGACGAGGAAATATAAGATGCGTGAGTAACCGGAACTCAAGTTCATTCTTTTCTTGCCTGCAAAGTTAAAATGTGATATGATTTCTTCATAGTATATCATTCGGGAGGAATTTACATATGATAATCCAGACCACGGAACTAAAGCAGATGGAGGAACTCTACAAGAAACCGGGCAATCAGCTGGTGTTGCTGTATGGCAGGGACGGAAGCCAGAAGGAGCAGCTTTTAAAGGTGTTCTGCCGGGATAAGAGATTCTTCTATTATCGTGCCAGACAAGCCTCGGAGCGGGAACAACTGCTTCAGATGGGAAGTGAAGTGGAGGAAAAATACGGTATCCGGCTGCAGAAGTATACTTATGATGAGTATTTTAACCGTGTCAAAAGCGGCAATCCCAGCAAGCTGGTCGTGGTGATCGACGAGTTTCAACACATCGCTAAGAAGGATATCACTTTTATGAACAGCATCTTAAAGCTGAAGGCGAAGAAACTGTATCCGGGTCCGGTCATGATTATTCTGGCATGCTCCTCTGTGGTCTGGGTGGAGAGTGACTGTCAGGAAAAATACGGAGATTATCTGAAGAAAGCGGACGCAACATGGAAGCTTAAAGATGCTTCTTTCCTGGATGTTGTGCGCCGTTTCCCGGAATATTCTACCAGTCAGTCAGTGGAAGTCTACGGAATCGTGGGAGGAGTTCCTGCATATCTGGACCGGTGGGATTCCGACCGGAACGTAAGAGACAATGTCTGCCGTCATATACTGTCCAGAAATGGATTCCTCTTTCAGGAAGCTGAGCATTTTATCGGTCTGGAGTTAAGGGAGCTGTCCGTATATAATACGATACTTGCTGCTCTCGCCGCCGGTTATCACAAGTTAAACGAGCTGCATCAGCTGACCGGATTTTCCAGAGCGAAGATCAGTGTCTATATGAAAAATCTTATGGCCTTCGACGTGATCGAAAAGGTGGTATCCTTCGATACGGGCGGCTGGGAAAATGCCAAGAAGGGTGTGTATCAGATTTCAGATACCTTCGTGAACTTCTGGTTCCGGTTTGCCTATCCGCACTTGTCCAATCTCTATATGATGACGCCGGAGGAGTTCTATGATAAATATATCGCGCCGGAATTGAATGCGTATCTGAACCGTTATTTTGTGAAGGTCTGCCGGGAATATCTGACGCTTCTTAATATGGTGGGCAAGCTGCCCATTGATATCCATCGCATCGGCACATGGGTGGGCAAGCAGGGAACCATTGATATTGTGGCGCAGAATGAGGTGCGTCAGAGCGTTGTGGGAGTCTGTAACTGGTCGGAACCCCAGATGAGTGTACGCTGGGGGGACGAGCTTCTGGAAAATATGAAGCGTGCCAGGATTTCTGCTGATTACATGTACCTGTTTTCTGCCCAGGGCTTTTCCCCGGAGCTGGTACAGCTGTCCAAGGAAGACGGGCGGTTCCTTTTGGTTGACATGAAGGAACTGTAGGAGGAGCGTACTTTGGCAAAATCACTGATTATTACAGAGAAACCCAGTGTGGCGCAGGAATTTGCGCGGATACTGAAGGTTTCCGGCAGAAACGACGGATATATAGAGAACGGGGAGTACGTCATTACCTGGTGTGTGGGGCATCTGGTGGAAATGGTATATCCCGAGGATTATGATATCAAATATAAGAAATGGCGTTTGGAGGATCTTCCTTTTCTTCCAAAGGATTACAAATATGATGTAATCCCGGCGGTGAGTAAACAGTACGCCATTGTACACCGCATGCTGCACCGGGAAGATATTGGCCGCGTCTACTGGGCCGGTGATGCGGGGAAGGAAGGACAGACCATTGAGGAAAATATCCGAAAGTTCGGCGGTGTCCGGGAGGGGATGGAGGAACTTCGGGTATGGATCGATTCCCAGACCGAAGAGGAAATCCTGCGGGGAATCGCCGAGGCAAAGCCCATGGCAGAGTACGACAACCTTGCAAAATCCGGGGTGATGCGTACCATAGAGGATTATGCCATGGGCATTAATTTTTCCCGCGCCATGTCCGTAAAATATGGACAGCTCCTAAATGATGCGGCAGGAACCAAAAGCTATACAGCCATCGCAGTAGGAAGGGTCATGACCTGTGTGCTGGGTATGGTGGTCATTCGGGAACGGGAGATCCGGGGGTTTGTGGAGACACCCTTTTATCGCGTTGTGGGAAGCTTTTCTGACGCATGTATGGAAGGGGAATGGAAGGCAGTGGACGGTTCGGCTTATTACGCCTCGCCGTTACTGTATAAGGAAAATGGATTCAAAGAACGGGAATATGCGGAAAAGTTAATAGAGGAATTAACAGATAAAGATGCTCTGGTTGAATCACTGGAAAAAGGGATATCCAAGAAAAGGGCGCCGCTTTTGTTCAATCTGGCGGAGCTGCAGGCGGAATGCTCGAAACGGTTTAAGATCAGCCCGGACGAGACGCTGCAGGTGGCGCAGGATCTCTATGAGAAGAAGCTGACCACCTATCCCAGAACAGATGCCCGTGTTCTGTCCACGGCAGTGGCAAAGGAAATCGGAAAGAATCTGAACCGTCTGAAGGGATATGAACCTACCGGGGAATTTGTGAAACATATTCTGGAACACAATCTTCATCGGAATATCACCAAGACTTCCTATACGGATGATTCCAAGGTCACAGATCACTATGCCATCATCCCTACGGGGCAGTTGAGTGAATATAAGTCGTTGAATGAATTGCAGCGCAGGGTCTATGACTTGATCGTGCGCCGTTTCTTAAGTATCTTTTACCCGCCGGCACAATACCGGAACGTGAAGCTGACTGTGGCTGTGGGGCAGGAGCGCTTCTTTGCCGGAGCAAAGGCATTGAAGGAATTAGGGTATCTTGCCGTGCTGGGCAAGACGCTGGAGGAAGACGAGGAGGAAGACTCTGAGGAGAACACAGAACGGGAACAGGGCAAGAAAAACCGTAAGAAGCTTTTGGAAATGGCAGAGCAGCTACGGGAGGGAGACAGGATATCTGTAGAGGGCTACAGCGTTAAGGAGGGCAAAACGTCGCCGCCCAAACGCTATACCTCAGGTTCCATGGTACTTGCCATGGAAAATGCCGGACAGCTCATAGAAGATGAGGAACTTAGGGAACAGATCAAAGGTTCCGGAATCGGCACATCCGCCACCAGGGCGGAAATCATTAAGAAGCTTGTCCGCATCGGCTACTTGGCGCTTCAGAAGAAAACTCAGGTTTTAAGCCCACAGCCTATGGGAGAGATGGTGTACGAGGTAGTCAACATGACTGTCCCGGCGCTTCTGAATCCCAAGATGAGCGCCTCATGGGAGAAGGGACTGGACGGAATCACAAGGGGAACGGTGGAAATGGAGGACTACCGGCAGAAGCTGGAGGCCTTTATCCACAGCGAGACGGTTTCCATGATCGAACGTGATCTGAAGAACGAGCTGGCAACGCAGATACGCCCGCTTGCCGGGAAATATGCGAAAGGCATCCGGGCCCGGGTGAAGATCGGCGTAGGCTGTCCGTTGTGTGACGGAGAGATAGAGACCACCCCTTTCGGATATGGCTGTTCCAATTATAAGAAGGACGGCAGCGGCTGTCATTTTTCCATAGGAAGCATTGCAGGCAGAGAGCTTACGGACGAGGAGGTCAAAACACTGCTGGAGGAAGGAAGAACCAAGGTCCTGGACGGATTTACTTCCAAGAGCAAGAAAAAATTCCACGCCGCCCTGGTGTTACAGAAGACGGAAGATGGGAAAGCCCAGATTGGCTTTGATTTCTCCCGGAATGAACCGGAAGTGATGGAGGGTGTCGTCTGTCCGCTGTGCGGCGGCGGGGTACAGATCACCCCCTTTGGTTATGCCTGTACAGATTACAAGCCGGAGGGCCAAGAGGGATGCCGCTTCTCCATCGGCAAAATTGCGGGAAAGGAACTATCCCAGGCACAGGTAAAAGAACTTTTAACAAATGGAAGAACTGCTACTATACGGGGATTTACCTCGAAAAATAAAAAGAAATTTGACGCGTGTCTCATGCTTGCGGAAGATGAGACGGGCAGAAAGAGCCTGAAATTTGATTTTGAGCATGTAGAGGCGAAAAAGGTAAAACAGGTGGTCTGTCCCTTATGCGGGGGCGATATCGTACAGACCGCTTTCGGCTATGGCTGTGCGAATTATAATGGGGACGCAGAGGGAAGCTGTCGTTTTTCCATTGGAAAGATTGCTGGTGTGAAGCTGAAGGAATCCCAGATCAAACAGCTGCTGACAACAGGAAAGACAGATATGATATCAGGATTTAAGTCGAAAGCGGGTAAGAAATTTGAAGCCGCCCTGAAGCTGGAGGAGGGAAGGATTGCATTTGATTTCCCGAATCGCCCGGCACCCCAGGAGACAACACTTGCCTGTCCTAAGTGCGGAGCGCTTTTGCGTAGGAGCCAGTGGTATTATGAATGCAGCTGCGGTTTCCGCATCAGTCATACAGTGGCAAAGCAGGAATTATCGCAGGAAGTGATGCAGGAACTCTTCACCAGGAAAAGAACCTCTCAGAAGGTGGCGGGCTTTACTTCCAAGGCAGGTAATATATTTGATGCTTATCTGACATATGATGATAAGAACGGCATATCTTTTGACTTTAATGAAGCGCCCGTCCCCGATATTCATGCCGGACAGCCGGAGGCAAAGCAGCCGGACGCAGTTAAAACAGGACAACAGGAGGACATTATCAATGGAAGCATGTAAAATCGTCAACATGTATACGACAACAGAGACAATTGCGCAGGAACTGATGGAGCGTCATGTATATCCATGGGAGGTGCTGCCGGAGATCGGCGCATTTATCCGGGAACTTGGAGCCTCGCTGGACCCGGCACGTTATGAGATGATAGGAGAAGATATCTGGGTGGCGAAGTCTGCATCTGTGGCGCCCACGGCAAGTCTGAACGGACCTCTGATCATAGATGAGGAAGCAGAAATCCGTCACTGTGCTTTCATCCGCGGCAATGCTATTGTGGGGAAGGGGGCTGTGGTAGGTAATTCTACGGAGCTTAAGAATGTGATCCTGTTTAATCGTGTACAGGTGCCTCATTATAATTATGTGGGAGATTCTGTTTTGGGTTATAAATCACATATGGGGGCAGGCTCCATTACCTCCAATGTAAAGTCGGACAAAACGCTTGTGGTTGTAAAATCACAGGAGGAGACCATAGAAACAGGACTCAAGAAATTCGGGGCCATGCTGGGAGACTGTGTGGAGGTGGGATGCAATTCCGTCCTAAATCCCGGCAGCGTCATCGGACCGGATACTAATATTTATCCCCTGTCCAGTGTGCGTGGCGTGGTGCCGGCACATTCTATTTACAAAGACAGGGATCATGTTGTACAGAAACAATAGAGAACGATATTGACAAAAATGGTTTTATTTATCGCAAGTTGAAACAGGAGGGCGTTATGCTGGAGGTACAGAATCTGACAAAGTCGTATGGGAAGAACATGGCAGTGGATCATGTGAATTTTTATGTGAAGGATGGGCAGGTGGGCATCCTTCTGGGACCCAACGGTGCAGGTAAGTCAACCATTATCAAAAGTATCGCAGGGCTGCTGCGTTATCAGGGCGGCGTTGGAATCAACGGGATGGCGGCACGGAATTTAGAGGCAAAAAAGATATTTGGTTATGTGCCGGAGATTCCTGCTATGTTTGACGCGCTGACTGTGCGGGAACACCTGGAATATGTACGCAGGGCCTATGACAGCAATATAACAGAGGAAGAGATACAGGCACTGCTTCGGCGCTTTGAACTGGATGATAAGCAGGACAAACTGGGAAATGAACTGTCCAAGGGTATGATGCAGAAGGTCAGCATCTGCTGCGCCCTGACCGTTAAACCCAGGGTTCTCATGCTGGATGAGCCTATGGTGGGGTTAGATCCTGCAGCTATCAAAGAACTGAAGGAAGTGGTACTGGAACAGAAGGCGGCAGGAGTCACTGTGCTGATCAGCACCCATATGCTGGAAATGGTCAAGGATCTGTGGGATGTTATGTTTGTGATGGAAAAGGGAAGGATCATAGCCGGATTCAATAAAGAGGAGACGAAGGATCAGGATATTGAAGAGCTGTTCTTCCAGGTGACAGGCGGTGATCACCATGCGTAGTCTGAAGTATCTGTATCTGACATCCGCGAAAAACAAGATCAAAAAGGCCCTAAAGCGTCCGGTGACTTATATTGCTGGAATATTTGTCCTGCTGTATGTGTGGATGATCATCTATGGTTTCGGAACGATATTCGACAGCATGGGCATTAATTCAAGAGAGACCATAGCGGCAGGTCTGTCAGCCCTGATGTTTCTGATGATTCCGGTTAATATCATAAGCTATGTGCGGCGCAAGGGACTGATCTATCGTCCTTCCGACACGCATTTTGTATTTCCGGCTCCGGAGAACCCTAAGACGGTTATCCTGTTTGCCGGTACAAAGTCTTTTTTGCTGGGAATGGTTGTGGGGATATTCATAACGGTCATAGGCGTGACGTACTGTCAGGTGCCTCTTTGGCGGATGCTTTTGTATTTTCTGTTTGCCGAAGTCCTGGAAAATATAATGGAAGGTGCGCTGATGATCATCTGTTACGGCAACGAGACATTGCCGGAGCGTTTTTTCAAGGGATTGACAGGCGTGCTCTATCTGATGCTGGCAGTGTTTGCGGCAGTAGCGGTTTATCTGTTGAGTACCAGGGGAATGTCCATGTCCGTGATCACGGATTATATGACGCTGCCGGTAGTACAGCTGATTCCGCTGTTTGGCTGGGAGGTTGCTGCGATCCATTTCATATTGGTAGGTCCCACTACCATTAATACCGTTGGAACTCTGCTGTTTCTTCTGATGACAGCCGGCTTAGTTGTGTATGCCGCCAAAATGCGCTGCACCGGTGAGTATTATGAGGATGCGGCAAAATTTGCCGATGAGTATGCGCTGAAAATGAAACGCGCCAAAAAGGGTGAGATGAATGTGGGCAAACGAAAATATGTGCGCCGTGCCTCGGTGGAATACAAAGGGACGTATGCCAAAGCAATCTATTACCGGCAGCTCTTAGAATACCGGAAAAACCGTTTTTTCATCTTTGGATGGAATTCGCTTGCCTTTTTGATCTTAGGAGTCATCATAGCCGTGGTGGGCTATTTTAATGAGCTTGCCCAAATGCCGGGGAATTATTTTATTATTCCGGCAGTCCTGGCGTATACCATGTTTATTTTCAGCGGCTATATCACCCGCTGGGAGAAGGAACTGATGAACCCTTATACCTATATGATCCCGGACAGCAATTTTAAGAAATTATGGTATTCCACCAAGATAGAACATATTCGGGCATTGGTGGACGGCTGCCTGATCACGCTTCCGGCGGCGGTGACGCTGCGGCTGTCGCCTGTTTATATCATTCTCACCGTATTCTTCTATGTATGTCTTGCGGCGAATAAGCTGTATATGAACATGCTTGCAGATACCGTCTTAGGCGCGAGGCTCGGGAATACGGGCAAAACGCTGCTGCGCAGCGCGCTCCAGGGTATCGTGATAATGTTTGGCCTGGTTGGGGCCATTATATGCGGTATACTCATATCTGTTCCGGCAGGTTTTGTTGTAATGAATCTGGTGGTAGCGGGGCTTACGCTGGCAGGCGCACTTCTGGCGTCCTTCTCCTTTGAGAAGATGGAGGCGCTGGATTGAGCTGGATGTAGCTGCGAATTGTGACAGATAACATGAAAAAGGGCTGGACTATTCTGGAAAAATATGCGAAAATGTAGGCAATGTGTTAAATACATAACTGAGTTTAACATAAGGTAAATTTCAATTCGAAAGGAGTCTAACAATGATTTACACAAAGGAAGTTGAAAACATGTGTCCTGTAGCAAAAGGCGCAAAGCATGAACCGGCTCCAATTCCGGAAGAAGGAAAATGGGTGCATTCCAAGAAAATCGAAGATATTTCAGGCTTTACACACGGTGTGGGCTGGTGTGCTCCGCAGCAGGGTGCCTGCAAGCTGTCTTTGAATGTGAAGGAGGGCGTCATTGTTGAGGCGCTGGTTGAGACGATCGGATGCTCCGGTATGACTCATTCCGCTGCTATGGCGGCTGAGATCCTTCAGGGTAAGACCATTTTGGAGGCGCTGAACACCGATCTTGTGTGTGATGCCATCAATACTGCAATGAGAGAGCTGTTCTTACAGATCGTGTATGGACGTACCCAGAGTGCTTTTTCCGATGACGGTCTTGCAGTAGGCGCAGGTCTTGAGGATTTGGGCAAGGGACTTCGTTCTCAGGTGGGCACCATGTATGCCACCAAGGAGAAGGGCGTTCGTTATCTGGAGATGGCAGAGGGCTATGTGACCGGTATTGCACTGGACGCAGACAACGAAGTTATCGGATATCAGTTCGTTTCTCTTGGCAAGATGACAGACTTCATCAAGAAGGGCGATGATCCCAACACTGCATGGGAGAAGGCTAAGGGTCAGTATGGCCGTGTGGCTGACGCAGCAAAGATCATTGACCCGAGACAAGAGTAGGATTGGAAAGGAGACGAACGACAATGGCATTATTTGAATCATATGAAAGAAGAGTAGACCAGATCAACGCTGTATTGAACAGCTATGGCATCGCTTCCATCGAAGAAGCTGAGAAGATCACCAAGGATGCCGGACTGGACGTATATGAGCAGGTGAAGAAGATCCAGCCAATCTGCTTTGAGAACGCATGCTGGGCATATATTGTAGGTGCTGCTATCGCCATCAAGAAGGGCTGCAGAAGAGCGGCTGATGCAGCGGCAGCTATCGGTGAGGGACTTCAGGCTTTCTGTATCCCGGGTTCCGTTGCTGACCACAGAAAGGTTGGTCTTGGACATGGTAACCTTGGCAAGATGCTTCTGGAAGAAGAGACCGAGTGCTTCTGCTTCCTGGCAGGTCATGAGTCCTTCGCAGCAGCAGAGGGCGCCATCGGTATCGCAGAGAAGGCAAATAAAGTACGTCAGAAACCGTTACGGGTTATCTTAAACGGACTTGGCAAGGATGCGGCACAGATCATTTCCCGTATCAATGGATTTACCTTTGTAGAGACTCAGTACGATTACAAAGAGGCAAAGCTGAATGTAGTGTATGAGAAAGCATATTCTGACGGACTCCGTGCTACTGTAAAATGCTACGGTGCAGATGATGTTCAGGAGGGCGTGGCGATCATGCATCATGAGAATGTTGGTGTATCCATCACCGGAAATTCCACCAACCCCACCAGATTCCAGCATCCGGTTGCAGGTACATACAAGAAAGAATGTGTGGAGCAGGGCAAGAATTACTTCTCCGTGGCATCCGGCGGCGGTACAGGACGTACCCTTCATCCTGACAACATGGCTGCAGGTCCTGCATCCTACGGTATGACCGACACCATGGGACGTATGCACTCTGACGCACAGTTTGCAGGTTCTTCTTCCGTACCGGCTCACGTTGAGATGATGGGTCTGATCGGAATGGGCAATAACCCCATGGTAGGCGCTACTGTGGCAGTTGCCGTTTCCGTTGAGGAAGCAGCGAAAGCAGGCAAATTCTAAATATATTGACAGTTTAGATCACACAGGACTTTCCGGGCTGTACACAGCTTGGAAGGTCCTCTTTTTTTTCCTTCGATCTCATACGGGTGTCAGTGATTTTTTAATAAATTAAAAAGATGCAATGGTAGCATATGCTTGTGATATATTCAGGTATATGGGAAAATGTTTCTTGTAAATCATTTATCATATAGGATTTGAAGCGAAAATTTGAAAATTCTTTGTCCGTGCGGCTTCTGATTCCTACTATATAAGTATAAGGTGATCACACTTACAAGAGAGGAGCTTATGATATGGAGGATTCCAAGATCGTGGATTTGTACTTCAAACGGTCGGATATGGCAATCTGGGAAACGGACCGAAAATACGGAACCTATCTGAATCAGATTGCCTACAATATTTTGCGTGATCGAAGCGATACAGAAGAGATTCTAAATGATACCTATCTGGCTGCATGGAATGCAATTCCGCCTATAAGACCAGACAGTTTTAAGTATTTTTTATCACGTATCACAAGAAATCTTTCCTTTGACCGGATGGATTATCTCCATGCCCAAAAGAGACAGGCGTTATTTGTGGAAATGGATGAATGCATTCCGGATCAGAAGAATGATGTGGAAAAAATATGCGAGGCTCAGGAAATCGGTATGATGCTGAACCGTTTCTTAAAAACGCTGGACCGCAAAAGCTGCGCTGTTTTTGTGGGAAGATACTATTATACTTATACCATCCGGGAATTGTCACAGCAGTATTCGCTTTCCGACAGGCAGGTCAAGTATCTGCTGTCCAAGACAAGAAAAAGGCTGCGCATTTATTTTGAAGAAGAAGGGGTGATCCTATGAATGATTACAAGAGACGTATGAGATTGAATGAAGCATTCCAATATGTGGACGATGAGTTTTTAGATATTGCGGAACAGGAGAAGCGTATACGAAAAAAGAAACCCGTATGGGTATATTTGTGCACTGCGGTCGCATGCATCTGCCTGTTTTTCGTGATTCCGTTTGGCGTCATAGCTGGAAAATGGTTCGGGTTGAAGGATCTGGTAATGCGGGAAGGCAGTGAGACGGAAAGCGAGAGCGGCAATACGTTAATTACTATGTCCGGGTTTATGGATTGTCCGGAATCGAAGGCTCTGGCAGAGTGGGAGGAATTTTTGGCGGGCTATGATACGGATCATGCGATCCTGGATCAGATTGGAAACGACGTCTTTGTTGCTGAGGGAAGGGAAGACTGGAGCCTGTATAACGTCTATTCCTATGAAATGGGAAATAAGCTGGATGAAATCGCGGCGAAATATGGGCTTAAGCTGCATAACGAGATTAATGTGATAAGTCCTAAGGAAATGGATGCAAGAGTAGGGGGAAGCTTCATGGAAGAGGACTGTCTGAGATATTGGGGTTATATCTATGACGACGGTTCCTTTAGCTTTGATGGAGATGTGGAATTGAAAAGCGGCGAATTGACTATGTTTCAATTCATTCGCTGTGTAAAGGGTTCTTTTGACGAGCGTTTTATAAATGTAGGACAGATAGAAACTTATACGGAATGGCAGTATGTTACAGCAGGCGGCGATCCGATTCTGCTTGCAATGAATGATAGTCAATCACTGATTCTGGCAGATTTTGAGGAATGTTTTATTACAGTAAACGTTATGGGTGGAAACAGCGGCATCACGAAGGAACAACTGCAGCAATTTGCCGATAAGATTGATTTTGAACCGCTCAAGAATGTACGCATACCTGAAATGCGCGGGGATTCACAAGTGCCGGATGAAACCCAGAATGATTATGATGAGCCGGGAATCGTGATAGACGAATATACGATGTCTTTTTATACAGATGCGCCCAATGATAACAGTTCTATTCGGATTGAGTATCCGGAATTTTTGGGATATGGGACGGAGGCATTAAATGAGATGATTTATGTAAGAGTGCAGGAACTTGCACAAATAGACATGTCACTGTTTCCGGCAGATGCTGTTCTTACAATTGATTATCAGTCTGAGGTCACATTTTTGACAGATAAGTTTGCAAGTATTATATTCTGGGGACCAGGCTATATCGAGGGCGAAGCATACCCTATGGACCATTTGTTTTCCATGAATGTGAATCTGCAGACCATGGAAGAGCTTACCTTAGAAGATATGTATGTTACCAATGAAGAATTTGAAACCGTATTTTTTGAACGGGCATTTTTCCCCATAGATCCGGTCACGTCCTATGACGAATCTTCCTTTGCGGAAATGTTGGCATTGCAGTCTCCGGAGTACCAGACAATTTCACCCTTTAGCAGACCGGGAAATGTCATCTGCTTCCTGAAGATAGATGGTGTGGTCTTTAGTATGCCGGCAGTGCACGCAACGGGAAGTGACCACTTTGAAGCGCAGCTTAGATATAGTGATATTGAGCAGTTTTTCATGCCGGAAGATGTGTATTTCTAAAGGAACAAAACAACGGCGTATGTCCGCCTGTTACACAACGCGCGGACATACGCCAAGATTTTTAAACATTAATTTCTGCTCACAGATCAACGCGCAGGATCAGCGTCAGCACCCGTTTGGCGCAGATTTCCATCTCCTGACGGGTCAGTGCACCCATCTCCATTGCTTGAAGAAGCCGCTCCGGAAAGCCGCATCCCATTTTCACATCATTTCCGGCTTTCACTTCTTTATAGTGTTCGCCGCCTGTCCACCAGTCCGTAGTCACCATGCCGTCAAATCCCCATTCTTCCCGTAGGATTCCCTCCAGCAGTTCCCGATTTTCCGACGCTCGGTACCCGTTTATAATATTATAGGAGGACATGATACTCCAGGGCTTTGCCTCTTTTACTATGATTTCGAAAGCTTTCAGATATATCTCCCGGATGGCCCGCTCAGAAGCCCTGGAATCACTGTTTTTCCGATTGCCTTCCTTATTATTCAGGGCAAAATGCTTCACGGTTGCCGCCACATGATTGCTTTGAATGCCGGTGACCATAGCCGCTGCCATTTTTCCTGTCAGAAGAGGGTCCTCAGAATAATACTCAAAATTCCTGCCGCACAGAGGACTTCTGTGGATGTTTACTGCCGGGGTCAGCCATACGCCGATATTATTCTCTTTTACTTCTGCGCCGCCGGCCGCGCCCACTTGCTCCACTAACTGTGGATTCCAGGTGCAGGCAAGCATAGTGGCACAGGGCCATGCGGTCGTATGGACGCCGCATTCCGGCAGAATCCGTAATCCCGCAGGTCCATCTGCTGTCATAATGGAAGGGATGCCATACTCCGGCAGATTCCCATAGCCAAAGGTATTGGCAACGCCAGTATTGGGCTGCCCGCCCAACAAATCTGCCAGATGCTCATCGGAAAGCTGTTTCAGAAATTCGTCCATAGCCAGGGTGCCTTCTGCCACCTCTGACAATCTGCGTTTACTTTGGTCTGGCTTGCCCATTACACTGTGATCCCGGAACTTTACCACTGGCGTAAGGCCATTTACATCCTGCTGGTTCAATGGCTCTAACATATTTTCATCCGTATCCACCGGCGCTCCCATAGGCAGATCCTCATAACTGCCATCGGAGAGCAGCCTCTTTTTCAACTGTACCGGTGCCAGTTTGGAAGAAAGCTGCTCCACAACTATGTCATCTTCCAATGTCAGCACATAAGCAGCCTCTACCACATCCCTTACAGAAGTTCCCACATAGAAACGGTATACACCCTTTTCCAATACATAAGCAGATTTTGTCACTTTGCCCAAATCATCATAGGATGCCATGTGGTTTGGATCAAAGGACAGCGTCATCGTCTGGGTCTCTCCAGGCTGCAGCAAACGGGTCTTTTCAAAGGCTGCCAGAACTTTTGCCGGTTTGCCCAATTTCCCCGAAGGAGCGCCGTAATACACCTGTATCACTTCTTTGCCGGATATGCCGCCGGTATTGCATACCTTTAGACGAACCTGAATCTTTCCGTCCTTTTTTTCCACCAAAGGTTCTGATAATAAAAAGGAAGTATAGGATAATCCGAAGCCAAAGGGATAATTCACTTTTTTGTCTGCTCCCGGAATGGTCTCGAAATAGCGATAGCCCACATAAATATCATCGGTGTAATCCACATAATCCTGAGATTCATGGAAGTTGTAAGAGGAGGGATAATCCGACAACTTTTTGGCAAAGGTATCCGACAGTTTGCCGCAGGGATTTCCATCTCCTAACAGAAGCTCTGCCGCAGCCAGACCGCCCTCAATGCCGCCCTGCCACGCCAGCAGAACGGACTGGATGCGGGTATCTTCCCGGAACCACTCCGTATCTACGATACCGCCTACATTCAGTACCACGACCACCTGAGCAAAAGAGGATTTCACCCGTTCCACCAAGCGGGTCTCCTGGGGAGTAAGTTCAAAATCCTTACTGTCCCTGTCCCATCCTTCTCCGGAAAAGCGGCAGATACTAATAACAGCAAGGTCGGTATATGCTCTTGCTTTTTGAAATAACGATTCCGGCACTTCCGGTTCTTCCGTCATGCCCGGTTGTTTTCCGTCCGCGTACTGCGCATGCACATTTTCTCTGTAAAATTGTGCCAGATCTTCAAATATAACTGCCTTTCCCGCCAAGGCCACAAATCCTTCATACAAATTGCGGGCGTAGGAGACTGTCACATCACCGCTGCCTCCGCCGCCTTTTACGTAATCAAAAGTCGCCTTCCCGAATAATGCCACTTTGTAGCCCTTTTTCAGCGGCAATACATTGCCTTCGTTTTTCAGCAGCACCATGCCTTCCTTTGCGGCTTCCTTTGAAAGTGCAATATGTTCCCTGCATGCGGTAATCCGCTTTCCGTCTGCCCCAAGAGGAAGTACCGGCTGATACATTGATCTTCTCCACATCTCCATTCCTTATCCCATCCCTTTCACCTTATTCTTGTAAATTACCATCTTGACACAGTTATAACAAAAAAGACTGAAAAAGACAATTATTTGTCACCTGACCGCCGTAAGATAGAAATAAGTTGATTTAGACAGATGGAAATGCTATAATCCCATTGGAAATAGAACAAATGAGATAACGATTGAGGAAATGAGAAGATACGAACATGGGAATTACGATAGTTTTGTCGCTGTTAAGCGGTGTGGCATTATTTTTGTACGGCATGTCCCTGATGGGGGACGGGTTGAAGAAGGCGGCAGGGGAGAAGCTGGAACTGATTTTGTATAAGCTGACCAACACTCCGCTGAAAGGAGTGCTGTTGGGAACGGGGGTCACAGCGCTGATCCAGTCATCCTCCGCAACCTCTGTCATGGTGGTCGGTTTTGTAAATTCCGGTATGATGAAGGTGGCTCAGGCCATCGGTATCATCATGGGAGCAAATATCGGAACCAGCATTACCGGCTGGATTCTGTGCTTATCCTATATTGATGGGACCGGCGGTGTCGCACAGATTCTGTCTACCGCCACCATCTCTGCTATTGTAGCTATCTTAGGTATTCTCTTTAAAATGATATCCAAGAAAGCCGTGGGGAAGAATGTGGGAGATATCATGTTGGGTTTTGCAATCCTGATGGTGGGAATGCAGACCATGAGCGGTGCAATGTCCCCCTTAAAGGATGATCCGCATTTCGTGAATATGCTGACCATGTTCTCAAATCCCATCTTAGGCATTCTGGTGGGTATTCTGTTTACAGCGGTTTTACAGAGCGCATCGGCGTCCATTGGTATTCTGCAGGCGCTTTCTGTGATGGGCGGCATTTCATTCGCTACAGCGTTTCCCATTACCATGGGTATCGGTGTGGGCGCTGCCTGTCCGGTGCTCTTGTCCTCCATCGGAAGCAATAAGAACGGTGTGCGGACTGCACTGGTATATCTCTTTAATGACGTGTTCGGCATGGTATTTTGGTCTATTGCATTTTACAGTGTGAATTATTTTGTTCACTTTGAATTCCTTGATATGGTGATGAGTCCTGTGAGCATTGCCATTTTGAATACGGTTTTCCGTATGGCAACGGTAATGATCTTATTCCCGTTTATCAAATGGATCGAGAAGCTGGTGTGCTTCTTGGTGAAGGATGACCCGGAGGAAGTGGCAGATCAGGCCGATTTCGATCTGCTGGAAGAGCGTTTTCTCGCATATCCTGCCCTCGCCATCCGGCAAAGCCATACGGCAATGTACGGAATGGAGAAAAAAGCGCGTAAGAATATTCTGCGTGCCATAACACTTTTGAGCGATTATTCGGACAATCAGTATCAGAAGGTTCAGGAGAAGGAGAAGCTGATTGATAAGTACGAGGACAAAGTCGGTACATATCTCATGCAGCTGACCGGGAAGTCTCTTACGGAGCATCAGAGCAAGCAGGTATCTATTCTGCTGCGGACGTTAACAGATTTTGAGCGTATGGGCGACCACGGCGTGAATATTTCCCTGACGGCAAATGAATTGTATGAGAAGAAAATTGCTTTTTCTCCGGAGGCGGAAGTTGAATTAAGAATTCTTGAGGATGCGGTCCGGGAGATTCTGCAGGTGACGCTGGATGCCTTTTCTACGAATGATATTGAGAAGGCAGCCCATGTAGAACCCTTAAGAGAAGTCATTATCTCATTGTGCAATGAGATGAAATCCCGTCATACACTGAGGCTTCAGTCCGGGAAATGTGAATGGAAACAAGGGTTTTCCTATAATAATCTGCTGACGGATTTTGAGAGGATTGCCGCGCACTGTTCCAACGTAGCTATTGCGCTGATGGAGACCCGGGCATCAGCCCTTGATCCACATGCATACCAGAAGAAGATCCGCCAGAAGAACAATCCGATATACCTTAAGATGTACGCCGGATATGAGGAAAGCTACCGGCTTCCCAGGTTCAAGAGCGGAAAGAAGAAGTTATAGGATTCAAAAAAGAGACTGCCGCATATTTACGATTGTGCGGCAGCCCCTTTTATTCATATAATACGAGGCATGTAACATGGATACACGGATAAGAGAAAAACTGAAGGATAAAAAAAGGGTCGTAGTAAAAATCGGATCGTCCTCCCTGCAGCATATGGAGACGGGAAATCTTGATTTCCTGAAGATGGAACGGCTGGTGCGGGAACTGTGTGACATCCGCAACACAGGAAAGGACGTCTGTCTGGTCAGTTCCGGCGCCATCGCGGTGGGCAGACAATCCATCGGATTGGGGGAGCGGCCGGTAGCGATTGCTGCCAAGCAGGCGTGTGCGGCAGTGGGACAGGCACGTCTGATGATGACATATCAGAAGATGTTTGCAGAGTATCATCAGATTGCCGGGCAGGTATTGATGACCAAGAATACAATGATTGATAATGTATCCCGGAAGAACGCACAGAATACCTTTGAGGAACTGTTCTCTCTGGGGGTCATTCCGATTGTCAATGAAAACGATACGGTATCTACTTACGAGATGCAGTTTGGAGATAACGATTCCCTGTCGGCCATTGTGGCGTCCCTGATCGGGGCCGATCTATTGATACTGCTGTCGGATATTGACGGACTGTATACCGATGATCCGCGCACCAATGAGTGGGCACAGTTGGTGCCTTATGTAGACGAACTGAATGAACAGTTCCTTAAGATGGCAAAAGAGTCTACCGGAAGTGATGTGGGAACGGGGGGGATGGCCACCAAGCTGATCGCGGCTCAGATTGCCACAATGTCGGGAGCAGACATGATCATTGCCAATGGAAAAGATATGAGGGTGCTGCACCGTATATTTGAGGGACATAATGTAGGAACACTGTTTCGGGCACATCAGGATGAAGATTTCTACATCGCTGATTTTATTGAAGAAAGTATGGGATGAGCATATGACAGAACAGACGATTGCAAGAATCAACGAACTGTATCACAAATCACAGGCAGAAGGTTTGACGCCGGAGGAAAAGGAAGAACAGGCAGCGCTCAGGCAGGAATACATTGCTGCGGTACGGGGAAATCTGCGCAGCCAGCTTAATAATATCGACCTCATCAATGAGGATGGCACTGTGACAAATTTAGGGGAAAAGTATGCCGGTAAAAGGAAGCAGTAATAACAGCGGTTCCGTGGAAGATAAAGCACGGAGAGACCTCCGCTGTGCCTGTAAAAACGCACGGGCGTCACTGACAGCGGATGCCGTCATGGAGGAATCTGCCTGTATCTGCCGCTATATTACAGCAAGCGCTCCATACCGGAGCGCAGATCGGATATTCTGCTATTATCCTCTGGAAGGCGCCGGGGAAGCAGATGTTCTTCCGGCGGCAAAGCAGGCGCTTTTGGAAGGAAAACAGATTGCATTTCCCAGAGTGACAGGAGATCATATGGAGTTCATTCGGGTAGATGAACTTCAGGATTCTTTTCGGGAAGGCAGCTTTCATGTCATGGAACCTGTAGGGAGCGAGGTGCTGACTCCGTCTGCCCAGGCGTTAATTCTGGTTCCAGGTGTGGCATTTGACAGTGCCGGCGGCAGAATGGGTTATGGCGGCGGTTATTATGACCGCTATCTGAGTGCTTATCCGGAGACGCTATGTATGGGTGTGGCGTTGCATATACAGATGGTAACGGATGTCATGGCGCAGCCATGGGATATTCCTATGCAGTATCTTGCAACAGCGCAGGGAGTGGTGCATACCGCAGTGAAGAATGATATTTGCAATGATAAGAGATAGAAAGGACAGTATATATGGAATTGAAGGAGCTTGGGCAGCGTGCAAAGACGGCGTCGCGCATTATGAGCAGACTTGGTTCTGCCAGAAAAAACGAAATACTGCTGGCAGTAGCAGACCGGCTGGAAACGGACAGAGATATTCTCCTGGCGGCGAATGCAGAGGATATGAAGCGTGGACGGGATGCCGGGATGCATCAGGGTCTTTTGGACCGGCTGCTGTTGACGGAAGATCGTATCGCACAGATGGCAGAGGGAATCCGGCAGGTAGCAGGACTTGATGACCCTATCGGAGAGGTGCTGTCCATGAAGCAGCGTCCAAACGGTCTCATGATCGGTCAGAAACGCGTTCCTTTGGGCGTGATCGGCATCATTTACGAGTCCCGGCCCAATGTGACGGCAGATGCGTTTGCCCTGTGCTTTAAGACAGGAAACGCCGTGATCTTAAAAGGGGGAAGCGATGCCATCACTTCCAATATGGCAATTGTAACATGCATGAACTCTGCACTTAAGGAGCAGGGACTGCCGGAGGGGATTCTGGCATTGATAGAGGATACCAGCAGAGAGACCGCTGCAGCATTTATGAAGCTGAACCAGTATGTAGACGTATTGATTCCCAGAGGCGGCGCCGGTCTGATCCGAGCCGTTGTAAACAACGCTACGATTCCCGTGATTGAGACGGGGACCGGCAACTGCCATATCTATGTGGATGAGAGCGCTGACTTTACTATGGCGCTGGATATTATTTACAACGCAAAGACGCAGCGTATTGGGGTGTGCAATGCCTGTGAGTCGTTAGTAGTCCATGAGAAAATTGCAGAAGCATTCCTGCCGCTTCTTAGGGAACGACTCTCTTCCCCAAGTGTGGAAATCCGTGGGGATGCTGCCGCTGTCAGAGCAGCAGAGGGAATTGTGCCTGCTACAGAGGAAGACTGGGGTACGGAGTATCTGGATTACATTCTTTCCGTGCGGACGGTTGCAGGTATTGATGAGGCAATCGAGCATATCAATACCTATAATACCGGTCACTCGGAAGCGATCATTACCGGAGATTACCACAACGCCCAGCGCTTCTTAAATGAAGTGGATGCGGCAGCAGTGTATGTGAACGCTTCTACCAGGTTTACGGATGGTTTTGAATTTGGTTTTGGGGCAGAGATCGGAATCAGCACCCAGAAGCTTCACGCAAGGGGCCCCATGGGGCTTTTGGCGCTGACCAGTACAAAATACATTATATACGGGGACGGACAGATCCGTCCGTAGCCGTCAGATAGAAAGGCCGGAAAGTCAAAACATGTATCAGGAAATAGATTTAGACAGCATTCAATTAAATATGGAGCCTCCCACCGGGGAACCTGCGAGACAATATTATTTTATGGCAAAATGCCGGGAATGGGTCAGGGATTTTATGCGCAACAAAGGCCGCGCGCCCCGCGCCTGCGTCGTCAATATGGGCTGTCAGATGAATGCACGGGATTCCGAGAAGCTTCGCGGGATTCTGAAAAACACAGGATTTGAGGAAGCGGACACAGAGGATACGGATTTTGTGCTCTATAATACTTGTACGGTGCGGGAAAACGCCAATAATAAGGTCTATGGTCGGCTGGGTTATGTGAGCAGTATCAAGAAGCAGAATCCTGATATGGTAATTGCACTGTGCGGCTGTATGATGCAGGAGCCTGAAGTGGTGGAGAAGCTAAAGAAAAGTTACCGCTTTGTGGATCTGGTCTTTGGCACCCACAATATTTATAAATTTGCAGAGCTTTTTGTACAGGCTGTGTCATCGGATCATATGGTGGTGGATGTCTGGAAGGAGACGGACACTATCGTGGAAGAACTGCCGGTGGAGCGGAAATACAGCTTTAAGTCCGGTGTCAACATTATGTTTGGCTGCAACAATTTCTGCAGTTACTGCATTGTTCCCTATGTGCGGGGACGTGAGCGGAGCCGTGATCCCAAAGATATTATCCGGGAGATTGAAAAGCTGGTGGCGGACGGCGTGGTGGAGGTTATGCTGCTGGGACAGAATGTGAATTCCTACGGCAAAAATCTGGAAACTCCCATGACCTTTGCCGAACTGCTGCGTCAGGTAGATCAGATAGAAGACTTAAAGCGCATCCGCTTTATGACCTCTCATCCGAAAGATCTGTCGGATGATCTTATCAAAGTGATGGCGGAATCCAAAAAAATCTGTCCGCATCTGCATCTGCCGCTGCAATCCGGCAGCAGCCGTATCTTACGGGAGATGAACCGGCGGTATGATAAGGAGCATTATCTGAAGCTGGTAGAAAAGCTTAGAGCAGCGGTGCCGGACATCGCCATTACCACCGATATCATTGTGGGATTTCCGGGAGAAACGGAAGAAGATTTTGAAGAAACCCTGGATGTGGTGCGCCGGGTAGAGTATGACAGCGCGTTTACGTTTATCTATTCCAAACGCACCGGAACACCGGCAGCGCAGATGGAGGATCAGGTGCCTCAGGATGTGGTAAAGGATCGTTTTGAGCGTCTGCTTGCTCTGGTACAGGAGATTGCGGCAAGAAAAGCCGAAGGTCTCACCGGAAGCGTACAGGAGGTTCTGGTGGAACAGGTGAACGATCACGATGAGACGCTGGTGACAGGAAGATTGGGGAACAATTCCGTTGTCCATCTGCCGGGAAGCAAGGATATGATCGGATGTATGGTTCCCGTCAGGCTGACCGAGTGCCGCGGCTTTTATTATATGGGCGAGGTCGTATCTTAGATGGAGCGCAGGTTCGGAAAAAATGATATCATTCTGCTGTCAGCCATAGTCATTCTTACCCTGGGATTCCTGGTCGGGATGACACAGTTATTGCATCAGGGCCAGCGCATCCTCATTACGGTGGATGGGGAGATCTATGGAAGCTATCTGCTGTCGGAAACACAGGACATCGAAATCAGGAAAGACGGAGCGGTTGTCAATATCGTACGGATTGAGAACGGCAGGGCGCATATGTCCATGGCAGACTGCCCGGATCATCTCTGTCAGAAGCAGGGAGAAATCGAACGGGAGGGAGAATCCATCATCTGTCTGCCTAATCGCGTGGTGGCGGCTGTACAGGGGACAGACGGGGAAAATCGTGAAATGGATGCCATTGCAAGATAAACAGATTAAAAGCAGAAGGAGAGGCTTATGAGGAGACGAACGGCATATATGGGTATGTATCTGGCTGTCGCCCTGATCTTAAGTTATGTGGAATCTCTGATCCCGATTTCCGTGGGGATTCCCGGGGTTAAGCTGGGACTGGCAAACCTGATCGTAGTCATTATGCTGTACCTTGCAGACTGGAGAGAGGCATTGCTGATCTCTGTTTTGCGTATCGTACTGTCCGGCGCAATGTTCGGAAATCTGTTTGGTATTCTGTATGGTCTGGCGGGCGGTCTTTTCAGTTTCCTTGTAATGGCTCTCTTAATAAAGAGTGACCGTTTTCATGTGGTGACCGTCAGCATCTGCGGAGGTGTGGCACATAATATGGCGCAGCTTGTGGTGGCAGCTTTTCTGGTGGAATCTTACTATGTCATATATTATATGCCGGTGCTGCTGATCGCCGGTATGCTGACCGGAACGCTGGTGGGCATCATAAGCTGGGAAGCCGGCAGGCGTCTGCCTGCAGGTCTGTGGTCTAAAAGATCGGAATCATGATGATACATTATGTAAACAGGAGAGGTGGATATGTATTCCTATATCAAGGGTGAACTTGCAGAGATTATTGGTGAGGACCTCATCGTTGTGGAGGCAAACCAGATCGGTTATAACATTCATGTGCCGGGACAGGTGCTTGACTATCTGCCGGAAATCGGAGAACGGGTGAAGATATATACATATCTTTATGTAAGGGAAGAAGCTTATATGCTGTTTGGCTTCCTGACCAGGGATGACCTTGAAATCTTTAAGCTGCTGCTGGGCGTCAGCGGCATCGGGCCGAAAGGAGCGCTGGCAATCCTGTCGGTCATGTCTACAGACGACCTGCGGTTTGCGGTACTCGCCGATGATGCAAAGGCGATTTCCAAGGCGCCGGGCGTAGGCAGTAAGACAGCGCAGAGGCTGATCATTGAACTCAAAGATAAGCTAAGTCTTGAGGATGCTTTTGAGCAAAAGCTGGACAAGACACTTACGCCGGCAAGATCCGAGGCAAAAGGCAAGAAAAATGAAGCTGTGGAGGCACTGGTATCTTTGGGATACAGTTCTTCCGAGGCGCTGCGGGCATTGAGCGGGATTGAGATCACCGAAGATGTGTCTGTGGAGGATATCTTAAAGGCGGCGTTAAAGCAGATGGCATTTTTGTAGAAGGAGCGGAACATGGAAAGACGTGTGATATCAACCCAGATACAGGAAGAGGACCTTAAGATTGAAAAGAGTCTGCGGCCCATGAGCCTGGAGGAGTATATCGGACAGGAAAAGACAAAGGCAAACCTTAAGGTATATATAGAGGCTGCAAAGCAGCGGGGGGAATCCTTAGATCATGTGCTGTTCTACGGACCGCCGGGACTGGGCAAAACGACGCTGGCCGGAATTATAGCCAACGAAATGGGCGTGCACATGAAGGTAACTTCCGGTCCGGCTATTGCAAAGCCGGGGGAAATGGCGGCGATCCTCAGCAATCTGGCAGAGGGGGATCTGCTCTTTGTGGATGAGATCCACCGTCTGAACCGTCAGGTGGAGGAGGTGCTGTATCCTGCCATGGAGGATTATGCCATTGATATCATGGTGGGAAAGGGGGCTACCGCCCGTTCAATACGGCTGGATCTACCTCATTTTACACTGGTGGGAGCAACCACCAGGGCAGGGCTGCTGTCGGCACCCTTGCGTGACCGTTTTGGTGTCGTGCATCATCTGGAATTCTATCAGGTGGATGAATTGCAGACCATCATCGAACATTCGGCGGCAAAGCTGGATGTGAAGATCGACGGGCCCGGTGCAAAAGAGCTGGCCAGGCGGTCCAGAGGGACGCCCAGGCTTGCCAATCGCCTCTTAAAGCGCGTCCGGGATTTTGCACAGGTGCGTTATGACGGGCGGATCGACCGGGAAGTGGCGTCCTTTGCCCTGGATCTTCTGGAGGTGGATAAGCTGGGCTTAGATCAGAATGACCGGAATATATTAATGACTATTATCGAAAAATTCCAGGGCGGTCCGGTGGGGCTTGATACCCTTGCCGCTTCCATCGGCGAGGATGCAGGAACCATTGAGGACGTCTACGAACCATACCTTGTCAAAAACGGTTTTATCAACCGCACGCCAAAGGGGCGAGTGGCAACCGAGGAGGCTTATTTGCATTTCGGGATTGATCTCCCCGGGAAATAGTAGTTGTTTTTCTTCTAAAATAACGCTATAATATGACAGACACGATATTGCCGAATGGCATCCGCCAAGGCACCATGACCGCTTGCGGTCGTGATTTATTGGGCAACAGGGAGGATAAAGATGGCAGCAAAGAACGATACCGAAGTAATCATTGATGGGAAGGTATATACCCTCAGCGGCTATGAGAGTCAGGAATACTTACAGAAAGTGGCTTCCTATATCAACGATAAGATAGGAGAGTTCAAGTCCATGGAGGCATACAAACGGATTTCCGGCGACATGCGCTCCACACTGCTTGCTCTGAATATCGCCGACGACTATTTCAAGGCAAAAACACAGGCGGAGAAGCTGGAAGAAGATCTGGAAGCGAAGGATAAAGAGATTTATGACTTAAAGCATGATCTGATCTCCAATCAGATCCGCATGGAGAGCGATGAGAAGACCATCAAGGAGCTGGAAAAGGAAAATAAGGAGCTGTTGTTGAACAAGACCAGACTTGAGACTACATTGGAGGATGCCCTGTTGGGCGAGATTCCAGGAGCTAAGAAAAATAATAACAGCAATAACAAGAAATCATAAATACATACGATGGAGTAATGGGACAGAGGAAGTCTTCTGTCCTGTTTTGTTACTATTCACAGTAACGTTTTTTCACAAAGGAGCAGTTATGAAGCAATTAGAATTACTGGCGCCTGCCGGTTCCCTTGCCACATTGAAGGCAGTGGTGAATGCCGGGGCGGATGCGGTCTATCTGGGCGGCAGCCTGTTTGGTGCAAGGGCGTATGCCGATAATTTTACAAAGGAAGAATTAATTGAGGGTATCCGTTACTGCCATCTGCATGGGCGGAGCGTTTATCTGACCGTAAATACTCTGTTGAAGGATCGGGAATTGAACGTCCGTCTCTATGATTATCTGCTGCCTTTCTATGAGGAGGGGCTGGACGCTGTGATCGTGCAGGATATGGGCGTAGTGAGGTATCTGCAGACGACCTTTCCCGAACTGCCGATTCATGCCAGCACACAGATGACTGTGATGAATGCAGACGGCGCAAGGCTATTGCGAAATCTCGGGATTGCCAGAGTAGTTCTTGCAAGAGAGTTGTCCCTGGAGGAGATCGACAGGGTACGCAAGATAGCGGATGTGGAACTGGAGTGTTTTGTTCACGGCGCGCTCTGTTACTGCTATTCGGGGCAGTGTCTGATGAGCAGCATTCTGGGAGGACGCAGCGGCAACCGGGGCAGATGTGCGCAGCCCTGCCGCCTGCCATATGCCGCGTATGATGCGTCAGGGGATTCCCTGGTGTCTAAGAGCGCTCCGCTTTTAAGCCTGAGAGATCTTTGTACGGTGGAACAGCTTTACCGGCTGGCAGACTGCGGCGTATATTCCTTTAAGATCGAAGGGCGCATGAAAACCCCGGAATACGCTGCAGGCGTAGTAAGCGTCTACCGAAAATACATGGATTCGTATCTGGATGGCAGCCGTATACCGGTGTCAGATTCCGATTTTCATACATTGATGGCTCTGGGCAACCGCGGCGGTTTTACGCACGGATATCTGGTCAAGCATAACGGCAGGCAGATGCTGTCGGGCAAGAGCGCCAGCCATATCAAGACAAAGGGTGAGATTCAGGAGCAGATTCAAAAGAAGTATATCCGGCAGGAAATAAAAGAAAAAATTTATGGAAACTTAAGTTTTCATAAAGGAAGACCTGCTATAATAGAAGTTGGTACTGGCAATCACAAAATCATCTGGCCGGGTGACATTGTGCAGCCGGCGCTAAACCAGCCCCTGACACAGGAAATTGTGGAAGAGAAGATGCGCCGGACGGGAAATACTCCCTTTGAGTTTGAGGACTTAAAGATAAAAATAGGCGTCAATGCATTTATGCCGGTGAATCAATTGAATGAGCTGCGCAGGGATGCACTGGGAGAATTGATGTATGCCATCCTGGCATCCTACCGGCGTAAGCCGGTGCCGCGTCCGGATATAACGTCGGATGAGGAGGACCAGGAAACGGCAGATGATGCATTGGAAGAAGAATACATCGAACCGCGGCATGTAGTGTCTATTGAACAGCCGGAATATCTGGATGAAATTCTGTCCTGCTCCTGGGTGGACAGCGTGTATCTTGACAGTCTGGGATACGAAAGAAAGGATTTTCTGCAGAGGCTGGACGAGGATGTCCGTCGTATTAAAAAGAGCGGCAAAACGGCGTATTTTATTTTCCCAAAAGTCTTCAGGGAGAGGACCGAGCACTTTTACGACGAGATCATAAAGGGATTAAAGGAACTTCCTCTGGACGGGTTTGTGGTAACTTCTTTAGATGTTCTGGGATATGCCAAGAAACATAAATTACTGCATGCCGCATGGGATATTGTGGGGGAAAGCAACCTGTACACCTTCACAGACACGGCGGCAGACTGGTTCTATGATGCGGGGATTCTGCGGGATACCTTCCCGGCGGAATTGAACCGGCAGGAGCTTCATGACAGAAGACAGCAGCGCTCGGAATTCATTGTGTACGGCAGGCAGCATCTGATGGTGAGCGCCCAGTGCGTGAAAAAAAATACCGAAGGGTGCAACAAAGCTTCCGGAAGGATGCTGTTAGAGGACAGGATGAACGTCCGGTTCCCTGTGCGTAATCACTGTCCGGACTGTTACAATGTGATCTACAATTCCAGACCGCTGAACCTTTTAAGAGAGAGCAGCGTGCTGCTGGAATATGAACCTGCGGCATACAGGATCGCTTTTACCCTGGAAAATGCAGCCCAAATGCGAAGAATACTGTCAATATACGAGGAGACAATGATACTCCGCTGCCCATATGACGATCTGCCCATGGGTGAATTTACAAACGGTCATTTTAAGCGTGGAGTAGAGTAGAATTGAGGTTATTATGATACATTTGATCGTAGAATTATCCAGATATGCATTGATCATCCTGTTTGCGGTCTATACATATCAATGCTTTGCCGTATTGCAGAGCAAGGATGCTGAACGTGCACAGCGGATGTTCCGCAGACAGAGCAGAATGATGTACCTGATTCATTTTACGGCATTTTTGGTCATATGTTTTGTGACGGAGAATGCCAATTACCTGATTTTTTATATGCTTCAGCTTCTGCTGCTGATCATGGTGCAGAACTGCTACCGCATTATCTATCCCAAGGCGTCCAGACTCTTAGTCAATAATATGTGTATGCTGCTGACCATCGGCTTCATTATTCTGACACGGCTGAACGGAGAGCGGGCGTTCCGTCAATTTCTGATCGCTGCCGTATCCTGTGCAGGTTCACTGCTGATTCCCTATCTCATTCAAAGGATGGGGTTCTTCCGCAGACTGACATGGATTTATGCGGCTGTAGGAATAATCCTTCTGGCTATTGTCTGCATCGCGGGCCCCACCAGTTACGGGGCCAAAATATCATTATCGGTCTTTGGATTTGCAATACAGCCCTCAGAATTTGTCAAGATCATCTTCGTGTTCTTTGTTGCTGCAATGTATTACCGTTCCACGGACCTCAAACAGGTGATCATCACTACGGCTGTGGCTGCAGTCCATGTTCTGATCCTGGTTGCATCCAGGGACCTGGGCGGCGCGCTGATCTTCTTTGTTGCCTATATGGCAATGGTGTATGTTGCCACAAAGAAGCTGCTCTATTTTGTGGGAGGGATTGCCGCAGGAAGTGTGGCGGCAGTGGTTGCGTACAAATTGTTCTCCCATGTGCGGACCCGTGTGGTGGCATGGCAGAAGCCGTTAGCGGTCATTGATGATGAGGGATATCAGATCTGTCAGTCCCTGTTTGCCATCGGAACCGGAGGGTTCTTTGGGATGGGGCTGTATCAGGGTATGCCGGAAAGGATTCCCAAGGTAGAGGAGGATTTCATCATCTCAGCCATTGCAGAGGAGCTGGGAGGACTCTTTGCCATATGCGTTGTGCTGGTATGTGTCAGCTGTTTTCTGATGTTCCTGAATATCGCCATGCAGCTAAAGGACGGGTTCTATAAACTGGTGGCGCTGGGACTTGGCACAGTATACGGGATACAGGTGTTTCTGACGCTGGGAGGAGCTGTCAAGTTCATCCCCTCTACCGGAGTGACGCTTCCGCTGATAAGCTATGGAGGAAGCTCCATGCTCAGTTCACTGGTAATATTTGCAATTATCCAGGGCTTATATATTCTGCGGGAGGATGAAGGAGCGATCAATCATGAAAGAAACAGAAAAACAGAAAATAAAAAGACAGACGGAGCAAAAGTCAAAGTCCAGGATCTCAACTAAGAATAAAGAATTTTCCGTGATTACCTATATCTTTATTGCAATGTTTTTGGGGATTATGCTCTATATGGTCTATTTCCAGGTATTCCGGAGCGAGGATTTTATCAACAGTCCCTATAACCGCAGGCAGGATTCCTTTGCGGAACATGTGATAAGAGGCGAGATACGTTCCGCAGACGGCAAGACGCTGGCGAGAACGGTAACGGACAGTTCGGGCAATGAGAGCAGAGAGTACCCTTACGGGAATCTGTATGCTCATGTGGTGGGTTTTTCTACGCATGGGAAATCAGGGATTGAATCCTTTATGAATTTTAATCTCCTTCGTTCTCATTCCTTTGTTGGCAAACGGGTCATCAATGATCTGACGGATGAAAAAAGTCAGGGTGATTCTGTGGTGACAACGCTGGATTCCACACTTCAGAATGCTGCCTATCAGGCACTGGGCGGTTATGACGGGGCTGTGATCGTAATGGAGCCCGCCACCGGAAGGATTCTTGCCATGGTATCCAAACCCGATTTTAATCCCAATACCATTGCTGCCGACTGGGACAGCATTATAGCAGAAAATGCAGGAAATACTTCGCTGCTGAACCGGGCAACCCAGGGACTATATCCGCCGGGGTCGACTTTTAAGATACTGACAACCCTTGCATATATCAGAGAGAATCCTGACTATGCGCAGTATCAGTATACCTGTAATGGCAGTTATACCCAGGATGACACTACCATCCACTGTTACAATCATGCCGTGCATGGGCAGCAGAGTCTGGCGGAATCCTTTGCCAATTCCTGCAACGCTTCCTATGCCAATCTTGGACTTACGGTGGACACAGAGTCTCTGCGTAAAGTGTGCGACGATATGATGTTTGGCACTTATCTGCCCATCAGTCTTGAGAGCAGCCAGAGCAGCTTTGTTCTGGATTCTGCGGATTCAGACGGAATGAAGATACAGACGGTCATCGGGCAGGGTGAGACGCTTGTGACTCCCCTTAACATGCTTTTGATCGTCAGCGGCATCGCCAATGACGGCGTAGTAATGACACCGTATCTCATAGATCATACGGAAAATGATGCCGGTATTACGGTAAAGCAATATAAGGCATCCACCTATAAACAGATCATGACGGCGGAAGAAAGCGATGTTCTGGAAGCGCTGATGGCTCAGGTGGTTACAGACGGAACCGCTTCCAGACTGTCGGGGCAGAGTTATACGGCATATGGGAAGACAGGCTCCGCAGAGTTCAGCAATAATAAAGGTGAGAGCCATTCCTGGTTTGTGGGCTATGCCCACCGGGAGGACAAGGAAGATATTGCTGTTGTAGTGATCGCAGAGCGGGGAGGAGCCGGAAGCAGTGTGGCAGTACCGGCTGCCAGACAGATTTTTGATGCATATTACGGACAATAAGCTTACTTTGTTGCAACAATGGACAAAAAGGGGTATACTGTTTGTAGTCTAGAACAACCACATCGGGAGGTATGGCAATGATTGAGGCAACAAGTTGTGGTGGTGTGGTGATTTTTCGCGGCAAAATACTGGTGCTGTATAAGAACTATAAGAACAAATATGAAGGCTGGGTACTGCCAAAGGGCACGGTGGAACACGGAGAAGATTTCAAGGAAACCGCAGTCCGGGAAGTCCTGGAAGAAACCGGTGTAAAGGCATCTATTATCAAATATATCGGTATGAGCCAATATAGTTTTACCATACCAGAGGATACCGTGACCAAACAGGTGCACTGGTATCTGATGATGGCAGACAGTTATTACAGTAAACCGCAGCGAGAGGAATTCTTTATGGATTCCGGATATTACAAATATCATGAAGCATATCATCTGTTGAAATTCTCCAACGAGAGACAGATTCTGGAGAAAGCATACGAAGAGTATCAGGATATGAAGAGAAACAGCCAATGGGGAACGTACAGTTATAAATGAGCGAGCGGCAGATGCCGCCTGTGAGGTGTGTAATGAGATGGTACCGCGATTTGTACCTGGGTGAGCGTGTGAAAAAGAAGGCAGGGCGCATCCGCTGGAAAGTGGAGCACAATGCAGGGCAGCTTGGGATTTACCTGCTGACCCTTCCGACAAATAAGCAGAATTTATTGGATATCATTCCGGCTTCAAATCTTGTGCAGAAAGGCTATCCTAAGAGTGGGCTTTTTGTGATCGGTATTGAGAAGGGGTATGAGGATGCCGCATATATGGCGGCCTCTGTTGTGATGGAGGTCTACGAGAAAACGGGAGGCTTCGATGTGGCCGCTTATATTCAAAAAAGGGATGCACAGCTCGGAAAGGATCGGAGATCATAAGCATGGCGATTCTTGTAACAATTTTAAAATGGATAGGGATTCTCCTGTTGTGTCTCCTTGGCTTGATCCTGTTTCTGGTTCTGATGGTGCTGTTTTATCCTGTTACCTATCAGGCAAAAGGAGAACTGGGCGAGAGGATTCCCGAAGATATTACTGTTACTATCCGCGTCCGATGGTTCTTTTCCATGGTGGGAGTCGTTCTGATGTACCGGGACAGTGCACTGTCAGGAAAACTGTCCATCCTGGGGATTCCTGTCAGGCGTTTTCCGGGAAGCCCGAAGAAAAAGCGGCAGATCCGCCGGAAAAAGAAGGAAAAGGCGGCAGCAGAAGAAGAAACTGTCATGACTACGGAGACTCTGCCGGAAATCAGCAGAACCGAAACGCGGTCAGCGGCAGTGGAAGAGGAAGGCGTATCTGAAAGCGCAGAGTGGAAGAAGTCAGGAATGGCTGCACGTATCCGCCGTATAGAGCTTGCCACCCGCTCCAAAATCAGACAGATTATAGAGAAGATCCGTGCAATTCCGGCATTTTTCCGGACATTATGGGACAAGCTAAGTAATATCAGATCTATCGTGGGAGACGATGATAACCGTAAAGCGGTAAAATTTGTGCTGGCAGAACTGTTGCAGCTTCTGAAGAAATGCGGGCCAGGGCGCATTGCAACGGATTTGACATACTGTGCAGGTGATCCTGCTCTAACAGGGCAGGTGCTGGCTATTTTGAGTATGATGCCGTTCCTGTATTGTGATAAGGTGGGGATACGTCCTGATTTTGACGGGGAGACTTTTTACGTCAGAGGCACATTTTCACTAAAGGGACATATTCAGACGGTCAGCCTGGTGCGCACTGCGCTGCATATCTATAAAAACAAGCAGGTCAAAAAAATGATTCATAACGTTCGTTTATAATGAAGGAGGACAAAGAACATGGCAGAGAACAACACATTCAACAATACGGTGGAATCCCTTTTTAAGGGTATGGACAGCTTCCTTACCACCAAGACTGTAGTAGGTGAGGCAATCCATATCGGAGATACCATTATCCTGCCCCTGGTGGATGTATCCTTTGGCGTGGGAGCAGGAGCTTTCTCCCAGGAGAAGAAGAATAACGGAGCCGGTGGAATGGGCGGAAAAATAACCCCCAGCGCGGTGCTTGTCATCCAGAACGGCAGCACAAAGCTTGTCAATGTCAAGAATCAGGACGGCGTTACCAAGATTCTGGACATGGTGCCGGACTTCGTCAATAAGTTTACATCCAAGAAAGAAAAGAAAGCCACAGAAGGTATGGATGAGGATGCGAAGAAAGCGGCAGAAGAGGAGATGAACAGTATCCTGTCGGATGCGGTGCCGCAGGAGTAGGCTCGTCCGGTCGAACCGATCCATAAGTACACATACTGCCGGAGGGCGCGGCAGGTCTAAGCAGAACCAAAAGGCATATACTAAAACAGGTATATGTCTTTTTTGAATGAATAGGAAGAGTGTATGAAACGCCTGATAGGATATACAATGTTTGTGTTTGGTGCTGGAATGCTTCTCGCTATTTTCCTGCAAAGTGAAGTTTTGACAGTCATAATTGCCCTTGCACTGTTGGTGATCGGATATAATCTGTTCTGTTGTAAGTAGGATTGTGTGTAAAATGTGAAACTATTCACAGCCGCTCCACCCACATGCGCAAAATCAGCCATCAAGCTGGCCGTCGCTGCTGCGCAGCTTTGCATTTTGCTTATGTGTGCGGAGTGACTGATTCCAGTCACATAAAAATAGCAGACAGATTCTTCCAAGCAAGCTTGACGAATCTGTCTGTATTTTTTATGTGGCTGTGAATAGTAATGTAAAGAACAAAAAAAGAACCGTCCGTCTGGACAGTTCTCATTTTACATTGTTTAGGCTCTTTCAACAGCGCCGCTTCTTAAGCAAGAGGTACAAACGTACAATCTCTTTGGTGTACCATTCACTTTACAACGAACGGATTTGATATTAGATTTCCACATTCTATTGGATCTTCTATGTGAATGGCTCACATTGTTACCGAAATGAGCGCCTTTTCCGCAAACTGCACATTTTGCCATGTTAGCACCTCCTTTAATTCTTCACTAAACTTGTATACTCACAAGTTCACAACAAAGCTATCTTAACAGAAAAGAAGCTAGAATGCAAGGAAAAAATAATAAAAATTCAAATAAAACAAAAATATAGTTTCCTTTTTCCTAAAAACAGGGTATAATGTTCACGAATGCAATGAGCAGTGCGGAACACAGCCAGAGCACAGCTGAACTGTGCTTGCACGAGGTCGGCTGTGTTCTGGCTGTGTTCCATAGGGCGAATGCCCGTGAGCGAGACGCAGCAAAGCGGAGGCGAGCAGCACTGCGGGCTGGCGTACGGCAGATGCCGGGCACAGAAGCCCGTGAGCGAGACGCAGCGAAGCGAAGTCGAGCGGCACTGCGGACTTGCGGGTGTTGCTGGGTGCCAGCGGTACCCATTTGGCACGGACCGAGGCGGAGCGAAGATGCCCGTGAGCAAGATGGATCTGAGTGTGCAGCCGCCAAACAGTGTGGACACAGGTTCAAAAAATAATTTGGAGGTCATACAATGACAGGAAGAATGATAAATGAATTGGGAAACATCGTCATTGACAATGATGTCATAGCAACCTACGCAGGTTCCGTTGCAGTAGAATGCTTCGGTATCGTAGGCATGGCGGCCGTCAATATGAAGGACGGACTGGTTAAGCTGCTGAAGAGAGACTACCTGAATCATGGTATAAATGTACATGTAGATGAAGACAATAATATCACCATTGATTTTCATGTAATCGTGTCCTATGGCGTGAGTATTGATACCGTGTCGGACAATCTGATCGATACCGTGAAGTATAAGGTGGAAGAATTTACCGGCATGAAGATTAAAAAGATCAATATTTTAGTTGAAGGCGTCAGAGTGATTGATTAAGGAGGAACCAAGAAAGTGGAGATTCAGACAATAAATGCGGCGACATTTGCCAAAATGTTTTTAGCAGGAGCCAAGAATCTGGAAGCAAAGAAGGAATGGATCAACGAGCTGAATGTTTTCCCAGTGCCGGACGGTGATACGGGTACGAATATGTCCATGACGATCATGTCTGCGGCAAAGGCAGTCAACGAGCTGGAACAGCCAACCATGAAGACTCTTGCAAAAGCTATTTCCTCCGGTTCCTTAAGAGGGGCGAGGGGTAACTCCGGAGTCATCCTGTCCCAGTTGTTCCGCGGATTTACCAAGGTTATTGCGGAATATGACGAACTGGACGTCATGATTTTGACGGATGCTATGCAGAAAGCAGTGGAAACGGCATATAAAGCAGTTATGAAGCCAAAAGAGGGAACCATCCTTACCGTGGCAAAGGGCGCTGCAAAGAGAGCGCTGGAACTGTGCTCTGAGACGGATGATATCGTGTTTTTTGTAGATGAGATCATCAAGGAAGCAGACCATGTACTGAGCAAAACTCCGGATATGCTTCCTGTCTTAAAACAGGCAGGCGTAGTAGACTCCGGCGGGCAGGGGTTGGTACAGGTGTTGAAAGGTGCCTATGACTCCCTGCTGGGCAAAGAGATTGATTATAGCATAGAAGGTTCCCTGGCATCTTCCAGTGTTATGAAGATCACGGCAGAGACAGAAGCAGAGATCAAATTCGGATATTGTACGGAGTTTATCATTGTACTGAACCAGCCCCTCAGTGACAGGCAGGAGCGGGAGTACAAGAGTTATCTGGAATCCATTGGTGATTCCATCGTTGTGGTAGCGGATGATGAGATTGTAAAGACCCATGTACATACCAACGATCCCGGACTGGCAATCCAGAAAGCGTTGACACATGGTTCCTTAAGCAAGATCAAGATTGATAATATGCGCGAAGAGCATCAGGAAAAGCTGATCAAGGACGCACAGAAGCTTGCGGCAGAGCAGGCTGAGAATGCCGGTCAGGCAGAGCCGGAAAGTGCAGAGGCAGCGGAGCCGTCTGCAGCAGCAAATCCTTCGGAGCCGGCAAAGGAAATGGGTTTTATCTCCGTTTCCATCGGAGAAGGTCTGAATGAGATATTCAATGGACTGGGAGTAGATTATATCATCGAAGGCGGTCAGACCATGAATCCCAGCACTGAAGATATGCTCAACGCTATCGATCAGGTAAATGCAAAGAATATTTTTATACTTCCCAACAATAAGAATATTGTACTGGCTGCAAATCAGGCGGCATCTCTGGTTGAAGATAAAGAGATTATCGTGATTCCCACCAGAACCATACCTCAGGGCATCACGGCATTGATCAATTTCATTCCGGATCAGACGCCGGCAGAAAATGCAAAGCGCATGACAGAGGAACTGGAGAATGTCAAGACCGGTCAGGTGACGTATGCGGTGCGTGACACAGAGATTGACGATAAGACCATCAAGCAGGGCGATTACATGGGAATCGGAGACAAAACGATTCTTGCTGTCGGCGAGGATATGACTGCGACCACCCGTGAAATGATAGATCAGATGATAGATGAGGAATCTGCGATCATCTGTATCTATTACGGTGAAGAGATAACCGAAGAGGATGCCAATGCATTGGGAGCGTCTCTGGAAGAGGCATATCCTGATGTGGAGGTAGAGATCCACTTTGGCGGGCAGCCGATTTACTATTATGTGATTTCTGTGGAGTAACAGCTATGAATCTGGATGCACCCATCGGTGTATTACACGGTATAGGACCGAAAACAGAGACAATGATACAAAAGCTGGGAGTATATACCGTGCGGGATATGCTCCTGGCTTTTCCGCGTGATTATGTGCAGCTTCCCAGAGTCTCCCGGATCAATGAACTTCATGCAGAGGGAACCCATGCGTTTTATGTATCTCCTGCAGCGGCCCCGGTTTTGAAGAACACAAGGCGTATGCAGGTGACACTGGCAAAAATGACAGATGGAAGCGGAAGCATACAGGCAGTGTGGTATCGCGCCCCCTATATCCGAAGCCAGCTTTCCGGCATGGGACGAATGGTGATGTACGGGCGTGTGACGGCAAAAAATCAGAGCTATATCATGGAGCAGCCGTCCTTTTGTCCACTGGAAGACTACGAGCGGCTCTGCGACTGCCTGCAGCCGGTATACAGCCTGACGAAAGGGATTTCCAGCAAGCAGTTTGGCAAATTTGTCAGGATCGCATTGGAAAGCATGGGGACGAAGGTGGAAGAACTCCCGGAAGCAGTGTTGGAGCGCAACCATCTGATGCCTCTTGCGGATGCTCTGTGGCAGATTCATTTTCCTACCGATCAGGCAGAACTGAGCCGTGCCAGAAAGCGGCTCGCTTTTGATGAATTTTTCCTGTTTCTGGTTCAGATGCAGCGTTTTAAAGAATCTACTGAGCGGATTCCCAACGGATTCCCCTTAGAGCAAAGCAGTGATATTGCCAAGATCATTGAGAAGCTTCCCTTCCCCCTGACAGGCGCGCAGCAGCGTGCTCTCTCGGAAATTGAAGCTGACATTTACGGACCGTATGCCATGCAGCGGCTGCTGCAGGGAGACGTGGGCTCCGGCAAGACAATACTGGCATTTCTGAGTATGGTGCGCATGGCAAAGGCGGGATATCAGTCGGCCATCATGGCACCCACGGAGGTGCTGGCAAGACAGCACTATGAGACTTTTTCGGAGTGGGTGAGGGAATTTGGCATTGACGCCCCGGTCATCCTGCTGACAGGATCTATGACGGCAAAGCAGAAGCGGGAAGCATACGCACGCATGGAAGAAGATTCCGGCGCACTGATTGTGGGAACCCACGCGCTGATTCAGGAAAAAGTTAATTATCGTAATCTGGCTCTTGTGGTGACGGACGAACAGCACAGATTCGGCGTCCGGCAGCGAGAGACGTTTGCGGCAAAGGGTATGCATCAGCCGCATGTGCTGGTTATGAGTGCAACACCAATTCCCAGAACCCTTGCCATTATCCTGTACGGGGATCTTGATATTTCCGTAGTGGATGAACTTCCGGCCAGAAGGCTTCCTATCAAAAACTGTGTGGTGGATGACAGAAAACGGGAAACCTCATGGAATTTTATCGCAAAAGAAGTGGAAAAACACCATCAGGCATATATCATCTGTCCGCTGGTGGAGGAGAACGAAGAACTGGAACTGGAGGATGTCATTTCCTACACGAGGAAGCTTCAGGATTATTTGGGAGAGGCGGTCTGTGTAGATTATCTGCACGGTAAAATGAACGCCGCCAAAAAAAATGAAGTAATGGAGGGCTTCCTGCAAAATAAGATCCAAATACTGGTATCCACAACGGTAGTGGAGGTGGGGGTCAATGTGCCCAACGCCACCGTTATGATGATTGAAAATGCTCAGCGGTTCGGGCTGGCGCAGTTGCACCAGCTTCGGGGGCGAGTGGGACGCGGGGATGCCCAGTCCTACTGTATCATGCTGCAGACCACGGATTCCAGGCAGGCAAAAGAGCGGCTTGACATCCTGACGAAATCCAACGATGGATTCTTCATTGCAGGAGAGGATTTGAAAATGCGGGGGCCCGGCGACTTCTTCGGCATCCGGCAGAGCGGACTTATGGAATTTAAACTGGCGGATGTGTTTTCCGATGCGGACATGCTGTCCGCCGCCTCAGGCGAGGCAAAAGCATATGTCCAGAGCTGCCGCAGCGGCAGTGAAAATATATATCCGCCTCTGGAAGAACGATTGCGGCGGGAATATCGGGCAGGTGACAACAACTGGAACCTGTAGAAGGAGGTTGTTATGAACTTTGAAGATGAAAAAGATTATATTATGAGAATGATCAAAGAAATGGTAAGGATGCTGGTCAGTCTCGTGCTTGGCAAGCCGTTTGTACAGGTAGAATTACCTCCGGAAAATAAATACGGAATTTCCGGTGACCGTTTATCCAAATGGAAAGAAATGATTGATCAAGGAGACATCAATGAAGCGGAAAATATGCTTCTTGATTCGATGGACTATACCAATCGAGAGGCGGTTGCAGAACTGATCTTCTTTTATGAATACACCAGCGAAAAGGAGGACTCTTTTCTGGAGCAGCATAATTACTCCAGGGAAGAGATCCTGGACGGATTGAAACAACTGGCAAGGCGAACTGGCTGTGAAAATATGATGGATATATATCTGCCAGACAGAGACTAGGAGGATATTATGGGAAAAGAAGAATATAGAAAAGCCTTTAAAGCGGGTGAAAAAGATTATCAGATGCGGATGCTCCAGGGAGAGAAGCCGATCTTGCAGGTGCTGGATGATATTCTGCCGGACAGAGGGTCCTATTCGGAGGTGCCCCTTGGGTTGGTACAGATTCCGCTGGATCAGATAGCAGGAACAAAAACCGTTGCAAGAAGCAGTTCCTTTGCGGGCAATTTCATGCCTATCCTGCGGGAGGATACGGAATTTGCCACCAAATGGGCGAATCTCTTTGATTCTCAGGTGGAGGAGGGGATTCGGGACCCTATTAAGGCTTACGAGTATATGTACAAATTCTATGTGGTAGAAGGCAATAAACGGGTCAGTGTTATGAAGTTTTCCGAGGCGGTATCGATATTGGGAAACGTTACCCGCATTGTGCCAAAGCGCACAGATGAAAAAGAGAATAAGATTTATTATGAATTTCTGGATTTTTACCGCATTGCCCCCATCAACTATATCTGGTTCACACAGGAAGGACGGTATGCAAAGCTGCAGGAGGCAGTTGGGAAAAAGCCGGGAGAGACATGGACCGATGATGATCTTATGAAGTTCAGTTCCCTTTATACGCGCTTTACTTCTGAGTATCAGGCAAAAGGCGGCGGCAAGCTGGATATTTCCCCGGGAGATGCTTTTCTGGCATTCATTACTCTGTATGGCTATGACGACCTGATTGAGAAAACCACCAGTGAGCTACAGGAATTAGTTGCAAAGAGTTGGGAAGAATTCGGGCTCCTTGGGCAGGATTCTGAGATTGACTTAAGAATGCAGCCGAACCAGAAGAAGTCCCTGCTTAGTATTTTACATCTGCCGACGCCTGTGGCACGGAAGTTGAAAATTGCATTTATCTATGAGAAGACACCCGGAACCTCTGCATGGACCTATGCGCATGAGCTTGGACGTCTCCATCTGGAACAGACCTTTCCGGAAGAGGTACATACGGTATGCTATGAAAATGGAACGCTGGAAAATATTGACTCCCTGCTTGAAGATGCCATAGAATCCGGCTGTGATCTGATCTTTACGACAACGCCGCCTTTTGCACCGGCCAGTGTGAAAGCTGCAATTGCCAATCCAAAGGTACGGATATTAAATTGCTCCTTAAACACATCTCACCGCTATATCCGAACGTATTATTCCAGGATGTATGAGGCAAAATTTTTGATGGGAGCCATCGCAGGGGCAATGGCGGAAAATAACCGGCTGACCTATATTGCGGATTATCCGATTTATGGATCCATCGCCAATATCAATGCCTTTGCCCTTGGCGCCAAGATGATCAATCCCCGGGCCAAGGTCTATCTGGAATGGTCTACCAAGAAAGATACGGATATTGAAGAAAAGATCCGGGAAACAGGCTCGTCTTGTATATCCGGAAGAGATATGGTAATTCCTGAGGATGCCTCCCGTTTCTTCGGTATCTATCATATGGATGAGCAAGGCCCGAAGAACTTTGCTATGCCGTTATGGCATTGGGGAAAGCTGTATGAGCAGTTGATCTGTACAATTTTGGACGGAAGCTGGAAGTATGATGACGATTCCTCCACCAAGAAGGCTATCAATTACTGGTGGGGCATGTCAGAGGGGGTTGTAGATGTGGTATTCTCCAAATATCTTCCGATTGGTTTAAAACGTCTGGTTGGATTGTTAAAAACAAGTATCACCACAGGGGCATTCAATCCGTTTTCTGGTATCTTATATTCTCAGAACGGTATTGTGGTGGATGATCCCAAGCGTATCCTGACGCCGGAGGAGATCATGACCATGGACTGGCTGACGGAAAATGTCATTGGAAGTATTCCGGGCAAAGAGGAATTAAGCGAGCATGCCGAGCCGGTGATGAAGCAGCAGGGAATCGTAGTCAAAGACCCTGCCGTAGAAATAAAGGAACAACAATAAGAAAAAGGTTAGCTTATACGATGAAGATATTGGCGATTGCAGATGAAGAATCTAAATATTTATGGGAATACTGTGATAAGAGCAAGCTGGCAGACATTGATCTGATCATCTCCTGCGGTGATCTGGAGCCGGACTATCTTTCTTTTCTGGTGACCCTCTCTTCAGCGCCGGTATTATATGTACATGGAAATCATGACAGAAAGTATGATAAGACTCCGCCGGAAGGCTGCATTTGTATCGAGGATCAGATTTATGTCCATGAAGGCGTGAGGATTCTGGGACTGGGAGGTTCCATGCGTTACAGTTCAGGTACGCATCAGTATACGGAATGGCAGATGAAGCAGCGTGTGAAAAAACTGCGGTTTCAGTTATTGAAAAAGCGTGGCTTTGATATTTTGGTGACCCATGCGCCTGCCTATCAGCTAAATGACGGACGGGATCTGCCTCATCAGGGCTTTCAGATATTTCGGACATTAATTGAAAAATACCGGCCGAAATATTTCCTGCACGGGCATGTACATTTATCTTATGGAAGCGCCCACAAACGGTATGATAAGTATCAGGATACCCATGTGATCAACGCATTTGAAAAGTGCGTGTTTGAATTTGAGGATGAAAATCCTCCGGAGTCTTTATCTGTTTTGTGAACAAAAAATGCCCTCTGGCGGTTTGATACCGTCAGAGGGCATTTGACGCTTTACAGTGTCTGTAATGTTACTTGGAGGCCATCTGTTTCTCCTGTGCCTCGATCATCTTCTTTACCATAAAGCCACCAACGGAACCGGCCTGACGGGAGGTCAGGTCACCGTTATATCCATCGGAAAGGGGAACTCCCAGCTCGTTTGCAACTTCAAATTTGAAACGGTTCAAAGCGCCCTTTGCTTCCGGTACGGAAGCCTTGTTAGAATTGTTAGAATTCTTAGCCATGTTTCTTTTCCTCCTTCGTTCATTTTCACATCCATCGTCATCATCATCTGTAACATACAGCTTTTCCTGTATTCAAAGAATACTGAGCCGCTTTGTTACGATAGTAGTATATGCGTTGAAACAAATAAAATGTTATCAATATTATCTTGTTTTGACAAAACCTTCCTTCTTTTGCAGAAAAGTAACTTGACATATGCGTGTATTATTGTATACAATTATTCAAAAGTGCAAAGAATATACATAAATAATGAAGGAGTTGCCGCTGATGAGAGAAGTTGTTCTTAATAATAAAACGAATCTATTGCAGCTGGAAGAGCATTTCTACCAGCTTGCAGATGTGACAGAGCCCAATGTGTTCCGCAATCTGTTTCCATATGAGGAAATTCCCAAAATTGCATTTAATGACAGGATCGTTCCTCACAATATGCCGGAGGAAATATGGATCACGGATACTACATTCCGGGATGGACAACAATCCAGAGCGCCTTATACGACAGAGCAGATCGTAACGATTTATGATTATCTGCACCGGCTGGGCGGTCCTAAGGGCAAGATACGTCAGAGTGAATTTTTCCTGTACAGTAAGAAGGATCGGGATGCCGTATATCAATGTATGGAACGGGGATATGAATTCCCGGAGGTCACAAGCTGGATTCGGGCCAGCAAGAAGGATTTTCAATTGGTAAAGGATCTGGGGCTGAAAGAGACTGGAATCCTGGTGAGCTGTTCGGATTATCATATTTTTTACAAAATGAAAATGACCAGGCGCGAGGTTATGAATCTTTACCTCAGCGTCATCCGGGAGTGCCTGGAGACAGGTATCAGTCCCAGGTGTCATCTGGAAGATATCACCCGCTCCGATATTTATGGTTTTGTGATTCCGTTCTGTCTGGAATTGATGAAGCTGATGGAGGAGTATCAGATTCCCATTAAGATCCGCGCATGCGATACCATGGGATACGGTGTGAATTTCCCCGGAGCAGTCATTCCCCGCAGTGTGCCGGGAATCATCTATGGACTTACCACCCATGCAGGCGTGCCGTCTTCACTGATCGAATGGCACGGGCACAATGATTTTTATAAAGCGGTGAACAATTCTACTACTGCATGGCTTTACGGTGCCTCCGGTGTCAACTGTTCCCTGTTTGGTATCGGGGAGCGCACCGGCAATACGCCTCTGGAAGCAATGGTATTCGAATATGCACAGTTGAAGGGAACTCTGGACGGCATGGATACCCGTGTGATCACGGAACTTGCCGAATACTTTGAAAAAGAACTGAATTGTCCTATGCCGGAGCGTATGCCCTTTGTTGGCAGGAATTTTAATGTAACACGGGCAGGTATCCATGCTGATGGGCTCTTGAAGAATGAGGAGATATACAATATTTTTGACACGGATAAATTCTTAAATCGTCCGGCGCTGGTATCCGTATCCAACACATCCGGTCTTGCCGGGATTGCTCACTGGATCAATACATATTACCGTCTGAGCGATGAGCGTAAGATTGACAAGAATTCGCAGCTGGTGCAGATGGTGAAGGCATGGGTAGACGCACAGTATGAGGAAGGCCGCGTCACTGTTATCACTGACAACGAGCTTGTAGTACAGATCACAGATAGCTGTAAGAAACTGGGGATTGTATTATAGACTTGAAAATATGTCTTGCAGCATAAGGAGGACTGGGTTGAGCGGAGAGGTTTATCCATTGAGCGGAAGAGTGTTTCACTCCATCCGGGAGAACATTCTTGCCGGGAAATATAAGAATAATGAAGAATTGAAAGAAAACAGCCTTGCAGCAGAACTGGGTGTCAGCAGGACGCCGGTACGGGAGGCACTGCGGCAGTTAGAACTGGAAGGTTTGGTACGCATCATTCCAAACCGGGGCGCATATGTAGAAGGATTCACACAGCAGGATATTCAGGACATCTACGAGATTCGTTCCCGGCTGGAGGGCTTGTGCGCCGGAAGAGCGGCGCGCCATATTACAGAAGAACAGCTTGCAGCTTTGGAAGAGAACGGGTATCTGACGGAATTTCATGCGGGCAAGGGAAATTATGCACAGGTGCTGGAGCTTGATAACCGTTTTCATGAGATTTTGTATGAGGCGTGTAACAGCAAAATACTAAAGCATGAGCTTTCCGCCTTCCATCATTATGTGGAGAGGGTGAGAAAAATCACTTTATCTATGCCGGAACGTGTGCTAAAATCAAACGAAGAGCATAAAAAAATTGTGGAGGCGCTCCGGGCACATGATGTAAAGCTTGCCGAAAAGCTTGCTACCAGTCATATCCGCAATACCGTCAGAAACATGGATCATTTCGGATGGGAGAACCTGCTGAAATAAGAAAACATACAAACAAAAGCCCTTTGGGCAGTATGACATGAATGGAGGACAAAAAATGGACAAGATTAAAATGACAACGCCGTTGGTAGAGATGGATGGGGATGAAATGACACGCATTCTCTGGCAGATGATCAAGGATGAACTTCTGACGCCTTTTATTGATCTGAATACAGAATATTATGATCTGGGGCTGGAATATCGGAATGAGACAAATGACCAGGTGACGGTGGATTCTGCCAACGCCACGAAAAAGTACGGTGTTGCCGTGAAATGTGCTACTATTACGCCCAATGCCGCCCGCATGACGGAATATAATCTGAAAGAGATGTGGAAGAGTCCCAATGGAACCATCCGTGCCATGCTGGACGGAACGGTATTCCGCACTCCCATCGTGGTGAAGGGAATCGAGCCCTGCGTAAAGAATTGGAAGAAACCCATCACCATTGCACGTCATGCATACGGAGACGTGTATAAAGCCACCGAGATGAAAATCCCGGGTGCAGGCAAATGCGAACTGGTCTATACTGCGGAGGATGGCACAGAGACCAGAGAACTGATCCATGATTTCACCGGAGCAGGCGTGATCCAGGGACAGCATAACTTAAACGATTCCATTGAAAGCTTTGCAAGAAGCTGCTTTACCTATGCGCTGTCTACGAAGCAGGATCTGTGGTTTGCTACGAAGGATACCATTTCCAAAAAATATGACCACACATTCAAGGATATCTTTCAGGAAATATTTGATGCGGAGTACAAGGATGCTTTTGAGAAGGCGGGTATTACATACTTCTATACACTGATTGATGACGCGGTAGCCCGTGTCATGAAGGCAGAAGGCGGATTTATCTGGGCATGCAAGAACTATGATGGAGACGTCATGAGCGATATGGTATCCTCGGCATTTGGCTCTCTTGCCATGATGACTTCCGTTCTGGTATCCCCGGACGGATATTATGAGTATGAGGCTGCGCACGGAACCGTTCAGCGTCATTATTACAAGCACCTGGCAGGGGAGGAGACTTCCACCAATTCCGTTGCAACGATCTTCGCATGGAGCGGAGCTCTGCGTAAGCGCGGCGAACTGGATGAGAACCAGGAGCTCTGCAACTTTGCAGACAAACTGGAACAGGCGTGTGTATCTACCATTGAATCCGGTAAAATGACCAAGGATCTGGCTTTGATCACCACCATCCAAAACCCTGTGGTATTGAACAGTCAGGATTTCATCAAAGCGATCCGTGAGACTTTAACAGAAATTTTGTAGGAGGATATTATGATTTTAGCCTGTCAGAATATCAGTAAGGCATTTGGGACAGACACGGTCATAGCAAACGCTTCCTTTCACATTGAGGAACATGAAAAAACTGCGATTGTCGGCATCAATGGTGCCGGCAAATCCACGTTATTGAAAATAATTGTCGGCGAACTGCCTCCGGACAGCGGAGAAGTGATCATTGCTAAAGGAAAGAGCATCGGTTACCTTGCCCAGTATCAGCCCAAGGAAGGAACCGGGACGATATACGAAGAGGTTTTAAACGCCTGCGAAGACCTGATCAAACAGGAAGAAAAACTTGCCTCCATGGAGGCAGAGATGCAGCATGTTGTACCGGAGGAACTGGAACATTTTATGGAGCGGTATCACAGGTTCCGCCAGAGTTTTGAAAGTCTGGGCGGTCTTACTTTCCGCAGTGAGATCGGCGGCGTCCTGAAAGGACTGGGATTCACTCCGGAGGAATTTGATAAACCGGTGGCTGATCTGTCCGGTGGTCAGAAGACCCGCGTGGCGCTGGGAAAGCTGCTGGTAACTAAGCCTGATATCATTCTCCTGGACGAGCCTACGAATCATCTGGACATGGAATCTATTGCATGGCTGGAAGGATATCTTATGAATTATAAGGGAGCCGTGATACTGGTAGCACATGACCGCTATTTCCTGGATCGCATTGTAACGAAGGTAGTGGAGATCGCAGGGCATAAGGCAATGACATTTGTGGGCAATTACACGGCTTATGCTAAGAAAAAAGAGGAGCAGCGGGAAGCGCTCCTTCGCCAGTATTATAATCAGCAGCGTGAGATCCGCCATCAGGAGGAGGTCATCGCAAAGCTGCGTTCCTTTAACCGGGAAAAATCCATTAAGCGAGCTGAGAGCCGTGAAAAAGCCCTGGAAAAGATAGAGCGGCTGGAACGTCCCACAGAGGAACGCGCCGATATGCGTATTGCCTTAGAGCCTGCCATGACCAGCGGCAATGATGTGCTCTCCGTAGAAAAGCTTGCAAAAGCATATGAAAAAAATCTGTTTTCCGGCGTTGACATGGAGCTTCGGCGCGGGGAGCATGTGGCGCTGATCGGCAGCAACGGCACAGGGAAGACCACCATATTAAAGATCATTAACGGTATCGTGGAGGCGGATGAAGGAACCGTCAAGCTGGGGACGAACGTGCAGATTGGATATTACGATCAGGAACACCAAAATCTGGACAGTGCCAAGACATTGTTTGAGGAACTTTCCGATGCCTATCCGAACCTGGACAATACCAGGATCCGTAACGTACTGGCAGCATTTTTATTTACAGAGGATGATGTGTTTAAGCGTATTGCAGATCTGAGCGGAGGAGAGAGGGGCAGAGTGTCACTGGCAAAACTGATGCTGTCGAATGCCAATTTTCTGATACTGGATGAGCCCACCAACCATCTGGATATCCTGTCCAAGGAAATTCTGGAGGATGCGCTGAACTCCTATACGGGGACGGTGCTGTATGTATCCCATGACCGCTATTTTATCAACCGTACAGCCCATCGGATACTGGAGCTTAAGCAGGAACAGATGATTGAGTATCTCGGCAATTACGATTATTATCTGGAGAAGAAGGATACCCTGGAAGCAGCAATATTGGCAGACCGCAGTACCCCCACAGCAGAGGAGAAGCCTGCCGATACTCAGGGGAAGCAGGGCTGGGAAGAGATGAAGCGCCTTCAGGCGGCACAGCGCAAACGGGAAAACGAATTGAAGAAGATAGAAGATCAGATTTCAGCAGAGGAGGAGAAGATCGGGGAACTGCAAAAGCAGATGGCGGATCCTGCCATAGCGGCAAATGCGGCGGAACAGATACGCCTGCATGAGGAACTCACCGGACATGAAGAGACGCTTTCTGAACTTTATGAACGCTGGGAAGTCTTGAGTCTTGAGGAACAGGGGTAATTACCATTCAGATAGTTAAATCTTTAACACATTGACAGATATCAGGCAAGTGCTATAATTAATCTAGTGTATTGCTTACAGGAGGAATAAAGGGACATGAGCAAGGAAATATCACAGGCAGTGATACGAAGAATGCCCCGGTATTACCGTTATCTGGGGGAGCTTTTGGACGATGGTGTGGAGCGTATCTCGTCCAATGAACTGAGCAGCCGTATGAAGGTGACCGCTTCCCAGATCCGTCAGGACCTGAATAATTTTGGCGGATTCGGACAGCAGGGATACGGTTATAATGTGAAATATCTCTATGAAGAGATCGGCAAGATCATGGGACTGAATGAGCAGCACAATATCATTGTGATCGGCGCAGGCAATCTGGGACAGGCGTTGGCCAATTATATGAAGTTTGAGAAACTCGGATTTGTGATTGTTGGTCTCTTTGATGTGGATCCGGCGCTGTGCGGGAAGTCCATCCGCGGCAACCGGATTGAGATGGTGGATCGGCTGGCGGAGTTTGTCCACACGCACAAAGTAGATATTGCCGCACTGACCATGCCCAAGGAAAATGCGGATGCAGTGGCAAATCAACTGGTGGAGCTGGGGGTTCATGCCATCTGGAATTTCGCTCATGTGGACCTGGATCTGCTGGATCGGGATGTGGTGGTAGAAAATGTACATCTATCTGACAGTTTGATGCAGTTGTCATATAATATTGTACAAAGCAAAGATAAACGTAAAGCATAAAAGTCCGGAGGTGACGGCGTGAAGGATGAAAAAGAGTATCTGGAGGCTCTTGCCCAGAAAAAGGTTCCTATTCTGGTTTTGGATCAGAAGTGGCACAGAGTCTTTGCATTAAATGGGAAGCCTCAGAATGTGAAGGTACAGGAGGCGGCCTTAAATGAATTGCTGGAACGTCAGGGACAGTTGAATAATGACGTCAAGGATCTCAAGAAAACCAAAGCAAAGCTCATGGAAAATATCGTGCAGAATATGGAAGGTACGCATGAGGAAAATATCAATGATATCTCTTCACGCAAACTTGAGGAAGACAGACGGCTCATCGATGAAATCAACGGCAGAATCGAAGAATCTGAGGATGAGCTGATGGAACTCCCCCGTAAGATACAGGAGACGAACCGCACATTGATGATATCCACGATGCAATTCTGCTATCAGAAGCTTCGCGATAATGTCAGCGAGATTGATGAAATTACGGAATGGATCACTCAGGTACGCATTGACCTTAAGAAAAATATCATCAAAAAGCAGAACCGTGAAATCAACAACCGTCAGATCTATTCTTACATGCATGATATATTTGGCGCGCAGATTCTGGATCTTTTTGATCTGAAGGAAGAGGATGAAGAACGGCTGCAGGGCAAGAAGGAGAATTAACAATGGAATATCTGGTGAATTCCAGGGAAATGAAAATGTGTGATGAAAATACAAGCACCCATTTTCAGATTCCTTCCATGGTTTTGATGGAGCGTGCAGCATTGTGTTTTGTAGATGCGCTGTATAAACAGAACATACCTATGAAGCGCGTGCTTGTGGTATGTGGAACCGGAAATAACGGCGGAGACGGCATGGCAGTGGCACGACTGCTTTTTTTGCGTGGGATTTCTGTTCGCTTTTATCTGGCGGGTGATAAGAAAAAACTCAGTCCGCAAGCCGCTCAGCAGTATCAGATCCTGCAGAAATATGACGTGCCGGAGACAGATGAGATTCTTGAGGAGGATGAGCAGGCGCTGGTCGTGGATGCACTGTTCGGTATTGGTCTGTCCAGAAAACTGGAAGGCGCCATGGCCGCGTGTGTGGAACGCATGAATCAATGTCGGGGATATAAGGCTGCCATAGACATTCCGTCTGGAGTATCAGCGGATGACGGTCAGATTATGGGTTGTGCCTTTCAGGCCGATCTTACCGTGACCTTTGCGTACCGGAAGATCGGAATGCTTCTCTCCCCGGGAAATTCCGCCTGCGGCAGGATCATGGTCTGTGATATCGGTATCGGCGCGCATAGCTGGCTGGAAAAAAAGCCAACCGTATGTGCATGGACTATGGCTGACTGTGGCCCGTGGCTGGAACGCAGCATCAATGGACACAAAGGAACATTTGGCAAAGTCCTTCTCATTGCAGGCAGCGTCAATATGGCGGGAGCCGCTGTCTTAAGCGCCACAGCCGCCTATCGCAGTGGCTGCGGGCTGGTGCGCATAGTCAGCCCGGAAGAAAACCGCGTCATCCTGCAGACATCGGTGCCGGAAGCAATCCTGACCACTTATCAGGAACGAAAAATTGACAGCGCCACCATCAATGAAGCATTGAGCTGGGCAGACGTCATTGTGATCGGACCCGGGCTTGGCACCGGAGATACCGCTCACCGTCTTGTAGCGATGACTCTGAAAAATGCTGCGGTGCCCGTGGTGGTGGATGCAGATGCCCTCAATATTATCGCAGAGGATACCGGACAGCTCTTAAAGCCCCACACAGAGCTTATCCTGACGCCGCATCTCGGAGAAATGGCGCGTCTGTCCGGTCTTGCCGTATCCTATATTCGGGAAAATGTAATTTCTGTGGCAGAGGAATTTGCCCGTGAATATAATGTGATCTGTGTGCTCAAGGATGCCAGAACGGTTACGGCAGTACCATACCGCAGTACCTGTCTGAACACTACCGGCAATAACGGCATGGCGACTGCCGGAAGCGGGGATATCTTAAGCGGTATCATCGGCAGTCTGGCTGCCCAGGGAATTCCCTGTGATAAAGCCGCGCCCTTGGGCGTATATATCCATGGCAGGGCAGGGGATCTCATGGCAAAAGATACCGGTGTGCATGGGCTCTTGGCATCAGGTATCCTGGAAGGACTGCCCCGTGTGTGGTCAGAGCTGGAGGCTCGTACGGAGGTGAATATTCATGAAGGAATATAAAAGGGTATATGCAGCGATTCATCTGGACGCTGTCCTTTCCAATATGGAGGCGATGCACCGTCTGCTGGCAGAGCATACCAAAATGTTCGCAGTGATCAAGGCAGACGCATACGGACATGGGGCTGTAGCACTTGCCCGCGTCTTAGAACCACTGGAATATGTCCAGGGCTTCTGCGTGGCGACGGTGGAGGAGGGAGCAGAACTCCGCCGCGCCGGGGTAAATAAGCCCATTTTGCTTCTGGGACTGACTTTCCCGGAGCAGGCCCCCACCATCGTGGCTGAGGGATTGCAGCCTGCCGTATGCTCCCTGGAAGCTGCCCGTGCGCTCTCAGCGGCAGCACAGAAGCTTAAGCGGGATGTGGCGGTACACATTGCCGTGGATACCGGCATGAGCCGCATCGGCTATGAAGTATGCCCGGACGCGGCACAGGAGATAGCGCAGATTGCAGCGCTTCCGCATATGATAATGGAGGGAATCTTCACACACTTTTCCAAAGCGGATGAGACAGACAAGACATTCACAAAAGTGCAGATGGATGCCTTTTCCCGTATGATCGCGCTGTGCGAAGCGGAACATGTCAGCTTTCGGCTGCATCACTGCTCCAACAGTGCAGGGATCATTGACATTCCGGATGCGAATATGGATGTGGTGCGTGCAGGTATTTCCATTTATGGATTATGGCCCTCCGACGAAGTGATGAAAGAGAATATTACACTGACGCCTGCCCTGGAACTGAAAAGCCATGTCAGTTATGTAAAAACACTCCCGGCAGGCAGGCACATCAGTTATGGCGGGACCTATACGACAGACAGAGACACCAAAGTAGCCACCGTTCCGGTGGGTTATGGGGACGGGTATCCCAGAAGCCTGTCCGGCAGGGGGTATGTACTGATAAACGGGCAGAAGGCTCCGATTTTGGGAAGGGTATGCATGGATCAGTTCATGGTCGATGTGACGCACATTCCCGATGTTACGACAGGAACGTGTGTTACGCTGGTCGGCAGGAGCCGGGATGCGGTTCTTACCATAGAGACGCTTGGAGATTTGTCCGGGCGCTTCAATTATGAGTTTGTCTGCTGCCTGGGCCGGCGGATCCCCCGCATCTATGATGGGGGCGGTGTTGTGTCAGAGACGCAAACATAATTTTTGTGCAAATAGTATACACTCGATAAAATTGGCAATACTTAACGTAAAACCTTTTATATGGAGTGATGAAATATGACGATTAGACGCGGAGATATTTTTTATGCGGATTTACGTCCGGTGGTAGGCTCGGAGCAGGGGGGAATACGTCCGGTGCTGATCATTCAGAATGATGTGGGCAACCGTCACAGTCCTACCATCATCTGTGCGGCCATCACCTCACAGATGAATAAGGCAAAGCTCCCCACACATGTAGAGCTCAGCGCGCAACAATATAATATTATGAAAAATTCCGTCATTCTGCTGGAACAACTGCGCACGATTGATAAGTCGAGACTGAAGGATAAGGTATGCCATCTGGAGGGTGGTATTCTGACAAAAGTCGACAAGGCACTGCAGATTAGCCTGGAATTATATACATAGCTTGACTAATCATGCCTAAAATGTTATATTTTCAGAAATATGGTAACTGTTCAGGACCACATGGGGTTCTGAACAGTTATGAAATATAGAATAAAGGAGACAGGAAACAAATGGATGATGATGGGAGTCCGAATACGACAGGATGGTTCCGTAAAATGAGGGAACCCTTCCGCAAGACATTTCGCAAGCTTCCCTTTGTAGACACAGAAGATGTGACAGAGGAGGAGATTATCTCCATGGTGAAAGAGGGACATGAACAGGGAGTCCTTCTGGAAAATGAGGCGGAAATGATTCATAATATCTTTGCATTCGGAGACAAAGAGGCCAAAGATATCATGACTCATCGCAAAAATATGATTGCGCTGGATGGTGAGAGTACCTTTGAGGAAGCCATCTCTGTTATGGTAGACAGCCCTAATTCTAGATTTCCGGTATATCTGGATAACATAGACAATATTATCGGAGTATTACATATCAAGGAAGCATTGGCAAAAAGCCAGGATCATACGCTGATGCAGACACCGATCAAAGATATTGACGGTCTGGTGCTGGAGGCAGACTTCATTCCGGAAACCCGGAATATCAACGCTCTCTTCCAGGAAATGCAAGCGGCAAAAAATCATCTTGCCATTGTAGTGGATGAATACGGACAGACAGCAGGTCTGGTGGCAATGGAGGACATCATCGAGGAAATCGTGGGCAACATTTTCGATGAACATGACACGGAGGATGTCTTTATTGAGGAAATGCCGGACGGAAGCTATCTTATGAAGGGCATGACGCCTTTAGATGAAATGGGAGAGGTGCTGGAACTGGATTTTGAGGATGAAGATTATGATACCTTAAACGGCTTTATCATTTCACGTATTGATAAGATTCCCAATGACCATGAAAGCTTCCGGTTAGAATATAAGAATTACATTTTTGAGGTACTGACCGTGGAGGATAAGATCATACAGAAGGTACATGTGATCCCTATGCAGGATCAGCATGAGGGCGATGCCAAGACAAGCGTCTTGCCAGAAGCATGAAAAAATGGTAAAATAAGCAAAAAGAAGAGCAGGAGAAAAGAGGAACATTTTATGTCAGGACATTCAAAATTTGCCAACATCAAGCATAAGAAAGAAAAAAACGATGCTGCGAAGGGCAAAATATTTACAATAATCGGACGAGAGATTGCCATTGCCGTAAAGGAAGGCGGTCCCGACCCGGCCAACAACAGCAGACTGCGGGATGTGATCGCCAAAGCGAAGGCAAACAATATGCCAAACGATACCATAGACCGCGGAATCAAGAAAGCGGCGGGGGATATCGACTCCGTAAATTATGTGCAGGTTACATATGAAGGCTACGGGCCCAGCGGAATTGCTATTATTGTGGATGCCCTTACGGACAATAAGAACCGTACTGCTGCAAATGTCCGCAATGCATTTTCCAAGGGACAGGGAAGCATCGGAACACAAGGCTGCGTATCGTATTTATTTGATAAAAAAGGGCAGATCATCATTGCCAAGGAAGACTGCGAGAAGGATGCGGACGACCTTATGATGTTGGCGCTGGACGCTGGCGCTGAGGACTTTTCCGAGGAAGACGACAGCTTCGAGATCATCACGGAACCGGATGCTTTCAGCGCAGTGAGAGAGGCTCTGGAAGCCGAAGGACTTTCTATGGCAAGCGCCGAAGTGACCATGATTCCTCAGAATTATGTGTCTCTGACCGATGAGAAGGATCTGACCAATATCCAGAGAATTCTGGATTTTCTGGATGAAGATGACGATGTCCAGGAAGTATACCACAATTGGGAAGAATAGACCGAACACCTGCATTTGTCATTATGGATAGATGCAGGCATTTTTCGTTGCCGCAGCCGATGAGGAAGTAAGATAAAGGAGTTTAACTAACCATGAGTAATTCATATCATATTGAGACCAAGTGCATCCAGTCCGGCTGGAAGCCGTCCAAGGGAGAGCCGCGTGTACTCCCGATTTACCAGAGTACTACTTTTAAGTATGATAACAGTGATCAGATGGGACGCCTGTTTGATCTGGAGGACGCAGGATACTTCTACACCAGACTTCAGAATCCTACTAACGATGCAGTTGCCGCAAAAATTGCGGAACTGGAGGGCGGTATCGCGGCAATGCTTACTTCTTCCGGACAGGCCGCCAACTATTTTGCGGTATTTAATATCTGTGAGGCAGGCGACCATATTGTCGCTTCCAATTCCCTTTACGGCGGTACGTTTAATCTGCTGGGAATCACCTTACAAAAGCAGGGCATCGCATGTACCTTCGTAGATCCCGATGCCTCTGTCGAGGAATTGTCGAAGGCGTTTCGTCCGAATACGAAAGCGGTTCTGGCAGAGACGATTTCCAACCCCTCTCTGGTCGTCCTGGATATTGAAAAATTTGCTGCGCTGGCACATGCTCACGGTGTGCCTCTGATCGTAGATAATACATTTGCGACGCCTGTCAACTGCCGTCCCTTTGAATGGGGCGCGGATATCGTAACCCATTCTACCACCAAGTATATGGATGGTCACGCCATGTCAGTAGGTGGCTGTATTGTGGACAGCGGTAATTTTGACTGGATGGCGCATGCCGACAAATTCCCGGGACTGACACAGCCGGATGAATCCTATCATGGCATCGTATACGCCGAGAAGTTTGGCAGACTGGCTTTTATCCAGAAGGCAACGGCGCAGTTGATGAGGGATCTGGGTTCCATCCAGTCGCCTATGAATGCATTCCTGCTGAATGTCGGTCTGGAGACGCTGCACTTAAGAGTTCCGAGACATTGTTCCAATGCGCTGGCAGTGGCAGAGTATCTGGAAGGGCATGAGAAGGTTGCCTGGGTTAATTATGCGGGCTTAAAGAGCAACCGGTATTATGAACTGGCATGCAAATATATGCCAAACGGCACCTGCGGTGTAGTTTCCTTTGGTCTTAAGGGCGGAAGGGATGTATCCGTTGCATTTATGGATCGTCTGAAGTTGGCGGCGATCGTAACCCATGTGGCGGATTCCAGGACCTGTGTATTGCATCCGGCAAGCCATACGCACCGGCAGATGACAGACGAACAGTTAAAAGAGTCAGGCATAGCGCCGGACCTTATTCGTTTTTCCGTCGGAACAGAACATATTGATGACATCATTGCCGATCTGGAACAGGCATTGCAATCGGTGTGACATATATTTTATCAAATTAAGGGGGTAATCCTATTATGGAAAAGAAAAAGATTTTATTTGCTGCATCAGAATGCGTTCCTTTTATCAAAACCGGCGGACTTGCCGATGTATGCGGTGCGCTGCCTAAAGAATTCGACCCGGAATACTGGGATGTCCGTGTTGTAATTCCCAACTATACCTGTATTCCGGAGCATTTCCGTTACCAGTTCCGTTATGTGACGCATTTTTATATGGGATGCGGTTCTTATATTCCCAGCAAATATGTCGGCGTGCTGGAATATGAAATGGACGGGATCAAATATTACTTTATTGACAATCAGGAATATTTTGAGTGTTTCGTGCCCTACGGCAATATCCGTTATGATATAGAGAAGTTTGTATTCTTTGACAAGGCTGTATTATCCATGCTTCCGGTGATCGGGTTCCATCCTGATATCATCCACTGTCACGACTGGGAGACCGGATTGATTCCAGTATACCTCAAAAATGAGTTTGCTGCCGGAGAATTCTACCGGAGCATTAAATCCGTGATGACTATCCACAACCTGAAGTTCCAGGGTGTGTGGGATATTAAGACCATGCAGGGGCTGACCGGATTTGACCGCTCGCTCTTTACCCCTGATAAGCTGGAGTTCCAGAAGGATGCCAATATGCTCAAAGGCGGTCTTGTCTATGCGGATTATATTACCACCGTCAGCGATACCTACGCCAACGAGATTCAGACGCCGTATTACGGGGAAGGCTTAGACGGACTGCTGTCGGCGCGCCACTATGATATGCAGGGAATCGTCAACGGTATTGATTATGACGTATATAATCCTGCAACAGATCCGAAAATTTACACCACCTATGATGCAGAGAACTTCCGCAAGAAGAAGATCAACAATAAGCTTCGGCTTCAGGAGGATCTGGGGCTGACGGTAGACAAGAAGAAATATATGATAGGATTGATTTCCCGTCTGACGGACCAGAAGGGACTGGATCTTATCAATTTTGTGATTGACCGTATTGTGGACGAATTTACCCAGTTAGTAGTGATCGGTACGGGAGACGGTCAGTATGAGAACATGTTCCGTTACTATGCATGGAAGTATCCGGATAAGGTGTCGGCAAATATCTGTTATTCCGACGATCTGGCACATAAGCTCTATGCAGCAGCGGATGCGTTCCTGATGCCGTCACGGTTTGAGCCCTGCGGACTGACCCAGTTGATCTCCTTCCGTTACGGAACAGTACCCATTGTCCGTGAGACCGGCGGCTTAAAGGATACCGTGATTCCCTTTAATGAATATGAAAACACCGGAGATGGATTCTCATTTACGAATTACCACGGTGAAGAAATGCTTTCGGTCATTAATTATTCCAAACATATCTTCTTCGACTGCAAGAAACAGTGGAATCAGATGATTGACCGTGGCATGGCAAAAGATTTCTCGTGGAAGAGCTCCAAGTGCAGATATGAGAATATCTATAATTATCTGAAAGGTTGGGGCATGTAAGCTATTACTATTTCATGCATAGCTTTTGTGAGACCGAGACATAATAAAGACAGACAGCGTGACGGCTGCCTGTCTTTTTTGTTGCAGAAAGGACTTTGCAGTTCGTCCGTTCCATTAGCAGGTAGATCGGCAGGACTGCATGCAGCCGGCACACAGAAAGGAGCACAAAAATGTCATCGGATATCAAACAACAGCAGGAAGAGCAGGAATTAATCAAGGAGGCAGGGCAGATTACATTGCATGAGAGTAAGAATCAACACCGGATACATCTGATGTCTGTCATCGGAGAAATCGAAGGTCATGAATGCCTGCCTTCCACCACTAAGACCACGAAATATGAGCATGTGCTTCCAAAGCTTGCGGTGCTGGAGGATGCCAATGACGTGGATGGGGTACTTGTCCTTCTCAATACAGTGGGCGGTGATGTAGAATCCGGCCTTGCCATTGCGGAAATGCTTGCATCCTTAAGTATGCCTACCGTATCACTGGTACTGGGAGGCAGCCATTCCATCGGCGTACCCCTTGCAGTTTCCACGGATTATTCCTTTATTGTACCCTCGGGCACGATGGTGATACATCCGGTGCGCATGAGCGGAACGGTGATCGGTGCACCTGCCACATATGACTATTTCCGTCGGATGCAGGATCGCATCCTGAACTTTATTTCTGATCACTGCAGCGCAAAAAAGGAACGCCTGGAAGATATGATGATGAACACCGGCATGCTGACCAAAGATTTAGGGACCATCCTGGTAGGAGAGCAGGCAGTGGCAGAAGGGATCATCAACGAAGTGGGCGGAATCCGGGAGGCATTGGCCAAGCTTCACCAGCTGATCGATGCGTCACATTGATCCGGAAATAGTAGCAGAGTTGTTTTACCTGCAAGCAGTTATACAACTCTGTTAGTATTTCATGGCTGAACTGATATGTAATATTTTTCTCCCTTTTTGTATAATCTCATGACAAACACCACAAAATGTGGTACAATGTCCACGCAGGCAATGAGCAGTTTTACTTTAGGAGGAAATTATGTCGTTATTACAATCGATATTTTTAGGCTTCATACAGGGGCTGACCGAATTTCTGCCTGTTAGCAGTTCCGGTCACCTGAGTATTTTTAAACAATTTTTTAATATTGACTCCGGGGGCATCTTCTACGATGTCCTGTTACATATCGGAACGCTGATTGCCGTATGCTTTGTCTATTATAAAGACATATGGAAAATGATCATAGAAGGCTGCGGAATCATCCGGGATGCTTTCATAAATATTGGGATATGGCTGGGGAATATCATTCATCACGAACACAATCCCTATCGGAAGCTGATTGACAGCAGCTATCGCAAATTTGTCATGCTGGTGATCGTGTCCACGATTCCTACGGGAATCATCGGAGTTGTCGCTGGCGATCTGGTAGAAGCATCACAGCAGCTTTTGATCATTCCGGGAATCTGTCTGATCATTACATCCATCCTGCTGTTTATTGCCGACCATCTGCCAGATGGAGATAAAATGCCCAGAGATACCAGCTATACCAACGCATTTGCAGTGGGTATTGCCCAAGGGATTGCGACCATGCCTGGAATTTCCCGTTCAGGAACTACCATCACGGCTTGTCTGCTGTCGGGTATGAACCGCAGCTACGCCGTGAAATATTCCTTCATTATGTCCATTCCCGCCATCCTGGGGGCATTGGTATTAGAAATTAAGGATGTGGAACTGGCTGCGTTGACGTCCGGCGATGTGCTCAATTATGTGGTGGGCACTCTGGTGGCAATGGTGGTAGGCTATATCTGCATTAAGACTATGCTGGTAATTGTCCGCAAGAAAAAATTTATTATTTTTTCTGTCTATTGTCTTATTATGGGAATCGTTTCAATTGCAGGATATTTTTATCTGGTATAAATAGTTTGGAGAGTTAGAGAAAATGGCAACAACAAGTCGTAAACCTGCCGCCCGCAAAAACAGTTCGCGAAGCGGCAGCACAGGAGGCCGGGGCAGGAAACAGTCCGCCAGACCTTCCTTTCGTAATGAAATCATCTTATGGAGCGCCCTTGCTATATGTATCGTGCTGTTCCTTGCTAATTTTGGCGTGGGCGGCAAAGTGGGGGGAGCCGTCAGTTCTTTCTTTTTTGGAGTATTCGGACTGCTGGCGTATGTAGTTCCTGTCATTTTGTTTATTGGAATGCTGTTTGCGCTGTCCAATAAAGAAAACCGCATAGCAGTTGTGAAAATTGCCGCCGCGGTTATATTTGTGGCATTTCTATGTCTCTTTGTACAGATGGTAACTGACAGCAGCAAGACCGCTACTGCAATGGATGCATATACATACAGCCGTGATACCAAATTCGGAGGCGGCATCATCGGCGGAGCCTTAGAACAGCTTCTATGTCCTAATTTTGGCGTACCGGGAACCTATGTGATCAATATTATTCTGCTCATTATTTCTTTGGTATTGATGACGGAGCGCTCCATTATGAAGGGTGTGAAAACCGGCGGCAAGGCTCTGTATGACACCGCCAAGGATGAAACTCTGCGCCGCAAAGATATTGCCAGAGAGCGTCTGGAAGAAATCCGGGAAGAACGGACTCAGGCCCGTGAAGAAGCAAGGGAACAGGCGCGGATACGCAGGGAAGAAGAAAAGGAACGGGAAAAAGAAAGAGAAAAGGAACAGGCGAGACGCCGCATGGAAAAAACCGTCAGCGGCGTGGCTCTGGATACAAAGATCACCCCTCCCCGGAAAGAAGTACGGACAGACGAGATCAGCGAGATCACCATGGCGGATGTGGAGGATATCCCTACCATCCAGGAGGAAAAGCATGTAGCGCTGACTTCTACGGAAACGGAGCCGGCTATCACAGACGTCCTGTCTGCTACAGCGCCCTGGCAGCATGCGGACAGTCAGGACATGCAGGTGCTTATGCCGGAGGAGATCGATATCCCAGAGGCTGTAGACACGATAGATACCGTCCATGATATGCCGGAGTTTAAAAGCGCACCCATGGAAGAACCCATGGTCACTGAAAGGGTCAAAAGGCAGGCCGTCAGCGAAGACACATCAGCGTTATCTGAACTGCCGGTTACCAGGCCGGCTCCGCCCGACGATGCCACAATACCGTCCGCCGCTGTACCGTCAGCTGCGGCTCCTGTAAAGAAGTACACATTCCCGCCGGTTGATCTGCTGCGTAAGGGCAAGGCAGGACAGACAGGCGACAGCCAGAGCTATCTGAGTCAGACTGCCCAGAAACTTGTGGACACCCTGAAGAATTTCGGCGTGAATATCAATATCACGGATATCAACTGCGGACCTTCGGTCACAAGATATGAATTCCAGCCGGAAATGGGCGTAAAAGTGAGTAAGATCGTAAATCTGGCCGATGATATCAAATTGAATCTGGCGGCGGCAGATATCCGTATTGAAGCCCCCATTCCGGGCAAGGCGGCAATCGGAATTGAGATTCCAAACAAGGAGAGTGTCCCCGTTATGTTCCGGGATCTGGTGGAATCGGAAGAATTTTCCCAAAATCCTTCTCCGATTGCATTTGCCGCAGGAAAAGACATTGCAGGCAAGGTTATGATTGCGGATATCGCCAAAATGCCGCACCTTCTGATCGCTGGCGCTACGGGTTCCGGTAAATCCGTGTGTATCAATACCATTATCATGAGTATTCTCTACCGGGCGCACCCGGATGATGTGAAGCTGATCATGATTGATCCCAAGGTGGTGGAGCTCAGTGTATATAACGGGATTCCTCACCTGTTGATCCCGGTGGTCACTGACCCGAAAAAGGCGGCCGGCGCACTGCATTGGGCGGTGGCGGAGATGACGGAGCGGTATAATAAATTTGCAGAGTACGGTGTCCGGGACCTGAAAGGATACAACAAGAAGGTGGAGGGCATTGCCGATATTGATGATCCTCAAAAGCCGCAGAAAATGCCGCAGATCGTTATTATTGTGGACGAGCTTGCTGATCTTATGATGGTAGCTCCCGGCGATGTGGAGGATGCCATCTGCCGTCTGGCGCAGCTTGCGCGTGCGGCTGGCTTACACCTTATTATCGCAACCCAGCGTCCTTCCGTCAACGTAATCACAGGTCTGATCAAAGCAAATATGCCGTCTCGGATTGCTTTTTCCGTAACATCCGGCGTGGATTCCCGCACTATTTTGGACATGAACGGTGCAGAGAAGCTGCTGGGTAAGGGAGATATGCTGTATTATCCCCAGGGACTGCAGAAGCCGCTGCGCGTGCAGGGCGCTTTTGTGGATGATTCCGAAGTGTCCAAGGTAGTGGATTTCTTAAAGGAAAACAACGAGCCCGGCTCCTACAGCAGCGACGTGGAAGAGCGCATGAACAATATCTCTGTGGGCAGCGCTCCGGGAACGGATAGTGCAGGAGACGGGGAGGAACGCGATCCATATTTTATGGATGCGGCAAAGCTTCTGATCGACAAAGATAAAGGCTCAATCGGAATGATCCAAAGGTATTTTAAGGTGGGCTTTAACCGCGCTGCCAGGATCATGGATCAATTAGAAGAAGCTGGTGTGGTAGGTCCTGATGAGGGAACGAAGCCGCGGCAGATTCTCATGTCCCCGGAACAGCTGGAACAGTTTGTAGAGGAGTCCTTTTAAGTAATACAATGGCAGCAAATCAGGAAACATGATAAAAAGAGGAGGCAGACAGTATGAAGACAGACATTGAAATCGCGCAGGAGGCACAGCTTGAACCAATTGTAAATGTTGCCGCAAATTTGGAATTATTACCGGATGACCTGGAACTTTACGGAAAGTACAAAGCGAAATTATCCGATGAGGTGTGGGAGCGGGTCAAGGACAGACCGGACGGCAAACTGGTATTGGTAACAGCCATTAACCCCACTCCGGCAGGGGAAGGAAAGACCACCACAAGCATCGGACTTGGTCAGGCCCTTGGCAGACTGGGTAAGAAAGCGGTGCTCGCCCTGCGGGAACCCTCTTTAGGTCCCTGCTTTGGCATTAAGGGCGGTGCAGCGGGAGGCGGCTATGCCCAGGTCGTTCCAATGGAAGATCTGAATCTGCATTTTACCGGAGATTTTCATGCCATAACATCAGCAAACAATCTGCTTGCCGCATTGCTGGACAACCATATCCAACAGGGTAATGCCCTTGGCATTGATCCGCGTCAGGTGGTGTGGAAACGCTGCCTGGATATGAATGACCGGGCGCTGCGCAACATTGTGATCGGTCTTGGCAGCAAGGCAGACGGCATGGTAAGGGAAGACCATTTCATCATCACCGTAGCCTCTGAAATCATGGCAGTTCTTTGTCTTGCCAATGATATGAACGATCTGAAAAAACGGCTGGGACGTATCATCGTTGCATACAATTTTGAAGGCCAGCCGGTAACGGCAGATGATCTGCAGGCAACAGGCGCTATGGCGGCTCTGTTAAAGGACGCCCTCAAGCCCAATCTGATACAGACGCTGGAACACAATCCGGCGATCGTCCACGGCGGTCCCTTTGCCAATATTGCGCACGGATGCAACAGCGTGCGCGCCACCAGAACGGCATTGAAGCTGGCGGATATTGTCATCACAGAAGCCGGATTCGGTGCAGATCTGGGAGCCGAGAAGTTCTTTGACATTAAGTGCCGGATGGCAGACTTACATCCGGATGCGGTAGTTTTAGTCGCAACGATCCGTGCCCTGAAATATAACGGAGGCGTGGCAAAAACAGATCTGTCCCAGGAGAACCTCAACGCCTTAAAGCAGGGAATTGTGAATCTGGAACGCCACATTGAGAATCTGCAGCAATACGGTGTACCGGTAGTGGTAACCTTGAATTCTTTTATTACAGATACACCGGCAGAAATCGATTTTGTGGAGAATTTCTGCCGGGAACGTGACTGTGCTTTTGCGTTGTCAAAGGTATGGGAAAAAGGCGGAGAAGGCGGTATCGACCTTGCCAATCAGGTACTAAATACGCTGGAAACCAAAGAATCTCATTTTGTGCCCCTTTATAACGACGAACTTCCTTTGAAGGAAAAAATAAAGACGATTGCCACCAGAATATACGGCGCGGCGGACGTTAGCTATTCTCCGGCTGCCGAGCGGGAGCTTGCACACATTGAATCCATGGGCATGGGACATTTCCCGGTCTGCATGGCAAAGACACAGTATTCGCTGTCGGATGACGCCACGAAACTGGGGCGCCCGGAAGGCTTTACTTTAAATGTGCGTGAGGTCTATGTGTCGGCGGGGGCCGGATTTGTCGTTGCGATTACCGGCGCGATCATGACCATGCCGGGACTGCCGAAAGTTCCTGCAGCAAATAATATTGATGTGACAGATGATGGTGTGATTACGGGATTATTTTAGGAGGGTATATGGCATATATCATTGACGGGAAAAAGATTTCTGCGGAAATCAAGGATGAATTAAGAGAAGAAGTAAAAGAATTGAAAGCGCAGGGAATCACGGGAGCCCTTGCGGTCATCCAGGTAGGCTGTGATCCGGCATCCAGCGTCTATGTCCGCAATAAAAAGCGCGCATGTGAATATATCGGGATTGATTCCTTATCTTATGAACTGCCGGAGAGCACCTCACAAGAAGAACTTTTAAAGCTGATCGGCGAATTGAACAGCAAAGACAGTGTGAAGGGTATCTTAGTACAGTTACCTCTACCCGAAACCATTGATGAGGATGCCGTTATCCGAGCCATTGATCCGGCCAAGGATGTAGACGGCTTCCATCCGGTCAATGTGGGAGCCCTGTTGATTGGACAAAAAGGCTATGTATCCTGTACTCCGGCGGGTATCATCCAATTGCTGAAGCGTTCGGGTGTTGCGATGGAAGGAAAACATTGTGTGGTAGTGGGAAGAAGCAATATTGTAGGTAAGCCCATGTCGGTACTGATGCTCCGGGAAAATGCCACCGTCACCATCACACACTCCAGAACACAGAATCTGCCGGAGGTATGCCGGACCGCAGATATTCTGATCGTGGCCATAGGCAAACGGGAATTCATTGACGCTTCCTATGTGAAGGAGGGGGCGGTTGTCATTGATGTTGGTATTCATAGGGATGAAAACAATAAGCTTGCAGGTGATGTCAGATTTGATGAGGTAGAGCCTCTCTGCAAGGCCATCACTCCGGTTCCGGGTGGGGTGGGTCCCATGACCATTGCTATGTTGATGTACAATTGCGTAGAAGCCATGAAAAACTAAGAGGATAAATATATGAAATGTGCAAATTGTGGAGCAGAGTTGAAGCTCGGATGCGTCTACTGTTCCGTCTGCGGACATGAGGCACAGATTGTTCCGGACTACAATATCTTAGAGGATGATTACCTGAATCATCTGATGAATGCCGAAGAAAAAGAGGCTCATCAGAAGGAACAGCAGCGCAGGCAGATGGAGCTGAAGCGAAAGCAGCAGAAAAAGGAAGCAGCGCGCAAAAAGAAAATCCTGCTCATTTCCGGTCTGTGTGCAGCGCTTGCTGTGGCAATCCTTGTCACCGTCATATTGGTTGTAAATCATAATCACAGGAATTCCTTTGACTATCAGTATGAGAAAGGGCTTTCCTATGCTGCCCAAAAGGATTACGACAAAGCACTGGATTATTTTTCTGAGGCAGCCAAACTGGACCCAAATCATACTGGGGTTCTCCTGGAACTGGCAAAAATTTATGAGATCCGTGAGGATGCAGCATCTCTGGAAGCAACACTGTTACAGATCATAACATTGGATGATACGGAACCGGAAGCTTACCGGATGCTGGTTTCGCTCTATGACAAACAGCAGAGATATGATGACATTATGGAACTGTACGGACAGTTAAAGAGTGATTCCCTGCGGGAAATATTTGCAGATTATATGGTGGCTCCTCCCGAGTTTTCCGTGGAGGGCGGAGAGTATAACGATGATGTAACGGTAGAATTGTCGGCCCCGGAGGGATGTACCATTTACTATACACTGGACGGAACCTCCCCGGTGGAGCGGGGCAAACGTTACAGCGAGCCGATTGAATTGAACAATGCCAAAGATTATACTTTAAGCGCTGTGTGCCGGGATGCGCGTGGTATTTTCGGACAGGTTGCATCAGCAGAATATAAAATTGTCTATGAAGCACCGGACTCCGCTACAGTCACTCCTGCAGCCGGCACCTACACTGAGGCAATGCCGATTACCATACAGGTGCCGGAAGGATGCCGCATTTACTATACCTGGGATGGTTCTTTACCTTCGCAGAATTCAGACGTATATTCTACACCCCTGGAGATGCCGGAGGGCAATCATGTTCTGTCTATCCTGGTCGTAGATTCCCATAATCTGGCAAGCCCGGTGGTGCGCTATAACTATATATATCTGCCCCCGGATGAACCGGAAGAACAGTGAGAAATGTTCCGCAGCAAATAAATACACAACAAAAAGAGGGGCGTAATCTACGCCCCACTTTCATTACCCGAATATTCCTGTCTGTATTATCCCTTCAAGAAATCGCTGAATTCTTTTAATTCTTTTTTCTTATCTTCCGAAAGATTGTTGAATTCCAAATTATGAATCGCACCCTCTAATGTATACAAATGTACCAGACACACCTGGGGATATGTCTGTTTTAATTTTACAAATGCCTGCTTGGCGCCTAAATCCATCAGTTTCTCGGGCGAATCAATACCAACTGCTGTCAGCTTTTTAGCCATCTCTTTACCGATATTCATCATAGAGGTTAATTCTGACATATGTTCTCCTCCACAAACTGGATCATTCCCGGCTCCAGCTTGGCAATCCGGGCAAGCGCGAATACATCGATTCCCTGTTCTGTAAGCTTCTCGCGACCGGGCTGGAAGGTTTTCTCGATCAGGACGGCCATTCCGGCAATCGTAGCATGGGATTTGCGGATCAGACGTATTGCGCCGGTGGCGGCTTCTCCATTGGCAAGAAAATCATCTACGATCAGAACATGATCGTTCTCGTTCATGAAATGAGAAGAAACCGTCAGTTCATAGCTGACTCCCTTCGTATAGGAAGTCACTACCGTCTGATAAAGATCCTGGTTTAGTATTTTCGAGGGCTGCTTTTTCAAAATGACGAGAGGCACCCCAAGAGCGGCAGCAGTCATTAACGCCGGTGCGATCCCGGAGCTTTCAATGGTTGCAACCCGTGTGATGCCCTTTCCGGTAAAATGGGCGGCAATTTCTTCTCCCAGCTGTTTCATTAACGCTGGATCGATCTGATGATTGATGAAGCTGTCAACCTTCAAAATGCTATCGCTCTCAGCAATGCCCTCCGCGAGGATTTTCTCTTCTAATAATTTCATGATTTTTACCTTCCTTTTGTTTTTCTATGGCTGTATCCTGTGTTCCCTTATGCGTCAGGGTATATCTCATTATAGAATTGCTCTAACAGATAATCCTCATAATCCTCAGCCAGATCAGGATATCTGGTATGCAGATGATTCTGCATCTGTTCGTAGCGTTTAAAATATAATTGCTCTTTCTCACCGGATTCCGAAAGTTCTGTCGGATATGTCTTAAAAAACCATTCCCGTATTTCAGTATTCTGGTCTTTTTCCTGGGCAGCATCCGCTGTCATCTGACTGATCTTACGGAAATGAATAGCTCCAATCACAAGGAAGATGACAAAAATGACGGTCATAACGGTTCCCAGCATGATACGCATATGGGGTGCCACCGGGAGGGGAAGAATATCCAGAGCGAACAGCAGTACCAGTATAAGCCCGCCTCCCCCAATCAATAGAAATGAATATGCAGTAGACTTGTTATCTGCCAGTTTCTTGTCTTTTTCCTGATAAGTCATTTGATTCCTCTTTCCGCATGCACATAGTGTTCTTCATAAATGAGTAATGAGTTCAGCCGCGCCTTCTCCACTCCGTTCCGGTCGGTGCTAAACAAGTGCCACCGGCACTTAGCACCGCAAAGGCGCCTACTGCGCTTTTACGCTGCTTCGCAGCTAACTTTGCTCATAAACAGGCGCTCATCTCATCCCCTTTACTACGTGCTCATTCATGCAAGCATGATTCGCCCGTAATGCAGGGGATGGCTGAACTGGTAATCTAATTATACTGGATTTTGTTCGTGGACACAATAGAAAACAAATGCTATACTGAAACCTATGAAGATTACAATTTTATGTGTGGGAAAGATTAAGGAAAAGTTCTATACGCAGGCAGTGGAAGAATACGTCAAACGTCTGGGACGCTATGCCTCCATGGAAGTTCTGGAGGTGGCGGATGAAAAGACACCGGATAAGGCAAGTGACCATGAGTGTGACCTGATACGGCAGCGGGAAGGCACGCGGCTCCTGCATCAAATTGAAGGGCGGCACGCCTATGTTATCGCCCTTGCCATTGACGGCAAGGCAATGGACTCTGTGGAACTGTCAGAACAGCTTCACGATTGCATGGTATCCGGCTGCAGCCATATTATTTTTGTGATCGGGGGTTCTCTGGGATTGTCTCAGGAGGTGCTTCGTGCAGCCGATCTGCGTCTGAGTTTTTCCAGGATGACTTTTCCCCATCAATTGATGCGCGTTATTTTGGCGGAGCAGATTTACCGTGCGTTCCGCATCATGAATCACGAACCATATCATAAGTAAAGGCAAAAAGGTACGTATGTTCAGATAGTGAGGTGGCATGATGGCAGATATCAAGAATATACACAGGCTAAAATCCATAAGCGTGGATGAGGAGCATCTGTTTCCCCAAATTGCTGATGTTATGAATTCTTGTTTTGGTAAGACATGGCGTGGATATCAGAAGAATTTCATTCCATTGGATGATGGTAGCGGTTATGTTGTTTGGTGTCCGGGAATGGCGAAAAAGCGTGATGATGAGTTTATACCATTCAATAAAAAAACTGGATGGTTAAATCGCTTAAGCGATGATGGGACACTTTTGATAGAGGAACACGCTAATGATCCACGCTCATCCATTTCAGAGAATGAAAAATTGCCAAGATACGTGTTCGGTCATTACGAGGACGGAGCATATAGAAACGGAAAGGTTCAAACAGATGAAAAGGGTGGATATCGCTTTCTTGGTGTTTTTCAGATGGACTTGAAAAATTCCAATTTCCAACATGGTCATCGAATATATCGGAAAATAGGCGACAAGATTGATCTTCGACGATATGCAGGTGTAAGGGATTTTCTATATCCAGATTTGGGTACTTTAAAAGCTAATGATATTGTTGATGATAATTTGGTCGATAGCCTGCGGCGTTACAGTAGTTTTTTGGAGCAGAACGATGGCTTTGAATATAAAGGAAAACCGCAGGAAATAAGGAAGCCGGTTATCAAAGATGGTATGTCTGTATATCCAAGAAATAAACAGACAGCCATCAATGCGCTTGCGTACGCCCATTTTGTCTGTGAGATTGACAATGAACATCCAACATTCATTCGAAAAAATTCTGATGAAACATACACAGAGCCTCACCATTTGATACCTATGGCCTTTCAGGAACAGTTTACTGTTTCTATTGATGTTGAGGAAAATATAGTCTCGCTCTGCAGTAATTGCCATAATGAAATACATTATGGGCGTGATGCAGACACCCTATTAAGAATCTTGTACTCTGAAAGGAAGGCAGTTCTTGAAAAAGCAGGAATTGTGATAAGTATGAGTGATTTGCTTGGAATGTATGGGTATTAAAGATGATATAACACAGGGAAAACGTGATTGCAACCGCAACAAACTAAACCCCTGAAAAGAAGCATTGTATTTGTTACGATAACGATAGGAATATTTTGGAGGACATATTTTGTTAAATGAACTAGAAAAAATGGGTTGTTATTTTATATTCTTCGAGAATTATCCTATGAGAGTAAGCAGGGAAAAAGTCTTGCGAATAGCCTGAGAAAATTTGACAAAGAAGCTTTATTTAAAGAAGTTTCTGAAATGATACGTTTTTACCAGGAAGCAGAAGTTTTAGACAATGTAGATTTAGATTATCGTATCAAAAGTGAAGACCCATGCATAAGAAAGTACAATAAATTTTACCCTAATATGAGATTAGAAAAAGTGTTCAATGATATTTTAGGTTTTCGAATGCTGACGGATAACTATAATATTTTATTGAATGGTAAAATTCCAGAAAATATGCGTATTGTTGATATGAGTCATGGAAAAGCAAATGATGATGGGTGCCGCGGAGTGCATATATATTTTCAACCAAATCACTTTTACTATCCAATAGAAATTCAGGCAAACACCTACTATGACAGACAGTTGAATAATTGGCTGCATAAATATTTATATAAAAGGGGATATTCAAATTCTGTGGGCAGGATGTTGCGTCCAGAATATGAAAGTGGTAAGATATTAAATGCGCAGGAATTTGAGGAGGTACTAAAACATTGTGTTATCTCGTGGCGAAAAAATTCGATAAAAAAGGATGTATAGCAGTAAAGACAAAGCACGGGAAAGCTTTGGCAGATTATACAGAGAAACTTCAAAAGCAGATAGGGAAGAATGGTGTGCAGTTAGTAACAATTAGCCGTCCGAGTGCTTATGGAGAATATGAACCATATGAAATTATGGAGAATAAGGAAAAATTTCAGGAACGCATCTTGAACTTATAAAATAGTTATAAAAAGATAGCCATACAGTAATAATTTTGAAATATATAAATGCTGTATGGTTTTACTTTATTTTAGGAACTTACGCACTTGGAGCTCTTATGGAGAACCATACCATAAGTAAGTGCGAAAGGTAACTTTCTTTTTCAGGTGAGAGAATATGGGAAAAACTATGAGGAAAATCTGGATATTAGGAAGTGTTCTGTGTGTCTGTTTGATGTTTGGAGGCTGCAGTGGGGGAAAAGAAATTTTCCAAACGGCTCAGTCGGAATTGGAAGCTGTGAAAGATACAACAGTGAACGGATCGGATTTTTTTGATTTGGACGCATATGAGACAGTTTTGGCAGATTGGGTGGCTAAGCAGCCACAGGAGAAGGAGGTTGCGGGCTTTGCCTTGATTTATCTGGATAACGACGAGATCCCAGAATTGGCAATTATCGAGGGGTGGGCGCATGCTTCTGGAGTCAGCATCTATACCTATGAAAAGGGAGAGGCTGTTTTTGTCGGAAAATACGGGCAGTACGGCGCAATGGGGTACAGACAGAAGGAAGGGATTGTATTTGACGATTACGATCAGGGTGGCAATGTATTTTCACAGGTGTATCAAATAGACAAAAGCAACGTTACGTTGCTTACAAGCTATAGCGTATATTATCAGTTTATGGAAACAGAAGAACCTGAGATTATCTATACGGTGGATGGGCAGGAGGTATCTCAGAAGCAGTATCAAGAGGTGAGTGAGCGTTGGGGCACTGCCGGCATGAAAGTAATCGATTATGGGATGTGTATACCTATAACGGAGATGAATATCCGACAAAGCCTGGAAGATCAGCTTGAGGCACTGATTTTAACGGAAACTTTGCCGGAAATACCGACAGTAGAACATGGTATATTGGAGATATACGCAGGCAGGGATGTGATATCTGTTTCTGGGGATACCATGATAGCGCAGGTATCACCACAGGAAATCTTGATGGGAAATCCTATTCTCTATGATCGTTTTAGAACTGACGGCTGGATTTTTGAATGGCTGGTTTCTGATTATTTTGACGATAACAACTGGTTTTTTGAAGATGGAGTATTAGTGGTATCCCGTGAAAATGATACAGAAAATGCCCAGATCATTCATGTGACAGCAGAGGGCGGATATGCCACATGGGTTTCAGCAGAAAACAGATTTGAATATATGGACGTGAATTTTGACGATATTCCAGATCTTTTGATATGTACCGGACATCGCGGTAATCAAGGGGCATTGACTTATTATTGCTTTTTGCAGACGGAGAATGGTTTTGTAGAATCCCCAACATTTACGGATATCCCAAATCCTTCGATTGATGCAGATAACAAATTGATCCTCAGTCAATGGCGCAATTCTGCGCTTTCTCACAGTTGGGCAGAATTCAAATATCAGGATAACGTCTATGTTATGTATAGGGAATTATGCGAGGAAGCGGTTCCGGATTCTGCGAAAGATATATGGGTATGGACCGTAAACAACGAAGAAATTGGCAGGAGTGATGAACTTACTATGGAAGAAATTGAAGACCTTCTGTATAATGAAAACAGTGAGTGGAGAATATCGGAAGACAGGTGGCGAACGATATAGAATAATGGTTTGATGACTGATTTTAATATATACGACGAGCCATAGAAAACTAACTATATTACAGATGAACAAGTAGTAAAGGGAATGAGAATTATAAATGATGAAAAACGGGGATAAGATTGGAATTGTCTGCTGTTCCAACGGGCAGAAACGATCCTATGTTGAAAAGATCAAATATCTGGAAGCCACTCTACTGTCAATGGGAATCCAGCCTGTTTTTAGTGACTGCATCTATGAAAAAGAGGATGCCTTTAGCGGAACTGTAAATGAACGCGCACAGGCGCTTATAAAATTTTATATGGATGATGAGATTAAGGGAATCTTTGATATCTCAGGCGGCGATATTGCAAATGGGATATTGCCGTATCTTGATTATGATTTCATCGCAAATAGTCCGAAGCTTTTCTGGGGATACAGCGATCTGACAACAGTGATAAATGCAATCTATGCTAAAACAGGAAAATCATCTGTGTTGTATCAGATTCGCAATCTTATATATGACCATCGAGAAGCACAGATTGCAAATTTTCGCAATACTGTAATGGATGGCGGGAGAGACTTGTTTCAGATACATTATCGGTTTATTCAGCAAAAAGAAATGCATGGAATCGTAGTTGGCGGGAATGTCCGATGTTTTCTGAAACTGGCAGGCACAGAATTTATGCCGGACTTAGAAGAGAAAATACTCTTATTAGAAAGCTATGGTGGAACCGTTCCCCAAATAGAGACATATTTACGTCAATTGCAACAATTAGGAGCCTTTGAAAAAGCGGCGGGTATTCTGTTGGGAACCTTCACACAGATGAAGGAAGAAAAATGTATTCCGACGGCAGAAACACTTGTAAGGGAAATAGCAGGCAAGGATTTACCGATTGCGGTAACAGAAGAAATCGGTCATGGAACTGATTCGAAGGGAATTGTGATCGGCAGGGAACTACAGATTTCACAGTCGTGATGAGAAAAATGATATGTTAGGAGGAAACTGACCATGCGCATGTATGATCTGATTGAGAAGAAAAAGCAGGGCGGACATTTAAGTGACAGCGAGATACGCTGGATGATCGAAGGCTTCACGAAAGGGGATATCCCGGATTATCAGATGTCCGCTATGCTGATGGCAATCTGTTTTCAGGGAATGAATGAACGGGAGACACTGACCCTGACCCTTGCCATGAGGGACAGCGGCGATGTGCTGGACTTAAGTGGTATCCATGGAGTTAAAGTAGACAAGCACAGTACCGGGGGGGTCGGTGATAAAACATCCCTTATCTTAACGCCCATCATAGCCGCGTTAGGGGTGCCTGTGGCAAAGATGTCCGGCAGGGGACTTGGACACACGGGAGGAACCATTGATAAGCTGGAAAGCTTTACCGGATTTACCACAAGCCTCTCGGAAGCACAGTTTCTGGACAACGTAAATCGTGTGGGCGTTGCGATTGCAGGGCAGACCGCCAACCTTGCCCCGGCAGATAAGAAGCTCTATGCGCTCCGGGATGTGACTGCCACTGTGGCGCAGCCTTCGCTCATTGCCAGCAGTATCATGAGCAAGAAGCTTGCCAGCGGGGCGGACGCCATCGTACTGGATGTCAAGATGGGACGCGGGGCGTTCATGCAGACCCTGGAGGAAGCCAAGGAGCTTGCCAGCATTATGGTGAACATCGGCAACGGCGCCGGAAAACCCACCACGGCCGTGATCACGGATATGTCCCAGCCCCTGGGCAATACGGTAGGAAACGCCATGGAGGTGATAGAGGCCATCGAAGCGCTGCAGGGACACGGCCCTTCGGATCTCATGGAAGTAGTGTTTGCACTGGGTAGCTGCATGCTGCAGTCTGCCGGCAGAGTACATACCAGAGAGGAAGCTCAGAAAATGATGCGGGAAGTGATTTCAGATGGCAGCGCGCTTCGCATCTTTGCCGATTTTGTGGAGGCACAGGGCGGAAATCCCACAGAAGTATTCCATCCCGAGCTGCTTCCGGCAGCCGGACAGAAGCTTGAGGTTCTCTCCCCCGCAGATGGATATGTGGACAGTATAGATGCTCTTGCTATCGGCAATGCATGTATGATACTGGGAGGCGGCAGAGTCACCAAAGACAGCGTCATCGATCTGTCGGTGGGCATCCGGCTTCTGGTTAAGACCGGAGCCGCTGTGGACAAAGGCAATTCCCTCGCCGTCATTTACGGAAATGATCTTGATAAATGCCGGCAGGCACAGGACATCGTACAGTCAGCCTATCACATAGGGCAGCGGCAGGTCACTCCTGCACCCACCGTATATCAGGTGATCGAAGCATAGGAACAGGAATATATGAATCTGTCGGAAAAAAGTTCCACTGACGGAATTGCCGCATAGATTTGGCTGAAATTCATATAGTTATATATGAGAAAAAATAACAAACACAAATTTGTACAGCAGGCGGTAGATACTCTGGAACTGCCCAAGGATCTTGTGTATCATGCTGCTATTGTGACAGTGACGGGCAACCGGGAGCTGATCATTGAAAATTATAAAGGCATTTTGGAATATGAGACACAGATCATCCGCGTACAGGCCCAAAACTGCCGGATAGCTGTCTTAGGCAGGAATCTCAATATCCCCTATTATACCAACGACGAGATGAAAATTACCGGAATCATCCAAAGTATTGCGTATGAATAGGAGCGGTGGATAAGTATGTTGTCTCTGTTGAAATTCCTGGGAGGATATCTTTTGGTTGAACTGACCGGATATGCTCCCGAACGTTTTTTGAATCTGTGCAGCAATCACGATATTCTGATCTGGGATCTTAGCAAAGCGGAAGACGGATACCGGTTCCGGGTAAGTGTACGGGCTTTCTACAGCTTAAAGCCGTATCTCACCAAAACAGGAACCCGGATACGCATCGTGGAGCGGTCCGGGTTGCCCTTTTGGATGCACCGCTACCGGAAGCGGAAATTCTTTTTTGCCGGGGCATTTCTGGCTGTGGCATTGTTGTTTTTCCTGTCCTGTTTCATATGGAATGTGGATATTGCAGGCAATTCTGCGGTGACAGACGATATGATCCTGGCGTTTCTGGAAGAGGAAGCATGCGGCAGCGGTCAATGGAAGAGCCGGATTGACTGCGAACAGTTAGAATCCGACCTGCGGAAAGAATTTCCCAATATCATATGGGCTTCCGTGCGCATATCCGGCACAAAAATGACCATCGACATCAAGGAAAACCTGATTCCTAACCGTCAGGAGGAACCTGCCGAAGTTACTTACACTGCTTCGGACCTGATTGCGGACAAATCCGGCGTAGTGGATACCATCGTGACCAGAAGCGGGACACCTCTTGTAAAAGAAGGAGATACGGTAGAAGCAGGGACGGTGCTGGTCAGCGGCCGGATTGATATCAGCAATGACTCCGGCGATGTGATCGGCTATCAATATTGCAATGCCGACGCAGACATAATGCTGCGTACGGATTATGCGTATGAGGATGAAATCGCCATTGAGCATCAGGTACAGAGCCGGACCGGTGCCGTGCAGAAGCGCTATTCGTTTGCGCTGTTCGGCAGGCATTTTGATCTGTCTTTTGGCGAGATTCCCTATGAACACTATGAGAAGACCACACAATACCGGCAGTTTTGCTTCACCGATACCTTTTACCTGCCGATTTACTGGTATACTGACACTTATGCGGAGTACGAGATCGTGTCCCAAAAATATACCAAGGAAGAGCTTCGGGCGCTCTCTACAGAAAAACTTAATATTTATTTGAAGCATTTAGAAGAAAAAGATATTCAAATATTGGAAAAAAATGTTATGATAGAAGCAGATAATAAATTCTGCCGAACAGCCGGAACCATAACAGTACTGGAAAAGGTGCAGTCCCGTCAGGCAACAGAGCAGCTTGAAATACCGGCAGAAGAGGAAGGAACAGCAGAAAATGAGTCTCAGTGAAACCGTGATAACCATACCTGCCGGATATATTTCAAATATATTCGGGCAGTTTGACCATAACATAAAATTAATTGAGCGCACTCTTAATATTACCGTAGTTCCCCGCAATGAGGGCATTAAGCTGATCGGGGAACCTGCCAATGTTAAGAGTGCCTGTGACGTGTTCACCCAGCTTTTAAAGCTGGCGGAACGCGGCAATGAAATCGATGAGCAGCGTGTGAGTTACCTGTTGTCTCTCCTGGGAGAGCACCAGGAAGGTGCTTTGGTGGAGATTGACCGGGACTGCATCTGTCATACGGTAAACGGCAAGCCGGTAAAGCCAAAAACACTGGGACAGAAGCATTATGTAGATGAGATCCGCAGCAAAATGATCGTGTTCGGCATTGGCCCGGCTGGAACAGGAAAAACATATCTGGCAATGGCAATGGCGATTACCGCCTTCAAAAACGAAGAAGTCAGTCGTATTATTCTGACGCGCCCTGCAATTGAGGCAGGGGAAAAACTGGGATTTCTGCCGGGGGATCTCCAAAGCAAGATTGATCCCTATCTGCGTCCGCTCTACGACGCGCTGTATCAGATCATGGGAGCAGAGAGCTTCACACGGAATATGGAAAAAGGACTCATCGAAGTGGCGCCTCTTGCCTATATGCGGGGCAGAACACTGGACAATGCCTTTATCATACTGGACGAGGCACAGAATACCACGCCGGCACAGATGAAAATGTTCCTGACGCGTATCGGCTTTGGTTCCAAGGTAGTGATCACCGGCGATGCCACCCAGAAGGATCTTCCGGCCGGGACCAAATCAGGACTGGACGTTGCCATGCGTGTGCTGCGCAGCGTCAAGGAAATTGCGGTCTGCCAGTTGTCCGGTGCAGATGTGGTACGCCATCCTCTTGTGCAGAAAATCGTACAGGCATATGATACTTATGAGCAGAGAACCGCGCAAAAGGCTAAAAAGGGTAACAGACGATGAGAGATAAGAAATTTTCGCTAAAGAGAGGCCTGCACATTACCGCAATGGCCGTCTTACTGCTGATTTATTCCCTGTATCTTGTATTGCTGCACCGTTTTCTTCTGGACAAGATATTGGTAGTATTGTTTTTGTATGGCATTTTCCTGCCGTTTCTGATTCTGATCATAGAGATAGACCGGATGGATGGCAGAGTGAGCCGCCATATCAACAGTGATCTGACGCTGCTCACATGGATCATGGCGGGCTGCGTGGGGCTGTATATGGTTTATGTATTTCTTCCGGCATACATGGCACCGGTAATGATCCCGGCAATTCTGTTGACAGCGGCAGGAAACGAACGCATTGCCATGGTGACGGTCACTTATCTGAATACACTGCTGTGTATGGTATCCAGCGCGGACTATTATGAATATGCCGCCTATATGCTGCTTACCGTGTGCGGGTGTACGCTGTCTTTACTGTTTGCCAAAAAGAAGCTGCGCATATACGGCTGCATTATATTGTTTGCCTTATCCATTGTAATTCCCTGTATGCTTTATTACATAAGCTGCTATGAAATGAATTACCGTTTATATTTGTATGCGCTGGCAGACGGTGTGGTGACCATCGCAGTGATTATGGGTTGTTTTGACCGGCTGAACCAGTATATCAGAGAAGAGAAGCGGCGCAGCCTGCAGGAGATCATTGCTGAGGATTTTCCTCTGGTACAGGAAGTGAAGAAATATTCTGAGATTGATTACGCCCATGCAGTGAAGGTTTCCGGCGTAGCACAGGCATGTGCAAAGCAGCTTGGCGCAAATGAGCTGGTTGCTGCGGCCGCAGGTTTTTATTATAGGATCGGCAAGCTGGAGGGAGAGCCCTTTGTGGAAAACGGCGTCCAATTGGCTGAGAGCAATTGTTTTCCTCAGGAAGTCATTGATATCCTGGCAGAGTATAACGGCGAGAAAAAGGAAATCAGTACAATGGAATCTGCGATTGTCCATATGGTGGATATCTTAGTAACAAAGTTTGAATTGCTGGGACAGGATACTCTGCAGAGCGTATGGAACCATGATATTGTGATCTACCAGACACTAAACGAGAAATCTTCCGAAGGAATTTATGATCTATCCGGTATGGGAATGAACCAATTCCTGAAAATCCGGGAGTTTTTAGCGAAGGGAGTGGAATTGTATTGACCATTACAATAGCACGGGAGACAAAACTTTCTTTTGATTTTGATTATGAAACACTTGCAAAAGATGTCATAATGTATACAATAAAACATGAGCATTTCCCTTATGATGCTGAAGTGAATCTCACTTTGACAGGGCTTGATGAAATTCAATGGATCAACAAGTCCTACCGTCAGATAGACAGTCCCACAGACGTACTGTCTTTTCCCATGTTATCCTATGATGCGCCGGGAGATTTTTCGAAGTTGAAGAAGGACTCTTTGAATAATTTCAATCCGGATACCGGAGATGTAATGCTGGGAGACATCATTCTATGTGTGCCTAAGGTACTGTTTCAGGCCGTGGAGTACGGTCACAGCGCCCGGCGGGAATTTGCATTTCTCATTGTCCACAGTATGCTGCATCTATTCGGCTACGACCATATGACCGATGAGGATGCACAGCTTATGGAACGAAAACAGCAGGAAATACTGGAAGAACTTCAGATTTCAAGATAAATTTCCTAATATTAACAATGGAGGACAAACATGAAGAAATTTTTTACCATGCTGAGTATGGCGTTATTGACTGTCACGCTGCTGACAGGATGTGCCGGATGCAGCAAAAATGAAGACGAAGAAGTAAAGAATACCGAGCCTGAGGAAATAATCGCTACGGATACCGAGGATACGGAGGAGAGCAAAGACGGGCTTGCCCGCAGTTATCTCAGCGGTGAGTGGATTGACGAGGAACTGGCAGCACAAAAGCCGGTAGCAATTATGATCGGCAATACCAACGATGCCCTTCCGCAGTATGGACTGTCCCAGGCGGACGTTATGTATGAAGCTCCTGCAGAGGGCGGAATCACACGTCTGATGCCCATTTTCCAGGATTATTCCAATCTGGAGAGAATCGGTTCTGTCCGTAGCTGCCGTCACTATTACGCTTATTATGCAATGGAATTCGACGCTATGTACATCCATTACGGGCAGGCATCCTATGCCACGGATCTTCTGAACAGCGGAAAGATAGAAGATATCAACGGATTGAACGGCGCGGTAGATGCCGCATCATTCTTCCGGGACAAGGAGCGGAAAGCTCCCCACAATGCTTTTGTCAGCACGGAGGGTATCGATGCAGGCATTGATCTTCTGGAATATGAGCGCAAACTCCCGGATGATTACAAGGGGCATTATATATTTAATAAGGATGATGAGAAGGAGATTGAGCTGCAGGGTGAGACGGCAGCCGTCGTCCAGCCGGGATACTATATCAACAATCCATGGTTCGTGTACAACGATGAAGACGGATTATACTACCGTTTCCAGTTTAAGAGAGAGCATATGGACGAAAATACCGGAACACAGCTTACCTTCAAAAATATCATCCTTCAATACTGTGATTACACCAAAATCGATGCGCAGTACGGATACCTGGATGTAGAGAGTACCGGGGAGGGCACCGGCAAATATATCACAAACGGTAAGGTGATCGATGTAACCTGGAGTAAAGCGGACGAGAATTCCCCTACCCGCTATTTTGATATGGAGGGCAACGAGATTGTTCTCAATCAGGGCAAAACCATGGTATGCATACTGTTGAACGACATGGAGAGCAGACTGAACATATTTGCAAACGAGGACGATTTCACACCGCCGACCCCGAGCCAGCAATAGAAAACACGAGGTTTTAAATATGAGTGCAGCCAAAAGAAAAGACTCCAACTTTTTAGTTCAGGGTTCTATCCTTGCTGTGGCGTCCATGATCAGCAGGATCATTGGCTTAATTTACCGCATCCCCATGACCAACATCATTGGGGATGTTGGTATGAGTTACTATAGCGCGGCATATGAAGTATACAATATGCTGCTGCTGATCTCAGCATACAGCCTTCCTCTTGCCGTGTCCAAACTGGTATCAGCAAGAGTGTCAAAGGGGCAGCGGCGAAATGCCTACCGGATTGTGAAGGGGGCTCTTATTTTTGCCACCTGTTCCGGACTGGCAGCAGCTCTGATCCTCTATTTTGGAGCAGGCTTCTTCACCAGCAGTCTGTTGAATACTCCCTTAGCGCTCTTTGCGCTGAAGGTACTTGCGCCCACCGTCTTTATGGTGGCCATTCTGGGTGTGATACGCGGTTTCTTCCAGGGACTGGGGACCACCATGCCCAGCGCCGTATCGCAGATACTGGAACAGATCATCAATGCTGTTGTCAGTGTGGCGGCAGCTTATCTTCTGTGTATTTACGGGGCTCGGATCGGCGCAGTTCTCGGCAATGCAGATAATTACGGTTCTGCCTACGGCGCTGCGGGTGGAACTCTGGGCACTACTTTGGGGGCGGCAGCAGCCATGCTGTTCTTAGGCTTCCTTTTCATGGCATATCTTCGGATATTCCGTCGCCAGATGCGCAGAGATGTAACCAAAAAAACGGAATCTTACCGGAGTATTTTCCGTATTTTACTACTTACGATCATTCCGGTACTGCTGAGTACCACCATTTACAATATCAGCGCTGTGCTGGATCAGGGAATCTTCAAGAATGTAGCAGAACTGCAGGGCTATGAGATGAATGAGATCGATACCTGGTGGGGTATTTATTCTGCCAGATATAAGACAATCATCAATATTCCGATTTCAATCGCTTCCTCCCTTGCTGCGACCTGCGTGCCAAATCTGGCGGCTTCCTATGCCGTCCGCGACAAGACAAGTGTCCGCCGTCAGATCAATGTATCCATCCGTTTTATTATGGTGATCGCTATCCCCTGTACCGTTGGCATCGCTGTGCTTGCCGAACCCTTGCTGCGTCTGCTGCATCTGTATTCCGGGGAGCTGTCTGTCAACATCCTGCGTGCAGGCGCCATTGCAATCATATTCTATTCGCTGTCCACCCTTTCCAACGGGCTTTTGCAGGGAATCAGCCGCATGAAGGCTCCTGTCAAAAATGCAGTAGTGGCGCTGATACTTCATATCGGCTGCCTGGCGCTGTTTATGTTCTCCTTTCATCTGAACATATATGCAGTAGTATATGCCAACGCGCTGTTTGCTTTTTTCATGTGCGTATTGAACGCCATTTCCCTCAGGAAGTACAGCGGCTATCAGCAGGAGATTGTGAAGACATTCCTGATTCCCGGGGTATCCTCAGTGATCATGGGAGCCTGCGTATACGGTATCTATACGGGAATGCAGATGCTGTTCGGCATCAATACCGTATCTGCCATTGCGGCGATCGTGCTTGGAATCATAATCTACGGCATCCTGCTTCTGTTGCTTAAGGGTTTGTCAGAGAGTGAACTGATGGGCTTCCCCAAAGGGCATTTGCTGGTGCGGATTGCCAAGAAACTGCATCTATTACGCTGACATCTGGCACTTTGGAATTTTTCGGACGCACATTGTATAAATCTATCAAAAATGCGGATACTATTTGTGGTGATAATTATGAAAAAAACAAATCGTATTCGCATTTTAATTTTTTGCGCCGTATTAATGGCTGCCATCATCGGTTACGGGAATTACCGTTACCAGATGATATTAAATGAACGTGAGGCGGAGCGTCTGCCTTTAGAGGCAAATCTTCCGGAAGAAGAGCCGGAACCTGAGGAGACGGAGCTTACTGTTGAAAGTGTTCATATCACGCCTCCCCATCAGTATGTGGTTATGGAAGAGGAGGGATTCCTCACTGTATATCTGGACAACCCGGATACCGTGTATATGTACACCGGTATTGTGTCCGCAACGCTTCCCATGGACCTACAGCAGGAAATTATCGAAGGTAAGATTTTCACAAATCTGGAGGACCTGTACCGGTTCTTAGAGAATTACTCCAGCTGATTTTTCGAGTGTAACCTTTGATTTTAAAGCCCCAGGATATTTGACTGTTATCTGCGGTTATGATACAATGTGCACGCAGGCAATGAGCAGTGCCAGAATGTGCACTGCGGGCGTACCGAAACGTAGAAGCCCGTGAATGAGGAAAAGCGGAGGCTGTTACATGAGAGAAATGAGAGGAAGAACAAACGGAACCATGGCGATACTGGGGGCAGCAGTACTTGCAATCCTGCTGGGATTATTTCTCCTTCTGTTCCCTGGGGCGAGGATTATTCAGATTGTATACGGAATCGGTGTCGTAATGATCGTAGGAGGCATTGTTTCTATTGTAAGATATTTTATGACGGAATCATACCGCAAGCTGAACTGCTACACCTTTTCCGCAGGCGCCCTGATGGTGGTGCTTGGTGTGTGTGCTCTGCTGCGCGCCGAAATAGTCAGCACATATCTGCTCGTCTGCCTTGGGATACTGCTTCTTGCCAGCGGAATCATCAAGCTTCAGCATGCGCTGGACTTAGAAGCCATGAAGGACAAGGCATGGATCGCCATACTGGTTGTGGCTGTAACAATGATCATATGCGGTGCAGTGGTTTTGCTGAATCCTTTTGACCGCATGGAGGATTTGTCTCGCTTTACTTATATCATGCTTGTAATAGACGGCTGTTTAAGCCTGTTCAGCGTTCTGTATCTGACCATCCGTCTGCACGGATACCAGAAGCAGGCAAAGGATATGGCAGCATATCCGGGAGAAGTAATTACAGATATAGTTTCAAAAGATGCCAAGGACTCGGAGACAGGAAATGATATCCTTGAATAATGCAGATGTTATTGTAATCGGCGGCGGAGCGGCAGGAATGACAGCTGCTGTCATGGCAGCCCGCAAGGGAAGGCGTGTAATCATCTTGGAACACATGGATACCCTGGGAAAGAAGCTGCTCGCTACCGGAAACGGAAAATGTAATTTTGCCAATGAAGCGCAGGGTGCCGACAAGTATTACGGAAATGACCCTGCTTTTGTCTTGCCCGTTTTTACACAATTCGGACTGCCGGAATTATTAGAGTTCTTTGAGGAACTAGGTATTCACCCCAGACTGAAAAAAGGCGGTTACTATCCTGGCAGCGGACAGGCATCCTCTGTGCGCACTCTGTTTTTGCTGGAATTACAGCGGCTGGGAGTAGGTATTGTATGTAACTGCGGGATTCGCCGCGTGACAAAGTCAAAAAAAAGCTTTCTTATAGAGACGAAACAAGGAAATTTTCATGCAACAAAATGCATACTTGCAACCGGTGGAAAAACGCTCCGTAAAAGCGGGAGTGACGGAAGCGGTTTTCTATATTTAGAGGCACTCGGGCACCATATAATAGATATTGTGCCGGGTCTTGTCGGATTGAAGGGAAAACAGTCATTTTTTGGTGATATTGCAGGAATTCGTGCAGACGCAAAAATCGATTTATACATAAATGACCAGTGGATTTGTAAGGAAGAAGGAGAACTTCAGCTAACCGGTTACGGTATTTCCGGCATCCCGGTATTTCAGTTCAGCCGCCTTGCCTCAAGAGCGCTGACCGAAGGAAAGGACTGCCATGCACAGATTGACTTCCTTCCGTCCTTTGAAGAAGCAGAGCTGGGAACGTATCTTGCAAAACGTTTCGCGCTTTCCTCTCACATGACTATGGAACAGCCATTGCTTGGGCTGCTGCCGGATAAGCTGATTCCGGTATTACTGGGCTGTGCCGGAGTGAAGCCGTCCGCTTGCGCGACAGGAGTGTCAGAAACACAGATTATGCATATTGCACGAAGCATCAAACATTTCAGGGTGGATATCACGGACTGGAATCAGTTTGACAGCGCCCAGGTCAGCGCAGGCGGCGTAGACACTGCGGAGATAGATCCACACACCATGGAATCAAGGCTTGTGCCGGGCCTATACTTTGCAGGGGAAATGGTAGATATTGACGGTATCTGCGGGGGATACAATCTGCAATGGGCATGGGCAAGCGGAGCGGTTGCGGGAATACACGCGGCTGCGGATGAGGAGCGGTTATGATTCGGATACACCAGATAAAATTACCAATGGAACACAAAGAAGATGATCTGCGCAATAAAGTATGTCGAGCGCTGCATATCAGCCCGCCGGAGCTTTTGGAACTTCACATCCGCAAGAAATCCATCGATGCGAGACGCCGCAGGGAGTTGTCCGTCGTATATACAGTGGATGTCAAAGTGTCTCATGAGAGCCGGCTGCTTAAGAAAAACCGCGGTCCCCAGATTGCTTTGGCACAGGATGTGCGCTATCATTTTCCTTCCCCTGGAGAACATATAATGAACACGCCTCCGGTGGTGATTGGGAGCGGCCCTGCCGGAATGTTCTGCGCCTATGAACTTGCCCTGCACGGGTATCACCCCGTCGTGCTGGAACGCGGAATGGATGTGGAGCGGCGCAGTCAGGCCGTTGCAGACTTCTGGTCCGGCGGAACGCTGGACGCCAATACCAATGTCCAGTTTGGCGAAGGGGGCGCCGGAACATTTTCGGACGGTAAGCTCAATACCCTGGTGAAAGACACGGCTGGGCGCAATCGCGAAGTGCTGGAGATACTGGTGCGGCTGGGCGCCCCGGAAGAAATTCTCTGGCAGAATAAACCTCATATCGGGACCGACATTCTAAAGAAGGTAGTTGCCAATATGCGGGCAGAGATTACGCGGCTTGGCGGAACTTACCGCTTTTTACATCAGGTAACGGGGCTTTTGGTGGAAAATAATATGCTGCAGGGGCTTGTAGTGAAAACAATGGATGAAACTTTGACTATTCCGGCAGAAGCTGCCGTTCTAGCCATCGGACACAGCGCCAGAGATACCTTTCGAATGCTTAAGGAGCAGGGGATTGCCATGGAGGCAAAATCTTTTGCGGTAGGCATGCGTGTGGAGCATCCCCAGTCCATGATCAATGCATGTCAGTATCAGGGACATTCCCATCCGGCGCTTCCCGCAGCCTCCTATAAGCTTACCGCGAACCTGCCCCAGGGCAGAGGCGTCTATTCGTTTTGTATGTGTCCGGGAGGTTATGTAGTCAATGCCTCCTCCCAGGAGGGAATGCTGGCAGTCAACGGTATGAGCTATCACGCCAGAGACGGGTTAAATGCCAACAGCGCCATTATCGTATCAGTAACACCGGAGGATTTCCCAGGGGATGGGCCCTTATGCGGCGTTGCATTCCAGCAGGAATTGGAACGCAGAGCATATGCGCTTGGCAACGGCAGCATTCCCCAGCAGCTATATGGGGATTATAAGGCAGACCGCAGTTCTGTTTCCTACGGGGAATTTGAAAGCCAGACCAAAGGCGCCTGTGCCTTTGCCAATCTGCGGGAGCTTTTTCCGGCTTCCGTCAACGAAGCATTCATTGCCGGGATGGAGAGTTTTCCTAAATACATCCCCGGCTATAACCGGGAAGATGCCATTCTGTCCGGGGTGGAAAGCCGTACCTCATCACCGGTGCGCATTCACCGGAACGAGAACTTTGTAAGTAATGTGGCAGGCTTATATCCCTGCGGCGAAGGCGCCGGTTACGCCGGAGGCATTATGTCCGCTGCCATGGACGGTATGAAGGTGGCGGAGGCAGTTGCTGGCAGATACCATATGTAGGAGGAAGAATTATTTTGAGCGAATATACACCAATGATGCAGCATTATCTGAAAACACATGAGGACTACAAGGACTGCATCCTGTTCTACCGTCTGGGTGACTTTTATGAAATGTTCTTTGATGATGCCGTTACCGTTTCCAGGGAACTGGAACTGACCCTTACCGGAAAAAGCTGCGGTATGGAAGAACGCGCTCCTATGTGCGGCGTGCCCTATCATGCCGCGGAGACATACGTTACCAGGCTTGTGAAAAAAGGGTATAAGGTAGCAATCTGTGAGCAGGTGGAGGATCCGGCGCTTGCCAAGGGCATGGTAAAACGTGAAGTCACCAGGGTTGTCACACCGGGAACTACCGTCAATGCTCAGGCGCTGGACGAAAGCCGGAATAATTACATTCTCTGTATTGCTTATATGGACGAAAGCTACGGTCTGTCTGCTGCGGATATATCCACCGGGGATTATTTTGTGACCGAGGTGGATTCTGAGCGCAAGTTATTAGATGAGATCAATAAATATCAGCCCTCCGAGATTATCTGTAACGAGGCATTTTACATCAGCGGCATTGATATCGAGGATATGCGGGCACGCTTGGGCATCGTGATCTATTCTCTGGATTCCTGGTACTTTGCGGATGAGACTGCCAAGCGGACTCTGGCGGAGCATTTTCACGTAAAAGACTTAAGCGGACTGGGATTAGACGATTACGAAAGCGGCGTCACTGCCGCAGGCGCACTTTTAAAGTATCTCTATGAGACACAGAAGAACAGCCTGTCTAACCTTGTATCTATTCATCCCTATACCACAGGGAAATTTATGGTGATAGACAGCTCCAGCCGCCGTAATCTGGAGTTAGTGGAAACGCTCCGGGAAAAGCAGAAGCGGGGTTCTCTGTTGTGGGTCTTAGACAAGACCAGAACGGCAATGGGGGCCAGAACTTTGCGCAGCTTTGTAGAACAGCCTCTGATTGAAAAGGCCGAGATAGAAGAACGCTATGATGCCATCGACGAAATGAACGGGAACGCAATTACCCGGGAAGAAATCCGAGAATACCTGAATCCCGTCTATGATCTGGAACGCCTGATCACACGGGTTACATACCAGACGGCAAATCCACGGGATCTTCTTTCCTTTAAGAATTCCATCCACATGCTGCCTCCCATCAAAACGCTGATGAGTGATTTTCACTCGCCGCTGCTGGTACGGCTATATGAGGAACTGGATACCCTGGACGAACTGTATGAACTGATCGACCAGGCAATCTGTGAGGAGCCCCCCATTACGGTTCATGAAGGCGGCATCCTAAAAGAAGGGTATTTTGAGGAAGTAGACCGCCTGCGCAGAGCAAAAACCGACGGTAAGAACTGGCTGGCGCAATTGGAGGCAAAGGAGCGGGAGAAAACCGGCATCCGCAATCTTAAGATCAAATACAATAAGGTTTTCGGCTATTATCTGGAAGTCACCAATTCCTTCAAGAATCTGGTCCCGGACTATTTTACGCGCAAGCAGACCCTTGCAAATGCTGAGCGGTACATAACGCCTGAGCTCAAAGAGCTGGAGGACGTGATCCTGGGAGCAGAGGACAAGCTGGTCAATCTGGAATACGAATTGTTCCGGGAAGTGCGCCAGAAGGTGGCCGACGAGGTGGTACGCATCCAGAAGACCGCCAAAGCAGTGGCCAAAATCGATGTGTTTGCGTCACTGGCAGCAGTGGCAGAGCAGAATGACTACTGCCGTCCCAAATTAAACGAAAAAGGTATTCTTGACATTAAGGACGGCAGACATCCCGTCGTAGAGAAAATGATACAGAATGAAATGTTTGTGGCCAACGACACCTACCTGGATAACAGCGGGCATCGCGTATCCATCATCACCGGCCCCAACATGGCAGGAAAATCCACCTATATGCGGCAGACTGCCCTGATCGTGCTGATGGCTCAGATTGGAAGCTTTGTTCCGGCGCGCTCAGCTAAGATCGGAATTGTGGACCGTATTTTTACCCGTGTAGGCGCCTCGGATGATCTTGCAAGCGGGCAGAGCACCTTTATGGTGGAGATGTCGGAGGTTGCCAATATCCTCCGCAATGCTACCGCCAACAGCCTCCTGATCCTGGATGAGATCGGCAGGGGAACCAGCACCTTCGACGGATTATCCATTGCATGGGCAGTGGTGGAGCACATCAGCAATCCCAAGCTCCTAGGCGCCAAAACGCTGTTCGCAACCCACTATCATGAGCTGACCGAACTGGAAGGAAAGCTGTCCGGCGTCAACAATTACTGTATTGCCGTAAAGGAAAAGGGCGATGATATCGTTTTCCTGCGCAAGATCATCAAAGGCGGAGCCGATAAGAGCTATGGCATCCAGGTCGCCAAGCTTGCAGGTGTCCCTGACCATGTCATAGAGCGGGCAAAGGAGATCGTAGAGGAATTAGTCAATAACGATATGACCCTGATCATCCAGAATATCAGTACAGAGACTTCTGCGGGGCGGGGCAGGAACAAACTGGATGAAGTGGATCTTCGGCAGATGTCCCTGCTCGACACTCTGGATAACGATACAATATTAAACGAGATCCGGGATCTGGATATCAGCCTTCTAACGCCCATCGACGCGTTAAACAAATTGAATGAACTGCAGAACAAAGTGAAGAACAGATGGTAACAGGAGGGCATATGCCGCAGATTGAATTGCTAAGTCAGGAAACCATTGATAAGATAGCCGCAGGAGAGGTGGTAGAACGCCCCAGCTCTGTGGTCAAGGAGTTGGTAGAAAACGCCATTGACGCAGGTGCGTCTGCTGTCACGGCAGAGATCAAGGAGGGCGGAATCTCCCTGATCCGCATCTCTGACAACGGCTGCGGAATCGAAAAGGAGCAGATTCCCCTTGCATTTCTACGCCATTCTACCAGCAAGATCCGTTCCGTAGAAGACTTAATGTCTGTTACCTCATTAGGCTTTCGCGGGGAGGCCCTGTCCAGCATCGCAGCCGTCAGCCAGGTGGAGCTTATCACCAAGACAAGCGCAGATTTCACAGGGACAAGATATCAGATCGAAGGCTCTAAGGAATGCGGATGTGAGGAGATCGGTGCGCCGGACGGCACGACATTTCTGGTGCGCAATCTTTTTTACAATACACCCGCCCGAAAGAAATTCTTAAAATCCGCCCAGACAGAGGGCAGTTACATCCATGATCTGATGCAGCACATGGCGCTTTCCCATCCGGACGTGGCATTCAAGCTGATCATCAACAATCAGATCAAACTCCAGACCTCCGGGAACGGCAATGTCAAAGATATTATTTATCATCTGTATGGCAGGGATATCACACGCTCGCTCTTAGAAGTCAGACACGAGACCCCTCTGTTTACGGTGGAGGGGTTCATTGGAAAACCAAATATTTCCCGGGGCAACCGCAATTATGAGGTATATTTTGTCAACGGGCGCTTTATCAAAAGCCAGGTCATTGCCCGTGCCATTGAAGAAGCATACAAACCCTTCCTGATGCAGCACCAGTATCCGCTGACGGTGCTGTATCTCACCATCGACAGCTCGCAATTGGACATTAACGTGCATCCCACCAAAATGGAACTGCGTTTTTCCAGACAACAAGAAATCTATCAGCAGCTGACAGAGGCTCTGGGCAAAGATTTAAAAAACCGGGATATGATCCCGCAGGTGCCGGTACAGGAGAAGCCCGCAGAACGCGGGGCAGACCAGATTGTTTCCGGCCCCATCATGCCGGAGCCCTTTGAACACCGCCGTCTGGAACAGGTCCTGCAGGCAGTCCGCCGGGACAGCCCCTATGAAAAGAAATATGTCCCGCCTGTAGAACCAAAAGGCTCTGCCGCATCTCAGATAAGGGAAGAGAATACTTACGGTACTTACGAACAAACCTCCTTTCTCTCCAGACAGGAGATGGCAAAGCACAAAATTATCGGTCAGCTCTTTGATACCTACTGGCTGGTGGAATATGAAGACAAGCTTTTCATTGTTGACCAGCATGCGGCCCACGAGAAGGTACTCTATGAACGCATGCGCCGTCAGCTTGCCGAGAAAGAACTGACGTCACAGGCAGTCAGTCCTCCCATTGTCATGACGCTGTCCGTCCGGGAAGCGGAGACACTTAAGCATTACCTGCCGCAGTTCACCGATCTCGGCTTCGTGATCGAACATTTCGGCGGTATGGAATACAGTATTTGCGGAGTTCCCGGCAATCTGTACAAAATCGATCCCTGTGATATCCTGCAGGAAATGTTAGGAGAGCTGACCCAGGATATTCACAGCGATTCGGCTCCGGAGGTGATTTTAGATAAGCTGGCTTCCATGTCCTGTAAGGCTGCGATCAAGGGGAACCAGCGTATCAGCCTGCCGGAGATGGAACGCCTGATGCAAGAACTGATGGAGCTTGAAAATCCCTATAACTGTCCGCATGGACGCCCCACCATCATTTCCATGAGCAAATATGATATTGAGAAGAAATTCAAACGTGTGCTGTGACACGATCGGCACAAAGGACAAGGATGACATGAATCAAAAACCACTTGTAATACTGACCGGCCCCACGGCCGTAGGAAAAACAGAATTATCCGTTGCACTGGCCAAGCGTATCCATGCCGAGATCATTTCTGCGGATTCCATGCAGGTATACCGTCACATGGATATCGGTTCCGCCAAGATCACGCCGGAGGAAATGCAGGGCATCCCCCATCATCTGATAGATGAATTAAGTCCCTTCGAGGAATTTCATGTAGTTCGCTTTCAGGAGATGGCAAAACAGCGCATGGAGGAAATCTATGCCAGAGGAAATATTCCTTTGATTGTGGGCGGCACCGGGTTTTATATCCAGGCCCTTGTCTATGACATTGATTTTACGGAACAGGAAAAGGACGATGCATACCGCAGGCAGCTTGCGGCGGAGGCAGCCAGCTTCGGGAACGAATATCTGCACCAGAAGCTGGCTAAGATAGACCCTGCATCTGCGAAAGCAATCCATCCCAATAACCGCAAGCGTGTCATCCGTGCTCTGGAATATTTTGAGAAGAGCGGACAGCCTATTTCCGATCACAATGAGGAAGAACGCAGCAAAGAATCGCTTTACCAGTTTGCATACTTTGTGCTTAACGACGAACGGCAGCGGCTCTATGAACGGATTGACCGGCGCGTCGATGAAATGCTTGCGCACGGTCTTGTGGATGAGGTCCGCGCATTACAGAAGATGGGCTGCACTGGGGACATGGTATCCATGCAGGGGCTGGGCTACAAAGAAATCCTGCGTTATCTGAACGGAGAACTGTCCTATGATGAGGCAGTCTATATTTTAAAAAGAGATACCCGGCATTTTGCCAAACGTCAGCTCACATGGTTCAAGCGGGAGCGCGACGTCATCTGGGTCAATAAACCGGAATGGACATACCGGGAAACGGACATACTGGAATATATATGCACAATGCTGCACCAAAGACACATACTATGAGGAGTAATATGAAATGAATCAGATTTCCACGAAAGACATGTATCAGGCAATGGGCATTTCCGAACAGGTCTGCCGTTTCGGAGAGCAGATAGAAGCAGAACTGAAGGAACGTTTTTCCGCCATAGATGAAGTGGCAGAATATAATCAACTGAAAGTCATCCGTGCCATGCAGGACAACCGGGTCAGCGCAGAGTGCTTTGCAATATCCAATGGCTACGGCTACAACGATCTGGGCAGGGATACGCTGGAAAAGGTATATGCCTCCTGTTTCCACGGGGAAGATGCTCTTGTCCGCCCACAGATCACCTGCGGAACCCATGCGCTGGCGCTGGCGCTTATGTCAAACCTTCGGCCGGGAGACGAACTTCTCTCTCCGGTGGGCAAGCCTTATGACACTTTAGAAGAGGTCATTGGTATCCGTCCCTCCAAAGGTTCTCTTGCAGAGTACGGTATCATGTACCGTCAGGTAGATCTTCTGCCAGATGGAAGCTTTGATTATGAAAATATCCGAAAGGCCGTGGGAGAGAGGACAAAACTTGTAACCATCCAGCGGTCCAAGGGCTATCAGACCAGACCCAGTCTGTCGGTAGAGAAAATCGGCGAACTGATCGCCTTCATCAAAAGCATCAAGCCGGAAGTCATCTGCATGGTGGATAACTGCTATGGAGAGTTCGTGGAGACACAGGAACCTCTGGATGTAGGCGCTGATATGATCGTCGGCTCCCTCATCAAAAATCCCGGAGGCGGGCTTGCGCCCATCGGCGGATATATTGTGGGAAAGAAGGAGTGTGTAGAGAATGCTGCATTCCGTCTGACCTCTCCGGGACTGGGCAAGGAGGTAGGAGCCTCCCTGAACGTGATCAGTTCCTTCTATCAGGGCTTATTCCAGGCACCTGTAGTAACCGCAAGCGCATTAAAGGGCGCCATATTTGCGGCGAACATCTATGAGCGGCTGGGCTTTCCGGTAATCCCGAATGCCACGGAAAGCCGCCATGACATCATACAGGCGGTCACACTGAATTCTCCCGAAGCTCTTATTGCGTTCTGCCGCGGAATTCAGGCGGCAGCGCCGGTGGACAGTTATGTAACGCCGGAACCATGGGCTATGCCGGGCTACGACAGCGACGTGATCATGGCAGCAGGCGCATTCGTCCAGGGCTCCTCCATAGAACTCAGTGCAGACGGTCCGCTCAAGCCTCCATACGCCGTGTATTTCCAGGGCGGATTGACATGGTATCACGCGAAACTGGGGATTTTGATGTCTTTAGAAAAACTTAATGAACAGAAACTTGTTAATAACAGCCTGATGTGCTAATATATGGATATATGCCTTGTGGGGAGGGCTATGGGCAAAATCCCGTGAGAGAGTGGAAGGAAGGTTTATGAACATCACTACCAAACACCTGCCGCCATCGGAACAGCCCTATGAGAAATGCCAGCACCGGGGAGCCGAATTTCTCTCGGATGCAGAGCTTCTTGCAGTCATTATACGAACAGGCACAAGCGGCGCCACCTCCGTGGAAGTGGCAAAACGGATCCTGGCGGCAAAATGCGGCAATTTGCTGGCATTACACCAGATGAGCCTTGCGGAACTGCAGCAGATCCCCGGTATCGGAAGAGTAAAGGCAATTCAGCTAAAATGTATCGCTGAACTGTCCAAACGCATTTCCATGTCGGTCCGGATGCATGAGGTCGTACTGCAAAACGCCCGCTCCGTTGCCGCCTATTACATGGAACGGCTGCGCCATGAAGAGAAAGAACACGTTCTTTTGTGTATGTTTGACACCAAGTGCAGACTGATCCACGACGCAGTGATATCCGTCGGCACAGTGAATGCCTCCCTTGTTTCACCCCGGGAGATATTCTTAAAAGCGTTGGAATACCGCACCGTTCACATGATACTGGTACACAATCATCCCAGCGGCGATATTTTACCTAGCCGGCAGGATATTCAGATCACCAGACAGCTTCTGGAGGGTGGGCGTATTCTTGGCGTGGCACTTTCCGACCATATCATAATCGGAGATAATCAATATTTTAGTTTTAGGGAACAGGGGATGCTGACCGGCGCCCCGGAGGGAGAAAGAAATGTCTAATAACATTTACGGAATTGATCTTGGGACTTCTAATATGAAGGTATATTGCAAGGCAACCGGAAAAATACTCAACGAAAAAAATACCATTGCAATTGTAAATAAAAACCAGATGTATGCATTTGGGGATGCCGCATATGCCATGTATGAAAAGGCCCCTGAGCATATCCAGGTATCCTTTCCTATTGTAAACGGCGTGATTGCCGATTTCAACAATATGCAGGCGATGATACAGGAATTTCTGGAGAAGCATCTGAAGAATAAGCTAAGGGGTGCAGAGTTTATTGTGGCGGTTCCCACGGATATCACGGAAGTGGAGAAAAAAGCGTTCTTCGATATTTTCTATAAAAGCAAGATGCATCCCAAGTCCGTTCTGCTGTGCGAGAAGCCGCTGGCGGACGCAGTGGGGCTTGGGCTGAACGTCAATGAGCCCACCGGAGCCATGATCGTGGATATCGGAGCAGATACCACAGAGATTTCCGTCATATCCCTGGGCGGTCTTGTGCTCAGCGATCTTCTGCACTTTGGCGGCAACCGCATTGACGAATCCATCATCAGTTACATCAAGAGGACCTATAACCTGGTGATTGGCAGCAAGACCGCCAAAGCCTTAAAGGAGGAACTCGGTTCCGGCACTCCCGGACTTGAGAGCAGCATGGTAGTAGTGGGACGTGATGTGGTAAGCGGTCTTCCCATCGAGATGGAGATTTCTGCGGATGTAGTCTATGACGCCATCAAAGATAACCTGAATTCTATCTGTACCTCTATCAAAATGATCTTGGAGAAGACGCCCCCTGAGTTGGCACGGGATATCATCCACGCGGGAATCTACATTACCGGAGGTGCATCCCAGATTCATAATCTGGATCAGTTGTTTACACAGATTACCAATATCAAGGTCAATAAATGTGAGTCGCCGGAGGAGAGCGCTGTCCGCGGGCTCAACAAAATCGTTTCCGATGAGAAATACAGTCATCTGGGATTCAGTATGAAAGCCAGAATCTATAAATAATAGAGGCATGATATGAGACGAAAACCAAAATTTCGAATACCAGCGAAATATGTACTGCCCGGACTGACGGTTGTGTGTATTGCAGCTATGTATATAAGTTTCGCCCTGAATCTGGGCGGAGGCCCCCTAAACACTTTGGCAGGCACTATATTTGGTCCCATGCAAAAAGGAATCAATTCCATCGGAAGCTGGATGTCTGATCGGGCAGACAACCTAAAAAGCATGCATGAGGTTATGGATGAAAACGAGATTCTGCGGCAGCAGGTGGCAGATCTGACCCAGGAAGTGAATTCCATGAAGTTAGACCAGAACGAGTTAGAGAGCCTGCGGCAGCTTCTGGACCTGGATAAGCAGTATTCTGATTATGAGAAGACCGGCGCCCGCGTCATCGGCAAAGATCCCGGTAACTGGTTCCATACATTTTTGATCGACAAGGGCTCTGAGGATGGCATCGAGATTGATATGAATGTGCTTGCCGGCAGCGGTCTGGTGGGAATTGTGATTGATGTAGGGCCGCATTACGCCAAAGTGCGCTCCATCATAGATGACCGTTCCAGCGTTTATGGTATGGTGCTGTCTACCTCCGATAACTGTATTGTCAACGGAGATTTGGTGAGCATGACCGAAGATCAGGTCATTACCTTTTCTAATCTGAACGATAAGGACAATCAGGTACAGCTCGGCGACCAGCTTGTCACCTCAAATGTCAGCGACAAATATCTGCCGGGAATCCTAATTGGCTATATCAGCAGTATTTCCGAGGATTCCAATCACCTGACCAAATCGGGGACCATCACCCCTGTGGTAGATTTTGAGCACTTACAGCAGGTGCTGGTTATTTTAGATAAGAAAGATATGGGCACGTCATGAGAAGGAAAATATATGTTGCTTTGATCATCATTGTGTGCTTTCTGTTGCAGAGCACCGTGTTTCAGGTATTGTCCTTTGCATCCATCTCACCGAATCTTATGATCGTGGTGTGTGCATCCTTCGGATTTATGAGAGGACGCAGAGAAGGGCTGACCATCGGATTTATCAGCGGATTACTTCTGGATATTTTCTTCGGGGAATATCTGGGATTTTATGCCCTGCTGTATATGTATGTCGGCTTTCTTACCGGATGCTTCAAGAAACAGTTTTATCCCGATGACATCAAGCTTCCCATGCTGATGATCACGGCAAGCGATCTGGCATATAACCTGATCATATATCTCTTGCGTTTTCTGTTTCGCGGACAGTTCCGGCTGGATTATTATATGCTCCACATCATCATTCCGGAACTGGTATATACGCTTTTAGTATCTGTTGTATTGTATGCTGTCATACTGAAGATCAATCAGAGACTGGAAGCTGTTGAAAAAAGGAGTGCAGCAAAATTTGTTTGATATCATAAAAGAGTTTATTGGCAAAATATTTAAATCAAGAGTTTTTGTCCTGAGCGTTGTTATGATACTGCTCACGTCTGTTCTGCTGGGACGTCTGTTCTATCTGCAGATTCTCAAAGGAGAATCCTATCAGAATAATTACAGGCTCCGCATACAGAAAACACGTGTGTTGAACAGCACCCGGGGCAATATTTATGACCGCAACGGCAATCTGCTTGCATACAATGAACTCGCCCACAGCATTATTATTGAAGATAACGGCGAATACGACGATCTTAAGGAACGCAATGCCTCTTTGAATCAGGAACTGCTCATGATCCTGCAGGAATTGGATCAAAACGGGGATGAAATAGAAAATCACTTTGCCATCGGTTTTAACGAGAATACCGGGTTCTATTACACGGCAGAGGGCACTTCCCTTAAGCGTTTCCTTGCCGATGTGTACGGTCACACATCTGTGGAGGATCTCGCCTATAATAAAGACCTGGAATATAACGAAGCGGAGGCCACGCCTCAGCAGGTCATGGATTATCTGTGCCGCAAAAAGGGATTTGACCTTAGCACAGATGATTATGCGGCATATGATCTCTACCGCATTGTGGTGCTGCGCTATGCAATTTCACAGAACAGCTTCCAGAAATACATTACCACCACCATTGCCAAAAATGTCAGCGATGATACCGTAGCATATATCGCGGAAAACATGAACAGCCTCCAGGGCGTTGACATTGAGGAGGATACGATCCGCCGGTATGTGGACAGCGTATATTTTTCCCACATCATCGGTTATACCGGCAAAATCTCACAGGAGGAGTATGATGAGTTTTCCAAGAAGGATGACCGTTACACCCTCAATGATGTGGTGGGAAAATCCGGCATTGAACAGGTAATGGATCTGCAGTTACAGGGTACCAAAGGTTACGAAGAAGTATTCATAGACAGCGTGGGCAAGGTAGCTGAGATTACCGACCGGGTGGAGCCTTCCGCCGGCAACGATGTATATCTGTCCATTGATAAGGATCTGCAGGAGGCAGTCTATCATCTGGTAGAGCAGGAGGTAGCCGGAATTCTCTATTCTAAGATTGAAAACATCAAAGAATACAACCATTCCACCAGCGGATCGGCATCCGATATCGTAATTCCTATTGATGATGTCTACTTTGCCCTGATCAATAATAACGTGCTGAATATTGAGGCGTTTGGAAGCGAGGATGCCAGCGAGACGGAGCAGCAGATCCAGCAGGCATTTCTGAACAAGCAAAACAGCGTATTAAACCAAGTAAAAGAGTACCTTAACAGTTCTGCACCCGCAGACATGAACGTGCTTCCGGAGGAAATGTACACCTATATGTGCTATGTTTATGACCTGCTGTGTGATGACGGTATCCTTATGACCAGCTCCATCGATACCTCAGACGAGATTTACCGGGATTTCAAGAATGACAGAACCAGCATCAATCAGTTGCTCCTGCGCGCCATCGGTCAAAACTGGATTGATATCACAAAGCTTGCCATAGACGAGCAATATTCCGATTCCACGGAAGTATATGACGCTCTGGTTTCCTATATTATAGACGATTTAGCCTCTAACCGGGGCTTCTCCAAGAAAATATACCGTTATATGATCCGGGATAATTCTGTTACTGGAACACAGCTTTGTCTTGCCTTATTTGACCAAAAAGTGTTAAACTATAGTGATACCGATGTCAGTGCTCTGAGTAATGGCAGTATGAGTCCGTATCAGTTTATGAAGGACAAGATCAAAAATCTTGAGATTACGCCGGCCCAACTGGCGTTGGATCCCTGCACCGGTTCTGCGGTTATCACGGATGTCAACACGGGAGAACTTCTGGCATGTGTTACATACCCGGGCTATGACACAAACCGGCTTGCCAACACCGTGGACAGCCAGTATTACAATAAACTGTACGAGGATCTCTCCAAGCCGTTTTACAATAATGCGACGCAGCAGAGCACGGCTCCGGGTTCCACCTTTAAGATGGTCACTGCTACGGCTGCACTGACGGAGGGATATATCAGCACAGCCACCCAGATAGAGGATAAGGGTAAATTTGACGAGGTGGTAGATGGTCCTACCTGCTGGATCTATCCCGCAGGTACGCATGGCATCATCAACGTTTCTGAGGCCATCCGGGATTCCTGTAACTACTTTTTTTATAAAGTGGGCTTTGATATGAGCCGGGAAAACGGTGTCTATAACGAAAACCGTGGTGTCAACCTCATCAACAAATATTCCTCTCTCTATGGTCTTGATTCCAAGACGGGTATCGAGATCGCAGAGGGCAAACCCCAGCAGGCAAGCGCATATCCTATCACCTCAGCCATCGGTCAAAGTAACAACAGTTTTACCACCATACAATTGTCACGGTATGTAACAGCTGTTGCCACCAGCGGGACGGTGTATAATTACACACTTCTGTCCAAGGTGACAGATGCCGGCGGCAACGTTCTGGAAAGCTATGAGCCCACTGTGGCCAATACCATAGATGAAGTCAGCAGCAGTACCTGGAATGCCATCCATGAAGGTATGCGGATGGTGGTGGAGGATCATGCGCAGTTCGATGATGTGGCAATAACCTCCGGCGGTAAGACAGGAACCGCCCAGCAGGTGACCACACGCCCCAACCACGCATTGTATGTGGGCTATGCACCCTACGAAAATCCCGAGATATCCATTGCGATACGTATTGCTTATGGATACACCTCCGCCAACACGGCAGAGCTGGCGGCGTCCATTTACAAATATTACTTCAAACTGGAGGATCCCAGTACGCTGATTGACGGTGTCGCCGAGGATGTTGGCAACCGGGCAAACGCCTTTACCGATTAAGGAGGAAAAAGATTTATGACACAGCCAGTTATATTGAAGAGTAATCCGCACGGTATTAACCTGATATTAGATTCCAATTGCTCGTTTTCGGATCTGCTCGATGATCTTGCTAAGAAGCTTCATGATTCCGACAAATTCTTCCGCAATGCGAGAATTGCTTTGTCCTTTGAAGGTCGGGAGTTAAGCCAGGAGGAGCAGCTGCAGATCATGGATGTGATCACGGATAACAGCAGCATTGAGATTGTATGTGTGCTGGACAGGGATGAGCAGACCGCGGCATACTGCGCCGACAAGATCCGTGCATTTGATGACGAACAGACGGGACGAAGCGGGCAGTTCTATAAGGGAACCCTGCGCAACGGTCAGGTATTGGAATGTGAGACAAGCCTGGTGATCCTGGGCGACGTAAATCCAGGCGCCAAGGTCATCGCCAAAGGGAATATTGTAGTATTAGGCTCCCTGAAGGGCAATGCTTATGCAGGCGCAGCCGGCAATCCACACGCATTTGTGGCAGCGCTTGATATGGATCCGGTACAGATCAAAATCGGAAATGTCATTGGCCGCAGCAGTGACTGCGGACCCTTAAGCGCCATTAAAAACCGTAAGCGTAACATGGAACCACAGATAGCAGTAGTAGAAGAAGACAGCATATTGATCGAGCCTATCACAAAAGGTTTGTTAAACAATATATAAAACAGGAGGTCTCATTACATGAGTGAAGTAATTGTAATAACATCAGGCAAAGGCGGCGTAGGCAAGACTACAACCACAGCAAACGTGGGAACGGGTCTGGCACAGATGAATAAGAAAGTGGTGCTGATCGATACCGATATCGGGCTGCGCAACCTGGATGTAGTTATGGGGTTGGAGAACCGGATCGTATACAATCTGGTGGATGTGGTAGAGGGGAACTGCCGAATTAAGCAGGCGCTGATCAAGGATAAAAAATATCCTGAGCTTTACCTGCTTCCTTCCGCACAGACCAGGGACAAAACCTCTGTCACACCAGAACAGATGAAGAAACTGGTGGACGAACTGCGTGAGGAGTTTGATTACATACTGTTAGATTGCCCGGCCGGCATCGAACAGGGATTTAAAAACGCCATTGCCGGTGCGGATCGCGCCTTAATCGTGACCACACCGGAAGTATCGGCAATCCGTGATGCCGACCGCATCATCGGACTGTTAGAGGCCAATGAGATCGGCAGAACGGAACTGATCGTGAACCGTGTCCGCATCGACATGGTAAAACGCGGCGATATGATGTCTATCGAAGATGTTCAGGAAATTCTTGCCATTAATCTGATCGGTGCGGTACCGGACGATGAGCAGATCGTAATATCCACCAATCAGGGGGAACCGCTGGTTGGCTCCAATTCCCTTGCAGGACAGGCATATTCCAACATCTGCAAGCGTATTTTGGGTGAAGATATCCCTCTGCTGGATTTGGACAGCAAGAACGGCGTATGGTCTAAATTTGTCGGCTTATTCAAGAAAAACTAGGGGGATAACAGTATGGGATTTATGGACTTTTTTAAGAAAAAGAATTCCGGAGACGTTGCCAAGGATCGTTTGAAATTATTATTGATTTCCGACCGCGCCAATTGTTCCCCGGATGTTATGGAGAACATTAAGAATGATATTATTCAGGTAATATCAAAGTACATGGAGATTGACGCGGAAGGGTTGGATATCCAGATCACACAGACAGAATCTGACTCTGATAACGGCAGTGTTCCCGCACTGTTTGCCAATATCCCCATCAAGGATATCCATCACGCGGGAAATTAATAGCAGTAACGCAATAACAGGAAGTAATCGTATTATGTTAAAACAGTATCATTTGAGAGATTACAGGTTTCGGCTAGTGTTCTATGTAGTTGCACTGACCATCATCGGCATCATGGTAGTCGGCAGTGCGAAGCCCTCTGTACAGAGCAGACAGATTGCCGGCTTCGCCATAGGACTTGTCGTTATGGTCATTGTGTCTCTGATGGACTACAATTTCATATTGAAGTTTGCCTGGCCGATCTATCTTCTGAACATAGCGCTTCTTGCCGCTATATTCCGCATTGGAGAGTCCAGTAAGGGGGCCACGAGATGGATTACCATCGGTGTACGTTTCCAGCCTTCGGAGCTTGGCAAGATACTGTTGATTTTGTTTTTTGCCTATTTCCTGCAGAAATACCGTGAAAAACTCAACACCATCCGAATACTGGGGCTGTCCATGATCCTTGCCGGCATCCCTCTGGTACTGATCTACAAAGAACCGGATCTGTCCACTACCATTGTAACTGCATTAATTTTCATCGCCCTCTTGTTTCTGGCGGGATTAAGTTATAAAATAGTAGTGGGTGCGCTGGCGATATCCGTTCCCTCCATCATTGTTCTGCTGACACTGATTTTACAGCCGGGTCAGGAAATCCTCACCGGTAATCAGGCGCTGCGTATCTTAGGCTGGCTGGAACCGGAAAAATATCCAAATATCGCCTATCAGCAGCAAAACTCCATTATGGCGATAGGTTCCGGACAGATGTGGGGAAAAGGACTGTATAATACGGATATTGCCTCGGTCAAGAACGGCAACTTCATCTCAGAACCTCAGACCGACTTTATTTTTTCTATCGTGGGAGAGGAGATGGGCTTTTTCGGTACGGCGCTGATCATCGTATTACTGCTGTTCATCACCATCGAATGTCTTCTGGTTGCCCGAAAAGCCAAAAATCTTGCCGGCCGTCTGATTGCCGGAGGAATTGCCTCACTGATCGGCTTCCAGAGTTTTGTGAACATTTGTGTCGTAACAGGAATGTTCCCCAATACCGGATTACCACTGCCTTTTATCAGTTACGGACTCACCTCGCTGGTGACGCTGTATCTTGGTATAGGTTTGGTTCTAAATGTAGGGCTTCAGCCCAGAAAATATGGACAGGAGGAATCTTCATGAATATTGGACTGATCGCACATGATTCCAAGAAAAAATTAATGCAGAATTTCTGCATTGCCTACCGTGGTATCTTATGCAAAAACGAACTCTTTGCTACAGGTACAACAGGACGATTGATAGAAGAAGTTGCAAACCTTAACGTACACAAGTATCTGGCAGGGCATTTAGGCGGCGCGCAGCAGCTGGGGGCACAGATAGAACATAACGAGTGCGACCTTGTTATTTTTCTGAGAGATCCCCTGACGCCCAAATCCCATGAACCGGACGTACACAATGTTATTCATCTGTGTGACACGCATAATATTCCGCTTGCCACCAACCTGGCAACGGCAGAATTATTAATCAAATCACTGGACAGAGGAGATCTTGAGTGGCGTGAAATGTATAAATAAAATACTTGCTGCAATCTGCAGCCTGTGCCTGCTTGTGGGGTTGTGCGGCTGCGGAGCCGAAGGGGCTGATCTTAAAAACGCATATGATGTTTACGGAGATACTGTTGGTATCACCGCATCTTCTAATGCAGCCAATGATTCTTTTACTTATTTTGGGCAGAATTTCTGTGTCGGCGGTCAGACTAACACGGCGGCAGAAGGAATCCATTCGGAGGTGGCGGGCGCTGCAGGAGTATTTAATCTATCCCGGCGCGAGGTTACTTATGCTCAGAACATCTATGAGCGCATGTATCCTGCCAGCACAACAAAAATCCTGACCGCATATGTTGTTCTTCTGCACGGAAATCTCACCGATGTGGTGACGGTCAGTGAACATGCGGTGGATCTGCCATCCGATTCTTCAAAATGCGGTCTGGTGGCAGGTGACCAGTATACCGTACAAACGCTTTTATATGGATTGCTGTTACGCAGCGGAAACGATGCGGCAATAGCCCTTGCAGAGTATATCTCGGGAAGTGAGGAGGCTTTTGCAGAATTAATGAATGCGGAGGCTCTGCGCATGGGCGCTACCGGCTCTCACTTTGTAAATCCACATGGACTGCCGAACGAGGATCACTATACGACCGTATACGATCTCTATTTATTTTTGCATCATGCCATGGCGAATGAAGATTTCTACCGGATATTCTCCGCCTCTGAATACACGGCGGAATATACCAAGGCAGACGGCACAGCGGGCACACAGGAGTGGAGCACCACCAACCAATACCGCGTGGCAAACGGAGAGACCTTTCCGGAAGGCTTTTCTCTGGTAGGCGGTAAAACCGGAACCACGGGAGCGGCAGGACACTGTCTGGTATTGTTATCCACCAACGGAGCCGGAGAATCTATTATTTCCATTGTACTGAAGGCCGACGGTAAAAGCGATCTCTATCTTCTGATGAATGAAATAATTACCGGATATGGCAACTAACCATTGTATAACATCACGGAATGCGGTATAATGTCGGTAGGCATTATATATGCACTGTGAAATCAAGGACGCGAAAATTTCAGGAGGAAACACTATGATTGATATTATTGCTGGTGAAAAAGGCAAGGGCAAGACAAAGCTGTTACTGCAGAATGTAAACGAATCCATTCAGACAGCCAAGGGAAATATCGTATATCTGGACAAAAGCCAGAAACACATGTATGAACTGGATACCAAAATCCGTTTGATCAATGTTGCAGATTTTCCCTTAAACAATTGTGATGAGTTTATGGGCTTTATCTGTGGTATCATATCTCAGGATCACGATTTATATGAGATGTACTTAGACAGTTTTCTGACGATTTCTAACATCAAAGATGATGAGTTTTTACATGCAATCGAAAAACTGGACATTATCAGCGAGAAATATAAAGTCAAATTTATCCTCAGTGTTTCCATGGATGCCTCGAAGCTTCCGGAATGTGCCAAGGCAAAGGTAATAGCTTCTTTATAAGAATAAAATGCAGGTGTCTTAAGTAATTTTCACTTAAGACACCTATCTTTAATTATGCTGCTGATTTATCGATGGAACGTATCCTGCCGTATGCAGAAAGCAGATACAGTCCTCCAATACCCACGATTGCGTAAACAATGCGGGACAGCCAGCTCATATTGCCGAACAGAAATGCAACCAGGTCAAAGCGGAAGAAACCAATAAGCCCCCAGTTGACGGCTCCGATAATGACAAGTGTCAGCAATGTATAATCTAGTCCTTTGGAATTCATAATAAGTCCTCCTTTTTAAAGATAGTATTAGGTTACAGACTTATTTTTATACGTTTCTGTTCAAATTATAAGTAAATCAAGGTGGTAATTTTTGTGTCGAAAAAAAACGAAAAAATTATAAAATACCGCAGACCTTATCATATGAATATCGGCATTGTGGTGTTTGTCATTATTTTGATTTATGTATTGTTTCATGCATTCACCTACTTTACCACAAAGCATATCCGCATTTATGAGGTAACCCAGGGAACCATTGCTGAAAATCACACCTATCAGGGTTTTATCATTCGCCAGGAACAGGTAGTGACAGCGCCGGCGTCCGGTTATCTCAATTATTTTGCAGGCGACAACTCGAAAACCGCATGGAACAATCTGGTCTATTCCATTGATGAGACTGGAAAGATTCACGATCAACTGACCGCAGCACCTGAGAAGCCTGATTTAAACAGCTCATACTTTAAGGGGCTCAAATCTGAGGTTGCCCAGTTCATGCAAAACTATGATAATATTTCATTTTATGATGTCTATAGCTTCAAGGAAAAAGTCAACGGACAGATTACCGGAGCCGTCAGCCAGAACGCATTGTCTCAGATGTCGGATACCGTGTCCGCCTCCTCGGAAGGATTCCATCTGGAATATGCCGGGCAACCAGGTCTGGTATCATACTATACGGATGGATATGAGAGCGTTACGCTGGATACCTTTTCACCTTCCTATCTACAACCTTTGGATTATGAAAAAAAGACCATCGCCAACAACAGTCAGATAGAAGCGGGTGATCCGGTGTACAAGCTGATTACCAGCGAGGATTGGAATATCATTTTCCCCATTTCGGAGGATAACTATCAACGTCTGCTGGAAGACACTGTCATAGAGATCAAATTTAAAAAAGATAACACTACATGTTGGGTGAACTATGAACTGCGCATGATAGAGGATGCGTATTATATGGTATTGTTCCTGCACAATCATATGATACGTTTTGCAGGGGAGCGTTACATAGACCTGGAACTCCTGCTGGATAAGCAGACTGGTCTCAAGATTCCCACAAGCTCCATTACCGAAAAATCCTTCTACACGGTGCCTAAGGATTATTTCAGCAGAGGAGGAGACTCCAATTCCCTGGGATTGTATGTACAAAATCCTGAGGACAAAAGTATTTCCTTTGTTCCCACCGCTATTTACAATCAGCTGGAAAATGTATATTTCATTGATGAAGACGGTATTTCGACAGGAACTGTGATCCGCAAACCAGATTCCAACGATACCTACACGGTGAACAGTCATGCAAATCTGACAGGTGTGTACAACGTCAACAAGGGATATGCGGTGTTCAAACAGATCGATATCCTGTTTCAGAATGAAGAATACGCCATCGTCCGTCCCGGCATGGACTTTGGAATTTCCTTATATGATCATATTGCATTGGAAGGCGGTTCCGTTGCAGAAGATGATCTGATCAATTAATTACCGGAAGAGAGGTTGAATATGTTAAAAGAAAACTTAATACAAGTGGAAGAGAAGATAAATGCAGCTTGTCAGAGAGCAGGCCGCTCCCGCAGCGAAGTGACTTTGATCGCCGTCAGCAAGACAAAACCCATCCCCATGCTTTCAGAAATATATGCGGAAGGCATTCGCAATTTCGGCGAAAATAAGGTACAGGAAATCCTGGAAAAGCATGAGGAGCTTCCAAATGATATCAAATGGCATATGATTGGTCATCTGCAGCGCAATAAAGTAAAAAGTGTGATTGACAAGGTAAGCCTGATCCATTCCGTTGATTCCTTCCGCCTGGCAGAAGAGATCAACATTCAGGCAAAAAAGAAAAATATCACAGTGCCGATCCTGGTTCAGGTCAATATTGCCGGTGAGGATACCAAATTCGGCATTACACGGGAAGATGCCATTGTCTTAACGGAGCAGATTGCAGAACTTGACAATCTGCGTATTCAGGGTCTTATGACCATCGCCCCCCTCGTAAATGATCCTGAAGATAACCGGCAATATTTTCGGGGGATACGGCAATTATCTGTTGACATAAGAAACAAAAACATTGATAATGTATGTATGGATATTTTGTCTATGGGCATGACCGGCGATTACGAGGTAGCAATTGAAGAGGGGGCTACCATGGTGCGTGTAGGAACCGGAATATTCGGAGCCCGCAATTATAACAAATAAAATATTAGGAGATTACAGCAATGAGTTTTTTTGATAAATTTATGGATGTCATGCGTTTAAATCCAGATGATGAGGACGACGATTTCTATGATGATGATTATTATGATGAGGAAGAACCGGAGGATGAGGCTCCTAAGAAAAAACGCTTCAGCAAAAAGAACAAAGAAGAGGATGATGTAGAAGAAGAAGTAATTTCCAGGGAAAAGCCGAAGCCAGTCACCAAGATCACACCCATGCGTTCCGGCCGCAAGCAGCAGAACAGTCAGATGGCAGTATGTGTCATCAAACCTGTTTCCTTTGAGGATGCCAGAGAGATTACGGAAACACTGCTGATGAACCGCACGGTAGTATTAAATGTAGAAGGGCTTGATCTGGAGATCGCACAGCGGATCATCGACTTTACATCTGGTTCCTGCTATGCCATCAACGGAAATCTTCAGAAGATTTCCAATTACATATTTATCATCACGCCGGAAGCAGTAGATATATCCGGCGACTTTCAGGAAATACTCGACAGCTTTTCCGGTTCCACGATTCAGACGGACTTCAGGTAAGGTATATGGCAGTAAATGAAGATATCCTATGTGAGAAACGTTTCGTGGATCTAGCTCGTCAGGCAGACCAAAAAGGCATTGTCTGCTTCAGCAATTTTCTGACAATACATGAACTGAATATTCTTCGGGAAGCAACCCCCAGACTTTACGGAACACACGAAGTCTTTGGAGGTTATCCCAATGCAGAGCGTCAGATGGCAGCCTTTCTACCTGATGCTTTTTGTTATGAGTGGAATTATCCAATTGAATGTATCCAGCTGCAACCGATGTATCCCAAGTTTGCTCAGGAGCTGTCCCATCGTGATGTTCTTGGTTCATTGATGAGCTTGGGACTGGAGCGGGACAAGCTGGGAGATATCCTGGCAAAGCAAAATACTTTTTATTTATTTGTCAGACAGGAGATGAGTTCGTATATTCTGGAGGAACTACACGAAATCCGCCACACAGTGGTGCAGTGCCAGATCGTACCTCCTCAGACGGCCGAAAACCTCACTCCGAATATGACGGAGCACACAAGTATTATTGCCTCCAACCGGCTGGATAATGTGATCGCTGCTTTTTCTGGCAAATCACGCAGTCATGCTGTTTCGTTCATACAATCCGGCAAAATCTTCGTCAATGGCGCAGAACGTTTACATAACACATACATATGTAAACCTGGTGACGTAATTTCCGTTCGTGGCATCGGGAAATTTATTTTTGACGGTGTGTCAGGTGAAACGAAAAAGGGCAGAATAAAGATTTTATACCGGCAGTACATATAAAAAACGTATTACGGAAGAAAAAATACGTAATATTTCAACCACTAGTTCTTGTTTATGAGCGGAATTTTTCTTCATTTAATTTTTGATTATATTTTTAATTTTTCTAATAAATGGAAACTAATCATGACAAAATATTGTTTCAAAAATATCATTTTCTTGGATTTATTTCCATAAATACAATGCAGATTTAAAAAACAGACATTATTTAGAAAGGAACTTTCTATGAAAAAAGAACATAAAATATCTATTATTTCTCTGTTGGCACTTCTGGTTTTGATCCTGGCAGACCAGTTGACTAAGTATCTGGCAGTTCTGTATCTAAAGGATCGGTCAGCCCTTGTCTTATGGGAGGGTGTATTCGAGCTGAGTTATCTGGAGAACCGGGGCGCTGCTTTTGGCGTATTGCAGGGCAGGAAAGTATTCTTCCTGATCGCCACTGCAATTTTCCTGGTGGTCCTCGTATGGTTTTTTCACCGCCTTCCTGCAAGCAGGAGATTCCTGCCTCTGCAGATGATCAGCGTACTTATCGGTGCAGGTGCTGTGGGAAATATGATTGACCGGATCTGGCACAATTATGTTGTGGATTTTTTCTATTTTTCACTGATTGATTTCCCGATTTTTAATGTAGCAGATATTTATGTAACAGTATCCTGCGCGCTGCTTATTATCTTTGTTCTCTTTTATTATAAAGAGGAGGATTGGGAAGCGATATTCCCGCCCCGCAAGAATATGAAAAATAAAAATAAGGAATCGTAAGACATGGAACAGATACGAGAGACCTTTGAAGTGACAGTTGAATATGATGAGGAACGTCTGGATAAATTTCTTGCGGTCCTATATCCTGCGTTTTCCCGCAGTTTTTTTCAAAAGCTTATTAAAGATGGTTGCGTTACGGTAAATGACGTGGTGCAGTCTAAGGTCAGCAGCCAGGTCCATTATATGGATATTGTGTCAGTCTCTGTACCTGAAGCTGCCGAGACCTCAATTCTGCCTGAGGATATTCCGCTGGAAATTCTATATGAGGATGAAGATGTCTTGATTGTGAATAAACCCAAGGGGATGGTAGTTCATCCATGTCCCGGACATTACAGCGGAACGCTGGTCAATGCCGTCATGTATCACTGTAAAGACCATCTATCCGGAATTAACGGCGAGATACGTCCCGGAATTGTGCATCGTATTGATATGGACACTACAGGTTCCCTGATTATATGTAAGAATGACAGAAGCCATCGTCTCATCGCAGAACAGATTAAGGAACATTCTGTCAACCGTGTGTACCGCGGCATTGTCCAGGGCATAGTGAAGCAGGAGTCCGGCACGATAGGGGGCGCAATTGGCAGACACCCTGTTCAGCGCAAGAAAATGGCCATCGTTACACAGGGCGGCAAGCCGGCAATTACCCATTACCGCGTCCTGGAACGCTTCCAAAATGCGTCTTATATGGAATTTCGCCTGGAGACAGGACGGACGCATCAGATACGCGTACACATGGCCAGTATCGGGCATCCGTTGCTGGGAGATGGGGTATATGGCAGTCTGAAGAATCCCTATCATCTGACAGGGCAGACTCTGCACGCCTATTCCATCGGTTTTATTCATCCCGTCACTGGTTCTTATATGGAATTTACCGCGCCGCTTCCAGAATATTTTACAGATTTACTTCACAAATTGACTGTACATTTTCACAAATGAGGGGTATAATTTCTTTATAAAGATATACATTTTTCACAACGTGAGGTGATGGCTTATGAAACAAAACAAATTGGTTGTTACGATAGGACGAGAATTTGGAAGCGGCGGACGTGAAATCGGACAAAAACTCGCAGATAAATTAGGCATCGAGTTCTACGATAAAAAATTGCTGCAAATGGCAGCAAAGGAAAGCGGATTTTGCGAAGAAATATTTGAGCGTCAGGATGAAAAACCCACCAACAGCTTTCTGTATTCCCTGGTCATGGATTCTTATAGCCTGAATCGCTATTCTACAGCGCCTTTCTTAGATATGCCTTTGAACCAGAAAGTGTTTTTGGCACAATTTGAAACAATAAAGAAGCTTGCAACCAAAGACTCCTGTGTGATTGTCGGTCGCTGTGCGGACTATGCGCTTGCCGACAAAGCAAACTGTATCAGCGTATTTCTCCATGCAGACCTGGAATTTCGCATGAAACGCATTGCTCAGGAGTTGGATGTCACAGAGAATAAGGCGGGTGATCTGATCATGAAGAAAGATAAACAGCGCGCCAGCTACTATAATTATTATACCAGTAAGAAATGGGGAGACGCTAGAACCTATGATCTGACGCTTGACAGCGGAAAGCTTGGCATCGATGGCTGCGTTACATTACTTGAGGAATATATCAAATTGCGGTAGTTTTTATAAAATCCCTATGACCAGTCAGGAACACAATAGCTGACTGGTCATTTTAGTTGTTTTTGAGTAGTTTGCTTGATTTCACTTTTATCTATTCGTAAAAGCTGTGTTTTGCGAATAGATGCATATCACTTAATCCTGCTACTTTCAGATGTAAATCTATGAAATATCGTTAGAATCTATTATCACAGTAAAGGGTCCATCATTGATCAATGATACTTTCATATCTGCGCCAAACACACCGGTCTGAACATTTGGAATTTCTTTTTGACATTGCGCGATAATGTATTCATATAATGCATTTGCCTTGTCCGGATTGCCGGCTTTACAAAAGGATGGACGATTGCCTTTCCGGCAGTCCGCATATAGCGTAAACTGTGAAATCAAAAGCAGCGAACCATCCACATCCCGGAGGGATCGGTTGGTTTTTCCGTTCTCATCCTCAAATATACGCAACTGAACCAATTTTCGTATGCATTTATCTGCAATGGTTTCATTATCGTCTTCCGCAATCCCGATCAGAACCAGAAATCCTTTTTCTATTTCCCCGACCACCTTGTCCTCAACGGTTACATTTGCTTCTAACACACGCTGTATCAAAAATCGCATCTAAATATCCTCCTATATGTTACATTAACATCATGTTCAACTATTCGCAAAACCCAATTTCATGACGAAACTTTCTATTACATCTCATATCATTATATTTGATATTCTCTGGCTTTTCCACTCCTTTTGCGTTATAATGATTTCGGAAAACCCATCCGTTTAACTCTGTACATTTAAACTGGCACAGGAGGCACTCTCTCATGGAATTACAGCGGCTTTACAGTTATACCCGCCGTGCACTGGATGATTACGGGATGATTCAGCCGGGCGACACAATTGCCGTAGGAATCTCTGGCGGTAAAGATAGTCTTGCTCTGCTCTACTCTCTCGCTGGCTTAAGACGTTTTTATCCCAATTCCTTTCATCTGACTGCCATCACTGTAGATTTGGGATATGACAGTTTTGATACCGACAATATAGCTGCTCTCTGCCAGACGCTTGACGTGCCTTATCATGTAATTACTACACAGATCCGTGATATTGTTTGGAAGGAACACGCCCAGGAAAATCCATGCTCTCTGTGTGCCAAACTGCGAAAAGGCGCTCTGAATGATGCTGCAAAGGCTTTGGGCTGCAATAAAATTGCCTATGGCCATCACCGTGAGGATATGCTGGAGACTATGCTGCTCTCACTGCTCTTTGAAGGCAGATTCCACACATTTTCTCCAGTTACGCATCTGGATCGGACAGGGTTGACCGTCATACGCCCACTGATGTATGTATCGGCATCTGAAGTAATTGGTTTTCAGCACAAATACCAGCTTCCGGTGCAGCATAATCCGTGTCCCGCAGATGGCTATACCAAACGGCAGTATGTGAAAGATCTGCTTTCAGAGATCAACCGGGACAATCCCGGTGTCAAAGACCGGATGTTTACCGCAATCCTGAACGGACTTATACTCGATAAGGAGAGATGATATACTTATGAAAGAAAAAGCATATTATGAAGATGTCAATAACCGAAACGAATTAAAACTCCGGGAACTTCAAAAAAATCTACCGTCCTTCTGCCGGGAATTTTTCATTGGTATGAAGGCAAATGTATCCTCCAGAACACTGCTGGCGTATGCCTATGATCTGGGGATCTTCTTTGAATTTCTTCATGAAAATAATCCCGTCTGTGCCAAGAAACCGATAACCGAATACACCGTCGATATCCTTGACATGATATCACCTATGGATATTGAAGAATATCTGGATTATCTGAGAATTTATGAAAAAGACGGTGTCGCTCACACCAATGATGAGCGAGGCATTTCCCGCAAGCTGGCAAGCCTGAGAAGCTTCTACAATTACTACTTCCGCAAAGAAATCATTGAAAAAAACCCGGCACAGCTTGTCCTCATGCCGAAAAAGCATGACAAAACAATCACGCGACTGGATATTGATGAGGTTGCAAGTCTTCTGGACGAGGTGGAAAGCGGGGAAAACCTCACAGAACGCCAACAGCGCTTTCACGCACAGACAAAGAAACGCGATCTGGCGCTTATGACTTTAATGCTGGGAACAGGTATCCGTGTATCAGAATGTGTAGGATTGGATATTACAGATCTGGATTTCAAGAACAACGGCGTAAAGGTTCACCGTAAAGGAGGCGCAGAGGTGGTTGTATATTTCGGTGATGAAGTGCGCAGCGCCCTTTTGGATTACCTGGAAGAGCGACAGTATATAGAAGCCGCAGAAGGAAGCCGTAACGCCCTCTTCCTCTCCCTTCAGAAAAAACGGATCGGTGTCCGCTCCGTAGAAAATCTTGTCAAAAAATATTCGCGTTTAGTAACTACCATGAAAAACATTACACCGCATAAACTCCGCAGCACTTATGGCACCTCTCTCTACCGCGAAACAGGTGACATTTATCTGGTGGCTGATGTCCTGGGGCATAAAGACGTAAATACCACCAAGAAACACTATGCTGCACTGGAGGATGAAAGAAGGCGCCTTGCGGCAAAATATGTGCATCTGCGGGAGGATTAAAAATCAACGCCTCCTCCACAGATGCACATTCAGATGTCCTTCTGACAATTATACGCATCAATATCTTCCTGTATACGCTGTTTGACAATCGCTGCAATCTCAGGTGTCTTTAAGTCTTTATAATCCTCATAATACAGAGGCTTTAAGTAATGCACATGAGTTTTGATAGGCAGACAATTAAAGCTGTTAAACACCTTGTAAGAATCAATCAGAGATACCGGTACAATAGGCGCTTTTGCCTTGATTGCTGATTTAAAGCTGCCTGCTTTAAAATCACATACACAGTTCTTATTGTTAAATGAATATCCGCCTTCCGGGAATATAATATATCTTTTTCCGTTCTTCACATCATCCGCCACTTCATTAATGATCCGAAGTGCCTGCCTGACATTATCTTTTCTCAGACGTTTTCCCTGAATCAGATCTACAAACTCACTGACCAAAATAGTGTGTGACTTAGCTTCATCCATCACAAGTGAACAGGGCTCCTTATGTGTACTGATAATTCCCAATGCGTCATACTTTCCCTGATGATTGGGACACATTACATATCCACCCTCCTGAGGCAGATTATCCTCACCGGATGCATCTGTGGTAATGCGACCGGTACGCTTCATCAGATAGATGACATGGCGCACCAGACGATACCGCTCTGTCTCCGAATATTTTTCCGGATGATCTGCTTCCCTTCTCATTTTGCGGATCATGTATGGAGCCCGAAACAGGTTCATCACGATCACATATATAAAACGCAGCATATTCTAATCCCTCTAATCTTCTGTCTGCCCTGACATGTCTTGCACGCGCCTCCGGCGGATGCCTAACGCAGTGCACATTCGGAAAACCTCCGGTTTTCCTCATTCGCGTACATTATACCATATCCGCAATATTTCAGCAATGAGAGGATTGAGGTTTTTGTTGAACTGCTTCTGCTAATATCTGGCAGTTTTGCGGTACTTGGAAACAGATTTCCCGTATGCCAGGAAATGATACATATCTTCCCATTCAAATTGGATACCCAACCCCTCATTATAGTCCCATTTCTTGACAAACACAGGGATGTTCTTTTGGGTATAATTTGCAATTTCCCGAGGGGCATCATCAAAGGCAAACGACATATTCCTGTCCAGAAATATCTCTATCTTATTGGAAGAATGAATCAATTCCCCCTCCGGAAAGTTGTGCTGAAACAAAAACTGCATCGTTGCCAGATGTGCTTCCGGCGGACGCGCAGTTAAATAAGTGATGTCAAATTGCATGGACAGCATCTGCAAAACTTCCACTGCATACGGAAACACCTTTGGATACAGGAAAAAATCCGGATTTTCTTTGAAAAATGCCTCTGTCACTCCTTCTATGTACATACTGCCCCGCCTGCGTCTGGTAGAAAAAATATGCTCCAAAGACGCATTGACATCACATATCGTATTGCATAAATCGACGGCGATCATCGGTCTTCCTGAATTACTCATATTACTCCAAACCCTTTCTCAACTTATTCCGCTCACCATAATATGCACTCCTACTTAAATTCGTGCGAATAATATGCAATGGTAAGATAATCCCCGGCATGTATGGTATCGTCCTGCAGATGATTCATCTCACGGATTTCCTGTATATAGCTGGCTTTATCAGAAGCCCTGCCGTCCGCATATTTCTCCGCTATAGTCCACAAGGTATCGCCAGATGACACTTCGATGCTGGTATAATATTTGTAAAGGCTGTCCTTATCGGAAGCGTTGGATCTGGAGGAACTCAAAAACCCGCTCCCCAGAAGTATTCCGCAGATCAGAAACAAAACGGCACCCAACAGTATGATAAAATTACGCTGAAGCTGGCAGACACGCGCTCTGCGGATACTTACGGCGTTTCTGGAAACATAACCTCCATACTCTCCGGAATGATCCCCTGCATAAATGGTCCTGCTGTTGATTGTTCTTCTATGATTTCCTCTCATATCGCATTCTCCTTCCGAACATACGTTGTGAACATCCGTTTGTATCCTGATTATAATACCCGAACAACTGTTTGTCAACAGGAAAATCGAACAAATTTTCGGAATATGTGTTTGCTTTTTCCCCGAAAATATGATAGACTTGTTTTATAAAAGATCACATGTGATAACGGAGTATTTCTAACACCATATTTCACATGATGAAGGAGGAAATGCAATGGCATATGGAAAGATCAGTGCAAAGCAACAGGAGATTTTAGAATATATCAAGCAGGAGATCCTGCATAAGGGATATCCCCCTGCTGTCCGGGAGATCTGTGAGGCAGTTCATTTGAAATCAACCTCTTCCGTCCACTCCCATCTGGAGACTCTGGAGAAGAACGGCTACATCCGCAGGGACCCCACCAAACCCCGTGCAATTGAGATTATAGACGACTGCTTTAACCTGACCCGCAGAGAAATGACACAGGTTCCCATCATCGGGCGTGTGGCGGCAGGTCAGCCCATTCTTGCCCAGGAGAATATTGAGGATTATTTTCCGATTCCCGTGGAGCTGATGCCCAACGCAGAGAGTTTTATGCTGAAGGTTAAGGGTGAGAGCATGATCAACGCAGGCATCCTGGACGGAGATAATCTTCTGGTAGCACAACAGGATACTGCACGCAACGGAGATATTGTAGTCGCTCTGATCGAAGATTCTGCTACGGTCAAGACATTTTATAAGGAAGATGGGCATGTGCGCCTCCAGCCGGAGAATGATACTATGGATCCCATTATTGTAGATGACTGCACGATCCTTGGCAAAGTATTCGGAGTATTCCGGTTCTTCTAACGAATGAATTGCAGATAAAAATGCAGCTACCCTTACGCTTGGTAAGTGTAGCTGCATGGATAAGCAATATTTTCTATTTCAATTCTTCCGGCGAGATATCCCGCCCGTCTCTCCAGATACGCTCCAGATCATAAAAGAGCCTGTCCTCTTTTGAGAAAATATGGACAATGATATCACCGTAATCCATTAATATCCAACTGGAACGCTGATTGCCCTCTATCTGTCTTTCACGGAAACCGGCTTTATAAAGCTGTTCCTCCACGTTTTCCTGCATTGCCTGCAGTTGATTGGGATTACTGCCGTTGGCAATGATAAAGTAATCTGCAATAACGGAAATGCCGCTGATGTCAATCATACGGATATCCTCCGCCTTTTTCTCTTCCAGCGCCCGGAATGCGATTTTCGCCATTTCCTTTGATTGATTATTCATTGGAACCTCCTGCATAGTATTCATAAGTTTTGCGTGTCATAGGGTCAATATTCTTGTCATTCTTACTGCCGTTAAGATAATGTATGGTATCGCTTAAAATCATTTTCAGAGTCTCATCCAAATCGGCAAATGCCATTTTGCGAATGCTGGACAGATTTGACGCCTTATTTCGCATGGGCTCTATATAATCTGCAATAAACAGAATTTTATCCAGGATACTCATATCCGGCACGCCTGTGGTGTGGACGGCAATCGCATGGAGCACAGCCTCATTCTCCACCCCATATTCTTCTTTTGCCAGAAAAGCGCCTACCTTTGCGTGTAGCAGCACCGGATTGGCACGCTCCACCTCTGTAATGGGAATGTTATTTTTTTCACAGATCTTAAGCTTCTTATCGTTTGGCACACATTTCGCACAATCATGCAGCAAGCCTGCCAACTGCGCCTGCTCCAGAGACGCTCCGTGAGCCATGGCAAGACAGCCTGCCGTATACATCACACCCAGCGTATGCTCATAACGGTTCTTATCCAGTTCTTTTTTTAGATTTTTCTTTATTTTCTGTAATTCTTCATTGTTCATACGACTATCCTGCTCCTGATAGAGATTATGGCTTTCGATATAAGCTTCCACTTCCGCAGGAAGCAGATATCGGATGGGCTGGTGATTTCTTACCCGGTTTCGTATATCGCGGGAGGACACCGACACATTCGGGGTAATGATAGGCTTAATCTTCGCTCCATACCGGCGGCTTAAGGTATCCGCCCTGGATCGAATGTCATCTATGTTCAGATTGTCCCGGATTGACACCAGAATCGTTGCCAGGCTGCAGATAATCTCGGGATGACGCCACTTCTCCAGATAATCCAGAGAATCTGCCCCCATAATAAAGTAAAGTTCCCATTCCGGGTACTGTCTGGAAAGCTCCTGTAACGTAAGGTATGTATAGCTGGTCTGCGGAGCATTGATTTCCATGGCAGAAAAATAAAAAGCCGGATTATTGCGGATGGCAAGCCTAACCATTTCCAGCCGGTGTGCGGATTCCTCGATGTAGGAATCGTCTTTGTGTGGAGAACGCCCTGTGGGAATGAACAGAATACGATCCAGATGATACTGGCTGACCGCATTCTGTGCAATGATCAGATGTCCAATATGAATGGGATTGAAGGTTCCCCCAATAATACCGATTCTTATCTTCTCCATACGCGGCAAATACCTCCTATTGTGGCAATTGTATCTTGGAATCCTTCTTCTTCGGACGGTACAATACGATTTTTCGTCCGGTTACGGCAATCACCTGAGCATGTGTACGCTCACCCAGCATTTCTGCAATCGATCTGGGATCATCCATACAGTTTTTTAACACAGATACCTTGATCAACTCCCGCTTCTCAATGGCATCATCAACTGCTGTAATGATCTCCGGCGTGAGGCTGGATTTTCCAATCTGGAATATCGGTTCCATCATGCTTGCCTTTCCCCGCAGGAAAGCACGTTGTTTACTGGTTAGTGTCATTTATTTTACTCCTTATAATAATCAAATTCAAGTCCATACATGCGAACGGTATCGCCGTCCTGAATTCCCATCTGCTCCAGTTCCTTTAAAATACCCTGTTGCTTTAAGAATTTCTGGAAAAAGAGGAATCCCTTTTCAGATTCTATATTCGTATACCCCAGCATCTTGTCGATTTTCGGTCCTTCCACCACATAAGCTCCGTCCTCCGGACTGATGGTAACGGTATAGGCCTCTTCCTGCTCGTTGTGCGTATCTGGGAAATACTCCTGTTCATAGATTACCGGAGGCTCCTGCACTTCATCCAGAAGAGCCTTCACGTAAAACATCAATTCCTTGACACCCTGGCGGCTTACTGCCGAGATTGGGAATACCCGTATCCCCTTCGGCTCATATTCTGCCCGCAGTGTTTCAATGATATCATTGTCACCGCCGTAAATAGCATCAATCTTGTTGGCTGCGATCACCTGCGGTTTTTCCAGCAGTTTGGGATTAAAGGCCATAAGCTCCTGATTAATGGCTTCAATGTCGGCAATGGGGTCGCGGCCTTCCGTACCGGCAGCATCCACCACATGGATCAGCACCCTTGTGCGCTCTACATGCTTTAGAAACTCGTGCCCCAGCCCGATGCCCTCTGACGCGCCTTCGATAAGCCCCGGAATATCCGCCATGACAAAGCCAACGCCGTCTCCAAGATCCACTACACCCAAAATAGGATTTAACGTCGTAAAATGATAGTTTGCGATTTTCGGCTCCGCATTGGTGGTACTGGACAGAAGTGTAGATTTTCCCACATTCGGGAACCCTACAAGCCCTACGTCTGCAATTACCTTAAGTTCCAGACGAACTTCCAGTTCCAGGGCCTCCTGTCCCGGCTGGGCATATTTGGGTGCCTGCATGGTAGATGTGGCAAAATGCTGGTTCCCCAGTCCTCCTTTACCGCCGGTGAGAATAATCTGCCTCCGGTTATCTCCCGACATATCCGCAATGACCATATCCGTTTTTGCATCACGGATAATGGTTCCCGCCGGAACCTTAACCAACAGGTCTGCGCCCTTTTTTCCGTGGCAGTTGCGCTTCTTGCCGTCTTCTCCATTTTCTGCCGCCCACTTGCGTTTATGACGAAACTCGTTTAAGGTGTTGATGCTCTCGTCCACCTCGAAGATCACATCTCCGCCCTTCCCGCCGTCTCCGCCGTCCGGGCCTCCGTCCGGCACATATTTTTCCCGGCGGAAGCTTACATGCCCGTTCCCGCCTTTTCCTGATTTAATGATAATTTTCGCACTGTCGGCAAACATTGTTTTTCCTCCAAATATGACAGTTCAGCCCGCGCCATTCGCAAAGGCACCTACGGTGCTTTTCCGCTGCTTCACAGCTAACTTTGCTCATAAACGGGCGCTCCGCTCATTGCCTGTACAGCGTGCTCATTCATACAAGCATGATTCACCCGCTGTACAGACAATGACTGAACTGTTACCTCCAAATAGACCCGACACATATGTGCCGGGTCTCATCATGTCTCTTATTCGTTTGTCGCTACCGGATAAACAGAAGCCTGCTTCTTGTCTCTGCCCTTTCTCTCGAATCTTAAGATTCCGTCAGTCAGAGCAAACAACGTATCATCTCCGCCAATACCTACATTGGTACCCGGATGAATCCTGGTCCCGCGCTGTCTGTATAAGATATTTCCAGCCTTAACAAACTGTCCGTCTGCACGTTTTGCGCCCAGTCTCTTGGACTCGGAATCTCTGCCGTTCTTGGTAGAGCCGACTCCCTTCTTATGAGCGAAAAACTGAAGGTTCATATTCAACATGTCCTACACCTCCTTGAAGTCTAAAGTGATATACTCATTTCCATAATTGTTCCGTATTCCCTGCAAGCCCAGAATCATGGCATCTATCAGAAGCTTCGCGTCATGCTCCGCCGGCAACAGAAAGCTCACGGTAATAAGTCCTGTCCCTGCGTCCTGCTCCGTTTCAAATTCCTCCGACGTCAATGCCTCAAGCGCATTAATGGTATTGATGACCAGCGCTGAAATGCCGGCACACACAATATCCTCTCCCGCTTCGGCATACCCGGAATGTCCCAGGCAGGAAAAAGCTACATATTGCTGCTTGTGATTGCGAAAAACAGTAATCCTGGTCATGGCAAATCCTTCGGATTAAGCGTTGATCTTCTCGATCTTAACCTGGGTGAACGCCTGTCTGTGACCGTTCTTCTTGTGATAGCCGGTCTTTCTCTTGTACTTGTAAACAATAACCTTCTTACTTCTGCCCTCTTTTACGACAGAAGCCTCAACGGATGCGTTTGCTACATCTGCGCCAACCTTAAGTTCATTGTCAGATACAGCAATTACCTGATCAAAGGTTACTTTCTCTCCGGCTTCTACACCAAGCTTTTCAATGGTAATGATATCGCCTTCGGATACTTTGTACTGTTTACCACCTGTTGCTATAATCGCGTACATATGGCACCTCCTATTATCATTACTCGCCAGTTGTGGTGCTGCCCGACAGGCAGACTTGTACCTCACTGTGCGGCATACTGTTGTATCATAGCACAATTTTCCTGTGCCGTCAACTGTTTTTCAGTTGTTCTATAAGAGATCGCTTCACCTTCTTACGGGTCAGTTCCACCAGCCCCAGTTTTGTGATATCTACCAGATGCACCGGCACACGGTCCGCTGACAGCGCACGCCGGAAATGCTGCATCAGCTCCGCCTGCGCCTCCTTCGTATCAAGATTGATAAAGTCCACAACACAGATACCTGAAATATTGCGGATACGCAGCTGACGCGCAATCTCATCTGCCGCTTCCAGATTAATCTTCCGGTAGTTCTCTTTCGAATCTTTTCCCTTGTTCTGCTTTCCGCTGTTGACATCAATGACCGTCAGCGCCTCTGTAGGCGTAATGACAAGATATGCTCCAGACTTCAGCCACACACGCTCCCTGCACGCATCTTCTATCTGCTTCTCCAGGGAATACAGCTTACTTAATGGGTAATCATCCTGATACAAGCTTACCCTGCAGCATGGCCTCTCTGCAGCGCTGTGGTCATCTGACCCGGACGCCGCCCTGTCCATATCTGGCAAAAACCTCTGCTGCTGTAATATGGTCTCATAGATATCCGGACAGTCGGTGACAATCTGCGCCTCCTCCTCATAAGGAATCCCTTCCAGTTCCTTTAAGTAGAAGGGCTTCGCCTTTCGGATCAGAGAATATGCCGTCCGGTGCGGCGCTGTATGCACAATTTCCAGATACTGCTCCCGCAGCTTCTCGTATTCCAAAATCACCTGATCTATCGGCACACGTTCGGCATTGGTGCGCAGAATACAGCCGTAATCCCGCCCCAGTTCTTCTGCAGCCCCCGGAATGGCTTTGATTCCATTCAGAAATGCTTCCCTTAAACGCATTGATACATCTGACGGAAGTTTATTCGACACACCCAGCTTGTGATTTCCCGCAGTCAGCACCAGATACTGCCCTTCCAATTGCAGGTCCCCGGACACCTCCGGGATTTTCGTCTTTACCGCATCGCGGACGACCTGAACCACCAGCTCCTCATCCTGACAGATGAGCTTCTTGCCAATCTTCTTGGTAAACAACGGCTGTCTTAGACCGCTGCAACTCAAGAAGCAGCGCCTGCCTGGCGCAATTTCCACAAAGGCAGCGTCTATGGATGCTGCAATGTCCTTAACCTTTCCGATATAGATATTTCCAAGAAGTTCATCCTGATCTGCGGGGGAAGCAGAAATCTCCTGCAGCTTCCCCCTGTCATCAAATTCCGTATAGATGAGATACTCCCGTCCCCTGATCTCCATGCGCGTGATCACATAACGTTTACGCAATGTCCTCCCCCATCTCCTCTAAAGATATGACAGATCCGTCCAGGGCAGTTCCATACACATCCATCCGGTGAATCTGCAAACGCTGATCAGGGAGGTCTAGTCCCAGGAAAGCATAAAATGCTTCCAGCACAAGTTCCGGCTTCACGTTATCCACACTGCCTGTGGATACCTTCATCTTATACGAGATCCGTCCTTCATCCTCCACAGCCTTAAGGTCATAAATTAACTGCTTTAAGTCCATGGTCTTCTCTCCCTTTTTCGTCTTCTTGGTTACGGGAATCTGCTCCGCCTCATCATAAAATACATGAAGTTTTTCCTTAAGCTCAGAAAATGAAAATGGGCAATCACACGCCTCCTGATACGATACACGGTAATCAGCAGCAGCCACGATAGACATGGCGGTTTTGGCATTGTCCGGCAGCCTCCGGTAAGACATAACCTCGACTCCCTCCACCATGGCATCATTCATCTGCTGTAATGCCTGTCTGGAAGAAGGCGTGGAGTGTACCTCAATATCCAGATACTCGCCGTCACTGGTAAGACCTACACCTAAAGGAGCCGCAAAGGACATGATCTGATGCGGGGAAAATCCTTCTGAATAGGCGATATCAATTTCGGCACGCCGCATAACCTTCTGGAAATAGCGCATCATATCCAGATGTCCCACGAACTTCATAACACCAAATTTACGGAATCTAATTCTTATCTTCAAAGCACACACCTCCTTGGAAGACTGCCGCCCCGCAGCCCTGGCACATAGTCCGGCAGTTAGGCGTCACCTGTTCCTCTCTGGCCCTCTGCCATTCACGCTCCAGGAATTTCCGTGAAACGCCTGCGTCAATAAAATCCCAGGGAAATACTTCATCCAGTGAACGCTCCCGCATGGTATAAAAATCCGTATCAATCCCGCACTCTTGAAATGCTTCCTCCCAGCGGCTATTATCAAAAAATTCTGTCCAGGCATCAAAAATCCCACCCTTTTCATACACCTTCAAAAGAGCCTTGGATAATCTTCTGTCTCCCCTGGCCAAAATCCCCTCCAGAACCGTGACATCCGCTTCATGCCAGTTATACTTGATGCTCTTGCGGTTCAACTGTTCCTTTACCGCATCATTGACTACCTTAGCACGTCCCAGATAACTGTCCTTATCGTACATACGCGCCCACTGGAACGGCGTAAAAGGCTTGGGGACAAAAAAGGATGTACTGATGGTAATCTGGCACTTGCCGTTCCGCGCTTCCTTCGGAATCTCATAATAGCGCACCGCAATTTCATTGGCAAGCTCTGCAATGGCGCGCATATCTTCTTCCGTCTCAGTGGGCAGTCCCAGCATAAAATAGAGCTTTACTTTATTCCAGCCGCCCTCAAAGGCCATGCCTGCACCGTTTAAGATCACTTCCTCCGTCAGCCCCTTATTGATCACATCCCGCAGCCTCTGGGAACCTGCCTCAGGGGCAAACGTCAGGCTGCTCTTGCGTATATCCTGCACCTTGCTCATAACATCCAGAGAAAACGCATCGATACGCAGGGAAGGCAATGATATATTGACACCCTTGTCCCGAAAATTGTCAATCAGATATGTCACCAGCTCCTCTAACTTCGAGTAGTCACTGGAACTTAAAGAGCTTAAAGATATCTCTTCATGCCCCGTATTCTTTAACATCTCACAGGCATAATGCTTTAATACCTCCACATCCTTCTCCCGGGTGGGTCGGTAGATCATACCTGCCTGACAGAAACGGCATCCCCGTATGCAGCCCCGCTGGATCTCCAGAACGACACGATCTTGAGTCGCCTTGATAAAAGGAACCAGCGGTTTCTCGGGATAAACCGCAGCGGACATATCCATCTGCACCTGCTTTGTCACGGTTGCAGGCACATCCTCATACTTCGGGGTCATGGCCGCAATGGTTCCGTCTGCCTGATAGCTCACATCATAAAGCGAGGGAACGTAGATACCCGGTACGGATGCGCTGCGGCGCAGGAACTGGGCTCTGGAACATCCCTCCCGCCTGCACTGCTTGTACAATTCAAACAAAGCATCATAGGATGTCTCCCCCTCACCGATATAAAACAGATCAAAAAAATCCGCCACTGGCTCGGGATTATATACACAGGGACCTCCTCCTATGACGATAGGGTCTTCCTCCCCCCGTTCCTGCGCCATCAGCGGAATCTGTGCCAGATCCAGTATCTGCAGGACATTTGTATAACACATCTCATACTGCAGTGTGATACCCAGAAAATCAAAGTCCTTCACAGGGTCCTGACTCTCCAGGGCAAACAGAGGGATCTGTCTTTCCTTCATGATGGCGTGCAGATCCGGCCAGGGAGAATACACGCGCTCACAGTATACATCCTCCCGTTTATTGAACATATCATATAAAATCTGAATCCCCAGATGCGACATACCGATCTCATACACATCGGGAAAGCACATTGCAAACCGGATGTCAGCCGCCGCGGGATCCTTCTTCACCATATTCCATTCATTTCCGATATAACGTGCCGGTTTATCCACCGACATCAGAATATCATCACTTAATGCCAGACGGTTCATCTTCTACCTCCTTGTGGAAAGCGTCCGATGACATCATAACATATTTATTAAATTTTGTATAATCATAATTTTCTTCGAGCCTGGCGTAAACCTCTTCCGTCGTATAGCTTGCGATCTTCTCGCCGGTCCGGTCACAGAATATGAATGCCGCCAGCAAAAATGCGGAAATCAAAAGCCTTACTTTAAACATAGTGCCGCTTCCAACAAGAGCATCCTCCTCCTCACCGATAGACCCGGCTGTATTCCTGCCGCCCCGCTGGCTTTCCTGATGGAAGGAATCCTTAACGCTTTGAATATAGGCCCGGCGTGCCTCTACGCTGTCCTCTGTCATAAAATAAAACCTCACATACACTGTCCCTACAATGTATGTGAGGTTCTTATATTTATTCCTGCATGCGTCCTTTATCTCTGTGCCAGTTCCTGAGTCACATCTTCCCATGTAACTCCCTTTTCCACCATCAGCACCATGGTATGGTACAGGAAATCGGAAATCTCATAAATAATCTCCTCAGGCTCAGGATTCTTGGCGGCAATTACGATCTCCGTTGCCTCCTCCCCTACCTTCTTCAGTATCTTATCCAGGCCTTTGTCAAAAAGGTAATTGGTATAAGACCCATTTCTTGGATTTGCCTTGCGGTCTACGATAACCTTATAGACGTCCTCCAGAACCTTATGGGGATTCTTATCCGAATATTCCTTCTTCACAATCTCATTGAAGAAGCAGCTGTAAGCGCCGGTATGGCATGCTGCCCCAACCTGTGACACCTTTGCCAGGATCGTATCCTTATCACAGTCTGCCGTCAGAGATTTCACATACTGGAAGTGCCCGCTGGTCTCCCCCTTGATCCATAACGCCTCACGGCTTCTGCTGTAATAGGTCATGCGCCCGGTGATAATGGTAGCCTGAAATGCCTCTTCGTTCATATAAGCCAGCATCAGCACTTCCGCTGTACGGTAATCCTGCACGATGACCGGAACCATGCCGTCAGAATTCAGTTTCAGATCGCTCCACCGCAGGACCGGAGCAAAATTATCCATACGGATACCTGCATAGGTAAAGGCAGTTTTTAAGGACATGATATCCGTCTCCGGCTGATTGAAGAAAGCACCGCAGATACCCCGGACATTCTCCCTCTTTAGCGCCCGCATGACCTCTGTCTCATCAAAGACATCAAACTGCACCACATACGGTATATTCGTAAGATTTTCCACGCTGTCCATAATACGCTGATTCATCACGATCATCTCATGGAAATACTCTTCCATGATGTCACTGTGTTTAAAGAGGAAATCCACATTCTCCACCGATACGATCAGCCGTTCCTTACCAAATCGTGCCGCAGCCTCCGCCGCAAGAGATACCGTCACCGGCTTTGCACCGTTTAAGACCACCTGCTTACAGCCTGCATAGATATACTTCTTAATGTCTTCCAGACGGTTAATGTTACCGCCTGCATAGATGGGTATCTCCACGATACGAAAAATCTCTTTGATGGCATGGATATTGCGCTCATGCTCCTCATCCTCCGTACTCAGATCATAGATCAGAATCTTATCGATCCCACTGTCGTTATACAGCTTGGCAATCTGCCGGAAATCTCCCACCGGCTGCATATCTGCAAAATCCTTTACCGCCTGCCCGTCTTTGAGATAAATGGTTGCAACAATATTTTTATGATCCATAACTTTCACCTACAAACTGCCTTTCGTCGATAATATATCGGTGATGCGTTCGTCCACCTGTGTAGCTTCATCCAGCGCCTTGGCAAATGCTTTGAACATCGCCTCTATCATGTGATGGTTATTTCCGCCTGACATTACCTTAAGGTGAAGGTTCATGCCCGCCGTATAAGATACCGCATAGAAGAATTCCTTCACCATCTCCGTGTCCATATATCCAACCCGGTCTGTGGTAAAATCTGCGTCAAAGACCAGATATGGTCTGCCGGATAGATCAATGGCGCACAACACCAGTGTCTCGTCCATGGGAAGCATAATGCTGCCATAACGCCGGATACTCTTCTTATCTCCCACGGCCTTACGGATCGCATTTCCCAGAACGATCCCTGTATCCTCTATGGTATGATGACAATCTACCTTCAAGTCTCCCGTTACCTTAACGTTAAGGTCAAACAGCCCGTGTCTTGCAAACCCTTCCAGCATATGGTCAAAAAAACCGATGCCGGTATTGATCTCTGCCTTTCCGCTTCCGTCCACATGAAAGGACAGGCGTATATCCGTTTCCTTCGTCTTTCTGGTATAGTCTGCTTCTCGTCTTTTTTCCATATTAATCCCCCTGCGCTTCATCCTCAAATCTTACTTTTATGGAGTTTGCATGTGCCGTCAACTGCTCACATTCTGCAAACTGTGCCACGTCCTGATAAATCTCCTGCAGCGCTTCCCTGGAATAAGAAATGATACTGGACTTCTTGATGAAGTCATCCACGGACAATGCGGAAAAGAATTTCGCCGTTCCGTTGGTGGGAAGCACATGGTTGGGCCCCGCAAAATAATCGCCCAGCGGCTCGCTGCTGTATGTACCGAGGAAAATTGCCCCGGCATTGCGAACCCGTGTCATCACATCAAAGGGATTCGCTGTCACGATCTCAAGATGCTCCGATGCAATCTCATTGACAGCGGCAACCGCCTCCTCCATGGTGTCTGCCACCAGGATATATCCATAATTATCGAGAGACTTCTCAATGATCTCCCGCCGTGATAACCGTGCCACAAAACGGTCCACCTCATCCGATACCTTTTCAGCAAGCTCTCTGCTTGTGGTGATCAGAATCGCAGACGCCATCTCGTCATGCTCTGCCTGAGACAATAAATCCGCAGCCACATATCTGGGATTTGCCGTCTCGTCCGCCAGTACCAGAATCTCGCTGGGACCTGCAATGGAATCGATGCTCACATGACCGAACACTGCTTTTTTCGCAAGCGCCACATAAATATTTCCGGGGCCCACAATCTTATCCACCTTGGGAATACTCTGAGTACCAAAGGCAAGGGCGGCCACTGCCTGGGCTCCGCCCACCTTATAGATATGATCCGCACCGGCTTCCTTGGCAGCCACCAGTGTAGAAGGGTTCACCGCTCCGTCCTTTCCCGGCGGCGTAGTCATGATGATCTCATCTACCCCGGCAACCTTCGCCGGTACGATATTCATCAGTACCGAGGAGGGATATACAGCCTTGCCGCCTGGAACATACACGCCCACGCGCTGCAGTGCAGTTACTTTCTGACCCAAGATGATTCCCTTATCAGAACTCTCAAACCAACTGTTCTGACGCTGCTTCTCATGATAAGTACGGATATTTACTAACGCCTTGCGGATTACCGCAAGCAGTTTCGGGTCGACCTGTTCGTATGCCCGGGCAATTTCCTCCTCCATCACCATAATGCTGCAGCTGTCGATATCCGCCCCGTCAAAGCGCCTGGTATAATCAAACAGAGCCTCATCCCGGCGGTCACGCACATTTTCAATAATCTCCTGCACCCTTGCCTCGAATTCACCGTAACTATTCGGGCTTCGTTTCAGAAGATCTTCCAGGATATTATTCTGCGTTTCTTTTGTCAATTGTAAGATTCTCATACATTTCCCTCCTGCAGCACATGCTTCAAATCTGTAATCAGCCGGTTAATGCGTTCATGCTCCATCTTCATGCTCACCTGATTGACCACCATCCGTGCCGACAGCGGACATACCTCCTCCAGCACATCCAGTCCATTTTCCCGAAGCGTAGAGCCTGTCTCCACAATATCGCAGATCACCTCAGATAACCCTACGATAGGTGCAAGCTCTATGGAACCGTTCAGCTTGATGATCTCCACTGTCTGATGTTTTTTATTATAGAAATAGTCCTTTGCGATTCTGGGATATTTGGTTGCAACACGGATCAGCTCATGGTGCTGCAGAAGTTCTTTTGCCTCCTTCGGTCCGCAGATGCACATACGGCATTTGCCGAATCCTAAGTCCAGCACCTCGTAAATATTCCGCGCCTCTTCCAGTATCGTATCTTTGCCTACGATCCCTATATCAGCCGCACCGTACTCTACGTAGGTCGGCACGTCCGGCCCCTTTGCCAGAAAGAAACGCAGCTTCAATTCCTCATTCACAAAAATCAGTCGGCGGGTTTTCTTATCCTTCATCTCTTCACAGGTAATACCAATCTGTTCAAAGGTTTTTAACGTCTGATCTGCCAGCCTTCCCTTGCCCAATGCAAAAGTCAGGTATCTGTTATTCTCCATCTTATTCACCGTCCATCCATAACAATGTTGCAATATTTCTTGCGGAAGCATAATCCTCATAGTGCGCCTGAGTTCTCCCCTCCTGCCACAGCACCAGCTCCACGTTACAGCCCTGATGCCGCAGCGCACGCGCCTTGCTGATTGCCTCCCTGCGTAGCTGGGCCTTGTATACGATCATCTGGTTATCATGGGGCACGGGGATTTCAATATGCTGTCTTGCGATCGCCGCCATAAGCTGATCTACCACGAAGGCAAATCCAATGGAAGGAGCGTCCTTGCCGAAATGCGGGAGCAGGCGGTCATACCTTCCGCCCTTTACAATAGGCTCTCCGCTGCCATAAGTATAGCCCGCAAAGATCACGCCGGTGTAATATTTATAACTACTGAGCATCCCCAGCTCATAAGTGATGTATTTATCCACATCATAAATCTTTAAAACCTCGTCTAATGCCTCCAGATGACAGACGGCTTCCCTCAGCCTGGGATAAGCATCCGCAATCTGTTTTGCCTCTGCGAACTCCCCCGGTCCGTCATACAGAACACCCAGCATTCCAAACAGCTTTTTTAAGTCCTCCGGCATTTCACAGGAATCCACTGCTTCCTCCACTCCGAAGAAATTCTTGTTTGCGATCAGTTCCCTGATATTTTCCTCCTGATCCTCGGAAAGCCCCGCAGCCTCCATCAGTCCCCGAAAGAAGTCCACGTGCCCCACGCTGATCTGGAACTCCCTTAATCCACAGCTCTTTAGGGACTCAATGGCCATGGAAATCATTTCCGCGTCGGCATCTACCGAATTATCTCCGATGAGCTCTGCTCCAAGCTGGGTCGATTCCTTCAGCCTGCCCTGATAGCTGTTATTATTGATAAAAATGTTTCCCATATAGCACAGCCGGATGGGCATATCCTCGTCCTGAAAATATTTTGCCACAGACCGGGCGATAGACGGTGTGATATCGGGACGCAGCACCAGGGTATTTCCTTCCCGGTCAAAAAACTTATAGAGATCCCGTGAGGGAATCGTTCCTACCTCTTTTCCGAATATATCAAAAAACTCGAAGGATGGCGTCTGTATGCTGTGATATCCGTAATGCTTTAACGTAGCATGGAGTTTTTCCTGCAGCATAAGCTTCTTCTCGCACTCTCCATTGTAGATATCACGGACGCCCTCCGGTGTATGTAACAACTGATTTCTCATAATATCCTCCGTTTTGGATGCAGCAGCAGACCGCTCAAACCGCCGTTTTACGCGGCGCACTTTATCGTGCTACCATGCTACTACAATAAATTCTCTGTCTATTATAGGGAAAGTTTCCGCACTTGTCAATCCCTGTGCTCCAAATCCTTTGCCAGACCGTCCAAAAACGGCACAAGCAGTCCGGGCTTAGGTCTCAGGAAATATTCCGGTTCCAGTTCCTCATAGCGAAAGCTCTTCCTGCCGCCCTCCATGGCGCGGTCCCAAAATGCGCGCATTTTGCGGTAAGTCAGATAATAAAATTCATCCCGTTTAGAGAAGAAAATAATGAGAAACGCTACTCCCTGCTGTGCTTCAAAATCCTCCATGAACCTCACCTGATGCTCATGGATATTTGCCAGAGGAAAGGTATCCGTATGGCATTCTTTGGCATCGAAGCACACCGGAATTCCCTGTACTGTTCCTATGTAGTCTACGGTGCTCTTCTGATCAAAATAAGCCAGTGTGATATGCCTTGTCTCCTTATCAATATTAATAGGGGTAATGGGGGTGGGAATCTTCTGTATCAACGCCAGTTTGTGTTCCAGATATTTCTCATTGGTACGGTTGATGAATTCTTCTAAGGTAGAACCCCGAAGTCCCCTGGAATTCCAGGTCGGCATTACAAAATTGCCCCCTTCCGCTCCTCCGGCAGCGTATAATAGATTTTATGCTCCTCTATGATATTGATCTGCCGGTCTTTGACCTCTATGATGTTGACACTGCAATTGGGCTGATGGTTATTCCAGAATTCATCCAGATCCAGCTTCTTCAAAAAGGCGAGAAACGCCCGGATAATACCGCCATGACAGCACAACAGAACATTCTCATACTGCCCCTCCCTGGGATAGATCTCATGCTCCATAAAATCATCTACTCTGGCAAAAAGCGCCTCATAGCTCTCCCCCAGCGCGGTGGCACGGTACATTTTGGGATTATGAAAAAGCGCATCGATATTGGCGTACTCCGGCTTTACGGAAATATCTGCCAGCGGAACGCCCTCCCCTTCTGCAAAATGCATTTCCCGGATACGCGTATCCGTCACAATAGGCGTTTCCGTCCCCTCTAAGAGAATCTCTGCGGTCTTCCTGGCGCGGATCAGAGGACTGCAATAACAGATATCAAAGTGCAGTCCCTCCGCCTCAAAGCCCTGTCTTGTCCGGCGCGCCAGTTCCAATCCGTATTCATTTAACGGTATATCAAGATTCCCCTGAATCAGTCCCTTTTTGTTGTAATCGGTCTCTCCATGCCGCATGATATACAATCTCATTTGTGTGTCTCCTGTTCTAATTCTCTAAGCGCTCTGCAAAAATCCTGCGGAAGCTCCGCCGTAATACTTCGCCCGTCTGCAAGCGTCAGGCTGTAGGCATGCAGAAGCTGCCGCCGGACACCGGCCCGTCTCTTCCACTCCTCATTGACGCGGCTGTCCCCGTATTTGCCGTCCCCCAATATCGGGTGACCGATAGAGGCAAGATGGGCGCGGATCTGATGGGTACGTCCTGTGATCAGATGCACCGACAGAAGCGTTGCCTCCCGGTATACGCTAAGAGGCGTAAGCTCCGTCTCAATAGGGCGTGCATTGGCGACCTCCTCAGTAGTAAGTGTTACCCGGTTTGTCTTCTCATCCTTGCTCAGATACCCTCTCAAGTGCATGCTCTCCGTCACACGTCCCGCCGCCAGGCAGCGGTAATGTTTCTGCACGGTCCTCTCCCGGAATGCTTCCGACAGGCTCTGCGATCCCGCCAATGTTTTGCCTGCAGCAAGCAATCCTGACGTGTTGCGGTCCAGACGATTGCAGACAGAAGGCTTAAAGGTGGCCAGCTGCTCTGGCATAAGACACCCTGTGTGCAGCAGATATCCGATGATCCATTCATTCATGGATATATCCTCCGGCACAGCCTTCTGGCTCAATATGCCCGCAGGCTTATTGACCATCAGCCAGTCTTCATCCTCATAGAGAACCTCCAGGGGATGATAGGGGTAACTGCCGGACAGAGTCTCCCCCTCACCCGACGGCTGTCCCATGAACTTATGAAGTGTGTCATCCGCCAGAAACAGCTTTACTTCATCTCCGTCTGCCAGTATCTGGGAGCCGTCTGATTTTCTGCCGTTTAGCACAATATTTTTTTTGCGCAGCATTTTATATATAAAACTTGAAGGAGCTTCCCGCAGAAGCTTGCGCAGATACTTGTCGAATCTCTGTCCGGCTTCGTTGGCTCCTATCCTGTAACTGATCATAGTTTGTGCTCGTTTCTTTGCTTTTTATGGACGTTGCGTATCGTTTTCTTTTTCCTGGGCGGATTCTTTCTGTCCCCGGCAGGCTTTCCTCCCCTGCTGGTGCCGGATGCCGGCTTCCTGGGCCGGATCAGACATTTTTCGTCATAGCCGATCAAATCCGTTCGTCCGCTTTTCGTCAGCGCCTCGTATACCAGATCGTAATTCTCCGGAGCGCGGTATTGGATCAGCGCACGCTGCATGGCTTTCTCATGGGGATTCGTTGCTACATACACCGGCTCCATAGTCCGAGGATCCAATCCCGTATAATACATACAGGTGGAAATCGTGGAGGGTGTCGGATAAAAGTCCTGCACCTGCTCCGGCATATATCCCAGATCCCGCAGATACTCTGCCAGTTCCACAGCTTCCTTTAAGGTAGAGCCGGGATGGGAGGACATCAGATACGGCACCAGATACTGCTTTAACCCCAACCGTTCATTTGTCTCTTCATAGGCGCGCACAAAACGGCGGTAAACCTGCACCGGAGGTTTGCCCAGCCGTGTGAGCACCGCATCGGAGATATGCTCCGGTGCCACCTTTAGCTGGCCGCTGACATGGTATCTGCATAACTCCGTCAGAAAATCATGCTTCGTATCACACAGCAGATAATCAAACCGGATACCCGACCTGATAAAGACCTTCTTAACGCCGGGCAGCTTCCGTAACTTCCGCAGCAGCGCGATATAATCGCTGTGATCCGCTTTGAGATTGGGACAGGGCTTCGGGAAGAGACACTGCCGGTTCGGGCAGGCTCCCTTCGTCAACTGTTTCCCACATGCAGGCTCTCTGAAATTTGCCGTAGGTCCGCCCACATCATGGATATATCCCTTGAAGTCAGGGTCCTGTATCATCTGTTGGGCCTCTGCCACAATGGAATCATGGCTGCGGCTTTGAATAATACGTCCCTGATGGAAAGTCAGGGCACAAAAACTGCAGCCTCCAAAGCAGCCCCGGCTGCTGATCAGTGAGAACTTCACCTCTGAAATTGCCGGGATCCCGCCTTCTTTTTCGTAGCAGGGATGATAAGTCCTCATATAGGGGAGCGCATATACATCATCCATCTCCTGCTCGCTTAAGGGCTTTGCCGGCGGATTCTGTACTACGAACATTTTGCCGTCATACGTCTCATACAGCCTTCTTGCCGCAAAGGGATCCGTGTTCTGATATTGCAGATAAAAGCTCTTAGCATACGCGCGTTTATCTTCCCGGATCGCTTCAAAGGAAGGAAGCTCGATGGCATCATAGATATCTTCTTTGTTTCTGCTCTTATAGACCGTCCCGTCTATAAATGTAATGTCCCCCACGGCAAGACCGCTGTTTAAGGCATCTGCAATTTCTACGATGCTGTGTTCTCCCATTCCGTAAGAGATCAGATCCGCACCGGAATCCAGCAGAATGGATCGTTTCACCCGGTTGGACCAGTAATCGTAATGTCCCAATCTCCGAAGGCTTGCCTCGATTCCGCCAATGATGACGGGAACGTGTTTATAGGTCTGACGGATCAGATTGCAGTAGGTCACAACAGCATAATCCGGCCGTTTCCCCATCACGCCCCCAGGGCTGTAGGCATCTGTCCGGCGGCGTTTCCTGGACACAGAATAATGATTCACCATAGAGTCCATGTTGCCGCTCGTCACAAGAAAGCCCAGCCTTGGTTCCCCCAGTACGGTGACACTTGCCCGATCCCGGTAATCCGGCTGCGCAATGATACCCACCGTGTAACCGTGCGCCTGCAGTATCCTGCTGATGATAGCATGTCCAAAGGACGGGTGATCCACATAGGCATCCCCTGTAACATAGACAAAATCCAACTGCCCGATTCCCTGTTCTTCCATATCCTGTTTCGATATCGGTAAAAATCCCTGCGCCATACTTATCGTTTCAACTCCGCAATTTCCTGTCCGCTTAAGGGGCGGTACTCACCCTTTTTCAGTGTATCATCCAACGTAAGGCTCCCCATTGAGATGCGTTTCAAATACAGGACTTCCCTGCCTCTTACCGCAAACATACGCTTGATCTGATGATATTTTCCCTCCGTGATCACAACCTCCACGAAAGATTCCGTCTCGTCTGTGGAAATGACACGAAGCGTCGCCGGAAGCGTCCATTCCGGTTCTCCGATATCCATACCGTTTTGAAACGCTGCAATATCCTCCCCATCGACTATACCCGTGACCCTTGCCTGATAGACTTTGGGCACATGCCTTTTCGGGGACAGAAGCTTATGTGCCAGCGCCCCGTCATTGGTGACGAGAAGCAATCCTTCTGTATCAAGATCCAGCCGTCCCACCGGAAACAAATCTCCGCGCACGGCGCCGGTAATCAGTTCCACCACCGTAGGATAACAATTGTCCTGGGTAGCGCTGACATAACCTGCGGGCTTATGTAGCATATAGTATTCATACTGTGTATAAACTACAGGCATCCCATCCACCGTAATTTCAGACAGTTCCGGGTCCATTTTTGTCTCCGGGCGGGATACTACCGTGCCGTCCACGCTCACTCTGCCCCTGGCAACCATCTGCTTTACCTGGCTTCTGCTCCCAAATCCCATCTCCGTCAATAATTTATCAATCCTCAGCATTGCCATGACAAACTCCTTTTTATCCTGAGTTTCTGCATTTTGTGATTTTGAGGCGCCATAGGGTCTTGTTGCCTTCGGCAACACGGATATTTTGCGTGGAAAAGTGTTTGGAAAACTTGTTTTCCAACACACTTTCCGCCGCAAAATGTTCACATCGCTCTGCGATGGGAACCCTATGGCGCACAAAATTCGGGAAATAACAGAAACTCAGATACACACATTTGTCTCAATAAGGATACTGCAATTTGCGTTCCTCAAGATATTGCAGTACAGCATAAGAATTTACTGCAAATTCATTTCCCGCCGCATCATTTAAGTATACACCAAAATGCAGGTGTACGTCAAAGTTTCCGGTGGTTCCCTCCACCTCGCTGTAACCGGTATCGCCCATGAAGGCCAAAAGGTCGCCTGCATGAACCCGGTCTCCCACTTTCAGCCCTTCTGCATAATCAGACAAATGGGCATAATAAAAGTACGCGCCGTGCTCACTGCGCACCCCGATGCGGTAACCGCCCTTGGGCAGCCACCCCATCTTCTCCACCACGCCATCGGATATGCTGATGATGGGATACACGCCGCGGCTGTTGATGGAGGCCATAATATCTGTGCCTTCATGCCCCCTATTTCCCCCATAGGTGCGGCTCTGCATCCAGGAATTTTCAAATGCCACCTGCTTATCCGCATCCAGAGAGGAAGCCGGTACCGGAAAGTACACAAGATCGGACCAGATTGCCCTAAGATACTCCGTCTGCTGCTGGATTTCTTCCGGATATCTGTTCCAAAGCCGCTCCCATGTCTGTTCCATCACCTGGCTGTCATCTGACCCGGTATATAGATACGCCCATAACCATTCCTCATATGTCATATCGGTTTCCGCCGCATATTCCTGCAGCAGCTTCACTGTATCCGGTATAATCTCCTGATTTTTTATCACCCGCTCCATGCAGGATTCATCAAAGGGCTGATAAAAGGATGCCTGTTTCCTTACATATGCAGTCAGCCACACATCGCAGCAGACAGCCAATAATAACAGGATTATTTTTGCAATTGCTTTCTTCATAGAACTTCGCATATTTGATTTTTTCTACAAATATATTAGACTATGAAAAAAACTATTTCTCTTCTGTTATTGTTTTTTGGATTATTATTGCTGTTACTTCATCCGACGGTCACGGTCCGGGCTGCGGCCCAGGGACTTGCCATCTGGTATCAGAATATCCTGCCGGCACTGCTTCCCTTTGCCATTATATCGGATATTCTGATTTCCTCCAATGCCTTCTTTCAGATTGCCCGCATTCTGCACCCACTGGCACGCCGGATCCTGCCCTGCACGAAAAACGGCGCGTTTCCTGTGATTGCAGGCTTCCTCTTCGGCTTTCCCATGGGAAGCCGCATCTGTGCCCAGATGGTGGAGGAGGGAAAGTTAAGCCATCAGGAGGCTTCCGCAATATTTGTAATCAGCAATAACATCAGTCCAATCTTTATCACAAGCTATATTGTGCACGATAGAATGAGGGCCGATCATCTGATTTTGCCGGTGCTTCTTCTGCTGTACGTTCCGCCCCTCATCTATGGAAGTATTGCATACCGACGTATGCGGGACTTCTCAAAACAAACAGAAACGGCACCACGATTAAAAATGGACTTTTCTATCGTAGATGCCGGAATCATGAACGGCTTTGAAATTCTGTGTAAATTAGGGGGATATATCATGCTGTTCTCCATTCTGACAGCATTCCTGCAATTGTATATATCCCATCCTCTGTGGCAGACCGTTCTTGCGGCTCCCTTGGAAATCACCAACGGTATCGCGCTTATTACCGCTGCAGGTTACCCTGCCCGTATTGCCTTCACAGGAGTCATTGCCCTGACATCCATGGGCGGCATATGCGGCATTGCCCAGACCTACTCTATGGTTTCCAGAGTGCGTCTGCCTATGAAACGCTATGTACTGATCAAATTTTTACTGGCACTGTCCTCGGGCAGCGTTGCTTATATGATCTATCCTTATCTGTAGCTATTCCCGCGCCTGTGCCTTATCTGTGTCCGCAGCGCCCTCCTCTGCCTTGGAGGCCTTTGCAGCGGCCTGCGCTGCGTCGGCCGCAGGCTTCTCCGGTTCCAGTTCTTCCGATGCCGGAAGCAACTCGCTGCGGTTAGCAGTCACCACGTCAAGGCATCCCTGCAGGGAATGGACCAGACTGTCATATCGCATCCGGGAGGTCTCAATGGCATGGGTCAGAATTTCCTCCACCGTGTGCAGATTGTCATCGGTATAGCTGATGGCTCCCATGCGGATACTGTTGGCATCATTGGTGGCATTGTCCAGAATCTCCTGCGCCTGCTTGGTGGCTATCATCACGACCTCATTCGCCTGCGCATACGCCTGTTGCATGATCTGATGTTCACTGACCAGCTCGTTGGTCTGCACCTGCGCCTGCGCAATAATGGCATCTGCTTTCGCCTGGGCATCTGCAAGAATCGCTTCCTTATTGCTGATAATCTTCTGATAGCGTTTGATCTCCTCCGGAGTCTTCATCTTCAGTTCTGTCAGGAGTTCTTCCAGTTCATCCTTGTTCACAATGATCTTAGTGCTGGACAAGGGCTGATACTTACAATTATCAATGTACTCCTCGATTTCCTCAATAATCTGTTCCATTCTGCTGCTCATACGCTACGCTCCTTATTTCTTAATGTTATATTTCTCATATATCCTATCTATGAATTGTAACGGCACAAAATGGGAAATGTCCCCGCCATAGGAGGCAAATTCCTTCACCATCGTAGAACTGAGATAGGAGTACTGGATGTTCGTCGTCAAAAACAGAGTATCGATGTTGGGATTTACCCGATGATTGGTCTGCGCAATCTGTAACTCATACTCAAAATCCGTCACCGCCCGAAGCCCCCGCACAATGATAGAGGCGCCTATCTCCTCCATATAATCCACCAGCAATCCGTCAAAAGAAGATACTGACACATTGGGCATATCCTTTGTTATCTCCTTTAACATACTAACACGTTCATCCACAGAAAACAATGGATTTTTTGCCCGGTTATTCAGTACGCCGACCTCCAGATGATCCACAATCTTAGCCGCGCGTTCGATCATATCCACATGCCCGTTCGTTACCGGGTCAAAGCTTCCCGGGTAGATTCCTCTTTTCATTATCCTATCAGCCCTTTCTGGTTAAAAACACATGCTGGTTTGTCTTGTACTGTTTCACTTTCTCTATGGCATAGCCAAGTCCGGTCACGCGGCTCATATCTGTATCCAGCGCTGCCTCTACCACGATCATGGAATCCTCGTCGATCAGCCTGGAAGCCGCCAGGTATTCCAGCACAGAAAACTCCAGATCCTTGTGATACGGCGGGTCCATAAACACAATATCAAAATACTGCCGTCCTTCCAGTGACCGCAGCGCTGCCAACACATCCATCACCAGCAGCGTACACTGTCCGTCAAACCTGGTGAATGCAATATTATCCCGGATGCATTCTGCCGCCTTCCGGTTCTGCTCCACGAACACCGCCTGATCTGCGCCCCGGCTTACCGCCTCCAGTCCGATCTGTCCGCTGCCGGCAAATAGATCCAAAAATACACAGCCCGGAATACCCGGCTGCAGCATATTAAACAGTGTCTCTTTGATCCGGTCTGTCGTCGGTCTTGTATCCATTCCTGCTACAGTTTTTAACGGAAGCCGTCTTCCTTTTCCGGCTATGATCCTCATCGATATCCCTCTTCTTCCATAAGCTGCGGCAGTACGGACAGCGCCTGTTCTACAGCAGCAAAACGTACCTGCTGTCTGTCCCCCGGAAATTCATATCGTCTCACGGTAATGTGCCCTCTTATATTCCAGCCGATATACACCAGTCCTACCGGGAATTCCTCACTGCCCCCGTCCGGTCCTGCAATACCGGTCACAGAGATCCCCACATCCGTCCCTGCAACGCGGCAGACGCCGGACACCATCTGCCGGGCGGTCTCCTCACTGACCGCAGTATAGCGCGCCAGCGTATCCTCCGACACGCCAAGGATCTTCATCTTCGTTCCATCAGAATAAGTGACATAGGATTCCTCCAGTACACTTGACACCCCGGCAGCATTGATCAGCGTTGCAGCCACAAGCCCTCCGGTGCAGGACTCTGCCGTAGCAATCTGAAGATGATTTCTTTTTAAAATATCCACCACATATTCTTCGATAGGCAACTGTTGTCTGTCTGTCATTTCTGCTCCTTTAACACGGTACGGTTTTTCCAGATATAATCCACCAGAGAAATCACCGTCAGCGCCAGCGCCACATATGTCAGAACCCCGCAGAATATCCGGTAGTATTCATGATCGATATTTAAGATGAGCGCAATGACCATCAGCATCTGAAACGTGGTCTTAAACTTTCCCCAGTAGCTGGCGGCAATCACAACGCCATTGTCCGACGCCACCAGACGGAAGCCGCTGATGATGAACTCTCTGCTTATAATAATAACTACAATCCATGCCGCAAGCTGCCCTGTCTCAACAAGACAGATCATCGCTGAACACACCAGCAGCTTATCCGCAAGAGGATCCATAAACTTGCCGAAGTTCGTCACCATATTATATTTCCGGGCGATTTTGCCATCCAGCATGTCAGTAAGGCTTGCCAGAATAAAAATCCCCACCGCAATATAGTTATCGTATTCCGTAATGGGGAGCAGCAGGAATAATACAAAAAACGGAATTAATATCACCCTTAAAATCGTCAGTCTGTTTGGAAGATTCATGCTAATTCTCCTATTAAATCATATTCATATGCTCCTGTGACCCGTACCTTCACAAAGTCTCCCGTCATCAGTTCCCTATCGGTATGTACAAAAATGTACCCGTCAATCTCCGGAGCATCCCGGTATGTTCTGCCCACATAGGCATCCTCATCCGCTACCCTGCCTTCAATAAAGGCATAAAATTCTCTGCCGGTCAGAGTCTCGTTTTTCTCGAAGATGATCTCCTCCTGCAGTTCCATGACCTCCTGTCTCCAAAGTTCCTTCGTCTCCTCCGGAATCTGATCCGTCATTTGTTCTGCTTTGGTTCCCTCTTCCGGCGAAAATGCAAACGCGCCCAACCGGTCAAATTCCATTTCATTGACAAATGCCATCAATTCTTCGTGCTGCTCCTGCGTCTCTCCCGGAAATCCGCAGATCAGAGTCGTCCGAAGCGTGATATCCGGTATCTCTTCCCGCAGACGTCGGATGATGCGGATCAGGTCCTCTTTATTCGTCCTGCGGTTCATGCCTTTTAACACATCGGAATTGGCATGCTGGATCGGAATATCCAGATAATGGCAGACCTTGGAATTGCGTTTTATGGCATCAATGAGCTCATCATCGATTTCTTCCGGATAACAATACATAATGCGGATCCAGTAAAGTCCCGGTATCTCATTCAGTGCATCCAGAAGCTTCCCTAAGGATTTTTTCCCATAGAGATCAATTCCGTACAGCGTGGTTTCCTGTGCCACCAGAATAAGCTCTTTCACACCGCCTGCCGCCAGCTCTCTTGCAGCAGCGATCAGTTCCTCCATAGGAACGCTTCTGTAATTGCCCCTGATATACGGAATGATACAGTAACTGCACCGCTTATTACATCCCTCTGCAATCTTCAAATGTGCATAGTGACCGCCTGTGGTGACGCAGCGCTTGGTGTGTAACGCAGGAAGCCCTTCCAGAGAATTGTGGCTGGTATAATGTCTGCCCGATGTCACTTCATCGATTGCCGTAACAATACTGTCGTAGGAATTGGTGCCCAAAATGGCGTCCACCTCCGGAATCTCCCGCTCGATATCTTCCTTATAACGCTGTGCCAGACATCCCGACACGATCAGCGCCCTGGCCCTGCCGCTTGTCTTATATTCCGCCATCTCAAGAATGGTGTTGATACTCTCCTCCTTGGCATCTCCGATAAAACAGCAGGTATTCACCACAATGACATCTGCTTTGGACTCATCATCTATGATACTGTGTCCCGCGTCCCGGATCATCCCCAACATATACTCAGAATCCACCAGGTTCTTATCGCAGCCCAGGGAGACAAAAAAAATGTTCATACCGCCTCCTGCTTCGCAGTGTAAATAGTAACTATTATGACAAAAAGGTTACCAACTATGTTGGCAACCTCGGTCAATTACTCATCCTCTTCCAGTGAGCTGTCTTCTCCTTCAATTCTGACCTTACCCTCATTTAATTCCTCTACCGCAATGGAAAGCGGCTTCTTGCCCGTGCCGTCAATCATCGCCTCATCTCCGGCGATCAGCTGTCTTGCCCGCTTGGATGTAGCGATCACAATAGAGTAACGGCTGTTGACCACCGGCTCCTCGCCAATCTCCACATCGTGATTTACGACCTTCATTAACTCTACATAAGATGGATGTATCATAGCTTTATTCTCCTTTCGAAAAACGCTTCAGTTCTTCTCTGATTTTATGAATTTCTTCTATATTTCTGCCGGTGCGGTGATGCTCGCTTATCATGATCTGATGGAGTTCCTCCACACACGCTTCCAGCCTGTCATTGACCACAATATAGTCATATTGTTCCATTCCTGCCGCTTCTTCGGATGCCCGTGCAAGTCTCGCCTCAATGGTGGCCATATCTTCGGTCCCCCTGCCCACCAGCCGGCGTTTCAATTCCTCTGCCGTAGGCGGCATGATAAACAATAGCACCGCCTCCGGGAACTTCTCTTTCACCTTCAGAGCTCCCTGTATCTCAATTTCCAGTATGACGTCTCGTCCTGCGGCCATTTCGCTTTCCACATATGCCCGGGGCGTCCCGTAATAGTGGTTCACATACCCGGCGTATTCAATCAAAGCGTCCTCCTCTATCATCCGCTGGAATTCCTCCTGCGTCTTAAAGAAATAAGCAACGCCTTCTTCTTCCCCTTCCCTGGGGGCTCTTGTGGTTGCCGAGACAGACAACGCATATTGGCTGGGATATTTTTCCAGCAGCGCTTTCATCACGGTTCCCTTCCCGGCTCCGGAAAAGCCGGACACTACACATAATATTCCTTTATTTTCCATGTCTTATTCCTCTGCCGCCTTATATAACTCATGAAACCGTCCGGTCAGCGTATCCGGCTGCAATGCGGACAATACCACATATCGGTTCTCCATCACAATGACCGCCCGTGTCCTTCTGCCCTGAGTAGCGTCAATTATATTTTCTGTTTCCTTGGCACGCTGTATCATACGCTTGGCCGGCGCCGAATCCGGCAGAAGTATCGCAACAATCTTCTCTGTATTCACCACATTGCCAAACCCTACATTCATCAAAGCTGCCATATCTTCCCCTATTCGATATTCTGAATCTGTTCCCGGATTTTCTCGATATCCGTCTTGAGATTGATTCCAGTATCGGAGATTGCCAGATCACCCGACTTAGACAGAATCGTGTTCGCTTCCCGGTTCATCTCCTGGGCAATAAAATCCAGTTTCCGCCCTACGCTTCCGCCCTCCGAAAGCGCATCCTGCATTGCCTTGATATGGCTTCGCAGGCGTACAGTCTCTTCGTCAACGCAGACCTTATCCGCAAAAATCGTAATTTCTGTTGCAATTCTTGATTCATCCATCTGTGTGTCTTGCAGGATTTCCTTCACTTTCTCTTCCAAGCGCTGGCGGTACTCCTGCAGCATAACAGGAGAACGTTCCTCAATAAAGTCCACATAAGAAAGCATATTCTTAAGCTTCTCCATCAGATCTGCCTTAAGACGCATCCCCTCGTCTGCCCTTGTCTCCACAAAACCTTCACATGCCTTGCGCAGGGCTTTCTCCAGCACTGCAAGCAGTTCATTCTCATCCGTGTCCTGCTCCTGCATGGTCAGTACCTCCGGACAGCGGGACAGGGTAACTGCGCTTAAGTCGCCGGGCAGATGAAAAGTCTCTGCCATCTGCGTTATGTATTTTACATACTCCGCTGCAAGGGATTCATTGTATGCAAGGGACATCTTCGTCTCATTGCAGTCCTCGTATGTAATGAATACATCCACCTTACCGCGCTGCATGTACTCCTTCATCAGGGTCCGTACCGTATTTTCAAAAAGCCCCAGCTTTTTGGGCATACGAACGTTGATATCGAGGTAACGGTGATTGACCGCCTTTATCTCGACTGTAATCCTCCGGTTGTCCTCCTCGACTTCCCATCTTCCGAAGCCGGTCATACTATTGATCATAGCAGCCTCCTAACGCATAGATACATTTATTATAGATGAAATTGTTATATTAGTCAAGTTTTCATGGTCTGCAGTGGAATGCTTGTATTTTCTATGCTTTTTCATTATACTTGGTAGGAATACTACATCTTAAGTAACATACAGAAAGGAATCTATGCCATGGCATTTGACGGAATCATGGTCGCAGGACTTGTCAGTGAACTGCGGCAGACCATATTGCAGGGGCGCATCAGCAAAATTGCGCAGCCGGAATCAGACGAACTGCTCCTGACTATCAAGACAAGTGACGGAGTGCGCAGGCTTGCCTTAAGTGCCAGTGCCTCACTCCCCTATATATATCTTACAGTAACCAACCGCACCAGTCCCATGACTGCACCGAATTTCTGCATGGTGCTGCGCAAGCATATCGCAAACGGGCGTATTGTAGACATTACCCAGCCGGGACTGGAACGCGTCATCCGCATCCAGGTGGAACACTTAGATGAGCTTGGAGATCTTCGCAGAAAGCATCTGATCATTGAACTGATGGGCAAATACAGCAACATCATATTCTGCGACGACAAGGACCGCATCATCGACAGTATCAAGCATATCTCCGCCCAGGTAAGCTCCATCCGTGAAGTTCTGCCCGGCCGTGCATACTTTATACCGGAGACAAGACAGAAAACCTCTCCCCTTGATGCGGATGAAGCGTCCTTTTTTGCTTCCGTCACATCACACCCTGCCGGCTGCGGCAAGGCGATCTTTGACTCCTATACCGGTATCAGCAGCCAAATGGCGGCTGAAATCTGCTGCCGGGCATCCATCGACCCGGATCTGCCGGTGTCCGCATTAAACCAGGATGAGCTTCTTCACCTGTACCACAATTTTTCATGGATCATGGAGGATATCAAGAAAGAAGATTTCCATCCTGTAATGATACTGCGTGGAAACGTGCCGGTAGATTTCTCTGCAATTCCCCTGCACCAGTACGGGACCGGCACGGCGGAAGCTGTTTCTCCCGATGGCTATACGGCAGTTTCCTATACTTCCGTCTCCGCCGTTCTGGAGGAATTCTATGCCAAGCGCAGCGCCTATACACGCATCCGGCAGAAATCTGCCGATCTGCGCAAGATAGTCTCCAATCTTCTGGACCGCAGCCGCAAGAAGCTGGATCTTCAGGAGAAACAGCTTAAGGACACCGGGAAAATGGACAAATACCGCATATACGGCGAACTTCTCAACACCTACGGTTACCAGGTGGAGGAAGGCGCTTCTTCCGTTACCGTACTGAATTATTACGATAACCAGGAACTGACCATCCCTCTGGACGGCACCTGCACCCCTCTGGAAAACGCCCAGAAATATTTTGCACGCTACAACAAGCTGAAACGGACCCGTGATGCACTTCAGGAACAACTGTTATCCACCAGACAGGAGCTCGACCACCTGTCCTCCATCGACACCGCCCTGCACATCGCAGAATCCGAAAATGATCTCATGGAGATCCGGGCAGAGCTGGAGCAATCCGGATATCTCAAGCGAAAGTATACAGGGAAAAAACAGCAGGCCGTCAAAAGCAGGCCGTTACACTATCTGTCCTCGGACGGATTTCATATCTATGTAGGCAAGAACAATACACAAAATGACGAGCTCACCTTCAAATTTGCCGACGGCGGTGACTGGTGGTTCCACGCCAAAGGCATGCCCGGCTCCCATGTAGTAGTAAAAACACAGGGGCAGGAACTGCCGGACCGGGTATTTGAGGAAGCCGCTCAGCTTGCTGGATATTACTCAAACGGCCGGGAGAATGACAAAGTGGAGATTGACTACCTCCAGCGTAAGAACGTGAAAAAGCCAAACGGCGCCGTCCCAGGTTTTGTGGTGTATTATACCAATTATTCCATGGCTGTCCATCCTGATATTTCCCATCTTAAAAAAATATCTGATGATTAAGTAACAACGGATAAGCCTCCTCCATACAATACACTGTAAGATAAATATTGGAGGTTCAAACATGAGTGATTTAGCTGCTACAAACTGTGGATGCAATGAGGGAAATGGATGCTGTTCCATTATCTGGATTCTGTTGCTGCTTTCCAGCTGCTGTGGAAACGGAACCAGTAGTTTATTCGGCAACAATGGCGGCTGTGGCGACAACAGCTGCATCTGGATCATCCTGTTGCTCTTCTTCTGCGGCGGATTCGGTGACGGCATTGGTTTCAACAACAATGGCTGTGGCTGCGGCTGCTAATTTTTAACCGCAACAAAAGGGCTGACTGCTTAAGCAGTCAGCCCTTTTAAAATACCACGGTATTCCTTCCGCTTTTCTTACCCTGATAGAGCTTCCGGTCAGCCTCCTTAATGGTGGCATTTAATCCATTCTGTGCATTATATTCCGCCAATCCGAATGTCATAGTGACGCCGATCGCCGCATCTCCCACCGTCACCCGCATTTCCCCTATTCTTTTTCTTAGCCGCTCCAGCCGGTCATATACCTCGCTGCCGCCGTGTCCCGGAAACAGCAGAAGGAATTCCTCTCCTCCCCAGCGCGCCGCCAGATTGCTTCCGTACACCTCTGCCTCCAGAACGCCGGCAACCGCTTTCAATACCTCGTCTCCCATATCGTGCCCATATGTGTCATTGACATTTTTAAAATGGTCAATATCGCAGATACACAGACAAAAGCAGTTTTTCCACTTGGACTCCGTAACGATCCAATCCATATATTCCAGAGCCTTCCTTCTGCTGAAAAGCCCCGTAAGCGTATCAGTATTGACCTGACTTTGCAGTTGACTGTTATATTCTATCAGTTTTTCCTCCATCTCCTGACTATTTCTGCTGCAGATATATGCAATGACCGAAATACACCAGAAAATCGTGATCGTATTCAGAATCTGCAGGATATTCTCTTCTCCTCCCGACAGCTGCCAGACCGGCGTTTTCTTATTGTATATAAAAAACAGCAGAATACGGCAGAAAGTTATAAAAACCGCATACAGCACCTTACGCACATAGTGCTTTTCGATGGCAAAAAAATACAGCATGACAAGCGGCATAAGAAAATGCTGCACACCGATATTCCATCCGAAGAACTGCACGATTGCCACCAGCCAGATCATAGTGCTGAGATTAAAGCACCACAGAACAACATGCGTCACGCAATGGTAAGACAAAAAGAATATTCCGACAAAACTCAGTAAAAAAACACCGTAAAATAACAAAATATATGGAGTTGTAAACGTGACATCACAGACAATCATGTTTGCCGTAAAATACACCATCAAAGATATCAGTATGATGCGGATAATTACCGTAATCTTCTGAAACTCATGCTCTCCACCGATATCTTTGCCTATAAAATCAACAAATGCCTTTATTCCCTTGCTTTTCATATACTCCTTCACCTTCTGCACAAAAACGAACAGGAGCTTCCTCCTCTCCTGTTCTTATCATACAACATCCCGTGGCAGTTTTCAACGCACAATTCTCCGACGTTACCTTCCACCCCTGCGCGTCTGCATGGACGGTGACATTCTGCCGTTTCCCCTTGTCTGCACTTCATCCGGAGATTGCTTTTTCTTCTCCTCAGCCTTATTTTTCAGGCACTGTTCATCCAATTCATAAACCTGATTGCCCTCTATGATCAATTTTCCCATTTTACTCACCTGTTTTTATGATTCAATCATAGTATATGCAGGATAAGTTATATTTTCCATTCCGCCGACATAGGTTAAAAGAAAAAGGACTTTGATTCGTCTATGGATACCGAATTTAAACCAACCCTTTTTGATACACAGGTGCAAAGCCATAATCTCCAGATGATGAAAACTATGATTCCATATCTGAATCCCAGCAGGCAGCGGCCCTTTGCACTGCTGGTAAAATATCTGGAACTGCAGAAAACCGCTCAGATGTTCTCTCAGAATTCCATGGTCATCCAGTCTGTGTCTGCCGACTCCCCCCAGGAGCGCATGTACCAGATGATGACGGACCTGTGCGAACAATGCAGTGATGTAGAACGGGAAAACATCGAATCTCTGCTTAATATGCTCCAGTTCATGTCTGCCTATGACATTATGTTTTCAGAAAGGAATCCTTCTGCCTCATGAATTTAGACTTTTTAAAGGGCAATCCCGCCCTAAATAACATTTCTCCGGAAAAATTACAATTTCTGATGGATTTTGCTTCGCAAAACCACAGCGGAGGCGATATGAAATCCATGGCAAATACCATGATGAATGCCGCCAACAATGCGCGCAGCCAGGGAATGACCTTCTCGAATACTGAGACCGAGCTCCTCATTGAAATACTCAAACAGAATATGTCTGAGGAGGAGCGAAAAAAAGCGGATCAGATGCTCAAAATGATGCGCACTTTCGGAAAAAAACGGTAGCTTCCCTATAGGTTTACAGTACAGGAGGGACTGTCTCTTAAAATGATACAGTCCCTCCTGTTATATTGCACAGCCTATTTCATAACAATATTGATGATCTTACCCGGAACATAAATTTCCTTTATGATGTCACCAGTCAGCTTGTCAGCAATGACAGCCTTTCCCGCTTCCAAAGCTGCTTCCTTTGCCGCATCCTTGGCAAGGCTTACAACGCCTCTGGTCTTACCGTTGATCTGAACCGCAATCTCAATCTCTTCGTCCTCCATGACTGCCGCGTCATACTGCGGCCATTTCTGTGCGAATACCGAGGCTTCACCGCCCAACTCAGACCACAGTTCTTCTGAGATGTGGGGAGCAAACGGAGCCAGCAACAGAACAAACGTCCGCAATGTTTCCTTGTCCACGCCGCCCTTCTTGGACAGTTCGATCAGCTTATTGTTGTATTCCATGAAACCGGATACCACCGTATTTAAACTGAAGGATTCCAATCTCTGGGTAATGTCAAATACCATTTTGTGACGGATCTTAATGAGTTCCTTCGTCTCCGGAACATCCACATCCTTCTGACTCATTACCAGATTCCAGAACCTGGTGATAAAGCGGTACACTCCGTCAATTCCGCGGTCGTCCCACTCGGAATCCAGCTCCGGCGGTCCCACGAACAGTTCATACAAGCGCAGAGAATCGCATCCATAATCACGGACCAGATCATCAGGCGACACCACATTGCCCTTGGATTTACTCATTTTAATACCGTTCTTACCGGTGATCATGCCCTGATTGAAGAGCTTGGTAAAGGGCTCGTCAAAGTCCACCACCCCAATATCGTATAAGAACTTTGTATAGAATCTGGAATACAGCAGATGCAGCACCGCGTGCTCCACGCCTCCAATGTACATATCTACCGGCAGATAAGCATCTGCCTTCTCTCTGCTCACAAGTTCCTTATCATTCTTATTGTCTACATAACGCAGGAAATACCAGGAAGACCCCGCCCACTGAGGCATAGTGTTGGTTTCCCTCTTTGCAGGCTTACCGCAGCAGGGACATGTCGTGTTGACCCATTCGGTAATGTCGGCAAGGGGAGATTCTCCTGTTCCCGTAGGCTGATAGGACTCCACCTCCGGCAAAAGCAGCGGCAGTTCCTCCTCCGGCACCGGCACAGCGCCGCAGTCCGGGCAGTGCACAATAGGAATCGGCTCTCCCCAGTAACGCTGGCGGGAGAACACCCAGTCTCTGAGCTTATAATTGGTGGTCTTCTTGCCGAATCCCATTTTTTCAATCATTTCCGGCGCCTCCTGCTTTAACACAGAAGATTCCATTCCATTCCAGTCACCGGAATTGATCATAATACCCTTGGCCTCGGTGTAAGCCTCCGTCATATGCTCAATCTCTTTCCCGTCCTTGGAGATAACCTGAATAATGGGAATATCAAATTTTCTGGCAAATTCAAAGTCTCTGTCATCATGGGCAGGCACACACATGATAGCCCCTGTTCCGTAATCTGCCAGCACATAATCAGACAGCCAGATGGGCACCTTAGCGCCGTTGAGCGGATTGATGGCATAGGATCCGGTGAATACGCCTGTCTTCTCTTTATCCTGCAAACGGTCCACGGAGGATTTTAAAGACGCCTGATAAATGTACTCCTCAACCGCCGCTCTGGTCTCATCATTAGCAAGTTCCTTTGCAAGCGCATGCTCCGGTGCAAGCACCATAAAAGTAGCGCCGTGGAGAGTGTCCGGTCTGGTGGTATAAACAGTGATCGCCTGATCCATGCCCTCTACCTTAAAATCAACCTCTGCACCGTTACTTTTGCCGATCCAGTCGGTCTGCATTTTCTTAACCTTCTCCGGCCAGTCCAGCTTATCAAGGTCAGATAACAGCCTGTCTGCATACTTTGTGATGCGCAGCATCCACTGCTTCAAGTTCTTCTTGGTCACGTCTGCGCCACAGCGCTCACATTTACCGTTGACAACCTCCTCGTTTGCAAGCCCCGTCTTGCAGGAGGGACACCAGTTGATAGGCATCTCCTTTTCATAGGCAAGCCCTTCTTTGAACATCTTCACAAAGATCCACTGAGTCCATTTATAGAAATCAGGGTCGGTGGTATTTACCTCCATATCCCAGTCATAAATCGCTGCGATCTCCTGAATCTGCCGCTTAATGTTCTTCACGTTCTCAGCAGTGGATTTCTCCGGGTGAACGCCCATCTTGATCGCATAATTCTCTGCCGGAAGACCGAAAGCATCCCACCCCATGGGATGGATCACATAATGACCATGCATCAGTTTATAACGGCTCCATACATCAGAAATCACATATCCTCTCCAGTGTCCGACATGCAATCCGTTTCCGGATGGATATGGGAACATATCCAGACAATAATATTTCGGCTTTTTGCCGTCATTGACGTTGATGGGGTTTTCCTCCCATACCTTACGCCATTTCTGTTCTACCGCTCTGTGATTGTACGGTGCCATGGTTTGAGACATTCTTTCATTCCTCCTAGTGAATTTATGCTTGTATCTATAAATTCCAATTATTGGTTCCAACAGGATACATACGCATAAAATTCTACCACATACCGGAAATTTGTCAAGCTGTGCGCCTTCCGGCGATGTTATCGGAGTGAGTCCGTCTCAATGGTCAGAATATGGTCAATGGGACAGATGCTGTTTCCTTTTCCGTCGGTTCCCTCAAAATATTTTTCGCTGGCGGATTCAAACAGAACATACAATGTGCCGTTGTTCCAGCAGATTTCCTCGGAACAGGGCGGCATTTCCACCTTATGTCCCGGTTTCCATGGGCTCTGATCCAGTTCTTGGATGCCATGATACACTCTCAGATAAGACGATTTATCTCTGCCATATGAAGTACTCAGGTAAATATCCCCGATATCATCAAAGGCGATTCCCTGCACCTTGGACGGGATATTCACCCGCTGCTGCTCCACCAGTTCCCCATCCAGGTATTGATATGAGATCATGACAGAGCGGAAATATACGTTATGGGTAGCCACCCACAGCAAACCATCATGATAAGTAATACAGGAGGGCATATTTGCCACGCGGTATTCCTCAAACATGCCGGTGGCGTCCACAAACATCTTAGGCGCGGACTGAGCAATCAGCTGGATATACTGATAACTGAGCCGCTCCAGGGAACGGGAATCCGAATGACAGATCCACAGATTCCGTCCATCAAAGGTCAGTCCCCCCAGATGACTGCGCTTCTTCATACCAATTGTCACCAGATATTCTCCCGTATCGCGGTCAAACACATACAACGCGCCCAGCTTTTCACTGTCATCGGGGCTATAGGCAGTCACCAGGATATAATCATCTGTGATACACATGCCCTGCGGGCACTGGCTTGCCGTGGGCATCATCTGATTGATATAATCCTGTTCTCTGGTGGCCGGCATTCCGGGAATATCCACATTCTGTATAAAACCGTAATCACATTCCTTTAACACTTTATCGGTACCGCTGACCTGGGACATAGTATTGTAAGAATACATTTCAACACTGTAATTAGCATCAATGCTTTTGGTCCACTTGGCATAGAGGGTAATATCTCCTATCCCGTCCTCATTAATTTCATATATTTTATTGCGGAAATTGCTTTCCGTATACCATCCTGCAAAATTATATCCTGGTTTTCTGGGAATTGCCAGCCGGATGGGAAGTTCTTCTATTATATAGCTGTCCGGCAGTTCCATATCCGGAATCCCTCCGTTCAGATAATAGGTGATACGATAAGAATCCTTCCAGATATTCTCGCGATCCGTCTGAATCCCCGACATTATTCCCTGCTCATTTCCATTTGCGGCAAGCGATGACGCAATGAGAGATCTTGCCTGGGAGAACTGAGGACTGTCCAGAAACAGCACTACCATCAGTACCAATGCAAAGATTACCCGCTTTACTCTCATTTCGCCACCTCCTTATCTGTAAAATTTACCAAAAAATTTTGTCGTTTTACCTTGTTATTATATATTATAGACAGTAATTATGAAGATTTTATTAATTCCGGGTGAACATTTCGCGCCATATTTTCCAATATTTTTTACAAATATTCTTTCACTTTAACGCGTTGAAGTGTTGACTTTTCAAATCATTTCCATTATATTATGGTTATTGTATCTGAATACAACGACATCATATGAAGAAAGAGAAAAGAGGGTTTATCCATGATTATTGTTATGAAACCAATGTCTGCCGACTCTGAGGTGGATAAGATCATTGACCAGGTAGAAGCACAGGGGCTGAAAACGCACTTGTCCCATGGAGAACAGGTCACCATCATCGGTGTAGTGGGCGACAAGTCAAAGCTGGACGTTCCCCGCATTGAGTCCTCTCCTTTTGTGGAGAAGGTCGTTGCCATCACAGAAAGCTACAAGCTGTCCAACCGTAAATTCCATCCAGAGCCTACCAGCTTTGCCGTAGGCAATACCAGCATCGGTTCCGATAACATGACCATTATGGCAGGACCCTGTGCGGTTGAAACAGAGGAACAGCTCCTGACGATCGCAGCCGCCGTAAAGGCTTCCGGAGCAACCATTCTCCGGGGCGGTGCATACAAGCCAAGAACCTCACCTTACTCCTTCCAGGGACTGGAAGAAGAAGGCTTAAAATATATGAAAACAGCCGCAGATGAAACCGGGCTTGCCACAATCTGTGAAGTCACCAGCGCACACGCTGTGGAATCTGCCGTAAAATATGTCAGTATGCTGCAGATAGGCGCCCGCAATATGCAGAATTTCGAACTGCTGAAAGAAGTAGGCAAAGCAGGTCTTCCCGTTCTCTTAAAACGCGGACTTGCCGCCACTATTGACGAATGGCTGAATGCTGCCGAGTACATTATATCCTCCGGGAATCCCAATGTGGCTCTCTGTGAAAGGGGCATCCGCACCTTCGAGACAGCAACCCGCAACACCCTGGATTTAAGTGCAGTCTGTGTCTTGAAAGAAAAGTCGCATCTTCCGGTCATCGTTGACCCCAGCCATGCCACTGGTGTCCGTTCTCTGGTAGAACCCCTTGCCAAAGCGGGAATTGCCTGCGGCGCAGACGGTTTGATGATCGAGGTACACAACGATCCGGCACACGCGCTCTCCGATGGACCCCAGTCTCTGAATTTTGAGCAGTTTGACGCGGTTATGCAGAACATACGTCCCTATATTTCCCTGAGCAAAAGGAGCATGCAGTAAATGGAATGTAATCAGATAGGATTTATCGGACTGGGACTTATCGGCGGCTCTCTTGCAAAAGCGATCAATCGAGTCTATCCTCAGGCGGATATCATCGCCACCTCAGGTCACCAGGAAACAGTGGATGACGCAGCCAAAGAGGGGGTTATCTCCAACCACCGTCTGTTAGAGATGAAGGACTTTTCAGACTGCGATCTCATCGTGCTGTGCTGTCCCGTTCAGAAAAACATAGAATACTTAAAGATGTTGAAACCATTTATAAAACCCGGGTGCCTCATCACAGACGTGGGCAGCGTCAAGGGTGATATCCACCGCAGTGTCCGTTCTCTCGGACTGGAACACTGCTTTATCGGCGGACACCCCATGGCAGGCTCAGAGCGTACGGGCTTTGCCGCCTCCACGCCATATCTTCTGGAAAACGCTTACTATATCCTGACACCCACGGAGCAGACTACCGTCCATGATCTGGAGGATTTCCGGCTTTTTATCGCCTCTCTGGGTGCGATTCCCCTGGTCATGGACTGCGGCAAGCATGACCATGCCACTGCTTCCATCAGCCATCTGCCCCATATCATTGCGGCAAGTCTTGTAAACCTTATCGCAGAGACGGATGACAGTCAGGAAACTATGAAAACCATTGCGGCGGGAGGCTTTAAAGATATCACCCGCATCGCCTCCTCCTCACCGGAGATGTGGCAGCACATCTGTGCATCCAACCGGGAACAGATCCTGCATCTGATGGACGACTTTGCCGCCGAGCTCAGCCGCATGCGTGGATTCATTGCATCGGAATCTTCCGATGAGATCCGGAACTTTTTCCTGTGCGCCAAGAATTACAGGGATTCCATCAACATCAGTACAGCAGGGCCTATCCGACAGGTATACGAATGTTTCTGCGATCTGATTGATGAGGCAGGCGGAATTGCCACTATCGCTACCATCCTTGCCAGCAACAACCTGAGTATCAAGAATATCGGCATCCTGCATAACCGGGAATTTGAAAACGGCGTACTTCACATTGAAATGTATGACGCGCCTTCCTTAGAACAGGCTGTGGCGCTGCTGCGCAAATATCACTATACGGTTTATGAGAGATAATGCCTTGCGTTATATGCCGGTCACCAAACAATAGAAAGGACTTTACGATACATGCAGATACAACCTGTAAATTCCCTGCGGGGAACTGTCAGAATTCCGGGAGACAAATCCATCTCCCACCGTGCCATCATGCTGGGCTCACTTGCTCATGGCACCACTGAGATCACAAATTTCCTAGAAGGGGCAGACTGTCTGTCCACCATTGACTGCTTCCGGAAAATGGGGATTGGCATTGAACGTACCGGAGACCACATTCTGGTGCATGGAAAAGGGCTTCACGGGCTCTCTTCTCCTGCCTGCGTGCTGGATGCCGGCAATAGCGGCACAACAACACGTCTCATTTCCGGTATCCTCTCTGGCTCCGATATCGACTGCACCCTTACAGGGGACGCATCCATCCAGACCCGCCCTATGGGACGTATTCTGACTCCGTTACGACAGATGGGCGCAGATATTTCCAGCGTCAACGGCAATAACTGCGCGCCCCTGTCCATTCACGGACACCGGCTGCATGCCATACACTACAATTCACCGGTTGCCTCTGCCCAGGTAAAATCCTGCGTGCTCTTAGCCGGACTTTTTGCAGACGGGGTTACCAGCGTGACGGAACCCGTACTCTCCCGCAACCACTCAGAACTGATGCTACGCGGTTTCGGCGCTCATGTCACATCCGAAGGCGTAACCGCATCCATCGAGCCTGAACCGACACTACAGGCACAGAAGATCCAGGTGCCCGGTGACATTTCCTCTGCGGCATATTTTATCGCTGCAGGACTGATCGTTCCGGATTCTGAGATCTTAATCGAAAATGTCGGTGTCAATCCCACCCGGGACGGCATTCTGAAAGTGGCTCTTGCCATGGGCGGTGACATTACAAAGCTGAATCCACGCACCGTATCCGGGGAGCCGGTCTGCGATCTTCTGGTCCGCAGCAGCACACTGCACGGCACCGTCGTAGACGGCGACCTGATCCCCACGCTGATTGATGAGATTCCCATGATTGCCGTTATGGCAGCCTACGCAACGGGTACTACCGTCATCCGGGATGCCGCTGAACTGAAGGTTAAGGAAACCGACCGCATTATGTCTGTCACCACGAATCTTGCCTCCATGGGCGCGGACGTGACTGCCACCGATGACGGTATGGTGATACATGGAGGCAGACCGCTTCACGGCGCTTCCATCAACTCTTACCTGGACCACCGGATTGCCATGGCATTTGCTGTTGCAGCTCTGTCCTCTGAGGGTTCTAATAACATACAGGACGCGGAGATCGTCAATATTTCCTATCCGGGCTTCTATGAAGATCTGGCGGATTTAACACGATGATACATATGATAAAAAAACGGGTGTCCCATAGTTTTGGGACACCCGTTTTATATCTGACGTTACACGTCGTTAAAAATCTGATAAATATCAATCTTCAGAGCATCAGTATCTGTCATTCCCACAAAGATACAGCCGTACTTGTATTTTCCGTCTCCAATAGGATCCTGCCGCACAATCTCAAGCACACTGTCTATGATCTCCTTCGTCCAGATCTCAATTCTTGTGTCATAATATGTACCCACCTTCAATTCCTGATCAGATATGAATCCGATACCGGAGCGGGAAATATCCGTCACCTTCACTCGAATGTATTTCAAATTGGTGAAATCGCCCTCCTCCAGCTTTTCAAGCTGGATAGACACATCCAGATCCAGTCTCTTGTGTTTTCTCTTCTCTTCCATAGGATTCTCCTTCTTGTCTTCCGTCCTGCCGGACGTTTTTTCCTCCGCAGTCCCTGCCGGACATGCAACACTCATATTTGTATTTTATATCATTTTCCAGATCATTACAACAGAAAAATCAGAGTATCAGCATAGCATCCCCAAAGCTGAAGAACCGGTATCTCTCCTTCACCGCTTCCTCATATGCCTGTAAGACATGCTCCCGTCCTGCCAATGCAGAAACCAGCATCACCAGTGTCGACTGTGGCAGGTGAAAGTTCGTGATCAACGCATCCACTACCTGAAAGGTATAGCCAGGATAAATGAAAATATCCGTCCAGCCGCTCTTTGCCGGAACCGTACCGTCTGCAAGGGCGGCGGATTCCAGCGTCCTTGTGCTGGTGGTGCCGACTGCGATCACACGTCCTCCCGCTGCTTTTGCAGCATTGATCTTGTCCGCCTCACTCTGGTCAATCTGATAAAATTCCGAATGCATATGATGCTCCTCAACGGTATCTGCCTTCACTGGACGGAACGTGCCCAATCCCACATGAAGCGTCACCTCCGCAACAGATATTCCTTTCGCCCGGATTGTATCCAGAAGCTCCGGTGTGAAATGAAGCCCCGCGGTAGGTGCGGCAGCAGAGCCATCGTACTTGGCATACACCGTCTGATAGCGGTTTTTATCCTGCAATTGGTGCGTAATATAAGGCGGCAGCGGCATCTGCCCAAGCCGGTCTAATATCTCCTCGAAAATCCCTTCATAACAGAAACGGATCAGCCGGTTGCCATCCTCTATCACATCAATGATCTCCCCCATAAGCAAACCGTCTCCGAAGGAGATCTGCGTGCCGATCCTGCACTTTTTCCCCGGCTTCACCAGTGTCTCCCACACATCGTTTTCATGACGGTGCAACAGAAGAAGCTCAATTTTGGCCTCCGTGCCCACACGCACGCCAAACAGCCTTGCCGGGATCACTTTTGTGTTATTAATGACCAAGCAGTCTCCCGGCTGAAGATAGTCTGCAATGTCCTTAAATACTTTATGGGTGACAGCTCCTGTCTGACGGTCCAATACCATAAGTCTGGAACTGGACCGGTCCTCAAGCGGGTCCTGGGCGATCAACTCCTGCGGAAGCTCGTAATCAAAATCTTTTACATCCATGCTCTTATGCCCTCAATTCAATGCCCATCGCCTCTAATGCTTTGACAATACGGTTCATTGCTGCGCTTAAGTCTGCTTCTTCCAGATTCTTATCCTGTGCACGGAAGGTCAGGGAATACGCCATGGATTTATAACCTTCCTTGATCTGCTCGCCCTCATAGATATCAAATAGATGATAGCTTTCCAGATAGCTTCCGCCCTTATTGTCAAATATCTTCTCGATATCTCCTGCCAAAATGCCTTTCGGCGCCACCATGCTGATATCTCTTGTTGCAGCCGGGAAACGGGCAATTCCCTGATATTTACGGTCGAAGGATGTCTCATCCATGATGGACGGCATATCGATAACCGCCACATAGACACGGTCCTTGATACCATACGCAGCACTTACCAGCGGATGGATCTCCCCCAAATATCCCATCACCTTATTCTTATAGATAATATCTGCTTTCCTTCCTGGGTGCAGATATGGTCTCTCTGCAGACGGATCGTAGGTAATCTTGTCATTCATACCCACCTGACCGAAGAATTCCTCCACAACGCCCTTCATGGTGAAGAAATCCCCCTCTCCATACATACCCAGAGAAAACTGCATCCGCTCGTCCGGAAGCTCTGTCACGGGAATGGCAAACGGCAGATAGATGTTACCCAGTTCATAGAGCCGCACATCCTTATTCCTGCGGTTGAAGTTCGTGGCAAGGGAGGTCAGCATACCGTTGAGCGGAGTTGTACGCATAATGCTGAAATCCTCTCCCAGAGGGTTGGAGATCACCACGGTCTGACGCAGAGAGGAATCCTCCGGCACCAGTAATTTGTCAAACACCTTGGGGCTCTCGAAGGAATAATTCATACTCTGTGAGAAACCGCAGAACTCCGCCACATCCCGTGCGATTTCCTCAATGCGCAGCTTATAGGACAGCATACCCGTAGTCGCCTCTCCGCTGGGAAGCGTAGTCGGTATCTTGTCATAACCGTAGAAGCGCGCCACCTCCTCGGCAAGATCCGCATCGCACAATAAATCCTGCCGCCACGACGGAATCAGAACCTCGTTGCTGCTCTCATCATATCTAAGCTCCAACCGGTCAAAATAGCCCAGCATATCTTCTCTGGATATATCTGTTCCCAGCAGACGGTTATATTTCTCAGGCTCAAACGGAATCCGCCTTCCTTCCTTTACTTTTCCGTACACATCAACGGCTCCTCCCACTACTTCGCCTGCACCCAGCTCTTCAATCAGCTGGCAGGCACGGTTCATTGCCGCCATGGCAAGATTGGGATCTAAGCCTTTTTCAAATTTGGACGAGGCATCGGTGCGAAGCCCTATTCTCTTACTGGACAGACGGATATTAGTTCCGTCAAAGCATGCCGCTTCAAACAGCATGGTTTTTACATCTTCTGTGATCATGGAATTTTCTCCGCCCATGATACCGGCCATACCGATTGCCTTTTCACCGTCACAGATCATAAGCACCGAATCGTCCATGATGCGTTCCTGCCCATCCAGTGTGATGAATTTCTCGTTCTTTTCCGCCCTGCGCACAATGATCTCATGCCCCGCAATCGTATCCCAGTCATAGGCATGCATAGGCTGACCGTACTCTTCCATCACATAATTCGTGATATCCACGATATTATTGATGGGACGGATACCCTGAGCAGCCAGTCTCCGCTGCATCCATTCCGGCGATGGGGCAATCTTAATATTCTTCACCACTCTTGCGGTGTAACGGGGACACAGCTCCTGATCCTTTACGGTCACCTTGATATAATCGTTCACATTCTCGCTGTTGCCGGTCTCCTTCACTGCCGGAGGGCAGAATTCCTTTCCAAAGGTTGCCGCCGCCTCTCTAGCAATTCCGATAATAGAAAAACAATCCACACGATTATTTGTAATCTCATACTCAATCACCGTATCGTCAAGTCCCAGAGCCGTAACGGCATTTTCACCCACTACCGCATCTTCGTCGAAAATGTATATTCCATCCTCCGGCGCTTTTGGATACATATCCCTGCTGGAGCCAAGCTCCTCAATGGAACACATCATTCCGTTAGACTCAATTCCACGAAGCTTGCCCTTTTTGATCTTGATTCCCCCCGGAGTCATTTTTCCGTCGTGGCCTCCAGCCACACGTCCGCCGTCCAAGACCACAGGAACCTTATCTCCCTCGCTGACATTGGACGCTCCCGTCACGATCTGAATGGGCTCTCCTGCCCCGATATCCACCTGACAGACGATCAGTTTATCTGCGTCAGGATGGGGTTCTATTTTGCGGATCTGCCCAATCACAATTTTATCCAGGTCAGCATCCATATTCTCATAACATTCCACCTTGGAACCGGATAAAATCATTGCATCTGCGTATTCCCGAGGAGTCACATCTAAACCCGGCACCATATCCTTGATCCATTTAAATGAAGTCTTCATATTTATCTATCTCCTTTATGTTCTCACCCATTAAAACTGCTTTAAAAACCGGTCGTCATTTTCATACAGCAGGCGCATATCATCAATCTCATACTTCAAAAGTGCAATGCGCTCCAACCCCATGCCGAAAGCAAAACCAGAATACTCCTCCGGATCAATGCCGCTCATACGCAGCACGTTGGGATGGATCACGCCGCAGCCTAATATCTCAATCCAGCCCTCGCCTTTGCAGAAACGGCAGCCCTTGCCGCCGCATTTAAAGCAGGTCACATCCACCTCCGCGCTGGGCTCTGTAAACGGAAAATGATGCGGACGGAACTTCACCTTCGTGTCCGCTCCGAACAGTCTTGCAGCAAACTCCTGCAATGTTCCCTTTAAATCCGCAAAGGTAATGCCATGGTCAATGACCATTCCCTCAATCTGATGAAACGACGGTGAATGGGTGGCATCCACCTCATCGGCACGGAATACTCTGCCCGGCGCGATCATGCGTATCGGCAGTTTTCCCTGCTCCATCACACGCACCTGAACCGAAGAGGTCTGTGTTCTGAGCAAGATCTTGTCATTGATGTAAAAAGTATCCTGCTCATCCTTTGCCGGATGGTTTGCGGGAATATTCAACGCCTCAAAGTTGTAATAATCGTATTCAACCTCGGGTCCCTCAACCACCTCATATCCCATACCGGTAAAGATGCGTTCTACTTCCTCTAACGCAATGGTATTGGGATGACGGTGTCCCACCCGGTTCTTCTTAGCCGGTAGCGTCACGTCAATCACCTCATGCTTAAGCTTAAGCTTAAGCTGCTCTTCTTCCAGACGCTTCTTCGTCTCCTCCAGTTTCTTTTCGATGGCTTCTCTGGTCTCATTGACCAACTGTCCCACCAGAGGTCTCTCCTCCGGCTTCACGTCTTTCATACTCTTTAAGACTGCGGTCAGTTCACCTTTTTTGCCCAAAAATGCCACCCGAACATCATTGAGCCGAGACAACTCCATGGAAGTCTCAATCTGCTGCATTGCCTCTTCTTTGATCTTCTGCAATTTTTCTTTCATCCTTGTTCTCCTCTCCAACAAAAATATACGCTCCAAAATCCATCGGACTTTCTTTCGCGCATAAAAAAAGAGCGCCTATCCCAAAGGGACGAAGCTGCTCCGCGGTACCACCCTGATTCCTGAATACTCAGACTCTCTCTACTTAACGCGTATACACGTCACGGACTACTGTTGCTTCACCCGCGCTGCTCCGGTGTGAAATTCAGCCTTCACCTTACCTTAAGGGAACTTCCAGCCAGTGATCCCCTCTCTCTGAAAAAAGTATGAACGCCTACTTGTGCACCTTCCAAGCATTTCTACCATATTGCTATGTGCTATCTTATCACAAACCTTTCAAAACTTCAAGCGATTACCTTGGTTTTTTCTGAAAGCCCTCAAACACCACGTTGAATTCTGCACACATAAGCAGAATATACATGCAGAAATACATCAGCAGCATCACAAGCACGATGGTGGTCAGGCTTCCATACATGGAAAAGCCGTTGAAATAATCCACATAGATAGAGATGCCAAAAGAAAGGCCATACCATGCAACTGCACACATAAGCGCTCCCGGAACCTGTGACCGGAAGCTCTGCCTGCAGTTTGGTATATATTTGTAAATGACTGTAAATAAAATGATCAATATACCCAGCATCAAAAGTCCCCGCATCTGTAATACCGTGCTGATGATATTTCCCAGCCACGGCACCTTTGTGCCGAAAAACGAGTGGATCGACTTACCGAATACCACCAGAACCAGCATCAGGGAAATTGCCACCACAAACACTACCGTATAGATTACCGCCCAGAACCGCAGGACAAACCAGTTCCTGCTCTCCTCAATACTATTTACCGCGTTCAGCCCCTCTGCCAGATAATGGACGCCCTTGGAGGCAGACCACAGCGCGGCGACTGCCGCCGCAGACAATATCCCAAAGGATTTCGTGTAAACCTCATTGATGACATAGACCAGAACCGGGGCGATATATTCCGGCACACTCTTTCGCACGATATCCAAGACAACGCCTTCCGTGACCGGCGTATATTGCAGAAGTGCAGCAAAAACCATGAGCATCGGAATTGCTGACAGCAGCATGAAAAATGCCGCCTGTGCTGCAAAAGCATTGATTCTGTCATGCTTGCATTTATCCAGAAAATCTATGACTCCTCTGATCATGGGACCGATCATGCTGCTGTCACCTCCTTATATAGATCATGCGTCTGCTGATTGTTTCAGCGTACCCTATTCTACTCCAAAAGACAAGAACTAATTTCCGTGCCGCGATAGAAAAAGTTCAAAATGTCCCTGTATTTCCAGCCCTGTCCCGCCAGCTGATTGGCTCCGTTCTGGCTCATTCCGATCCCGTGCCCATATCCGCCGCCATATACCTGATAATTCCCATCTTCCAGCTTCGTTATACTAATGTAAGCACTTGGCAGCAAGGTTACAGAACCACTGCTCCCATCCTGATAATTCACATCCGATGCAGCCGTTCCGAGAATAGCTCTTATATTGTATTCAGACGTGACCTGTACCATTCCGTTCTCATACCACATCTGCAGTTCCAGGATCACACCGGAAGCGTTTCGTGCACCCACTGCAATATTTTCCAAAGTCCCCAGCCCTGAGGGACTGTCAAGCTCCTGTGTCAGATCTTTGCTGTAATAATGAATGGCATCCGGCTGAATCTTTTTTCGTGACCGGATAGTCTGCAGGAGCTGATCCTGTACGTCCTGTGGATGTAATACGGTATTCCAGCGAAAATACCGGATGTTCTGCTCATAACACTCGGGGTCAGGCTGCTGTATGTAGGCCGCAAAAGACGCTTCATCCGACAGATCCACCTCTGCCGGTGTGCTTCGCAGCCAGTCTCCCACAAGATACCCATAAGCACCGGGTTCCAGATTCCACGCCTGATAATCACCGGTATGGCCAAAGGAGGTGGAATAGTAATAGGTCTCTATGATCTCTCCCTGAAAAGACAGCACCTCGCCTTTCGTCGCATCTGCCGCCTGCAGCGCCTGTTCACTGGGCTCTTGCTTATTATATACCTGATAATTCACACTGTCATCCACATGTGCGCCATACTGTGAATATCCGCTGCCTGCCAACTGCTTATACCCATAACTCCTGGCACAGACCGCCTGGGCACACAACGCCTCAAACCCGAAGTCCGAAGGAACCTCACTGGTAAGCACGCCTTTTACATAGGTTTCCAGATCCACCACGTTTACCACCGCAAATCCTTCCGGATACTGACGTACCTCCAGCGTTCCGCTATAACCCAACGATATCCTGTTCCCCTGGGCATCCGAAAGATACAACGGCGCATCTCCCTCCGCCGGACGCACGGCAAGCCAGGATTCCTGGAAAGCATCCGGCATTGCAGATGCGGTTATGATCGTATTTGCCCCAAGCGTCTCGGCATTCTGGTGATGCTCTACCACAAGAGGAACATCCGATGTGATGCTCACATCACTTCGGAAAATGCTGCCGTCACTTAGCAGAAGCACACGAATATTCTCCATAACCGCCGACTGCTCTAAGAGTATCGCGCTGACCTGTCCCTCTGCCACCACAAAGGTAATATCCATGTTTTCTAAGATCAACTGATCCATGGAAGCCTCCCTCACTTCTCCCTGAAGCGAATACAGCTTTAGCGCCGGGTCCAGCGCCACTTGTCCATATCCTGCAATCTCCATATGGCTATCAGAAACAGACAGAAGTTTTCCGGTAATCTTTTCCTCCTTCTTACCGATTCTGGTAACGCTGCCCTTCTGTACGGAAATATCCGCCACCACACCGGCAAGATCCTCCTGTATGTCCGCCGGGATGGCAAGAATCTGATTTCCACTTAAGAAACGCAGTTCTCCGTCACCGCTGGACGTAATATATCCGTTTGGTATAACCACCTCTTCACTGTCCCGGCTTACGATCCCAAGCAATCTGTCCTCCTGTATATATAATTCATATGTATGCATGGGTTCCAGATACTTCTCTTTCTGCCCTGCGAAGAACTCTGACACCGACAATGAACCTTCATTGGTCACCACCGCCCCCTCCTCCCATGACAGGAGCAGCACATGGCTCCGCCGGACAGTTTCCCGGTCATCCAGAATGCTGACGATCTGTTCATATATGGCAAACCATTCCGCCCTGCTGATATTTCCGCGGTCATCCGGGGCAGAAATGTATTCTTCCAAATGAAGTTGCTGCAGCAGCTCCGCCACATCGCTGTTTTTCAGCTTACCGCTGTCCGGCAGCTTTTCCTCCCATTCCGCTATGTCATAATATGTAAATTGCATCATGGACGGCACCTCCTGCCGCCATACACAGTCATCACTGTACATGATGCGTGAATCTCCTGTTCTCGTCAGCACAAGAGCAAGTGCAGCACCCAGTATCAATATACCTGCCAACACATAGAAATTACGGCGGCTTCCTATGCTGCGTTTGTTGCGTTTCTGTCCCATATTATTCTCCCTGATCTGTCTCTTTCCCATTGGGTCATGCCCTCCTGACGCACCAGTAAAAAGAAGCTGCTTAAACAAGCAGCTTCTCTTCTTTTGTATCGTATAAGTTCTTCTCTTAGGTACTCTGCATATCTTTTGTACCTCGTCACTCTTTTGTGCCGTATGATATCTTTTGTATAAAAGACATCTTCTGTACATCGTATACTCGGTTGTACTTTTGTCAAACTCTTCTTTTGCAAAGACCCAAAATGCCGGTTCCTGTATTTTGACTCCTAGCAAAGCTAGGTGGGTATCCGCACCCAATCTTCTGCCTTCCACTGCAAAACGGAGGCCTGACATCCAATTGGAAATATAGGAATCCCATAAAAGTAAATGTAGGTTCAAAATAACAGGAGTATCGAACACCCCAGGCTGCCCTTGCTTTACGATACATTCATTATACTCTAATATGTGTGTTTTTTCAACGTTAAATTCGAGACACATTCTGGAAACAGCGTTACTATTCACAGTTGCATAAGAAGTAACAAACAGCATCATCAAGCTTGCTTGCAGGATGCTGGATGTTACTTCTTATGTGACTGTAATCAGTCACTCCACCACATAAGTAAAATGTAACGCTGCGCAGCAGCAACAGACGGCTTGCCGGCTGATTTTGCGCATGTGAGTGGAGGACTGTGAATAGGAACGAAATCTAAGCTATCGTCTCCAAATTACAGGCTTGCAGCCTCGTCTACGATCTTGTTTAATGCAGCAAGAGCCTCATCCGGAAGCTTGTCATAGCCTTCCTTCTTGGTCGCGAAGCCTTCCACTGCATCCACACGGTTCTGCATTGCGCTCTTTAACGCTGCAACATAATCCTTATCCTCAAGGTTCGGACGGAAGTCTGCCGTTTTTCCGGACCAGTCATACATGATCTCGATATCCTCGAAAGGACCCCACTTTTCGAAGTTCGCTTTGCCTTCCACGATGGTCTCAAGGATTCCCAGCGTATCCGCAGGCTTACACTTGGTTCCCATGAAGTCACCGGTGTTGACGATATAGCATGCCACGTTCTTCTCTTCCACCAGCTTCTTAAACTTGTCATAATCGTTTACCAGCGGATAGGTACGGAACGGATTTGCATAAGGAACAATACGCAGTGCATTCAAGTCAGTTCCTGCTGCCACACGCTCTGCGGTGGATGTCTTGGTTGCAAGGGTTGCTCCCATAACAGATGCAAGCGCTGCTCCCTTTAACTTCACTACCGGTGGAATGGTAGGATCTTTCATGATCCAGAAGATTGCATTTACCGGTGCATCGATCTTATCTACACGGTTCGGCGACCACAGTTTTGACTTGATGGCGCGGCCGTTGCCGTTTCTGATATCCTCGGTCACAAGCTGAATCTTGCCTTCGCTGTCCATAGTACAGGAGCAGTTCTGTGCAGATAACAGATATTCATTGTCCGGGCATCCGGTGGGGTAATCTGCTGTCTTATCAAAATAAGTAGGCTCCAGTGCGATGGATGCACAGGTATCTGTATTGATGATGAAAGCGTCATCATGAAGTACCTTAATAGCAGGATATTTTCCGCCATGCTTTGCATGGGTCAGAGTGGATTTACCGGATCCTGACAGTCCGTATACGGATGCTACGAACTTGGAACCATCATCCAGCGTATACTCCTTCTGTCCGCCGTGGCAGGACGCATAACCATTACGGTTTGCCAGAGCCCATGCCATAGTCAGAGTACCCTTCTTATGCTCTCCGAAGTATCTCATGCCGAGAATTGCCGCACAGTTCTGATCGGTATCAAAATAGCACAGTGTCAAAGGATCGCTTAAGCAGCTATAATCCACATCAGGGCGATTGCCCGGTACCCACTGGGGATCAGAGAAGATATAGATATCCGGCTCACTGCCGTCTCCGATGAGCTTGGAGCCTCTGTACATCTTCACATACTCATCTGACATATACTGGAAATTCAACATCCAGTTATAGAGAATATTTTCCTCTCCTTCCGGAATCAGAAGATGAGCCTTCACCATGAACTCAGGATCAAGACCGATAAAACACTCTGCATGGTACATGGTCTTCCAGCGTGTCTCATAGACCGCGTCCATCACTACCTTGTCCAGCTTTGCATCATCAACGCCCGGCTCGCCCTTGATGCGGCGTGCAGCGGCATAACGTCCGGTCACTGCTCCGTCGTTAAACAGAAGAACCTTTGCGTCCTTGTCGAGACCAAAGGTCTCTGCATCCTTAATGGGCATATCGGTCACAACGGTTCCCGGTGAATTCTTTGCCAGCTCATAAGCCTCTCTTAATGTATTGACCTTTACTACATTGTTGCCATAAAAAGGCGCTTCGATGATGGAACGGGTCTTGGAAAATCCAACCTTGCCCGCGCCAATCTCATTGATTGGGTAATATGCTTTTGTTGCCATTCTTTTCCTCCTTCATACCTATATGCAAATTACATTGTACCTTTAAAAATACACTAACTATCAATATACACTATGTTATTTTTTTGTCAATCTTTTTTTGTAGCAGATACGCTTTTCAAATTGTCCGGTGTGAACGCATACGGAAGCAATTCTTTCAGATACGCAGACCACGCGCCTCCTCTGCCGTCCTCCATCACGATCCGAAACCGGTCCGGCTCCACGAATTCCGCCAGCGCCTGCCTGCACACACCGCAGGGCGTCACGCGCTCCCCCCGGTCTCCCACCACCGCTATGGCAGCAAACCCGCGTTTCCCTTCGGATACCGCTTTAAAAAGCGCCGTTCGCTCTGCGCAGTTGGTGGGGCTGTACGCTGCATTCTCTATATTACAGCCGGTATAGACGCTTCCGTCCTCACACAGCAGCGCCGCGCCCACATGAAAACCGGAATACGGTGCGTAAGAAAAGTTTTTTGCCTCTTTGGCTCTTGCCAGCAATTCCATATCTGTCATCTGCCGTTCATCCCTCCAATATATCCACTGCCGCGCTTGTTCCAAGTCTTGCACAGCCTGCTTCGATATAAGCTTCCATATCCTCTCTTGTGCGGATGCCTCCCGCCGCCTTGATGCGCACGCCAGGTCCGATGTGCTCTCTCATCAGGATCACATCCTCCATAGAAGCGCCTCCCGTTCCAAAACCGGTGGAAGTCTTGATAAAATCCGCTCCGGCCTCTGTCACTGCATGGCACATGGCAATTTTTTCCTCCCGGGTGAGATAACAGGTCTCAATAATGACCTTGAGTATCTTATCCCCCGTCAGTTCTTTCAGCGCCGCGATTTCCCGCTCCACCTGCTGATAACTGCCATTCTTAACATCCGTGATATTGATCACCATATCGATCTCATCTGCCCCATCCGCCAGTGCCTGCCTCGTCTCCTGCACCTTCGCCTCCATGCTGCAATAACCCAGCGGGAAACCGACTACCGTACACACGGTAAGCGCATCCCCAAAGGATTCCTTCGCACGCTTCACATAACAGCTGGGAATACACACAGACGCCGTTTTGTATTTCAGCGCCTCCCGGCACAGCTTTTCAATTTCCTCCCATGTAGTCGTGGGTTTTAATGCAGTATGATCCACATACCCATAAATCGTTTCCTTTTTCATTCTGTCACACTTCCTTTGTCCATATTCTTGTAAGCTTTTGCAATGCATATATTGTATGTAACTGCTCTGAACAGTTCTATTTTAGTATATCCCGCAGCAGGAATCCAGCCTGTTTTACCCGTTTCTGCCTCTTTTGTAAATATAAAATTTGTATAAATAAATCTTAAATTTTTGTTGAAATCTACCAATTGTTCTTGTTTTACCTCCTTTAGGTATGGTAACATAGATTTATATTGCAAGAAAAGGAGAGTTTTATGACCAATAACATGTTTTCTGAAATCACCCCTGAGATCGTGGAGCTGGCAAAACGAAGTTATAGCTCCTCCGTGATCCCGTCTGATTTATATGTAAAATATGATGTCAAGCGCGGGTTGCGAGACGTGAACGGCAAAGGTGTTCTGGTAGGTCTGACCAATATTTCCGAGATCTGTTCCACCAAAGTTGTCAACGGAGAGAGCGTACCTGCCGAAGGCGAGCTCTTCTACCGTGGCTACAATGTACAGGATCTGGTCCGCGGTCTCAAGCCTGACAGCCACTTCGGTTTTGAGGAATGTACATATCTGCTCTTATTTGGCGAACTTCCCACTCACGATCAGCTGAGTCAGTTCTCTGCCCTGTTATCTGACTACCGCAGTCTGCCCACCAGCTTCGTGCGCGACATTATTATGAAAGCCCCCAGCAAGGATATGATGAACACTCTGGCAAGGAGCGTTTTGACGCTGTACTCCTATGATGACAAGGCAGATGACATCTCACTGCCCAATGTACTGCGCCAGTGCCTCCAGCTCATCAGCCTGTTTCCGCTGTTATCGGTATATGGCTATCAGGCATACCGCCATTATCATGATGGCGCCAGCCTGTTCATCCACACACCGCCGGCGGAATTATCCACCGCTGAGACGATCCTGCATATTCTACGGCCTGACAGCAGTTATACCCCTCTGGAGGCAAAGCTTCTGGATATTGCCCTGATCTTACATATGGAACACGGAGGCGGCAACAACTCAACCTTCACCAATCATCTGGTATCCTCTTCCGGAACCGATACCTATTCTGTGATCGCGGCATCCTTAGGTTCTCTGAAAGGACCCAAACACGGAGGCGCCAATATTAAAGTTGTAAAAATGTTCCAGGATATGAAGGCTACATTAAAGGACTGGACGGACGAAGAGGAGGTAGGCAATTATCTGACGGCTCTGCTCCACAAAGAGGCATTTGACCATGCAGGGCTTATTTACGGTATGGGGCACGCCGTATATTCGTTGTCTGACCCTCGTGCTGTTATTTTCCGCAGCTTTGTGGAACGTCTGTCTGAGGAAAAAGGGTATGAGAAAGAATTTGCACTCTATGCCCTGGTGGAACGCCTTGCCCCCAAGATCATCGCCAGGGAGCGTAAAATCTACAAAGGCGTCAGCCCCAACGTAGACTTCTTCAGCGGCTTTGTATACGATATGCTGGGACTTCCGCTGGAACTGTATACACCGATCTTTGCCATTGCCAGAATTGCCGGATGGAGCGCCCACCGGCTGGAGGAGCTGTCCCACAACGGTAAGATCATGCGTCCTGCTTACCGCAATATCTGCGAACGCCGCTCCTATCTGCCCATGGATGAACGCTGATCATAACTGTGAATAAATAACAAAACTGACAAAAATTCTCGAAACTTTTCATTGAAACTTTTTTATAGTTATTGTAGAATATTAGTATATTTTACAATTCAAATACATTTTGGAGGGATTATACTATGAAATTAGACGAAGCAAAAATTCTAATCGGCGACGACTCAGCCCTTGCAAGAAAGCAGTTGAAAGATGTCATCGCCCAGTTTGGCGGTTCTACTTTTGTAGAAGCTAAGAATGGGCAGGAGGCCATTGACATGTTCAAAGCCGAGAAGCCGGATGTCGTATTCCTAGATATTGTTATGCCGATTAAAGACGGAATTGCTGCTGTCAAAGAAATTATAGAGGTAGATCCCAATGCTGTTATCATCATCGTATCCTCAGTGGGTACTCAGGGACAGCTTCGCAATGCCATAGAGGCAGGTGCTAAGGATTTTGTCCAGAAACCTTTGAATGTAGAGCAGATCGAGAAAATTTTAATGAACCATTTTGAAAGGAGCTAATATATGTACACACAGTTTTTTGGGAATTTCCTCTTAAGCAAAGGTGCCGTACCTGCCGATAAGCTGGTAGATGCTCTCCAGAAGCAGTCCTCCACCTATCTGAAGCTTGGAACTCTTGCTATTCATGCCGGTCTTCTGACTGCTGCAGATGTGGACCGCATTGTTATTATGCAGACACATCAGGACAAGAAATTCGGCGAGCTGGCTGTTGAGAACGGTTTTCTTACCAAGGATCAGGTAGACGAACTTCTCTCCGCACAGAAACCGGATTATCTGCTGTTGGGTCAGATTCTGATCGAGGATGGTCTCCTAACCAATACAGAATTTGAAGATCTGCTGCAGGAATATCAGAGTAGCAATGAAATCGCCAATCTGGATGCTGCCAATGAGCAGAAGGATATGGTTGACAAGCTGATTCAGCGTGCATTTTCTATTGATGATTCCGATGTATCCGATAAAGTGGTTGCATATCTGAATCTTCTGTTCAACAATATCGTACGCTTTATTGGTAAGGATTTTACTCCGTTGAATCCCGTTCTGAAAAGCGAATATCTCACGAACTACTGTGTAACCCAGAAGATTGAAGGACTGTTCAATCTCAATTCCGGCGTTGATTTAAGCGCCAACACTGCGATTGGTTTTGCATCCCGCTATGCCAAAGAGACCTTTACCGAATTTGACGAGTATGTAGGAGCTGCGCTGGAGGATTTCCTGAACCTGCATAACGGACTGTTCAATGTCAATATGTCCAATGAGCACTCTATTGAATTGAACCTGTTCCCTCCCATGGTACATCAGGAAGAAACGCTTAGCAGCGAGGACAAAACTTATGTATTCCCAATCATCTTCCCCTTCGGGACGGTGAACTTCCTGTTACAGCTGTAAGATTTGACCATTCAAAAACCGGCATTCCAAACTGGAACGCCGGTTTTTTATATACGCTTCATTCTAATCTGCCGATTTAAATTCCCAGAAATTTCTCCACTACCTGAGGCATTTCCTCCACTTCACATTCTGTTTCATGGCGAACCTGAGCGCTTCTGATATCCTCAATTGCCTGAGGAACAGCTACATTGGCGATTCTGCTCAATTCATCCACCAGCTCAAAATCTGTCATGGCATCATATTTTGTGTCAATGGCATTCATCACACTTCTTGTAAACTTAAAGGGACTTGCAGTGGAAGCAATCACGGACTTCGTCTGATCACCGGTCTCCTTCACATAGTTTTGGTATACACAGGATGCCACGGCAGTATGGGTATCAATCACATATCCTGTTTTATCATAGAGGTCTCGGATTGTCTCCGCCGTCTCTTCTTCGGTAGCATAATTACCGTAAAAATCTGTGAGCCTTGCTCTCATATCGTCGGTAACCTCATATTTGCCCTCCTGCACCAACTGTTCCATCAACCGGGCATTCTTCTTGGCATCATTGCCTGCAATGCGGTAAATCAGGCGTTCCAGGTTGCTGGAGATCAATATATCCATGGACGGGGAAGATGTCAGCACAAACTCACGGTTCTTATCATATACCCCTGTCCGGAAGAAATCAAACAGTACTTTGTTCTCGTTGGAAGCACAGATCAGCTTATCCACAGGAAGTCCCATATTCTTGGCAATGTACGCAGCAAGAATATTACCGAAATTACCCGTGGGAACCACTACATTAATCTTCTCGCCTTTTGAAATTGCTCCATTTTCATATAATTTTGCATAAGCATATACATAATATACAATTTGTGGCACCAGACGTCCGATATTGATAGAGTTTGCGGAAGAAAACTGATAACCCGCTGCATCCAGCCGTGCAGCCAGCGCCTCATCCCCAAACATCTGCTTTACACCGGTCTGGGCCTGATCAAAATTGCCATGAATCCCCACTACGAAGGTATTCTCCCCCCGCTGTGTCACCATCTGACGCTCCTGAATAGGGCTGACGCCGTTCTTGGGATAAAACACGATGATCTTCGTCCCCGGTACGTCCGCAAAACCTGCCATTGCAGCCTTTCCCGTATCGCCGGAGGTCGCTGTCAAGATCACAATATCATTCTTGACATGATTCTTCTTCGCAGCCGTCGTCATCAGGTACGGAAGGATTGACAGCGCCATGTCCTTAAAAGCAATGGTTGCGCCGTGAAACAGTTCCAGATAATACGCATGATCCGCATCCACCAGCGGAGCAATTTCCTCCGTATCAAACTTGGAATCGTAGGCGCTGCCAATGCACTCTTTCAGCTCCTCTTCTGTAAAATCTGTCAGGAACAGCTTCATTACCTCATATGCCATTTCCTGATAATCCATTTTAGCCAGAACATCCATATCTATATCCAGAGCCGGAATAGTCTCCGGCATGTACAGTCCGCCGTCCGGTGCAAGCCCCTGAAGGATTGCCTGAGAAGCTGTCACTCTCTCACTGTCATTTCTGGTACTCTTATAAAATAACTGCATACTTTTCTACCTCTTTTGCTATGAACTGTTATAATTTTTTCTATCATATGTGACCGTTCAGCCAGCGCCCTTCGCAAAGGCACCTCCGGTGCTTTCCCACTGCTTCGCAGCTAACTTTGCTCAAAACGGGCGCTCCGCTTATCACCTGCATTGCGTGCATATTCATGCAAGCATGATCTGTCCCGCAATGCAGGCGATAGCTGAACTTATTGCCTATTATAAAGAACAGCGGTTGTCCTGTCAATGAAAAAGTGCTATACTTTACCTGGCGGCAGACAGACCAATTCTGTGTGAAACAGCTTTGCGCACGATTTTCCGGCTGCCGCACTATGCTGTCATGAAAGGCGGAAACATCATGCTTCCAGGCGTATATACTGCCACCTATAAAAACGGCAAGACATATTACCGCTCCAGTCTGACCTTCCGGGATAAGCATATCAGCCTGGGCAGTTTTTCTACGGAACGCAAGGCACATCAGGCATACCGGGAAGGTGTGGCGCTTATTTCCCGCGACCATATTACGCTGGCAAATTATACCTCTCATATCCGTGCGCTCTCTTTCGAAAAAGCAGTGTCCCTTCTCAATTTCCGGGACAACTGCGTATATATCAAAAACCCGATCTACCTGTATCAGAATTATTTCGTATATTTTCTGGAACCGCAATTAGAATACAAATTTGATATTGATGATCTGTTCTTCTATTCCAGCCATAAGATCATCCGGCGGGGCGGCCGGCTCTTCGTCAATGAATACGGCATGCAGACCGGCATTCTCTCCCGCTACGGCATCCGTTCCTATGGTGTTCCCGGAACAGACTACCGCTTTGCCAACGGCGATATCACCGATTACCGCTATCAGAATATTATTGTAGTGAACCGCTTCCGGGGCGTATCCTTAGTCATGCGCCGCGGCGTGCCTAAATATAAGGCATTCATCCACATCAACGGCAACTTCTCCATCGGTGTCTATTCCACCGAAGAAAAAGCGGCAATTGCCTACAACAAAGCTGTTGATCTGGCAAAAGCCGCCGGTATCAATAAAAACTTTCAGCAGAATTATCTCACAGAACTATCCGGAAGAGAATATGCTGATATTTACACGAAGCTTAAGATTTCCAAAAAATACATGGAGTATCTTGGGAATCTTACTTCTGATTAATATAGTTCACCAATCCCTCGCAGTCGATGATCTTCTGCATGAAGGGTGGAAATGCCTGCCCCTGGAAACTCATGCCTTTTGTCTTATCGGTGATCACGCCGGTATCGAAGTTCACTTCCACTTCATCCCCCGCTTCAATGGCCGCCGCTGCTTCCTTGCACTCAATGATGGGCAGACCGATGTTAATGGCGTTGCGGTAGAAAATACGGGCAAAAGTCTCTGCGATGACACAGCTGACGCCAGCCGCCTTAATAGCAATGGGGGCATGCTCCCTGGAGGAACCACAGCCAAAATTCTTGTCTGCTACAATAATATCGCCTGCATGGACATTCTTCACGAAATCCTTGTCAATATCCTCCATACAATGCTGCGCCAGTTCCTTAGGATCGGAGGAATTCAGATATCGTGCCGGAATGATCACGTCGGTATCTACGTTATCACCAAATCGAAATACTTTTCCACATGCTGCTTTCATTCTCGTTACCTCCTATATCTCATCCGGACCGGAAATCCTGCCGGTAATTGCACTTGCAGCCGCCACAGCAGGGCTCGCAAGATAGATCTCAGAATCCACATGTCCCATACGTCCCACAAAATTGCGGTTGGTGGTGGACACACAGCGTTCATTCTCGGCAAGGATACCCATATAGCCGCCCAGACAGGGACCGCAGGTAGGTGTGCTGACAATGGCGCCCGCTTCAATAAATGTGCGGATATAGCCCGCTTCCATTGCATCCAGGTAAATCTTCTGGGTTGCCGGAATTACGATCACACGAACCCCTTTCTTTACCTTTCTGCCGGCCAGGAGCTCTGCTGCGATCCGAAGGTCCTCCAGCCTGCCGTTGGTACAGGAGCCGATGACTACCTGCTGTATCTCAATGTCACCCACCTCGTCAATGGTCTTCGTGTTTTCCGGCAGGTGCGGAAATGCCACGGTAGGACGAAGCTTACCAAGATCAATGGTATACTCCTCGTCATACTCAGCATCCTCATCCGCCTCATATACCGTATACGGACGGGTGGAATGCTCTTCCATATATTTTTTTGCCGCATCGTCTACCGGGAAAATACCGTTCTTACCGCCCGCTTCAATTGCCATATTGGCAATGGTAAAACGGTCGTCCATAGACAGGTATGCGATGCCGTCTCCCACAAACTCCATGGAACGGTACAGAGCACCGTCCACACCGATCATGCCGATGATATGCAAAATGATATCTTTGCCGCTGATCCATTTTGCAGGCTTGCCCACAATGTTAAACTTAATGGCAGAGGGAACCTTGAACCATGCCTTTCCCGTTGCCATACCTGCCGCCATGTCGGTACTTCCCACACCGGTGGAAAATGCCCCCAAAGCGCCATAGGTACATGTGTGGGAATCGGCTCCGATGATCACGTCACCCGCTACGGTCAGGCCTTTTTCCGGAAGCAGCGCATGCTCAATCCCCATCTCTCCCACATCAAAATAGTTGGAAATCTCATGCCTGCAGGCAAATTCCCGCACGCACTTGCAGTGCTGTGCAGACTTGATATCCTTATTCGGTACAAAATGATCCAGCACAAGAGCAATCTTATCCTTGTCAAACACGCCTTCTACCTTCATCTTATCCATCTCATGGATTGCCACCGGAGAGGTGATATCATTTCCCAGCACAAGATCAAGATCCGACTCGATAAGCTGTCCAGCCTTAACGCTGTCCAGTCCCGCGTGGGCCGCCAGGATCTTCTGTGTCATTGTCATTCCCATTGCAAAACCTCCTTATCTGTTTTTATAAGGAAGTCCCGCAGAATCTGCGGGACTTCTCGTCATATCGCTTGCATCAACGTCTTAGTTGTTTACCAGCTTGTCTTCCTCATTATTCCAGCTATAGAGCTTACGGATTTCCTCGCCTACCTGCTCTGCCGGATGCTCAGCCGCTTTCTTGCGCATCATCTGGAAGTGAACCTGACGGCCTGCAGGAGACATATCTATAAGAACTCCTTCGCAAAAGAACCGTCCTGGATATCTGCAAGAATCTTCTTCATTGCTTTCTTGGTATCCTCGGTAATCACCTTCGGTCCGGTAATATAATCACCGTACTCAGCCGTATTGGAAATAGAATATCTCATGCCTGCAAAGCCCGACTGATAGATAAGGTCAACAATCAGCTTCATCTCATGAATACACTCAAAATATGCATTTCTGGGATCATAGCCTGCCTCACACAGAGTCTCAAAGCCTGCCTGCATCAATGCGCATACACCACCACACAGAACTGCCTGCTCACCAAAGAGGTCTGTCTCTGTCTCAGTACGGAAGGTAGTCTCCAGTACGCCTGCCCTTGCTCCGCCGATGCCCAGAGCATAAGCCAGTGCCTTATCCAGAGCTTTTCCGGTAGCATCCTGATGAACTGCTACCAGACAGGGAACACCCTTGCCTGCCTGATACTCGCTGCGAACGGTGTGACCCGGTCCCTTCGGAGCGATCATGGTAACATCCACATTTGCAGGCGGATTGATGCATCCGTAGTGAATATTGAAACCGTGAGCGAACATCAGCATATTACCAGCCTCCAGGTTCGGCTCGATGTCATTCTTGTACATATCTGCCTGCTTCTCATCATTGATCAGAATCATGATAATGTCTGCCTGCTTTGCAGCCTCTGCCGCCGTATATACCTGAAAGCCCTGCTTCTCTGCCTTCGCCCAGGATCTGCTGCCCTCATACAATCCGATGATAACATCACATCCAGACTCTTTCAGGTTCAATGCATGCGCATGCCCCTGGCTGCCATAGCCGATAATTGCAATCTTCTGACCATCCAGAATAGAAAGGTTACAATCTTCCTGATAGTAAATTTTTGCTGCCATTTTAATAGCCTCCTCATAAATAAAGTTAATCTAAATATGTAACATCAGCCGACCCGCGAGTCAGCCCAGTGATACCGGTTCTAGCAAGTTCTAATATCTCATAGCCCTGCAGCAGATCCATAAAAGCATCCAGTTTGTCCTGATGTCCCGTCAACTCAATCACCATAGAATCGTTGGTCACATCCACGACCTTACCGTGGTATATCTGCGAGACGCTTAAGATTGCCTGACGCTGTGTATCCTTTACCTTAATCTTCACCAGGATCAACTCCCTGGTGACAGATGTTCCCGTCTCCAGCTTCTTGATGTCGCGCACATCCTCCAGCTTCTCCAACTGTTTCTCGATCTGTTCCAAGATCAGTTCGTCTCCGCTTGCCACAACAGTCATCCGCGTAAATCTGGGATCTGCGGTCACACCTGCTGAAAAACTGTCAATATTGTAACCTCTGCGGCTGAAAAGTCCGGATACCCGGCTCAATACACCCGAGGTATTCTCCACAAGAATGGATAATGCCTGTCTTCTCATTGGAAAACCTTCCTTTACATGAAAACCTATACCTTGCTTACTTTAATCAAACTGTATTCTAGCACATCCGCTATCGTTTATCAATAGAAAAATAGAAAAGCCCTGGATATCATCCAGGGCATTAATTTCGGGGAGTACCCCCAGTGCCGAAGCACCGGGGGCATGAGTTATGAAAAATTATATTAGCTTAATAGCTAGTACGATTATAATATACATCACCCCTACCTGTTTGTCAACACTTTTTTTGAAAATTTTTAAAAATTTTTCAAGTAACTGGTTTACAGGCATTTCGGGCTTTCCCAATACTTCGCATTCTGTTTTATGTGAACATATTGCGCATACGGTTCACATTGTGTTCCATCTGCTTCTTCTGCATCATCAGCTTATACTGTTCCAGCGTCTGCTTTTTCTTGAGTTCTGAGATTGCCTCCGGAATATCCAGATCCTCCAGCCTGCTCTTAGATGCCCTGGTATTCAACGCCGCTCCTGTAGTGTAATTGTATGCATGCTCCAACGCATTGCTTTGCGCTCCTGCGCTGCTGCGCTGAGAAGTGACAATGGACAGTGCCTCGTCAATATCTGTAATATCAAAGTCACCTGTCACATCAAAATCTGCAATCCCTAATGCTTCCAATGTAGCGTTTCCTGTATTCACCGTAACGCTGGCTCCGTTACCGTCCGTCGCGAACCTAAACTCCATATTACTTCCGTCCAGAAGATTCTTCGTATTAAATGCCGTATTGGCAGCGATATCTGCGATTCCCTGCTTCAACTGGTCAACTTCCTTCTGGATGCTTGCCCGGTCCGAATCAGAAAGTACCGCTGTATTGGATGCCTGCACCGCCAGTTCCCGGATACGCTGTAAGTGATCCGTGATTCCATCCAGAGCTCCATCGGCAACCCTTAACATATCCTGCGCCGATCCGATATTATTAGCTCCTGCATCGTATCCCCGCGCCTGTGCGTCTTCCTTCTCAATAATAGAGAGTTCCGCCGCTCCGTCCGCCGAGGTCTGCACACGCTTGCCGGATGCTATCTTGCCGTAATCTGCATAGCTGCTTGCGCTTACTCCTGAAATACTGCTCATAAGAATTCCTCCTTCCCAATTATATATTACTATATTTAACCAGGTTTGGCAACTCTTACTAAATCTTGCTTTACAGCCTTACAGCGGTTCAAAATCTACCGCCCCGTGCTTACACAGCGGACAGATAAAATCTGCCGGCAGCTCCTCTCCTTCATAGATATAACCGCAAACCTTGCAGCGCCATCCTGTTTTCTTAGATTCTTCCTTCGGCTGCGGCTTAATATGGGCATGGTAATTCTCATACGTAACAGACTTTCCGTCTCCCAGCACCTGTGCCTCCACCACATCAGCCAGAAACAGCGTGTGGGTTCCGCAGTCCAGAGACTCCGTCACCCTGCCGGAAAGATAGGCGTTGGTCCCTGCCGTAATATAGAATATCCCGTTTTCCGAACGGGCACAGTTCTCATAATTCTGGAATTTCTCCACGTCCTTACCGCTCTGATATCCAAAATGACGGTACAGTTCAAATGAACTTTGTTCCGTCAGCACCGAAATGTTAAACGCTTTCGTGTATTGCAAAATATCATGTGTAAGATTATTTTTGTTGACTGCCACGATAACGCGCACCGGATCATCTGTGACCTGCATCACGGTATTGATGATACATCCGTTGTCCTTACCCCCGCTGACTGTCAGCACATAGAGCCCATAGCCCAGCTTAAAAAGCACCTGCTTGTCCATTATATATCCCTCCCAAATTGTCATTACTCTTATTTGTTAGGATATACGAAACGCACAAATAATATGTATCAACACGTTTTTTGAGCTACAATTGCATTTCTTTTAATTCATGTACCAAAGCCACATAAAACTCCCTCACATCAAATTCCGGCAAATTCTCCCTGTTCAGATCAATGACATCCCCATGGGAAATGCCCCGGCTTCCCTTCACAGACAGCCACGAAAAACGCTGCCCCCACGCAAAGGATTCCTTCCCCACAAGCCCATCATTCTCTCCGTCGAACCGATACACAAACCGGTTGGTCAGATTCAGAGGAAATCTTCCGTGGGTAGATTTCTTCAGGCTGGAACCCACACTCTGTATATATACCCCTGCCGGGTCCTCCATCCGCTCATTTAACGCAAGGCAGCCCCTGGTGGTCAGATCACGCACCGCAGCCAGAAAGTCAGGATTATAATCTCCCAGTCTGCGAAGCGCGGCGTTGTAGGCACGGGCAATCAGCATCTGCTGTCTGCCCGGTATCTTTTCCAGAAGATAGTCGGCGAACTCGCAGCCTCTATGAGGTGTATTGATGGTGGTGATGGACGCCACATAGGGCGCCATCCCAAGACAGGAAACGGCATATCTTGCATCCAGCCCGCCTTTAGAGTGGGCAATGATATTAACTTTTCCGCATCCGGTCTCCTGTATGATCTGCCGTATCCGCTCTGCAATTTCCCTGCCGCTATCGGCAACAGATGCCGCCGACTGATGGTTGCCATAGAAAATCCTGGCGCCGTTTTCTTCCAGCTCTGCCGGTATCCTTCCCCAATAATTGAGATACCGGAAATCCCGGAAAAACACTCCGTGCAGCAGCAGAATCGGATAACGGGTAGCGCAAACACTCTGGGAGGCACGCTGCCGGTCTGTCAAAAGCTTCTCCTGTTCATAGAGGACCTCTCTTGACACAATTCCGATGATCCTGCCCAATACGATCAGATGAACAATGGGAATCCAACCGCACAGAATACCGATCAGGCGCCATTTGATTCCCAACTGTACCGAGGTCACATACACACGGATGATCCCGACCCAGAAAATGACTGCTTCCACCAGGATGATCCATAAGATATCAAAAATCCATTCCCATATGCCGAATTTCAAAGCTTCCGTCCCAAAAAGAATCACCAGCTGAAGGATTACCGTCAGGACGATGGAAGACAAAAAGGCGCACAAAAGCTCAATCCCCGCCTGGCACTGACGCAGTCTTCCCGTACAGAGACCAGAAATACTGTACATTGGGCGAATCAGTATAACCAGCGCCAACGCCGTCCACAGAATATAGAAGTTCCAGGAAAGCCCCATCTTATAAAAGAGATACGCATTCACCAACGGCAGAAGTGCAAAGGTGTTAACGCATTTTGCCGCTATCTTCATGAGGGTTCACCCTCATGAAACTCTACAGTATAGTGATATTCTGCCGCCTCTCCAGCAGCAAGGCTGCAAATGCCCTGCTTCTCCTCCAGGGTTCCGGTAAACCCTTCGTTATCCGTCCTTCCCATCCACGGCTCCAGGCATACAAAATTACCCTTGGGTGCAGACCAGATTCCCGCATGTGTGAAGCCTTCGCAGTGCATGGTCACAAAAGGCTTCTGATCCGGTGACGCAATCCCCAATACATCTGGGACATCTTCCAGCACCAATGCGTCTCTGTCAAACATATCGGGTGCAATGGGCACAAGCCCATGATCCAACGGCAGCCGATAGCTCTTATCATTCATGAACAGCCCGCTTTCCATGTTCACCAGATAATAATTCAGCTCCTGTCTGCCCGGAATATACAGGAAATAGTCCGCTCTTTCTTCACCTTCCCTGCCGGGAACCACAAAACCAGGATGCCCTCCAATGGAATAGTACATCCTGTCACTGCCGGTATTGCGCACTTCCCAGCGCACGGTAAGCATCCTGAGATTCTCGCTGTCCAGTAAATGAGTAACTCTCAGTTCAAAGTCAAAGGGATAGATTTCTTTCGTATGCGCATCCGATACCAGCACATGACTCATCTGTCCCGGCATTGCCTCGGTGCAGGCAAAGACGGAATCCCTTGCAAAGCCATGCCGGGATTTCATCGGATATTCTTTCCCCCCATGGCGGTAAACACCGTCTGTCACCGTTCCCACAAACGGGAACAAAATCGGTGCATGGCGGTTCCACACCTTCGGGTCTGCATTCCAGATGCGCTCTCTGCCGCTGCTCTTCTCTATAACGCTGACCAACTCTGCGCCCTTATCCTCAATCGTCACACACAATGCCTCATTTTCTATCTGTCTTACTGCCATAGCATCTCCTCCATATCTGCTCTCTTACGTTTCGTATCATTAAGAACACTATAGCACCCTCCTATTTAAAAAACAATGGTTTTGAAGGTCGAACTGTTACAATAAAAAGGCTGCCACTTTCGTGACAGCCTCTTGATCATTGCACTTGTACTACTAAAATTAATTGTACTTACGTTTTCTAGCAGCTTCTGATTTCTTTTTACGTTTTACGCTGGGCTTCTCGTAATGCTCTCTCTTACGAATCTCCTGCTGGATACCCGCTTTCGCACAATTTCTCTTGAATCTGCGTAAAGCGCTATCTAACGTCTCGTTCTCTTTAACGATTACATTTGACATAGTCTCACACCTAACCTCCCTCCAGTTGTGTATTGTGCACATTCAACTGTTTGGGTAATTTTACATTGCACTGCTATTTATTATAGCATAAATATTCCATACGTCAACTGTTTTTTAGAGAATATCAATATGTTCCCCGTTCAGTGCTTTGTTCATGCTGCGGACTGCGCAGAACTTTCCGCACATGGAACAGGTATCGTCGTGCTCCGGCTTGCGGTCATCCCGAATCGCCTTTGCTGTCTGCGGGTCGATGGCACATTCCCACTGTGCTTCCCAATCCAGCGCCCTTCTGGCATCCGCCATTCGGTTATCCTGTTCCATGGCGCCCCGGACACCTTTGGCAATATCTGCCGCGTGAGCGGCGATTTTGGAAGCAATGATGCCCTGTTTGACATCCTCTACGTTGGGCAGCGCCAGATGCTCTGCCGGTGTTACATAACACAGGAATGCCGCACCATTTGCAGCCGCAATGGAACCTCCGATGGCAGAGGTGATATGATCATACCCCGGCGCAATATCCGTCACCAGCGGTCCCAGTACATAGAAAGGAGCTCCCTGACAGATGGTCTGCTGCAGCTTCATATTGGCAGCAATCTGATCCATGGGCATATGCCCCGGTCCTTCCACCATAACCTGCACATCCTTTTCCCATGCACGCTTCGTAAGTTCACCCAGACGCACCAGCTCCTCGATCTGGCACACATCGGAGGCATCTGCAAGACAGCCCGGTCTGCAGGCATCTCCCAGAGATATCGTCACATCATACTCCCGACAGATATCGAGAATCTCATCATAGTATTCATAAAACGGATTTTCCTGTCCGGTCATGGTCATCCATGCAAACACAAGGGAACCGCCCCGGGACACAATATTCATCTTCCGCTTATGCATTTTGATCTGGTCAATGGTTTTTCTGGTTATGCCGCAGTGCAGCGTCACAAAGTCTACGCCGTCCTGAGCATGAAGACGTACCACATCAATAAAATCCTTGGCGGTAAGGGTGTCTAAGTCCCTCTGATAATGAATGACGGAATCATAAACCGGAACCGTTCCGATCATGGCCGGACACTCAGAAGTCAGCTTCCGCCGGAATTCTGTGGTGTCTCCATGGGATGACAGATCCATGATGGCATCCGCGCCCATTTCCACCGCCGCCATTACCTTCTCCATTTCCACGTTATAGTCCTTACAATCCCTGGATACGCCTAAGTTTACATTTATCTTGGTACGAAGCATAGACCCCACACCTGCGGGATCTATGCACTTATGGTTCTTATTCGCACAGATTGCTACCTTTCCGGACGCCACCAGAGGCATCAGTTCCTCCACGGTCATACGTTCCTTCTCTGCAACCTTACGTAATTCCTCCGTTACGATTCCTCTGCGTGCAGCTTCCATCTGTGTAGCATATTCTCTCATAATACCAGTCTCTCCTTTTAAACTTCACCTTCTATAAAGGCACAATATACCGTTATCTAACAGTTCAACTGTCCTTCCAGCACATGCGCCGCCTCGGCAAGGGCATCTGCAATTCCCGCCGGATTCTTGCCGCCTGCCTGTGCCATATTGGGACGGCCTCCGCCGCCTCCGCCTACCATGGCTGCGATTCCTTTGATCAGATTACCGGCGTGGGCTCCATTTTTCATGGCGCCGTCTGTCGCCATTGCAACCAGATTGACCTTGCCGTCACAGTCGGAAGCAAGCACGATCACGCCTTCTCCCAGCTTCGTCTTCATCTGATCTCCCAGATCTCTGAGCCCGTTCATATCCACACCGGATACCGACACTGCCAATAGCTTCGTGCCCTTCACATCAAGTACCTGATCCATCACATCGCCCAGCGCATCCTTAGCAGCCTTGCTCTTCAGAGATTCATTCTCACCCTGCAGCGCCTTCAGCTCACCCATCATATGGGAAATGCGCTCCACCAGTGTTGCCGGAGTTGCCTTCAGCAGTTTTGCAGCCTCCGATAACGTCTGTTCTAATTCATCATAATAACGGAACACGCCGTCGGACGTCAGCGCCTCAATCCTGCGGACACCTGCGGCAACGCCTGCCTCCGATATGATCTTGAATGCCTGTATGGCACTGGTGTTATCTACATGAGTTCCTCCGCACAGCTCCACGGAAAAGTCTCCCATGGAAACCACCCGGACACTGTCGCCGTACTTTTCTCCGAATAATGCCATAGCGCCGGTTTTCTTGGCTTCCTCCAGCGTCATAACCTGCGTTACAACAGGTATTGCCTCCGCGATCTTACGATTTACCAGAGCTTCCACCTCTGCCAGTTCCTCTGCCGTCATAGCAGAAAAATGAGAAAAGTCAAACCGCAGCCGGCCCGCATCCACATAGGAGCCAGCCTGTTCCACATGACTTCCCAGCACAGTCCGCAGCGCTTTCTGTAATAAGTGTGTAGCGCTGTGGTTCTTGCCGATGGCAAGACGCCGGTCTGTATCAATAGCAAGTTCCACCGTATCTCCGGTTTTGATCATACCCTGCTGTACCTTACCGATGTGTCCCACTTTGCCGCCCAGAAGCTTTACCGTATCCTCCACAGCAAATACAAAGCTTCCGTCTGCACTTTTGATCACACCGGTATCGGCAGTCTGTCCGCCCATAGTTGCATAGAACGGCGTCTGCTCTACGAAGATAGTTCCGATCTCGCCGTCGGACAGAGCTTCCACAATCTCTGTTTCGGTTGTCATTACGGTGATCTTCGAAGTATAGGTATGATGCTCATATCCTACAAACTCCGTCACAATCGAAGGGTCAATGGCCTCATATACGGTCTCATCCGCCCCCATATAATTCGTGACCTTACGAGCCTTGCGCGCTTTGACGCGCTGTTCCTCCATCGCGGCGTTAAAGCCTGCCTCATCAATGGTAAAGCCCTTTTCTTCCAGGATTTCCTGGGTCAGATCCAGAGGGAAGCCGTAGGTATCATACAGCTTGAACGCATTCTCACCGGACAGCTCCTTCGTCCCCTCCTGCTCCATTTTCTCCTGCAGTTCGCTTAGAATGGCAAGTCCCTGATCTATGGTCTTATTGAATTTCTCTTCTTCCTGGGATAATACCTTGAAAATAAAATCACGCTTCTCATCCAGTTCCGGATAGCCGTCCTTGCTCTCCTCAATGACCGTCTCGCTGAGCTTTGCCAGAAACAGTCCATCGATTCCCAACAGCCTTCCGTGCCGTGCCGCACGCCGGATCAGTCGGCGCAGTACATATCCTCTGCCCTCGTTGCTGGGCATGATTCCGTCGGATACCATAAACGTAACGGAGCGGATATGATCCGTGATCAGACGGATGGACACATCATCCATAGCGTCCTGATGATACGTCTTATGAGACAGTTCACAGATCTTATCCCGGATCGCTTTCATCGTGTCAATATCAAATACAGAGTCTACGTCCTGCATGACCACGGCAAGGCGTTCCAGACCCATTCCGGTATCAATATTTTTCTGAGACAATTCCTCGTAATTGCCTTTGCCGTCTCCCTCAAACTGGGTAAAGACGTTATTCCATACCTCCATAAAGCGGTCACAGTCGCAGCCCACCTTACAGTCCGCCTTCCCGCAGCCATATTTCTCGCCCCTGTCATAATAAATCTCAGAACATGGACCGCAGGGACCTGCGCCATGCTCCCAGAAATTATCACATGCACCCGTATCAGGGTCGCGGTAAAACCGTGTGATCTTCTCCGCAGGCACACCGACTTCCTTCGTCCAGATGTCAAATGCCTCTTCATCCTCTCCATAGATAGACGGGTACAGTCTGTCTGCCTCCAGTCCCAGCACTTCCGTCAAAAACTCCCAGGACCATGCAATTGCCTCATGTTTGAAATAGTCGCCAAACGAAAAATTGCCCAGCATCTCAAAGAAGGTAAGGTGTCTTGCCGTTTTACCCACATTTTCGATATCGCCGGTGCGGATACATTTCTGGCAGGTGGTCACCCGCTTGCGGGGCGGGATCTCCTGTCCGGTAAAATAAGGCTTTAACGGTGCCATACCCGCATTAATCAAAAGCAGGCTCTTATCGTTATGCGGTACCAGTGAAAAGCTCTTCATAGCAAGATGATCCTTGCTCTCAAAAAACTCAAGATACATTCTTCTCAGGTCGTTTACTCCGTACTTTTTCACAATATTTCCTCCACAGCCCAAATTAAGCTTCGTCATTATTATTCATGTTCGATTCCTTCGCGTCCTTGCGCTTGCGGAGCGCAATGCCAATCATAGTTCCTGCGACGGCCAACGCCACTAAAACAACAAAAATCAGAAAATACTGTATAAAACTTGCTGCAAATGCTATCATGGTTGTCTCCTCCTTTATCAAACGTAATTAGTATAGCCCATACCTTCCTTTTTTTCAAGATGAACATTCACTTAAGTCCTGGGATTTTACCGGCGGATTATCGCGGCAGTAAGTACGACTCATTACAAAATGAAACTTATGCAATTTTCTCCGTAGTTTACCGCATACGACAGATAGCTGCTCGCCTTATGCTGAAATTTCAGTTACCGCTGGCGTATCATTTGTGATGATTCCTGTCTTTTTAACGTTCGAGCAATCCTCGGTATCTGTCCGTCTGCATGAGGACATGCAATCTGCAGGTTTTGTGTCCCTCTTAATGGGCGTTCTGATGTGACGTGCAGGCTGCGGACATTGTTTGAGCGCATAATCCATGAATAACTATAGGTTTAGAGGCGAGTTATGGGAGCAGCCTGCTCATATCGACCACAGAAGAACGCCCATTTAGAGGGACTAGAAACCGAAGCCGCATGTCCGCAGCAGATGGACAGATACCAAAAGGATTGTCGAAGCATAAAAAGACACGCAACTCATGATACGCCAGTGGTAACGAAATTTGCACGCAACGGCTCAATGCCATCTGTCGTATGCGGCAAACTTACGAAGAATATCGCCATAAGTTTCAGTACAGTAATAATTCTTGCGCTCTGCCGCGGTAATCCGCCGGTAAAATCCGAGAGACTCTAGGGGAATTCAAACGTCTGATTCTCCCGGGTGATCTCCTGCAGGCGGTCCGTATATGCCTTGTTGTCACACAACTTCTTGTATGTCGGGATTACCGAATAATCCTGCCACATATGCATGGGGAATATCACGTCTGCATCCACAGACTGCATAAACTGGGACATTCCCAGGTTCGTGTATGCTCCAAGCCGCGGATCTAATACTACGAACGCCACATCAATATGCTGCTTTTCCAGCTTGCGAAGCTGACGCTTGTATTCCCGCTCCATCTTGCCGTTTACCAGCTCACCCACACCTTCAAATTTCCAGTTGTGCAGATCTCCGGCATGGTAGAAGGTGCGTCCATCCACCGTCACCACAAATGCTACCCCCGCATCATTGGAGCGCAGGGTACGAACCTCCATTGTTTCCTCTGTACCGAAGCGGTAACTTTTCTCCGCCTCCACATAAGTTATGTGTTCTGCCCCTTGCGAAAGACCGTGCTTTTGCAGGAAATGCGGGCTCATCTTCGCGTCCTTGGATATCACATAGCGGATACCCGGATAGATATCTGCCAGCTTCAGAATGTCCATATCAAAATGATCCCGGTGCTTGTGACTGGCAAAAAAACAGATCTCTTTTTCCGGATCAAACTGCGGCAGCACGCCGGTAAAGGAAAATCCGTCTATCCGGTTGCCCTGAAAATAATCAAATATCAGAACTGTTCGCTCAAGCTCCACCACAAAGCAGCTATGATGCACAAATGTAATCTTCATATATGTTCTCCTTCGTCACTGTTCAAAGCCACCCTAAGCTTTCAGCCTTGCCGCAATCTCGTTTGCCCGGCGGTAAATCTCCTCTGGCTCAAATCCCATGGAAAACTTCTGGTCCTCATAAATTATCCGCCCATTTACCATGGTCAGCTTCACATTCTGTTTGCTGCCGCTGTAGACAAGATTCTTCACCAGATTATGTTCCGGCTGCATATTGGGCTGCTTTAGATCGATCATAACGATATCTGCCTTCTTCCCCTCTGCCAGGCAGTCGCAATCGGAAAGTCCCATAGCGTATGCACCTGCTGCGGTTGCCATATACAGCACCTCCTCTGCCGGAACACTGGTGGCGTCCTTCTGCCGCACCTTGGCGAGCCCTGTGGCGAGAAACATTTCCCGGAACATATCCAGGCAATTGTTGCTGGCGGGGCCGTCCGTTCCTATAGCAACAGGGATTCCACGTTTTAAGAACTCTGCCACCGGTGCGATACCGCTGGCAAGCTTCAGATTAGAGGCAGGGTTCGTCACCGCCGTGAGGGACCGTCTGGCAAATATCTCCATGTCTTCCTCATTGAAATAAATACAGTGATACGCGCCGCCGCCCATATCAAACATTCCCATGTCCTCCATCAGCTTGGTAGGACTGACGCCGTAGCGTTTCCGACACTCAGCCACCTCCCGCTCTGTCTCGGAATTATGCATGAATACCGGAGACTTAAGGGTATGAGACAACTCCGCCACCTGCTCCATCAATTCACGGGACGTGGTATATTCCGCATGAAATCCCAGCATAAATCCGGTCAGTTCACTGAACGCATTTACCATGTGATAATCCTCTTTTAGCTGCGAGATGGAACGGGTAAAGTTGTTCAGCCCGCTGACCTGCACTGTCCGAAAACCGCAGTCGGCAGATGCTCTTGCATGCGCCATAGGATAGAGATACATGTCACAGTTAGAGGTAATACCGCTGGTCAGGTATTCCATGATGCCCAGAACATTCAGATAATAAGCATCCTCTTCCCCAAGGCGGGCCTCGCTGGGAAATATCTGCTGCTCCAGCCATTCCTGCAGCGGCAGATCATCTGCATAGGAACGCAGGAAGGTCATTGCCGTATGGGTGTGGGCGTTCTTGAATCCCGGTATCAACAGATTCCCCTGCACATCAATCTCTCTATCCCACAGAATGACAGAACCGGAGCCTTGGGCAAACACCCGCTCCGTGTCACTGCCGTCCCCCACATAGCAGATCGTATCTCCCCTGACCCATAGCTCTCCTTCTGTCACGGTGAACTGATTGTGTTCCTGTAATTGCAGTATTTTGGCGTGATAAAACCGTACATTCATGCGCGCACCTCCTAACATAACTGTCTCCTCTGTCCGCCTTACCTACAGGATGTCGTGCATCTTTTCAATGGACTCCGTCACCAGCTTTTTGAATCTGGGCGCAACACGATCCGCCATTTCCTGTACCTCACGATGGGTCAGTGTAAACGGAGAAATACCTGCCGCCATATTCGAGATACAGGAGATCCCGCATACTCTCATCCCCATATGGTTGGCAGCAATTGCCTCACAGGCCGTACTCATTCCCACCGCGTCAGCTCCCAGTGTCCGGCACATGGCAATCTCCTGAGGCGTCTCAAAATTGGGGCCCGACAGCTGCATATAGGTTCCCTCCCACAAAAGGGTATTCTGCTCCACTGCCGCCCTGCGTATCACCTGCTGCAGCTTCTCATCATAAATCCGGCTCATATCCGGGAAGCGTTCTCCCAGTTCATCTATATTCTCTCCGATCAGCGGCGATGGAACCATACAGCCGATCTGTCCGGTGATCATCATAAAATCCCCGGCACTCATGCCCTGCTTAATCCCGCCCGCCGCATTGGTCAAAAACAGAACCTTCGCTCCCAAAAGCTTCATCAGGCGGATGGGAAGCACCACATCCTGCATGGAATAACCCTCATAATAGTGCACGCGCCCCTGCATGCACACTACCGGCACGCTGCCCACATAACCGAACACGAACCGTCCGGCATGTCCGGGCACCGTAGATACCGGAAACCCTTCAATCTCATGATAATCCAGGGTATCCACCACCCGGATGTCGTCTGCATAGTCTCCCAGTCCGGAGCCTAATACCAGCGCCACCTCCGGCGTGAAAGATATCCTATTTTTCACACTGTTATAACAGCGCATCAGTTTATCGTAAACCTCGCTCATATTCCTTCCTCCTTGTAATTATGCAAAATCAAACAGTGACAGCTGATTGGATTCCGGCAGTTCACCAAAGAGCCCCAGATCCCCCATCAGGTCAATGACTGTCTTGCTGACCTTGGTGCGTTGGCGGAAATCGTCTTTGGACAGGAACGGACCGTCCTTGGCAGCCTCCACCACTGCCTCCGCCGCCTTATCACCCATACCCTCAATGGTGCTTAAGGACGGCATCAGTCTGCCATCTATGATCTGAAAACGCTGCGCCTGAACCCGGTAAAGATCAATGGGCAGGAACTCATAGCCCCTTGCATACATTTCCTGCACGCAGCGCATATCCTTGTACACATCCTGCTCTTTCTTGGAGAGCGTATCCTTCCTCTTTTCAAAATCCCGCATAAAATAATTCAGCTTATCCGCCCCCTGGCACATCAGCTCATAGCTGAAACCCGTAGCACGGATAGAAAAATATGCCGCATAATATGCCAGCGGATAAAACACCTTGCAGTAGGCAATGCGCCACGCCATCATAACGTAAGCCGCCGCATGTGCCTTGGGAAACATGTATTTGATCTTCTTGCAGGACCAGATATACCAGTCCGGTACACCATGGGCGGTCATCTCCGCCTCCCACTCAGGCTTTAAGCCCTTGCCCTTACGGACAGATTCCATGATGGTAAAGGACTCCTCGCTGTCCATCCCCATACTGATCAGATAGATCATAATATCGTCACGGGTACAGATTGCAGTGGAAATGGTGGCCTTCCCCTCCTCTATAAGGGTCTGTGCATTTCCCAGCCACACATCCGTGCCGTGAGACAGACCTGCAATACGCACCAGATGGGAAAAGGACTGAGGCGCGGCATCAATTAACATCTGCATGGCAAAGTCCGTTCCAAACTCCGGGATACCAAGTGCACCTAAGGTACAGTTTGTAAGCTGATCCGGCGTGATCCCAAGAGCCGAAGTATTCTTAAACAGCGACATGACCGACACATCGTCCAGCGGAATCTGCCTTGCATTGATGCCGGTCAGATCTTCCAGCATGCGGATCATGGTGGGATCGTCGTGTCCGAGAATGTCCAGTTTTAAGAGATTATGGTCAATAGAGTGATACTCAAAATGTGTGGTGACAATGTCCGTTGTCATATCGTTTGCCGGCTTCTGGATAGGGGTAAAGGAATAAATCTCCTCCCCTACGGGAAGCACCACGATACCGCCGGGATGCTGTCCCGTGGTCCTGTGAATACCCACACAGCCCTGAACGATACGGTCAATCTCACAATTGCGCTTGTGGATACCATGCTCTTCATAGTAATTCTTGACATAGCCGAACGCCGTCTTATCCGCCAGTGTGCCGATGGTTCCTGCCCGGAAGGTCTGACCCGCTCCAAAGATCACTTCCGTATACTTATGGGACTTGCTCTGGTAATCCCCGGAAAAATTAAGATCGATATCCGGCTCTTTATTTCCCTTAAATCCCAGGAAGGTCTCAAACGGAATGTCAAAACCATCCTTCACCAACGGTTTTCCGCACCTGGGGCAGCGACGGTCCGGCATATCGCATCCCGACTGTCCGCCGTATTCCTTCACCTCCGGGGAATCAAAATCACTGAAATGGCAGTGAGGACAATAATAATGGGGGGACAGGGGATTAACCTCCGTGATACCCGCCATGGTAGCGGCAAAGGAAGAGCCCACCGATCCTCTGGACCCCACCAGATAACCGTCCTCATTGGACTTCCACACCAATTTTTGGGCAATGATGTACATCACGGCATATCCGTTTCCGATGATGGACTTAAGCTCCCGCTCCAACCGCTCTGACACGATTTCCGGCAGATCGTCCCCATACATCTCATGAGCTCTGGTATAACAGATATCCCGCAGCATCTGATCCGAATTCTCAATGACCGGCGGACACTTATCCGGGCGCACAGGAGAAATTTTCTCGCACATATCCGCAATGCGGTTTGTGTTCTCGATCACCACTTCATGCGCCTTCTGGCTGCCCAGATAATCAAACTCCGCCAGCATTTCCTCTGTCGTGCGCAAAAATAATGGTGCCTGACTGTCCGCATCCTTAAATCCCTTCCCTGCAAGAATGATTCTGCGGTACACCTCATCCTCCGGGTCCATAAAATGTACGTCACAGGTCGCCACTACCGGCTTGCCAAACTGTTCCCCCAGTTCTACGATCCTCCGGTTGATGTCCTGCAGTTCTTTGACGGTTGATATCGGGCTTTTTTCATCCTCCAGCATGAACATATTATTGCCAAGGGGCTGGATTTCCAGATAATCATAGAATTTTACCAGCCGCGTGATCTCTTCCTGTGGACGCCCCTGCAGCACTGCCTGATACAGCTCTCCCGCCTCACAGGCGGAGCCTATCAGCAATCCCTCCCTGTACTGCAGAAACGCGCTTTTGGGTATCCGGGGACGCTGATGATAATATTCAATGTGGGACAGGGAAATCAATTTATAGAGATTCACCCTTCCCATGTCATTTGTAGCCAGAATGATGGCATGATGGGTAGGCAGCTTTCTCACCGTGTCCACACTGACTCTCCCCTGATCGTTCACCGCATCCAGCCGTTCAATCCCTCTCTGTTCCAGCATTTCCACGAACCGGACAAAAATTTCCGCCGTACAGCCTGCGTCATCCACAGCACGATGATGGTTGTCCAGAGAAATAGCAAGGGCTTTTGCTACCGTGTCCAGCTTGAAACGATTTAGATTCGGCAGAAGCATACGGGCTAACGCCACCGTATCCGCCACCGTCGCATCACAGGGGATTTTCTGCTGATTACAGTTATATCGGATGAAGCTCATGTCAAAGTCCGCGTTATGGGCGACCATGACTGCGCCTTCACAGAACTCCATAAACCGCGGCAGCGCTTCTTCGATCACAGGTGCATCCAGTACCATATCATCCCGGATGCCGGTCAGATTCTCAATGTGGAAAGGAATCGGCACCTGAGGATTCACAAAGGTGGAAAAGCGCTCTGTGATCTTACCATTCGTCACCTTTACTGCACCGATCTCAATGATCTTATTGACGTTGGGAGAAAAGCCTGTGGTCTCCAGATCAAACACGACATAAGTATCCCGCAGGGACTGATTCTTCGAGTTCTCCACAATCTCTTTTAAGTCGTCCACCAGATAGGCTTCCACGCCATAGATAATTTTAAAATCAGCGTCGGGAGGCAGTGCATGGTTTGCCACAGGAAATGCCTGCACATTGCCGTGATCAGTAATGGCAATTGCCTTGTGCCCCCATTTATAGGCGCGCTTCACAAGGTCTCCCACATCCGTAACTCCGTCCATATCGCTCATTTTCGTATGACAGTGCAGCTCCACGCGCTTATCGGGGCTGTTATCCTCTCTGGACGTGGTGAAATCCGGTATCTTCTTGATTCCCACAATGGAGCCTATGGTCAGCTCACTGTCAAACTTGTCAATGGTGGTAATACCCTTTACCTTGAGAAACGCTCCCTTTTTGATAGATTCCATAAGCTCGGAGAGCTGTTCGTTTTTCGTAAATATCTTCAGTACAATGCTGTCCGTAAAATCCGTCATGGACATGATGACAATGGTCTTCTCCCCACGGATCTCTCTTGTATCCACCGACATGATCTGCCCCCGGATACACACCTCTCCCATTTCTCCCGCAATGGTCTCAATAGCGATGGTATCGTCTTCAAAGTCTCTGCCATAGATGACGTCCGGATTGTCCGAGCGTCGCAGCTGATCACGCCGCCCTCCAAAGCCGGCTCTTCCCTTTGAAAATCCCTCCTGCTTCCTGCCATCCTTACTTCCGGCAGCACGAACCGCTGCGCCGGAAGTGCCTGCCGGTGCTGAGCCTGCGCTTGCCGCCGGAGCGTTTGCCGTTCTGCTCTCTGCCCCGGTATCTGTATGGGAAGATACCGGACGGCTGCCTTCCGCTGCCTCCGCCGGCAGCCCCCCGACAGAATCCTTTGCCCCTATCGTACGGGCAGTAATATGTGCTACCTGACTTTCAATCTGGGAATCCGCCTGCTTTAAGTATTTGCTCTCCTCCCGTTCCCGGAACGCGAGCTCAATCATCAGGCGCAGCCCGCATCGCTCGCAGATGATTTTCTCCAGAATATCAATCAGTTCATTGCTGCGTTCAGAGGCAATGATGGTGTCATCCAGCGTCAGCACCATATGATCCTCCCGGTCGAATTCTCTCCCGGCGCCCCGCAGCAGATTATAGAGAAGTACGCTGTAACTGCGTATTTCTTCCAGCATACTGTCCTCATATACGTTCCATAGTTTTTCCGGCGTATACTGGCTGGACAGATTAAATTTCTCTATGATTTTCACCTGCATCTCCCGTTTGGGAAAGAGTTGTTTTTTGATTTCCCGCTCCAGGGCATACACCTGGGGCTTCGGTATGAGCCGGCTGCTGGTAAGGTAGATCCGAAGGGATGTGCCTGCATGATTGGAGGACACCTTGGTAATCTGGGTCTCCTTTAGCAGCATGCTGATATCCCCGGTAATTTTAAGAGCCGGAAAAACCTCATAGAAACCTTTTGCCATATTCATTCACTCCAGTTCAACAATTCCTCCCGCAGCTGCGGAAGCAATTCATCTTCCGGTACTTTTTTATAAACTTCACCGCGCTTGATAATAAGTCCCTCGCCGATTCCTCCGGCAATACCGATATCCGCCTCTTTTGCCTCGCCCGGTCCATTGACTACGCAGCCCATGACCGCCACCTTAAGGTCAAGAGGTATATCTGCCACCATATTCTCCACCTGATTGGCAAGGGAGATAAGATCAATCCTGGTTCTTCCGCAGGTAGGGCAGGATACAACTTCAATTCCTCCGGTACGGATTCCCAGCGTACGCAGGATGATCTTTGCTGATTTGATCTCCTCTAAAGGATCACCGGTCAGTGACACCCGTATGGTATCTCCTATGCCCCGGCTTAAGATCAGCCCCAGTCCAATGGATGACTTGATATTGCCGCTGATCAGCGTTCCCGCTTCCGTGATACCCACATGCAGCGGATAAAGCGTCTGCTCTGAGATCAATTCATGGGCCTTCACGCACATCATCACATCCGAAGACTTAATGCTGATAACCAGATTGTCATACCCCATATCTTCTATAAGATGCACTTTATCCAATGCGCTCTCTACCAGTCCTTCCGCAGTAACGCCGTGGTAGCGCTCTACCAAGTCCTTTTCCAGGGAACCGCTGTTGACCCCCACACGGATGGGAATCCCTCGCTCTTTCGCCGCGTCCACTACTGCGCGGACACGCTCCGCCGATCCGATATTTCCGGGATTGATCCGGATTTTATCTGCCCCATGCTCTATCGCCGCAATGGCAAGCTTATAGTCAAAATGGATATCCGCCACCAGCGGAATGCTGATCTGCTGCTTAATCTGGGCTAACGCTTCTGCCGCCTCCATGGTGGGCACCGCGCATCGGATAATGTCGCAGCCTGCCGCCGCAAGAGAATGTATCTGTGCCACGGTGGCAGATACGTCCTCTGTCCTGGTATTGGTCATAGACTGTATCAGGATCGGATGATCCCCTCCAATCACCCGGTCACCAATCTTTACTTCTTTTGTAGCTTTTCTCTCCATATCATCCCTAGCCTCCCATCACCAGCTTGCGTATATCATTGAACATAACTGCCACCATCAACAGAAGCAGCAGTACCAATCCGACAAAATGAACCATGCCCTCTTTTTCCGGCGGAATTTTCTTGCGCCGCACTGCTTCCACAAGCAGGAATACCAGTCTGCCTCCGTCCAGCGCCGGAATCGGCAGCAGATTCATCACGCCTAAATTGGCGGACAGCATGATGGAATAATTGAGCATCGTCAGCACCACGGATAAGACTCCCGCCTCTTTGCTGGCGTCATAATTATCTCCGATATTTTTTACAATACCTACCGGTCCGGACAATTCATTAAATCCCACCCCTCCGGTCACCAGCATTCGAAGGCTGTCGATGGTGGTATTGATCCAGTATCTTATCTCATACACACTATACTGCAGCGTCTCTAACACAGTGCCTCTGGTTCTGGCATAAGTGCCGTAAATTCCCATCAGATAACTGCCGCTCTCCTCGTCATATTCCGGTTCGATGGTGCAGGTATATTCCTGTCCATCCCTCTCATAGGTCACATCAAGGGTCTCCCCTGCATGGAAAAAGGTATAGCTGCTGACCTCACGGTAGAAGTGGATCCTCTTCCCATTCAGCTTCGTGATCACATCTCCCTCTGCAAGTCCCTGCTCTTCGGCCGGAAAGCCTTCCCGTACGCCCGTTATGACCGGACGGTCGAAGCCTGCCACCCCCAGCACGATCAACGCAAAAAGAAAGGCCAGAATAAAATTGAATATGGGACCCGCCGCCACCACGCAAATACGCGCCCAGACAGACTTACTGCCAAAGGAACCTTCCGCATCGGAGTCATCGTCCTCCCCCTCCATCATACAGGCGCCGCCAAAGGGCAGCAGTTTAATGGAGTATTTGGTTTCTCCCCGGGTAAATCCGATCAACGTCGGTCCAAGACCCAGACAGAATTCATTGACACGGATCTTATTCTTCTTCGCCAGTAAGAAATGTCCCAGTTCATGAAACAGAATTATGAAACTGAACATGACAATTGCAATTACGATCTTCAAGTTACCACCTGCTCTCTATATACTCATACGCTTCCTGCTCTGTGGCAAGAATCTCCTCCACCGTGGGATGATCCACAAATCTGCAATGCTCCATGCAGGCACGGATCATCGCCGGAATCTCCAGGAATGAAATCTTTCGTTCCAGGAACAGGGCAACCGCCCTCTCATTTGCCGCATTCAACGCCGTGGGAAGATTTCCTCCCCGCTCACACGCCTCGAAGGCAAGGGCGAGCCCCTCAAAGGTCTCCATATCGGGCCGCTCCAGTGTGATAGCGGAAATCTGTGTGAAATCCAGACGTTTCCCCGGAAGCTGCCTGCGCTTAGGATAATACAGTGCATACTGAATAGGCAGACGCATATCCGCGGTTCCAAGCTGTGCTATGACTGCCCCGTCTGCAAACTCCACCATAGAATGAATGATACTCTGGGGCTGTACCAGCACCTCAATCTGCCGTGGGCTGACACCGAACAGCCATTTCGCTTCAATGACCTCCAGCCCTTTATTTACCATAGTGGCTGAATCAATGGTGATCTTGCGCCCCATACTCCAATTGGGATGCTTCAGCGCCTCCTCCAGTGTGACACCTTCCAATTCTGCTCTGCTGCGTCCCCGGAAAGGTCCGCCGGAAGCAGTCAGAAGGATTTTTGAGACAGGATTATCCCCTGCACCCTGCAGACACTGGAAAATCGCGCTGTGCTCGCTGTCCACCGGCAGAATAGATACGCCGTACTCCTCTGCCATAGGCATGATCAGATGTCCCGCCGTCACCAGCGTCTCCTTATTGGCAAGGGCAATATCCTTACCTGCCTGGATTGCAGCTATGGTGGGACGGATACCCAGCATTCCCACGACTGCCGTTACCAGGATATCTGCCGCCTGCTCTGTTGCCACTTCCAGCAGCCCCTCCATGCCGCTGCATACCTTTACCGGCAGATCACGAACCTTCTCTCTTAACTGCTGTGCCAGGTCTTCTTCCCACACTGCTGCGAGCCTGGGTCTAAACTCCCGGATCTGCTGTTCCAAAAGCCTGATATTGCTGCCTGCCGCCAGCGCCGTTACCTCAAGATCTCCATATGTCCGCACAATATCCAATGTCTGTGTACCGATAGAGCCCGTAGATCCGAGAATCGCAATTTTCTTAACCACTGTTTCTTCCATGGAACGCCCTCCCCTATTTGCCGATCAGATACAGTGCCAGAAAATATATGATGGGCGCTGTGAAGATCACACTGTCAAACCGGTCCAAGATACCTCCGTGTCCCGGTATCAGTTTTCCGTAATCCTTGATATCGTAATTCCGCTTGATCGCAGATGCAGTCAGGTCCCCTACCATAGAGATGACAGCACCCACGGCACAGATAGCGCACAGCATGGCGACATCCCGGTATGTACTTCCCATAGAGCCCTGAAATACAAAAGAATAAATCAGTGTTAAAAGCGCAGAACCAATTATCCCGCCCACTGCACCTTCCCAGGACTTCTTGGGAGACAGCTTCGGCGCCATCTTGTGCCTGCCGCACAATACCCCCACACAGTAAGCGCAGGTGTCGCACCCCCAGGAACATAAGAATATCAGCCACACCACATATGCTCCGCCCGGCAGCATCCTGGTCTGATAGATAAAAGACAGCATCACCGCCACATAAAACACCCCGAAAAAAGTCGCCAGCATCTGCTGTGTGTCGTATTTCGGATAGGAAAATACATAGACAAACATCAGGACCACCAGAAGTCCGATGACAAACATCATCGTGTCCGGAATAAAAGAAAACTGCAGATTACAATAATATAGGATGACTGCAAGATATCCAACACCTCCGGCACAGCTCTTTTCTATGCCAAACACCCGGTAAAGTTCAAAGAGACCCACCAGTGAAATCAGCCCGGACACCGTAAGAAGCAGCGCATTTCCCTGAATGATGCACACCAAAGCCAGCGCAACCAACACGATCCCGCTTATTAGTCTTGTTTTAAACATGAAATATTATCCTCCTTCAGTCCGCCGTATCTGCGGTCTCTCCTGCTGTAATCCTCCACCGCACGCCGCAGCTCCTCCGGCGTAAAATCCGGCCAAGGCACATCCGTAAAATACAACTCGCTGTAGGCAAACTGCCACAGCAGAAAGTTGGACAGGCGCTGTTCGCCGCTGGTTCGTATCATCAGATCTGGGTCCGGGAGTCCATGGGTATCCAGGCACTCGGCAAAACGCGCCTCTGTGATCTCATCTTCTGATGACACATCCCGAAACATACAGCGCATCCCCCGCAGCATCTCGTCCCTTGCCCCGTAATTAATGGCTATCTGCAGCTTCAGACCGTCATTTTTGGCAGAGGATTCCTCCAGCATACGGATTTTCTCCTGAAACTCCGGTGCCAGCCTGGATATATCTCCGATCACACGCACACGCATATTATTTTTATCCGCAGTTTTCGTACAGTTCTTCAGATAATTGGACAGAAGCTTCATAAGAGCCTCCACCTCCGTCGCAGGACGGTTCCAGTTTTCCGTGGAAAAGGCATACATCGTAATATATTCTATGCCCATTTCCCCCGCAGCTTTACAAATGGTTTCTACATTCTTAGCCCCCATAGTATGCCCGTAGTTGCGGGGCATTCCCTTGCTCTTCGCCCATCTGCCGTTACCGTCTAAGATAATCGCCACATGCTTTGGAATCTTCATATGCTTCCTTTCCTCCCTGCAATCAACCAGAAAAGGGGACACGGCATATGCGCTATGTCCCCATACAGGTCGTAATACGATTTATACAGTGAGAATCTCTTTCGTCTTGCTCTCCACTGCATCATCAATCTTTGCAATATATTTATCCGTAATCTTCTGGGTACTGTTCTCCAGCTCCTTCAGTTCGTCTTCGGATATCTCGCTGGCTTTATTCAGCTTCTTGAATCCGTCATTGGCATCCCGGCGGATATTGCGGATTGCCACCTTGGCATTCTCACCCTTTTTCTTGATATCCTTCGCCAATTCCTTACGGCGCTCCTCCGTCAGTTCCGGAAATACAAGACGGATTACCTTACCGTCATTCGTAGGATTCAATCCCAGATCGGAAGTCAGGATCGCTTTCTCAATATCTTTCACCAAAGAAGCCTCCCAGGGCTGAATCTGTATCATTCTCGGCTCCGGTACATTAATATTTGCAACCTGTTGCAGGGATGTAGGCGTTCCATAATAATCCACCTGTATCTTATCCAGAATATGGGGATTGGCGCGTCCCGCACGGATGGTCGCATAGTCCTCCGTCAAATTGTCCAGTGACTTCTGCATTTTCTCCTCATAAGGGGCTAATCTGCTATCCATAAATTGTCTCCTCCTCCTAACATAACATACCGCAGGCTGCTAAACTGCCCAGACGGATATGCCTTTATACCGTGACCCTGGTCCCACTAAAGCTGCCGCTGACAGCATTGACAATGCTGTCCTTCTCATTCAGTCCAAACACATACATCGGCATATGATTTTCCATGCACATGATGGATGCCGTCAAATCTACTACGGAAAGCTTCTTATCAATCACCTCATGGATGGATACCTCATCATACTTCTTCGCCGCCGGATTCATCCGGGGATCGCTGTCATAGACGCCATCCACCGCCTTCGCCAAGAATATGCCCTCCGCATCCATCTCAATGGCCCGTAGTACAATACCTGTGTCCGTAGAAAAATAGGGATGCCCCGTACCTCCTGCAAAGAACACAACCATACCCTTCGCAAAATATTTATTAGCGCGGTCCTTGGAAAACAACTTTGTCATACTTCCGCATTCGAAGGGCGTCAGTATCTGGGTCAGCATTCCTACAGAACGGAAAATCTCCGACACATAAATGCAGTTCATAATAGTGGCAAGCATACCGATCTGATCCGCTTTGGTGCGGTCGATGGTCTCACTGGAACGCCCCCGCCAGAAATTCCCGCCGCCAATAACGATGCCCACCTGAACCCCCTGGTCCACTATGGTCTTCACCTGACGTGCAACTTCCGTAACTGTGGGCTCATCGAAGCCCATCTTCTTATCACCTGCCAACGCTTCCCCACTCAGCTTCAAAAAGACTCTTTTTATCATTTATTTCTCTCCAAACAGACTGTCCACATCAATATCCGCATAGCACTGTGAACAGAAGCCCTCGATCACTGCACCGTTGTTGATCTGTACAGAGCGTGATTTGATATTACCCATAACAACAGCAGACGTATCTACTACTACAGGTCCCTGCACATCGATATCTCCCTTGATTGCTCCTGCGATCACTGCTGAGGACGCCGTAATATTGCCGATGATCACAGAGCCAAGACCGATCTTCACAGTTCCGCTGCTGACCACTTCGCCCTCTACCTTTGCCGCATCTGCGAAAAACTCTGCAGAATTGCTGTTACCGTTGATGGTTCCGGTCACCACAAGCTTGCCGTTACACTGTACGTCACCCTGGATGCTTCCTCTGATATCAAAAGAACCTGCAGAAGACAAATTACCGGAAATACTGGTTCCCTCCGTAATTACAGATACCTCATCCGATACCTCTGCCGATATGCTGGGTGCCACAGGCGCTGCCGGTGTTACCGGTGCCTTCACTGCCACATCCTCTGTTCCTAATACCTCGTCAAATGCCTCACTCATCTTCTTATCCTCCTGCATATATAATTCCTTATCATCCTGCTCCGGTGCTTGCGCTGCGGTCTGCTCCATTACAGACGGCGCCGCCTTCGCCACCGGCGCTTCTGCCTCCATCGCCGGCTCCTCTGCCTTCACTTTGACCGCCTTATGAGCCTCTATTGCAGAAGGCACTGCAGTTGCAGGCTCTGCCTCCGGCTCTTGTGCACGTACCTCGGATACGGGCTCCGCCGCAGGAATCTCCGCTTTCTTCTCGGAAGTTTTCTGCTGTGTGACAGGCATCTTGGCATCTCTGCTGACCTTCTCCAGCAATCCGTCCAGTTTAGACAGTTCGGATTCCACGTCCAGTTCGTCTTCCAGCGTGTTCACCACCACGTCATTGTCATTATCCAGCGTGTCCACGTCGTCCCCGCCCGGCATCAATTCATTGACCGCCTGGGACAGATCTTCTTTGAAATCTTTAAAAAAACTCATTTTGTAACCTCCATATTTTCTCTATTGTGCAACATCCGCACTTATATGCTGTATGACCGCCGTGTCGGAATCAATAGGCAGAACTTCCGCACCTTGTTCCTGAAGCTGTTCTAGGATCATTCCAAGAGCCTCCACTGTCTTATCCTTGTTGTCTGCATCGTGCATCAATACTACAGATGTCTTATATTTTACAACATCCTGCATTACATTGTCCACCAGATCTTGTGCAGTATATGCCTGAGACGTTGCATCTCCGCTTGCCACATTCCAGTCGAAATATGTAACGCCCTGGTCATTCAGATAACCGATAAATTCAGCCATATCGGTATTGCTCACTTTATTGCTGCTCCCTCCTGGGAAACGGTAATAAACGCAGTCCACACCGGTCACATCATACAGATAATTCTGTATCTGTGTAAAGTCAGCCGTGAAATTATCCAGTGAATCATAGATCATACTGTATTTATGAGAGTAAGAATGCATACCCAGAGTATGTCCTTCCTCCACAATGCGCTTATACATTGCCACGGACTCCTCATCCGTCTTACCCACCACGAAAAAAGTAGCCTTAACGTTATACTGTGCCAGCAGATCCAGTATCTCAGCCGTGTTGGAACTGGGACCGTCATCAAAGGTCAGATAGACCTTGTGCGTCTCCCCATCCTGTGCACGATTGCTCTCATCATTGGCAGCAACCGATACCACATTCAGGTTGTTATCCTGTTCATCCTTCACTGGCCGGTTCGTTTCCGGCGCAAGTTCCGTGCCTATATTTTCCTGTCTATTTGCCTGATTCTCTCCCTGCTCTACTACAGAGGAAAGCATGCTCGCCGCTGTCAGTTTATCTATCTGCTTCTGCAGAGAAAAGACTCTGCACAAAAGCGTCACAGTAAGAATCATTGATACCAGCATCCATATCACTATGGTGAGTATGATGCCTGTCTTAATACGGTTGACCCGCTTTCGGCGCTCCCGCTGTTCTTTCAAGCCGTTTGTGGTCTTATCTTCCATGTGTTGACCTCCAGGTCGTAAATTCTCTTTTACTATTGTATCACACTTTAATAAAATATCATCAAAAAAAGCGTCCACAATTGATGTACTTTTACTTGGATACACTGTTATATTCTGACAATAAGTCAAAAACTATACTCATGCAAAAACAAAAAAGCAAAATAAAAGGTTCGTGAAGTAAATTTCACAAACCTCTTTTTTCCTGTTTTTCAGGAATATGCTAATTCACACTCAAACACATCAATTTACGCTGCAGCACTTCCCTGACATGCTTCGTCTGCTCTACAACAGGAACATGCAGCAGAAAATCTTCCATCCATCGATCAAAATCATCAATGATCCCCTCGTCCTTAAAGTAATCGGGATATTCCTCCAATATAAGTCCCTGACGGTGGCTCTGCTCGACAGACTGCGCATACAATTCAGGAAAACGCTGATACATGATTATCATACACTCAAAATAGTCCAGTACCCCCATAAGATAAGTCAGCCGATTAAAATCTGCCAGCCCCATAACAGCTTTACCGGTAATCAGATCCCGGTCGCGGGCACTGCAAAATGATAAAAATTTCTGTTCCTGTCTCTCCATTTGTTCATCCATCTCATTCTCCCCTTCTTTTCCTAAAATCAATGCTCCATTCTTATACTGTATGCATATATCATTTATACAGTCCATTATATCACACTCTGTGAATGGTTACAATAGAAAAATAGAGCAAACGAACAAGAACAAAGCAAGGAGAGGAAAAATCATGGAACCAGACTACAAAGCTATCGGTCAGAGAATCCGGATTGCAAGAATACGCCTGGGCAAAACACAGGAGTTCATTGCCGATGCCATTGATGTTACTCCCGCCCATATGAGCAATATTGAAACCGGTAAGACCAAGGTCAGTCTGCCGACTCTGATCTCCATTGCCAACGTGCTCTGTGTTTCCATAGACGATCTTCTATGCGACAATCTTAAGGATTCAAGGATTATTTTTGAAGGCGAAGCCAAGAATTTGTTTGCGGACTGCAACGAATATGAATTACGTTTCCTCGTAGATCTTCTAAAATCCGCCAAGGATGCGCTCCGACGCAATGAGACCGTAAGAAAAAGATTAAAGCTCGATTCCTGAATTACATAATAAAAATTTGTTTATACAAACGCGACCGGGTATCCCGGTCGCGTTTTAGATTACACGCACATATCCATGCGCTTATTAGTATTTGGAATCATCTCCATCCAGGGAAATGATCTGTTCATTGTAGTTATCAGCGCTGCCGCCTCTGTCATTAAAGGAACCACCGCCTGATGCCAGCCTGTAATTTGCCATCAGGTTCTTGAGGGTGATCGCCTGGTTAGACAGCTCCTCACTTGCAGCCGCACACTGCTCACTGGTAGCAGCATTGGTCTGTACCACAGAGGATACCTGAGAAATCGCCTGATCAATCTGGGAGATCGCTGTTGCCTGATCATTGGAAGATACCGTGATATCGCTAATCAGTACCACAATCTCATCAATATGTCTTACAATCTCATCCAGAGACTGCGCTGTCTCCTCTGCAATCTTTGTACCATGTTTTACCTTCTGGATAGAATCCTCGATCATCTCTGCGGTCTCGCTTGCCGCCGCCGCACTCTTAGCAGCCAGATTTCTTACTTCCTCTGCAACCACTGCAAATCCCTTACCGTGTACACCTGCTCTCGCAGCCTCTACAGCAGCATTCAGAGCCAGAATATTGGTCTGGAATGCAATGTCATCGATGGTCTTGATAATCTTGGAAATTGTCTCAGACGACTCATTGATACCGTTCATCGCCGCAATCATAGACTTCATCTGCTCATTTCCGGAAGCCGCAACATCCTTGACATCATTCACCAGAGTGTTCGCCTGACCTGCCTCTGTTGCATTCTCCTTGGTACGCTGTGTCACTTCATCCATAGAAGCTGTTACCTGCTGCAGTGCACTTGCCTGCTCGGTAGAACCCTGTGCAAGAGCCTGGCTTGCATTTGCCACCTGCTCGGAGCCAACGGTAATCTGCTCACCTGCCTCCTTAATGCTGCTAAGAGTAAGATTCTGATCATTGAGCAACCTCTTGATCGCAATACCCAGAATATCCTGCTCCCCTCTCGGATGAGCCGCAACGGTCAGGTTGCCTTCGGAAATCTCCTCCGTGATCATTACCTGCTCCTTAGTTGCAGCCGCCATATTGGCGAAATTGTCCATCAACTCTCCCAAATCGTCATCGTAAATCTTCTCACAGTCAACGTCTATGTCACCCATAGCCATCTTTCTGGCAGCCACAGACAGTTTCTTCACCGGAAGGGTGATCATCTTGATCAGCACTGCAGCATATATGATCATAATGACAACGGCTACTGCCGCAATAACAATCAGGGCAATCTGCTGTATCATGACATTTCTCTTGATTGTCGCATCAGCCGCATCCGTCTCTTTTTCTATCTCCACAAGGATCGTGTCCATGGAAGACTCTGCCTCTTGTTCATTGGGGAAAGCGTTGTTGGCATATTCTGTAACTGCCTGGTCCACATGCCCCTTTTCAACAAGTTCGACAACGGTGCGAAGAACTGCCGTATAATTATCGACCGCCTCACGCATGTCGTAATACTCTTCATCGATGATATCCGGATACACTTCCAGATTCTCCGCAAACTTATCAAGCTTTTCATAGGACTCCATCGCATATGCTTCAACGTTCTCCAAAGTAGCTTGACGCTTCGTCGCATTGTCCGCATACGTAAACAGAATGTCACGCATTCCTGCCTTTACCTCAACGAAATCAGAGAACGCCTGACTCAGGTAGAATTCTCCCTTACCATATGTTTCGAACAACTCATCCCGCTCCGTGTCCACTGTATGCGCCACAAACAGTCCAAGTCCCGAACTGATCAGCAGGAACAAAAGCATAACGACACTAAACAGCGTTATTTTCGTTCTGACCTTCATACTACCCATTCCAATTTTCTTTTTCATGGTACATTCCTCCGTGTTTTTATTGTTCTTCTTTTTCATATCTTCTTTCAAATGTTTCCAATTCTTCGTCCTGAATCAGCTTCTGCGGATCAATCAGAAGCTTGACCGTTCCCTCCGTCCTGGCTAATCCATAAACGAATTTATTGCGCTCACGGTCTTTTTTCCCCAGGGAAGGCGGCAGCGAAATATCTTCTTCCATGATCGTACTCACTTCCGCTATCTGTTCCACAATCAAGCCAATCGTCATAGAGTCTACCGAAAGGACAATAATACAAGTCCTGTCGTTGTATTCGGTCGGTTCCATATCAAACCGCATTCGGACATCTATGACCGGAACGATCTTCCCTCGAAGATTGATCAGTCCCTTGATATAATCCTTCACTTCTGGTATGGTCGTGATCGGCTGCATCACTATGATCTCATTGACATAACTGATGCTGATGCCGTAGTATTCCTTTCCGATCTGGAATGTCATGAATCTACCCTTTTGGGTATCTTCCGAAAACTCTTCTTCCAGTTCTTCGTCCACGATCCCATCCTTGGTCTCTTCCGCCATGTACTATCTCCTTTCTCCGTCCTGTATCAATCCAGCGATATCGAGGATCAGTGCAATGCTTCCGTCTCCAAGCTGTGTACAACCCGAAAGCCCTTTTATTTTTTTAACATAAGCAGGAATCGGCTTTACAACGATCTCCTGCTCCTGCAGAAGACTGTCGATCAAAAGACAGACCTGCTTGCCTTCATGCTCTAACACAACGATAATTCCGTTTTCCACCTCATTTTGAGAATCCGGTATATTATATTTCTGATTCAGGCGGATGAATGAGTAGCAATCGCCTCTTAAAAGAATATACTCTTCTCCGCTTGGTTCCACTATAATCGAATCACTGGTTATTCTGACGAATTCCTTAATGGACGCCGTCTCCAACACAAAGGAGGATGCTCCAACCTTGACCACGATACCATTGATGATGGCCAGCGTCAGCGGTATCACCAGTGTCATTTCCGAACCTTCATACTGCCGGCTGTTGATGTCCAGCCTTCCGCCGATGGTCTGGATATTTTTCACTACCACATCCATTCCCACGCCTCGGCCGGAAAGCTCCGTCACCTGCTCCTTCGTGGAAAAGCCCGGCAGTGTGATAAACTGATAGATTTCCTTCTCTGTATATTCCTCCATGGGCTTGTCGATCAGATGATTCTGCAACGCTTTATCATATAGCTTCTGCTTATCCAGTCCCTTGCCATCGTCCTGTACACTGATATATACTTTTCCGCCTTCGTTTTTGGCCTCCAGCGTGATCTTGCCCTTCACAGGCTTGCCAGCTTTTCTGCGCTCCTCCGGGTCTTCCTCGATTCCGTGATCCACAGAATTCCTCACCAGATGCATCAACGGATCGGAAATGTGCTCGATGATGTTTTTATCCACCTCGGTATTCTCACCGATCACCTCGAAGTCGATCTCCTTCCCCAATTTCTTGGAAGCATCAAATACAATTCTGCGCATCTTCTGAAACACATTGGTAAGCGGCATCATTCGCATGGACATGATCACTTCTTGTAACTCCGTTGTGATCTTGGCCAACTGTGCCGACGCTTTCTGGAAATTCGTAAGATCCAGTCCCGGCACTTTCAAGTCAGGATTCTGCAATACCACCGCCTCTGCGATGACCAACTCTCCGATCAGATCCATCAGGGCATCCATCTTCTCGACATTCACACTGATAATGCTCTGTTTCTTGGGCTGATTCTTCGCCAGCGTCTTGCCTTTTCCGGTCTCCTTTGCCTTGACAACATAGTCGCCGGGTTTCGCTTCCTTCTTCTCTTCTTTCTTTGCCGGCGCCTCCTGCTCTCCCGGATCGTCCAAGTTGATCTCAATGACAGGTTCTTCCCTGCCGAAATCTACCAGCCATTTTCCGTAATCCGCTGCCGACAACTCTTCAATATTGATCTGCTCCGCCTCGGCACTCTCAATCAGCCCCAGGACCTCGTCCTCTGCGCTCTTGGTCTGCAGCATCATCTGGAAACCTTCTGCCAGAATAATCTCGGAACTGGCTTCATTGGTGATGATGTCCTCCGGCAAATACAACAGATCTTCAGCAATCTCCTTCAATGCATAGGTCGCAGAATATGCACGGATATTGCTCATCTGCGTATCACTCCGGTAGTGGATCACAATACGGTAAAACCGACTGTCCTCACTCGCTACCGGCGCTATATAGAACTGACTGGGTTCCTCGTGCTTATTCTCCTTCGGGAGAACCATGCCCTGATCCTTAATCTCTCCTTTGATACGGTTCAGGAAATTGTTCAGATCCGCTACGATTTCTGTCTCATCGCCGTCTGCATCATCCCCATTCTGGATCTTGTCCAGCTCGCCCGCAACGAAATCCGATACGGCCAGCACCTTCTCTACCAACTGCTCATGAGGGACATCATCGGGCTGTGATTCCCTTAAATAATAGAAAACATCCTCCAGCTTATGGGTCGTCTTGGTAATGTTCTCATACATCATGATTCCCGATGAGCCTTTTATGGTATGCATGATACGGAAAATTTCATTGATATCGGAATCATTGAAAGGTTCTTCCTGCTTTTCCAATATGATGCTTTCCAGTTTTTCCAGAAGCTGACCGCTCTCGTACAGAAACATGTCGAGCATGCCGTCTTTGTTAAATTCTTCTGCCATACTTCCTCCATTCTTAAGGATTTTCTCTCAATACGGTATCAGATCAACCCAAGTTTCTTTAATACCTTGTCAAACTTCTCTACATCAATAGGCTTCCCCGAATAAGCTTCGCATCCAAGTTCAAAGGCCAGCTTCACATTACGCTCGTTGTTCAGCGCCGTAGTCATAATAACTTTGACGCGCTCCTCCTTGGATATTCCCCTCTGTGCCTCAATGTTCCTCACGGCCTTTAACACCTGATAGCCGTCCAGAACCGGCATCATCACATCCAGACAGAGCAGATCATAGGGTTCTCCGTCCTCTAATGCCATCATATACGCATCTACTGCTTCCTCGCCGTCAACCGTCACATCACACTGTCCATACTGGGACAAATGCTTATCCATAAACTTACGGCTGGCGAAATCATCTTCTGCCAATAATATCTTCATTCACACATTACTCCTTTCTTTTTCATATCTATCTACTTAAGCAGGGATTTTATTTGCTTAACAGGCTATATACCTTATTGGGGATTGCTGCAAGATCCAACTGATACTGCACAGCTCCCAGATCATAGGCAACCTTGGGCATACCATACACCACACAGCTTGCCTCATTCTGTCCGATCGTCTGAGCGCCTGCCTGGCGCATTTCCAGTAATCCTTTGCCGCCATCGCCGCCCATCCCGGTCAGAATGATGCCGATGGCTTTATCCCTTGCCACCTTTGCAACAGACTGAAACAACACCTCCACAGAAGGACAATGCCCGTTCACACGGTCGGTGCCTTTCACCTCAACCTGATACTCATTTCCAACCTTGACCAGACGCATATGCTTGTCACCAGGTGCAATGAGCACACGCCCCTGAACCACCTTGTCGCCGGTCTGAGCCTCCTTGACCGCCACCTCGCACTGGTTATTCAACCGGTCGGCATACATTTTCGTAAATCCGGGGGGCATATGCTGTACAATGACCACACCCGGAATGTCCCGTCGAAACTTGCGGACCACATCAAAGATTGCTTCCGTCCCTCCGGTGGAAGCGCCGATTGCAATAATACGATCCTTGCCTGCTATACTGACTCTGCCGCCTACCGGCGCAGCGTCTACACGCTTCAGCTTACCCACCTTTGCCGTAGACGCAATCTTGACCTTTGCAGCAAGCTCCTGCTTTAAAAAGATGTCCAACTGCGCCCGGTTCAGATTATCCGGCTTGTTGACAAAATCCACTGCACCTGCATCCAGCGCATCAAACACCTTATCATTCAGGGCACTAATCATCACGACGGGAAGCGGATACTGCGGCATTAATTTTCTTAAGAACTCAATGCCGTTCATCTTTGGCATTTCCACATCCAGCGTCATGACATCCGGTTTATATTTTATAATGGCATCCCGCGCCGCATAAACATCCCCGGCCGACGCCACCACCTCTATATTGGGATCTGAATTCAGTCCCTGAACGAGCAGATTGCGAAACATAAGGGAATCGTCTACAACCAATACTCTTATTGCTGCCATACCAAATTCTCCTATCCTATAATTTCTTATAATCTATTTTCTATAAACCGAGGGCTGCACATACTGGAACTTTATCTTATGCCGATCCAGGCTCTCCGTTGTCCCAATGAAAAGGTATCCTCCCGGCTCCATATAATCATAAATCCTCTGAACAAGCTGATGCTTTGTATCATCGGGAAAATATATCATGACATTCCGTAAAAACACGATGTGAAACTTCTTTCGAAAAGAAATGGGATTCATCAGGTTAAACTGCCGGAATATGACTTCTCTTCTCAGTTCATCCTTCACCTGATATTCTTCCGGACTGATCTGCTTAAAATAACGTTTCTTCCAACTCGGCGGAAGCGGCTCTACGTCTTCTTTCAGATAAACACCTTTCGCCGCATGATCCAGCACACGCGTGGATATATCTGTCGCCAGCACACGCGTATCCCACGCACTCTTCTCCAGACCAAAAAAATCCTTTAACACCATGGCAAGCGTATAAGGTTCCTCTCCTGTCGAGGATGCTGCCGACCATATATTGACTTCTTTCCTTGGTGACACTGTCTTGACCCAGGGCAGAACCACTCTCTTCAAATACTCGTAATGTTCGCTCTCACGCATAAAATACGTATGATTTGTTGTCAATGCATTGACGAGATCCACTGCCTCGCGGCCTTTCGGGTCATGCTCCACCTTGGTCATATATTCATCACAACTAGCATAACCGTTACGCACGAGATAATTGTTCAGCCTGCCTCCTACCAGCACTCTTTTCTGACTCAGGTCAATCCCATAGTTGCGCTTCATATACGCAACTATTCTGCTAAATTCACTGTCCGTTATCATAAATCTTCTCTCCCAGCCATCGTAAAATTTCTACAGAATCGACTGCATATGCCGAAAAAATCTAAGCAAATGATAACCCTTTTGCCGTATTTTGTCAACCCGCGGAATGCTAAATATAGATTTTTTTTTAATTTTTTTCCATATCTTGTATTTTTTGGGTCTGGCAGGATGTATCATACCTGTGACATCCGCCATCCACTGCCGTTACACACCCGGCTTCTTTTTCAACTGTCTCTCTATCTTAAAGAACACGTCCAGCAGATACGGATCGTACTGCTTTCCTTCCTCTGACCGCATCTTCTCAAGCGCTTCCGCCCTGGTCATGCCAGGCTCACCGCCCGATCCTTCCAGCAGGCAGTCATAGCCATCTACAATATGCAGTATTCTTGCCGACAGCGGGATCTGCTCTCCCGTAAGGCCATCGGGATATCCGCTTCCGTCCCAGTTTTCATGATGGGAACGCACCACATCAAGCGCCATCTGTATAAACCGGTTAGTGCTGCCTTCCGGATAGGCCGCCTTTAGGATTTCCTCTCCTCTTACCGTATGGGTATGAAGCAGCTTGACATCCTCCGGTGTAAGACTTGCAGCTCCTTCCAGAATACGGTATGGAACGGCGAGATTCCCGATATCATGTACCTGCGCCGCCATCTCAATCGCCTCTACAAACGCATTGGACACCTCATTCTCATAGCGGTCCGTAAAATTCAGGGCCTGAGCCATAAGCCTTGCATTGACCGATACATTTGCCATGTGCTGTTCTCCGCCGATACATGGATTCGTCTCCGCAAGCTTTGCCATCGCCCTGAAAAAGCGGCGCTGCTCTTCATCCATTTTCAGCGCCTGCTCGCTGATCACCTTATTCATCCGGCGATTGCTCTCCTCCAGCTGCTGCTGCATCCGGTTCAGCTTCAGATGGATATTGACTCTCATCAGAACTTCCGAATATTCCAGCGGCTTATGGATAAAATCCACTGCCCCAAGTTCATACGCCTTCTGCTTATCCGTAATGTCATTCACCGCCGACACGAAAATAACCGGGATCTTTCTGGTACGGGGATTTGCCTTCAGCATCTCACACATCTGATATCCGTCCACCTCCGGCATAACAATGTCCAGCAGGATCATCTGCGGCAGTTCCCGCCCGATCTGTTCTATTGCTTCCCGCACACTGTTTGCCTGACGCGCCACATATCCCATCCGCTCGATCATATCCGCCAACAGTTCTACATTAATATTTACATCATCTACGATCAATATTACTGGTTTATTATTTTCATTCTGTTCCATAAAGCCCTCTCTTATATTCCGGCTCTAAAAGCCCATCTGTATTTTCACCTGATTCATCTGAGCAATGCTCTTCTCATAGTCTTCCTTCCTGACCGCCATCTGCATTTTGAAAATGCTGCTCTTAACTCCCTGCTCCGCGTCACCGGCAAGCTGTTTGATATTGTCCGAGAAGGTCTCCGCCTTCTCCCAGCTCCCCATCTCGATACTGAGCATCAGCTTCTCCAGATTGTTCTGCAGTTCTCTGCGGTTCTCGGTACTGCCGTATACAAAAATCTCATCCTGAACGGACATATCCGGCATAGCAGATCCCCCGGTCTCCATAAACTGGACGATTTCCGGAGCCGTCTGCTCCATCTCTTTCTCTTCACTGTCCTCTACGCCGACTTCTATTGTAAAGGTGAACGTGCTGCCCTTCCCCTTCTCGCTCTGCAAGCTGATGGTTCCATGCATCAGCTCCACCAGCTGCTTGGTCACGAACAGTCCAAGACCGGTTCCACCGTATCTCCTGGTGATGGAGCCGTCCGCCTGAGAGAAGCTCTGAAACAGTTTTTCCTGATTCTCCAAAGATATACCGATGCCGCTGTCTATGACAAAAAACGTAAGTTCCATCCGACCGTGCTTCAGCCGTGTCTTATATACTTCGATGTTCACATAGCCGATGGAGGTGAACTTCAGTGCATTAGACACCAGATTGTTCAGCACCTGTACGACACGCAGCTCGTCTCCCACCACCATATCGGGAATATCCGGCGCTATGTATGCCGACAGCTTCAGTCCCTTCTCGTTGGCGATACCGATACTGGTATCCACCACATGCTGGATGCTCTCCCGGAAATCAAAAGGACTTTCATTGATTTCAAATTTTCCCGCCTCTATCTTGGAAAAGTCCAGAAGGTTGCTGATGATATGCTCCATGTTCTCACAGCACTTGAGTATGATGCTCAGCGTCCGTTTCTGCTCAGCTTCTTCCTCCCTGCTCTGCAGATCTCTCACATGACCCTTAATTCCATTTAAGGGAGTACGCAGCTCATGCGTAATGTTGGCAACAAACTCATTCCTTGCCTTCATCGCTTCTTTGATGCTGTTATCCACCTTTGCCAGTTCCTGCTTCGCATACGTCTCATACTGCGTATTCAGCACCGAAAAGATATTGTATGCACTGTCTCCGTCGATCCTGCTGCCACGGACCAGGGCACTGAAACAGGTGTTGTTCTTCCTGTACACAACTGTCTCTGCCGTCTCATGCCCCTGCCGTTCCATAAATGCCGGGATCGTCATGCCCTCCGGAATCAGGGACACAAATATCTTCCTGATATCGACTTCCCCATCCGCATACTCCACCTCGTTCTTCATAGCCTCATTCAGGTAAATGATGCTGCCCTCATCATCGAACACTACGATCATTCCCAGATTCTCATCAATTACCTTCTTCACAAATATCGACAATACCGTTTCATTTTCCATGTCCGCCTCCAAGTCTCTTCCTTGTGCTATACTAAGTTTATATGGATAGTTATCTAAATTATAGTATATATGCACATTTTTGACAAGCGTAATCGCCTGTATTTTGTAGCAATTTAACTATAAGAAGGAGGCTGTTTTCAGACAGTCATATCATCCAGGCAGACCGTATCCCCCAGAATCTCCCGTCTGACATATACGGTCTCATCATCTTTCGTTCCCATGGACCACTTCACCAGCGAGATACAGCGGTTCTCAATCTCGATACCGGTTATCCCTGTAGGGTGGACACAACTGCCCGTATTAAAATAAAGAGCATCCAGAGAACCCGCCATAGGATGGTGGGTGTGACCGGTAATCAGTATATGCTCATGTTCTCTGGCCCACCGGGCAAGACGTTCCTCTGTCCGTCCTTTTCTGACCGTATTCTTAGCGGCGCTGGTGGGATCAGGCACCCCCAGCAGTTCCAGATTCCTCCACACATAGCGCACCAGAAACCGGCTAACCCTCCAGAACGTACTGTTGAAGACATCCGCCTGATGTCCGTGAGTCAGATAGATATCATGCTTTCCGCCCGAATCTTGCAGAATAATTCCCGGATAAAAGCAGATGTCCGGACAAAAGACACAGCTGCACAGAACTTTGTCATTATAATAAGTATGAAAATATTTGTCTGCGAATGCAGCATTTTTCTTAACGATATCATGATTCCCATATATCACATAAAGACGCTGCTGTTCATAGAATCGTGCCAGCAGTTCAAAGCTGTGAAGATGCATTTCTTTTATTTTCTCCATGGACCGGTTCTCCCACAGTTCATCTCCGTCCCCCAGCTCAAGATACGTAAAGCCGCACCGCTCATAATGTCTCAGCGCAGCAATGTATAGAAATTCGTTTTTCAGAAAATTGTCGTTCGCCCGCCCCGTTCCGCGGTGGCAGTCACTGAACAGGATATACTTTGACCGGCTGTTCAGCGGCAGCACACATGCATCCCTAAAGCAGCGATCTAATCTGGAATCACAGCTCATGGATGCACATCTTCTCCTTTCTTACATGGAATTTCTGACACCGGCTGCGCCGCTTACAGAACATATGGCGGAATGCAGACGGCAGGAAGAAATAAAGATACAGGATACGGTCGGACGTACATATAAAGGGGCGTGTCAGGCGTCGAAAGATATGACAGAATCTGCGGTTCTTCCACTGAACAAACCGTGCCCATAAGCGCCGCCTTTTACGCGGCTGGCAGGAATACGGCCGTGCAAACTGCCAGGATACAGTCAGATCGCGGATTTTCATGTCGCTCTCCCGATATCCCATCCGCAAAAGACTCCCCACAAAAGCCGCCATCATATCCGCTTCCCGGAAGGTAACGGAGACATGCATCACCACATCCTCCGGCTCACAGTAAGCTCCCGGACGAAATCCAGTCAGCCACCAGTGCCTTGCCTCATGAACGAACATCTCCTGCCCTCGATAGAAATAATTCATCCGGCAAAACAGAAGCTCCTCATCCGGTACACTGTGAAAATGAGCGTTTTTCAATTGTTCCGGTTCCAATATCCCCTCCGCATAATAGATGCCGAGCTCGCCGCCCATGCTGACGCCGTACTGCCCCTTCCACAACTCGATCAGGTATGTGCGGCCGCCGTAATGAAAATATACCGGTTCACAGTCAAACACCATGCCAAATAACAATGCCGACCGGTCAAATGACGCACGGTATCCAAACCACCGCTGCCACGCCTCCTTCGTGGACGTAATCAAATCCTGCTCCGGCCGGTACGCAAATCCGAAAGGACGCAGCAAATCATTGACCAATCTTATCTTAATACAGCGATCCAGCTTCTGTACTTTACAGATTATTTTTTTTCTGCGGTAACAGGTCCCTATAATAAAGCAAAATGCTATGATGACTAGCACACCAAATAGAATATACATAGCTTCCTCATTTCTCTGTGTTTATTCTATTTTATGCGCTCAGACAGACTTTGGAGCCCAAATGCCACTCATTCATTTCCTTTCTTTCCGAATAAGGAAAATCCTTTTTTCTCATACGGTTCTGTCTGTATATCAACGAGTGTATATCCTGTCTCGGCAATTGCTTTTCTTAATTGTTCTTCATCAATAGCTGTATCTGTAATGAATTCCGTTTTTCCCTTACCGTGAGAGGAAGAAACCTTTTTGACCGCAAAGGATTTCCGTATGGTGTCGTTAATATGGGACTCACACATCCCGCACATCATTCCATCAATTTTCAGCGTTATTTTAAACATATTAATTCCTCCGTTTCCGATATCTCTTATCTCATAACATTTCTTCCAGCCATTCTGTCACACGTTCCCTGCAATACGGTATATCATCGCAGTACACCTCCAGGGGATTTTCCACGACCGCTCCGCCGCATACAGCTTTTATATCTTCCACACTTGTGCCAGCGCCTCCTCCGCCATGGGTCACGATGGGGATCACGGTTTTGCCGGAAAAATCATAACTGTTTAAAAATGCTTCCACCGGTTTCGGTATTGTATTCCACCATAATGGATACACGAGAAATACTGTGTCATACGCATCTATATCCTCCGGCATATCCATAAGCTCAGGCAATTCCTGAAGGTTCATTTCTTCACTCGCCATCGATACGGTATCCGAATAGGCGGAAGGATATTTCTTCTTCGTGTTGATAGAAATCATGTCCCCGCCTACGGCATCCTGTATCATCTGCCCGATCACCTGACTGTTTCCCATAAGCTCCTCATGCTCATCCAACAGCAGGGACGCCCCGGAAACCGCATCCACATCATCATCAAAATCCGTATTACCAACCCTTGTAAAATATACCGTTACTATTTTTCTGCCGTCAGAATCTACACTTTCACCCGAAATAACCGTTTCCCGCTCAATCTCCACCGTTTTAAAATGCCGCTTCAGATACGGCAATAACCATGCATCCAACAGCACCGCCAGAACGGATACCAACAGTATCAGAACCACCGGTAATATCCTGTGTTTCTTTTTTGTGCGGCTAAACGCATGAACCAGCACATGGGAAACGATGAGCACCAATCCAATCAATGCCAAAACAGTATGTATCCGCTCGATTCCCGATATGCGGATGCCTGTGTGGAACAGGTATCTGGAATTGAGAATGCCTGTAACCAGGATAGCTGCCACGTCCACAGCCAGGACAATATTAATAGCTGTCGTAAGCATTCTTTTCCTGTTATACGTCCCCTTTTTCAGAGCCTGATACCATCTTATGTTGACGATATTGTGAATCACGGCTATAGCTGCAAATACAATACCGGCTACCTCATGGAACTGCCCGCCGGTAAAAGCGTATCCCAATAATAATGCAAACAGCAATCCCAATATCACATCAATCACTATCTTTTTTGTCTTGTCCGCGTTTTTTTGCTGATTCATGTTTGACCCCTTTCTGACATGGGAGATTATTTTTTATTCCAGCATTAACACAATGCATAGGCAAAACTCCAAAACCCCTGTAAATGGCATATGAACACCACTTACAAGGGTTCTCATTTTTAAAAGTTTACCCACGAAATTATATAGTATAACTTTTCTGCTTCCTATCCAAATAAACTCATTAATTGTGCTACAATAAGACCTCCACCGGTTCCCACAACATATCCCAGCAATGCCATTATGATACCTACCGGCACCAGGGCACTGGAATAGGTTCCTGCAAGCACCGGTGCTGTAGCCGTACCACCGATGTTGGCAAGAGATGCCACGCAGCAGGTGAAAATATCCATCTTTAATAACTTTGCCAAAATTACCATGATCACAACATGGAATACCAGAATAAATAATCCTGACAGTAACCACATAGGCGCATTACCCATACTTGCAAGATCTGCGCGTGATGCGATCAGTGCAACCACGATATACAAAAGCACATTAGAAATCTCTTCCGTTCCCCGCAGTTTGCCAAATGGCGTCAGCGCCATGAGCACCCCGGCAACGGTCACTATAAGTACTGTCCATGTAGCCTTATCAAAAAATGGCAGATAGCCATTGATCAGCACGCCCAATTTCTGACTGACTGCCGATACCAACAGACCAGAGCCCAGCAAAATAGCAATGTTCTGCCATGTTAAGGGACTCGTATTCGCCTTTGCCTCTTTCTCCAATGCGACGCCCACCTCATCAATTAAATGAGTATCTGCCTTCGTCCACTTGTTGAACTTGTCGGCGCGTCCAATTGCCCATAAAAGAAACATAACATAAAGTGTAGCACAGATGGAATCCATCACCAGAGCGTATGCCATAGTTGCTTCATCCACATGAAGGGCTGCCTGAATTGCCATCATATTACCGCCGCCGCCCATCCAGCTGCCGCATAATGCCCCCAATGCTTTCCATGCACCTTCACCCAGTCCTCCATGGAAAATAGCATAGGAAAGCACAAAGCCTACGCCAATAGAAATGGTTGCTGCAAAAAAGCCGATCAACATTTTCGGTCCCAGCTTTATGATTTTCTTTAAGTCGCAGCGTAAAAGCATAATAAACAGCATTGCATAGAGTAAAGGATTCTTCATGGCATCATATGCACCGGCAGTAGCCTCCAAATCCCACAAACGAACGGTACAGAAAATCATCAGTCCTAAATAGATCAATACAATCGGCGGTGCAAAGTTAAAAAACACTTTTGCCTTTGGTCCTTTAAAAATCTTCGGCAGATTGACTAATATAGCAGCGATAAAAACCAAAGCCGCAATATACATAAATCCGTCTTGAATCATACGTATAATCCTCCTCTTTATTCTATATTTATGTTGTTTTCTGTCATCGCAAATCCATCAAACATTCAGCGCAGATTTTCCAATACCTTCAATAGATACTGCCAGCTTCTTTGCACGGATGCCACATCCATGCTCTCCTTAGGCGTATGCACATCTGACAATGTGGGACCAAAGGAAATCATGTCTATATCCATCATCTTTCCGGCAAGAATACCACACTCCAGACCCGCATGTACTGCCGTCACCTCCGGCGCCTTCTGATATACCTCTTCAAAGGTGCGAATCATTGTCTCACGAAGTTTTGATTTTACACGGTATTCCCATGCCGGATAATCAGACTGCAACGTCACCGTACCACCAAGATATTCAGCAAATGCTGTCACCTTCTCAAGCACTAACTGTTTACCGCTGGCAGTATTACTGCGAATCAAATACCGCAGTGAAACATGATGCCCCTCTGTATGTAAAATACCCAGATTTAATGATGTCTGCACCATGCCCTCAATCTCCGGACTCATTTTCTGCATCCCGTCAGGTATCTGCTGCATGGTAAAAATCAGCCGTCTCGTGCTTTCTTGATCCATACATTGCTCCGGCGTATCCACTGGGTTTGCAGTGATGAGAAGCTCCGGTTCTGTCGTGGACAGTTCCTGATGCATCAGCTTTAAGAACTCCGTCACACTGTATTCCAGCATATGTGCCTGATTCATCGGCAGACATACCGTTGCCTCTGCCGTCTTAGGAATCGCATTTTCTTTACCACCGCCTGTGACACCGACCAAGGAAAGCGTACATGCCCGATTGGCACTTGACAAGACATTTCCCAACAGCTTAATTGCATTTTCCCGCTGCTTGTGAATCTCCATACCGGAATGTCCCCCCAAAAGCCCGTTCACCACAATGCGATATGTACAACTGACAGCTTTATCTACTTGCTCCTTATGAAATGGAATATCAAGTTGTGCCCTGACACCGCCAGCACAACTGACACAGAGCACACCTTCTTCTTCCGAATCGATGTTAATGAGCCGCTTTCCGGTCAGATCGCTGACATCTAACGCTCTGGCTCCCAGCATACCGATTTCCTCGTCGCTGGTGAGCAATGCTTCAATGGGGGGATGTGAAATGGTATCCGATGCGAGAATCGCCAGAATATAGGCAACCGCAATTCCGTCGTCGCCTCCCAGCGTAGTTCCTCTCGCCCACACCTTAACACCGTCTGTGCAGACCTCCACGCCCTCCTTCTCCATATCTATTTCACAGCCTGCTTCCCGTTCACAAACCATATCCAGATGTCCCTGCAAAATCACAGGTTCACTCTTCTCATAGCCCGGGGTCCCCGCAGCAAAAATAACCACGTTATTTGCATGGTCTCTCCTTGCCTTAAGCCCATGCTCTTTTGCAAAGTCCATGCAAAACTCCGCAATCTTGTCTGTATTGCCTGAACCACGAGGAATCGAAGCAAGCTTCTGAAAGTAATAAAACACTTCCCCTGGAGATAATTCGGATAATAACATAATACATCTTCCTTTACGACCGCAGCCTATGTTTGAAAGCTTCCAACAATACTTATAGTTTACTTCAAAATTAACGCATTGTCAAAAGTATATGAATCTTCAGCCTGCATTCAAACTACCATAGGAAGCATCATCCACTGCTTCCAGCCACTCATTAGAAGCGTCCACGCCGGGAACCTCAACCGCCAGATGGGAAAACCAGCTATCCGGCGCTGCGCCATGCCAATGCTTCACACCTACCGGGATATTGACCACATCCCCCGGATGCAGCTCCTGCGCTTTCTTTCCCCATTCCTGATAAAACCCACGTCCACCTACACATACCAGAATCTGTCCTCCGCCGGATGCCGCATGGTGAATATGCCAGTTATTGCGGCATCCCGGTTCAAATGTGACATTAAAAATTCCAACCTGCTCTGTGGACAACGGCGCCAGATAGCTCTGCCCGGTAAAATATTTTGCAAATCCGTCATTTGGGTTTCCGATCGGAAACAGCATACTTTTTTCATGCGCTTCCTTCGTGCCGTCCACAGGGACATCCTCCACCCAAACCTCCTTCGCCATACGGAAAGCCGCCCACGCTTTCGGCCAGCCTGCATAAAAGGCCGCATGGGTCAAAATTTCTGCAATCTCTTCTTTTGTGATTCCGTTATTCTTAGCACTTATCAAATGAAACTGGAAGGAGGAATCCACCAACCCCTGAGCCATTAAAGATACCACCGTCACAAGGGATCTGTCCCTTAATGAAAGTTTTTCCTCCCTGTTCCATACCTCACCAAACAGTACATCATCATTTAACTGTGCAAATTTTGGAGCAAACGTTCCAAGCTGATCCCTTCCTGCTGTCTGCTTTATCATCTTTTTTCCTCCTATATTTTTTGATTTCCGGTTGACCATACATGCTTCTCTTTTGCCGCCGCTGCGGTATTCTCCTGCACCTGAGCCAGATCGGACATTTCTGAAGTTATTTAATCCCTGATAAAATGGGTCGGCTGCCACGGTTCTATTGTCGGTATCGGCTGCTTTCCTGCCGCGATATTTTTTAGCATCCATGCCATATTATGACCAAGAGTGCGCATAGTCTGCAGGCCTTCTTCATCTTTCTTTACGT
>JAIEAP010000041.1 GCA_029071325.1 Lachnospiraceae bacterium | reverse complement strand
TTTTCATTCAAACAATAAATAAAATCCATCAATTCATTTTGCGAAAAATCACTTATTTTCTTTGAGCGTATCAAATCATTTTTTTTCATCTAAAACCTCCTTAATCACTTGCATATTTATTTTTTCGATTTTTTTTCAGAGCCCATTCTCTATTCTTGTCAACCATATCTTTTGTCAATTCTATTTCCTCATCCGCCTCTAAATCAGAAACATCAACTGATGACTCTTTATTTTGTTGTTTATTCTGCTTTATTTTCTTCTCTCTTTTTGGCATATTATCATCTCCTTTGTTATTGAAGCAATAATAAAACATCTAATACTATTACCGCTAAAGCAATAACTGCTATAGAATAAAACACATATCCTCCAATAATATATCGAATTTTCAAGTCATTATTTTTCTCAATTTCCATAATTGCATCATCATATAAAGCAATTTGTTTACTTTCGAGTTTAATATCCGAATCATATTCCTTTGGATTATCTATTATATCATTCTCAAGAGAATACCCCATTGGAAATAATGTCACCTTATCCAATGCTTGTGTGGCTACAGCAATGATTAAACTAACCACGGCTGGCACAACAGCTAATAAATAGCATATCCATGGCGATAACATCAAAGCTATATTTTTCTTAATAATTAGTGGCACCACTAAATTCAGCATTACCAAATAAATAGATATATACTTTGTAAGGTTATCAGCTTTTTGATTTATTCTCTTTAATCTATCCATTTCTTGTTCGTATGAAACCTTTACTAAGTCTAATACAAAACCTATTTTTTGCATTCATCAACCTCCTAATGCTCCGCAGCCCTTACACGCACCCGTGTGTGTCATGAATAGCATCAACCCACTTAAATTTGTCCAGATAATATATAACTATAAAATGACACCTTTAGGTATTATACCATAGCTATTCAACAATTCAATTACTTTTTCAAAATCACTAATATTATATCCCTGTATATTACAAATATATTCTATCTTTTTGGGTATCACGCCATACCTCTCCTCGTCCGACTCCACTGCTCACTAATTGGACGTACATCTTTTGTATTTTCAATATAGTTCCTATTATTCACTCAAATTAATCTATCTTTTATCATTCTATAAAACATGTCTTTTAAAACCTATTTTTATCTAAATCTAACAATGTTCTCACAAGGCATACGAAAAACCTTCCGTATGCCTTCCACACAACCTTATAAAACAGAACCAGAGTAGAACCAGAATCCCATTCTAACTCCGCAAACCCTTATAAACACTAGATTTCCCAAATTTTATCCGTTACTCGAACTCAATCGTCCCCGGCGGCTTACTGGTCAGATCGTACATCACACGATTGACCCCCCGCACTTCGTTGATGATCCGGCTCATCACCTTCTGCAGCACCTCAAAAGGAATCTCCGCCGCCTCTGCCGTCATAAAGTCGATGGTGTTCACCGCCCGCAGCGCCACCGCATAATCATACGTCCGCTCATCTCCCATCACGCCCACGGAGCGCATATTTGTAAGAGCGGCAAAATACTGGCCGATGCTGCGGTCGAGACCGGCATTGGCGATCTCCTCCCGATAGATGGCGTCAGCGTCCTGCACGATACGCACCTTATCGGCGGTTACCTCGCCGATGATGCGGATGCCAAGCCCCGGCCCCGGAAACGGCTGGCGGAACACCAACTTTTCAGGAATACCCAGCTCGAGACCTGCTTTGCGCACCTCGTCCTTGAAGAGATTGCGCAGAGGCTCAATAATCTCCTTGAAATCAACATAGTCGGGAAGACCGCCCACATTGTGATGGGATTTGATCACAGCGGATTCCCCGCCCAGACCGCTCTCCACCACGTCCGGATAAATGGTTCCCTGTACCAGGAAGTCCACCGCTCCGATCTTTTTGGCTTCCTCCTCGAATACGCGGATAAATTCTTCCCCGATAATCTTGCGCTTCTGCTCCGGTTCCGACACACCGGCAAGCTTTCCGTAAAAACGCTCCTGTGCATTCACCCGGACGAAGTTCAGTTCATAAGGGCCGTTAGGTCCGAAGACCTCCTCTACCTCATCTCCTTCATTCTTGCGCAGAAGACCGTGATCCACAAATACACAGGTAAGCTGGCTGCCGATGGCTTTTGCCAGCATGACCGCCGCCACGGAAGAATCCACACCGCCGGACAGGGCGCACAGCACCTTACCGCCGCCTACCTTTTCCCGTATCTCACAGATGGACTGCTCCACAAAAGAATCCATGCGCCAGGTTCCGGTGCAGCCGCACACGTTCCGCACGAAATTATAAAGCATCTTGGTTCCCTCTTGGGTATGGAGCACCTCCGGGTGAAACTGGATTGCATATAGCTGCCTGTCCGGATTTTGCGCAGCCGCCACAGGACAATCCGCCGTATGCGCCACGATAGAAAATCCCGGTGCAATCTGACTGATATAATCGTTATGGCTCATCCAGCATATGGTCTTTTGCTGCACATCAGCAAAAAGCATAGATGAGGTATCCACCGACACTTCTATCTTCCCATACTCCCGAACCGGCGCCTTTTCCACTTTTCCGCCCAGCACATGCATCATAAGCTGCGCCCCATAGCACAGACCCAGCACCGGTATTCCCAGTTCGAAGAGCTCTCTGCTGCAGGTGGGGGAATCCTCCCCATAACAGCTGTTGGGGCCTCCGGTCAGAATAATTCCCTTCGGCTTCATCCCACGGATCTGCTCTATGGGCGTGCGGTATGAATATATTTCACAGTATACATTGCATTCACGGACGCGTCTTGCAACCAACTGGTTGTACTGTCCGCCGAAATCAATGACGATAACCTTTTCCTGATCCATTTTCCTTCCATCCTCTCTTGTTCTTTGGCAAAATGCATCTTTTGCAGCGTAACTACCTTACATTATAAGTGAGCCCCTGCGGAAAAACAAGTATCTTTTGCGCCGCCGCTGTGCATACTAGCATCATGACGCGAAAATACTTTTGGAAATCAGTTGCACAATACATTTTTTTCTTTTTCCTTGCGGCATTCTTAGGTTATCTGTGGGAAGTACTCCTTTTTCTGATCCAGGACGGTGTCTTCTGCAACCGCGGATTCCTGTACGGCCCCTGGCTGCCGGTATACGGTGTCGGCGCGGTGTTGATGCTGCTTCTGCTGCGCAGGTTCCAGCGCCGCCCGGTGATAGTCTTCTTCCTGTCCATACTTTTGGGCGGCGGCGTGGAGCTATTTATCGGTTTCCTGCTGGACCGCGTCTGGAATCTTCGCTACTGGGATTACAGCAGCAACCTGGGAAATATCAATGGCTACATCTGCCTTTACTCCGTCCTGGGTTTCGGTGTTGCCGGAGTGCTGTGGGTCTGCATATTTGCCCGGCTCGCCTCACATTTGTGGAAAAAAATACCAGTATCCCTGCAGTGCGTATTTCTCACACTACTGATACTGGCTTTTCTGATTGACGGAGCCGCCGCTCTGATCTTCCCAAATCAGGGATCGGGGGTGACATTCTGACCGTGTCACCCGGCTACATATGCTGATGCAGATATTTCTCCTTTGTGGCAAGTCCTCCCCGGATATGCCTCTCCGATTTGTTGACATCCAATACTTTTCTGGTATCCTTCGCCAGCGCCGGATTGACCTGGACGAGGCGCTCTGTCACGTCCTTATGTACCGTTGATTTAGAAATCCCGAAGCGTTTTGCCGTCTGACGTACCGTTGCGTTGTTCTCAATGATGTATTTTGCAATTTCAATTGCCCGTTCTTCTATATAACCTTTCAAGGAAAATCCCCTGCGATACTTTTTTTACATTGTATGCACGGGATTTTGCGCTTATGCCGATTTATCCCAGACTTTGCATCCAGTTCTTCCTGCGGAAAATAACTGCTGAAATCCCCAGTCTGACGCACTCCTCCAGTGACAGCAGAACGTACACCCAGACGATGGGCAATTCCCACAGGAATGCGGCCAGCAGCCCTAATGGCACACCAAAGCCCCAGGTGCCTATGATATCGATCCACATGACATACTTCGTCTTGCCGCCGCTTCTTATGATACCGCCGCCTAAGATCATATTCTGAACCTTCACCGGAGAAATAACGGCAAATGCAATGAGCAGAGCTCTGGTCATCCGCCGGACTTCATTGGACACCTGGAATATCGTCACATACCAGGAGCTTAAGAAAATCAACAACAGCGACAGGATCAGAGAACCGCACACGCCGTATGCCATCAGCCTCCTGGAATCCCGGTAAGCTTTTGTATACTCCTTTGCCCCCAGTGATTTACCCACCATAATGCCAGCTGCCTGGGACAGGCCGCTTAAGGCCCCGATGGTCAGTCCCTGAACGGGATTCGTCAATGTCATAGCGGCACAGGCGTCCGTCCCCACATGTCCGTAAATGGACGCATACACATTTTCTCCAAGGCTCCACAGGAACTCGCAGACCAATATGGGAAACAGTATCTTCCCATACTGCACCCAATCCTCCCGCGCCATTGTCAGCCTCACCGGAAGCTTCCATCCATTCCTCCCTGCCAATACACATGTGATCAGTATCAAAAGCAGGGCTCCCGTCAACTGCGCAACGGCAGAGGCAATCGCCGCTCCCTCCACGCCCAGTCTGGGACAGCCGAATTTCCCGAAGATCAGCAGATAATTCAGCGCAGTATTTAACAGTGCCACCGCCAGGCTGACATACAGCGGAGCGGACGCCTTCTCCCGGCAGCGTAAGAATGTTGCCAGCAGCGTACTTAACACCAGCGGCAGAAAGGATAGCGCGTATATACGCAGGTATCCCGCCCCCACGGCTATGGTAGTGTTGTCTTCTATGTACAGGCCTAAGATCTGCCGGGGGATGCACACGCTGACTGCCGTAAATACTACAGCCAGGGCGATTCCTACCGCCATATTCACCCAAAAGCTCCGGCACACCTTCCCCTCGTCCTTTTTACCCAAATACTGCGACATCATAATGCCTGCCACCACAGCTACCGCGGAAATCAGTACGGAAAACAGTGATGCAAACTTGCTGCCCAGACCAATCGCGGCAACGCTGGTGCTTCCAAGCTGTCCCGCCATCACCTGATCTACAATGCTGAAGGAGGATTGCAACATACACTGCAATGTGACCGGCAGCGCAATGCTCCATAGCTCTCTATGAAAGGCTTTATTTTCTTCTGTCATGATGATTCTCCCAAGTCCATTATTTCAGATCTGATACCATCATAATACGCCCTCCCTGCCCTTCCCTTCAATAGTTAAACGCGTAACCTTTCACAAAATATAAGGTCTGTTTTTGTGTGTATTTACCAAAAACAGACCTGTCTCTAACCGTTATATCTTGCTACGCTGTTTCGAACCACAAGCTTGACCGGGAGCCTGACCTCACGTCCGTCACCGCCGCCCTCCCGCAGTTCCTGCAGCATGGCAAGCGCCGTCTTCGCCCGCAGCTCGTAATCCTGCCGGATCGTAGTCAGCGCGGGCTGCGACATACGTCCCAACGGACTGTCGTCAAATCCCATGACCGACATATCATTTGGCACCCGCCCGCCCTGAGACGTCCAAAAGGAAATAAAGTCCAACGCATAATAATCTGACACCGCAAACACCGCCGTGTATTTTCTCAAACGCGTCATCTGCGACCGGTAAAAGCTCCACCGCTGCTCTGTTTCCATAGGAATGAGCATCTGCTCTGCCTCCGGCAGAACGTTCCGCAAGCCACGGTAACGCTCCAGGTCTCCGTGAATATCATTATCCGCAATGCACAGCACGCTCCGGTGCCCCATACTCCTCAGATATTCTCCCGCAGTCACACCGCCCTGAAAATCATCAATGGCAATATTCCCCAGCTTTGCCGGTTCATTTAATATTCCGTCAAATGCCACGAAGGGAATCCTCATCTGTTCCCGCAGCCGCTTATAATCCTGCCCACAGAAGCCCATGATCACAAGCCCCTCCATATTCCACATAGAGGCAAACCTGCTGATCTCATTCCAGTCCCAGGTGGACTTTAGCATCATAAAATAACCGGCGCGATCAATCTCCGCTGACAGGGCATTTAAGGAGGCGCTGATAAATCCGTCCTCCAGCACATGCCCCTCATATTTCTCATGGTCGTTCACCACCACGCCGATGATACGGGAATTATTCTGCGCCAACAGGATTCCCGCCATACTGGGAATATACTGCCTGCGTTCCAGCAGTTCCTGCACCCGGTGCACCGTCTCCACAGACACCTTATTTGTCTTGCCGTGTATCACATTGGAGACAGTAGCCGTACTCAGCCCCAGTTCCTCTGCAATATCGGCGATCCGGACTCTGTTTCCTTCCATACCTGTCTACAGATTCCTGCCGTTCCAGCCCCAGTCGCTGATGCCGCTGTATGTGACATAGACCGTATCCGACGGGATATTAAGCTGTTCACCCAGAATACGGCAGATTTCTCCTGTCATTCGCTCATAGGCAGAGGAAGATGCGCTTCCGAACAGGCTTACCGCAACGAATGCTCCTTTGTCCAGCTTCTTCCCGCCCATATACAGGTCATAGCTGTCTGCGATTCCAACCATCAGAAAGCTTTCCGGCTTATTCACGATAGAGATTATCTGGCCCAGTTCTGTCTTAATTGCTTCCTTTTTCTCTTCCGTTACCGATACCGTGATCTTTGCGTCAATAAATGGCATAATGGATTCTCCCTTTTCTTAAAATAGTAACTTTTCCGTTACCGAAACTGTATGCTACAGTACCAGAGAAGGCGCGGAATATACACGGCTCCTCAACTCACTGTTGAGCATATACAAGCCCTTCGCGTCAGAGCCAAAAAGCTCCATCTTGGTAATCATATCAGAGGCGTTGGTCTCCTCCTCGCCCTGCTCCTTGACAAACCAGTCCAGGAACTGAACGGTACGGTAATCCTTCGCTTCCTGTGCCGCAGCATAGATATTGTTGATGAGTGACGTCACATACTGCTCATGCTCATATGCGGCCTTGAGAGGATCCATCAGCTCCTTAAATTCCTTGTCCGGCTTTGCGATGGCTTCCAGCGTTACCTTCTGCCCATTGTTCTGCATATACTGATAGAACAGCATGGCATGATCCTGCTCCTCCTTTGCCTGTATCTCATACCAGTTAGCATAACCGTCCAGTCCCTTTGCAGCGTAAAAATTCGCCATATCCAGATACAGGTATGCGGAGTAGAACTCCTTGTTAATCTGATCGTTTAATAATTCTGTTACCTTCTGATCCATGTCTTATGTACCTCCTAAATAATATATTGGAACTCCGGCAGGAATGTGTCCGCCGGAGCCCCTGAATGATCTTATGTTTTGTCCCGTATTTATTTCTACAGGAAAATGTATTTACAGATGAACAATACCGCCAGAATATACATTAACGGTGTGATCTTCTTTGCCTTGCCGCAGATCAGATTAATGATCACATAAGAGATTACTCCGATTGCGATACCTTCCGCAATGCTGTACATAAGCGGCATTGCGATCAGGCACAGGTAAGCGGGAATTGCTTCCGTGTAATCCTCAAAGTTAATCTTCACGATTGCAGATACCATGAGGAATCCTACGAAGATCAGCGCCGGAGCAGTTGCAAAGCCCGGGATTGCAGTGAAGATCGGTGCGAACAGGATTGCAACCAGGAACAGTAAGCCGGTAACAACAGAAGCAAGGCCTGTCCTTGCGCCGGAGCCTACACCTGCGGAGCTCTCCACATAAGTAGTGGTAGTAGAAGTACCCAGAACCGCGCCTGCAGAAGTTGCAATAGCATCTGCCAGCAACGCCTGTTTTACTCTGGGAAGTCTGCCTTCCTTGTCCAGCATACCTGCTTTATCGGATACACCGATCAGTGTTCCAAGGGTATCAAACATATCTACAAACAGGAATGATAACAATACAACAATGAAGTTTACAACGCTTACATTGGAGAAATTCGGATTAAAACACTGACCGAAGGTCTCTCCGATAGCCCCAAAATTTGTCATGGCAAAGGTCGGATACAGAGAATAATATTCGCTCTCCAGGTCAACTACATAAAGTCCTGTCGCCTGACAGATCATACCCAGAATCCATGTCGCCAGGATACCGATCAGGATAGAACCCTTCACATGCTTCACATACAAGATTGCAGTCAGCATCAGACCGATCAGCGCAAGCAGCGCACAAATACCCTCTGTATGGAAGTTTGCAGTAAAGTCCACATAGGACAGCAATGTAGATGAATTGTCCACAACGATGTGTGCGCCCTGAAGACCGATAAATGCGATAAACAGACCGATACCTGCACCCACGCCCTTCTTCAGCGTAGCAGGGATTGCATTGAAGATTGCCTCACGCACATTGGTCAGGGATAATACGATAAAGATAAGACCTTCCACAAATACCGCCAGCAGTGCAACGCTCCAGTGATAACCCATGCCTTGGCACACGGTAAATGCAAAGTATGCGTTCAATCCCATACCCGGTGCCAGCGCAAAAGGATAATTTGCCAGCAACGCCATTGCAAGCGTACCCACAAAGGATGCCAGACAGGTAGCCATCAGAACTGCAGTGGGATCCATACCCGCCGCTGATAACAGTGTGGGATTCACTGCCAGAATATATGCCATGGTCATAAATGTGGTGATACCGGCAATGACTTCTGTTCTGACGTTCGTGTTGTTCTCTTTCAACTTGAACATTTTCTCTAACATTTCGTTTCCTCCATTTTTTATGGTTGTTTTGTATACCTAAAGCCGCATGGCGGCTATAAGCCGTATTTATTTGCCTTCGTAGACGATCACAGAGGATACGTCATACTTGCCCAGACGATCCCTGCCCTTTAAGCCTGCAAGCTCCATCAGGAAAATAACCTTCACAACCTCTCCGCCCAACTGTTCCACCAGCTTGATCGCCGCCTCTATTGTTCCTCCGGTGGCAATCAGGTCGTCCACCAGAACCACCTTCTGTCCCGGCTGTATGGAATCCTTGTGCATCTCTATGGTAGCGCTGCCATACTCCAGATCATAAGTTGCCTCCACTGTCTCGCAGGGCAGTTTTCCTTTCTTGCGCACCGGCACAAAAGGCTTATTCAATGCATACGCCACAGGAACACCGAAAATAAATCCCCGGGACTCCGTTCCCGCCACCACATCAAAATCCAATCCGTCCAGCAATCCGATCATGGAGTCGATTGACAGCTTCAATCCTTCCGCATCCTGCAGCACGCTGGTAATATCACGGAAAATAATACCCTCCTCCGGAAAATCCGGTATACTTCTCACATAATCCTCTACCTTCTTCACAGACAACCCCCTCTTTCCTTTGTAATCCACATTCTGTTCAATACAAACATACGTCATTATTATAATTTCAAATGAAAGGAAATACAAGCGGAAATTAAGGAAAACTTTGGAAATCCTTTTGTTTTCCTTCAGAAAAAAGGCACGCATCATTGCCAGAAGGAAAAATGTCCCCTTTTCTCCGTGAGTTATCGGCATCCAACAGATAGCCTTGAGCCGTTGCGTGTAAATTTCGTTGCCGTCGGTGTATCATGAATTTGGTGTCTTTTTATGCTTCGACAATCTCCGGCGTATGTCCGTCTGCTGAGCACATGCGGCTTCGGTTTCTAGCTGCTCTAGATGGGCGTTCTTCTGTGGTCGCTATGAGCAGGCTGTTCCCATAACTCGCCTCTGGACATGGAAAGGTTCACAGTCTACGAGCTCAGACAATGTCCACAGCCTGCACGTCACATCAGAACGCCCATTAAGAGCAGCACAAAACCTGCAGATTGCATGTCCTCATGCAGACGGACATACGCCGGAGATTGTCGAAGCATAAAAAGACACCAAATTCATGATACACCGTCGGCAACTGAAATTTCCGCATAAGGCGAGCAGCTATCTGGTGGATGCCGAAAACTCACGGAGGGAAAGAGCTGGTTTTTTCGGGGAATTATGCGTATCTTTTTTCTTGGATGGGTTATGTACAAAATGCGAGGAACTTAAGCCCTGGCAGGAGGGATTGCTATTTTGATGCAAATATACTAGAATAGGTGGGTAATAATATTGAGAAGATACACTATAGGAAAGAGACGGTAAGAACTCCCGATGAAAATACTGATATTATCCTGCAACACCGGGGAAGGGCACAATGCCGCAGGCCGGGCGATTGAAGAGGCGGCCCGCGCCGCAGGTCATGAGGCCGATATGGTGGATGCCATGCTGCTTCGCAGCCGCGGCACCTCACGGTTTGTGGGCGGATTATATGTAAGCATTGTCAAGCATCTGCCTAAGCTGTTCGGCTTTGCGTACCAGCTGGCGCTCCTCATCAGCAACCGGTGGCTGAAATCTCCCATCTACTGGCTCAACACCAGAATGGCCAAACGCTATGCTGCATATATAGAAGCCGGCGGCTATGACGCAGTAGTCATGCCCCATCTGTACCCGGCAGAGACGATTACTTATATGAAGAAGCACAATATGCTCTCCATTCCTGCCGTCGCAGTGGGCACGGATTATACCTGCATTCCTTTCTGGGAGGAGACAGGCTGTGATTATTATATTCTCCCCCATGAGGACTTAACCGAAGAATATGTCAAGCGGGGAGTCCCCCAGGAAAAGCTTCTTCCATACGGCATTCCGGTTCGGCATGCGTTCACCGTGCATCAGGATAAGGCGGCTGCAAGAAAGCGCTGCCGGCTGCCTCAGGATGCCCCTATCTTTCTCATTATGAGCGGAAGCATGGGCTTCGGAAAGCTGGTAGTATTTGCTCTGGCGCTCTACAAACAGTGCAAGGATAACGAACATATTGTAATTATCTGCGGCAACAACCATAAGCTTCGCTCCATGCTGACAAAAGAATTCAAAAAACACGAACGTGTCCATATCCTGGGGTATACTACTCATGTATCCTCTTATATGGATGCCTGCGATGTGATTTTCACCAAGCCCGGCGGGTTGACCTCCACCGAAGCGCTGGCGAAAATGGTTCCCACCATCCACACGGCTCCCATTCCGGGCTGTGAAACAAAAAACAGCGCCTTTTTTGTGGATCATGGAATCTCTTATGCATCCAAATATATGATAGAACAGATCCGCCTTGGCCTGCTGCTGATGCGCAGCCATGACCTGCAGGAAGACATGCGCAGTGCGCAGGAACTGCACCGCAGACCGGATGCTGCAAAGAAAACGATTGAACTGCTGGAATCACTGACTGGTCACTAAGGAGGAAAACTATGGAAATTCTGTTATTTACACTGCTGGGCTATATGTCCGGCAGTATATTATATGCATATTGGATACCAAAGCTATGCTGCCATGTTGACATCTGTAAACTGAGTCCCGACCACAACCCAGGCACGGCAAATGCCTTTACTTACGGCGGTTTCTATGCCGGCACGGCTGCACTGCTTCTGGAACTTGGCAAGGGCTTCTTACCCGTATTTATGGCAGGACGCTTTGTCCCTGTCAACAGCCTGGGCTTCGTCCCCATCCTGGTAGCGCCTGTCCTGGGCCATGCTTTTCCGCTGATGAACCGCAAAAAAGGCGGCAAAGCCATTGCCACCTCATTTGGGGTGCTTTTAGGGCTCTACCCCCTTGCAGCCCCGGTGCTGTTCCTTGCAGCATCCTATCTTGTATTTTCCCTGGTGGTGGTCATTGACCCCCATCTGTTCCGTTCCATCATTACCTTCGGGGCAACTGCACTGCTGAATTTCCTGTTCACCCCAATCGTCACAGTAAGCATAGCCTTCCTGCTGATTGCAGGTATTGTGATTTATAAGCATGCTCAGGCATTCCAGGGTGAGAAGCTGACGCTTCGCCTGCAGCCCATTTCCCGCTGGCATTCTACCAGGAAATAACCTCCGCTCCATCCTCGGTCACCAGCACCTGTATTTCCCATTGGGCGCTGGGAAGACCGTCCTGGGTATATACGGTCCAGTCGTTTACATCATCAATATAAATCTCCGGTTTTCCCATATTTACCATAGGCTCTATGGTAAATACCATGCCCGGAACCAGAAGCATCTCGGTTCCCGCTACACTGTTATAGCCCACCCAGGGTTCTTCGTGGAACTCCTTGCCAATCCCATGTCCTCCGATTTCCCGGACAATGGTATAGCCATTCGCAAATGCATGATCATGCACTGCCTGTCCCATATCTCCTAAGAATCCCCACGGCTTCACTGCCTCCAGCCCCTTCTGTACGCATTCCTTCGTCACCTCTACCAGACGCCGCTTCTCCTCAGAGACAGTCCCTATCATATACATGCGGGAAGAATCCGAAAAATATCCGTTTAATATGGTGGACACATCTACATTGACGATATCGCCTTCCTGCAAAATGATGTCCGCCGCCGGAATCCCATGGCACACCTCATCGTTGATGGAGGTGCACACGCTCTTAGGGAATCCCTGATAATTCAGCGGTGCAGGAATTCCTCCCATCTCCGTGGTCTTCTCATATACCATGCGGTCGATTTCTTCCGTGCTCATACCCGGGCGGATATTCTCACCCACATAATCCAAAACCGCCACATTAATCTTAGCGCTCTCCTTAATACCTGCAATGTCCTCCGGCGTCTTAATGATATTTCTGGGCGGTACAATGCACCCCTGATCTTTAAACCTCTCTATCTTCTCATCAAAACTCTGGTGGCACGCTTTATATTTCCTTCCGCTGCCACACCAGCACGGATCGTTTCTTCCTATTTTCTCAGCCATAATTGTTTATCCTCTTTTCCACTTGTACCTGCTATTAGTGAGTCAAAATAATATCACCAAACGATATCTTTGCCCACTTTGCCTCATCCACCTCATAAGTATGCTCCCCCAGCATGGTCTCGTAGGGCAGAGCCCCCACGCTGTATCCTTCATAATCGCTGTTATTAGCCGCGGCAATTTCATTCTGGTATTTCTCTGCCAACGCCGCCTTATCAATTGCAACATCCATCTCTTCCCGGCTGACTCCCAGCTTGCTCCGCTGTTCCTCTGTCAGATCCATCCAGAAATCCTCCTGTCTGGTTCTGACCGTCTGCTGCTCCTCCTCTGTCAAAGTAAGTCCCTCTGCCAGCGCCTGCCGGTAGAATATCTCATCATGCACCACCTTGTCAAGAACCGACTGCTTTGCCGCAACCTTCACGAATTCTCCATTGATATGCAGGTTCCAGTAAGACTGTGGATTATGATAATCATAAATCAGTGCCTGTTCCTCTACCATCAGTTCACCCGACGCCACATAATAAGCGCACTCCGCAAGCGTTATGTCCTGCCCGTCTACCGTGAGCAGCACCTCATCCAAATGCTGTGCGTATTCTATAGGCTTGATCCTTTGGTAATGCCGCAGACTCACCGCTCCCAGCACTACCAGCAAAATCACTACCAACGGCAGGGCGATGCCCCATATCTTTTTGCTCTTCATATTCCTCATACCTGCCTGTCCCAATATTCGTTATAAAACACGCCGTACCGTAAGGATTTGGCGGTAAGTGGCAGAGCCTGTCTTAATGCCGGTCTCCGGCGAACTGGCATGTACAATCTGACCGCCGCCCATATAGATTGCCACATGTCCCGCATAACAGATAATATCCCCAGGCTGAGCATTGCCATAACTGACCTCGGAGCCCACTCTTTGCAGGGCAAGAGAACTGTGGGGCAGATTGATGCCATAGTTGGCGTAGACGCTCTTGATAAAACCGGAGCAATCTGCACCGTTTGTCAGGCTCTCTCCTCCCCACACATAGGGATTTCCTATATACTGACAGGCAAAAGCCACCACATCACTGCCGCTTACAGATGTGGTGTGGGGAGGATTTGCGCCTCCTCCGGAGCCTTCACCTTCATTTGTTTCAGTGCCCCCTCCTGCATTACCGTTCCCCTCGGGAGCAGCCCCGTTGCCGGGATTTTCACTTGCATGGTTATTACCGCCGGAATTATTGCCCGCCACGGTATGATTATTGTTCTGGTTCTGCTGAGCGGCGGCAGCAGCAAGCCTACGCTCCTCTTCCTGACGGATGATATCATTCTGTTGGTCTATAGTAGCGCGCATCTGAGCTGCCAGATCCTGCGCAGATGCAAGCTGCGTATCAAAATCCGACAACTGCTCCTGCCGCTCTGCGATCATAGTCTCAAACTCACTCTTCTGTTCCTGGTAAGACTGCTGCAGCTCCATCAGTTCCTGCTGCTCTGTCTCTACCTGCGCCTTCAGGTTAGTCACCTGCTGCACAGTCTCCTGAAACTGCACCAACAGATTCCTGTCATACTCATGAATCTGTCTGGCATACTCCACCCGGTTCAATAAGTCCGTAAAGCTGCCTGCACCGGTAATGACGCTGAGATAGCTGCTGTCTCCGCCATTCTCATATATGTATACGATGCGCTTCACCATCAGATCGTATTGTACCCGTTCGTCCTCTTCGGCCTGGGCAAGCTGCGCCGTCACCTGATCCAACTGCACCTGCTTATCCTCTAACTCTGTCTCCAGTATATCCAGATTCAGGATTACATCCACCAATTCCGCATCCAGCGCCTGAATCTGCGCCTGCAGTTCCTGCTGCTTCTGTTCGATCGCTTCAATCTGCTGGTTCGCAGAATCCAGTTCATTCTGCGCCTGGTTCTTTTTATCCTGTGCATCCTTCAGAGCGCCTGCGTCTGTATTGATAAAACAGCTAAAACCGGCAAGCACTGCCGTAAAAACTGCAATTACTTTTGTTCTCCACAATTTTCTTTCGTGCCTCATCACGCGCTCCTTTCTCTGCTGAATTTAAGTATAACACCGCTAAACTGTCTTTACAATCAGCAATTTATCTCCCTTTTTAATTTCTTCACTGTTCAGTTCGTTGGTGTCAATGAGCTGTACCATGGTGGTATGGTTCGCCTTGGCAATATTCCACAGGCTGTCATCCTCCTTCACAATGTAACCCACAATGCCCGGCTGCTTCTGTAATTCGTCCAGATTCCGCTCCCGCACCTCGATATCCGTCATCTTTTCAATGACCTGGTTCGAAAATGCGATCAGATTCAGGTTGATGATTGCCTTAATATCTACCTGCGTGTTATCCAGAAGAACAGCCGACAACTGCTCCAGTCCCGCTTCCAGCTCATATGTAACCGTATCCGCAGTCTCCGGTATCTCTATAAACTGTTCAAATCCAAGGGTTCCTTTATAAGAATCTATGGGCATGGCGTCATCCGTGGTAATATACATCAGTTCCACATTTAGGCTTCCCTCTACCCGGATTCCTGCCCCCTCCGGTTCGGCATGGTCAATGAATACCTCCCCTTCGCATGCGCAGATCTGCAGCATATTTTCCTGTTCTTTTCCCAGAGACAGCCGGTCGCTGATCTTACACTTGGCATAATTCTTCGCCAACAGCGTAGACAACTCCAATGTCTCACAGGAGGGAATGATTTCCTGGGTCAGAGAGTAGACGTCCTCCAGGATCTCCATGTTCTCCTCTTCCCATATGCAGATATCCAGATCCAGCGTCATATCGAGGCTGATGCTGCGATCCTCCCCATCCAGATCCGGTTTTACCTCCAGTTCCACATTGGCAGGGACTACTTTGATCCGCTCCAGTTGATTTTCCCTGCATTCATCACAGGATATGCTGCCGTTTAAAGGCAGCGCCTCATCCAGCCACTCCAGACGCCTCTCCTCACCCTGGGTATAATAGAGCAAATGCATACGCACTTCACCGGTAAGCTGAATCGCCCCTTCCTGCAGACGTGTCTCCACGCCTCGCAGCTGTATGCTTTTCCAGAGAATCTGATCTATGTTGGGCTTACTCTGGGGAAGATCGATTTCCTGCCGGAACCGGTAATTGTCCTTCTTACAGGTCACAAGCTGTAATATATTTCGGAACTTCCGCCGCATTTCCAAAGGCTCTGTCCCCTCTATGTCGGTAATCATCTGTTCTTCCCGGACGTCTCTCGCTTCCGCCCGCAGCATGACAAGCGCCCGAATGCTCAGTTTCCTGGAATTGATGATACCGATGGTAATATCCTCGATATCAGCGCTGATATGTACCGGGTCCAGCTCCGTGATTCCGTCCATACTGATGGTCTCCTCAAAGGGAATCCCACCGGACAGACTGTCTATCTTCCTTTCCTCCATATCGCTGCGATACAGAATATCAAACCGCAGACTTCCCTTCACATTGATATGCCCGTCATTCACCTGGATATTCTCGAACTTAATGCTGCCTCTCTCCCGCATCACCTTTACGATATCCGGCTTATAATCCGGCAGATTATAATCATCATCCAGTGTGATCTGGCTTGGCACACGTCCTTTTTCATGATTCCTGTGTATATATTTTCTTTTTATTTCCACAAAAAAAGTCCCCTTCCTGAATCTTATTGCATTGTATTCAAGGAATAGGAACTTTATGCTATCAACATAACTTCATTCGTATATCTTTTGTTATAATGTCGTTGTAACTGAAAGACAATAACTGGGGAGGATTTCCTTCCCGCTCATCATCTACTAAAATGGTAAATACACTGCGGTATGCATTCTGTATGACGCCCTTCTGAACATCCACCTTATTACGGCCTCTGTCCAATTGAATCATCACATTGCTCCCACACTGCTGGTACACAGATTCCCGAACCCTGCTTATGTCAATTTGCTGCATATTCAGTACCTCCTTATTCAAACCACAGCTTCAGTATATCACTGCGCTAAATTATTGTCAAAGGAAAAAAGTACCTTTTTTCATAAAAACACCACGTTCTTGTTATAATTCGACACTTCAACCACAACATATGGGAAACTGGGTGCTTTCGTTACCTCCTCATTTTCCCCCGGTCCGATCAGTGTAGACGAAAAACATACCGTGTTTTTTGTCAGATAAACATCCGTTACTGCAATGCTGTAACCACCCGTTTCTTTCTCCCCGTAACCACGGACAATATACAGCTTATCGCCATTTTCATAAGCAAGCTTGAAATCCATCTCCTTACGGCTCTCAATCTGTGTTTTCAACTCATCCGGGATCGCTTCCTCTTCTACAATGGTAAATGCCAGATCTTCCAGTTTATTCCCATCTGTCTGCTCCACACTGCACCCGGATATCAACCCGAACAGCACACATGCGCACAGTAATATAACCGCCTGTTTACATTTTCTTCTCACTCTGCAACTCCAAACCTTGCTTATTATTAGTATATGCAACCAGATTGTTACTATTCACAGCATACAAGAAGTGACAGACTGCTTCGTCAAGCTTGCTTGTAAGAAGCTGAATGGCACTTCTTGTGTGACTGCGAAGCAGGAACCTCACCCGCATAAGCAATCTTAGCTGCGATAGCAGCGAAACTGGAGCTCGTCAGAGCGACGATTGCACATAAGGGTGAGGGGCTGTGAATAATACATGCAAATAATCAGCAGACTGCTTCGTCAAGCTTGCTTGTAAGAAGCTGCCTGCTTTTCCAGCCTTGCATTTATTTACCAATCATGCTATGCTGAATCAAACAGAAAGGATTGGATCTACCATATGATAAGATTTATCGCGGCATTGCTCTTTGCAATTATATATCTCATTGTCAGCATTCCTATTCTGATCGCAGAGTGGATTCTCAGAAAATTCAACCGCCACGCTGCAGATATCAGCAGCCTGCGCATCATTCAGTGGGTATTTAAGGTTATCTCCTTTATCTGCGGCGTGAAGCTGACGGTGATCGGTGAGGAAAATGTTCCCAGGGACGAAGCGGTACTGTATATTTGCAATCACCGAAGCTACTTTGATATCATTCTCACCTATGCCAGGTGTCCTGGTCTCACGGGCTACATCTCCAAAGACGTCATGGCAAAGGTTCCCCTTCTGAATATCTGGATGAAACGGCTGTACTGCCTATTTCTAGACCGCAATGACATGAAAAAGGGGCTGCAGACGATACTGACCGGAATTGACCAGATCAAGAACGGCATTTCCATGTGCATCTTCCCGGAAGGCACCAGAAACCGTACCGAAGAAGAGATGCTCCCCTTTAAGGGCGGCAGTCTCAAAATGGCAGAGAAAACCGGCTGTCCTATCATTCCTATGGCAATCACCAACTCCGCCGACATTCTGGAAAACCATATACCGAAAGTCCGTTCCACGCATGTGATATTACAATACGGCGCACCCATCCGCATAAAGGAGCTTTCCCCCGAAGACCGGAAGCACTTAAGCGCCTATGTACAAAATGAAGTGCACCGTATGTTATTGGACAACGAAAATTATCAGCATTCCAAATGATTGGTCACCGCGGATACCACCTGCGGGAATTCCATAAAGTGAGAAGCTTTGATCAGAACCGTATCCTCCGGATATATATCCGCCAGAAGCGCTTCCGTCATGGCTTCTCTTTTTGTGTAATGATGGATGATCAGAGACGGATTCCGTTCCGCAGCCCCTTCCGCCAGTTCTGTCGAAAGCTCACCGGCACAGTACAGCACATCTACCGACTGTTCGCCCACATAGACTCCTACTTCACGGTGCAGTTGTCTCTCCTCCGCTCCCAGTTCACCCATATCTCCCAAAACGGCAATCTTGCGTCCCTTTGCCTTACAGAGTACATCAATAGCGGCACACATAGACACCGGATTGGCGTTGTAACAGTCATCAATCACCGTCACATTCCCCACACGGATCAGATTGGTCCTGCCGGAAATCGTACTTGCCCGGCCAATCCCCTGGCGGATCTCCTCCCTGCTCAATCCCATCTGCTCTGCCACACATGCCGCAGCAAGGGCATTATACACATTGTGTTCGCCTGGAATAGGTATTCTTGCATCAATCGCCCCGCCGGACAGATGAATGCGCGCCTTCATTCCTTCCAGTCCGCAGTCCTCTACACAGTCGGCATAGACCGTGGGACTTACCAGCGTCTGACCTTCCACGCCATAGAACAGCGGAACCTCTCCCGACACGGCCTCTATTGTGGACAGCTTATCGTCGTCACCGTTCAGCACCACTCTTCCGCCCTGGTTCAAATGAGCAAAGCTTTCTGTCTTAGCCTTTAAGATACCGTCCCTGGTGATCAGGTTCTCCAGATGGCACAGCCCTATATTGGTGATCACCATATAATCCGGCTGCGCCATATCTGCAAGCTCATGCATTTCTCCGAATTCAGAGATTCCCATTTCCAACACTGCAATCTCATGTTCCGGCTCTATCTGAAAAATAGTCAGGGGCAGTCCGATTCCGTTATTGAGATTCCCCGCCGTTTTATGCACTCTGTATTTTACCCCCAACACAGACGCCATCATTTCTTTTGTACTGGTCTTCCCCACACTGCCGGTGATACCCACTACCTTGATATCCAGATGACTGCGGTAATACTTTGCCAGCTTCTTCATTGCCGCCACCGTATTTTCCACACGGATATAAGCCCCTTGTGCATCCGCAATCTCCTGCTCAGACAGGGCATATGCCCCACGCTTTAATACCTCCGGAATAAACGTGTGTCCGTCCACCCGTTCCCCCGGAATGGCAACAAACAAATCTCCGGACTTCACGTTCCGGCTGTCAATCTCCACACCGGTCACTACTCCTGCCGCATTCCCCGGTACGCCCGCCAGAGTTCCTCCGCAGACCGCAGCAACCTGCTCCAATGTCATTCCCTGCATGTTCTTTCCTTCCTATTGCATCCGATCATCTCTCCATGAGAGCAATTTCACGCTACGATTGGGTCTGCGTTTCACGCGCCCTCTTTGCCAAAGCTATGTCCACGATCCTCTGACACAAAGACGGGAAATCCATCCCCACAACTGCCGCCTCCTGTGGTAGAAGACTGGTATCTGTCATACCCGGCACGGTATTGGTCTCCAGACAGAAAATCTCATTCCTGCCGTTCAACAGGAAATCTGTTCTGGAATATGTGTCAAGCCCAAGAACCTCAGCCACCTTCTGCGCATAGTGCTGCATCTGCCCGGATATTTCCTCCGGAAGATCTGCCGGACAGGTCTCCACTGCCCCTCCTGCCTTATACTTATTCTTATAATCATAAAAGCCTTCCACCGGCGCAATCTCGATTACAGGAAGTGCCCTGCCCTCGATTACACCTACGGAAAATTCCCGGCCATCTACATATTCTTCCACCAGAACCTGCTCCTCCAGGGCAAAGGCTTCATCCAGCGCCCGGCCGTATGCCGCTTCATCCCTTACGAGTGAGATTCCTACACTGGAGCCGCCGCAGCAGGGCTTTACCACACAGGGCAGAGTGAGTCCAGTAGCAGCAAAATCATCTACACGCTCCTCCCGCTTCATGGCAATCCCTTTTGGACACGGCACACCCGCGGCCTGGAACATCTGTTTTGCAAGCTTTTTATTCATGGCAATGGCACTGCCCAGATAATCACTTCCAGTATAACAGATGTCAAAAAGGTCAAATGCCGCCTGCAGCTTGCCGTTCTCTCCGTTTTCTCCATGAAGGGCAATGAATACCACATCCGCCATGCGGCACAATGCAATGACATTCGGTCCGAAAAAGCAGCCGGACTGATCCTTCCTGCTGCGCCTTACCTTCTCAATATCCGGCGCAATCTCCGGTATCCCGGACACACTCACGCTCACCTCCTGAGAACGTTCAAACAGTCCTGATACATCCTGCTCACACTCGCCATACCCCATAAACACATCCAGAAGAATCACGCGATGTCCCTTTTCGCGCAGAGCGCGGCTCACCTTATCCCCGGTCTGAAACGACACATCCCGTTCGGTACTAAGGCCTCCTGCCAATACTACGATATCCATTATTCTGTCTCCTTCATGCTTTCATCAGTCAACTTACAAACATATTATGTATCTTATACCTTTTTGTCTCATCTGACAAGCAAGACATGACGGAAAATCATTATCTTTCAGACCACACCATTTGCAAAGATGCCTGTGATACCCAAGGCGGACGGACGGTAACTCACAATATAATAGGAATAGCCTCTCCCTTGCAGGAACAATCCTGCTGATATAATTGAAACAAATTGTCCGATTGGACAGACACGCTATCGGCTTCTTCATTCCTGCCGAGCTGTTTTAGATTCTCCCCTTTGCAATACAATAGATAGGGAAGCAGCAGATAACGGCTGCTCTTTCTGCATTCTGCAATCCCTGTCTCGCAGAGATCCAGAGACTCCTGCCATTGCCCCATCACGCGCAGCAGATTGGCATAATTATGCAGCAGCATGGAATACACACGATCCTTCTCATCAGGATCCATCTTTCTGGTTTCAAGATATGTCTTCAATTGATCCCACATATGAAATGCATCCCGGTAGTTCTGCTTTCTCTGATACTGAATGGCAACATTATTCAATATCAGCAATTCCTCAAAGGTCAGAAGGCATTTATGATACAGACTGTCCTCCACCCTTCTCCCTGTAACTGACAGTGCACTCTCCAGTTCCTGCAGTACCGCATCCGGTTCTCCCCCTCTATGGGCATGCAGCAGCGCTCCCATCAACTGCCAAAACTGGCGGCTGTTCCCGCTCATTCGCTCTCTTCCTCTACATGCACGCAGCAACGCTTCCCCCTTCTCCCAGTCATTATGCATCATACACTGCACTGCATGCCGCAGACTGCCGTACAATTCCATATCCACATCCGATATAGGTAGCCGCCACAGGCTGACCGGCTGTCCCAGCCGCTGCATCAGCGCCTCATAAATACGCCTCCTTGGAATCGTACTGCCATTCTCAATCCTGGACAGTGTCCCCGGAGAACAAATGCCAAAACATAACTCCTCCTGGGTGATGCCCTGCCTCTTCCTGGCATCCACGATATAATTTCCGAAGGTATTGCAGCTCATGTTATTTCTCCCCTTTCCTGTCCTCTTATTCTAGCACCCGTGCATCAAAAAGGCAACGGACCCGGGATTCACAATTCGACAAGCATATCTCCAAATTGTGAATCCCTCACCGCTGCCATAATACGGACACTATCCTACATCCTAGAACTCCGGTTCGATCAAACCGTAAGTATTTCCTTTTCTCTTGTATACAACATTGACATTGTCATCCTCCGCATTCACGAACACGAAGAAGTCATGTCCCAGCAATTCCATCTGCACACATGCATCCTCAGGATACATGGGCTTTAAATCAAATCTCTTCGTGCGGATAATCTTAATCTCATCCTCGTTTTCTACTTCCTTCTCGATGAATTCTCTCCGGAAATTACTGTTGTTCTGCTGCTTTGCGATTAATTTATGCCGATATTTCTTAAGCTGCCTCTCGATGATCTCCTCCACCAGATCAATAGAAACGTACATGTCGTTGCTTACCTGCTCGGACCGGATGATATTCCCCTTCACGGGAATCGTGACCTCAATCTTCTGCCTCTCCTTCTCCACACTGAGCGTTACAAAAACGTCCGTATCCGGAGTAAAATACTTCTCCAGCTTGCTCAGCTTGTCCTCAACTGCTGTCTTAAGTCCGTCTGTCAATTCGATGTTTCTTCCGGTAATAGTAATACGCATGATGTCCAACCCCTTTTTTGTTTATTTGATACAGACTGATATCATGTTCATATTATACTATTTTTCCAATTTTTTTACAAGTTTTTTGTGAAAAATGCAAAAACAGGGTATGCTACTATATTACTATTCACAGCTACATAAGAAGTATCCGACAGATTCGTCAAGCTTGCTTGTAAGAAGCTGTCGGATACTTCTTATGTAACTGCGAAGCAGGAACCTCACCCGCATAAGCAATCTTAGCTGCGAAGCAGTGGTGCTAAGTGCCAGTGGCACTTGTTTAGCACGGACCGAAGTGAAACGGAGACCTGGAGCTCGTCAGAGCGACGATTGCGCATGAGGGTGAGGGGGCTGTGAATCAATCGTATAATACAAACACCAATCATACAATAAACCATAACAGGAGAACTCTTATGCAGACTATACTGATCACAGGCGCTTCCCGGGGCATCGGAGCCGCACTTGCCCGTGAATTCGCCGCTCACGGATATTCGCTTGCCTTAAACTGCCGCCAGCAGACCGATGCACTGGAGCATCTGGCCCAGGAATTGAGAGAGACTTACCGCATTCCCATCCTCACCTTCGTAGGAAATGTGGGGGATCCTGCCTTTGTCCGGGAGTTGTTTGACCGGACATCTCGTGAGATCGGCCCCGTCTCCATACTGATCAACAACGCGGGAATATCCCATATTGGATTACTGCAGGATATGAGCTACGAGCAATGGCGAACAGTCATGAACACCAACACGGATTCCGTATTCCTATGCTGTAAACATGCCATCCCCGATATGCTGAGCCGTGGTCACGGCTACATTCTCAATATATCCTCCGTATGGGGCAATATGGGGGCTTCCTGCGAATGCGCTTACTCAGCCAGCAAAGGTGCTGTCAACGCGTTCACCAAAGCCCTAGCACGGGAATTGGCCCCCAGCGGTATCACAGTAAATGCCATTGCCTGCGGCGCTGTCGATACGGATATGAACGCCTGCTTCTCCCCGGAAGAACGCGCGGCGCTGGAGCAGGAAATTCCCTGCGGAAGATACGGAACTCCCCAGGAGGTTGCCTCCCTCGCCTATCAATTGGTGAATTCTGGTTCCTATCTGACCGGACAGATCATTACGCTGGACGGCGGATGGACTTAATGCAGTAATTTATATACACAAAATACGCGTTTTGAATATCGCGTGTGCGTTTCGTGAATTTTCCTCTCAAATCAAGATTCATGCATTACAATATCTTTTATTAGCACGAAAGATGAGGTTCCAACATGAATATTGGTACACGTTTGCGCGATTTAATTGAAGCGGAAAATATGACCCAGCGCCAGTTGGCAGACATTCTGCATATCTCCCCCTCTGCATTAAACGGTTACATTAATCAAGGCAAGGAGCCGGATTATCACACCCTGGCACTCCTTGCCTCCTATTTTCACACCTCTACAGACTATCTTCTGGGACTGAACAACGTCCGTACCCACAGCTTCAATTCTCTGTCTGAATCCGAGGGCGAGCTTCTAGGCATCTACCGTTCTCTGTCCGCTCATACGCAACAGATCATATACGCTGAGTTGAAAGCTGTGTACCAGCTCAGCGATCTTGCATAATTTTCTTGTACCCGGATCACATTACTTAAGAAAGGGAATCCAGATAGCTTCCGATCAGATTGGTCATCTGGGCAAATTCCACAGAAGTGCCTGCTGAATTGTAATTAGAGCAGGCATCCACATACTGATCCGCTACCGCATTTGCCCCGATATACATACTGCGGTCCGCCACTTTGCTCACTACGGAATTCTCTCCCGTTATGAGTTTCTTCAGATCTTCCGTATCTGCCTGAGACAACTTCTCCTCATCTACCGACAACCGGTTCTTACTGTCCAATGCAATCCCTGCCTTAGACAAAAGCTCCGACTGCCCGCTGATGATGGACTTCAGCTCATCCATATAACGGTCCGCTTTGCTGGTATCCAGGTCTTCCAACTGATCCAGCAGATTGTTGTAACCCGACACAAAGCTCTTAATCTTGTCATTTAAAGCGCTGCGGTCATTATTTTCCAGAATCTGGTTCAGAAGCTCCTCGCCGTATTCACTCAGATAGCTGGTCACAGCCTGCAGATCCGAAGCAGCGTTTTTTACATCGGAATATTCCTTCGCTCTTTTTTCCAGCGCCCGGTTGGTCTTACTTGCGCTATTTCCATCCTTTTTCAAAGCATTTAACAGCGTATCGTTATCTGCTTCTGTGCTTAAGCCCGTCATCAACAGACTGTTACTTCCGGTTACTCGCATCATACAATACCTCCTTTATGTCCATGGCTGTGGACAATTTATGTACACTTGACGCCCACGGCAATCTACCGTCTGGCATCCTTCAGTAACTGTATCTCTCTGGCATATCCCGGCAGCTCATTCGGCGTCTCCAGATAAAACGGAAGATCACGCAATGCCGGATGATTGATGATACGACAGATTCCTTCCATGGACAGATACCCTGCCCCAATACACTCATGTCTGTCCTTGTGACTGCCGATTGGGTTCTTAGAATCGTTCAGGTGAACCGCGCGAAGCCGGTCAAGACCGATGACGCGATCAAACTCCTCCAACACTTCTTCCAGATGATCCACAATATCATAGCCGCCGTCAAATACATGACAGGTATCGAAGCATACACCTAATTTATCGGACAGTTCCACCCGATCCATTATAGCCTTAAGCTCTTCAAATGTGCGCCCCACCTCGCTGCCTTTGCCTGCCATGGTCTCTAAGAGTACGGTAGTCTTCTGGTCCTTCCACATGATCTCATTTAAAATCTCCACGATCTTTTCAATGCCGGTTTCCGCTCCCTGACCTACATGACTGCCCGGATGGAAATTATAACAGCACTCCGGGATATGCTCCAGTCTGCGCAGGTCATCTGCCATGGCTTCCCTGGCAAAGGTACGGATATGCTCGTCCTTCGCACAGGCATTGATAGTATAAGGCGCATGTGCCAGCACTCTGCCGATATCATGCTCCTCGCAGTACGTCTTGTATGCCTCAATATCCTTAAGATTCAGTTCCTTCGCCTTACCTCCCCTGGGATTCCGGGTAAAAAACTGAAAGGTATTCCCTCCGATCGCATCCGCTTGCTTCGCCATGGCAAGAAATCCCTTGGACGAAGACAAATGGCAGCCGATGCGGAATGTATGATGATCACTCATAAAAGTCCCTCGCTTTTTTACATCTCAATTTCTTTATTATTTAATATAAGCTTTACCTTTTTGCAGGTAAGGTTTATATCACTTCTTAATTTAATTACATTATTGCAATAATCAAGAGTTTCCTTAATTGTCGTTGCGGCATCAATAATACCTTTTTGAATATCCGGCTTATCCGTATCTGCATGTATCACAACAGTATTTTCCTTGAATTCTACCGAACTTATTGCTTCATGTTTAGAGAATTCAAAAACATCCTTTTCGCTCATTCCTTCCATACTTTCCGTATTGTATAAAAGATCGGGATTTCTGTCAGACGCTATATCCAATTCATCAGCAATACGAATTAGTGCCGCAAGTGTTGCAAGATTTACACTGTTTCCATCATCTAAATCATATTCCGCAGGATACCGTGCTTCGTCCATCAGATCAGTCTTTCTGTGACCTCTGCCAACCTCCGCAATTGCATCTGCGTATCTCTTACTTGGAATATCAAGTATCTCCCAATATTTCTTTACGAACGCTGAAGAAAAATCATTGTGAAACTTTCTAATCAGAGTGGGCTTTGTTATATCCGGATGCGCACTTATATAATCCCTGATACCTGCCGAGTCAATAAAAGAATCCAAATCCCTATCCAAAGTACCCATTCCGATATCATGAAGGGCACATGCCATAAGATATATGTATATTTCGCCCGCATTAAATTTTTCTACCTCGTCACCAAGCAGTTGATTTGAGATATTTATTACGCTTAGGGTATGAAGCAGCGTGTGATCTGTAAAGGTAGGAAAAACCACAAGAAATTTTTCTAGCATCTGCTCGAAAAGGGACATACAACAGGTATACCGATATGCAAGCTCACTATTTAGTTCTTTTAACCTCAGTTCAAGTAAGAAGTCATAGTTTGGCATAACACTATCTCCACAACCTTATCATTTCGCCCTGCTTGTTCATAACCTTCTGTGTAGCAGAAAGCACGCGAATCCCTGCGGAGAGTTCGCTTCCGTTAAGCGTTTTTTCAATGGTCATTTTGGTTTTTCCTCTCAGAATTAATTTTATTTGATTTTATGTTGTTTTTGTAGGTTTGTCAAACATTTGTTACAATGTTGCCAGATAATCCTTTAATACTTGATCAGGGGGGGCCATCCAAGGGGACTCTTGACATTTCCATGTGGTATCCGCTATGGTTATCCTGTCACTGCCGCAAAATCTGTCATATAAGGAGGCTTATCATGAGAATTGCCGTTATTTCTGATACCCACGGAGTTTTAAAAGAATCTCTGATCCAACAGCTAAAGACCTGCGATTACATTCTGCACGCCGGAGATATCGGCACACCGGAGTGCTATCAGGCATTACGGAATCTGAAAATTCCTCTGTACGCCATCCGGGGCAACTGTGACCGGGGCGAATGGTGCCGGAATCTTCCGGATACACTTGCCGCACCCATCGGAGGCAGAATCTTTTATCTGATCCACAAAAAAAGCCAGCTTCCCTATCCCTTACCGGAAGCCGACTTTATCGTTTCAGGACATACCCACGCCTATTCCCTCAGCCAGAGGGGGCACATTACATATCTGAACCCCGGGAGCGCCGGAAGAAGCAGGAACGGCGCCCCACTTTCCATGGCCGTCGTATCCCTTGACGCAGTTTCCGCAGAATCTCGCGCACCGATTTCCTCCAGCCCTGTCTCTGTGGAACAGATTTATCTGTCTCAGCCTTAAGGCAGCACATCACTGTCACGGCAAGCAGCGCCGCACCTGCCAGTCCGGCATATGCGCTGCTTTTGGACAGCGAAATATGACGGCGTTCCAACGCTCCTTTTTGCATCCGCGACACCTGCTGCCAGTTCTCACACATCGTATTCCAATTTGTACGCCACCCGGCAAAATCAGACCATTTCCCCGGTATCAGCTCCCTCAGAAAATGCCAGCCGTCATAGTAATCCATACGGATCTGAGTTCCTTCGATCCCATACATAGTCAAGAGGCGCTGTCCTGCCAGCTGCGGGGAGATATCGGACGGAACACGCACCGTCAGGCGGTTGAAAGATACTTCTTCCCACATACCGGATGCCTCCAGGATTACCAGCGTATCAGGTTGCTGAAACACCCCACGCACCGTCCAGGTGCGCTCACCGTAACGCAGTGTCTGGCCTGCTGCGTTATGTGTGCCGAATAAACGCTCCGCCACGTCCCTGCTGATCAGACACCCGGCCGTATCTTCGGGATAGAGCTGCACACCGTAAGGTATCAGATTTCCGGTACAGCCGTATACCAGCATCACGTCTGAGAGATATGCCCGCCTGCTGCAAGCATCCTCTATGCGCACCCTGCTCTTTTCTGTCCATGCAGTCACTGTGCAGCGGGACAGTACGTCGCTCTGCCCGGACCGCTCCTCCTGTTCCGGTTCCACAAGTCTGCGCAGCATTTCCCGGTCGAAGCACTGCGCCGTAGACGCGAATGTCACCTGATCGTCATAAGCCTTCCTCTCATCCCATGATCTGCCGGCGTACACCAGAAGGAAACAGGCGATCAGTACGCCTGCGGCAGTCAGAAGCCGCCGTCTCATTTTTTCGTCAGGCGCACGCGCTCACCTGCCTCCACATAGCGGTCTGTCTGTGTGATAACCTTATCGTCAGAATCCAGCGCAGACGGTGTCAGCGCTGCATACTCTCCATTCTTCTCCAGCACTTCCACATCCATGCGGCGCGTCACATACGCCTCTCCCAGCAGCGTATTCTGAGCATCTGCAATATACACATAATACTGCTGGTTTTCCTGATACAGCGCAGACAGCGGAACTACCGTTTCATACTTTCTGCTCTCCATTACGTAAGTCATGGACAATGTCTCTCCCATGGCAAACACCCCCGCCGGAAGCATGACCGTCAGCCTGCGTTTATCGCCGCTTTCATCGCTGCCGATGGCGGCAATGGGCAGATTTGCTTCGGCCCCGGCAGAATTCTTCAGCGTAACCGTATCACCCACCGACAGATATTTGCCGTCGCTGCCATCCACCTCTGCCACGAAACGCAGTCCCTCACGCTCATCCGTCATAGTAAAGGACGCGGTATCCGTGGTCTTCTGTCCCACCTCCAGACAACACCTGGTAATAGTTCCTGAAGCGGGAGCGGTAACCCTGCCCTCCTGCTCCATAAGCCCCTGCAATTGGGCAAGCTGATGTTCCAGCTTCTCAATGGACTGCTCATTGATCTGCGCGGAATAATCCTCCGGCAGTTCTGCCTGTGCATCCTGCAGCGCACGCTCTGCATTCAGGTTATTGGCCGCCTCCTGAGCCGCCGCACTTTCATAAGCCTCCTGTAAAGCAGCGATATTTTCCTGCAGCCGGGGCAGTTCCTCCTCATCCACAGCATTCTCCAGAGCGCTCTTGGCTTCTTCCAACTGTGTCCTCGCCTGCTGGACAGACTCCTGCCCCTCACGCCGGATACGCTCATAATCCTCAGCAGCACGCTGAATGTTACGGGCGCGCTGATCAGACTGCTGTCTGGCCGTACTGTACAGCCCTCTGTTGGTCAGTTCATAATTATCAATCTGCATTCCGATGTCTTCCATGCGGCTCTGCAGATCACGAAGATCCAACTGTGCCAGCAGATCGCCTTCGCAAACCACATCACCGCTCTGTACGGCAACGCTCTCCACCAGAATATCCGGCTGCGTCAGAACCGCCAGCTCCCGGTTCTTCTCCACCTGTCCTGACGTCTTGATCTCACTGCTGATCTTCATAGATTTCGGTTTTTCGGCCTCTACCTTTGCAATGGTGAGAGAATCGGCAATTTTTGATAGAACCGTACACACAAACATCACTGCCATAAAAATCACCAGCACACGCCGCCAGCGGATTCCTTTTCTCTCTTCCTGCTTCATACAAGTGTCTCCTCCTACTCCTTTACTGCGGAAGCCACGATACCTGCCTCCAGATAATCCTGTCCGCTTAAGAATACCAAAGCCGCCGGCAGCAGCGCCGCGAAAGATGCGCAGATACAGAATCCTGCATTGCTGCCGTTGATTTCCGGCAGGTACAGCGATAATGTCCACAGACTTTTCGTCTTTAGAAATACCATTGGCTGTTCTATCATGTTCCAGCACTCCAGAAAGGACAGCACCATGGCTGAAATAATACCGGATGACCCTAACGGTATCCCCATCAGAAAGAACAACTGCAATTCTCCCGCTCCATCTATACGCGCCGCCTCCAGAATACTGTCCGGAACTCCCCGGAAGAATCGGTACATAAGAAATACCGGAAAGGTTGCAAAGATTCCGGGTAATATCACTGCACCGGCAGTGTCTAAGAGGGACAGTCTATCCAGTACCAGGTACTCTGACAGCATCACCACCTGAAACGGCATCATCATCAACACAATATACAGCATATAGATCAGTCTTCTGCCCGGAAAGGAATATCGCGCCAGCCCCCAGGCAGCAGGCATACCAAACAGAAGCTGTCCGCCCATGATACACACAGTTGTCTTTACCGAATTCCAGAACATATGGAAAAATTCCGGAGAATCCAAAAGCAGCTCCACCAGATGCTGGAACGTTGGATACATGGGAAGCGGCGTCCAGCCAGCATAACCTTCTGCGTTTCCTATGACAGGTGCAATGTGACGGTAAATTTCATCATTTCCCATAAAAGAACCAATCACCAGGAACAGTACCGGCGCCAGGCACAGCAGGACAAATACCATAGACACGGCAGTCCCGAACACTCTTCGCATTACCAGTCCTCCTTTCCCCAGCTCTTCTGCAGCAGGATGACCAATCCCAGGACAATGCCCGACAGAAGACAGGAGCCCGCCGCCATCTTGTCCACGGACAGATCCCGGAACCAGTTGTTAAATACATGCTGCAATAGATAAATATCCTCCTGGGGATAATTGCCAGCCACCAGATACGCCTCCCGGAATACCTTAAAGGAATTTAAGAAGGACAGAACGACAATAGCGGCGCCAACCTGCTTTAGATTCGGCAGTGTTATGTACCAGAAGTTCTGCCACCTACCCGCTCCATCCACCCTTGCCGCATCATAAATACTCTCGGAAATCCCGCTTAATCCCGCGCTCCACAGAATGATATCGTAGCCCAGATTTTTCCACAAATAGGTAAATATGAGCACGCAAAATGCCATTCCCGTATTCATCCAGTCCACGCCGGTCATGTTCAGCCTCTCCAGGAGTCCGTTCAGCATTCCCTGCCTGTCAAACAACAGTCTCCACAGCAATACCACGCTGGCCGCAGGAATCGCCATAGGCAATAGGTATGTGCTTTTCATCACATGCCTGCCCCATACCCGACGCTGCAGCAGCAGTGCCAGCAGCAGTGACAAAAGCAGCAGCAACGGCAGACACACCGCCACAAACCTCAGCGTATTCTTTGCCGCCAGGAGGAATGCGGAATTGGTCAGTACCTTACGGTAATTGTCCAGACCCGCAAATCCCACACCCATGCTCCTGGCAAAGGAGCGCCGTACTACATCGCAAAAGGGAATCAGGTAGAATATTGACACACCTGCAAGGCTCGGCAGGATAAACCACAGTCCCTTCTTCTTTCTACTCCGCAAGATACAGATCCACCTTCTGCTGAATGTTGCCAACAGTCTCTTCCAGCTCCTGATCTCCCGCTATATACAATCCGGCCTGCTCCAACACCTGGCTTTCAATCGTCTCATCCGCCAGACAGGGAACGCTTATATTTTCCAGAAGGGCAGTGATTTCATCCACCTGCGCCTGCGTCAGCGGCAGAATCTTCACTTCGCGCATCTGTCCGCTCTCATCTACAATTGCCAGGACCTCACTGTACTGATCGTTATCCTCCATCGCGCTCTCGCATCCAGCTTTATAGGCTGCCCTGTTGACCGGGAATCCGGCATCGCTGATCACCAGATCTTTGCCCATCAATTCCCGTACAAATTCCTTACCCATTTCTGTATTGCCTTTCGCCAATACACCCACAGTCAGATATGGAACGAAGGTTCCCGCCCCCAAATCACCACTTTGCGCGTAACTCCCGTCTGTATTTGCCAGAATCGACGCCAGTTGCCGGAAATTCTCTATCCCTGCCAGTTCTCCCAGCTCTATCTGTGACTCTCCCATAAGAAGATGCATCCCATCCAGCATACTGTCCTGTATGGCCACATCCGAATTCCACAGGGAGCCAAAGCTGCTATAGCTTATCGCCTCTGATTCTGCAGTCCCCACGGTGTCTGCCAGAGCTTTGGCATTTGCCAGAAAATCCGAAAGCTGTGCCTCGTCCAGAGAACCGTCCTCTCTCTGCCAGTCTGCGGAAGCGGAATCATACAATATCCGCAGCAGCTTGTCAATTTCCATATTGGCCATAACCGGTATCTCAGCGTCCTTCTGTCCTTCCGCCCACGCTGCCAGCGTTTTCAGTTCACTGCTCGCATTTACCCCGTCACGGTTTCCCGCTGCAACCGGCACCAGGAATCTTGTGGGAACTGCGTATATTCCGTTTTCCCCCTCATACGCATTGCATATACCGGAGAACAATCCATCCTGTTCTTCCAATTCACGAATGACATCCGAGAGGTCTGTCAGTATCTCTTTCTCGATGTAGCTGTCCGGCTGCATACCGTCCAAGATCAGCACATCGGGACCGTTTCCTGCCATGATATCCGTATTCAGTGCCGTGAGGGCATCCTCTCTTGTGACTCCCTCCTCACTCAGTCCGATCTGCAGGTTCACATATACATTGGAATGCTTTTCGCGAAACAGGGTGATTGCCTGACGCAGTGCCATGGAATCCTCCATCGCATAGATTTTCAGTTCCTGATCCGGCGCTGCTGATGCGTCTGGATCATAACTGAATCGAAGCAGTTGTGAACCATCTATCCCGCTTAACACAACAAAAATATGATTTTCATCCGGCATGGTAATGGATTGCAGTCCATTGTCGGGATTACTCAGGGAAGTCAGCGCTCCGTCCACAAGCTGTTCACTGACACTTCCGCCCATCTGATAAGAAAATATGCCGTTTCCTGTAGCATACACCACCGGGTCTTTTGCCTCTGCAGCAAACACCATAGGGCTTGCGCTGGAGTATAATGTCATTCCGTCAAAATTATTCTGTGCACTCTGCACACTCTCATCCAGCACGGGTTCCTCATCCATCCGCTCCCCGCTCACGGTATCAAACAGCAGCAGTTCCTCTCCCGTACTGCCTAAGAACGTATTGCCGGAAATTCCAAAATACCGGATCTCCTCCCCTTCCAGTGCAAATGCATCTTCCAGGGAACCATCCTTAAGATTCATCCGATATACCTGACCGTAGAGATCCAGACACAAGAGATTCCCCGCTTCATCATATGCCATCTGCTGTATGTCGTTATAATTGACAAAATTCTGAAGAAGTCCTTCTTCCGTTCCCTCTATGATGTTCTCCAAACCTGCGCCAGCTTCGTCCGAAGGATTGCTGCCATCCGCCTCCATTTGATAAGAAAAGGTCTTTCCCGACACACCATCGTCTTCATACTCCGGCAATTCCAATGGGATTATTTTAGCGCTTCCGTCGCTTCCTACTTTCCAAAGCCGGCTTTCCGCCCCGCCCAGGTCTAATCCATAGAGCGCTGCGGAACCGTCCGGAGCGATTGCCGCCTTGGATACCCATATCTGCTCCGCATTCAGATTCCGGATAGGTATGGATTCCCAATTTGCCCCCATATCACTGCTGTGAAGAAGGAAATAATCCATCCCCACCTCATCTGCTGCCACCAGCGCCAGCCTTCCATCTGAAAGTGTACGCATGGTCAGTATCTCACTCATACCCTGAGGCAGAGAGACCTCCTCTTCCACAAAACGTCCCCTGCCGCCTGTGTTTCCAGACAGGCCGCTGTCTTCATCGCTCTTGCTGCAGCCCGCCAGCAGTGAACCCGCCAGTATCACAGACAGCAGCAGCGCTGCAATATTTTTTTGTTTTCTATGTCCGCATCTGCTTTTTCTCATTTTATACCTCCTGTTTTCCTCATCTGTCTGTCATCTTAGCAGACTTATCTTAAAACTTTCTTTAAATACTCCTTTAAATTTTCTCTATTTTTTAAAGATTCTTCTAAGAAAACTATGTTACACTGAACCTGATGAACATCGACATATACGCAAAAGGAGGAATCTATTCCATGCGAATCCTATTGATAGAAGATGACCGGAACCTCTGTGAAACCATACGCTTTCAATTGGAAAAAGAGCGCCATCTGGTAGATGTATGCCACGACGGGCGGGACGGGCTGGATCTGCTGCTGCAGGACGGGCATGACCTCATACTTTTAGACCGCATGCTGCCCACCATGAATGGTCTGCTGGTTCTGGAAAAGACAAGGGCAGCCGGAATCGTTACACCTGTCATTTTGATCACGGCTCTGGGCGAGCTTTATGACCGTGTCGAGGGTCTGGACAAGGGCGCCGATGACTATATCGTCAAGCCCTTTGCCTTTGAAGAGCTCCTGGCCCGCATCCGTTCTCTGGGGCGCAGGAGCGGCAAATGGGAGCCGGATGACATGCTCTGCCTGTCTGACATTCAATACGACTGCGGCATGCGGCAGTTATCAGGCCCCGGCGGCACGCTGCAGTTGTCCGGGCGGGAGGGAAAACTCCTTGAAATATTCTTAAGGAACCCGGATACGGTACTTCGCCGTATGGTTATTCTCTCCCGCGTATGGGGCACGGACGCACCGGTGGAAGAAGGCAACCTGGACACCTATGTCCATTATCTGCGCAAGCGTCTTGCCTATGTCAATAGCTGCATGAGCATACTTACGATCCGGGGAATCGGATACCGATTGGAGAGTCACCATGTTTCATAAATTACACTGGAAAATGACTATATTCAGCACCATGATCACCGGTATTATCGTACTGGTTCTGTCCGGGATCAGCCTTTTGTTTGTGGGAGACAGCATGCGCGAGAGCAACTATGCCTCCTTCCTGTCTGAGCTTGATGCTGCCATTCTGCACCTTCAGGAACAGGATATCATCTCCCATACCTGGCTGAGCCGTCTGCAGGCAGACGGTCATTTCCGAATCTATTTGTATAACAATAACCAGCCCTTCTCTTACCAGGGCTATCATACATCCCCGGAAGAATACGAACTGGTGCGCGAGGTTTTGGATACTGCCGACCGCGTGCATTACATGGATATCTTCGCTGAGACCTCCCGAAGCCTTCCCGTCCATACGGAGTTCGACTACACGGATGCATCCGGCAGCAGCTATTATATCTCTGCCGGGATCATTCCCAAGGAGGCGGGGCACTTAAGCTTCCTGATCCTGTATCAGCGCGGCGACCGAACGCAGCTTCTGCGCCTGTTCTGGTGGGTGCTGCTTGCGGATGTCGCCGCCATCTGCGCGCTGTTGGTTTTTTCCTGGTTCTTCACCGGCCGTATGATACATCCACTGGAAAACAACCAGAAACGGCAGACAGACTTTATTGCCTCAGCCTCCCACGAACTGAGAGCCCCCCTTGCCGTGATACGCTCCGGCCTCGAGGCATGTGCCAAGGCAGATACGTCTGCCCAACGGACGCACTTTATGGATCTGATGGCAGAGGAGGGCACGCGTATGGCACACCTCGTGGATGATATGCTGCTTCTTGCCAACTCTGATTCCGGTTCTCTGGCACTCCATATGGGGGACTACCAACCGGACGAAGTGCTGTTAAGCGTTTTCGAAAAATATGAGCCTCTGGCACACCGCAGGAATATTGCCCTGCGCCTGTCTCTGCCGGATCGGCTTCTGCCCGACTGCCGCCTCGACCGTGAGCGTCTGACACAGGTGTTGTCCATCCTGATCGACAATGCGCTCTCCTACACCCCGGAGGGCGGAGAGGTCTCTCTGGAACTTTCTTATATACGCAAAGGCGGCAAACCGGATGGTCAATTCCGATTTGCCGTCAGTGATAATGGTTGCGGTGTTGCCGACGAGGATAAAAAGGCGATCTTCCGCCGTTTCTACCGCGCCGAGCAATCCCATACCAATAAGAATCATTTCGGTCTGGGACTCTGTATTGCCAGAGAATTGATTACCGCCATGCACGGACATATCTGGGTAGAAGACGCTCACCCGCAGGGCGCAGTCTTCTTCGTAACTCTGCCGGACAGATCCTAAGCGGTCAGAACTCCCTTATCCCTCCGCAGGCACCTTCTCCTCCAGAATACTGGTGCAGTGAGGACATCTGGTTGCCTTGATGGAAATCTTACTCTGGCAGAAGGGACAATCCTTCTCTGTGGGTGCCTTGGGCGCCTCCTTGCCGTGAAACAGCTTATTCATCCCCTTCACCAGAAGGAATATTACAAACGCCATGATCAGGAAGTTCAGCACTCCCGAGATAAACACTCCAAAGTTCACCGTTGCCACGCCTGTTGCCTGTGCCATTTCCAAGGTATCATAGTGATTGCCATCCAGCGCAATAAACCAGTTAGTAAAATCCATTCTGCCGATCACCAGACTCAAAAGAGGCATGATGACATTGTCCACGAGAGAGGTTACTAAGGAGTTGAAGGCTCCGCCGATGATGACACCGACTGCCAGGTCCAGCATGTTGCCCCTCAAAGCAAATTCTTTAAACTCTTTCCACATTTTCATTCGTATCCCACGCTTCCTTTCCTCATATGAAATCACAGCAGCCTGCCGAATCACTTAAGCTTCGCACCTCTTTAAAAGCTCTTCCCATCTCCGGTCCACTTCCTTCTGGAAGGAGGCGATCAATTCCTCGTTGCCGGGCTTGAACAGATGTTTGAATCTGCCCTGCCTGCGCAGGAAATCCTCCAGCGGCAGTTTGTTCTTGGGCTTATAATTCAAGATCCACTTTCCTTCTACCACCTCAAACAGCGGCCAATAACAGGTCTCTACCGCCAGCTTGCAGATGTCAATGATTTCAGGAGCCTCATAACGCCAGCCCCTGGGACAGGGCGCCATGATATTTAAGAATGCTGCACCCGGCGTATAGATGGCTCGCTCGGATTTCTCATACAGATCCTTCATATTTCCGATAAAGGTAGTCTGCGCCACATATGGAATATAGTGGGAGGCAATGATACCTGCCAGATCTTTTCTCGCCTGGGGCTTTCCGTTCGATACGCTTCCGCTGGGGGTAGTGGTGGTATCGGCATACATAGGCGTAGCAGAGGAACGCTGGATTCCGGTATTCATATACGCGCCGTTGTCATAACAGACATAGACCATATCGTGTCCCCGTTCCATAGCTCCCGACAGGGACTGCAGACCGATATCATAGGTTCCCCCGTCTCCTCCGAAGGTGATAAATTTATAATTCTCTTTGATCTTACCCTTTTTCTTCAGCACACGGTATGCAGTTTCCACGCCGGATAAGGTTGCGCCCGCATTCTCAAATGCATTGTGGATATAACTGTCCTCATACGCCGTATAAGGGTAGGTAAAGGTGGACACCTCAAGACACCCGGTGGCATTTCCTATCACGGCCTTATCTCCCGGATGCAATGCCTTTAATACGTTGCGGACTGCAATGGTTCCGCCGCATCCTGCACACATCCTGTGCCCCGGCGCCAGACGTTCCTGTCTTTCCTGTATCTCTTTAAAATCAAATCTATTCTCTTGCACTGCCGCACCTACTTTCTCAATCCCAGATATGGATACTCGTCAAACTCTATCTCGCCTGCCGCAAGCTTCACCAGATCCTCGTATACGCCCACCATATCCTCAAAACGTACGTCGCGTCCCGACAGACCGTACACAATATTCACCGTCTTCGCACGACAGTCGCCCCGGTACAGCGCCGCTGTTACATCGGAGCCTAATGGTCCGCCGTTTCCGCTATAGCCTTCCGCACGATCCATAATTGCAATCGCTTTGCAGCCCTTTAATGCCGCCGCAATCTCCTCTGCCGGGAAGGGGCGGAACACCCGGATCTTTAACATCCCGGCCTTCACGCCCTTTTTGCGAAGGGCGTCCACCGCATCCTTTGCCGTTCCGCACACGGAACCGATAGCCACCACAGCGTACTCTGCATCCTCTAATTGATAGCCTTCATAAAATCCGTACTTTCTTCCGGTCAGTTCCTCAAATTCACGCGCCACGTCCAGGATCACCTGCTTCGCGTTCTTCATTGCCTCCGCCTGCGCTTTCTTTGCCTCCATGCAAAAAGGTGACAATGCGTAGGGGCCCACCGCCATGCTTTCATCTTCCTTCAGAAGATAATGTTCCGGTCTGTACTCTCCTACGAATTTCCGAATGGGTTCATCCTCCCAGAGCGTGATATTTTCTACCGCATGGCTTGTGATAAAACCATCCTGACAGATCATAACAGGCAGCATCACATCCGGATGCTCCGCGATACGGTACGCCTGCAGGAAATTATCATAAACCTCCTGATTGTTCTCCGCATAGATCTGCAGCCAGCCGGAGTCCCTTGCTCCCATGCTGTCGGAATGCTCTGCATTGATATTAAGGGGACCGGACAGCCCGCGGTTCACCACAGCCATAGCAATGGGCAGACGGTCGGACGCCGCCACATACAGCACCTCCCACATCAGCGCAAGACCACAGGAGGAAGTCGCCGTCAGGGTTCTGGCTCCCGCGGCAGATGCACCCACCGCCGCGCTCATGGCACTGTGCTCACTCTCCACGGGGATAAATTCCGTATCGATCTCTCCGTTTGCGATCATGGAGGAGACAAACTGCGGAATTTCCGTGGATGGGGTAATGGGGAACGCCGGCATGACGTCGGGATTGATCTGTCTTATCGCATGGGCAACCGCTTCGTTGCCGGACATTCTTGTCTTGATTGGCATTTTATTTTCCCTCCTTCATGGTAATCGCACCAAAAGGACATGCACTGACACATATGCCGCAGCCCTTGCAGTGGTCATAATCAAAATCCAGCCTCTTTCCATCCTTCACCGGAATCGAAGAATCCGGACAGTACGGCACGCACAGAAGGCATTGTTTACATTTCTCGGTATCCAGCACGGGAGTTTCGGTTCTCCACTCACCTGTTTCAAAGCTTTTGGATGTGCCTGGCTCATAAATCTGCAGCCCCGGCGTCATGTCCTGCCATCTTGTTTCCTGATTGATCTTATCTGCACTCAGTCCCATCAGACCACCTCCTGTAATGCCATCTTAAGCGCCTGCATATTTCCCTCCAGCACCTCCGGCTTTTTGGCAAATTTGTGTTCTAAGGACGTCTTCATCTCCCGCAGGAAAACCTCCTCTTCCATGATACCGGAAATCTTCACCATACCGGCAAGCATGGGGGTATTGGGGAAATATTTGCCCAGTGTATGCATACACACCTTGTGGGCGTCGATGATATAAATCTGCCCCTCATAACCGTTCAGCAGCGGAATGATCTCCTCCTTGCTTTTCTGGGTATTTACCAGAATGGCCCCTTCCTTTTTCAGTCCGCGGGTAACATCCACACTGTGCAGCAAGGTATCATCCACCACCGCTACATAGTCCGGCTCATATATATTGGAATGAACGCGGATCTCATAGTCGCTGATGCGGTCATAGGCAGTGATGGGGGCTCCCATCCGCTCAGGACCGTATTCTGGAAAGCCCTGCACATACTTTCCCGTGTTGAACGCCACATCCGCCAACAGCAATGCCGCTGTCTTGGCGCCCTGTCCTCCTCTTCCGTGCCAACGGATCTCTGTTAAATGATTCATGCTCAGACCTGCTTTCTATTGTATTTCCTGGACACACAACTTGCGCCGATTGTCCGTATATTGCAAACAACTGTATCCCCAAAGAGGACACAGCTGTTTTAGTATACGACAAAATTCTCTATTTGTAAAGAGGGCGCGCCATAACCATTGTCTTGAACACGGCAATGATGCGCCCTTCTCTACAGAGATTTCTGCGCAGGCTCACAGAGCACCTCCCCGTCATGCGCAAAGCAGGAACCATGACACGGACATTCCCAGATCTGTTCATCGGCATTCCAATGCAGCCGGCAGCCCATATGGGTGCAGCGCGGACGGTGAAAGAGACCTCCCGCAAGTCCCTTAACGCTCGCTCCCACATCCATGAAGAAATTCCCTGCTCCTGCCCAGCGCAGCCTCTGGGGAGTAAATACCGCTTCATATGGATTCTTCTTACCTAAAATCATATCTGACAGCAGCCTTGCCGCCACCATAGCGCTGCTCATCCCCCACTTCTGATAGCCGGTTGCCACGAACCAGTCCCTGGCATACCGCGAATACCTTCCAATGAGAGGAACTCCGTCATGTGGCATGCAGTCCTGCGCCCACCATCGGCCGGCCTCCCTGCCCTCCGGGAAATATTCGTGGGCTTTCTGCAGAAGATAGTCGTAAGGGTGTCCTACGGTCTGCTTTCCCGTGCGGTGAGATGCCCCGCCCAACAGCAGCAAGTCTCCGCTGCTTCGCAGGGACAGTCCGCCTTTATCCGCGCTGTAATACATGCCGTGTAAAGGTTTGCAGCCCTTAAGAGCCAGCACATAACTGCGTTCCTGATGCTGCCTTAAGAAATAGAAGCCCGGAACATTGCGAATGGGATAATGTGTCGCAAATACAATCTTATCCGCTGTAAAATCAGCATGATCTGTCCATACATGCTGCCCTCTGACCCGTTTTACCGGTGAATGCTCGTAGATTTCCAATCCGTCAGTAATCCCTTTGAGAAAACGCAGCGGATGAAACTGTGCCTGACCATCATAGCGCAATGCCGCGCTCACCGGAAAAGGCAGACCGGCCTCATGGTCCAGGACTGCATTCAGTCCCAGCCTGCAAGCCGCCTGCCCTTCACGCACCAATTCTTCCTCTCCGGCCATAGAGTACAGATAGGCGGGCAGCCTCTCGAACTCACATTCAATTCCGTTTCGCTGAATGATATGTTCGTAGGCTTCCACCGCCTCCTGATTTGCCCTGGCATATAACCCCGCCTTCTGAACTCCTATCTCCTGTATCAGTCTGTCGTAGATCAATCCATGCTGACAGGTAATCTTCGCCGTGGTGTTTCTTGTCTGCCCTGCCGCTATCCTGTCCGCCTCCAATACCACCACATGCAGCCCCTGCTTTCTCAGAAAGTACGCGGTCAGAAGCCCTGTCATGCCTGCGCCTATCACCACCACATCACACAGATATGTTCCTCCTGCGCCAAACCTTGGCGCAAATTCTACCGTTTCTGTCCAAATAGACTGCATTGCCACACCCACTCTCTCATCGTTTTTCGATAGTATGTGCAGCTTTGCACCGTTTTATAAATTGTCTGTTACGGCTTTACCAGCATTCCGCAGAAAGGCGGCAGGAAAAACGTCCCGTCGTGGTATACAGATGTATCATCATCCGCAGTCCCGCCAAAACGTGTCCAATCACTGTTAAGCAGGATTTCCGGGGCTCCCTTCTTCTCCTTCATGCCCGGCAGCTCATACTCCTGGGGACAAGCAGAAAAATTAAACAGCGCCACCAGAATTTCCTGTGAACTTTTGCGCTGGATGACATAAACACTCTTGAATTCCTGATGACAGTCTACCCACAGGAATCCATCCCCATCATAGTCCCCCTCCCAGAGAGCCGGGTGCGTCAGATACTGATGGTTCAGCTCCGACATGTAACGATAGAAGGCATCGTGTACCGGATAGCTGCGCAGATCCCAATCCTGCTGCCGCTTCTCATCCCACTCCCGGAGCTGGCCGATTTCGTTGCCCATAAAATTCAGCTTCTTGCCGGGATGAACCATCATATAGAGATACATGGCGCGCGCCTGTGGAAACTTGCCCTCATAATCCCCATGCATTTTCTGAGTGATGGTGGCCTTGCCATGCACCACCTCATCATGGGACAGGGGCAGCAGATAACGCTCATTATAGTAATACATCATGGAAAACGTCAGCTTATGATAGTTGTCCGGGCGATACTCCGGTCCTGTCTGAAAGTAGTTCAGCGTATCGTGCATCCAGCCCATATCCCATTTATAATCAAAGCCCATTCCTCCCTGATCCACAGATGCCGTTACATTCGGAAAATTGGTAGAATCCTCCGCAATCAGGATACAGCCGGGATTGCGCTCCTTCACTCCCCGGTTCATCACCTTCAGGAAATCCACCGCATTGCCGTTGACGCCCCGGCGCTCATCTCCCTGCCAGTATATGATGCGGCTGATAGCGTCCATCCGCAGACCGTCAAAATGATATTCCTTCAGCCAGTAATTGGCCGCCGACTGCAGGAAGCTTCTGACCTCTCCCCTGGAATGCATGAAATTATAGCTTCCCCACTCACTGACGCCAACATCGCTGTTGGGATACTCGTAAAGCTCGGAACCATCGTAGCGTGCCAGCGCATAATAATCCACCGCAAAATGCACGGGTACATAGTCCAGGATCACACCGATATCGTTCTGATGCAGCAGATCGATCATTTTCTTCAGCTGATCTGCTGTGCCGTACCGGCTGGTAGGCGCAAAAAATCCTGTGTTCTGATATCCCCAGCTCTCATCGCAGGGATGCTCGCTCAGGGGCAGGAATTCTATGTAATTGTACCCTGCCTCTTTCAGATAAGGAACCAGCAGTTCTCCCAGTTCCTCATAGGTATACCAGTCATCCGGCTTATCTCCCGGCTTCCTCCAGGAACCGGCATGCAGTTCGTAAATATTCAGCGCTTCCCGCCTTCGGTCGTTCCTCTGCTTCATCCAGCGCGCGTCGTGAAAGGTATAGCTTCCCATATCCCGGATAATGCTCCTGTGATCGGGACGCAGTTCCATTCCAAAGCCGTAAGGATCACAGTGGTCACAGTGATTGCCGTCCGGAAAATACATGCGGTATTCGTATGGATCACCGGGCTTTGCCCCCTCGATCCACGCCTCATAGAAATTGCCGTCATGAATCTGGTGCATGGGCACCTCGCGTCCTTCATGAACCACGGTAATACCGCTGATATTGGGCGCAAAGGTGCGAAATACCACACCGTTCCCCTCCAGATGGCTTCCCAGATACTGATATGCCTCAAACTCCTGCCCTACATAAAATGCATAGGTATCCATAAACAATTCCTCCTCTAATTGACTACAGTCTATTAATTTACTATAATCATAGTATCAGAATCGTTTCTTAAATGCTATTTACATTATGATCATCCGGTAAAATAATAGACATTTTTGCAAAAATGACAAGGAGATTATCTATGGATCTGCGTGAGAAAAAAACGAAAAAAAATATCCGCAACGCATTTCTTGCGCTGCGGGCAAAAAAGGATCTGGAACGTATTACCGTCAAAGAACTGGCAGAACTGGCGGAAATCAGCAAAGCGACCTTCTATCTGCATTACCGGGACATCTATGACCTGTCAGACGTAATGCAGCGGGAGGTTATCCGAAGTGTCTTAAAGGGGATTCCCCGTCCTCAGGACGTCTGGGAGAATCCCGCGGCCTTCACCCGGAATCTCACAGAATCCTTCCATGCCCAGAAGCACATCATACATATCCTGTTCTCCGGCTCCCAGTCCTATGTACTCTCCCAGAGTATCGAGCAGGAAATCCGGCTATATATTTTTCAGATGCGTCCCGATCTAAAAGACGATGCCCCCTTCAATATCTGGCTGACCTACCAGATACAGGGGGCATATTACGCCTATATGGAACACTGCGACACACTCGGATTAGAAGCCTTTTTGGATGTGCTCACCAACCTCACCATTTTGCCTCTTCATTGATGGCAGCTCCGATCACACTCCATTTCTCGATCAGCCGTTCCAGACTACAGGCGGCATTCGCCGGACTGGTGCTGGGAAGCTTCACGGCCTCCCTTCCTGTGAGCGGACGGCAGAACCTGCCATACAATTCATAGGACTTACCGCCGTTGCAGTAAATCTGCCTGATTTTTGCCGCCTGAAGAATCCTGTTTAGATCATTGGGAACCACATCCCGGATACTGCTGTCTGAGGATCCCTCAATGCTGCAGCTTGCGATCACATCCCATACAGCGATATGATGCGCCAGCAGCAGCGTCCTTTTCTCCTCCACCGTCACCGGAACTGCCTCCTTCGTCAGTGCAGCCAGAACCTTCCAGAACCGGTTCTGGGGATGCCCGTAGAAGAATCTGCTCTCCCTGGATTTTACGGAAGGAAACGAACCCAGGATCAAAACTCTTGCATGCTCATCATATACAGGCTCAATCTCATGAAGCACCTTATCCATATCCTTATACCTGTCACTTCCCGTTACGATACATACTTGTTCTGCTACTTAGCGATGAACAATACGCCCAGGGTACCCGGCCCGCAGTGGCTGGACACCACGCCTCCCGCTCTGGTCTCCAGTATCTCATCAAAAATATCCAGCGAGCGAAGATAGTCGCGCACCGCCTCCACTGCCTGGGCATCACAGCCCGAATGTGTAACGAACACACGATCCGGCCGGCTGCCTTGCATCGCATCTTCCAGATCCTTCGCATAGGCGAGGACTACGGAATTGATTTTACCTCTGTACTTCTTATCACTGCTCATCTTGCCATCTTCCACCACAATTCTGGGATGGAGACGGATTGCACTGCCCAGCATGGCGGACAGCCCGCTGCATCTTCCGCCCCTGTGCAGATACACCAGCGTATCCACCACAAAACTGGCGCGCACTTTGGGAATCAGCTCCTGAATGCAGGCGTATATTTCCTCTGCTGTCTTGCCATTCTGAGCCATAATGGCCGCCTCAATGACCAATAGTCCGATTCCGGTAGACAGATTCCGGGAATCAATGACGGTGACACGATCTTCGGCATTTAACTCCTCGGCAGCCAGCCGCATCACATTGGCGGAAGTAGACATTTCCTCGGAAATTGCAAAGCACACCAGCTGTGAACCGTCCTGCAGCAGATTTCCCATAATCTCCATCGCCGATTCCATAGACGGCGCTGAAGTACGGGGCGTCGTCTTGTGTTCATCCGACCACGCGAAAATTTCTTCCGGTGTAATATTCCTGCCGTCCTCATACTCCTCCTCATGCAACAGAATGTGAAGGGGCAGAATGGAAATACCATATCGCTCTACCAATTCAGCCGACAGGTCGCAGGTGCTGTCCGCAATAATTTTTACCATTGTCCTCACCTCTTATTTATACCGTATTATATGAATCATTTAGAAGCCTCATCTTCTTCCGTCCAGACGATCTCGGCTTCCACAAAGCCTCTCTTCTCCTTATGGCGGATCACCAGCTTCATAATGAAGCCGCTGGCAAATACCAGCGCAGATACCAGCCAGCCTGCCAGACACTCTGCCCACAGAGCATATCCGTACTGTCCTCCCTTATCCACAAACAGATGATACAGATTCCAGATAAAGAGCAGTGCCAGTGCCGTCGGCGCTACATACCGGATAGAAATACGGAACCACAATCTTGGCATTTTGAAACGCTCCGTATTGCGGTTCACCTGGCGCAGCACCTTATCAATATTAAAGCACCAGCCAATAGAAATACATTCCAGAATACCGATCACGATCAGATTGATCTGGTTCGTCCAGTTATCTACGATATCCAGCCATGCAAGACCTGCTCTGGTTGCATACAGCAGGGAAATGACTGCAGTTATGGCGCAGATTACCTTGGTAGTCTTCCTAGGACTGATACGGAACTTATCCGCAATGGATGCCGATATCCCCTCCACGATAGAAAACGCAGAGTCGATGGCAAGGGTTGCCAGCATCAGATAGAAAATCACTCCAAACAGTGCATTGAACCAGCCTACATTTGTAAGATTGACAATGGCCTGGGGATAGATGACAAACGCTGTTGCAATTCCTGAATCCGAAATGGAATCCAGCATCCCCACACCTCCCATGGTAGAAAACATCACGATACCGGACAACACGCTGACTGCCGCATCCGACAGTGCAATTATCGTACAGTCCACTGCGATATTGGCCTTTTCATCCAGATAAGAGCCGTATGCAAACATGATCGCCATCATGATGGACAAGCTGTAAAATACCTGTCCCACCGCATCGATCCACAGGCTTGCATCCCGAAACGCTGCCAGATCCGGCACAAAGAACATCCGAAGACCTTCCATCGCCCCGTCCATGGTACAGCCCTTGACCGCCATAAAGAGCAGCAGCAGAACCGGCAGGAACACCGTATATTTTACGACCTTTCCCACGCTGTGGGCGCCGTTACGGATACAATAGTAAATAGCAATCCATGCCACCACCAACGCGATCAGCACAGGAATCGGTATGGTATACCCCTGCACATCCCATGTAGTCTGGGTCGACTCGGCAAATAAATTACTTGCTGCCGCTGCATCTCCGGTCATATCGGCAAACTTCACAGCTTCCACCACCATCAACAGCACCCAGGCAAACACCATGGCATAATAAGTCACAATAACAAAAGCATTGGCGGTAGCCGCCCAACCTACGAATTCCGTCTTCTTATTGACGCCCCTCATTGCCTCTCCTGCGCCCTTGTGCAATTTGCGTGCAATGGAAACCTCCATCATCAAAAGCGGAATGCCAATGGCAAATAATGCCACCAGGTATACCAGCAAATATGTCCCCCCGCCGTGCTTTGCCGCAAGCCCCGGAAATCTCCATGCATTTCCCAGTCCCACGGCAGAACCGATTGCCGCCAGAATAAAAGTACCCCTGGATGCCCATGTGTCTCTTGAACCGTTCTCCATAAATTTTCTCTCCTAAACTATATTAATACCATGACCGCAAGCGGTCACTGCGCCTCCGGCGGATGCCATTCGGCAGGTATAATGTCTGATGACATTATACCATACTAACCCCTACTCCATTGCTGCCCTGATTGCCGCCATCAGTTCCTCATACGTCTCATACGCCGGCAGCTGCGGATTGTCTGCCTTGATCTGATCGGTACTCTTAAATAAGAATCCCGCCTTGCTCGCCTTGATCATCCCCAGATCATTATAGCTGTCTCCGCTGGCAATGGTATCATAGCCGATGGACTGCAGCGCTTTCACTGTGGTGAGCTTAGAATCCGCAATGCGCATTTTGAATCCGGTAATCTCCCCATCCGGCGCCACCTCCAGCGTATTGCAGAAAATCGTCGGCCAGCCCAGCTTCTTCATAAGCGGGCTCGCAAACTGCGTAAACGTGTCACTGATAATGATAACCTGCGTCATGGCGCGAAGTTCATCCAGAAATTCTTTTGCTCCCGGCATCGGATCAATGGTAGCAATGGTATCCTGGATTTCCTTTAATCCCAGTCCATGCTCCTTTAAGATGCTAATCCTCCAATTCATCAGCTTATCATAATCCGGCTCGTCCCGGGTCGTCCGCTTCAGTTCCGGAATCCCGCTGGCCTCTGCAAAAGCAACCCAGATTTCAGGCACCAGCACACCCTCCAGATCCAAACATACTATGTACATACTCTTTCCTCCATATCATTTTCTTCATTTTATAAAATTAGATTTCTAAATTATAGCACAGGCACAGTCGGAATGCAATTTGCCTTCCCTGGATTTAACCATTCAGTCATGAAAGTGCTCATCAATATATTCCATGTACGGCTTCCGGTTTACCTCCCCCGTGTGCTCCCGATACCATGCATAAGATTCCCTCAGTCCCTGCATCAAGGACTTCGTCACAGGCATAAGCGTCTGCTGCCCGGATACGTCAAGACAATACTCATAGTTATGGAAGCTAAAATAATTCCTCTGCTCCTCGTCCCTATGCACCGGAACCGTAACGCATTCCACGCCTGCTGCCTGATAGCAAAGCTGCACCCATTCCCTCACAGTGATGCTGTCCGGATTCCCCACATTGAAAATGTGCGTCTTTGGCCGCTGTTCCATGATGCAGTCCATGAACCGGCAGAGATCTTCCACATGGAAAAACTGCAGCTTCATTTCCCCATCCCCCGGCAGATAGAATTTACGGCCCGCCATAGCACAGTCAAATACAAACGCCTCCCGGTACACGTTATTCCACGGACCATATAGATAAGGTGGACGCAGAATATAGGCCTCCGGCATCCGTGCCAGCAGTTCCTCCTCCGCTGCAATCTTGTTGGTTCCATATGCCCCCCAGAAAGCGTTGGCTCCGGTTTGCGCCCCTTCCACAAAGGGCTGGGGCAGTGTCTCCGGGTACACGGCGCTGGAGCTTATCATAATATACTGTCCCACATTTCCCAACGCATCGCACAGCCCGGCAATATCCTCCGCCGTATATGCAGTAATATCCAGTACCGCATCAAACTCGTATCCCTTCAGCTTATCCCCCAGGTTGTGTCGGTCCGCCTGAATCAGGGTTGTCCCCTCCGGCTGGGGACGGCTACCCCGGTTCATCACATAAACCTCATATCCACGCTTCACATAATATTCCGCCACATAACGGCTGACAAATACGGTTCCGCCTGTCACTAATACTTTAGGCATTCTTTGCTCCTCCCTCTTTTTTGCTTCCATCACTTTCTGGTATATGTCACATAATCGTAGGGCAGCTCCCCGTCCACATGCTGCGTTACCTCCCGCTCCCATAGACTGTGATCAAATTCTGGAAAATAGGTATCCCCTTCTATCTCTGCGTCAATTTCCGTAATGTACATCTTGTCCACCAACGCAATGGCTTCCCGGTACACCCCTGCGCCGCCGGAAATATAGACGTCACGATCCCCGGCGATTTCAATCGCCTCCTGCAGGGAACCTGCCGTCGTACAGTTTTCTGCTTCATACCTTTGTGTATTGGATACCACAATGGTATACCGGTTCGGCAGAGGACGTCCGATTTCTTCATAAGAGCGTCTTCCCATAACCACTACATTTCCTGTGGTCAGTTCCCGGAAAAGCTTCTGCTCTCCCTTGATTCTCCAGGGAATCTGCCCCTTATTTCCAATGACACGGTTCTTCGCATGTGCCACGATCAATGCCGTCATAAACAGTTCTCCTTTCCTGCATTCCACTCATTCATACATTTAGAAAGTATACCATGCCCGGTATTTTTTTTCTACCATAATCCGGTCAGGGTTACCGTATATTGCAGAAAAATGCCATAACAATACCACACGAACTCTCCGATATAAAACTAAGAGGTGATTCTATGAAAATTTACGCTGGAAGATACGAGGTTCATACCCCAAAAAAAATTGATCTGTTCGAAGAAATAGAAAAAGGCAATATAAAACCCAAAAGCAACGACGAGCTGCAGCAGTTCCAGCCGCCTTATAAGGTTACTTTTTCCGAGGAAGGACTGGCAAACGCAAAGGCTTTAAGAGAATATGCAAACGAACATGGGCTGCCGGGGCAGATTGATTATGACGCACAATGGGATGAACTAAACACGCTTCTTCACACAAGAAGTATGGACATGTCACAGGTATTCATCACAGAAATGGAGCAGATTGCAGAAGAGATCCGCGCAGAAAATCATCTGTCAAATACCGCACCGAACATTCAGGAGCGAATGGCAGTTATGTCAAAAGCATACGATACCGTGCTGCAGCGCATTGAGGATGAGTTCAATAATCCAGACCGGGAAACCACATATATATTGCAGTCAGATGGAACCCGGCGGGTAGAAACCAAAGAAGATCGCATACAGGAATTGTACAAGGCCTATGAGAAATACGCTGACATACAGGGTTCTGTCATGCAGGGGCGGTTACACTATATACAGGCCATAAGCGGGCAGCATCGGAACATTTCCGAAGATGAGCTAAGGGAAAATACAAAAACAGCATTCCTGGATGCCGTTTCTGCGGAGAACCGCCAGAAAATCAGAAACCATGTTTCGGGCAGTTCACTCAGTTTCTCCGTGGATTCTTCCTGGCTTTCTCTGATGAATACCTTAAGAAACAGCAGCATCTATGTGGGCGGACGGATATAAAACTACCTGAAATGCAAAAGGCGGCTGCTTCGCGGTTTTTCAACCGTCAAAACAGCCGTCTGTCAATTTCCAGAACTTATTCTATTATAAAAAAATGTCAATCAACAGAAGAATGATTCCCAAAATTGCAACGATAACTCCAGTTCTTCTTGTTTTCTTCAAAGCTTCCTCAGAATCCTGCAATTCTTTTTTCGTGCTCTGCTTCGGAAGCACTACCATAACCAATCCCAATAATACAAGTATACCCGACAAAACATATGAAATGATATCGTACATTATATATCCCCCTTGGTATAATTTAATTTCCAGATTATTCTAGCATATGGGTTAAAAAAGGTCAACATATGCCTTCCTGCAGCCGATCATATTCTGAACTTTACAGATCACTACCAACAAAAGAGCATAACAAAAGCCCCATGAATGCAAGCATCCGGGGCTTTGTATATACTCTTCTTTTTGCAGATAACTGCTTATCTCTTGGAGAACTGCGGTGCACGTCTTGCTGCTTTGAGACCGTATTTCTTTCTCTCTTTCATACGCGGATCTCTGGTCAGATATCCGGCTTTCTTCAAAATCGGTCTGTAGTCTGCGTCAACGGTAAGAAGCGCTCTTGCAATACCGTGTCTTACAGCGCCTGCCTGTCCGGTGTAGCCGCCGCCCTTTACGTTTACCAGAACATCAAACTTGTCAACAGTCTCGGTAGCAGTCAATGGCTGACGAACGATAACCTTCAAGGTCTCTAATCCAAAATAATCATCGATATCTCTTTTATTGATGGTAATCTTACCTGTGCCGGGTACCAGGTATACTCTGGCAACAGATGATTTTCTTCTTCCTGTTCCGTAATACTTTGTATTAGCCAATGTCATTTACCTCCTATTAAAATGTCAATGCTTCAGGCTTCTGTGCCTCATGCTTGTGTTCCGGTCCTGCATATACGAATAACTTGCGGTACATATCCCTTCCAAGAGGTCCCTTGGGAAGCATACCCTTAACAGCATATTCGATGACTCTCTCCGGATGCTTTGCCAGCATTTCTTTCAATGTAGTCTCTTTCATTCCGCCTACATAGTCTGAATGATGGTAATAAATCTTCTGGTCTAATTTCTTACCGGTAACTTTAATCTTCTCTGCATTTACTACGATCACATAATCGCCTGTGTCAATATGCGGTGTGAAGATCGGTTTATTTTTTCCTCTTAATACTTTTGCTACTTCTGATGCCAGACGTCCCAATGTCTTGCCATCTGCATCTACGACATACCATTTTCTGTCAATGGTTGCTGGACTAGCCATAAAAGTTTTCATTGGTTTACCTCCTTGAAATATCGGAATCTGCCACCCTGCGTAATGTCCGGACGCAGGCTGTCCTGTTCCCACTGTTGTTTCTATAGTTGAAATGCCGCTCCGGGGCTATGGATCGACATTCTTACACTATGTCAGACTTAGATATTATAGTACACGACCCCTCGTGTGTCAAGAATTATTTCCTTGATTTTCCGTAGTTTTCTATTTACCGAAACTCTATCCCCAGCATGGTAAGCCCGCACGCCGGTGCCGTGGGTCCCGCCGCTCCCCTGTCGCATGCGGCAAGAATCTTCGCCATATCCTCCGGCGCTCTCCTGCCATTGCCGACCTCAATCAGCGTACCGGCAATGATACGCACCATGTTATAGAGGAAACCACTGCCCGTCACCCGGATTGCAATGATATCCTCCTCTCTTTCTACCGTCAAAGAATAGATGGTACGCACCGTAGTCTCTACCTCGGCTGCCGTAGAACAAAAGCTTTTGAAATCGTGTTCGCCCACCAGATAGGATGCCGCCTGCCGCATATGCTCCACACTCAGATCATAATGATAGAAGTATGTATCTCTCCGACGCATGGGAAGAGGGAATCTGCGGTTTAAAATCCTGTATTCATAAGTCTTGCGGCTCTCACAATGCCTGGGGTGGAAATCAGGCTCCACCTCTTTCGATCCCTGCACCACAATATCCTCCGGCAGCCTCTGATTCAAAGCATAGGAAATCTTCTCCGCCGGAATCCTGGTGCAGGTATCAAAAACTGCTGCATTTCCGTTGGAATGCACACCTGCATCCGTGCGTGATGCACCGATCACTGCAATGCTCTCTCCCAAAAGCCCGCTCAGCTCCCTGTTCAATACGCTCTCAATGGTCTCTCCATTGGGCTGAAGCTGCCAGCCATGATAATTCGTACCGTCATATGCCACGGTCAGCATCACTCGTTTCTGCTCACTCATAGCGGAAGTACCCCTGCAAGCCGCTCTGCCAGCACGCTTGTCCACAGAATGCGAAGCGCTATCATGGATGCAAAATAAAGCGCTATCACAAGATACCCGATCACATCACATTTCTGATAACGCAGGGGCTTCATTTTCGTCCTGCCCTGTCCCCCATGATAGCAGCGCGCCTCCATGGCCATGGCAAGATCGTTGGCTCTGCGGAACGCAGATACAAATAGCGGAACCAGCAAGGGAATCATATTTTTCGCCTTCTGAATGAGATTCCCCTTCTCGAAATTAGCGCCTCTCGCCATCTGGGCCTTCATGATCTTATCTGTCTCCTCTACCAGAATAGGAATGAAGCGCAGGGCAATAGACATCATCATGGCGATTTCATGAACGGGTACGCGAATCCACTGCAGCGGGCGAAGGGATTTCTCCAATCCGTCTGTCAACTGGTTCGGCGTGGTGGTCAGCGTCATAAGCGATGTGCCGATAATCAGAAATACCAGCCGCAGCATCATCATAACAGCGCTTTTCACTCCTTCATAGGTAATGGTAAATACCCAGAAAGATACCAGTTCCTGTCCGGGTGTCAGGAGCACATTGAACACGGCTGCAAACACCATAATCAGAATAATTGCCTTCAACCCCTTCACCATATAAGAAAAGGGGACTTTGGAAATGCGGATAACCGCAGCCAAAAATAAGACCGCCAGTGCAAATGCCGGTACTCCTCTTGCCGTAAACAGCGATATGATATAGATTAATGTGCCAAACAGCTTCACTCTGGGATCGAGCCTGTGAATCGCAGACTCTGCCGGATAGTACTGTCCCAATGTAATATCTCTTAACATAAGCTACATTCTATCTCCTTATCGCACGAAGAATCTCCGCCTTCGCCTCTGCCACCGTGGTGGCATCTGTGCTGACTGGAAATCCTTTCGCTTTTAATTCATGCATCAGATATGTGACCTGAGGCGCTGCAAGACCGATGCCCTCCAGTTCCCTGTAATGCCGGAATACCTCCGCCGGCACGCCGTCCAGCATTACCTGCCCCTGATTCATGACTATGATCCGACTGACATAGTTTGCCACGTCCTCCATGCTGTGTGACACCAGAATGATCGTAATATGATTCTCCCGATGCATCCGGGCAATCTGATCCAAAATCTCGTCCCTGCCCTTGGGGTCCAGCCCTGCCGTGGGTTCATCTAAAATCAGCACCTCCGGCTTCATGGCAAGAACACCTGCAATAGCAACCCGCCGCTTCTGTCCGCCGGACAGGTCAAATGGGGACTGGTCATAAAGCTCTTCCGGCAGCCCGACACTGCGCAGCGCCTCAAAGGCACGCAGCCCCGCCTGCTCCTTGGACAGTCCCTGATTCTTGGGGCCAAAGCACACATCCTCAAAGACCGTCGTCTCAAAGAGCTGATGCTCCGGATACTGAAATACCAGTCCTACCTTACTGCGCAGCCTGCGCATATCAAAATCATCTTCGTAGATATCCTGTCCGTTATAATAGATGCCTCCGCCGGTGGCTCGCATCAATCCGTTTAAATGCTGGATCAAAGTGGATTTTCCAGAACCGGTATGACCGATAATACCGATGAATTCCCCGTCTTCTATTTTCAGATTCACATCCTTCAGCGCCTGTATCTCATACGCCGTTCCGGCGCTGTAGACGTAATTCAATTGATTTACTATGATAGACATAACCGTTCCAATGCCTCCGTCAACTCTGCCCTGGTAAGGATTCCGTCTGGAATCTTAAGCCCCGCCTGTTTCAATTCATATGCCAGCAAAGTAACCTGCGGCACATCCAGACGATAGGATTTCAGGCGCTCCACCTGGGAAAAAATACTTCGCGGCTCTCCCTGCATCACCACATTTCCGGCATCCATGACATACACATAGTCTGCGTCCGTCACTTCTTCCATATAGTGTGTGATCAGAATGATGGTCACGCCACGCTCCTTATTCAGCCGGTGGACTGCTTTCAGCACTTCCTTTCTGCCTACCGGATCTAACATCGCCGTAGGCTCGTCCAGCACAATGCATTTGGGCTGCATTGCCATAACTCCCGCAATTGCCACCCGCTGCTTCTGTCCGCCGGACAGTTTATTGGGAGAATGGCTTCTGTATTTGAGCATCCCCACTGCCTGAAGGCTCTCCTCCACCCGCTGCCAGATCTCATCGGTAGGAACTCCCATATTTTCTGGTCCGAATCCTACATCCTCCTCCACGACACTGGCAATGATCTGATTGTCGGGGTTCTGAAATACCATGCCCGCCCGCTGGCGCACTTCCCAGATATTTTCCTCATCCGAGGTATCATAGCCGTCCACCCACAGCGTTCCTTCCGTAGGCTCTAGGATGGCATTGATATGCTTGGCAAGGGTGGATTTCCCGGAGCCGTTATGTCCCAGCACCGCAATGAAATCCCCCTCTTTCACATCCAGATTTACCTTATCAAGGGCGGTCTGTATTGACTCCACATTGCCTTCTTCATCTCGCCTTATATATTCATGTACCAGTTGTCTTGCCTTGATAATGCCCATATTGAACCTTTCTACCAATGTAATCTGTGGAGCTGTCCCTCCAGACGCATATGCTCAAAATTATTCTGACGCAGTGCCTCATACAGTACGATTGCCGCTGAGTTGGACAGATTCAGAGAGCGCGTATCTCCGATCATGGGAATGCGGATACACTCTTTCGGATGCTTCACCAGAATCTCTTCTGGGATTCCCGCGCTCTCCTTACCGAACATAATATAACAATCCGGTTCATAATCCACCTGTGTGTACAGCTTCTGTCCTTTGGTGGTGGCCATATATATCTTCGCTCCGGGATTGCGCGTCTGAAAATCCTCGTAATCAATATACCTTGTCACATCTAACTGATCCCAGTAATCCATGCCTGCCCGCTGCAGAGACTTCTCATTGAGACGGAATCCCAACGGTTCGATGAGATGCAGTCTGGTGCCGGTTGCCACGCAGGTACGCCCTATATTACCAGTATTCGCCGGTATCTCCGGTTCATACAGCACAATATTCAGCTTTGCCATCCTCAGCTCCTCAACTTCTGTATGTATCGCTCCATCCTGTCCAGAGCCTCCTTCAGGCTGTCCAGAGAATACGCATAGGAAATACGGATAAATCCCTCTCCGCAGCTTCCGAATGCCGTACCCGGAACCACTGCGACCTTCTCTGCATACAACAGCCCTTCCGCAAATTCATCGGAGGACATCCCAAACTCTTTGATACAGGGGAAGCAGTAAAACGCTCCATACGGCTCAAAGCAGTCCAGTCCCATCTGGCGGAACCGGTGCATCAGATATCTTCTGCGCTGATTGTACTCTTCCCGCATCTGCTCCACATCTTCATCTCCATTGCGCAGCGCATTCACTGCCGCATACTGAGAGGTGGTAGGCGCACACATAATGGCAAACTGGTGGATCTTGAGCATCTCCTGAATAATAATCTCCGGCCCGCAGGCATAGCCCAGTCTCCATCCCGTCATGGCATGAGATTTGGACAGACCGTTAATCAGTATGGTCCTCTCCTGCATCCCCGGCAGTGACGCAATAGATACATGTTCCTCCTTGTAGGTCAAAGATGCATAAATCTCATCACTCAGCACATACAGATCATGCTTCTGCACCACTTCTGCAATCCCTTCCAGATCGGAGCGCTCCATAATAGCTCCGGTAGGATTATTGGGAAACGGCAGTACCAGAATCTTGGTCCGGGGCGTAATTGCCGCCTCGACCTCCTCCTTGGTCAGCCGGAAATCATTCTCTGCCTTCAGGTTAATAATAACCGGTTTCCCGTTTGCCAGAACCGTACAGGGCAGATAAGATACATAACTGGGCTGCGGGATCAGCACTTCATCGCCAGGATCCAGCATAGCGCGCATGGCTATATCAATGGCTTCGCTTCCGCCTACCGTCACCAGAATTTCCTTCTGGTAATCATAGTGAAGATTACATTTTCTTTCCTGAAATTTACTGATTTCTATCTTCAATTCTTTCAGACCTGCATTAGAGGTATAAAAGGTACGCCCCTTCTCCAGGGAATAGATACCCTCGTCCCGTATATGCCAGGGCGTATCAAAATCCGGCTCGCCCACGCCGAGGGAAATCGCATCCTCCATTTCATTTACAATATCAAAAAACTTCCGGATGCCAGAGGGTTCAATGGTTACGATTGTTTTCGATAACGGATTTCTCATGGTATCATCTGTATCCTTTCGTCTTTTGATCTTTCTGCCATAATGGTGCCATGGTCTTTGTATTTCTTTAAAATGAAATTCGTCTGGGTGCTCAACACCTGATCCAGCGTAGACAGTTTATCCGATACAAACTGTGCAACCTCCCGAAGCGTCTTGCCCTCCAGTGTAACCATCAGATCATAGCTGCCGGAAATCAGATATACTGCATTGACCTCCGGATAATTATAGATTCTCTCTGCAATATTATCAAAGCCTCTTCCCCTCTGGGGTGTAACACGGACCTCGATCAGCGCCGACACCTTCTCCACACCTGCTTTTTCCCAGTTGATCAGCGTGTGATAGCCACAGATAATGTTTTCCTTCTGCATTGCCTCAAGCTCATTCATCACCACTGTCTGTTCTACGCCCAGAAGCACCGCAAGTTCCTGCAATTCAATACGTCCGTTCTTCTCTATAAAAGTAAGGATCTTCTCTCTCATACTGTCACTTCCTCCACAATATCCGCAATTCTTGTTTCTCATACCACCTTATATAATTCATCCGTCCGGGGCGGCTCTAAGAATCTTCGTTCCTCCCCTGTAAGCAGCACCCTGTCATTGGAATCTGTTGCCTTGCCGATGATAACGGCCGGAATCTTCTCCTTCTCAAGATCCCGCACCAGCTGATTACCGTTCGCTGCCGCAATCAACATACAGCCGCTGGAAATCAGCTCATAGGGGTTAATATGGAAAAATTCACAGATTTCCACGGTTTCCTGACGGATCGGAATTTTCTTAAGATCAATCTCGAGTCCGATGCCGGAGGCTTCTGCCATTTCCCAAAGGGCGCCGAAAATCCCACCCTCTGTCACGTCATGCATCGCTCCCACACCGGACTTCACGGCGATAGCGGCCTCCGACATAACCGACAGATATACGTCCATCTGCTTCGCCTGGTTGATAAAACCGGCAGAAAATCGTTCCAGAAGCTGCGTCTCTTTCTCACGGGCAATAATGGATGTCCCTTCCAGTCCGATCCATTTGGTGGCAATGATATCCATGCCGGGAGCCGCTCCTGCTGTGGATACGAGCTGTCCCTTCTTTGCCTTGCCCACACCGCACACCGTAACCAGGGGCTGGTTTACAGCATGGGTCACCTCTGTATGCCCTCCCATGATCTGTACATTCACTGCTGAGGCGGCCTCCTCAATCTCCTGCATCATACGACGCAGATCAGGTTCCTCAAAGTCTTCCGGCAGCAGAATCGTCAGCATGACACCAACGGGATCCGCCCCCGCACTGGCAAGATCATTGGTGGTAACCAGTATTGCCAGCCTTCCAATCTCATGCACGGTTCCGGTGATCGGATCCGTAGACAGCACAAACATTTCATCGGGAGCCAGCTCCACCGCCGCGCAGTCTTCTCCCACACCTGCGCCCAGCACTACTTCCTGCCGCTTTGTATGCAGTTGTCTGATTACGGATCGCTTTAACACACTCTCCGGTACTTTGCCAATCTTCATCTCTGTCCTGCCCTTCTTTATCAAGACTGTTCACATTTATAGTGCAAGGCTGCCCCATCCACATGAGACAGCCTCCCTGACTTTTCCATTTTACTTTTCTATCATTCCTGTTCTACTGCGTAGCAGCGGACGGATCCGGGTTCAACATGCCGGGATCTGGTACCGGCGGTTCCGGCGTTCCCGTCGGTTCCGACGGCTGCGGAGAAGGATCCGGCTCTGCTGCCGGCGGCGGTGTCTGCTGAGCCCTCGCCGCTATCGCTTCATCACACCAATAGGATGCCGCCTCTCTTACCGCCGCTTCATCCTGTGAGGCGATGGCCGCATTGATGGCATTTACCGCCTCCGAATTAGACGAGATATTTCCCACATGAAGAGTCTTGGGCGATGCCCGGTAACTACTGGTATTAAATACTTCCCTGCTCTGTTCTACACCATTGACCTTGACCACCTTCCACAGGCGCGCCTTGCTTCCCACATGAGCCGCATCCGTTGCAAGGAATCCGATGGGATTATCAGACGCCACGATCGTTGTGGTAGGTTCCTCCCGGCTGATAGTCTCACTCACGAAAGACACCTCACGTCCGGCCTCTCTGGTATCATTGCCGTACACATTGAAATAAGCATTGTTCTTATCACAGTACCCCTCGATGTAAATGGGGGAATCCGTGTTATTTTTGAATTTGAAATCCTTCAGACCGCCTGCTACAGCCGCATCCATAGAGGGCTGTACATAGGTCACGATCATGGAATGCGCAAAGCGTTCCGTAACCTCCAGTTCAGAGCGGATAACTGCGTTATATAACGTTGTGGATACCTGACATACCCCTCCGCCGTAAGACTCCACTACGGTTCCGTTCTCATAAGAACCTGCCAGTTCATAACCATTGGCAGCATTTAAAGGCGCTATAGTATCATAAACCGAGAACTCATCTCCGGGATACAGCACAGTACCATTGATCTTGCCCACCGCAACCTCTATATTCTTCTTACGTCCCCACGCGGAAGAACTGAAGTCAGTAGAAAAACTGCCCATCCTGTCCTGAACCTTCCGAAGTTCTTCCTCTGTTCCGCGGGGCTCCACTACATTGGCAACCAGAGAAATACTAACGTCTCCGCCGTCCCATTCCCCTGCGACAAAATCCTGTATGAGTTGTACCGATGCCTGGGTATCCACCTCCACACCGTTCTGTCCTGGCACAACGTTGAATACTCCGTTCTCCCTGGTCAGAGATCCGTCCACGACCTCCTGATTCAGTTCCGCAACATGGTTTTCCAGAAATGCAGTTGTTTTTACGCCATCGACGGTATATACAACATCAAATACTTTACTCTCTTTTTCCAGATCCTTTTTTGCTTTATAGCGATCCAGAAGATTTCCTGTCCTGCCGTAATTGTATGCCTCGTCTACAATCTCCTGATTGTCCCAGGCAATCCCCAGATCCTCCGGGGAGGCTTCCACAAGCTTGCCGTCTACCTCCAGCGTTATCACAGCCTCATCGCCGCTCGTGACATGCTGGTCAATCTCCTCCAGCGCCTGCTCTTTGCTCATTCCTCCTACCGCGATATCCCCGATAAAAATATTATCAAGAATCACCTGATCGTTCTCTTCCGCCTTTACCGTTCCAACGAAGGATATCCCTGCGGTCAGCACCGCAGCACAGATAACCGGCAATACAACTTTCCACTTTTTCATGATGAAATCCTCTTTCTATTTGCTGCATCCGGCAGATGCAATTGGGCAAATGTATATGATATAATATCATAATAAACTACGGCCGATTTTTCAAGATGCCAAAACCACGAATATGTTTGACAGAAACACCCGTTTTCTGTATATTATGACATGAAGCTATGCGTCTATACCTACATAAAACTGATGCAAAGTGACAGAACCATTGCCCCCACCAGCAACAGGGCAATGACAGACGCTATCATTTTCTTTTTCTTTGAATTGTTAAAATTAATCATCGCAAATACCTCGCTTTGTGCAGGAAAGGAGCCTGTATGTTTCCGATCCCTATATTTTTCATCCTGTTTGTTATCATATTGAGCATCATGTCTTATCTGCGCCGGAAGGTCTCCAAAGCAGAAGACGAAAAAGCAGAAGCCTACTGGGCAAGAGAGCGTGAAGCAAATATGACTCCCAGACAGGATCTTGCACAGCTTAACTATATCACTATCCCAACGCAGCTTCTGACTGCCCCCGCAGATACCGACGAAGAGACCATTTCCTGCTACGAACGCCTGCGCGCTCTGTCCGAACAGGACATCGTAAACTTCTCAGGCAGGACCAACACCGACCTAAAGCTTGCCTATGGCACTGCCAATTTTCCGGTTCTTACCGAAATGGGTGACCGTTACGACTCCATGCTCATTACACTGACCACATTGGGAAGAAAGCTGACAGAGCAGGATCACGACCACGAAGCCATGGATATCCTGTCCTTTGCCGTCCAATGCGGCAGTGACATCAGTGAACAGTATGTGATGCTTGCCACCCTGTATACCAAACACCGGCTGACTTCCAAGCTGTCCGATCTCCGTTCTTCCATCGATCTGCTTCCGGAAAGCAAGCGGCAGCGTCTTCTTGCCAAACTGGACGAGCTGTGACCGCATAACCGCCATCTCCATCTCAATGAGCGTCTTTCAGACCGGGCATTCTCCCATATTGGGCAATGATACGGTCTGTCAGCCTGGATACTTCGCTGCGGGTAAGATTCTCTACCGACGGCTCAAAATCTATTTTATGATACTCCACCAATTCCTTCAAGTACCTTTTTTGTCTTTTTGTGGCAGGTGTCTGCCGTTTTGGATGATAGAGCAGCGGTTGCGGAACAAAGACCTCCGGACATTCCGCTCCATAGGTACGATACAACCATTGAAACAGCTGGTGCGTAGCACGGGCATCATCCAGCGCCCGGTGTTCCCGTTCCCTGTGGATATCTAAAAAGGCGCACAGATTCTCCAGTGACTTCTTCTCCGGTTCCCGCATCAGCTTCCTCGCAAGCCTCAGGGTGTCCATCGCCGTTTTCTCAAATGGAATTCCCGCATTGACTGCAAGCTGCTTTAAAAAACTGTAATCATAGATCACGTTATGACCGACCCACACATCACCGCCCACAAACTTCGCCACCTGACGGATTGCCTCATCCGGCGTGATACCGGTTGCCGCCATCTCTTGCGTAATTCCTGTCAATTCTGTAATTTCCGGTGTTATCATCCTGCCGGAATCCACAAAAAACTCTATCGATTCTGTCTCTTTATCGTCCCGTACCCGCAATGCTCCCACTTCCAGAATACCGTCTCTTTTAGGACTAAGCCCTGTCATCTCCAGATCCAATACAATATAATCCATACTCTACTCCTCCGTCTTAAGCAGCGTACACAACGCCTGATGATTGCGCGAATCCCTCTCATCATAATGGAACTGCAGATAGTAAGGCGCACATTTCTCTCCTACCGTCGTGTGATCTCCATAAAATCTATACTCAAACCGCTCCACATGGGACAGGCTTCCTCTGGTACAATATCTGCGGGTGAGCGCCTTCCACTCTGCCATATCCGCGGCCCACTTCGGACGGCTCTTGGCATTTTCACGGCTATATATGTCATAGACTGCTGCCTGCCGGAAGACTTCCGCTTCTGACGGGAAGAACCGCTCCACGAATTCCAGCAGGATTTCCATTCTCCCGTTTCTGGAATGATTCCGGTCAATATAGCCTCCCGCTTCATAAAACATCCCAAGCTCCTCGAACATCCGGTACGGACTGTCATACTGCCGTTCCAGCAGACAGATGCTCATGGGAAACTGCCCGCTGTTATAATACACCTCCAGCATCTCCTCCGCCAGCTTGATCTTACAGATATCTTCATAACCCAGCCACTTGGTCTTAAGCACCTCATACGGCGGGTCCGACAGATAGACAAGCCCATATGCTGCAGCCTGCTCATACATATAAGAGCCCTTTAGCACCTTCAAAAATCCCAACTGCAGCTGCTGCGGGTGCAATGCATAGATTTCATCAAAGGATTGCGTGAAGGTACGGTAATCTTCGTAGGGCAGTCCTGCGATCAGATCCAGATGCTGATGGATATTGCCCGCCTTTCCTATGCGGCTTACCGCATGTTTCACCCCGGACAGATCCATCTTCCGGCGAATCTCTTCTATCGTCTTCGGATGCGTGGTCTGCACCCCGATCTCCAACTGAATCAATCCCGGTCTCATGCCAGCGATCAGCTCTATTTCCTCCTCTGTCATCAGGTCTGCCGCCACCTCAAAGTGAAAGTTGGTATATCCGTTGTCATGCTCCAGAATATAACGCCAGATTTCCATTGCACGCTCTCTGTCACAGTTGAAGGTCCGGTCCACGAACTTCACCTGAGGCACTTTATGATCCAGGAAGAACTGCAATTCCCGCCGCACCAGCTCCATGCTCCGGAAGCGCAATTTCTTCTCCACGGAGGACAGGCAGTAGCTGCACCGGAAAGGGCAGCCGCGGCTGGTCTCATAATAGACGATGCGGTTACAGAAATCTTCCATATGCTCATAGTAAAAGGGCAGTTCATCCATGTTCAGAGTCTCCTGCGGCTCATGAAGTTCAATGTTTTCCCCGTCTTCACCGCTGCGCAGGGCAATTCCGCGGATATTCCCAAGACTTCCGATCCCCCCGAGATAATAACGGCAGATATCCCGGAATATCCGCTCCCCCTCCCCCAGCATGATTCCCGTCAGGAAGGGATGCTCCCGCAGAAACGCTTCCGATTCATAAGACACCTCCGGGCCTCCCACCCATATGGGAACCGCAGGACACAGCTTATGGAATTCCTCCGCCACCCGGCACACCAGTGCAACATTCCAGATATAACACGAAAAGCACAGTACCTTCGGTCTGCGCTTATATATATCCTGCAATATTTGCTCTGTGCGGTTATTGATGGTATATTCCGCCAAACCAATCCTATCACTATATTCTGTGGCATACGCCCGCAGACTGTATACAGCCGGATTGGAATGGATATACTTGGCATTGACTGCTGCCAGCAACAATTCTTCTTTCATCTGATTCCTCCCCGCTCCCGGAAAGACATCTGTGCAATATAGGTTTCCTCAAATTCCGGCTGTTCTGCCAGATTCATCACCTGAACTGCCGACAGGATACGCGCCATACGCTCTCTGGCAGACAGGTCGTGCCCATAGCTCGCACAGCCCTTCAAAGACGTATTACCCGCCGCCTCTGTGCGGCGCTCCAGTTCCTCCGGCAGAAGACCAATCCTCACAGCTTTGCGCACATCGAGATAATAACCAAAGCCTCCCGCCAGGTAAACCGTTCCCACTTCTGATGCATCCACCTGCGCCCTTTTCAGCAGCAGCTCCACACCGCTGCGGATTGCCGCCTTCGCCATCTGCAGTTCTCTGATATCCTGCTGGGTAAAAATCAGTTCACCGCCCGTTGTCCTGGCAGAAATCGGATAACCCGTCTGCGCGTACGGCTCCCGCAGCCTTCCGCTTCCGTCCACCAGACCGTTATCCAGAAGCTCCGATACCAGTTCCAGCACCCCGGTTCCACACAGCCCTGCCGCCGGCTTATCTCCAATGGTCTTCACGATGCTCCGTTCCCGGATCAGGCGCACCTTGCAGACTGCTCCGGGAATACTGCCCATACCGCAGGATATATTGCCTCCCTCAAATGCCGGTCCTGCCGGTGCGGAAGTAGCAAGAATACCGTCCGCCGTGCCCAGCGCCATCTCCCCGTTTGTACCCAAGTCCAGAAACAGCACCGGCCGGTGGATCCTGTCAAAGCCGCATGCCAGCAACCCCGCCGCAATATCGCCCCCCACAAAGGCAGACACCCCCGGCAGCACGGTCAAAGGAATTCCTTCCAACCGTGTACTTCGCTCGCACAGGGACACCGGTGTAAAAGGAGCCTGACTGAGCTTCTCACAGGATTCCCCCAGCAGCAAATGCTCCATGGCAGTATTGCCCGCTACATAAATGTGCTTGATCCTTCCCTGTCCCCATCTCTCCCGCATCTGCTCATACAGTCCCCGGATATCTGCTTCCGCCAGCATGCGCAGTGCATCACCGGCGCCTGCCGCAGCCTCCCTCATCCGGCTTAAGACATCTGCGCCGTACCGCCTCTGGCTGTTGATGCAGCATCCGCTGTCCAACACCTTCCCAGTATCTGCGTCCACCAATACCGCCGCTATCGTAGTGGTTCCCAGATCCACCGCCAAAATGGCACTGCCTCCCTGCTGCACTGCCATTTCTTCGTATTTTACCCGGGGGCTGCCGCCCACGATCTGCATCTGTTCTTCCTGCTTCTCTGCTGTGGCGGGAGAAACGCCGGTCTGTATCTTCCCCGGTTCCTCCCAACCAAATGCGGTGATGAGAACATCCTTTTGGGGATACATCTGGCAGGCCTGCTGCCAGATGCCATCCGCAAGAATCTTACATTTTCCGCATTTCCCCCTGCCGCCGCATACATACGGCACAGGATATCCTGCACGCAAAAGAGCGTCTGCCGCCGTCTCACCAGGCTCTGTCACGATGCAGATATTATTCTGTTCTGTCTGAATCCGCAACAGTGCCATAGTCCTGCGGTCTCCTTCCCATCCTTTTCGTCCGTTACTATTTACGGCCACCTAGATCACATATCTGATGATCACATCTACTCCTCCGATCAGCAGTAGAAGACCTCCGATCACATAAATCTTAATTCTGGGTTCAGAGCCGTAATGATATCCGATGTACATGCCTCCTACCACACACAGGATCGTGATTCCCAACACCATCAGCAGGATCAATATAACGTCTGTCTCCAGAAATCCAAATGCTGCTCCGGTCAGAAACGTGTACATTGCAGTCACTGCTCCCAGACGGGCAAAACGCCGGTAATCTGTTCTGTCCTCCCGGCTCTCATCCAGATGCTCTCTCTTCCACGCCTTCAACAGAAGCCGGATGCCCAGACAGAAGAACACCGCCACCGCAATAATCCTTCCGGTAAATACCGATCGACCTTTCAGATCATACCGGCACAGCAGACCCGCGCATAGACTTCCCAGATACAGGGATACCAACTGCCAGGCAGATATCAACAAACTGATGAGTACCAGCGGCTTTGTGCGCACTTTTGCCACCATCGCCCCCTGGCATTCCACCGCCGCAAGTATGTCTAACGATATCCCTGCTGCAATGATTAATGTCTCTATCCAATTCATCCTCCGACTTCCTTTCTGCCGTCTGAAATTTCTAACTGTTATCTATTATAATCAATCCCCAGTCTGAATGGAAGCAGTTTCCCACACAAATTTCACGCTTCCCTTAACGCCCTCCGCCGTCCTGGTAAAGCTTTCATAGTTCTCTCCTGCCTTAAGGACCAGTTCCAGACGATCCAGAAGCGCTTTCACATCTCCGTTATAAGCATCCACAATCCTTCCGATCGCTTCCTGATCAAACTCGGCCATTCCATCCGCCAGCGCATTGGAACCCGACTCCAACTGTGCGACGCCGTTGATCAAAAGGTCGGTGGCACTGCGCAGGGAAGTCATGCCGCTATTGAGTTTGTCATTGTTGACAGTCAGCTCTGCGGCACCATCCGCCAACTGTTTCGCTCCTGCCGTCAACTGGTCAATTCCCATGCTGAGGCTTCCGCTGACAGAATCATTTAAAGTGGAAACACCTGCTACAATTCCCTGCTGACCGTTCAGTCCCGCATTCAGGCTTGCGGCTCCAGTCTTCAGAGCCGCAAGCTGGGTATCATCAAACTGTCCAAGACCGCTCTGTACCTGGCTCAACGCTCCTACCTTGCCAGATGCGCCGATATTATTCACCACGGTAGACAGGTTGGCAAGCTGCGCTGCGTATGCAGCGCTCAGTCCGTTAAAGTCGATGCCTGCCGCACTGTTGATGGCAGCATTTACAGTATCATCCAGGCGATAGAGATTAATGCCTGCATCCACTGCCTGCAGATTTGCTGCATAAGCGTTAAGGCTGCCGCCCGGAGCTGTAAACTGCTGCAGCACACCCAGATATGTTGCTGAAGCCGCCGTATAGCTGGTCAGAGCCTGGGCAAATGCCTGCTGTGCCTCCGCATCACTTGCATATATGGCATCCGCACTCTGGCTGATCACAGCAATACTGTCGGCAACCGTAGTCTTTACCGTACCGATGCCGTCCACCACCTGGGTTACGCCGGCATCAAGCTGCGCTGCTCCCATGCCTGCCGTCTGTACGCCTGTAAGCAGTGCCGATACACCTGAAGTCAGCGTCGGTGCGGAACCGGATAACGCCTGGATACCGTTATTCAGATCATTGGCTCCTGCCGCCAGCTTTGCCGCGCCTGCCGTATAATCCCGCACGCCCCCCTGGGCCGTGCTGACCCCTGTCGAGAACTGCTCCAGACTGCTCTGAAGGGTATCCAGCCCCTCCGCCAGTTCACTGCTTCCTTCTGCCAACTGACCGGATGCATCGCTCATCTTGTCAATGGTATCAGATAATGACGACAGATCAAGAGAACCATTCACGTTCATCTGGGACAGCAGATCGCAGGATGCCACCGTCACCGTCATACTCAACTCAAAATTCTCCACATCCGCGCTTACTTCCACATAATCCGGGATCGTCACCTCCTCTTCAAAATCCTCTTCCTCCACGCCAAGGCTCTCCTTCAATCCCGGCATAGCAATACCTACAACAACCGTATGCTTGCCGTCTGCCATTACCTTACCATTGGTGACCTCTACGTTGGTAAAGTCCTCATTCAGAATCATTCCCGTCACAACGGAGAAGGGCGCATAGATATCGCAGGCTTTTCCATTGACGGTCTCTACCGTTTTCTCATGATTGGTATAGTCAAAACGAATGGTTACCCTTCCGCTCTTACCCGCCAGTTCTTCCGGAGAAATCTCCTGTCCGTTCAGATAGTAGGTGACCGCCTGGGTAACAGGCGCCTCCTTATCGGTGGTTCCCTGATAGAATATCTCAGAACCCTTTGCCTCCCAGGTCAGCCTTTCTCCGTCCTGGGTAAAGCTCTCCTTCCCTTTTACATTGGTGATGTCCTTAAGATCCGAGGCATCCTGCAGTGTGTCGGCATGATCCGGATTTTTCAGCCAGTCGCTGACAATGGTTTTCTCCACGTTTCCGTTGGCGTCCGCCATCATGTAGACGGTTTCCTCCTTGCCGATGGTTTCCTCCTGCTTTTCCGCCGTCACCATGTTGTTCAACTGCTTTTTCAGTATTTCACGCTCCTCCTGATCTTCGGTATTCTTCTCTGCGGGCTCACTGCCATATTCTGTACTTTCCTCTATCTGTGCGGAGTCCTCCTTTGCCGCCTGCACATGCCACACGCCATAGCTGCCGCCCAGCAGTGCTACCGTCAATACTCCGGCCAGCACCCGGATTGCGTATTTATTGTGAAACCGATTCTTTAATTCTGCAAATTTCATATTATTATCCTCCTAATTCTTTACTCTAAACATTATTTTTGCTGCGAAATCCTGCACTGGTCACACAGATCAGCCGATCAAAGATCATAAATAAGGACGGCAGTACAAAGATCACGACAAACATACTGATAATAGCGCCTCTCGACATCAGCACGCACAGCGAACTGATCATATCAATGTTGGAATAGAGCCCCACCCCGAAAGTGGCTGCAAAGAAGCTCAACGCACTGACAATGATTGACTGCATGGAGCTTTGCAGCGCCCGGGTAACTGCCTCCTTCTTTTCTGCCCCCTGGAATCTTGCCTTCTTATACTTATTGGTCATCAGGATCGCATAATCCACGGTTGCTCCCAGCTGTATCGTTCCGATCACAATGGAGGCGATAAACGGCAGCGTTGTTCCCGTATATGCCGGAATCCCCATATTGATAAAGATTGCAAAATAAATGGTTGCCACCAGGATGATCGGCAGGGATATGGATTTGAATACCAGCGCAATGATCAGGAAAATCGCTCCGATGGATACCGCGCTCACCACCTTAAAATCATGATCGGTGGTGGTGATCAGATCCTGCGTACAGGGCGCTTCCCCGATCAGCAGACCCTCAGGATCATACCTCTTAATGATCTCGCTTAAGTCATCACACTGACTGTTGACCTCATCAGATGCCACCTTATATTCCGACATGATCATCAGCAGCTTATAATTTTCATTTTCCAGCATGCCCGTCACGGAATCCGGCAACATTTCTCTCGGAATCGCCGGTCCAACCATGCTGTCCAGTCCCAGAGTGGCCTTGACGCCGTCCACCGCATTCATCTCATCTACCATAGCAGATACCGATTTCGGATCCAGCTTACTGCTCACAAGCACCATATGTGTGGCACCCATCTCAAAGTTCTCATCCAGCTTCTTGTTGGCCGCAATACTTTCCAGGGAATCCGGCAGCGTACCTGCCAGATCATAATAGACCGAAGTATGCGTATATCCCCAGATTGCAGGACCCAGAATCACCAGAAACAGGATGATAACTATATAGAAGTGTTTCACCACCCAGCCTGAAATTCTTCCCATATCCGGGATGATAACACGGTGTTTTGTCTTCCCGATCGCCCGGTCAAAGATCAGTATCATAGCAGGCAGGATCGTCACACATGCAATCACACCGATCACAACACCCTTTGCCATTACGATTCCCAGATCCAAGCCTAATGTAAAGCTCATGAAGCACAGCGCCACAAAGCCTGCCACTGTAGTAATGGAACTTCCCACAACAGATGTGATCGTATTGGAAATGGCATGGGCCATTGCACGTTCCTTATCTCCCGGAAAACGCTCCTGATTTTCCTGATAGCTGTGCCACAGGAAGATGGAATAATCCATGGTCACTCCCAACTGCAGAACCGCTGCCAGCGCCTGTGTCACATAAGAAATCTCTCCCTGTATGATATTGCTTCCCAGATTATAAATAATGGCTATACCGATGCTCAGCAGGAAAAATAACGGCACCAGGAAGGAATCCATGGTCAGACAGAGTACCAGTACCGACAGCAGTACCGCGATCAGGACATAAAACGGAACCTCATGGTTGGACAGATCCTTGATATCGGTCACGACCGCAGACATACCGCTCAGAAAACACTGTTTTGTGGTAATTGTCCGAATGTCCTTGATGGCCTCCATAGTCTCGTCTGACGACATAGATGTGTCGAACAGGATCGCCATCAGTGTACTATCCTCATCATCATTATTAAATATCTCATACATATCCTTTGGGATCATGTCCATCGGCATCGACAGGTCTGCCACGGAATCGTACCAGATCACCTTCTTAACATGTTCCACTTCCGATATTTCCTGATGCAGCGTAGCAACATCCTTATTTTCCATTCCCTCTATGACACAGAGGGAAAAGGCTCCCACGCCGAACTGATCCACCAGAATGTCTTGGCCTTCCATGGATTCCAGATCACCGGGCAGATATGACAGAATATCATAATTGACCCTTGTGTTGAAATAACCGATTGCCGATGGAATCAGGAGCGCCAGACTGATGATGAAAATTATCACTCTGTGCTTCACGACTCCCTTTCCGAATTTAATCATTTCTCTTCTCTCCTTCTCATTTTTTCTGCTATGAGTATAAAAAAAAGAATTGAATATTGAAATATTCAATCCCTTTCCGCTGTAGTCCCAAATACTACAAACATGCCTTTATGTAGTTTTTGCTATACAAATCACTGCAATTGTATCATATCCGCAATGGAATGGTGGATCAGATAATTATAAATATCCGCCATTTCCCGTTCCGACATGGTCATACCGCTCTGTATCCAGTTCATCACCAGAAAACACATGGACTGGGCGTGATATTGTGCGACTCTCTCCTTATTCAGCCACGCAGACGGGGTTCTATCCGCAATCTCCTGATCCTCCAGCACGTCCAGCAGCGCCCTTGTAATGCACGCCCGTACAATATCCGCAAACGAATTCTGCCCTTCCAGGCGGCTGGCACGCATGTAGAACTCCCGATCCTTTTGTATACTGGTAAATATCAGAATTAACGCCTCGTCAATCATGCCGTTTCGAATCAACGGCTTTGCCGGAGAGAGAATCTCATCCCAGATGATAACCTCCAGCAATTCATATTTATCCTGAAAATGATTATAAAAGGTGGGGCGTATGACCCCCGCCTTATCCGTGATCTCCTTGATCGTAATTTTCTCGATGGGCTCCTTCTGCGCCAACTCCTTAAAACTCTCGGCCAGTAAAACGTCTACGGAACCTTTTCCCTGATTCGCCATAACCTGTCATGCACACCTTTCTACACGATCAGCCGGATAATCGTAATGCTTCTCGCCTCTGCATCTGATCTCAGGTCCAAATCTTCACCGGTCTCTTTTATCTTCACCAGAGGGCGCAATGCATACCCCTCGTAATTATGCTTCACTATGGCAAGTCTTCCATCCGATAACTCTACCTCGCATCCCACCGGATATACCGCTACCCAATGAACAAACACAGACACTAGCTTCGGATCAAATTCCGATCCGTTTCCCGCCATCACATACTCCAGTACATCCGACGGAAGCATGGGATTCCGGTACGGACGCTTCGCCGTCATGGCATCATATACATCCGCCAGCTTGATGATCCTGCCGTATATGCTGATTTCATCTCCCGATTTGCGCATGGGGTATCCCTCGCCGTTATAACACTCATGATGCTCCAGAATTCCCAGGAGCACCTCCTGCCCAAAGTCAAAATTGTCCCGTATGAACTCATAGCCCAGCTTCGGATGCTGCAGCATGATTCTCCGTTCCTCTTCACTCAAAGATCTTCTTGCATTCAGTATGGATATCTCTAGGAACTTCTTGCCGATATCATGCAGCAGCCCTCCTGTCGCAAGACAGCGTAACTGATATTCGTTCATCCCAAAGCGCACACCTATCACAACTGCCAGAATTGCCACATTGACGGAATGGAAATATGTATATTCGTCATAATTTCTCAGGTTCAGCATATTGAACATAACATCGCCATTGCCCAGCAGATCCTCTACCGCCCGCTCAACGGCTCTTCGAATATCCTGTTCCTGCTCATTGCCCTCATTTTCAAACAGATTATGCACCAACTGCAGCATCTGTCCCTTGATCTCTGGTTTGATGACTTCCTCTACTATGATGTCTTCGGTCTCGGGATCCTGTATATAGAATCCCTGGTAACCCATCTCATTCAGATGCATGATCTGTTCTGCATGAAGCACCTGATCCTTGGATAGCAGCATACTGCCTCCGCCGTCAAAGACATCCTGTGCCAGCATCATGCCCGGTTTCATCTTGTCTATGGGTAAATACCTCAAGCTGCTTACTCTCCTATCTGCGTGCCTGTCGTCTCAACTGTACCTGATGCCTATTTTATACTATTTTATGGTTAAATACAACCAAATTTAACCTATCTTAATCTGTTCCGAACATTTGGTTCAAAAATCTGGTCATATGCCTCAGCATAAACAACGTCACAAAAATTGCGGCGATCTCCGCGATCGGAAACGCCAGCCACACCAGTTCCAGTTTTCCGGTCAATGACAATGCATACGCCACAGGAATCAGTACCCCCATCTGCCGGATCAGGGAAACCACCAGGCTGTATATGCTCTTGCCCAGCGCCTGAAATGTTCCTGCCGCCACAATAGAAAATCCTGCAAACACAAAACAGGTACAGATGATACGCAGCGCCGGTATTCCTATCTCCAGCATCGTATCGGAAGCATCAAACAGCCGCAGCATGGGACCCGGAATCAGCTCTGCCAAAAGGGTACCTATTGCCATGATCCCCACCGCATACATCATGCCCAGTCTCATAGTCTTCAATATCCTGTCCTTGTGACCGGCGCCGTAATTGTACGCAACAATAGGTATCACACCGTTATTCAATCCAAACACCGGCATAAACACGAAGCTTTGCAGCTTAAAATACACACCCAGCACTGCCGCAGCCGTAGAAGAAAAGCCCAACAGTATCTTATTAAACAGGAACACCATAACCGAGCTGATGGACTGCATCAGAATAGACGGAATGCCCACCGCGAAAATTTCCCGGACAATGGCAGCTTCCGGCTTCATATAACGGAATCCCAGTTTGATTTCTCTATTTATTTTCAGATTGAACAACAGTGCCAGGAGCATTGCAAAAATCTGCCCGGCTACCGTTGCCGCTGCCGCTCCTGCAATCCCCATTTTCGGAAAGCCAAACATTCCAAATATCAGGATCGGATCCATGATAATATTGATGATAGCCCCGCATGCCTGAGTAATCATCGTATGGAAGGTCCGTCCGGTGGACTGCAGCAGTTTCTCAAAGCAGAACTGCCCGAACAGTCCAAAACTCATGATCAGACAAATAGACATATACGATTTCCCGTATTCTATGATCTGTGCCTCATCTGTCTGAACTGAGAAAAAGAACTCCGAAGCAAACACTCCGATCAGCATAAACACCAGATACTCGCAAAAGGCGATCACAATAGAAATATTTGCCGTTTTGTTTGCATCCTCAAACCGTTTTTCGCCAAGGCGTTTGGACAGGAGCGCATTCACACCGATTCCGGTACCCGCTCCCACTGCGATCATAATTGTCTGCATGGGAAATACAAGAGAGACCGCAGTCAATGCCTCTTCTGCAATTCTGGACACGAAAATGCTGTCCACAATATTATACAGTGCCTGCACCAGCATCGACACCATCATGGGTACCGACATGGTCAGAAGCAGCCGGTTCACCGGCATGATTCCCATCTTATTTTCCTGTATGTTACCTGCCTCTTTTTCCATCATATCCTCCGTTTCCTACCAAGATGTCAGTTTATTTCTATTCGAGCCGCCTTGAGAATCAGATAAACAGCTTCTTACATGTAAACATGATGAATCTGCTTATCTGATTCTCAAGGGGTCTGAATAGTCATTCCTCTTCCTCAAATTCCACTGTGACAAAGAAACCCTTCGGTGTCTCCTTCACATCAACTACCCTGCCCTCCCGGGATTTAAGCCTCTCCCGAAATGTATAGTTTGCGGACATGGCAAAGGCATCTCCCAAGGTATAATAATAAGAGGTGGGGAGTTTACTCTCCGTTACCGGAAGTACGTCTCCCACCTTTAAAAGCCCTGTCCGCTCCATCTTAAACTCCATCTGACGCATGATCCGCATCTCCTGTCTGTCAATTTTCCGGTCAGTTCTCATCCTCTACGTCAATGATATCTTTTTGGGCCTCTCTTACCGTTTTTGCTACCCGGTACACAGCAAAAAGGTCTGTCACTCCGTCATATACCAGCGCTGCACCCATCAGCACCATGGCAATCTGTACTGCGGCAAATGCCCTCCAGATCAAAAAGATTCCCAACAGCAGATTTACTGCAGATACAACCAGTAACGCCCACCAGATGCTGTCACCTCCTGCTTTTGCCTCCATGGTCATCTTAATATCCTCCAGACCATGCATCAGCAGTAACACACCGATTACAATCGGAAATATTTTGGCAAAATTCAACGGATATAACAATATCCACGCCCCCAGCAGAAAGAGGATGATACCTGCCGCCAGTCCGAACTGGCCTGACATACGATCCTTAAGATAAGCAATGATACGGCTGAGGCCCATTACTATCAGGATGGCTGCCAGAATCCAGCACAACAGTTTTGTAGTCTGTGTCGGCCATACCATTACCATAATCCCAAGTAAGATACATAAGATTGCCGTCGACATAATGTCTGCTTTGATCTGCTTCAATAATTCTCTCATATTATCTTCCTCACTTCCTATTCATTTTCAATCGAATCATAATGCTCCAAAAAGCTGTGCTTCACACCATCCTGCTTATAAGCAATGACTGTGGCAAGATTCACATTCTCCACACTGCGGAAGATATTGGTCTCAACATAGGGATTCACCTGACGCAGCTGCCGGATCAACTGCTTAATCTCCATCCTCTTGGACTCGCTCCTGCCATCCTCTCCGCAGGTACTGCAGTTTTCCGTGAACCTGCAGGCGCACTGCAGAAAATGAAGCCCGTTGTAATCCCGCCAGTGGCAGATATCCTCCTCCCGTATGAGATACATGGGACGTATCAGCTCCATACCGGCAAAGTTCGTGCTGTGAAGCTTCGGCATCATGGTCTGTATCTGCGCTCCGTACATCATACCCATCAATATCGTCTCAATGACATCGTCAAAATGATGCCCCAGAGCAATTTTATTGCATCCCAGCTCCTGTGCCTTACTGTACAGATATCCCCTGCGCATTCTGGCACACAGATAACAGGGGGAGTTCTCGATTTCATACACCGCATCAAATATCTGTGACTCGAACACCGTCAGCGGAATCTCCATCAGCCGCGCGTTATCCTCAATTGCCCTGCGGTTCGCCGGAGCATATCCGGGATCCATCACCAGGAACACCAGCTCAAAGGGAAACTTATGATGCCGGTGCAGTTCCTGAAAAAGCTTTGCCATCAGCATAGAATCCTTGCCGCCGGAAATGCATACAGCCACCTTATCCCCTGGTCTCAGCAGTTCATATGTATTGATTGCTTTCGCGAATTTACTGAACAGCGCCTTATGGAATTTCTTGCGGATACTCAACTCAATCTGCTCGCACTGCTGCATATATCCTTCCTTCTTTCTATCACATCACTGCTACTCACCATATAAAAAAAATGCGGAAATGTCAATACCATATAAAAACTTGAGTTTCCGTATTTTGCAGACAACATACCGCAGAAAGCGGACGCGCATCATTGCTATAAAGAAAATCATCCCGTTTTCTCCGTAATTTGCCCGCAGACACCGGATAGCTGCTCGCCTTATGCTGAAATTTCAGTTGCCGCCGGTGTATCATCTGTGATAATCTGTGTCTTTTTAACGTTCGAACAATCCGCGGTGCATGTCCGTCTGCATGAGGACATGCAATCTGCAGGGAGCGTGCTGCTCTTAATGGGCGTTCTGATGTGACGTGCAGGCTACGGACATTGTTTGAGCTTGTAAGCCCCGAATGTTTTCCTGTTCAAAGGCGAGTTATGGGAGCAGCCTGCTCATAGCGACCACAGAAGAACGCCCATCTAGAGCAGCTAGCAACCGAAGCCGCATGTGCTCAGCAGACGGACACACACCGTCGGATTGTCGAAACATATAAAAAACAGATAAGAGCATTTCCACCCTTATCTGTTTCGTCTCATACTCTTATTTCTCCACATCTTTCTTCTTGCAGATGTCCTGCAGACAGCACCTGTCGCAGTGTGGTTTGGTACGCGCCGTACACACTTCCCTGCCATGGTATACCAGGCGGTGGCAGAAATCACTGCCCTCCTCCGGCGGAATCAGCTTCCACAGCGCCATCTCCACCTTCTTAGGTTCCTTGATACCGTCTACCAGTCCCATGCGGTTCACCAGGCGGATACAATGTGTATCCGTAACAATGGCGGGCTTTCCGAATACATCTCCCATAATAAGATTTGCGCTCTTCCTGCCCACACCCGGCAATTTAAGCAGCGCGTCAAAATCATCCGGCACCTGACCGCCGTACTCTTCCATCAGCATCTTCATGCAGGCGCTGATATCTCTGGCCTTGCTGTGTCCCAATCCGCATGGCTTCACGATTGCCTCGATATCCTCCACAGGAGCTTCCGCCAATGCCTGAACATTGGGGTACTTTTCATACAGCCCTTCCACCACTACGTTCACTCTGGCATCGGTACATTGCGCCGCCAGCCGCACGCTGACCAACAGCTTCCATGCCTGATTGTAATCCAGGCTGCACCGGGCATCAGGATATTCCGCCTTCAGCCGATCCACGATCTCTAATGCCAGTTTTTCTTTTGCCGTCTGTCTCGCCATATGTCTCTCCTGCTCCTGTATCGTAATGTGTCTCCTTTTTCCTGTCCGCCAGCCTATGAAAGCTGTTGAAAACGGCTCTCCACCAGGCGGGTAAAAAAAGTACTGTATGAGGTATTCTCCGGCACATAATAAGTCTCACCGGTGCCGTCCGAAAAATTCACTATGATATAAACGGAACCGGGGCTGTGACTCTCCCTTTCCGAATATGCGTTTTCCTCAATCATATCCGTCAGCATCTCCATAGTTTGGACAAATACATCCTTATCCGAATCCAGCGTCAGCTTCCGGTATTGTTCCTGATACTTTTCTCCATGCTGCGTCACATAGACAGCGGAGACATATTTTCCTTCTATAGCAAAATCATCAGATACAGCAATCTGTTCCGGCTCCGCTGTGTAAGCGACACAAAACAGTATACCTATAAAAAGGATAGCGCTCAATAACTGCACTGCTTTTTTCATACTGCAACCCCTTTTACTATTCGCGGTTTTTTGTTCCTATCTCGAATTTTACCATTCTACTTTTCCCGGGTCAACTCCATTATTCTTTACTGATGATGACTTTGCCGTCCACCACTTCTACCCTCACCTTATTGGAATCAATCCCGGCTTCCTCCAGCATCTCTTCCGTCAACTGCAGACGGTGCGCTTTGTCCAGCACAGAATATTCCTCATGAGTATCCTGCTTCCCGGCATCCGTCTCCTCACCGGTAAATCCTGCCTCCTGCGCTTTCCGCAGCATCTCTTCCGCAGACTCCTTCCGGATTTTCTCCGTACTGATCTTCCCGTCGGAAATAAGCACCGTTCGGTCCACCCGGTCTGCTAACGCCATATCATGAGTCACGATCACGATCGTAATGCCCAGCTCCCGGTTCAGCTTATGGAACAGGGAAAATATCTGATTCGCCGTCCTGGTATCCACAGCTCCCGTAGGTTCATCCGCCAGCAGGATTGCCGGATCATTGGCCAGCGCCACAGCAATGGCCACACGCTGCTGTTCCCCGCCCGACAGTTGTGCCGGAAATTTCCCGGCATGTCTGTCCATACCTACAGCCTCCAGAAGCTCCATTGCACGCTTGCGCCGTTCACTCCGCTTTCCCCTGGAGAAATTCATCGGCGTCACAACATTTTGAAGTACCGTCATGTAGGGGAACAGATTACGGGCGCTTTTCTGCCAGACAAACCCTACCTTCTTCTTGCGGTATTCGACCATTTCTTTCTCAGTAAAGCCGGAGATATCCTTGCCGTCCACAGTCAGCAGACCGGCGGTAGGCGTCTCCAGGCCGCCGATCATATGAAGCAGCGTAGACTTGCCGCTGCCGGACTTTCCGATGATCGCCATCATCTCTCCGTCCTCAATGGTCAGGTCAAGCCCCTCCAGAGCCATTACCTTCCGGTTATCCGTCATATAAATCTTGACCAGGCTGTCACAGCTTATCATCCTATCAGCCTCCCATCTGCTATCTCATACACGCAGTCCCCCAGTTCCATCAGATTCGGATCATGGGTTGTCATCACAATGGTAATGCCTTCCTCCTCTACCAACTCCCGGAACAACTGCATGACCGCAAGTCCGGAAGCCGTGTCCAGCGCTCCCGTGGGTTCATCCGCAAATACCACTGTAGGCTTATGGGCCACAGCCCGGGCAATAGCCACACGCTGCTGCTCCCCGCCGGACAACTGATTTACCATGTGGTCCATGCGCTTCGCCAGCCCCACTCTGCTTAATACTTCCTTTACCCGTTTTTCACGGTTTCCCTCATAACCGGCAAGACGCAATGCGAATTCCACATTCTCAAAAGCTGTCATGACCGGGATCAGTGCAATGGACTGGAACACAAATCCCATCTGATAGCGGCGCAGTTCCTCCTTCTGCCGCTCGTCCAGCTTCGTCAATTCGCATCCCAGGAATTCCACAATGCCTTCCGTAGGCGTATCCAGGGCGCTTAAGATATTGAGCAGCGTTGTCTTACCAGAGCCGGAGCGCCCCTTTAGAATGGCAAGCATGCCTCTGTCTATGCGCAGAGACACATCCTCCAGGGCATGCACCTTTCCCCCGTTGCCGGACTCAAAAACTTTATGGATATTATGCGTATGTATCGCCGTTTCTGTCTTATATTCCATATTTCACCTAATCCTCTCCCAGACGAAGCGCCTGCGCAATCTTCATATTCCGCAACAGCAGACGAAGCACCATGTAGCACAGCAGCACCACTGCCAAAATGACCGCAGCAAGCTTGATAAGATCTGATGCATAAATGTAGATCTGAATGCCGATGTTGTGCTTCTCGGGCAGATAGATCAATGCGATCAGCCGGACAAACAATGCGGTGGCAAGGGCACCTGCCCCGCCTCCTGCGAGAATGGCAAGCAGCGAACTGAATATCTGCTCATTGATCAGCATTCGGTTGATCTCACGCATACGCATACCCATAGCACGGTAAATGCCAAACAGCAGCTCTCTGCTCTTAATGGACATGATCCAGTAGATCAGGAATCCAGCGGAACAAACCATCAATGAGATGATAAAGCTTAACGTGAACATTCCGTTTGTCACCTGTACCATGGCGGAATTCCTGCTGTCCGTGATCTGCTCCTGTACCGACTGCCATTCCACAGGCTCTATGCCCGCGTCCTCAAGGTATGCGCTTACATCCTCGTCCTTCGCACCGCTGGCAAGGCGCATCCAGACACTGTAGGGCGTCATCTGATATTCACTGATGATCGTAGCGTAGTTACCCACGATCAGATAGTTCTCCCGCTCCGCTACATTTCCTTCCTCATCTTTTTCATAGATGTAACGCTCATACCCGGGGAAACTGTCAACAATGGCGCTTACTTTGCCGCTGACACTTCCCATTTTCTCATTGGCGCGTGCAGTGATGGGATGGTAACGGGAATATGTGATCATATCACCCTCCTTGACATCCAGCATATCCGCCAGATTCCGGGAAATAATAACCCCTTCCGATTCTTCTGCCAGTGCGTTGAGGGCATAGAACCAATGGACATCGTTCAGACCGTCCATCATCTGTGCCGTCTCTCCGAACTCCTTCGTCTGGATTCCCATAAGCTGTACCTGAGTAACAATCTTGCTGTTTGCCGTAACCTCCGCATTATCATCTTCAATGACACGGGTCATGCTCTCGCATACACCACTCTCCACCAGACCGAAGTACGCGCCGTAATCCGGTTCCGTATACTCCCAGCGGAATTTTTCATCACTTCCCTTTGCCATCAGAAGCTTCCAGGGAGATTTCATCTGAATATCGGAACCCACATTATAGTAAATACGTTCTTCCATGTTATGATTCATGGTCCGCGCCATGTTGGCGTCAAAGATTCCGCTGGCAATGGTCATGATCAGAAATACTGCCAGAAATCCCTGCTTGTGATACGTCCGCACCAACTGCAAAAAGGAAGCGTACATTGCCGGGCTCCACCTCTTCCTTCCAATACGGTTGATGAGAAGGATCAGGTAGCGGCAAAGCCGCAGGAACAGAAGCCCGCAGGCAAATATAAACAGCGAGGTGTCCAGCAACATGACAGGATCAATGCCCTCCTGGGCAATCACGCTCATAGCAAGCATATCCTGCTGCTTGTTAAAATTAAATAACAGATAACCGGAAACCGCCATCAATATCACATCCAGGAAGCAGCGCTCCCATACCGGAATCTTTACGGAATAGCGGTCCGCGCTCTTCTGAGACACAATGGTAGCCTTGGAACGCTTCCATACCGGAATCGTCATAAAAAGAACTGCGATCAGGCATGCCGCGAATCCATAAGGAAACATTTCCCAACTGAACCTGTACAGACTCACATCCTTGCCTGCAAACTTCAAAAACGCGTCGGTGGACGCTGCACATTTACACATACCGTATCCCAGAAACAGACCGGCGCACATACCCGCCATGGATAACAGGAACGATTGCAGCAGATACAGCATGATCGTCTGGAAACGGGTCACACCCCTGCTGCGCAACACTGCAATCTCGCCTTCCTCCGAGGTCAGTATCTGGGAGGATACCATATAAATAAACAGCAGCAGCAGTACGATGCAGGGTACTTCCAATGCCCACAGCATCATACGAATAGTCTGCTTTTCTGTGGCAAATGTGTCCAGCGTATCCAGCATATTATCGGTAAAGAACGAGTCTGCCTCATGGAACTGACGGATATAATCGGCATACTGTGCCGCACTGTCCGTACTGATCTGAGTGTAATCCAGCAGGAGATTATCCTCGTAAGCAATCTTATCCTGTCCGTAATCAGATATCATCGTATCAAAGGTATCCTGTGATACAAAAACCTGCTTTCCGAAATATTCCAGATCATGATGCCAGTAATTGTCCCTGCTATCTGCTTCCCTGCAAATCCCCACGATTTCAAAAACTGCGCTCTGATTACCATTTGACGTAACGAAGGAAAAGTTCAGTATCTCCCCCACCACCAGACCATAGCTGTCCATGGTACTCTCACTGATGATACAGGGAAACACGCCGGACTTCACCGCAGCTGTCTGAAGCCCCTCCCCCTTTACAATGTCGATATGGTCATCCATATCTGACAATAATCCAATACCAAAGTAGTAATTCCTGCCTCCCAGACTGGTTGCCACTTTACCTCCGGAGAGGTTTAAGTATTTCTGGGATGCTACTGTATCTATCTGCACATAATCCGTCCACTTATCCTCATAAGACTGCAAACGGTCATAAACAGCCTGCGCCGTGGGATAGTCGACTGCGTCATAACTTCCGGTCCTTCCTATGATCGCCGGAAATTCCGTCTTCTCCCGGGCATAATCCTCAAATCCTGTTTCCAGCACCTGATTGCTGGCGCCCTTCTCAAACATGGGATGACAGACGAACAGAGCGATCAAAAGTGTGATGCCCACCAGCAGACACAGATTCAGCCATTTCTTATTCTTAATCTTATTCCATACAAATTGTAACACTCTGCACCTCCGTTACTGCGCCAGCACATCACCCGGCTCAACACCGGATAGTATGACCTGCCCGGCCGGGTTCTTCAACGTATCCGACACCAGCACATACTGTTTTACCAGTTCCTGGTTTACCACCCGCCACACATAATAGGCAATCTTCTGATCATTCAGAGGATCTGACTCTCCATGGATCATGGACGGTGGAAGGACTACAACATCCTGCATGGACACATAATCGAAATCCATGCTTCCTCCCTTCACCTTATCCTCAAACGCAGCGGAAGTATCCATTTTTACATAAAACGCCGGGTATTGGTAACCGGAAGATGCATTATAGGATAAATGCGCACCCGTTTCATCCGTATAGACATATCCTTTGCTCATATTATTGCTGCCTGCTGCCCAGCCGATACAGGTTCCCTCATAGGATTTATCTCCACTCTTAAGGGTTACCCGCTCGCCTATATCAGCGATATTATCCGAATATATGGTAAGGTTCTGACTGCTCTTCATCTGCACCAGAAGGATATCGGTAGACTGGGTGGTGATCTGCAGAATCTGACTGCCCATTTCCGCTTCATCTCCCTCCGACAACTCTACTCTGGACACGGTCCCGGACAGAGGCGCGTACACCGATACCCTGCCGCTTCCGTCATTTCCCTGGCTGATATGGTCGTAATTTTCCTGCAGCAGTTTTACACTGTAGTTGTGGTTCAGAGCTGCGATCTCCTTTTGTGCCTCCAGTATCTGCACATCATAGACTGCGCTGCCGTCCTGTGCCGCTGCTTCGCTGGCTGCGGTAATCTGCTCGTCATAGGCAGCAACCATCTGTTGATATGACGCATTCTCCTGATCAATGGCATTCCTTGCCGCCGTCATTGCCGCTTTGCCTTCACCGGTATCAATCACATACAAGAGATCTCCCTTCGCCACCTCCTGATCCTTATGCACTGCCATTTCCGCAATCCTGCCTTGATAACTGCTCAGACAAGGGAAGGTATTGGCATCCGACCTGCCATACTGGATTCCATGATTCTCAATATTAAAATCCGATAACTCCACGGTATAATTGACATAATCCGACGGCATCTTTGATGTGGACTGATAATAGACCATCTCCCCTTCCGCAAGCCCATCCTTCACCTGGGTATAATTCTCATCGAAAGCGCCGATCTCTATGACCCGCTTTTCCTGCTCTCCGTCCTCTCCTTCCAGATAGACATAATACTCGTCGCCGTCCTTATACAAAGAATCGTTGCCGATCACCAGAACATGCTCTGTCTTTTTCTCCACATAATATACCGGATACATATCTCCAATTGCTAATGTCACCGCATCCGGACAACTGATGCGCACATTTGGAAACTTGTCATTGACCTTAGCCAGAACCATCTCATCCGTAGAGTATGCTTCTTCCGTCACTGGTATTTTCTCTCCTCCGATCATGATATATTTCACTTCATAATCGGTATATTTATATTTCTGTACGTTGGTATCCGTAATCTCTATACCCACATCACCAAGATCGGATACCACCACAATATTTTCATTTACTCCTGCCTCCCGCCCTTTTGCAATATTTTTGGTATAAGTGACCTGACCGCTATGTTTTGCCACCAGCGTACCGTCCTCAATAATCTCCTGCAGAGAGGCTATATCCTCCTGCAGCTCCCTGACCCGGTATTCATGCAGCATGGCGTCATAACGGGCATTCTCCTGCTCCGTAGCAATCTGCGTATCGTAATCTACCGCTGTCATGCCGCCATCCAGCGCTGCTCCCATAGGAATTCCGCCTCCTGCGTCAGAAGGAACCTCCCCGGCTGAACCGATATCTCCATCCGGAAGCTGTCCCTCTGGCTGCTGATTATCCGGAGTCTGCCCTTCTGACGGCTGTCCCTCCGGTATTACTTCATCCCAGGGCGCATTACCTGGATCTGCCTGATGCTCTTTCCAATAAGTCATCTGCGCGCATCTTGCCTGGGAGATCCGGCTGTTTAACTGGTACAGGCCATTTTCCAGGGTAAGCTGCGCACGGATGTCCTCTAAAGCGTCACGGGCTGCCTCCACATCCGCATATGCCAGAATATCCCCCGGGGCAACCGTATCGCCCACCTCAACCTTAATCTCAGAAATCGTCACATTTGCGTCATAATAGTGACAGTATTCCTTCGGCACTGCCGTTCCTAACAGCACCTCTGTTTTTCCTATATCGCGGTACTCCACCGGACGGTATGCGGCATTCACCGACACCGGTTCTATCAGCTCCGGTATATCACTGTCTGCGCTGCTCCCACAGCCGCCGCACACAACAGCCGACAGCAACACCCATGCCAATATCCGGACTGACCCTGTCTTTGCCATCTTTCTATATGTTCTCAATTCACTGTCACCTTCTCTCCGCCGGACAAGCCTTCCGTTATCACCCTGTACTGTGCCACACGGTCTCCCACCGTCACCGGCACCGCGTCCCGGTAGCCGTTCTCATCCTGTACATAGACGAAATATGTCTGATCCGCCTCATGAACCGCCGCTGCCTCCACATACACCACATCCGTAAGACCGGGCAGCTTAATTGTCATAAGAAGCGTATCTTCCTCGGACACAGAAGACATGTCAGATACGGGTGTGAAAATAATTTTACTTTCTTCAATCTGCGCCACCTGCAATTCATAGGATACTGCCCCCACAGTGGCAGTGTGCGTCTCACCCACGGTAAATTCATAACCTTCGGGACGATCGGCTTCATATTTTCCGGTTCCCGTCACCTGTGTGATCAGCTTCCGTCCCGGCACAAAAGAACCGTTTTGTAAATAATTGTCCATTGCCGTAATGGTTCCGGATTCCTCTGCCACAATCTGGTAACGGGTCAGCCTCTCCTGCGCTTCCTCCACATAGAGCCTTGCCACCTCTGCATCCTCTCGAAGCCTTGCAATATCTTCACTGTAATCCATACTGCTGTCAATCTGCATCAGCCTGGTATAATGATCGATCAGAAGTTGGTTCTGCGCACGCTGTTCTTCATAGCTGTCTATGACCTGCTGGATACTTTCTGACTGAAAGGATACCAGAACATCTCCCTTCTCCACCCGGTCTCCTACTGCCACATGTACCGTGTCCAACTGCAGTTCTTCGCTGTTCGCATCATATGTGATCCGCTCAAAGCCTTCCGCCTTCAGCTTCAGAGTTAACTCCGGCTCCAGATCCCCCCGCTGCACCTGAACCGTCTCGTAGGACAGTTTCTCATAAGGCGTCCGGTCTATGACGGCAAGCTCACGCTGTCCCCCGCCGCACCCCGTCAGCAGCAACGCTGCACCGCAGACAGGAAGAAGCAGCCTTCTCTTATGATATTTTTTCCCCTTCATCTCCGTTTCCCTCACTTATTTTTCTTTCCAAGGATAGATAACGCTGCCGTCGATGGCATTCACATACACCGGATGATATCGTGTCTCGCTGGTATTTCCCTGATAGGATAATTCCCACGCAGGAATGTAGCTGTATACTTTGTCTCGGCTCCCATCCTTCACCCTCAGATAATTCAATTCCATAATATTGCTGGGTTTTAAATTCTCAAGATCATACCTGTCCGGATGCTCTTGGATTTCTGCCTGCATAATACCCTGCACGGTTTGGAACGAAAGGAGTCCCACATTTCCCGCAGCGCTTGTGACCGTGACAGGATTGTCTATGATCACACGGGCGATTCCGTCATCATTTACTATGATGCTGATCATGTCCTGCATACCATAATCCTCATCCGACATCTGATATCCGTCATAATAGTAATTGCTGAAGCCGGACAGCGGAATTCTCCCATCTATGCCTGCCACAAAGGTAAACACATAACCCTTCGTCACATATTCCTCGTTTTTCCTGCTGCCATTTGCATTCTGGTCAAAGCCGCACCATACAATATCCTCTGCATAATTACACATCCGGTGTGAAAAGCCTGCCTGCTCTACAAACCGTTCTGCCAGTTCCCTGGCTTCTTCCTTCGTGGTCTCACACTGATTCACATCCCCTTCTACATCAGCGGAAGTGTACAGGATCCAGTCTGACTTCCCCTCAAGTTCCTCCGGTTTCCACGATTCTATGGAATCCTCCGGCTCCAGTGTAATCTTCACCGTTTCCTCATACGTACGCATATCCAGCTGATTACTCTTAGAGGAACTCTCAGGAGTATATACACAGAATAAATATTTTTGCCCGTTCCGATATGCCACATACTCATCACATTCTCCGAAATCATCCGCCGGCATATATTGTTCGGGAGCCGTGGACATCAGATTCTGATAATCCGCTACGCCAGCCTCATATTCCTGGATATCATCTTGTGCTTCCTGTATGTATTCCTGGTATCGCTCCACCTCTTCCGGGAAATCCTTATTGATCTCTATTAGTCCCTGATATCCCTCTATATCATCTCGCTTCACCTGAATCCTATTTTCCAGGTCTTCTACCTGTTCCTGTAACTCTTCCTTCGACAGATGTTCTCTGTCGTGATAATAAACAGTCTCCTCCCCGAAAAAAGCACGAGCCAGATGTTCCTTAAATGCGCCGTCAATAACGGTCTCCTCTACCTCCGCCACAGACATGGCATCCGTATCCGGCACTGTGATCTTGGCATCTACCTGAAAAGTGACTGCCTTCCCATCCGCTCCGGTGATCTCCCACTCATCTGTCCACTGGGATAATTCCGCAAACTGTGCCAGTCCGCCGCTGCTTTCTTCCGAGCTGCCTTCCGTATCAAGACTGTAATCCACCGCTCCATCCGAGCATCCGCACAAAACTGCCGCTGCCATGCACCCGGCAGTCAATAGCGCTGTGCACCGTTTCAAGCCAAACTTTCTCCTCATATCTCAATCCTCCTGTGCATGTTATGATTGACCCGCTCATCCTTTCGGTACCGTATCGGTTCTGGTCGGACCTCCTTCGTCAATGATCTCCTCCTGCAGATAAATTACGCTGCCGTCAATGGCATTGATAAATATGGGATGATAACAATACTCTCCTTTCTGGGCAAGCCGCCAGACGGGGATATAGCTGTAGCTGCCTTCCGTCTCCTTATCCCTCACCCGAAGATAAATGAGATCCATGGCATTGGAATACCGGTAGTCATTAAAATTGTATTGATCCGTATGCTCCTTGGCTTCGTTCTCCATGATATTCTGAATATCCTCTAACGGCAGCAGCTCCACCTGCGGCGTGATATTCTGTACCGTCAGCGGATGATCCCAATCCATTGCGATGATCCCGTCCTCCGTCACATACAGAGAAATGGTAGACGCAAATAACGGCAGCTCACTATCCCCATACATCCATTGGTCATAATCCGGCTCCAAAAGTGCAGAACCGTCTACTCCAACACCGTATACAAAACTGTAGCCATGAACATATCTACGGTCATTTCCTTCGCTTTCTTCCCAATTCCATCCCCACCAGATCAGATCACTGGTTTTCTGCAGCACATATTCAGAAATCCCGTTACTCTGTACAAACTGATCCGCAAGCTTCTTCGCTTCTTCCTGTGACAGTGAGCAGCTATTCGCCCCCTCCTCCGCAGTGTCCGTATAACAGGTAACCTGATCAAGGCCCTGTAACTCTGTCAGACCTCCTGGCACATATGTAGAAGCTCCTCCAAACAAATCGCCTGGCCGGATCTGTATAACCTGGATCTCCCCCGTCTCAGGAAATCTGATATCATACTGAGCGTCGTTTAAGAACGCGGTAAATTCCGTACAGTTGTCATACTCCGCAGCAACCGTATAATCATTGGTAGCATTCTCTCTGACCGTCCGGCACTCCTGCAGCAAATCCTTTTTCTCTGCCAGCTCTTCACGCATTGTTTCAAGCCCTATGTCCGTTCCGCCAGAAGCGCCGACTAGTTCTTCCACATTTGCAACACTTTCTTCCAGATTCTCCACATCTGCTTCCAGCAACGTGATCTGCGCTTCCAGTTCCTCCTTCGTCTGATGGTCAACATCGTGATAATAGATATCCGTTCCTCCAAAGAAGCTTTCCACCAGCCGCTTTTTCACATCTGCGTCTACGGCCAGCTCCTCCACCTCTACTACAGACATGGTATCCGTATCCGGCACTGTGATCTTGGCATTTATCACAAGGTTCAATACCTTGCCGTCTTCTGTTTCCAGTGCCCATTCGTCATTCCATTCCCCTGCATCGGAAAACTGTGCAAGACTGCCCGCAGCTTCCTTATTTGCCTGCTGCGTATCCATACCGTAATCTACCTTCTTGTCTGAACAACCGCCGAGGATTGCCGCCATACACCCGGCGAGCAGTACTGTCATACAGCGCTTTCTAAGCTGCTTTTTCCCTGTATTCCACTCTTTGTTTTGACACATGTTCTGACTCCTCCTGTCTATATTTCATCTTCTACATAGATGACACTGCCATCAATGGCGTTGACCAGCACTCCATGGTTACGTCTCTCTGCTACTTTCCCGCTCAGGCACCAGACCGGTACATAGCTGTAGCTTCCCTTTTTATCATCATTTTTCAACCGGAAATAAATGAGCTCCAACGTATTGTAATATTTGCTCTGGCTGAAATCATAATCATCCGCATGCTCCATCACTTCATTTTTCATAATTCCCTTTACGGTATCTAACGGCAGCAGCTCCACCTGCTCCGTCACATTTGTTACGGTGACAGGATAATCCATAGTCACATCTACCACCCCGGCATCTGTCACCACAATACTGAGCCGATCCTTTGAGTCATAGAAGCCCTCGGGAATTTCCTCTACACTTTCCCATGTGTCTTCTACCTTTGCACCGAAATTATCAAATACTGTCATTCCGCCATACTCTGCAAATGCCCTGCCGTCCACTCCTGTTCCATACACAAACCGGTAACCGCAAATTGCATCCTCCTCGTATACGATCTGGGGCAGAGGATCACCTTCAATCTCATTGTAAGCTTCCCACCAGACTTCCTCTGTCTGATAGCACACCTGATAGGATCGCCCGATACCATCCGCAAATTGATCCGCGATCTGTTTCGCTTCCTCCATAGAGAGTGCACACTCATTTACATCATCCTCCATCCGATACTGCTCACCGAATATGTCAACTCCGTCATATTCCTGCAGGGACGAAGGTCCGCACGCCAGCTTATCCATACACTCCACACGGATAACTGAAACAGTTCCCTCATCATTCATGCCGAAATTCACAAAATAAGGCACTTCATCGCGATACCCTATAAACTCATTACAACCGTCGAAGCTGTCTGCCGGCGTATAATCCTCTGCCGCCGACTGATGATAGCTCCGGCACTCCTGCAGTTCCTCCTTTAGAGAATCCAGCCATGCCTCCGCGGATGCCATCTCATCCTGATTGAAGCCCTGCTGACTGTGAATAATCTCTTCATTGATGGCTATCCGCGCCTCCAGCTCCGCAATTTCATCTTCCCATTCCGCTTTTGTGTGATGCGCTGCATCATGATAATAGATCTCGCCGTTGTCGAACATGACCGACATAAAATGCTTCTTATATTCAGCGTCCACGACAGTCTCCTCTACCTCTACCACCGACATGGCGCTCACCTCCGGTACCACAACGTTGGCGTCAACGGATAGCTGGAGCGTTTCTCCCCCCGCCAGGGGAACATTCCATTCATCACTCCACTTCGCTTCATCCGCAAACTGCTTCAGACTTCCAGCATTTCTCCCGTCGGTCTCCTCCGTACCCAGTTGATAGTCCACTTTCTCATCTGAACAGCCGCCAAGCAGCGCAGCCATCATACAACCGGCAAGAATGACCGCCGCATGCTTTGTCACCATACGATTTCTTCTCATTCTCTGATCCCTCCTATATTTCATCCTGCAAATAGATTACGCTTCCGTCTATGGCGTTCACCAGCACCGCATGCCGATGAATATCCTTATCCTTGCCGCACAGACACCACACCGGCACATAACTGTAGCTCCCGGCCTTGTTGTCATCCTTCAACCGGAAATAAATGAGTTCCAGCGTATTAAAATATTTGCTTTGGCTGAAGTCATACCGGCTGCCATTCTCTGTCAGTTCATTTTTCAGTATACTCTGCACCGTTTCAAGCGGCAGTAATTCCACCTGTCTTGTCACATGATCAATGGTAATCGGGTACTCCATCCGCACATCAATGATTCCGGCATCCGTCACTATGATCCGAATCTGATCATCGGTATCGTACCAATTCTCCGGAAGATCCGCTATGGTCCAGAACTGATCGAACGCCGTCAGTCCTCCAAATGATGCAAATGCCATTTCATCCACTCCCGTCCCATAAACAAACTCATATCCGTAAACTGCATCCGCCTGATCCGTGATTATATAGCAGCCCTCCTCTTCCGTTTCCTCCAGATTGTGACCTTGCCAGAGAATCCCGCTTTCCTCAAAACAGATCTGATTTGTCCTGCCGCTGCGATCCACAAAGCGATCCGCCAGCGCCTTTGCTTCCTCCTGTGAAAACGTGCACTCATTTGTCCCTGTTTCTGTCCCCGCCGATTCACCGGACCACATATAGTCCAGATGCGTGCGATTCACTTCGTCAAAATTTTTTAAGGATTCCGGACCCACATACACATCGTCCATAGGATGAATATCGATCCATGCAACGGTCTGCGCTGTCTCGTTTCGTGTCTGAAAGACAACACCGTAAAGAATTCCGTCCCGATACCCCGCGTATGCATTACACATATCAAAATCTTCCGCCAGCGTATAAGTATCCTTCGCCGTCTGCAGATATGCCCGGCATTCCTGTAGCTGCTCCTCCTGGTTTTCAAACCACTCATCAAAATTCACAGCCCCGTAATTCTGTGGATTCTCCGCCATATCTTTTCGAAGATCTGAAATACTGTTCTCCGTCTCCGTGATCATGTCCTCTAGTTCTTCCCTTGTGCAATGTGCAAGGTCATGGTAATATATCTCCCCGTCTTCAAAGAAACATGTCAGCAGTCTTTTCTTATATTCTCCGTCCACAACCGCCTCTTCTACCTCCACAACAGACATATCATCCGCATCCGGCAGTACCACCTGGGCGTTTACCGTTATGTGGGTTTCCGATCCGTTTTTTCCTGTGACAGTCACTTCAGCATTCCAGTTCTCCGCCTCTGCAAACTGTTCCAGCGTGGAATTTATTGCATGTTCTGTTCCCTCTCCGTCCAGGTCATAGTCCACCGCCCGGTCTGCGCAGCCGGAAAACAGACCTGTCATGAGACACGCCAGCAGCAGTATGTGTTTCTTCATCAACAATTCCTCCCATCTCCTCTGTATCAAGTCGTAAGTTCTACAGTTCATCCTCCGCATAGATAACACTTCCGTCAATGGCGTTCACCAGTATCGGATGATAGCAGTATGATCCCATCTGGCTGAGTCTCCACACAGGAATGTAGCTGTAACTATCAGAGTCCTCCTTGTCCTTCACACGAAAATAGATCAGATCCATGGCATTGGAATACCGGTATTCATTGAAACTATACCGATCTGTATGCTCCATTGCCTCATTCTTCATAATCTGCTGAATGATATCCAGGGGCAGAAGCTCCACCTGCTCCGTCACCTTTCTTACCGTCAACGGATAAAACAACTCCATTCCTATCAATCCGTCATCCGTCACTTCCAGGCAGCAGCCGGACCGCATACTGTAGAAATCAGGTGACTGAATCATCGCACCGTCCATATAAGACCATTCATCCCCAAAATCTACAAATGAAATTCCATTTACTCCAACATAATAAACAAAACGATAACCGTAAACATACTCTGGTGAATCCTCGCCCATAGTCTCGCCGTCACTTTCATTCCAGCCTCTCCAGATCAGATTCCCCTCTTGTGACAGTACCAGATCAGGAAGCCCGCTGCTTTCTATGAACCGATCCGCAATTCCTCTCGCTTCCTCCTTTGACAGCGGACATTCATTGTCTGCTTCCGCCTCTCCTGAGCTATAACAATTAATATAGTCATAATCCTTTAATTCTGACGCTATCTCAGGAATATAGGTGGACGCGCCTCCATGCAGTTCTCCCGGCCGTATGTACATCACGGCATCCTCTTCCTCTGCCGGAAACCGAATATCGTACCGCACACCGTCCACATATGCCACAAACTCCTGGCAGCTTCCATAGTCTTCGGCAGGAACCGGGGCATCAACAGCCGTCTGCAGCGCTTCCTGACACCGGCGCAGCTTCTCCTTTTCACGCTCCAGATCATTTTCCAGTCCCTCCACATAATCCGCGAGGTCTTCAAATCTGCGAAGCTCTTCTGCATTTTCTTCTATCCGCTCTATGGTATCCTCCAGTTCCTCAATATTGTCCTCCAGTTCTTCCCTGGTCTGATGAGCGGCATCATTGTAATATATCTCTTCTCCTCCGAAGAAAGACTCCAAAATCTGTTTTCTCACAGCGTTGTCCGTCTGTAATTTCTCCACCTCTACCACAGCCATAGAACTCACGTCCGGCACAGATATATCCGCATTGATTACCATGGTGATCTTCTGACCATCTCCTATATCCAGTTCCCATTCGTCATTCCACTTCTCAACTTCACCAAACTTTGCCAGACTGTTTCCCTCATTTGTCTGCGCCTGCTCCGAGTCCAGATTATAATCCACTTTCTCATCGGAGCAGCCCGATACCAGGCCTGCCGTAACCCCTGCCGCCAACAACGTGCAGATACCCTTACGAATTCTCATGTTTCTCTTCATTTTCATTCCATACCTCCTGTTTCGTCTATCGTACTGTAGCATGCAGTTGTAAACAATTTGTATCTGCTTTATGCCGCGCCCCTTATAGTTCCTCTTCCGTATAGATAACGCTGCCGTCAATGGCATTGACCAATATGGGATGATAGCAGTACTCTCCCTTCTGACTGAGCCGCCAGACAGGAATATAGCTGTAGCTGTCAGCGTTCTCCTTATCCCCCACACGGAAATAAATGAGATCCATGGCATTGGAATACTGGTACTTGGTAAAATCATACCGGTCTGGATGCTCCACTGCCTCATTTTTCATAATCTGCTTTATCGTATCCAAGGGCAGAAGCTCCACTTGTTCCGTAATATGCTTTACCACCAGAGGGTATTTCATTTCCACGCCCACTACTCCGTCATCTGTCACCGCCACACTACACCTACAATCCAGACTGTAAAAATCAGATCTGCCCGATCTCCTCGCGTCCACATATATCGACTCATCCCCAAACTCCGAAAATGGCAGCCCGTTCACACCGATACCATAAATGAACCAGTAACCATAGGCATAATCCCGGGACTCCTCTATTACGATACCATCGTCGTTAAATTTCTGTCCCTTCCAGATCAGGTTCTCCTCCTGCAGCAGCATCTGATTCTGAAGTCCGCTGCCCTGCATAAACTGAGCTGCAAGCTCTTGTGCCTTCTCTATCGGCAACGGGCAGTCATTGGAAGATTCATCCGCACTGTCGCCTCCATAACTGATAAGCTCATACTCCTTTAGCTCTGGCAGCGCTTCGGGAAGATAGGTTGGTACGGGGTCGCCATGTTGCCCTGGCTGTATCCGTATAACCGCCTCCTCTCCCTCTTCCGGAAAATAGACATAATACGCTATATCGTCCACATAGGCCAGAAATTCCCGGCAGCTGTCATAATCCACAGCCGGAACCGGACCATCCGGTGCCGCTTCCAGCGCTTGCTCAAACCGGCTCAGCTTTTCCTTCTCCCTTTCAAATCCTTCTTCCATCCGGTCGAGTTCTTCCTCTGATATTACGATCACTCCGGTCTCAACATAATTGTGCACACGTTTCACTTCATCTTCCACCAGCTCTATTATCATCTCCTGCTCTAATATCCGGTCTTCCAGCTCTTCCTTCGTCAGATGCTCCGCATCATGATAATAAATCTCTGCGCCTCCGAAAAATGCGTCCAGGAACTGCTTTTTCGCGGTGCCGTCCGGCTTCAGTTTCTCCACTTCCACCACCGACATGAATTCTGCTCCCGGCACAGATATCGCGGCGTCAATCACCAGATTTAGCCTCTTGCCGTTTCCTATATCCACTTCCCACTCATCATTCCATTTCTCTACCTCGGCAAACTCCGCCAGACTGTTTTCTGCATTCGTCTTCGCCTGTTCCGAGTCCGGATTGTAATTCACTTCCTGATCGGAGCACCCCGACAATAAGCCTGCCGTGATACCTGCAAGCAATACTGTGCAGACACACTTACGAATCGTTATGTTCATCTTCATACACCATACCTCCCATTCCGTCTATAGTACAGTAGCATGCACTTGTAAACAATTTGTATCCGTTTTGCGATGTGGTCATCCTATAATTCCTATTATCAGAATAACACCCTATCTTCCGTGATTTTGCAGGCATACACAAAATATCTGCTCGCCTTGTGCTGAAATTCCAGCTGTCACCAGCGTATCATTTTTGATGATTTCTGTCTTTTTAATGTTCGAACAATCCTTGGCATCCGTCCGCCAGTCACGGACATGCAATCTGCAGGTTTTGTGTTTGTCTTGATGGGCGTTCTGATGTGACGTGCGGGCTGCGGACATTGTCTGAGCTCATAATCTTTAACAAGATGTATGTTTTGAAGCGAGTTATGGAAGCAGCCCGCTCATATCGACCACAGAAGAACGCCCATCTAGACAAACTAGAAACCGAAGCCGCATGTCGCGTGACTGGCGGACGGATGCCATCGCATTGTCGAAGCGTAAAAAGACAAAAAAATTATGATACGCTGGTAACAGCGGAATTTACACGCACCGGCTCAAGGATATTCTGTGTATGCCTGCAAAACTACGGAAAAAGGATATTGTTTTCATAATAGGAATTATGAGACGACCACATCAAAAAAGGATGCCTATACCAGGCATCCTTTCTGTCATATTCCAATCGTTCCGGTGTTATTCTTCTGCTGTAAGGATATACAGGTAACGGTGTCCGCCATATAACTGTAATATCTGATAGCTGTCTTCCCCACTCTCTACCTGCGTCCATGCTCTGGCTGTCAGTCCGGATGTACTGACATCTTCATAGGGAACTATATCTGCCAGATCCGGCATATTGACCGTATCCAGGGCTGTAATTGTCTGCTCTTCCGTCCCGTGCATAACCGCAGATGCCGCCGACAGACTGGCACTGTCAATGTTGTCCGGCATAACTGCCTCTGCCAGGAATATGGTTCCGTCATCCAGCATCCATATCGTGTGCGATTCCCTTCCATCGTACTTCTCGAAATGTACGATCCAGTAATATGCGGCATATGTGTGAAAGGTAGTATCTACCGCCTTATATGACTGCGCAGTCCATGTATACCAGTTTGAGTACTCCGAAGACAGGTTAACCGGATATTGGCGGCTATGATACAGACTATTCATTCCTTCCCGCAGCAATACAATTGCCTCGTAATTCTCCTGCTCCATCTCATAGGCGCCTGCCTCCTGGGTCTGGCTTTCCCACTGCCCGGAAATCAGCCTTAAACGCTCTGACATCTTTAAATTCATGGAGGCATTTTTCGTCATAGCAGAATTCGTCGCCAGATACTGCTCCGGCACTGCTTCCACCTGATCATACGCGTGCTGCTCCCGGATTGCCAGCACCTGCCCCGGCAGGATAATACCCGCCAGCACCACAATGCAGACGCCTGCCAGAAGCAGAGCTTTCCGCATCCGGGCATGCTCCCTGCTGCTTCCCGCATCGCCTTTCTCACTACTGCCTTTCTTACGTTCTTTCCAATTGATCCAACGCACTGTCCGTCCTGCCATCTACTCTTCCTCACACTCTGTTATCCGACCTGCCTGTACATCTGTATTCCCCTGAGGAAAACGCACCCGCATCCGCGTACCCTCTCCCGGTCTGCTCTCAATAGAAAGTAGGGCTCCGTGATGCTCCAGAATAAGCGCTACCAGAGACATACCGATTCCGGCTCCGCCTTCCCTGCGCGCTCTGGATTTGTCCACCATATAGAACTCATCACAGATTCTGGATGCCTCCTCCTCCGTCATACCGATTCCATGATCGGTGACACACACCTCATACCATGCCTCCGTCTCTTCTGTCTGCGTTTTCTTTACCGTCTGTCCGGTAAACTCTATGACCGATCCTTCTTCGGATGCCTTGCGTGCATTGTCCATCAGATTGACAAATGCCGTCACCAGCAGTTCCCGGTTCCCCCGGATCACCATGGGCTCTATATGGGATTCAATGGTGATATTCCTGCATTCCATGGCAGGCATGACAATCCTCACGATTTCATTGCACATATCCTCCACATGGATATTGATCTGTTTAATATCATGCTGCTTTAAATAAATCAGTTCAAACAGCTTGCCGGACATTGCCTCCAGCCGCCTGCCCTCGGAAAAAATATAACTTAAGGACATGACCTGTTCTTCTCTGGGCAGTTCCATGGAACGCATCGTGTCTGCATAGCCAATAATGGTAGTCATAGGCGTTTTGATCTCATGGGTGAAGTCCGCCACAAACTGATCCCGGCGGCGTATCATGTCGTTCAATTCCTCTACATGCTCTGCTACGGCGCCCGCCATAAGATTGAACTTTTCCGCCAGAAGCCCTATCTCGTCCCCGGTATGTACCGCCACGCGGGTATCATAATCCCCCCTGGCAATCTCCTCGCTGACCCGGTTCAACTGCTCCAGCGGGCGGGTCAGATACATGCTGACCACATACATGATGGCAGATCCCACCAGCAGAACGCCAATCAGCACCAGCCGGAAATACCCCACCTGCTCATCCATCAGAATATAAGCCTCCGATGCATCACATTTACTGACCACACACAACCCCTTATCCTTCACCAGACTGTAAGAGGTGACATAAATATAATGCTTGTCCTCCTCGGCTGTAACTACATAATTTTTACCGCTTCTCTCCAGATTCTCAAACAACTCTTCTCTGACGGTCTGTGTTTCGTCATCGCTGGAGTATACATAGTCGCTGCCGTAACGGATATAAAAAGAGGAATCTGTTGTGCGTAAGCCTCCGGTCACACGCTCGCCAATCTCCGGCAGCTTAGCCTTCACGCTTCCCCCGGAGCTGTTCAAAAGCTGTAATAATTCATATTCTACAGACGCCTGTATCAGATTATTCTGCACAACTGCATTCTGTAACTGGGTTTCCTTTGCCAGAACAAAGTTCTTGTAGATCATCAGATAACCTACCACACCCAGACTCACAGACAACAGTATCAGATTAATGATCAGCACTTTATACCGAAACTTCATTCGTATCCTCCAGACGATAGCCTACCTTAAATACAGTCTTAAGTACATCCCCCAGATCCAGTTTCTTCCGGAGTCTCTGTACATGAAGATCCAGTGTTCTGGACTCTACCGAATACTCCGTTCCCCATATCTCTTCGTATATTTTCTCACGAAACAGGGTAATGTTGCGGTTGCGCATCAGCAGGACCAGCAGTTCCAGTTCTTTGGGCGTCAGATCTATCTCCTGCCCATCCTTTGCCACCACCTGATTCTCCACGTCCACTACGATATCTCTCATCACAAGCTGCTGCTCTGTCTTATGGTATCTGCGCAATACAATATTTACCCGCGCCAGCAGTTCCACTATCTCAAAGGGCTTCACCATATAGTCCTCCGCCCCTGAGGTAAGACCGGTCATACGGTCCTCCAGGGACGCCTTTGCCGTCAGGAAAATAACAGGGATTTTCAGCGGACGTATATATTCCATCAATTCGAAACCGCTCAGCTTCGGAAGCATGACATCCAGTATGATAAGATCAAAGGTTTTCTCCTCCAGAATGTCCGCGGCCTTCATACCGTCGTATGCGCAGGTGCAGTCATAGCCTGCTTTTGTCAGATTCAGACGGATCAGGTCTGAAATGGCATGCTCATCCTCCACAATCAGAATCCGAATCATTGTATGTACCTCTTTCTGTTGATATTCTCTGTGTGCCACCCCTATATTCTACCCTGTTGTCCCCACAAATGCCAGAAGAAATTTGCAACAACCTACGGAACCTGCCGCCGGAAGCTTCCTTCGGATACAAAACAACATAAAACGGCTGCCGTTCCATGCCCTCCCGGCACCGGAACCGACAACCGTCTTCCTGCTGCTTAACCCTCAATGGAAATATATTTCTGTTCTTCCACCTTCTGGGGCGCACTCTTTGGAACCGTAAGCCTCAATATTCCATCCTCAAATTTCGCGTGAATATCCTCTTCTTTCACAGAATCTCCCACATAGTAGCTCCGGCTCATGGAACCGTAATAGCGTTCTCTGCGGATGAATTTCCCTTCCGTATCCTTCTCATCACTGCTCGCATTGGACGCAGCATTTACTACCAGATAACCGTTCTGCAATCTCGCCTTCACATCCTCCTTGCGGATGCCCGGCAGATCAATCGCCAGTTCATAGCCCTGAGCTGTTTCCTTCACATCCGTCCTCATCAGACCAGATGTGTTGCCATAATTCCTGCCTGCCCGGGGAAAAGCAAAATCATCCATCAATTCATCCAATAGACTTTCTCCAAAAATACTCGGCATCAACATAATTTATCCCTCCTGGTTTCTATTATGTGATACGCCGGATGATATTATTCCTGCTCCGTCCTGACCAGACGCATTTTTTTCCATTTTCCGCTTCTCCACCGCAAAAACATAGCGACTGCACGGACACATTCGTCCAGAGTAAGCCCGATGTAAGCTCCGACTGCAAGCAATCCCATGCGTATCCCAAAGAGATACGTTCCGCCCACTGCGCACAGATACATAAACACTGCTCCGATGACAACTGGGAAAAGTGCGTCCCCCGCAGTTTTCAGCGCGCTTCCGAACACAAGGTTTGACACTCTGCCAATCTCCAGTACAATATCAATCGCAAGCAATGTGCACACCAGTGACACCATCTGCGGATCATCCGAGAACCACCGCATCAAAAAGCCTCCGCAAAGGGCAAAAATCGACTCCAATACTGCCCCGACTGCAATTCCAAGCACCGCCGCCCGCCGAGTTCCTTTATCACATGCATCATATTCCCGGGCGCCAATCCTCCAGCCGCACATAATGGCATTGGCCTGCGCCAGTGCCGCGCCCACGGTATAGGAAAAATTCGTAATCTGAATGGCATAAGACTTTGCCGTCACATTCATTCCTTCCGCATCCATCTGATTCATAAAACGAACCACCAGTATCATGGCAACCTGGTACAATGCTGTCTCCATGGCAGAGGGAAGTCCGATACGGATGATCTGACCGAATATCTCCCGGTCATTCATCCGGCTGTCATCCTCTTTTGCATGCACCAGCAGCTGTGCCTCTACGATCAGGATAATCAGATTCACCAGCCGGGATAGCGCCGTAGCAATGGCAACGCCTGCCACCCCCATATCCAGTCCAAACAGAAACAGCGCATTTAGTCCGACATTCAGCAAGTTGGCAATCACGGTGGCAAACAGAGACTGTTTCGTATATCCGAACGCCCGCAGATACCCGGAAAATATGGGAATCAGGGCAGGCAGCAGACAGCTTCCTCCCACAATCCTAAGGTAACTCTCCGCATCCCCCTGTAGAGAAGCGGCAATCCCCATCACGGCAAGAATCTTTCCCGAGAAAAAAAACAAAACCACGGAAAGAATCACTCCCACCACACAGTTAAAGACAATCCCGAGCCGTCTTGCCTGCCAGGCAACTCCCTGCCGGTTCGCCCCTATATTCTGCGTCATGACCGCCATCATTCCCATGGAGATTACATAAAACATAATCAGAAAAATAGAAATGTATGTATTTGAAGTTCCCACTGCGCCGACTGCCTGATCACTGACCGACGACAGCATCAGAGTATCCACCATACCCGCCAGCATTAAAAAAAGCGTTTCCAGGCAGATAGGGACAAACAGTTGTCCCAGCGATTTCCTTGTCTCCTCCATACCTATTGCCCCTTTCGCAATTCCCTGCTCGCCCTGTTCTCATTTTCTGCAAATGAACATTCCGTATTCTTTTGGCAGGTGCAAAACACCGCCTGCCATTTCTTTTTCCAAAATCCTTTTTAGAGTTTCTCTATCCAGCTCTGCCATGGACAACATATTCGTCAGCGAATATATGTAATCTAAGATATCGTCAAGATCTGTAACCGCCAGAGCATCCTCATAATCCAGCCGCTGTATGTCTGAAAAATACTTTTTCAGAATCCCATATCCGTTTTGCAGGGTAAAATTCTTATTTGTGGTATCCGTTACGCCATACTCTCCTAACAGGCCAGCGATAAACGGAATGATCCCATTCTCGCCATAGGTGGCACAATAAAAATATCCGTCCTCCGCCAACACACGCTTTACTTCCGACAGTCCCCGGTCCAGATCAGGTACATGATACAGCATCATATTGGCAATTACCCTGTCAAACCGATGATCTTCATAGGGAATCTGTTCAATATTCACCACATCATACGCAATATGATCCTGGGTTCCGAAAGCATCTCTCACGGACGCGACCATGCCCTCTGAGAAATCCGTGAGAAGGAGCTGAATGCTTTTATCTAATAAGTGCAGATTTGATTTCCATATATCGCCGGTTCCGCATCCAAGCTCCAGTATCTCAATATCAGGAGAAAGGTCGTAATGTGAGAACAGCCAGTTGCCGAAGCCCAACTTATTGACGGAATATTTCTCATGGATGGAAATCCGTGTATTCAGATTATTTGTTGACTTATATTGTTCCTGTACCGCTTGATGCGAATTGATGGTTCCCAAAACTTCCCTCCATAAAATAAGCTTATGCCTTAGCACCCATGGCATATACAGACCGGCTCACGCCCTGTATCTCCACAACAATGTCCATCGCATCCTGAAAGCCCAGCATATAAGCCGCTCTGCCATATTCCGCTCCCAGATGGTTGCTGGCAGATAACGCCTGATCCACGGTCTCCCACTGCCCCTGCTCAAGCCCCAGCTCATCAATACTGCATACTTCTCTCCTGCTTCTGTCCCGGGCATCCTGATACCGCGCATTCCCTCTCAGCTCCTCTTCCAGAGCCGTATCAATGCGAGCGGCAAAATACTGTTCCAGAAGCGAATCTGACTGCTTCCGCCGGCTCCGTTCCTCTGCGCACAGACCATATTGCCTCACAGCAGCCGGAATCTCACGCTGCGACTGACGCTCATATCCCTCTTCCAGTTCCCTGTGCAGCCGGAACCCTGCCAGCACGCCAGTTCTAAAATACGCCCTGTCATGAATTGCAGCAAAATCCGATACCGCCCGCAGCAGTTCATCCTCCTGAAAACCGGCGTCGGGATACAGTTCCTGCAGTTTCTCAATGAATGCTCCATAAGAGGCTTCCAGCTCCTGTTCCTCCTGCTCCGATGCCGCTCTGTTCTCATTCGTATCACAGATCAGATATGACAGGATACTGTTCAGACTGCCTTTGCACAGCGTATCATTCAATCGGCTCATATTGATCCCCTCCCTACACTTCCGCAAATATATATGCATCCATTATATAATGACGCCGGAATACCGTCAACCGGAAGAACGCCTTGCATGCCAATTGTCCAGCCTCTCCACCAGTAATGACAGATAACGGAAGAGGGACTCTGCTGAGAGAGAAAACGCCACCAGAAGCAGCACACAGGCCTGTGACATCTGATTGATGGCAAAGAGCTGATGCAGGAATATGCCGCAGAAGGCAAGTCCAAGCACGCTGACTCCCAAAATGCCGTACTTCATACGGTTAAAGGGCGCACTGATCTTAATGAGAATCATAAATCCTACCACCGCCAACAACAGCGTACCTGCGGTAGACACATCGTCTCCCGAAAGTCCAAGCATTTTCCCGCAGACCACAAACACCGCCACTATCAGCACATCCGTCAGCCCTGCAGGCAGCGCCCGGAGCATGACATTTTTCAGGAAATGACCTTTGATGCGCTCTTTATTTGGCTCCAGCGCCAGCAAGAATCCGGGCAGACCGATGGTAAACATGCTGACCAACGACACCTGGGAAGGCTCCAGCGGATAGGTGATCATGGTCACGACTGCAAACAAAGCCATCAGCAGAGAAAAAATATTCTTTACCAGAAAGAGGCTTGCGGAGCGCTGTACGTTATTGACCACGCGCCTGCCCTCCAGCACCACATCCGGCATATGTGCAAAATCGGAATCCAGAAGCACTACCTGAGCTGCCTGGGCGGCCGCTTCACTTCCCGATGCCATGGCTATGCTGCAATCGGCGTCCTTCATGGCCAGGATATCGTTGACGCCGTCCCCGGTCATTGCCACGGTATGCCCCGCTGTCTTAAGCGCCTGTACCAGCTTTTGCTTCTGCTTGGGCGTTACCCGCCCGAACACCGTGTAACGCTCCGCCGCCGCTGCCAGCTTCTCATCCGTATCCAGAGTAACCGCATCCACAAAGCGTTCTGCATTTTCGATTCCGGCGCACCTTGCCACCTCAGACACAGTTTCCGGATTGTCTCCCGATATGACCTTCACCGCCACACCCTGTTCTTTGAAATAGGAAAAGGTATCCCTGGCATTTTCCCGAATGGCATTGGTAAGGATCACGTAGCCAAGCGGCTCAACATCTGCGCTCAGCCCTCCCTTTAGATCACTGCCCTTGTATTCCCCGAATACAAGGACTCGATAGCCCTTTTTCATATCGGGAGCGATCTCCTGTTCCACAGACGCATACCCATCGCGCATCACAAATTCCGGGGCGCCCAATACGAAGCCGCCCTCATCAAACACCACTCCGCTGTATTTGGTGGCGGAAGAAAACGGAATGACCTGCTGCGGCATACGCCTGTCCGGGCTTTCCTCTCCCTGTACGGTAAGGTACTCCCGGATTGCCTGCATGGTTGCATTCCCATCACCCACAGCGGCGATGTAATCGGCAAAGAGCCGGTCTACCTCCTCCGGCATCCGGTTACTGGCATATTCCCCATTGGCATGGCGGAATTCCGTTACCTGCATGGCAGTTTCCGTGATCGTACCCGTCTTGTCCACACACAGGACATCCACCCGTGCCAACGCCTCAATGCTCTTCATATCATGAAGCAGAACCTGTCTTTTTGCCAGCCGTATGGTGCCCAGCGCCAGCGCAATGGTCGTCAGCAGATAGAGCCCCTCCGGTATCATGCCGATCAACGCTGCCACCATGGATACAATGCTCTTCTGAAAGGTCTCATGATTCATAAAATATCCCTGGCAGAACAAAACCGCGCCAATGGGAATAATGACGATACCGATCCATTTTACCAGCTGATTGATGGAGCGGATCATCTCCGATTGTCCCACATTTCCCAGCGCCTTCGCTTCGGCAGTCAATTTGGATATATAAGATTCATTGCCTACATGTTCCAACTGCGCATGACAACTGCCCGCCACCACAAAGCTGCCGGACAGCAGCTTGTCGCCGCGGTTTTTCTCAATTTCATCCGCTTCCCCCGTCAGAAGCGCCTCATTGACCTGTACGCTGCCCTGTGCCACTACAGCGTCCGCACAGATCTGATCCCCGGCAGCTAAGAATATCACGTCGTCCTGTACCAGTTCTTCCGACACGATTTTTCTGCGCTCTCCGTCCCGAATCACAATCGCATGAGGTGCGTTCAGAATATTCATTTTGTCCAGCACCTGCTTTGCACGGATCTCCTGAAAGATACCGATCAGTGTATTTCCGATAACAACCGGCAGAAACGTAAGATTCCGAAAGGAGCCCACACTGCATAACAGTACGGCTATCACCGCAAATATCAGATTAAAGTAGGTGAGGGTATTCGACCGGATGATCTCTCCCACCGTCCGGTCGGTAGAGATATCTGCGCGGTTAGATAACCCCTGCTCCAGCCGCGTCCTGACCTCTTCTTCGGTTAGTCCCCTGATCATAGAATTTTGCTCGTGTTCTCTTTGATTCTTCATGTTATAATAGTACACCACTCTGCTGTATACAAGTCAAGGACATTAAAGAAAACTTAATGAATATAGAACTATTACTTAATACCTTGCTCCAGCCGGAACACCTCTCGGCCGCCGGACTGTTTTCCTGTCATAACAAACTCCTGCGTCTCAAAATCAAGCGTAAGCTCCGCCGCCCATACATCCTTTTTCCAAACATAGGTCATGCCGGTTCCGTTACAGCGGATCTCCATATCCGAATCAAAGGAGAAGGCTGGGAACGTATTCCGAAAGCGCAGCATTTGAAGCTGCCGTCCGACAACATCCTTCTTCAGGCGCTCCCCGACATCCTTCATGGTCAGATTCGTGCGGTTGATTTCCTTGTGACCGCCTGCCCCTGCTGCTTTGACGGCTTTATAGTCATTGGAACCTGCGAACAGATCCAAATACCATATCTGGGGCTTTCCGGGCATGAACAACTGAACTGCCCTGGCCAGTAGCAACGCGCGGGGCTCACTGCCTACTGCGTTATAATAGGTGGTATTTACCTGATAATACATTTTCTTATTTCCATGGAGATCCTTGACATAACCTCCCCGCTCCACCAGCAAAGCAATGAGCTGCTGGATCCTCTCCTCCGGCAGTAAGCCCTCTAAGTCCAGCATCGGAATCCCGTCATGGCATCCCAGCATATTGACCGAATGTATCCCCTTCTCTATCTGCTCCTTAGCCCATTGTTCAAGATAGCTGCCATCCCTACGTTCCAATGCGTCGATAATCAGGCCCGGCAGGAAAAAGTCATATACCAGATATCCCTTGGAGGCAATCAGTTCATAACGCTTTTCGGCGTAGCTGGCATGGATCTCCGGCAACAGCTTGATGTTATATGGGTCGGCTAACTCTTGGATCCGGTCCAGCACCGTCCATGTATCCGGTTCGTTTAAGAAATTCCTGGTTCCCGGCGCCTTGGGCGCATAGGCAAAGGCATCCAGCCTGATGATCCGCGCTCCATATCCTGCCAGCTTCCCTACGGTCTCCCGATAGAAATCCCACACCCTCCCGGACCTGATATTCAGATCCATCTGACCTAAGTACCTGGTGTGGTAATCTCCTGTATCACGAATTTCCTGGTAAAAGGTATTCCAATAGGGCGCCCGGCTTCCGTCTGCAAATTCTACCATCAAAAGGGGAAGCCCCGGCTTGCGGAAAAACATCTGATCCAGATACTCCTGCCTGGGCATGATGTACCCTTCTTCCGTCATGCTCCCGCAGCCGTCCCAAAAAGCATTCCAATTAATAAAAAAATCTTTGTACTCCGAACGATCCCCCCGTTCCAGCAGATCCTGGAATTGAGGGGACTGCACGGACGCATGGTTCAGCACAAAGTCCAGCTTCAGATGAATTCCCTTTTCCTTGATCTTCTCTAAAATATCCCGGCTTGCATAGCTTTCCTCCAGATCGTAATCAATGACCGAGAATCCTCTGTCCAGATCAGAATGAAATATACTGGGCAGAATATACAGATCTGAAAATACATCCTGCATTTGGGCATCCTCCAGCAGTTCATGCAATGCTGCCAGATTACCGCCAATACTGTCCGGGTATACATTTAACATAGGTCTGTTATCTCCATACTGTTCTCTGGAAACCATAGCTTACTCTCCTTTACCTGCTTTCGCATGACACTGCACATTTCCATGCATATCCTGTAAAATATCCGCCCTTGACAGATTGGCGTCAATTTTAGCCTGCTCTATCCTTAACACCCGCGCCACAAAGGGACTGTCAATCCCCGCATCACGGTTCCTCTTTTTGCGGTTTTCCAGGGTTTCCTCCGGCGTGCCGGTCAACACTACGGATAAATCTATACCCGTCAGCAATTCGCTGTTTCCATGCGTCCATTCCAGAATCAACACCTGTACGTCGCTCACGTCCATCCATTCATACCATACCTCGTGAGCTTCCCGTCCCATGTGCCGGACCACAAGTTCACGTTCCTGCCGTTTAAATGCCGCCACCAGCTTAGACAGTTCCTCAAAATTCAGTTCTGCCTCGGTACCCAGATAGTCTTTCAACGCTCTGTCGCCACAATCCTGGTATATCCGAAGCCATGCATACTGTGCCTGCAGGCTGTCGTCGGCATCCTGTCCGTTTCTTTGCAGTCCTGTCAGAATTTCCCTGACTTTTTGTGTATACGCCTTCTGTTCCAGCAGGCCTTTTAGCCCTGCATCCCGGAATATCCGTATTCTCTCCGCATCATTGCAGACCGGAATCCTGTGTGGATAATGATCTCCCGACACAGTAACCGCACCTATGCCGCATTTGGCAAAACGCCTCTGCAGCAGCCACGCCATGCCGGTCTTTCCCACACCGGAGCCGCCAGAGACAGCAAGTACCGTCTTACCGGACCGTATCTGCTCCTGTATGTTATCCAGCACAACCGGAAATAATCGGTCTGCATTCTGAATCTGGGCCTCTGCCACCTGCATCTGTAAGTCTTCCGTCTGAATCATCTACTCCTCCTTTTCATCCACTGCCTCAAACAGTATCTGATAAGACTGATAATCCCCAAGCGCCAACGATACCGGGAGTCCATATGCCATAAGGGCGGCACCGGAATATACTTTTCCTGTGGCTGTATCCCTGTAATCCTTTGCCGCCTCAAGTCCCTCAGGCTTCACATAAATTACCGGCATACTTCCATGGATATTTAGCAAGACCACACTTAACAGCGCCTTTTCCTTCTTCTCATCTACCACCATCCATGCACCATACTCTTCCACAAATGGATTGTTCAGACGATAATACTTCCCATTCTGAATCAGCGGCGCCAGCCTGTGATACCTGGCAACCTGCTCTCTCACCACATCCTTTTCCTCATCCGTCAGTTTACCCAAATCAAGCTCATAACCGAAAGCCCCTGTCATAGCAACTACGCCTCTGGTGTCCATATTGATGATTCTTCCTGTCTGATGATTCGGTACAGCAGATACATGGGCGCCCATAGTGGATAAAGGATAGCCATAGGATGTTCCATATTGAATCCGCACCCGGTCCACTGCATCGGTGTTATCACTGCACCAGATCTGCGGCGTATAATAAAGCATTCCCATATCAAATCTGCCGCCGCCGCCCGCGCATCCCTCCCATAAAATATCGGGAAATTCACTGGTCAACTGCTCCAATAGAGAATACACGCCCAGCACATAATCATACATTACTTTTCCCTGAGTTATGGCGGCTTCTGAATATATGTCGGATAGGCTGCGATTCATATCCCATTTCACATAATTGATCTCTCCCTGCTTCAGCACCGAAGAAATCTCCTCAAACATATAGCGCACCACCTCTGCATTGGAGAAATCCAATACCAACTGGTTCCTTGCTCTTATAGGAGCCTTGCCGGGAATTTTCAGCGCCCACTGCGGATGCTGCCGATACAGATCACTGTCTTCCGAAACCATCTCCGGCTCTATCCAGATACCAAACTGTACTCCCTGCTCATGTACCCTTTCCGATAATTCTCGAAGCGAGCAGCCCAGCTTCTCTTCATTCACGGTCCAGTCCCCCAATGAGGAATTGTCATCGTCTCTATGTCCAAACCAGCCGTCGTCCATAACTACCAATTCTATTCCCAGATCTGCCGCCTGTTTCGCCAGTTCCACGATCGCATCTCCGTCAAAATCAAAATAGCAGGCTTCCCAACTATTGATCAATACCGGTCTGACCTGGTTCTTATATTTTCCACGGTACACATGCTCTCTGACGCAGCGGTGGAAATTATCCGAAAGCCGGTTCAATCCCTGCGCCGAATAAGACAATAGGACTTCAGGCGCGTAAAACTCCTCATTTGCCTCCAGTGGATAGGAAAACTGGTCTTCGGAAAGCCCCATCACAAAGCGGATCTGGTCATATTGATCGCGCTCCACCTCGGCGCTGAAGTTCCCACTGTAGAGAAAGGCTGCTCCATAGCATTCTCCCATGTTTTCCGCCGCATCCGCCTGTGCCAGAATCACAAATGGATTATACTGATGGCTGGAGCTGCCTCTGGTACTTCCGATACATTGTCTGCCGTGATATACGCTGTTCCTCTGTACATTCCGTTCCATGGCATGCCTGCCGTAAAAAGTCATGACGTCATACTGACCATACAGGAAATCCAAACATGCACTGGAAACCTTTTCCAGATATACCCTGCTTCCGCCGGCATTCCTGATCTGCACACTTCTGGCAATCACATCACAATCCTCCAGCACTCCGTACAGAAGAGTTACCTCTATTCCCAGCCGTTCATCCTGCAGCACAATGCGAAGCGTCTGCGCCTGCTTCGCATGGGCAGACGGAAGCCCCGGAATGGAATATTTGGCATCCTGTATCTCATGGCTCTTATAATGCAGATCACATTCATAGCAGCCGTTTTCTTCTTTGATCTTAAACGCCACATTGCGGTAGTCTCCGGTACCAAGTACCGGAAACTCCTGCGGTAGCGCATCCAGAGAATATGTGCGGTCCAGCCCTGCGCCATAGGGATTGCCAGAAAACCCTCTGTCAAAATAAGTAAGCATATAATCCATCGGCGCATCTAGTTTCTGCCCATAATACAAATGCAGCAGATAAGATTGCCCATCAACCTTCATCTGATAAGTGGTATTGACTGTGTGCAATGAAAATATTCCATTTTTTTCATCGTATATAACTGCCATACTTCTTCTCCCTTCTTACTTCACCGCGCCATTTGCCACACCAGCAATGATCTGCTTCTGACAAATAATATAGAATATGATGATCGGTAACAGCGCCAGCAAATATGACGCAAAGGCCAAATTGTAATTTGTTCCGAACTGGCTTTGGAAATTGAGCTGTGCCAGCGGCAATGTATTTTTATCTCCCGACATAATGACAAGGGGCGTCATGACGTCATTCCATGTTCCCAGTGCAGTCAGGATCGCAACGGTTGCATGCATCGGTCTCATATTCGGGAAAATAATAGTCCAGTATGTCTTCCATGTGCTGGCGCCGTCCACACACGCCGCTTCCTCCAATGCTATCGGAAGATTGGTCAGATACCCGGAATACAGCATGGTATTCATGGGTAGATAAAACACCGTATAAAGCAGGATTACACCGAATTCATTGGCAAGCCCCATATTGGCGGTCTGCTTTACTAACGGCATCATCAGGATTGCAAAAGGAACAAACATACCGCTCACCAGATACAGATAAACAACATTGTATGCCTTATTCTTTGCTTTGCTGCGCCCCAGAACATATCCGATCAGAGAATGCACAACAATGGACAGTGCAATGGTCGCTAATGTAATAAACAGGCTGTTGCCAAGAGAATGCCAGAAATCCGTAACCCTCATTGCCTCCCTGAAATTATCCAGGCTCCAGCGAGCAGGAAGCGATAAGATTCCACTGACACTGTTGGTCATTTCAGAGGGCTGCTTAAATGCAATTACTATCGCCATATATAGCGGAAACAAAATCGTAACCAGACCCAGAATCAACAGTATGGTCACTCCGATATTTTTCTTTTCCTTCATCATAGCTGCTCCTCCTTCTTACCCAAGAACCCCATCTGCAATACCGAAATCACTACGATCACTACGAAGAACAAAACTGCATTCGCGCTCTGAAAACCGAACTGTCCGCCGCTCATACCATTGTTGTAGATCAGGTATGAAATAGATTCCGTACTCTGCGCAGGACCTCCCTTGGTCAAAGACATGATCTGATCAAACACCATCAGGAAGTTCTTCATGCAGAGCACCAGATTGATGGTAAAAAACGGTAAGATCAGAGGGAATGTCAGGTGGCGGAACTTTGTCCATCCCGTCGCTCCGTCCAGAGATCCTGCCTCATATACATCAACCGGAACCGTCTGCAATCCTGATATGTATATGATCGTATTCATGGCAATGGACTGCCATGCGCAAACCAGTGCAATTGCAATCCATGCGGTTTTGGAATCTGCCAGCATACTGGTTCCTTCCGCTCCGAACATCTTTACGACTTCCGGAAGGATATAAGTAAAAAAGTAATTGAAAATATAGCCTACTACCAGACCTCCCAGCACATTCGGAAGAAAATACATTCCCCGGAGTGCGCTTTTGAATTTGATCTTACTATTCAGCGCCATTGCCAGAATCAGACTTACGACATTGACAATAATCGTGGTAACCACCGCCAGCTTAAATGTAAACAGATAGGAAGATCCTACTCTGGCATCCTGGAACAGATCTACATAATTTCTCAGTCCTACCCAATCATAGCTTCCAAATCCCCTGAAATTTGTAAAGCTGTAAACCACACCCTGAATCAAAGGAAGCGTATTAAATGTAAAAAACAGCGCTACGATCGGTATCGTGATCAACAAGAAAGTTCGGCTTCTTGCGCTTAATTTGACGCGCTGCCTTTTCTTCGCTATTTTCATCCCGCCCATACTATTATCCTGCATGATTATTCCCCCTCGCTCTCGTGTTCCGCCTCATACTTCTGCACTTTTTCAATCAGATCCCGGTTATACCGAACCCATGCCTCGTCAAATTTCTGCAGGAATTTCTCGGTGTCTCCGTCCAGCAGATACGTCTGGATCAACGCATTCGCTGCCATTTCAGATGGATAGAAGTGATCCTGGAAATCTGTCACCTTGCTTTCTTCAATATACTCCTTCATGCCATCCAGCATCGGCGCCAATTGGAAACTGCCTTCTTTGCACGGAATCGCATTCTGATCATCCATATACGCCTGCACATTCTCATCCTCTAACAAGAACCGCAAAACTTCGTAAGCAGCCTCTTTATTGGGGCAGTCCTTCATAATACAAAACTGCAGATCGATTCCAGATGTCAAAATGTTATCTTCTTTGTTGTTGGATGCCGGATATACGAAGGAATCAATATTTAAATCGGGATTCACAGATTTGATCTGGGGCACTGCGTAGCTTCCGATCATAAACATTGCAGATTCTCCTCTCGCAAAAGCGGTACATGCATCATTGTAAGAATATGCCGCGAAATCCTTGGGACCATATTCCAGAAGAGTTTTCATCTGCTCTGCCACCGTTGCATATTCTTTGGAAAACGTTGTGTTCCCTTTATTCACATCCTTACAAACGGTGGGCTCCGTCAGACAGGAGGCTGCGCTGTTCCACGGGGAGATACAGGTCCAGGTGTCTTTGTATCCCATATAGAAGGGTAATATGCCTTCCGCCTTGATATCCTCACACAGCGCGATGAGTTCATCCCATGTCTCCGGTATCTGCCAGCCGTGCTCCTCAAACATATCTTTGTTGTATAAAATTCCAGCTGCATTTGCCATATAAGGAACGCCATATGTGCCCTCCGTTGGAATGAATTCCAGATTCTCATTGATCTCCAGATAATTTTCTTTGATATCCTTTAATCCGTCAAAATCCGAGACATCCATCAACATATCCGCATCAATGAAATTAGAATAATCGTAGTCCCCGCCAATTCCGATAATATCCGGATTATCCTTCCTGATAAATCGGGTCTTCAAGACGGTCATAGCATCATTTGGCGATGAAATCTTGAGTTCAATATCATCATGCGTGTCATTAAACTGCCGCTCCACTTCCTCAAAGTAGTCCACCGCCTCCTGTTTATAATGCACCAGTTCAATTACGGTTTTTTTGTTGTCTGCACTGCCATCCCCACAACCGGTCAGCAGCAAACCAGCAACAGCTAATATTGCCGAAAAAAAGCCCTTCTTACCTAGCATTTATGCATCTCTCCTTTCCATAAAAGGTATGTGATATTTTAGTATGTTTATTATAACTTAATAAAATGCGTCATAAAATATCAACATTATGTTAGTTTTATGCCAAAATGCTATTTTTCTCATGATACCTTGCGTCTACCTAGCATTTTGGTATATAGTGTAGAAAAGGGGGACTACTTATGCACGATATCTTATTTTCTATATTTCCCAACGAAAAGTTTATAGACTTAGGATTACTTCAATATGGCTGGGAACGCTGTGAACCGGCTCATATGTACGGTCCTGCTGCCAGAAATCATTATCTGTTCCACTATATCATATCCGGCACAGGAAGCCTTATGGCCCAGAATAAAAAAGGCGAAACCATAACCTACAACATCCGAAGCGGGCAGGGATTCCTGCTGTTTCCCGGACAGATCAGCACCTATATTGCGGATGAAAAGACTCCCTGGGAATATGCATGGCTGGAATTTGACGGACTGAAGGTCAAGGAAATGCTGGAAATCTCAGGATTCTCTTTGGATCAGCCGGTATATCACGCCGTTTCTAAAGAATTCCGGGACACTATGATGACAGAAATGCTCTATATTGCAAACCACTCGAACGAGACGCCGTTTCATCTGATCGGGCATCTCTACCTTTTTCTGGATGCTCTGACCCGTTCCATGTCCACAATCCATATGAACAAAGCCGGCAAAATGAGTGATTATTACATTCAGGAATCTATCAACTATATGGAACAGAATTTCCCTTACGAAATATCCATCGAGGATATTGCATCTCACTGCGGCATCAACAGAAGCTATTTTGGAAAAATCTTTCATGCGTCCGTAGGGAAAAGCCCTCAGGAATTTCTGATTAGCTATCGTATGATGAAAGCTGCCGAATTGCTGAAAATGACGGATTTTTCCATTGCAGATATCGGAAATGCCGTAGGTTATCCCAACCAGCTTCATTTCTCAAGAGCGTTTAAGAACGTCTATGGGGTCTCTCCCAAAAACTGGAGGAACCAGCATAAGTAACATTACCGCAAGACGGCATGAAAGAGGGTGTCCCCCAAGTCATGAAATGACTGGAGGGACTACCCTCTTTTTTTGAAAAATAGAGCACAGTTTTTCAAGAAGATTGAATATGTCACTTGACACAGACATTACACGAACGTATAATATATTATACAATCGTATAACCGGAGGTACATTATATGAATAATGCTCTAAAAAAGCTGGGCGAGGCAGAACTGGAAATCATGCAGGTAATCTGGAACAGTGAAAATCCGGTCTCCTCAAATTATATCTTAAAAGAATTGCAGGGGCGAAGAAAATGGCAGCTTTCTACTTTAATGACTTCGTTGGCACGGCTGTCTAATAAAGGCTTTGTCAATTGCGACCGCTCAACGGGAAGTAATCTTTACGCCCCGGTTATTTCGGAAAATGAATATAAGGCCGGAGCAAGCAGACATTTTCTTGAAAAACTGTATAACAATTCCATACAGAGTATGGTAGCAACACTGTATAGCAATAAAGCAATCAAGGATTCTGATATTGAAGAACTTAGAAATTTTCTGGACAAACTGGAGGAGGAGCAGGAATGACAAATATGTTTCTTTCTTTTTTGGAGATTTCGATACCTATTAGCTTAATTATCGCTGTATTGCTTTTGCTTACTCCATTTCTAAATAAGCGGTATGCGGCAAAGTGGAAATACTGGGTTTGGATAGCGCTGGCATTGCGGCTGATGATACCTTTAGGTGGTAATGGCGGATCATCTGTTACGGATATACCACCACAAAGGGAAACGCTGATATCATCAGAATCGGAAAAAACACCTCCAGATACGCTGGCTGACGGGACAGCCCGTGGCCGGGTTATTATTGAGATTCCGGCACAAATGACAACTCCAATTGTAATACGGTCTGAAAAGGCAGGCAGCAATATTTCCATATTGGATATAACAGCTTTGGTCTGGATGCTTGGTAGCCTGTTTTTTATATCTGTGCATCTGGTCAGCTATTTTCATTATAAACATCAGATTCTTAAAAAAGGAAAAATGATAAAGAATAATGATATTTTGCTCCTGTTACTGAAACTGAAACACGAATTGCATATAAACTGCACAGTATCTGTTATAGAATATCCAGAAGCAGCCAGCCCTCTGCTGATAGGCTTTTGTAAGCATATTTTAGTCCTGCCAAAAGAACAATACAATCCCGAAGAACTGTTTTTTATTTTGAAGCATGAGCTGGTTCACTTAAAACGGAGAGATCTATATCTTAAGCTACTTTTTGCAGTGGCTCATGCAGTTCACTGGTTTAATCCGCTGATCTGGATTATGCAAAAGGAAGCTACTGTCGATATGGAATTGTCCTGTGATGAAAGGGTTACACAGGGTACCGATTATGCTACGCGAAAAGCATATACGGAAACACTGTTATCTACACTTCATAAGCAGAGCACAAAGAACACGGTTCTATCAACAGGGTTCTATGGAGGAAAACAAATTATGAAAAAACGATTTATAAACATTTTAGCAAAAAAAGAAAGAAAAAACGGAGTATCTGTGCTAATCTGTGCCATTATGGCAGCAGTTAGTTTGGGAACATTGGTGGGATGTTCCATCACGAAAGAAAACACAGAAGATGAAAATAATTATAAATCTATACTTTTAGGTAATAGAAATTTTATATGTACAGATTTGGGAAATAAAAGTTTAAATATTGAAGAGATAGGACAAGCTGTGACGGATGATGATAGTATTACTGTAAGTGCTACAAAATTTACAATTATAGACCTTGATGGTGATGGTGAAGATGAAGTAATTCTTTGGCTTCAAATAAACGGTATCTCTGATTACGGTTTTGAGGTTTTACGATATCAACATGGAGAATTTTATGGTTATACACTACAATATAGGGCATTTATGAATTTGAAAACAGATGGTACATTTACATTTTCAGGCGGGACGGCTGATTCCGGAATAGGAAGGTTGACTTTTTCCGCAACTGAATACAGTATAAATAGCCTGATTTATAGTCAATCCGAATATGATGCAAACAATGAATTGATGATACAATATTTCGCAAATGGTGAATCTTGTTCAGCGTATGAATTTGATAATGCTGTAAACAGTCAAGAACAGAAAACAGATGTAAAGTGGTATGATTTATCTGATGACAATATAAATTCTGTCTTTTGAAAAAAGAGGAGCTTATACATCATAACCTCTCACATAACCCGGTTCTTACCCAATCTTAAGTAAGAACCCGGTTATGTCAGGTGCGGCGGTATTTCTTTTTCATTGGTTATCAGATGCTTTTCTAAAAACTCTGCGGCATCTCTGACACAGTCGTTACAATCCCGCAGCATAACGCCTGTGTCAATTCCTTTCAGAACCTTGCAAGTGACGGAGCCGTTGCGCTCTTTAAATTCTGTCATGACCTCACGAATGTCCTGCTGCGTCTTGCGTTGTTCCCGGTTTGCCATCCCCAGCACGATTCCGGCTCCTGCAATAGCGCCGCAGCTTCCCTCAAGCGTACCCATCCCCACGCCAAATGCCTGGGTGATATTGCGCATGGTATCTTCGTCGACACCTGCATAATCGCAGTATGTACAGGCCACCGCCTGCGCACAATTATAACCGCACTGCTTCCTTCTTACCGCTTCTTCTGTCCTTCTTTCCATCCTGTTTCCTCCAAATACTTTTCTATACCACAAGATCATTTAAGATCACACAGGATTTCTCCTGCTACGCTTCCATTCCTCCATGGTTCCCTGCAGGATCAGGATATGGTATTCTTCATCCTTTATGATCCTCGCCAGAACAGCATCTACATAATCATCCTTTATCATGCTCATATGCATTTTATACTGGCTGATCGCTTTCTTCTCGTCCTCTATACTGACCTGTATCATCTGCTCCGCATGCTCCGGGAGCCGCAGATATGCTGGTGTCCACATTTCCTGCCTGCCCCGGGGCGCTTTCGCCACAAAATCAACCTTTCCGCCCAACAGATAAATCAGTTCTCCCAGCTTCTGCAAATGCATCATTTCCGCCATGGCGATTCCTAAGATTGTTTTTGCCAGAGGACATTTTTCACAGGATAACCGGTTTTCATTATTAATATACTGTGTGATCGCAGACAGTTCCGAGACTGCCCCACAGTAGTCAATGCTTAAGATATCTGCATAACCGCAGTTCTGCTCTCTTACCTGTATCGGTGGATACGGCAGTTCCATCATTGCCGGTCTTATTCCCGCAAAGTTACAATTATTTACGATTGGTCGTGAGCTTTCTTCCATAACCCTCTCCTAATATACATTCTACCATAGTATATTAGAAAATTGTGAAGGGAGTGTCACATAAATTACTATTATCAGAATAACATCCTCTCTCCATGATTTAGCAGTCATACACGGAATATCTGCAAAATCATGAAAAAAGGATATTGTTTTCATAATAGTAATTATGTGACACTCCCTCACGATTTTTCATTTACATGCACGAACGAAAACACATTCAAAAACTTCTTTGCCCGTTCTGTTTTCGGATGTTCAAAAAATTCTTCCGGAGAACCTTCTTCCAGAACACTTCCTTCATCTATAAATACGATTCGATCCGCCACCGCCCTGGCAAACTGCATTTCATGAGTAACGATCAGCATTGTCCGCCCCTGCTTTGCCAGATCCAGGATCACATCCAGCACCTCTCTCACCATTTCCGGGTCGAGAGCTGCTGTCACCTCATCGAACAGCAATATCTCAGGCTGCATGATCAGTGCCCGCACAATGGCTACTCTCTGCTTCTGCCCCCCAGACAACTGCCTGGGATAGCATTCCGCCTTATCCTCAAGTCCTACTCTGGCTAAAAGCTCCAGCGCTTCTTTCCTGATCTCACTCTTATCCCGTTTCTGCACCTTTGCAGGAGCCAGCATGATATTATTTAGCACATTCAGGTGGGGAAATAACTCATAGCTTTGAAACACCATTCCTATTTTTTGCCGGAGAAAGCTCAGATCCTTTGCATTATCACCGATTTCTCTGCCGTCCAGTTCTATAGTCCCAGACTGTATCGGCTCCAGGGCATTGATGCAGCGGAGCAGCGTACTTTTCCCGCAGCCGCTTGAACCAATGATCACTACGACCTCTCCTTCCTCTACTTCCAGGTTAAAATCCTGAAGTACCGGATGATCTTCAAATACTTTCTTCACATGCTTCATGCGCAATACCGTATCCGCCATACACTAACTCCATTTCCTTTCTAGATGTCTTGCCGCCAGACTGATAGGCCAGCACACCAGAAAATACAAAATAAATATTACCAGAAAAATACCAAAGGCAGCATTCGGACTTGTCATCCGGTTCGCCTCAATGATCTGCTGCCCTACTTTCAGCACTTCCACTACGCCTATCATCAATATTAAGCTGGTGGTCTTGATCATACGCGTGATCAGATTGATGGATAACGGGATCAGCCTGCGCAATGTCTGCGGAAGAATAATATAAAGGTAGCTCTGTGCTTTACTGAACCCTAACGCTTCACTGCTCTCATACTGATGTCTTGGAATACTGATCAGCGCCCCTCTGACCAGATCTCCCATCTCGGCAGTCCCCCACAGCACAAATACGATGACGGAGGCCGTCTCTCCCGACAGATTCCATCCCAGACTTCTTGTGCTTCCGAAAAACACAAGAAACAATAATACCAACTGAGGCATAATGCGGATAGTCTCCAGATAAAGCTTGGTCAGACATCTGATGGCAATATTTTTTCTTGTCATGATGATCCCAAGCAAGATTCCCAGAGGAATGCTCAGTCCAATGGAAATCAGGCTGATTTTTACCGCAACCCACAGTCCTCCCAGCAGACGAAGCATATTGTTACCCTTCAGCAGTACCTCAAGACCCAAATCCGGCATAACGCATCCTCCTCTCTACGATAGCGCCCAGGATGGATACCGGCAGCAAGATCATCAGATAGAATACGACAAGGAGCGTAAGACTCTCCGTGGTCTTATAATATAGCCCGATCAGATCCTTGGCGGTAAACATCAGATCCATCAGACTGATGGCCGAAAAAACGCTGGTCTCCTTTAACAGGAAAATGATATTTGCAATAAACGCCGGTATACTGGTGGATACTGCCTGGGGCAGAATGACATAACGCATGGTCTGAAATCTGTTCATCCCAAGGCTGTAAGCGCTCTCCCGCTGTATGTTCTCCACTCCTTCCAGACCGCTGCGGAACGCCTCCGCCATATAGCTTCCCCCCAGAAACGCCAGCCCTATCACACCGCAAATTTCCGGAGATAACCGGACGCCCACCTTCGGCAGTCCGTAGTAAATGAAAAACAACTGAACCAGAAGAGGTGTGTTACGGCTGATCTCTACATATACCATAACAACCTGACGTATGACCGGAATTTTCTCATATAAAATTATGGCGCATAACAGTCCGATCAGAATTGCCAGAAAAATTCCCTCTATCCCAATCCGTACCGTCAGAATTGCAGCCCGCTGATACAGCGGCAAAAACTTCTCTATGTAAGCAGCATTCATCCTCACACCTCTTTAGCCCTGCTTAAATTCAAACATTACATAACTAATCTATTCCGTTTTGCCTCCCTCTACCACAAGAGTTTCCTTGTATGCATCCCCGTAAGTATCTGTCAGGGTCTCCTCATAATCCTTGTGGAAGAACTGCTCTTCTCCGAGCTTTTTAATATCTTCGTTGATCCACTCCAACAGGGTAGTGTTGCCTTTGGTGACCGCCGGTGCAATGGTATCGTTGCTGCCCAGACTGGGAATGCCTACGGTATAACCCTCATTCTGCAAGGAAAACGCGATCACTTCCGTGTTATCATTTGCCCATGCAACTCCGGTTCCGTTTTCGAAGGCTTCCTTTGCAGTCGCATAAGAATCGAATTTCTGCAGCGGAATATTGGGATAATTGTGGATCAGGTATGTCTCAGCTGTAGTTCCGGAAATCACGATAATTGCATCATCTTCCCCCAGATCATCCAGGCTCTCAATGACATTGTCATTGCGGCTTACCACGCCCAGCGCCACATTCATATAAGGCAGTGCGAAATCCACCTCTTCCTTCCGCTCATCTGTCACCGTAAAGTTGGCAAGGATCACATCCACCTTTCCGGTCTGAAGATACTCGATCCGGTTGGCTGCCTCTGTGGAAACGAAATTGACCTCCACGCCAAGATCCTGGGCAAGCCTGTTGGCAAAATACACATCATATCCCTGGTATTCACCGTTTTCATCCACATAACCAAATGGATTCTTATCTGAGAACACACCGATATTGATGGTTCCGTCCTCCTTAATCTCATCCAGTGTGCGGTAAATCTGTTTGCTGCCCGCGTTACCGGAAGCGTCCTGCGTATCAGATGTATTCCCGCATGCCGTCAGACCTCCCAGAAAGGTCAGGGCTAATCCTAATGCTGCTAATTTCCTAAATCGACTCATTTTTTCTTTCTCCTCTCTATTGCCTATATTTCCTACTTGTTTAATAGGTTAATATGCGTCTACTTTATACCTTGTTTCCATATTTGTCAAGATAGAATTTTACATTTTATTCCAACACTGTTTTCATCCTCTCCAGCGCTATCTTCAATACACTTCTGGGACATGCAACATTGATCCGCTGGAAGCCAAGCCCGCACTCGCCGAATAGCCTTCCGCTGTCCAGCCACAGTTTCGCTTTATATATCATACGCTTTTCCAGTTCCTCTGTGCCAAGACCTGTCCCCCGGAAGTCCAGCCATACCAGATAAGTTCCCTCATGCTCTATCATACGCACTCCCTGTAAATGTTCCTCTACATACCGTCTGGTAAACGCTATATTCTCCTTCACATAAGACAGCATTCCCTGATACCACTCCTCGCCCTTCGCGTATGCCGTCTCACATGCCACCAGCCCCATAACACCAAGCTGGCTGACCCCGGCTGCCGCTTTTTCCTTTCGAAATGCCTTTCTGAGTTCATGGTTGGGGATGAAGATATTGGATACCAGCATCCCTGCAAGATTAAAGGTCTTGCTGGGAGATGTGCAGGTGATGGTAATCTCCTCATATTCCTTTTTCAGATTAGCGAACACATGGTGACTGCCCTGAAAAATAAAATCATGATGGATCTCATCACTGACTACAATAACTCCATATTTTACGCAAATGTCTCCGAGCTTCTCCAACTCTTCCCTGGTCCATACTCTGCCCACCGGGTTATGGGGATTACACAGGAAAAACAGCTTGATTTTCTCCTTCACGATCTTAGCTTCAAAATCCTCAAAATCAATATGATAGCGATTGTCCTCTCCCAGATATAAGTTATTGCTGACTACTTTTCTTCCGTTGTCTTCAATCACCTCCGAAAACGGATAGTAAACCGGAAGCTGCAGCAATACACCGTCCCCGGGCTGCGTATACGCCTTTACCGCCGTTGCAAGAGCAAACACTACGCCCGGCGTTTTCACAAGCCATCGCTCCTGCACTTCCCATTCATGATGCCTTCTCATCCAGTCCCTTATACTTTCAAAATAAGGCGTCTGCACCTCGCTGTAACCAAATATCCCGTGCGCTGCCCATTCTGCCAGCGCATCTTGTATATAAGAGGACGTCTTAAAATCCATATCCGCCACCCACAGCGGCATTGCATCTTCCGGCATTCCCCATTTTTTCGCGAAATCATATTTTAGACATTTTGTGTTTCTCCGATCTACCACGGTATCAAAATCAAGGTTCCTCTCAGCCATATCTTTTCTCCTTCCGTTTACTCTAATACTGTATGCCTGCAAATGGAATAGGTTTATCATATCGCTGCTTTTTTCTTATGTCCAATTCAAAAAAACTGCAAGAGGTTATAGTTTAAAGCTATAACTTCCTGCAGTTCACTCATTTCTGCAATTTATGTCATGGCATTGCTTTTTCCCGAAAACGCTCAATCTCTTCAATGTACTTTCTGGCAAGCTCACTCATGTAGGCATCCTTCCTGGAAATATAGCCGATGGTCATCTGCTCCTCAGAATCCAGCTTGATCGCCACATAATCAGATCCATTCAACTCCTCGCAGATAATACCGGAGCATATGGTATACCCGTTGCTCCCCACCATCAGATTCAGGAGCGTGGCTCTGTCACTTGCCTTGATCAGCTTCCTGTAATGGCAGGTACTTAAAACCTCCTCTGCAAAATAGAAGGAATTATGTTCCCCCTGGGAAAATGACAGACATGGATAATCCATAAGTTCTTCGATACCGATCAGCTTCCTGTCTGCCAGAGGATGTCCCTTCCACATGTATACATACAAACCGCAGTCGAACAGCGGGTGGAATTCCAGTCCATAATCCTCAAATAATTTCCCCAGAACCGTCCGGTTAAAGTCGTTCAGGTACAGCACTCCCAGCTCTGATTTGCGGTTCTTCACATTTTCAATCACCGCATAGGTGGTATCCTCATAGATTTCAAATTCATAGTTATCCATTCCGAACTGATGCATCGTTTCAATAAAGGCATTTACCGCAAAGGTGTAATGCTGCATAGAAACACTGAACTTCTGCTTGACCTCTCTGCGGCTGATATATCTTGCATCCAAAAGCTCGTACTGCTCTAGCACCTGCCTTGCATAGCCGATAAATTCCATGCCCTCCGCTGTAACTGTAATACCTGTTTTCGATCGGCTAAATACCGTAAAGCCGATTTCCTGCTCCAGGGAACGTATGGCATTTGACAGGCTGGGCTGGGATATAAATAATTTTTTTGCCGCATCGTTCAGGGAGTTTTCACCCGCCACCACCACCGCATATTTTAATTGATTCAATGTCATATATAGTATTCTCCACTTTCTCGTCCATCTACCTGTTATAAGGTAAAATAGTATAGTCCCATGGCAGTATGTTCCGCTGTATCAGAAATCTTGTGAATCACTTTTCCATAGGGAATGTCCTGCGGCAAAAAAACATTATTATGAATGAAATAGCTTTCCCTCTTAAGCTCGCCGCCCATATACTCATACACCTGTATATACGACCCAGGCGCACCGTTAACGCCCCCTTCTGTATTCCTAGACAGAAACATTACCTTCTTCTTATACCGAAGCTTTTTGAACCCTCTGGTCCTCCCGGCAGATATCGCCTTTACTATCACCACCATGAGCAATACCCATATCAATAACTCCACGGCACCTACTGCCAGTGCCGCAAGTGGCTCCACAACAATATATTCGCCCACCAGAACTGCAAATAGTAAAAACAGCAAAGCCAATAGAAACAGTCCTATCGGAATAATTGCAATCCAGTTTTTTGCACGTATCTCAGTCAGTCCGCTGCATTTCTTTGCAAAGGATTTCACCTCATGCTCGTTCATCTGATAACTGACCGGATCCAGGCACATGGCCGCCGGATGCGGAAGCTTTGGCACCTGGTTCCAGTCTACACTATAAAAATACGCCGGGGGATTCGGCGGAATCATACCCGCAGTCTGCTGCGTAAGATACATCGGTATATAGGCTCCGTTATCGCTATACGCGATGAGAATACGCTGTCCCGGCGTAACATGAAGACCTGGCGGTGCCGGATACTGGATACAGATCAGATTCCCCTGGGCATCTCTCAGATCATCCTCCGCAATGATAAGATATGCATCATTCGGATTATAACAGACATAATTCAAAATCACACCGCCGTTTACACGAAACATTGTTCCAGGAAGGGCAGCCTTGACGCTCTTACGGCTTGCTGACCTGTTCCAGATCAGTTCCGCTACCGTCATAGAGATAGCGATACAAACAATATATATCATTCTTATCTGATAAGCAGGAACTGTAAACTGCATCATCAGATTTACCTGCAGCACCACACCGATTACCAACCCCATGATAACTCCGAGCAAAGAAGGAAAAATAGATCTCCCCTTTGCAAAAGCATATAAATGCGGATATGTAAGAAGCGCATCTCTGCTATTCTTTATGATATTATTTTCTGTATAATTGCATGCTCTCAACATATTATGACATAATCCCCTTTACTGTAAACAACACTTCATCTTCAGAAATCCTTCGTCACGAAATGCTTTACTCCCTGTGACAGATTGACTAACTCCTCCCGGAAGAAATCAGGATAATACTGTCTTTCCGTATCAATATCGATCCATTCTAACCGTTCTTCCTGACCATCTTCTGTAAAGCTATTGCATACAGGTTCAAAATCCACCGGCACCTTCATAAAAAAGAAAAATGAAATCTCATATATTTTCCTTCCGGCATTGGTTGCGGCATCTCCCACAAAGAAATTTTCATGGACGAATCCCAGCCGGTCTACTTCCATTTTCACACCGGTTTCTTCCATCACTTCCCGGACCACTGCTTCCTCTGCCGTTTCGCCAAATTTTACTCTTCCGCCCACAGAATATAAATAATCCGAACGCTTATTTCCCACCATAAGTATCTTATGATCCCGCATGATAATGGCGCCCACGCGGATATTTAGGATTCCATCTTCCATGGATACTGTCAGATCCTGCATTTGTGTAATCTCCTTTCTATAAATGAGGTATTTTTAATACTATAAACCCACTATTTGCTTCTTCTTGTCATCAAATTCTTCCTGGGTCATTATGCCTGCATCTAATAGACTTTTATATGTTTCTAGTCTATCGGCTCCGATACTCACGTCATAATTCTGGGTGGCAGCTACCTGCGGTTTAAACGCAACATGCAGTTTCTTCTGATCTGCAGTATTACCCGCTGCAACCATTTCCCGCTTTAACCACAATCCTGTATAGAATAACGCGGCAATCTCAATAATTGAAGAAAATGTATATTTCCACTCAAAAATAGAATATCGAAAAGGTCTCCAGTATAACCAGTAATTCAAATATCCGATCAAAAATGTTACGGAAGGAAACATCCATAAAACTTTTACAGCAATGGACGTTTTACGAGAAAAAGGTACTACACTCAGCAGAAATATAAAAAACAGAAGCGCATACGCCGCCAAGTAGCATAAATTGAGGATTGAATAATTTTTCAAAAAAAAGTACAGTTCAAACAGCATACTCAAACCAGATACGACTAAACCTCCAACACTTCTCTTACCAATAAATAGTAAAATTGCAAATGCCATTGCAATGCAGACATCTAATATTCTGATTACTATAATGACATCCAAATCAATACCCTGTGTTCTGGAATAAAGCTCCCACCCCAACCACATTTGATATTTCACATAAACCCAAATAAAATATATTACATATAATACAAAGCAAATAGCTGCGATAACCGAGCAGCCTCTCCCGTTTTTCTCTGTGTACATATTTCCCTCCTAGATTACTCTCCCCGAAATTTTATCACTGGTAAACACGATATCGGAACTCCCATGTGAATCTCTGTAACTACTGCAGTATGTTTCAAATCCTATCGTATTTTGTTTGGTGCTTTCATCTACTTTTAAATGCTCCATATTATGAATATGAGCCAATATCTTTTCTTTTGGATATTCCTGGTCACTATGACCGCATAAATAGGTAGAAAAATCCATATGAATCGCTCTTTGCAGCGTTTCATATAATTCCTTCATAGATAAAGAACCATAATTGAACAGCCAAAGACCTTCATTCAAAGCATCCCCGGCAATCAATAGCTTCTCTTCCTGCACCAATAATCCTATCGAACCCTTCGTATGGCCAGACAAACGAACCACATCTATGCACATATCCCCCAGAAAAATCTGTTCTCCCACTTGTATTTCCTTTAACTGATATGGTTTTTCCACCTGTTCTTCGAAATGTCTGATGATCTCCCATTCTTCCTTTGATGCATAAACCATATCAAACCAGTGATTTCCTCCAATATGATCCGGATGGCCATGACTATTGATCACCATATAGGGTGTGGAAATGTTTTCTTCTACAAAGGTCCGCAGGTTTCTGCATCCAAATCCGGTATCCATCAATACCGCCATACTCTTTCCCTTAATTAACGTACAATAAACGCCTTTGTCTTCCGCAATCTGCCAGATATTCTCACGGATTTTCGTATAATGATACGATGAGTTATTTTGCATTTCAGTTCCTCCCTAAATTTCAAGCTTCACATTTTCCCGAACAATCCATAGATGACAAATACCAAATATCAAGGCAAAAACAATTAAAAGAACATGGTGAAGAAGGCAACCATTAATTAGGAACAGGCATACCGGCACTATCGCTAAACCGTAGAGTACTCCTCTGTTCCCATGCTTCTTCCTTACCCATAGCACGAGATATACTGCTAACAGGATTACTGTCATGCACAGCCACACCACCATACCTGCTACCGTTCGGAAGCCGAACTCCCATCCGCTCACAGCGATAGGAAGTATCATAAATATCATACAACCGTATCTCCCCACCTGCTCAAATACATTGATTACGGAATGTCTGCTTTTCATGCTGCCTGCAATCCCACATTTAGCTGCTACCATGTTGATTACAATCAAGCAAACCACTGCAATTGTATTGATCCAATTAATCCAGCCAAAATTCATTCTTTCTCTGCTCCTACTTATCATGTGCAATCAAGCAGATTCTGCGACCGCTTCAAGACTTCACTCCGTGGGAACAAGTCCAAAAAGCCATCGCCTCAGCATTCCTACTATCTAAACCGATATTTGCCTTTTCCGTGTCCGGACACCGGCTCGATGACTCCACTGGCTGCCATCTCTTTCAAAAGCTCAGATGCTCTGGACGGCTTAACATCAATAATTTCAATCACATCCGAACGTCCAAAGATTGTCTGACCCGGAAATGCCTCACGCAGCTTAAGAATATGGCTTGCGGTTTTCGATTGAAATTTTTTCTCAATGTCCGCTTTTATAGCGTCAATGTCCGGTTTTACCGTTTCAATGTCCGGTTTTTCTGTTTCCTTGAATGTTCCGCTGATGTGTAATGTCCGGTTATGAAGCGGATGGTTCTCGTTCAGCAGGAGGTTACGCAGAAAAACCTCAAGATATTCTGTCGTTTCATGAATGCCGTTTTTCAGATCATTGTAATTTGCCCTGACCAGTGAATTTCGAAAGTACCACGCATTCTCGGCAAAAATGTCGTTCGTTGCATCAAAGCCCAGCGTGCGGAGGTACTTGATAAAGAATACCGCTGTCGTTCTGGTATTGCCCTCGCCGAACACATGGATCTGCCACAATCTGGATACGAACACCGCAAGGTGATGGATGATCTCATCCATTGAGAGATTTCGATAGGAAAACTTTTTCTCCTCAGAAAAATCATAATCCAGAGTCGCCCGTAGCTCCGTGGCGCTACCATAGAGCACAGTCGATCCATTAAGCACCCATTCCTTCTTCGTAATGTTATAATCGCGGATGCATCCCGCATGGGAATAGATACCGGTAAACAACTTTCTGTGAATGGAAAGATACTCATTCGGCGTAAAGCTGAAAGCTTGTTCAGACAAAAGTGCTGCAATCCGCGCTGAAACCTTGTCAGCTTCCTCGGTGCGGTCTTCCGCATCGCGAGCAGGATTCTCCTCGTAATAGGCCTCCAAAAGCGCATTTGCCTCTTCAAAAGATATCTCGCCCTCAATATTGCGGACGGCAGTACGCACCAAATATTCGGATGTCTTAAGCCCGTCAACCATCTGAAGACCAATAGCCGTATGCCACGCATATCCCTTATCCCGCTTTGCCGGTTCGGACTCTTTTATATATTCCTTAAATGGATCTTGGTTCACTCCATATCACCTCGCTGCTACAATTTTGTTTTGTAAGAAACCTACCACTTCCTCAGAGCATCATCACTGCCGCATTAGAAATATACTGCCATCGTCTCATTTCTACACGATAAAAATTATATCACAGATTCATGATATAAACTATTGTTTTCTGAACCACCCCCACCAAGGTATTACTCGATGATCGCTGTTCCTTTGTTATAAATTTCAATATCGCCAATCTCGCATGATAACTCGATATTATCAGAGGACACGTTATTTGCAAGTTCGATAGCCTTATCCTTAAGCAGCATCCTGATATTACCGCTCATAATTTCAGCTTCGCTTAATTTGTCAACATATTTCTGCATTTCTGTACAAATTGTTCTTAATGCGTTATCTCTTTCCTCTATGGTTAAAATTGACGGATCAGGAACTGTATATTCAATCCAATAATCGCCGAAAAAGCTAAAATCATAGATTGGTCCCCCCTTAAAAAAAATATATTCCTCACCCGGCAATGGTTTTACAGGCTGTGTTTGCTTTTTTACCGAACTATACAGTCCAAACTTATCACTCTTTTCTACATGCTCATAATATATCTCACCGATAGAAGCTGAAAGAGTCAACATGATAAAATCGTAATTTTCATCATTCGGTAAAATATTCGTTATAACGGTGCCGTATGCTTCACTGAATTCCGAATAATCACCATTCAAAAGAGCCTTATTAAATTCAGCTACACTCTGTTGTGAATAGTTTTCTGTTTTGTATGTCAATATCTTTGCATATGCAGCAGAAGTGGTTTCGGGTTTGCTGTTTTGTTGGGGTGAATTGTCCTGTCCTGCACACCCTGTTAGTGCACTTACTATTAATAAAGTGGCAAGAATGATTGATAAACTTTTTTTCCTCATAGCAAAAGCTCCTTTCTGTGAACAACTGGTTTGGCTGTCCCCCTTTTGGGGTACAGTTTTAGAATACCGTCCCAACTTGAACTGATATTGTATGGAATATGTTTTTTATATGGAGACAAGAAAAGACCGCAAGCAAAAAAAGCTCGCCGTCTTTCAGATAATCTTAAAACTGTACAGAAACAATAACCCCTTGAGTAGTATTCGCTATCTTTATTTCTGCTCTATGCAAATCAAGAATTGTTTTTACAATATATAAACCTAAACCTGTGCCGCCAGTCTGTCGGTTTCGTGACTGATCTACCCGATAAAACGCTTCAAACAGTTTGGGAATATCCTCGTCTGGAATATGTACGCCCGTATTCTCGATCGTGAGGTTTATTTTTTCAGTTTCTTTCCACAACTTCACAAATACAGCATTTCCTGCCCCCGAATACGCTGCTGCATTTCCCAAAAGATTGTCCAGAACTTTTTGAAGAAGCTGTATGTCACCTGCAATATAAATTTCCGGTAATATCGATTTTTCAACCGTCAAGCTTTTAAGCATAAATAAATCTTCATACGCTGTAAGCCTGTCCTCTATGAGACTGCTTAGATTAAGATCACTCTTGATGCAAGTATAACCCGGTGTGTCCAGACGAGAGATCACCAAAAGATCCTGCACCATTTTTTCTAAGGTATCAGTAACTTCTAAAGACTGTGCAAGATATGTTTCTCTGTCCTTATATCGTCCTACTTGATACAGCATACCTTGAAGCTGTCCTTTGATAATGGTAATAGGTGTTTTCAACTCATGGGAAGCAGCCGAAAAAAACTCTACCCTCTGTCGCTCAAGCTGCCTCTCCATATCAATATCCGCCTGCAACTTTTGATTCGCTTCCTGCAACTCTGAAAGTGCAGCCCCAAGTTTTCGGGAAAGTGTATTTAAGCTATCCGATAACACACCTATCTCATCCGTACGCCCGGCAGGACAAAGACCACTAAAATCCATATCTGCCATTTGCTTTGACAATTTGCTCACTTTCTTGATTGGCGCAGTCATGTACCATGCATAGAAAAATGCAGCAAGCGTAGAAATACAAAGAATAACGACACACAAAATTGGTATTGTTTTATTAAGTGCTTCCACGATTTGACTTTGCTTGTCTTTGTTTTGAGCAATAAACAAAGAATACTGTACTGTTTCATTCTTAAATGATATATGTGTTGTTTCTGTTTTATGATAGGAATTAAAATCTTCGATGCTTTTCCCTGTAAGTCTGTCTAAGCCGGGCAATGCTATTTCCTTCCCAGAAGGCGTAAATATATGCAGGCGATATTCATCATCAAACATTACATAAAGTTCATCGGAAAGCATTTCAAAAGAAAATGCGCTGTCCTCCCTGTTCTCCTCTCTCGTCATCAGGCTTGCAATTTCACAAATGTATTCGACATCAGAAAGGCTGTACTGATAAACATAAGGTGCAAACTGGAATATACAAAAATAGGTGACAGAAGAACAGGTTATCATCAGAATCGCTGTCAACAGAAAAACTTTAATAGATAATCGGCTTTTCATCTTCTTTATCAATTCTATATCCCACTCCTCTGATCGTTTCTATGTAATCAGCCGCACCAAGTTTTTTTCGCAGGTTCTTTATATGCGTATCAATAATTCGTTCCTCCCCAAAAAACTCATACTTCCAAAGCGTTTGCAAAAAATTCTGCCGAGTTAAAATCCTGCCCTTGTGAATCAGCAGCTCCCGCAGTATTTCAAACTCGCGAGGAGTGAGATCAACATTTTCATCCCCCACATAAACTTTGTATCCGTCTAAATCCAGTGTCAAATCTTTGTAACTCATAGTCTGCGGCGTATCATTCTGTTTTGATGAGCGGCGCAGGACAGCCGCAATTTTCCGTAACAAAACTGGCATCGAAAAAGGTTTTGTAATATAATCGTCTGCTTGCAAGTCTAATCCCTTGATCTGATTTTCTTCCCCATCTAATGCGGTAAGCATAATAATCGGCACATCAGATTGTTGACGAATAACTTCGCAAACTCCGTAACCGTCAATTTTCGGAAGCATAATATCAAGCAGTACCAAGTCAAAAGCCTGTTCCGAATACTTTGCAAGAGCTTCTACACCATCGGCAGCTACTGTAACATTATAACCAGCATCTTTTAAAAAATCGTGCAGCAATGCCTGTATGGATAAATCGTCCTCTACAATTAAGATTTTTTGCATAGCGTAACCTCCTGATATGGTTATAATAACATATCTTTTTGAATCTATTATGGAGATTTACAATTTCTTTTTTCTGCACTTTTCTGTCATTCTATTTCTTCACCCGTGACAACAACACGACACACTCCACATGTTCCGTCCACCCAAACATGTCGACCCCCTGCGCCTTCTCCATCCGATATCCCTTCCCACACAGGAACTTTAAATCCCTGGCTAGGGTTTCGGGATTACAGGAAATATACACCACCCGCTTAGGCGCAAGGCGTACCAGCGAAGAGAGAAATGCTTCATCACTGCCGCTGCGGGGCGGGTCCATAAATACCACGTCGATATGCTCCCGCTGCTCTGCAAGCTGCACCATAAAACGCCCGGCATCCTCCTGATAGAAGGTGATATTTTTTACACCGTTGTGCTTTGCGTTATTGACAGCGTCCCGCACCGCATTTTGATTCAGTTCCACGCCTATGACCTCCCCCGCATCCGCGGCAGCCGCCATGCCGATCGTACCGATACCACAATAGGCATCCAATACCCTCTCTTTTCCCTTCAGTCCGGCAAAATCAATCGCCGTCCGATACAGCATCTCTGTCTGAACCGGATTCACCTGATAAAAGGAAGTCGGAGAAATACGAAAACGCAGGCCGCACAGCACATCCTCGATATATCCTTTGCCGTAAAGCGTGATGTTTCGCTCCCCCAGAACCATGCTGGTACGTTTGTCATTCACATTCAATATTACCGTCGTGATCTCCGGGTGAAGCCGGCGCAGTTCCTTCACAAAATTATTTTTTGAGGGCAGGATAGGCGAAGATAACACCAATACCACCATGACCTGTCCTGTAGCAAAACCTCTGCGCACCATCACATGGCGCAGCAGTCCGTAGCCGCTGTCCTCATCGTACACCTTAATCTTAAAGGATTTTAACATGCCCCGGATATCACAGATGATCTGATCTGCCAGGGCGTCTTCGATCAGGCACTCATCCACATTGATTACCCGGTGGGTTCCTTCCTGATAAACGCCGGACACAATGGTTCCGTTCCTCAGTCTGGCAAATGCCGCCGTCACTTTGTTGCGGTAATGATATGGTTCCTTCATGCCGAGAATCGGCAGCACCTTCCCAAATCCTCCCAGCAAATCCTTCAGCTTCTTCTGCTTGATAGCCAGCGTTTTCTCATAGGGCATGCCCTGATACTTACAGCCTCCGCATTTCTTAGCCAGTTCACATGTTTTCATATTATATCTCCCAACGCTGCTACGTTTATCTGGTGCAAACCAAATTCAACTACGTCATTTTTGCAAAAATGACGTAATTGGCTCATAAATTACTACGTTAAATCAATCTCCCCCGCACACTTGAAAAATATAAAACTTCAAATAGTACGACTCATCCGCCGACCAGAGGATCGGATGATCCGGCGCCTGGGTGCGGAACTCCACCTGGCGCAGACGCTTATGCACATTCTGCGCCGCCTGTCCAATGGTTCTGGTAAACAGTTCATAATCCATAAAGTGAGAGCATGAACAGGTGGCAAGGAAGCCGCCGTCCCGCACCAGCTTCATGGCGCGCAGATTGATCTCCCGATAACCCTTTACCGCATTCTTCACAGACCCTCTGGACTTGGTAAAGGCAGGCGGGTCCAGAATGACCACATCATACTGTTCCCCCTGCTCTGCAAGGCGCGGCAGCAGGGAAAATACATCCTCGCATAGAAAATGTACGGAATCTTCCAGTCCATTCAAGGCAGCGTTTTTCTGGGCCTGGGCCACCGCCAGCTCCGAGGCGTCCACACCCACAACCTCACTTGCCCCGGCAATGCCGGCATTCAGCGCAAAGGAACCGGTATGCGTAAAGCAGTCCAACACCCGGGCATCCTTACACAGTCTCTGGATAGCAAGACGGTTGTATTTCTGATCCAGGAAAAATCCGGTCTTCTGTCCATCCTTCACATCCACCAGATACCGCACACCGTTTTCCACAATTTCCACATCCGTGTCAAATTCATCTCCGATAAATCCTTTGTAAAGCTCCATCCCTTCCTGACGGCGTACCTTGACATCGCTTCGCTCATAGACGCCGCGAATGGATATGCCGTCCTCCGCCAGAATTTCCCGCAGCAGACGCACCAGCATTTCTTTATAGGAATCCATCCCTAAGGACAGCGACTGTATCACCAGCACATCCGAAAATTTGTCGATTACAATTCCCGGAAGGAAATCGGCTTCTCCAAATACGATCCGGCAGGAAGAAGTATCCACAGTCTTCTTCCGATACTCCCATGCGCGCACCAGCCGCTGCCGGAAAAAGTCCTCGTTGATTTCCGTATGTACATTTCTGGTCAGCATGCGCACACGGATCTTTGAATTCATGTTGATGATGCCCCAGCCCATGGGATAACCGTCAAAATCGTGCACCAGCACCAGTGCACCGTTTTCAAAACTTCCCAGGACAGACGCGACCTCATTGTCATAAATCCACATACCGCCTGCCTTCAAAGCTCTTCCCTCACCCTTTTTCAATGTCACGATCGCACTCATACCGCTCCTCCTGTCTGCTTCCTCTTTTCATAATTTACCACCAATATTCCTGCGCACACCAACGCCAGCGACAGGACACTGATATACCAGGAAGTTCCAGTGTCTTCCCTCAGCAGCCATGCGGACAGCAGGACACCAAACACCGGATTCATGAACCCAAACACCGCCACCCGGGACACCGAGTTATATTTGAGCAGAATTCCCCACAGGGTATATGCCACAGCAGAAATACATGCCATATAGAATAGCAGAGCCACAGCTCCTGGTGTAAACCCGCTTACGCTGCCGCCGCCCAGCAGACCGCACAATATCAGGATCACACCTCCTGCCAGAAACTGATAACCGCTGAGCATCACCGGATTTTCCGTCTTACTATAACGTTTCAAAAAGACCGAAGAAAATGCATATGCCACCGTGGACAGGAAAATAAACCCTTCCCCCACAAATGTAAGCTGCAGATCAAAACCTCCCCCGGACAGATTGACCAATGCAACCCCTGCAAATCCCACGATACAGCCTGCGATTTTCTGCGCCGTCAGCCTCTCCTGTCCAAACACAAGGCTTGCCACCAAAATTGCAACAAATACATTCAATGCCTCAATAATGGACGCCTTCACCCCGGAGGTGTGAGCCAGTCCGATATAAAACAGAAGATACTGCGCCACCGTCTGAAGACTGCTCAGCTTTAAAATCTTACCCACGGAAGCCTTTGTCGGCAGCAGCAATCGTCTGCCCCCCACACTCCCGATCACAATTACCAACACCCCTGCCAGGGTAAACCGGTATCCCGCATAGAGAATCTGTGAAGCAACATCCTCCGCCGCAATTCCCATCATGTGATAGCCTATTTTGATACAGGGGAAGGCACTGCCCCACAGCAGGCAGCAGATCAATGCCCCCAGCCAGACCACCCATGTCCTGCACATAAAATCTTCTCGTTTCATAGCCTGTCCATCCTTATCTTGCTTTACATTTACTTCCTTACCATTATGAACATCAGGTCTTTTCCTGTCAAATAAAATGTGCGATAATAAGTTCAGTAAGGAGGAATCACACGACATGATAACCATAAGCCTTTGCATGATTGTAAAAAACGAAGAAGCGGTTCTCGCCCGGTGCCTAGACTCCATCGCTCCTCTGATGGATGAGATCATCATTGTGGACACCGGCTCCACGGACCGGACGAAAGAAATCGCCGCACGTTACAACGCCAAAATCTACGACTACAAATGGCAGGATGATTTTGCCGCAGCACGGAATTATTGCTTCTCGCTAGCCTCCATGGAATATATCTATTCCGCCGATGCGGACGAGGTTCTGGATACCGACAACCAGGAGCGGTTTGCACTTTTGAAGGAAGCAATGCTGCCGGAAGTGGAATTGGTTCAGATGAAGTATCTGACGAAAAACGACTTTAACACCGTCTTAAACTTTCAGGAAGAATACCGCCCCAAGCTGTTCCGCAGACTTCGCACCTTCTCCTGGATCGATCCCGTCCACGAGACCGTGCGCTTAGACCCGGTGGTGTTCGACAGCGACGTGGAGATCATCCATCTTCCACAAAGCCTGCACAGCGGACGTGATTTTCAGTGCTTCCTGAAAGCATTTGCCAAAGACGGGCAGTTATCTCCACGACTCCACAGCATGTATGCCAAAGAACTGCTCATGACCGGTACAAAGGAACAGTTTGCCGAAAGCCTTCCTGTCTTCCTTCATACCATGGCGCAGGATACCGTTTCGCAGGATATGAGGCGGGAGGCTTCCTGCGTACTGGCACGCCACTTTCGCCTGAACGGAAACGTAAACAAATTCTTCAAGCTTACGTTAAAAGATACGGCGGTAAATCCCTGCTCCGAAATCTGCTGTGAGCTGGGCTGGTATTTCCAGGCAGCAGACGACTATGAAGAAGCTGCGCTGTGGTTTTACAATGCCGCCTATGAGACGGAAAGCATTCTGGATGTGCGCACCTCTGGAAAGCTGCCTCTGGAAGGACTCTGCGCCTGCTATGAGCATCAGGGGTTACATGAACAGGCAGAAGAATACCGCCGCGCCGCGGCTGACTGGCAGCTTCCCCGGGACATTTCTTCACTGGCATGACTTGAATCAAAGAATCATTCGTGGTAGTATGATAATAATTTAACAAGACAATCAGATTATGATGAACTAGGAGGTCTTTCCATGGATTACACACAGGAATATCAACAAAAATTAGTGTCCGCTGACGAGGCGGTCAAACTCATCAAGGATGGGGACTGGGTAGACTATGGCTGGTGTACCGGTACAGCAGATGCGCTGGACCAGGCATTGGCAAAGCGCACCGATGAGCTGCATGACGTTAAACTCCGGGGCGGTATCATCTTAAAACCCTTAGCCGTATTTGAGCGTGAGGATGCCGGAGAGCATTTCAGTTGGAACTCCTGGCATATGTCGGGGCTTGAGCGCAAATATATCAGCCGCGGCTTTGCTTACTATGCACCCATACGTTATTCGGAGCTTCCCAGATATTACCGTGACTCCGCAACACCGAATGATGTTGCCATGTTCCAGGTGGCTCCCATGGACAAACACGGCTTCTTCAACTTTGGTCCCAACGCTTCCCATATGGCTGCTGTCTGCGAGACCTCCAAGAAGATCATCGTAGAGGTCAATCAGAATATGCCTCGTTGTCTGGGCGGTTTTGAGAACAGCGTACATATTTCCAATGTGGATCTTATCGTAGAAGGCGATAACCCTGCCATGGGTATTATGGGCGGTGCTGCCGCAGCGTCCGAGGTGGATCAGGCAGTAGCAAAGCTGATTGTAGAAGAAATCCCCAATGGCGCCTGCCTGCAGCTTGGTATCGGCGGTATGCCCAATGCCGTTGGCTCCATGATCGCAGAATCCGATCTGAAGGATCTGGGCGTACATACGGAAATGTATGTGGACGCTTTTGTAGATATAGCCAAAGCCGGCAAGATCAATGGTTCCAGGAAATCCATCGACCGCTACCGTCAGGCATATGCCTTCGGCGCCGGAACCCAGAAAATGTACGATTACATGGATGAAAATCCGGAGCTTATGAGCGCACCGGTCAGCTATACCAACGACATCCGCTCTATTTCCGCACTGGATAACTTTATCTCCATCAACAATGCGGTAGATATCGACTTATTCGGTCAGATTAACGCAGAATCCGCAGGAACCAAGCACATCAGCGGTGCCGGCGGACAGCTTGATTTTGTGTTGGGAGCTTATCTCTCCAACGGCGGTAAGAGCTTCATCTGCTGTTCTTCCACTTTCAAGACGAAGGACGGACAGTTAAAGTCCAGGATCGTGCCTACCTTAAATCCCGGCTCTATCGTGACGGACACTCGCGCCAACACCCATTATGTAGTGACAGAATACGGCAAAGTGAACTTAAAGGGATTGTCCTCCTGGCAAAAGTGTGAGGCATTGATTTCCATTGCACATCCGGATTTCCGCGATGAACTGATTGCAGAAGCAGAGAAAATGAATATCTGGAGAAGAAGCAATAAATAGAACGTAAAACAGAAGGCGGCTGTCAGCCGCCTTCTGTTTATACATCTGTTCTTATATTGTAAAACCTGCATACTGTGTCATATACAGGTCGTAATACTTTGCTTTCTGCGCAATCAGTGTTTCATGATCACCGCTTTCCACGATTTTACCGTGATCCATCACAATAATGACATCTGCATTTCGGATGGTAGACAGGCGATGCGCAATCACGATGCTGGTGCGGTTTTTCATAATAAGCTGCATAGCGTCCTGAATTGCTTTTTCCGTACGAGTATCCACATTAGAGGTAGCCTCATCCAGAATCAGGATTTTGGGATCAGCAACAAATGCACGGGCAATTGCCAACAGCTGACGCTGTCCCTGGCTGATATTTACGCCAGCATTCGTCAAAACCGTATCATACCCCTTCGGCAGCAGCTCAATCATCTCTTTACAGCAACTCATTTCAACTGCCTTTTGAATCTCTTCCAGGCTTGCGTCCTCATTTCCGTATTTTAAATTATTCCAAACGGTATTTGAGAACAAAACAGTATCCTGCAGCACAATGGCAGCATTCTGGCGGATACTCACCCGTGAAATATCTCTGATATTTTGATCATTGATACAGATCTCACCGCTGTCAATATCATAAAAACGCATCAGTAGATTCACAACAGTCGTTTTTCCGCTTCCCGTCGCCCCAACCAGCGCAACCTTTTTACCAGCAGGAACCGTCAATGTAAAATTATCAATAACAGGATTCCCGGGTTCATAAGAAAAGCATACGTTTTTGAATGTGACTGTCGCTTTTTCTTCGTCACTCAGCTCCCCGCCATCCATATCCTCGTTTGCTTCTTCCAGCACAATAAACACACGTTCCGCGCCGGCAACCGCTGTTTGCAGCTGACCGTATATCTGCGCAATCTCATTGATGGGCCGGCTGAACTGTTTTGCGTAGACGATAAAGGCAGAAATCACACCTACCGAAATTAGCCCTTTTGCAGAAAAATACCCGCCAAATGCCGCAATAATAACAAATCCAATATTGCCGATACAGTTCATAACAGGTCCCATGACACCACTGAATATATCCGTCTTAATCCCGGCTTTCGTAAGAGAATCTGAAATGTCACAGAAATCCTCCGTTGTGATATCCTGATGATTATAGGCAACCACCGTGTGATAACCCGAAATCATTTCCTCTACCGTACCATTAAGCTGTCCCAGCAACATCTGACGCTTACGGGAAAACCTGCGTACATTTTTCGAAAGAATTTTCGTTGCCAGCAATGTCAGGAGGACAGTCCCACAGCTTAAGAGAGCAAGCTGCCAACAATACCACAGCATCATTGCCACTGTACCGGCGATTGTGAGTATGCCCGAAAACAGTGAAGGCAGAGACTGAGAAACCGTAGTAGAGATATTCTCAATGTCATTGGTCATTCTGCTCATCACATCACCGTGTGAATGGGTATCAAGATAACGAATCGGCAAGTCTACAATTTTACCAAACAACTCCTCCCGCATCCGCCTGACAATACGCTGACTGAGTTTCGCACTGAATAAACCCTGCAGTAATTGGCTTCCACTGTAAAGCAAGTAAACTACAAGCATGAAAATCAGCGTATTGGCAAAACTCCCGTTCTTTGTTCCAGCAATAATATCAATGGCACTGCTTTGCAGACTTGGCGCATACACACCGCAGAGTGTTCCGAAAACAACAACTGCAAGCATAGCAATAACCATTGTTTTCTCATGTATAAAATAAGCGATTATGCGCTTTAATGTGGCACTGGCATCATCAGCATGCTGCACCTCAGCGAACCGTTGACCACGGTTCATGCCCGGTATATTCTGTTCTGCCAGCTTCTGATTCTTATTGTCACCCATTGGTCTCACCTTCCTCTCCGATTTGCGAATGGTAAATATCCTGATATACGGCACAGGACTTCATCAATTCCTCATGAGAACCGCAGGCTGCAATTCTACCATTTTTCAAAACTACGATCCTGTCAGCCCTTCGTACGGAGGCGATCCTTTGCGCAATAATGATCTTGGTACTCTGAGGATGTACTCTCTGCAAAGCCTCATATAAATTCGCTTCTGTTCTTAAATCAAGCGCACTTGTAGAATCATCAAAAATGAGGATTTCAGCCGGTTTCAAAACAGCCCGTGCAATTGACAGGCGTTGCCTCTGACCTCCTGACAAGCTCATGCCTCGCTCTGCAACAATTGCATGATAACCATCCGGTGCAGATAGAATAAAATCGTCTGCCTGTGCGGTTACGGCCGCCGCCTTTACCGCATGCGCTTCTGCCCCCGGCATTCCCCACGCAATATTTTCACTTATAGATGTCCCGAACAGCTCGCTCTTTTGCAGGGCGACAGCAATCTTCTCCCGCAGCGCCTTCTGCTTGTATTCACGAACATCAACACCATCCACAAGTACCATTCCTTCTGTGGCATCATAAAATCGAGAGATCAGATTGATCAGTGAAGTTTTCCCGCATCCGGTTGCCCCCATCACGGCAACCGTTTCGCCTTTATGTATGGTTAGATTGATGTGATCGAGCACGATACGGCTGCATCCTGGATAAGCAAAGGATACGTTACAAAATTCGATTTCTCCACGCTGCTCTGTTATCCCCTCGAAGGTTCCATCCTTTAGCTCCGGCTCATTATACAATACTTCTTTTACACGTTTCCATGAGGCAATCCCCCTGGAAATATTCTGAAACAACATAACCAGCATCAGAATGCCGTTCAGAAGCTGTGTTGTATAAGTGATAGCAGCCATAATGTTACCAGGCGTCGCCCCGCCGCTGCCGACTTCATAAGAACCCACCAATAAAATAATAGCAACCACAATATGCATCAGTGCATAGATGACAGGGGTCATAAAAGCAAAAATCACAAGTACCCGTAGCTGTGTTTTGATCAGTTCATCATTTGCCTTGCCAAAACGAACCTTTTCATATACTTCCCGAACACAGGCTTTAATCATACGGATACCCGACACATCTTCCTGCATAATGGAATTAATGGAATCAAGCTGTCCCTGCAATCTGGAAAACAGTGGGTTTGCTTTTGATAGACAACAGGCCAGACTGCCAACAATAATCGGAAAAGCGCACAGCACAATCCATCCAAAATCCTTATTTAAGCGAAACATACAATATATGCTCCCGAACATAAGCAATGTCGTACGAATCATGCCGCGCACAAAATTTGACACATAATTCTGCACCTGTGTAATGTCATTGGTCACTCTTGTCACCAAAGAACCGGTACCGAATTTATCAAGCTGCGGAAAAGAAAATGTCATAATATTGCGAAAGCAATCCTTTCTAATCTCGTTTCCAATATTCTGTCCAGCCAAATGTACAAAAACATTGTTGAGAGATCCGCACAGCCCGCCAAACAAAACGAGCCCTATCATATAACAGCCTAATTTCCAGATTAAATTCAGATTGCTGACTCCACCGTTATATATTCCGAGAACACCCTCATCAACAATCCTGCTCATAATCCCAGGCTGGAGCAGATCCATCAACACCTCACTGACCATAAATGCACCTGCGAGAACGGCAAAATGAAGATAACGCTTTATATATTTCCACATAAACGATCCTTTCTTTTTACCGGTGTCCTTTGCCGTGATGCATATGGCTCCCATGACGCTGACCGCAACGTCTGTGTATCTCTTCCACTTCCTGATAGCGGTCTTTCCAATCTACATTTACCTTTTCAAGCAAAGACAATAATATCTCCTTTTCGTCATTGGACAGACAGGAAAACATTTCAACATGTCGTCTATTTCGCTGTTCGGCTGCTTCCAATGCCGACACTTTACCTCTTGGGGTAAGCGTAATATCCATGGTTCTTCGATCTTTTTCGCTTGGAGTGCGCATAATATCTCCCGCATTTTCCAGCTTTGCGATCACTTCACTTACAGAACCCGGCTGTATTCCGAGACGTTCGGTAAGTTCACGCTGAGTAATATCACCTACTTCATTTAAAATGATCAGGATGTTCTTTTGACTGCCTTTTCCTTCGTACAAAGCACGCATGATGTGACTGAGATCACGCAAATTAAAAATAAGCTTATCCTGAATTCCAATGGTCTGATTATGTTGCTGTCGATCTTCTATATCTGTTCTAGCTTCCCTATGGTGCCGTTCTGGCACAATTCCCGTGCACAGATACTCTCTCCCGCGTTCACAATGGGGATTCTTCAATTCACAGTGTCTGCCGCAGCAGGGACATAATTCTGTCTGCTCCATAAATTTACTTCTCTTTCATTAATTTAGGTACCTTGATAAATAGCATATCACCACTCACGCAATTTGTCAAGGTACCTTATATATTATCTACTTTGCCTCATAGACCATTCCTTCTTCTTCCATACACACAACATCCCATCCACCAAATTCTCCATCCGTTCCCTGATATGCTCTATAGCGAAGATGGACGTTATCCCCCAATGCCAAAATCCACTCAATGTCCTTTAAGCCATCCTCATTCTTATCGGCAACAGTATACTCAACAATATCAAATCCATTCGTAAATGACCCTAAATAGTAGAGCACATTACGATTTTCATCCGTGAGAAATGCTGCCGGATATGGATGCCTCGCTCGAAAAACTCCATTCACTAACCAAACCTTTCCCCATGTTTCTAATTCAATTTCTCCCGATAGATCTTCATATATCATCCACAACGATTCATCATTAAGTTGATAAAAACGCGACTTTTTCTCTTTCATCTCTATTTGCGGTAAAAAACATTTCCTATGAATACTGATTTTGTTTCCATGTATCCTATCAAAATCACATACAAGCATACATATCACAATTCCAAAAAGCAGCAGAATGCATTGCATCACGGTTTTAAAATCCTGTTTCATCTCACACCCCTATTCCATCTCATTAAAGTAATCATACCAGGCGCCGGCAGCTTCATCATGCTTCCCGGCTGATATCCCGCAATATCTACACACCATTCTACTTCGCCTCATAGACCAGTCCTTGTTTTTCCAGCCATAAAACATCCCCGTCTCCAAACGTTCCATCTGTTCTCTGATATTCTCTATAACGAAAATGGGCGTCATCCCCCAATGCCAAAATCCACTCAATGTCTTTTAAACCATCCCCATTCATATCTATAACTGTACATTCTACAATATCAAGCCCGTTCATAAACTGAGGGTAAAAATCATACATTATCTCCCCCTTTTCATTGGCAAGATAAGCTCCTGCAATGGGATGCCGTGTATTTGACATAATATTGATCAACTGCACCTTTCCCCAAGTCTCCAATTCTATCTCCCCGGACAGTTCCTCATATACGCTCTCATCCGGATTGTCTTCAAGACGGTAAGGTCTAAGTAGATATTGTTCCTCCGTTGCAGGTATGGTCACCTGTACTCTGCTATCCGGAAGGAAATCCAGAGTAAATGTCACATTTCCTTCCGGATAGCCCATACGAAAGGAACCAGACATCCTACCATTATCACGATACCCTTCCATAGAATAGCCTCTGGGGAGCAATTGTGCTTTCCTATGCCGGTTGCCATAGCCCTCCATATGCTCATCATCCAGCTCAGTGATATAAATACTGAATTCGTATCCACAGGTATCCCCCTGGTCCACAACATATATCCTATTTATATAATCTTCTTCCCTGATTCTGTCAGAATCACATACAAGCATACATATCACAATTCCAAAAAGCAGTAGGATACAATGCATCACAGTTTTAAAATCCTGTTTCATCTCATATTCCCCTATTCCATTTCATTAAAGTAATCATACCAGTCGCCGGCAACCTTCTCTGGATAACTGAACTGAAAGATATTTTCACGCATGAAATATTTCTCCTTTTGTCAACACGAAAGTACGCTGAGGCAGGATAAGATCGCTTCGAATAGGTATCAACTCCTCCCCCTGTATCAACACCGTCTGTAACACATAATTATAATCACAAATATGGTATAATCGAAACGTATAGATTTTTCCATCTATTTCATGAAACCATAGCTGTACCAGTGTCAATTCTGAGGGCAAACCGCTTTCGTTCAGTTGCAGATACTCCAATTCCGTCATTTCTCCCTGCTCATCACATAAATAGAACTTGGCTCTCAGCAACCATGTCATATATGTATTAGATGGTATCAGATTGGATTTCTCCAAATATACCGGAACACCGATATTCGCAAAATCAATCCCATGGCAGGGCACATTGTCTTTTTCCTGACCACCTGCCTCTGCCTCATCCCCCATGTACACAGAGATATCTTCCGCTCCACCATTTTCCAAATAGGTATCTGATGTAATATCTTCCCTGATACTGCTCAGATAACTGTTCACGCTATCCTGTTCTTCCACTGGAGCAGAGAATACATTTTTCCAACTATAATCCATCGGCAGATACCGTATCATAATATTTTCATGTGCTGCATCACCATTCAGGCGATGCAGCTGCACTCCGTCAAAATTCTTCAAATTATAATTGTAGTGAAGATGAATGTAATAAAATTCTTCTTCATAACAAATCACTGAACCATATCCATAATTCTGCGTCTCAAATTCATCCAGCGTAACTTCGTTTTCATCCTCCAGTTTAACCTGACGAACCGTAATTGCCCCATTAGATCCCCCGGACTTCTCCGCCAAAACATAATAACCCTCACCTGCTTCCGTACTTACATAAAATAACCCCACACAATTCGGGTTTTCCTGATTCCACATTAATTTTTCCGGCTCTACTTCAAAGGACTCGCTTCCGTATTTCCGGATCAATTCAAAGTAAACACTGTGCTGTACTTCTTCCCAGTTAAATTTTTGTAAATCATAATCACAGGCATCATATAGGAACTCTTCAATTTCAACAATTAATTTTTCAGGAAAACTATTTTCTTCACCTGTATCAATCACCAAATCGCCCTGCGCCTCCTGAGCATATTGTCTGATTTCATCCAGATCAAACTCCGGTATAATCTCCGATTCATCTGTATGTGTCAACAGAGCGCTATTCAAAATTTCATAAGCTATATCAAAATTTTGTGTTTCTATTTGCGCGGTATTCATTTCCTGCTCCGATACAATGGATTGATTGCATGCAGATAACAGAATGGATATGATGAGGACTACTACTACACAAACTTTTTTCATCTGATTTAAATGTCTCCTATCGCCACTGCCAAACCGTTTCACAGCATCTACGGCTCCCTCCTGATCTTTTCTCAAATTGTAGCAGATAACTTTATCCAAATTCATTCTACTTCGCTTCGTAGACCAATCCTTCTTCTTCCATCCACACAACATCCTTGTCGCCAAACCTTCCATCCATTCTCTGATACATTCTATAGCGAAAATGTGCATCATCCCCCAATGCCAAAATCCACTCAATGTCTTTTAGACCATCCCCATTCATATCCATAACTGTATATTCTACAATATCAAGCCCGTTTATAAAATGCGGATAAAAATCATACATTACCTCCCCCTTTTCATTGGCAAGATAAGCTCCTGCAATTGGATGCCGTGTGTTTGACATAGTGTTGATCAACTGTACCTTTCCCCAAGTCTCCAATTCTATCTCCCCGGACAGTTCCTCATATACGCTCTTATTCGGATCGTCTTCAAGACGGTAAGGTCTAAGCATATATTGTTCCTTCGTTGCCGGTATGGTCACCTGTATTCTGCTATCTTCTAAGAAATCCAGAGTAAATCTCACATTCCCTTCCGGATATCCCATACGAAAGGAACCATACATTTTGCCGCCATCACTATACCCTTTCATAGAATAGCCTCGCGGGAACAATTCTGCTTTCCCATGCCTGTTACCATAGCCTTCCATATAATCATCACTCAGCTTAGTGATATATATACTGAATTCGTATCCATAAGAATCCCCTTCATCCACAACATATATCCTATTTATATAATCCTCTTCCCTGATTTTATCAGAATCGCATACAAGCATACATATCACAATTCCAAAAAGCAGTAGGATACATTGCATCACGGTTTTAAAATCCTGTTTCATCTCATATTCCTCTATTCCATTTCATTAAAGTAATCATACCAATCACTGGCAGCCTGCGCCCGCTCCTGAAGCTGTTTTCCAGAATCCCCAGAACGCTCAAAGGATCCGTGAAAAATGAGCGCCAATTCCTCGGGAGTGAGATTGGATGAAATATATTCTTCATACGTCATTTCACAGGTGGAGCCATAATTTGTAGTAGGTATCCATCTTCGCTCCGTATGGTCTTCTGTTTCACAGGAATAAATCAAAAACTCCAATTCCTTATCCAGCAAGCCTTTGGGATTATCCACAGTCATAGCATCCAACGCAGTGATTTCATCTTTCAACCTGTCATCGTTTCCATCGTCAAAATCTATCGGTCTTCCGTTCATCCAATTCACAAAGTGGGTCGCCGGTGTAATCTGCACGATACCATAACCCTGATCTCCTCTTGTATCTTCATCCAGGCTCTGCCAGATTCCCGGATTAAAAACGCCTTCATTTGCGATATTTCCAAACAACCCGCAGATTGCTTCCTTGCTCCATCCCTCATCCAACAACTTGTTGTAGATGTATTCCGCATTGACTCTCTGCTGCTCTTCCGTCAACGCGGCAGATTGCCAGTTTCCCACAATGCCATACACGCTATGGTTGATCTCATACTCCCGTTGTCTTCGTTCCATTTCTTCTCTGGCAAATATTTCCGCGTTCTTCTGCAGCCGTGACAGCGCTCCCGACACTCCGGCTTCCAGACCGTCTATCACTCCTGCCCCAATCAACATGCTCTGTGCCGACAGAAAAACAGTCTCCGATATTTTGCACCTTTGAGCGGAAATCGGCGCACCATAATACTCTTTATCCCCTATCCCGACACCCTTCGCTATTACAACTCCATGTATCGGCAAGACACATATATTTGGAGTTCTCTCTGCTCCGCCGCTAACAGACACCAAATGACTTTTCCCGGCTTTCACACGTTCTACTGCCTGTTCCACATACATACGCTGGAGCATATTCAGATCCACTGCTCTCTGATATTCCGGAAGCTTCGACATACTTCCCGGCTGATATCCCGCAATATCTAACACACCCTTCGCAGAATACCGTCCGCTATTCCCGCCACCATGCAGATTCATGATATGCTCTATATTACTTATCATCTCATCTATGGAATCCACATTATGCCGATGAACCTCTTCATACTCTCCCACCTGGGTGCGCACCTTCTCTGCAAATTGAATGGCATTGTCATAACTATTTTCCACGCCAGCTGCACAAAAGCTATCCACAGCCATATACTGACTCAGTTCCCGATAAATATGCTCTATATTCTCCGCAATCTGCAGAAATTCAGATTTCTCCCTCTGCAGCTGTTCCAGCTGCTCCTCCAGCACGCCCTGAGAAATCTCTCCCTTGGGGTCCGGTTCAATTTCCCGATAGCCGTCTACATACAGGATCAGACTGCTCCGGTAGGTTTTGATCGTATCTATGATCCAGTCCAGTATTTTTATATGTACTTCCTGTATGTATGCCCGAATGGCATCCGCAGCTTCCCCATGCATATCCACATGCACAATATCCCAAAGGCTTGCCCGTACTCTGGATAACTGCTTTATCCACCCCTCCGTCTGATCTATAATATGACTGCTTGTATTGTGGAGTTCTTCCAATTTGACATGATAACCCATGCTACTCCTCCCCTTTCTTATGTAGATGTGAATCAGAAATCAATAAAATCCCTGCACTTGATTGTTATATATCATTATAGTTTATGATATATTGATCTTCAATCATATTTTGCAGAAGAACCGGAAGCGGATATGCTGCTGATCTGATATTCAGCTCCTATCCGTTTCCGGCTCTTTTTCTTCTTTATAGAACGTATGATAGATTTCCCATATCAGAAAGAAGGATACCGGCCCCAGCAGGACACCGACGGATCCGTATATCTTCAATCCTGCGTAAATACTGATGATCACTGCCAGAGGATGCACCCCCAGCCCCTTGCCCACCAGTCTTGGTTCTATGAATTCCCGGATAAAAGTACAGATGATGAACAGAACTCCGTACAAGACCGCATGCATAATGTTTCCCCGGAATAATTCTATAATGAGCCAGGGCACAAATATACACCCTGTTCCGATAAACGGCAGCGCATCACAGATACCGATCAGCAGTCCCACCAATACCGCATAGGGATTGCCTGCCACTACCAGCCCCAGGATACAGACCGTACAGATCATTCCGATAATTATGATCTGCGCCTTCACATAAGTTCCTCCTGCACGGCACATATTGCCCCAAACCTGTTCCAGATATCCGTACCAGCTTCTCTGCCTGATCCAATGTGCCAACTTCTCATAATCACTTAAGATCAGTACGGCGGCTACCAGTGTGATTACAGTCTTTCCCAGGAAGGATGCCGCCTGCTGCAGGGACGTGACAGAACAGCTCATAAGAAACGGCACAACCTCCTCCTGTGCCTGGGTCACCATCCGCATGGCGCCATCCCTGCCAAACTGCTCAATGGAAGCAGCTTCGATTCCAGACAACTCCTCCAGACGTTTGCAACTGCTTCCCCATAGACTGCTGATCTGATCTGTCCACTCCTCATAATGTGAGATTAGAGCAATTGCCTCACAACCGCCCTTATAGATCAGAAACCCGACCGGCACCGCGATTACCACTACGAACAAAGCCACGAGGATCATGCTCCAGATTCCCCTTGGCAGTCTTGTGATCTTGTTTAAATATGCTACAGGCTTACGTAATATCAACGCAATGAAATAGGCAATTAAAAAGGGAATTACAATCGCCAGCAGAAAACGCATTCCGATATACACTGCAATTGTAATTCCCAATATATACAACATACTTTTCATGGTTTGATTCGTCTTCGCTATCATACCATCAGTATGCGGTGAAAAAAATTTTTTATTCCTGTTAAAAATTACACTATTTTTGATACTCAAAACAGCGCTTATTTCCGATAGGGCAGAAATGCCGCCCCCTCCGGTTCCACCTGATACATCAGCGTCTCCCCACTTATCGGGTGGCGAAAAGCCAAACGGCAGGCACACAATGCCAGCGGAACGGTGGGCGATGCCGTATTCCCGTATTTCCGATCGCCCATCAAAGGACATCCCGCATGTGCTAACTGTACCCGTATCTGATGATGCCTGCCGGTATACAGTCTGATTTCCACAAGACTGGTATCCGTCTGCCTCTCCAGAACCTTATAATCCAGCACAGCCCGCTTACCGCCCTTCGTTCCCGCTGAAACCACCCGGGACATATTGGTCCGCCCGTCCTTTTGCAGAACATCCTCCAGCCGGCCTTCTTCCTGCGGCGGCTCTCCCCATACCACCCCGCGATAATATTTTCCGAAACCATCCTGCTGAAGCTGCCTGCTTAAGGCTGCTGCTGCACGGGGATTCTTGGCAAACACCAGAATCCCTTCCACCGGCTGATCCAGCCGGTGAACCACACCGATGTAGGGTGTCTCTCCCTTCCCCGCACGATAATTGCGCAGCAGACTCTCCATATCCTGCTCGCCCAGCTTTCTGGTCTGCACAGCAATCCCTGCATATTTGCGGCACACCAGAATCTCTGTATCCTCAAATAAAATATTTTCCGTAATGTCCATATCCTGTCCCTGTCTCTATACTGCCTCTATGCCTTCTCTTTGACCGCAGATAAAACGTCCTTTAAGCCTCTTCCGGCAAAGTCCCGCCAAGCCGTATACGAATATAACGATTCAGTCCTTCCGCAGAATCCACTCCATAGGTCTTTGACACTTCCTCGAAATACTCCTCCATGGATTCCTTCGTCACAACTGCCTGGGAATACGCCTCCAGCCCGCAGCCTTCCCTCGCCTTAAGCCAGGGCTGCTCTACGTGGGTGATGGTTTCCAGCGCTTTGCCGCTGTACATACCAAAGGTCTGTACCACCAGATCTACCACCTGTTTCTCCTGCTCCCCCAATTCCCCGGACCGACCGCGCAGAATAGCAAACCGGTCATCCTCAATGGGACTGTATCTAAAATCACGGAACAGGCGGTATACTGTTTCATAAACCGGCCCGTGCACCCACGCACGGCATTCTTCCGGAAACATCGGCTTATGGAACCGTGCAAGATAAATTCCCTGTATAAAATATAGTATCTTCTGCAATGCCAGCGGAGTAACCTCCCGCATCTTCTGAAACAGATACGCAATTGTGACCAGCATCTCATCAGACATACGAAACAGTTCCTTCAATTCCGCAGCTGCCCGCATTGCCTTCCGATAGGCAGTCTCCCCCACCTTATCCCGGTTCTGCTTTAATAGCTGCTCCATATATTCCGGCAAACGCAGCGCCTGACGCATAATATCGGAATACTGCCGGGACGGCATCTGCCCGCATAAATACCGGGAAACCGTCACCTCACCAAAGCCCAGCGCCATAGATAAGGGCGCTTTCCCTATATGGTAAATCTCCATCAGCTTCTCAATTTCCTCTACCGTCACGATATGCTCCGTCTCACGGTACTGTACGTCCCGCTCCTTAATATTCCGGTCGATCAGTCCCGGAATATCCATCTCCTCTCCACACGTCTTACAGACTGCGGTGGTGAACCGGAATTGATATTCCTTTTCCCGGATGATTTCTCTTCGGATGACCTCGCGAAATTCATATTCTGTCTCTGCCCTGCAGTTCACGCAAAAATCTTTTCTCATACTAATTCCTCCTGCATCCCGTGGGATTGAAATACATAGCGCAGCGGATGCGCCTGCTTGTGGAATGAGATAACAATCACGAACTGATCCTCCAACATATTGCATTTGATGTACAGCGGAACACTTTCTTCTTCCGATCCAAATCTTTGCAGCAGCAATACCCTTTTCCCAAATACATACAATCTCTCATATTCAAAGCCGGGATGTTCATTCTGCAGTACTCCGCAGAAATCCTCCGCACATATCGATAACAGAATCTGTCTGCTCATCTCCTCGTCAATCACATACTCTCTGTACAGATCAAGATTCTTCTGCCGGTTGCTGTTCCTCGCAATCCGGTATCTGCCCCTGCGGACAGACTCCTTCATCTGTACCAGATAACATTGTATCTGACCGTAATCATACTCCAAAAATTGCTCCTCTCCCCCTCTCACATGATCGACTATGAAAATTATTCTATCATTATATAGATATGATAGACTTTTGTCAATACTCTTACATCTTAAACCGGTACCCCACGCCCCATATGGTTTCGATATACTGCGGCTTGGCAGTATCCATTTCTATCTTCTCCCGGATTTTCTTAATGTGTACCGTAACCGTGGCAATATCCCCCACAGACTCCATTTCCCATATTTCCCGAAACAGCTCTTCCTTGGTAAATACACGGTTGGGATTCTGTGCCAGAAATACCAAAAGGTCATACTCCTTGGTGGTAAAGGTTTTCTCCTCGCCGTTGACCCATACCCTCCGCGCAGTCTTATCAATGCGAATGCCCCGGATCTCCACCAGTTCATTTTCCTGCACACTGCTTCCGATCAGGCGCTCATAACGCGCCAGATGTGCCTTGACACGCGCCACCAGCTCACTGGGCGAAAAAGGCTTGGTAATATAATCATCCGCCCCCAGTCCCAGGCCATGGATTTTATCAATATCATCTTTTCTTGCTGATACCATCAGAATCGGCGTATTTTTTGCCTCCCGTATCTGACGGCAGATTTCAAACCCGTCTATACCCGGCAGCATGAGATCCAGTATATACATGTCAAACTCTCCTGCAAGCGCCTGCGAAAGTCCCTGCTGTCCGTCGCTCTCAATCTCTACTTCAAATCCGCTTAATTCCAGATAGTCCTTCTCCAATTCTGCAATCGTCACTTCATCCTCGATAATCAATATCTTACTCACTTGGCACCTCCTGATATTTTCTCAACACAAAGTACATGATGGTTCCTGTCCCTTCCTTGCTGGTCGCCCAGATCTTACCTCCATGGTCTTCAATGATCTTCCGGACAATGGACAATCCGATCCCGCTTCCGCCGGTAGCCGAATTCCTGGACGCATCCGCCCGGTAAAACCGATCAAAAATATAGGGCAGGTCTTTCTTGCAGATTCCCTTTCCGTTGTCTTCAATCTCCACCTGAATAAAATCTCCCACATCCTTGACCCGGACATTGATAAGCCCCTGGGGCTTATCCAGATATTTCACAGAATTATTCACAATATTGCGGATCACCCGCTTCAATTGCTCCGGATCTGCAATGATCTGCACATCATCTCCGGCATAATTATAATAAGACAATCCGATATTTTTTGCTTCCAGATCAAGCCCGATCTCCTCCATACAATCCTCAAAATACGCCATGACGCGAATACGGTTAAACTCATAGGGAATACGGTTGGTATCAATCTTAGAATACAGCGTCAGCTCATTCAGCAGCAGATCCATTTCATTGGCTTTATTGTAGATGGTTTTTATATATTTCTCCCGCTTCTCCGGTGTGTCCGCCACACCATCCATCAGTCCTTCCGAATATCCTTTCACCGCAGTGATGGGGGTTTTCAAGTCATGGGCTATGTTACTGATCAGCTCCTTATTCTTGCGCTCAGATTCCAAACTCTCCTCGGCAGAATCCTTCAACCTCTGACGCATCTCTTCAAAATTGCGGCACAACTCTCCAATCTCGTCTTTGCTGTCAATTTCCAGCGCCGCATCCAGATTGCCATCCTTAATATTCTGCATCGCCGTCTGCAGCTTCTTGATGGGATTGATCATGCTCCTGTATATCCAGATTGTCAGCATTGCAGCAGTAAACAGCAGTATCAAAATAACAGATATCACAACATCCAGTATAAATTCACGGATTTCCGGGACCAAACACTCTGCGGAGGTTATGATATAAAGGCTGCCCTGACCGCCGTCCTCAAACGAAAAATCCAGCGCTTTGATCAGTTCCTGCCGCTCGCCGTCCACCAGATAGCCCCTCTCATCATTCAGCTTCATTTCCCCATAACCCGGCAGACCGGCGGGTATCTCTGTCCCCTCCTCTGCTCCCACATAAATGATCTCTCCATCCTTTTTCACGATCAGATAAGAGCTCTTTTCCAGCAGCCGCTCATTCATCTGACTCAGATAGAGCGTGCTCTCCAGCTTTTCCGGTTCACTTACAGCCGTCTCCTTCAACTCCTGATATATTCTTTGAGTCATCCGATTTAACAAATGGACAGAATTCACCATGTAGTTATAATCCATATCCTCAACACCGTATGTCTGGCGGAGGTCTTTTGCCTGCATATGAAAAAAGCCCAGCAATGTCAGACCCGCCAGTGATACCGGTACAAATATGATAATGCAAAAGGAAATGATGAGCCTCGTTTTCATCTTCATCTGTGTAGCCTCCCTGTGATCCAGCTTCGGTATTCTCTCATTTCTCGGTCATCCGGCATTACCGAAAGTACATAGTTCACTCTTCCCAGCAGCTTCTGTGTATATAATTCCTCCGAATCAGGGCAGCCCATTTTCTGCAAATGTGAGGTTACCCCATATTTCTGACAGAAAAAAATCTCCTGCCTCAGCTTTCTCCTGTATTCCACTGGAACGGAGAGCTTCTCATTGACTACCAATCCGGTCACCCGCTGGGAATGATGCCTATCTGCCACAATTGTCTTTTTCCTGTTAAGGAAAAAACCTTTCTTCTTTAATTCTACCGACACAAAATCAATGACCTCTGCCACAGAAAAGTCGCCGGAAAACGTCATATCATCACAATAGCGGGTATATGCAAGATTCCGTTCCACACACCATTTTCCAACTATCTCGTCAAAATCTCTCATAATGATATTTGTTATTGCAGGCGAAGAAGGCGCTCCCTGGGGAAGCACCTGATCATAATAACACAGCATCGTCAGCAGAATCCGATTCTGTTCCGAATAAATCTCACCCGGAAAGGCCATATCCTTCACGGTGGAATACAGGATAGAATCAAAAAAATGGACAATATCCAGCTTTAATATCTTATCCTGCCCTACATGAGGAATTGCATTCCTGCGTACGCTCCCGCCATCCACATAGGCTTTCGCATAAGGAGATACCTCCATTCTGCATAAGAGGGTATCCGCAATCCTGCGCTGTATTGTTTTGAGAATCTCATCCGGCACATGCAAGATGCGGTAATCCCCATTTTCCTTTTTTCGTTTTACAGTCCTGTAATGTTGAGCGATATGATTACTGACACCGTACAGTATAGATGCTTTCATACCCAGATCACGTTCCAGGGAGGAAAACTCCTGATACACGATCATGCCGCGATTCCTCCCTTCCATGATCAGAGCAACACTATGTGTATGGCGATTTTTCGAAGCTGTACTGCAGTGCGTCGCAGACGCACCTTTAAGGCCGAAGGCCGATGACGTACAGCGGAGAAAATCGTCTGAACGAAGTGAATACGTATGAGATTGTGTTTACCGGCTGCGACTCGCTGCCAGCTCCAGTTCATGCTGGACAAACACTATTGCTCCTGCGTCAAATTATAACACGCCTCCTGCATTCTGTCATCCTTCCTCCACCCATTTTATACTTATTTAAGATATCAAAACGGCATCAGCTTCTGATTCGCCAATGCCGTTTTCCATACATTCATCTGATCTTACAGATACTTTTTCAGTTCTTCTACCTTATCCAATGCCTCCCATGGGAGTTCTACATCGGTACGTCCGAAATGTCCGTATGCTGCTGTGGGGCGGTAAATCGGTCTGCGAAGATCCAGCATCTTGATAATGCCCGCAGGACGCAGATCAAAGTTCTTCCGCACGATCTCTACCAGTTCCTCGTCCGACTTCTTGCCGGTTCCAAAGGTATCTATCATAATAGAAGTAGGCTGAGCTACGCCGATGGCATAGGACAACTGGATCTCACACTTGTCGGCAAGACCTGCCGCCACCAGATTCTTTGCCACATAACGCGCTGCATACGCTGCGGAACGATCCACCTTGGTACAGTCTTTTCCGGAAAATGCACCGCCGCCGTGACGAGCATATCCGCCGTATGTATCTACAATAATCTTGCGTCCGGTAAGACCTGCATCACCGTGAGGTCCGCCGATCACAAAACGTCCCGTAGGATTAATGAAAAACTTGGTATTCTCATCAATCATGTCTGCCGGGATCACCTCGTCAAACACATACTTCTTAATATCCGCATGAATCTGTTCCTGGGTCACATCCTCGTCATGCTGGGTGGACAGAACGACTGCCTCCAGACGTTTGGGGCAACCGTTCTCATCATACTCCACAGACACCTGAGATTTGCCGTCCGGTCTTAAATACTTCAGGGTTCCGTCCTTTCTCACTTTGGTCAACTGCAGGGCCAGCTTGTGTGCCAGTGAGATAGGATACGGCATATATTCCGGGGTCTCGTTGCTGGCATAACCAAACATCATACCCTGATCTCCCGCACCGATTGCCTCAATCTGCTCATCGCTCATCTTATTTTCCCGTGCCTCCAGGGCCTTGTCCACTCCCATGGCAATATCCGGAGACTGCTGATCCAATGCTACCATAACGGCGCAGGTATGACCGTCAAAGCCTGTCTCTGCATGATCGTAACCGATCTCGTTTATGGTCTCCCTCACAATGCTGGGAATATCTAACTGCGCCTTAGTAGTGATCTCACCTGTCACCAGCGCAAAGCCTGTACAGCACGCTGTCTCACATGCCACACGGCTCATGGGATCCTGCGCCATGCAGGCGTCCAGGATTGCATCCGAAATGGCGTCGCATACTTTGTCGGGATGTCCTTCTGTTACTGATTCCGAAGTAAATAGTAATTTCTCCATTGTTCCTTTCCTTTCTTATTTGTTTGGAATAAAAAACCGCTTATCAACGATAAGCGGACCTGATATGATTAAGATCATCAAATCCTCTTATTGTTCGATTGCTCGCTCAGGTTAGCACCTTCCTCCGGGGGGTTGCCGTGACTTCTTCGATCCTATGTATCTCCATCACTCTGAATAAGAGAAATAACAATATTGAATTTTCTAATCTCTTGAAAGAGCATACACCTTTATCATATAAATGTCAATAACCACTTTCCCCAAATTTCTGCATACTGCATAATTTCCACGGCAGAATCTCTTATTGACATTTTTCACAAAAAGAATATACTGAATTTATGGGTTTGTGTATTTTTATACAAAATGTTTTAGGAATATCAAGATATAATGAAGAAACGGGGCAATTACAAATATGAAAGAATATCCAACATCTGAATTACAGCCAGGCATGGTCACCGCGGCCTCTGTCCGCACCAAACGCGGACAGTTAATCGTCAACTCAGGCGTACTCTTGAACCGCGCCTTGATCTCCCGCATCGAATTCTACGGCATTCCCAGCGTGCAGATAGAAGAGGCTCAAACCGAGCCTGCAGATACAGATGTTTATGATTCTGAACAGGCTTATTTCCCGGCGAAGAACCCCATTACAGAACAAGGCTCCGTTGCAAATGCGTCTTACTCCCAGAAAATAAAACGTTCTTCGCAGTTCCAGCAGTTTCAGACAGACTTTACTCTGCGTACCAATGATCTGAAGGAATGTTTTGACGAGTTTATTGCATCCGGCGGCACTATGAACCAGCAGGAACTGCTGACTAAGGTTGCATCCCTGCTCAGCGGCAAGAAGACCACCATTGAGATATTTGATATGCTGCACAATATGCGGCAGGTCGATGACAGTACATACGCACATTGCATGAATGTTGCGCTGATTTCCCGTATGATTGGAAAGTGGCTCCACTTTCATAAGGAAGATCTGGATGTTCTGACACTGGCTGGACTTTTACATGATATTGGCAAGACCAAGATTCCCGAAGATGTTCTCAACAAGAACAGCAAACTGACGGACGAAGAATTTCAAATGGTTCGTAAGCATCCCAAGTATGGCTACGACATTCTGAAAAACCAGCCTTTAGATTCCAGAATCAAACGGGCCGCCCTGATGCATCACGAGCGCTGCGACGGTTCCGGTTACCCCACGGGTCTTACCACAGAGGAAATTGATGACTTTGCCCTCATCATTGCTATTGCAGACGTGTATGACGCTATGACCGCTGCCCGTTCATACCGGGCTCCATTGTGTCCCTTCCAGGTCATTGCGGAATTCGAAAAAGACGGTCTGCAGAAATACAAACCGAAATATATTCTGACTTTCTTAGAGCACATTGCCACTACCTACCAGAACAACCGGGTACTCTTAAGCGACGGAACAGGAGCGAAGATTGTTCTGCTGAATCATCGTCATCTTTCCAAGCCCTTGGTGCAGTTAGATGATGGTGCATGTATCGATCTGGATAAAAGTCCACTGTATATTCAGTCTCTGATCTGACAAACGAAAGCCGCGTAATAGCTTCTATCTATGTATAGAAACCATCACACGGCTTTTCTTCTCCGGCTTTTTCACTCAAGAAATTTTCAGCTTAAACTTCTGGATCTCTTTCTCTGAACTTACAAGCTCAATCTGTGCTCCTAACTCAGCAAGCTTCTCCTCAAATGCCTCATAACCCCGCTGGATGTAATAAATATCATCCACCACGGTAATACCATCTGCTGCCAATCCGGCGATCACCAACGCAGCCCCCGCCCGAAGGTCAGGTGCGCTAACGGTAGCACCTGTGTAACGATGTACTCCGGTAATGATGGCAATATTGCTCTCCACCTTAATCTGAGCCCCCATACGGTTCAACTCATCCACATATTTAAAACGGTTCTCAAAAATACTCTCTGTCACTGTGCTGGTGCCGTCCGCCAGTCCCAACACTACTGCCATCTGCGGCTGCATATCCGTCGGGAATCCAGGATAAGGCAGCGTAGTCACCTGTGTATGACGCAGCGGCTTGCTTGCCACAACACGGACTGCATCGTCAAATTCCTCCACCTCACAGCCTATTTCCAAAAGCTTTGCGCTTGTTGCCTCCAGGTGCTTGGGGATCACGTTCTTTACCGTCACATCACCCTTAGTTGCCGCAGCGGCAAACATAAAGGTTCCTGCCTCAATCTGATCCGGGATAATAGAATATTCTGTCTTGTGCAGCTTCTCCACTCCGACAATACGTATAACATCCGTTCCGGCTCCCCGGATATTGGCACCCATACTGTTCAAAAAGTTTGCCACATCTACCACATGCGGTTCTTTTGCCGCATTTTCTATCGTAGTCTTTCCGTCCGCCATTGCTGCCGCCATCATGATATTGATGGTTGCACCTACTGACACCTTATCCAGATAGATATGATTGCCCACAAGATGCTCCGCTGTTGCAGAAATCAGTCCATGCCGGATGTCCACATCTGCCCCCAGCGCCCGAAATCCTTTCAGGTGAAGGTCAATGGGTCTGGTTCCAATGGCGCATCCGCCCGGAAATGCCACCTCTGCCTTCCGGTATTTGCCTAACAACGCTCCCAACAGATAATAGGAAGCTCTTATTTTCTTAATATATTCATAATCTACCCGTAAATCACCGATCAGTGACCCGTTAATCCTTACCCTATGCTCATTGACGCGTTCAACCTTGGCTCCGATTCCCTCAATAGCGCTTAGCAGCACGTTGATATCACGAACATTCGGCAGATTATCGATCGTTACGGTTTCATCCGTCATAATGGCTGCTGCCAGGATACCAAGCGCTGCATTCTTTGCGCCCCCGATTTCCACTTCACCAACCAGAGGATTTCCACCCTTAATCACATACTGTTCCATTTCGCACCTCGATGTTAAATTCCTGTCCGATACAAATATCACATATTATAATAACCCTATATCAACTTTGTCAAGTAATCTCTCAAACCTAGTATACACATATTTCCTTTATTATATTATATATTTTCGGTCTTGTAAATCAGATTTAATTCAAATACTTCAGAGGGTTTACACGGCTTCCGTTGATATATATCTCAAAATGTACATGAGGACCGGTAGAGCGTCCGGTACTTCCGCTGAGGGCAATGGACTGTCCCTGGGACACACTCTGCCCCGCTGTCACCAACAATGCACTGTTGTGGGCATAGCGGGTCATCCTTCCGTCTGGATGGCTGATCAGCACGCAATTGCCATAGCCGGATGCCCATCCTGCACTGACCACCGTACCGCTGCTGGAGGCATATACCGTTGTTCCCGTCGGACATGCCCAGTCTACTCCATTATGCATCCTGCCCCATCTCATTCCAAAGCCCGACGTAAATCTGCCTCCAGATATGGGCTTGATATAGGTAGGCGGTATTTTCGTTCCCTGCTCAATCACTGCCGGTACAGATTCAGCAAGGATGGTCTGATGTATCATACTGCGTTCTGTCTCAATACCGTTCTCTGTCACAACGACAGCATTGACCTCCCGCCGTCCCACTGTTCCTTCCTGCCGCACTACTTCATCGGTCGTATACCAGGCATCATTCGGGATAATGATGGGATTTTCCGTATAATCCTCCTCATATACCACCCCCTCGCAGATGCGGAGCGCAATATCCGGCTCCGGAACGGCAAGAATAATTTCCTGTCCCGCCATAATGATCACATTCTCATCCTCGAAACCGTTCAGCGTCACTATGGAATCCACAGTTGTATCGTGCTTTACCGCAATGACAGACAGACAGTCACCGGGTTCTATCTCATATATCTTATTCGTCTCCTTCGTTTTTGTTACTTCTGCCACCGCATCTTCTATCGACATCATATTCGCCCGGGGCACTACATCCGTAAATATCTCCACGTCTTCTGTAAATTCCATTTCCAGAATGCCCCTCTGATAACGGTTCTCCCCCGGATTTTCTTCCGCCGCCTTAAGGGCTCTGTCCAAAGCCAATATAACCCCTGCATCACCTGCCGTTGCAGGCTCTTCGCTCACCTGCTTCCTTAACATCAGGTTTGCCTGCAGGCTGCCCTCCCGGTGATCGTCTCTCTTATAAAAGCACACGCCAAAGCTGTCCTCCGCGTCTGCTTCCGCCTTAATGCGGTTTAGAAAATCCTCTACCTCCGCCAGATCAGGGAAGGAAATAAATGTACCGCCAGCATTCACCGTATACGCAAACACCTGGGCTCCTGCGTCCTCATCCTGTAATGCGTCAAGCACTGCATCCCGCAGCTCGGTCTCATCCATCAACGGCACAAAGAGCTTTCTGCTCTCCTCTGTCTCCCATACAATTTCCTGCATGAGATACCCCTCCGTCTGCTTTGCCAGAATACGGCGGCTGTCATGCATGACACTGTCTACATCTGTATCCGCGGAGGTCATGCCTATGACCGAACCGTTCACCTTTACCACCAGATATTTCTGTCCCAGCCCATACTGCTGTCCTAACGCTGCAAGCAATACCCACAGAAGCAGGATTCCTGCCGCACACAATTGTAATTTCGTACGCATCTTTTCTTTTTGCATCTTTTATATCCTTTTATAAAACAAAGGACTGCCGCATAATTACTATTATGAGACAGCCCTTTCAAGTGTCATTCGTTTTACTACTCTGTGCCGGATACCTGCTCCGCTTCGGTATCGACCTCCTGCTTGATCGTGTAAAACCCGTCAAACTTTACTTTCTTCAATTCCTTCTCATTGATCTCCCACTCGCAGGCATCCTGATAAGACTTCAGCACCTCATTATACTTATCACTCTTCCTCTGGGATACGATCTGATCCTTCTTATTGTCAGTTGCCTCCCTGTCAAGTTCGCTGTCCAGCCGCAGGATATAATAGCCATCACCCTCTACTTCGATCAGACTGGAAACATCCCCTTCGCTAAGCTCGTTGGCAGCCTGGATAACCGCAATATTCATGCTTCGCGTAGCCGCGCCTTCCTCGTCAATTTCATCGCTGCCATAGGAATAGGTGCTGATCGTATAATTGTTGTCCGTTGCGGCTTTGTCAAAGTCCTCTTTTGCTTCTACAGCCGCCTTCTCTGCATCCTCTGCCAGCCCTGCAAGTTCTTCCTCCGTATATGTCACCTGATTATTGTCTGCATCCATATACCCATTGGTGGCAATCTTGATATAGCTGAAGGCTCTCTGTGCTGCTTCCTCATCAGACACCTCTGTATCCGCCGTATCATAAATCGCCTGCTGCATCTTCCGCTGCACCAGGTTCAGCCACAGCATCTTGACGATGTGCTCCTTCTTCGCCCCCATGGTTTTGATGGCTTCCTCGGTATTATCTGCCAGAAAATTATCTGCAGCCTGCTCCATCGCCGAGATTTCCTCATCCGATATCGTCACACCATATTCTTCCATATGGGCAGCCAGCAGGTATCCCGTCTGAATCTGGCTCATAATGCCGTCCTTGACATTATCCGCCATGGTGGTGCCTGTCCCATACAGATCCTGGGTCCACATCTCTTCTCCCACCATAGGCAGATACAGGGAATCGTAAGATACTGCCGTATACTGTGCCATAAAATTAACAAGCTCCAGGGGAATATCTTCTCCGTCCAAAGTTGCCGCCACATCGTTTTCATTTATCTGATTGCCGCATCCGGTCAATGCCACAGATGCGGTCATGCCCACTGCCAATACAAGTGAGAGAACCTTCTTTATCTTCATTTTGATTTCCTCCAGATTTTCATTTGCTTGCTCTATTATAGTGCTTTTTTGGACAAGCCGCAAGTGCTTTATCATTTCTTTTCCGCTGTCAATACGATGTCCTGCATCCTGCCGATGAATTCTTCCATGTCTGCCATGCTGCTTGAAGACTGCCCGCGGCTGTTCATATTCCGTTCCATCAGGAAATAAGGCCCCTTCTGATCCGGTACAAACCGAACCACACCACGGTATTGTTCCACAATCGCAGGAATTCCCGCCGGATCTATCAGCGCTTTCTCATACATGACAAATCGAATGGTATCGCCCTTCTCTACGATTTCCTTCATGTAGACACCATGTGCCATGCTCTTGATGCGTGCGATCGCCAACAGATTCATGACAGGTCTGGGCGGATCTCCGAACCGGTCCGTCAGTTCATCCAGCATCTCCTCGCTTTCCGTATCGCTCTCTATGGCGGCAATGCGCTTGTAGATATCCAGCTTCTGCGCCTCATTGGGGATATAATCCACCGGAATAAACGCATCTGTCTGCACATCCACCGTAGTGCCAAAGCTCTCTTCCTGCGGCTCCCCCTGTTCCTGTTTTACCGCTTGATTGAGCAGCTTGCAGTACAGGTCATAGCCCACTGCTTCCATGTGTCCGCTCTGCTGTGCTCCCAGGAGATTTCCGGCTCCCCGTATCTCAAGATCCCGCATGGCTATTTTAAAGCCGCTGCCCAGATCTGTAAATTCCCGGATTGCCGCCAGACGCTTCTCCGCCACTTCCTTCAGCAGTTTATTCCTTCGGTACATGAGAAACGCATACGCCGTCCGGTTCGATCGTCCCACACGCCCCCGCAGCTGATAGAGCTGGGAGAGCCCCATGTTGTCCGCATCATGAATGATCATAGTATTGACATTGGAAATGTCCAGACCCGTCTCTATGATGGTGGTAGAGACCAGAACATCAATCTCTCCGTTGATGAACTGATACATAATATTCTCAAGCTCACGTTCCCTCATCTGACCATGGGCAAATGCCACCGAGGCCTCCGGCACAAGCTCGGCGATCTTTGACGCCATATCCGCGATCTGATTGACACGGTTGAACACATAGTACACCTGCCCCTCCCGTGCCAGCTCCCGATTGATAGCTTCCCGCACCATTTCCTCGTTGTACTCCATGACATAAGTCTGAATCGCCATGCGGTCCATGGGCGGTTCCTCCAGAACACTCATATCCCGGATACCAATCAGGCTCATATGCAATGTTCTGGGAATCGGGGTCGCTGTCAGCGTCAGCACATCCACATCCTGTTTCATCTGTTTGATCTTCTCTTTGTGAGTTACGCCAAAGCGCTGTTCTTCATCTATGATAAGCAGACCCAGGTCTTTAAACTTCACGTCCTCCGACAGAACTCGGTGTGTACCGATCACAATATCCACCATTCCTTTGGCCAGATCCTCCACGGTCTTCTTCTGCTCCTTACCGCTCCGAAAACGGCACAGCAGATCCACGCGCACCGGAAAATCCTTCATGCGCTGGGCAAAGGTATTATAATGCTGCTGCGCCAGAATGGTAGTAGGAACCAGATATACCACCTGCTTGCCTTCCTGCACCGCTTTAAATGCCGCCCGGATTGCCACCTCGGTCTTACCGTATCCCACATCCCCGCAGATCAGCCGATCCATGATCTTGCTGCTCTCCATATCACGCTTGGCAGCCTCAATGGCAAGTTCCTGATCCTCCGTCTCCTCAAAGGGAAACATCTCCTCAAATTCCTTCTGCCATACCGTATCAGGGCCATACACATAGCCTTCCTTGTTCTGCCGCGCTGCATACAACTGCACCAGTTCGTGGGCAATCTCTTTGACGGCTCCCCTCACCTTCGTCTTGGTCTTCTCCCACTCAGCGCCGCCCAGAGAATTCAGTTTCGGCTTTCTGCCGTCCGCCCCTGCGTATTTCTGGATCAGTTCCAGCTGCGTTGCCAGGATATACAGATTCCCGCCTTTGGCATACTCGATTTTGATATAGTCTTTCGTCTTCTTATCGACCTCTATTTTCTCGATTCCGCGGTAGATACCCAGTCCATGATTTTCATGCACTACATAATCTCCCACATGCAGATCCCGAAAACTCTGTATTTTCTCGCCGTCATATCTGCGCTGCTTCTTCCGCCGCTTCTTCTCCTGCCCGAAAATATCGCTCTCGGAAATAACGACAAATTTCAGCATGGGATACACATACCCGCGCTTCAGCTTGCCGTATGCTGTCATGACCTCCCCTGGTTTTAACTCACGATCCAGATCCGTTGTATAGTAACTGTTCAGTCCCTCCTCCATAAAGTCTTTCGCCAGATGCTCCGCCCTTGTCCGGGATGCGGACAGCACCACCACGCGATAACCGTTCTTCTTATATTGCTGCAGATCTTTCACTAGTGTGGCATAACTGTTGTTATAAGAATTCACACCCTGTACCTGCACATAATAACGGGCCGCCGGCTCCATTTCCTTCACCTTCATGTCAAGCGCCGTCAGTGCCATACAATGACGTCTGTTCAGCTTCGCAGAGATTTCCTTCCCTGTGATCAGCGCATCGGTCTGCCCCGGCAGGATATACCCCTTCTCCAGACGCTGCTTCATGCTCTCTTCAAATTCCTGTTCCGTCACCCGGGCTTTTTCCATCAGGCGCGCCGGTTCATCCAGAATGATCACGGTATCCTCTGGATCAAAATAGTCTAAGATTCCAATTCCCTTCTCGTAAAAATAAGACAGACTGCTGTCGATATTGGCGCCGCCGCCCAGTTCCTGTAGTTCCTCCTCCAACGCCTGCGCCATCGTCTTCACACGATGCGCTTCCTCGTTGTGCATACCGTCACGAAACTGTTTCTCTACCTTCTGAGCTTCCTTCCGCAGCTTCTTTAGGCCCTTCTCCCTGATCTCATCCGTCAGCACGAACTCCGCCGCCGGATAAATAACGACCTCCTCCAGGTTCTCCAGAGATCTCTGGCTGGACGCCTCAAAGCTCCGTAGCGAATCAATGGCATCTCCCCACAGTTCGATGCGGTACGGATTTTCCTCTGTCAGCGGAAAAATGTCCAGAATTCCTCCCCGCACAGCAAACTCTCCCGGCGTTTCCACCTGATAGTTGCTCACATAACCCATACGCACTAACTGTGTACGCGCTTCTTCCAGATTCAACGTATCTCCTATCTTCCACGACTGTACCGCATCTGCAAAATATTTCATCTCTGCCATACGGTTCATCAATCCGTCGAAGGTAGTGACCAGCGTGACCGGCTCCCGGCACAACAGCTTTTTCCACACTAGGATACGCTCCTTCGTCAACTGGTTCCCGCGGATATCCGACTGGTAAAAGAGAATGTCCTTCGCCGGATAATATACCGTCTCACGATCAAACAACCGATAGTTTTCCTGCAGTTCCTTTGCCTTTTGCTCACTAAAAGTAACGATGATTCTATTTCTAAAACCATCGTTCGTCCCGTATATCATATGTGCTTTCTGCGTGTCCATGCAGCCCGCAATCTGTACAATTCCGTTCCCGCGTTTTATGTTCCGCAGCGCATTTTGATAGTCTTCCAATTCGATTAAGGACTGCGCAAATACGTTCATACGTTCCTCTTTCCCGCATTATAGTCATTCATTGCCTTGTCCACACGTCCCTGTACGATCAGCTCGATCGCTTCTTCCGCTTCCGCAAATGCCTCTTCCACGGCAGCGCGTTCTCTGCGGTCCATATGCCCCAGCACATAGTCTGCCAGATCCCAGCCTTCCGGTTTTTCGCCTACGCCTATCCTGACCCTGACAAATTCCTGCGTTCCCACCCGGGATATAATACTCTTGATTCCGTTATGACCGCCGGCGCTCCCCTTCTTGCGAACGCGGATCCTGCCCGGCTCCAGACTGATATCATCATAGACTACGATCAGTCTGGCAGCCGGATCTTCCTTATAATACTGTATGATCTCTGCAATGCTGTCACCACTGTTATTCATATATGTCTGCGGTTTTACCAACAGAACCTTCTCTCCCCCTATCACACCCTGCCCGCATAATGAATGATGCTTTTTTTCCCTGACACGGATCCGATAACTGTCTGCCAGACGATCCACTACGTCAAACCCTGCATTGTGCCTTGTCCCGGCATACTTCCTGCCGGGATTTCCCAATCCTGCTATGATATACATGACGTTTCCCTTCTGCGGATGATCTCCGCCGCTGCCTGAAGCTGCTCCTGATCATTGACTCCTGTAATATCCTCTGCATCCTCCAATGCAAACGCATCTACCCGCAGTCCCTTTTCCCGGATGATGGCCAACGTATCCGGCAGGTAATATTCTCCCTGTGCATTATCAGGCTGCAGCTTCGTCAGGGCCGATGCAAGCTCTGCCGTATCAAAAATATACATGCCCGAATTAATCTCATGGGACGCAAGCTCCTCCGGAGCCGCATCCTTATGCTCCACACTCTTTACAAAAGCCCCCTGTTCATCACGAATAATCCTGCCATAACCAGTGGGGTTGTCGATATATGCAGACAGCACCGTCACCGCATTGCCATGCTCCACATGATACGCTTGAAGTCTCCGCAGGGTATCCGCCGTAATCAGAGGCGTATCCCCGAACAGTATCATGGTGCTGCCCTGCGTACCCAGAAATTCTCTTGCACACATGACCGCGTGCCCTGTTCCCAACTGTTCCGGCTGCAATGCAAAAGCCACATCCTTATGGAGGATACTCTCCTCCACCACTTCATGCTGATAGCCTACCACCAGGCAGACCTCCTGTACACCGGCTCCCTTTGCCGCCTCTATCACATAATCCACCAGACATTTTCCCTCAATTGTATGTACTACCTTGGGAAGATCCGACTTCATTCTGGTTCCCTTTCCTGCTGCCAATATCACTGCTTTTGTCTGCATTTTATGAATCCCCCTCATTTTTCTGCTAACGCTTATTATACCATAATCTGCGTAAAAATGGAAGGGAGCTTCACTCCCTTCCATTCATTCACCCTTCTCCAAGGCTTCTTCTGTACTTTTTACTCTTCCGCAGACGCTTCCTGCTCGTATCGATCCAGGATCATCTGCTGTATTTTATTTCTGGTATCGGAATTGATTGGGTGTGCAATATCCCGGTATTCCCCATCAGCAGCCTTACGGCTTGGCATCGCAATAAACAATCCCTTATCCCCGTCAATCACCTTAATATCGTGTACCACAAACTCTTCATCGATGGTGATGGAGGCCACTGCTTTCATTTTGCCTTCTTTGTCCACCCTGCGTATCCTAATGTCTGTAATCTGCATTACAATCCCCCTTCTCTGTCCCCAATTTTACTATATCGCGTATCGCTCGTTGCGCTCCATTACAACCTTCACGCCATCATCGCCGCAATAGTAAGTATTTGCCTTCAATGTTCCGCGGCTCTCTACGACACAATTCTCGATATGGGTATTGTCTCCGATATATACATCATTTAGGATAATGGAATTCTTGATCACACAGTTTTTCCCTACAAATACATTCTTGAACAACAGGGAATTCTCTATCTTGCTGTTCACGATACATCCGCTGGAGATCAGACTGTTCTTCACAGAAGCTCCTCCGTTGTACTTCGCAGGCGGATAATCATCCACTTTGGAATAAATATAAGGTGCTTCATTGAAGAAGAAATTTCTTACCTCCGGGCGGAGGAAGTCCATATTTGTCTCATAATAAGAATCTACCGTTGCAATGTTATTCCAATACTCCTCCATCTTATAACCGTAGATCCGTTTCATATTCTTGTACCGAATCAGGATGTCCGTTACGAAATCCCATCTCTCCTCGTCTGCACAACGCTCCAGCATTTCAATGAGCTGACGTCTGCGGATGATATAAATACCTGCGGAAATCGTATTGGACTGTGCCACCATGGGCTTCTCCTCAAACTCCATGATGCGGTAATCCTCATTCATGCGTACCACTCCAAAGCGGCTGATATCTGCCCCCTCCGGCATGTCCTTGCAGACCACCGTGATATCTGCCTTCTTATCAATGTGGTAATCCAGCACCTTATTGTAATCCAGCTTATACACGCAGTCGCCGCCGGAAATGATCACATACGGCTCATGGCGTTTCTTCAAAAAGTCCAGATTCTGATACATTGCATCTGCAGTTCCGCGATACCACCAACTGTTATCCGCGGTCAGCGTCGGCGTAAACGTATACAGGCCTCCCTGTTTTCTGCCGAAGTCCCACCATTTGGAAGAACTCAAATGCTCGTTCAAAGAACGGGAATTGTACTGGGACAGTACCGCTACTGTCTGTACATGGGAATTGCTCATACTGCTCAGTGCAAAATCGATACAACGGAAGCTTCCGCCTACCGGCATGGCTGCAATCGCCCGTTTGCTGGAAAGCTCCTGCATACGGTGGTTATTTCCACCTGCTAAAATTAATCCTAATGCCTTCATACTCTGTCACCTTCCTTAATAATAGCTCCACCGCCTGGCAACATGCCGCCCGGATAATCGGATGGCTCTGTCACACCGGAAATAGCCGTATTTTTACCAATCGATACGCCGTCTGGTATCACGGATTCCTCTCCGACCGTTACCAGATCAAAAGCATATACCTTCGGGTTCAACGTACTCTCCGCGTACTCTCCCACGCCAAGCTTGCAGTTTGCACCGATGGTTGTCTTATCCGCAATAATGGACTTATCAATTATGGTATTCTCGCCGATCTCGCACTCTTTCATAATAATAGAGTTCCTGATCACCGCTCCCTTACCAATGCGTACGCCCGCGCCTACGACAGAATTGTAAACCTGGCCGTAAATCTCAGTTCCCTCACCAATAATGCTGGTATCCACGATGGATTCCGGTGACAGATACTGCGGCGCTACATTCTCGCTCTTCGTATAGATCTTCCAGTACTCCTCGTACAGATTGAACTCAGGAATCAGGTCGATCAGCTCCATATTAGCCTCCCAGTAAGAGCCAAGCGTTCCCACGTCCTTCCAGTATCCGTTATATTCATATGCAAACAGACGTTTCTTCTGTTCATGGCAGTACGGAATGATATGTTTTCCAAAATCGCAGCCCGGCTGATCTTTCAGCTTGATCAGACTATCCCGCAATACTTTCCAATTAAAAATGTAAATACCCATGGATGCCAGATTGCTCCTGGGATGCTCAGGCTTCTCCTCGAACTCCTGAATCTGCCTGTTCTCATCTGTAATTACCACACCGAAACGGCTTGCCTCTTCTATCGGAACCGGCATTGCCGCAATCGTCACATCTGCATTGTTCTCTTTATGGAAATCCAGCATTACCTCATAATCCATCTTATAGATGTGGTCACCGGATAAAATCAGAATGTAATCCGGATCATACATCTCCATATACGCCAGATTCTGATAAATAGCATTTGCTGTACCCGTGTACCATTCGCTGTTGTCACTCCGTTCGTAAGGCGGCAGTACGGTAACCCCACCGTTATTACGATCCAGATCCCACGGAATACCGATTCCGATATGCCGGTTCAACCGCAGCGGCTGATACTGGGTGAGTACACCCACCGTATCGATTCCCGAATTGATACAATTACTGAGCGGGAAGTCTATAATACGATACTTTCCTCCAAATGCTACCGCTGGTTTTGCAACACTGGAAGTTAGAACTCCAAGGCGGCTTCCCTGTCCGCCTGCCAATAACATGGCAACCATCTCTTTCTTCATCACGTCATTCACCTCTCGTCATTCATTCTGTCACTTTTTCGACCGATAGTATTATATTAGAAGTATAACATATGACCCCTAAGTTGTACAGCATTTTGTATAATATCATTGCCTTTTCATGTCATTTTTAGTCATATTTGACCAATACTTTAGCAATTATATCACCAAAGAGCAAGTACTTTCCCGAAAACATCAGATTGAAAACGTTTCCAAGAAAATAGCTTTGCAATTCTTCCGCATATGGTTATAATAATTTAAGGAAGAGTTCCAGTCGAAAACAATAATCAGGCAGGTAATATTATGTATCAATTAAATTTTCAGACCCCCATTCATGTGCACTTTATCGGAATCGGCGGTATCAGCATGAGCGGTCTTGCCCAGATTCTGCTCCGGGAAAATTTCACCATCTCCGGTTCGGACTCCAAACAATCCGCTCTCACCGACCGTCTCGCCTCCCTGGGCGCCACCATTTACATTGGGCAGAAGGCTTCCAACCTCGCCCGCCGGCCGGAAGTGGTTGTCTATACTGCGGCCGTTCATGAGGACAACGAGGAATACGCCGCCGCAGTTGATGCCGGTATACCCATGCTGTCCCGGGCAGAACTGCTTGGACAGATTATGAACAATTACGAGCAGTCCATTGCGGTGGCAGGCACCCACGGCAAAACAACCACTACCTCCATGTGTTCTCAGGTTCTCCTGACTGCCTGCGCAGATCCCACCATCAGCGTAGGAGGCATTCTGGATTCCATTGGCGGCAACATCCGTGTAGGCAGTTCCGATGTGTTTATCACGGAAGCATGCGAATACACCAACAGTTTTCTGCATTTTTATCCCAGATACAGTATTATCACCAGTGTAGAGGCCGAGCATCTTGATTTCTTTAAGGATATCGAAGATATCCGCCGTTCCTTTCACGCCTTCGCCGGCAATACTGCCGCCGACGGAGCGCTGATCATCAATGGCCAGATAAAAGAGCTTGGCACAATTACAGAATACCTAAACTGTAAGGTCATTACTTATGGTTTATGCGAAACGGATGATTATTATGCAACCAATATTTCCTTCGACGATCATGCGTGTGCCACATTCACCGCCATGCACAAGAGCCAGTGCCTCGGCAGCGTCACCTTAAGTGTCCCCGGTATGCATAATGTGTCCAATTCCCTTGCCGTCATAGCTCTGTGCCTGGATATGGGGATACCCATGGATACCATTCGGATAGGCTTACAGCAGTTCGGCGGAACGAAACGCCGGTTTGAGTACAAGGGAAGCTTCCATGGCGTGACTGTAATCGACGATTATGCGCATCACCCCACCGAAGTCAAGGCATCCCTTACGGCGGCACAGAACTATCCGCACAATCGAATCATCTGTGTATTCCAGCCTCATACCTACTCCAGGACACAGGCATTCCTGCAGGAATTCGCAGACGTACTGTCACTGGCGGACACCGTTATTCTTGCCGACATATACGCCGCACGGGAGAAAAATACCATCGGCATCCACTCTACTGCCATTCTGGAAGAGTTGAAAAATCAAGGCACAGAAAGTTATTATTTTCCATCCTTTGATGACATCGAAAAATTTTTATCCAAATATTGCATAAACAATGATCTGTTGATAACCATGGGAGCCGGAGATGTGTATCTAATCGGAGAACATCTTCTCGGACAGTAAGTTATCCACATTATCCACATTTTTATCCCCGTTTTTCGTGGAATAAAGATGTGGATTTTTTGTTTACATAATTCTATATCTCCCAACATCGAACAGTCCCTGATTCCTGTGGGATCACAGACTTTTATCAAGTTACCATAACGCAAGGGGCAATCGGTTATGCACATTATCCACATTATCCACAATCGTCCAACCCCTTGATTTTACTGGATTTTTCGGAAAAATAGTGCTTCTCTTTTCAGGATTCCTATGCTATAATGTGGACGTTGAAAGAGGGAGTTTTTATGCAAGATATTACATTACATACGAACAATAATATTGCTGCGACTTTGGTTCCGAATGTGTTCATTGATGAGCTCATGGCTGATGCCAACGGAGAATATGTAAAAATCTATTTATACCTGCTCCGCTGCATGAATACAGCAGAAGGCTTCTCCATTTCCGGAATGGCGGACAAGCTGGACCATACCGAGAAGGACGTGAAGCGCGCCTTAAACTATTGGGAGAAAATGCATGTCCTGCAGTTAGAATATGATGCGAATCAGCAGTTGAGCGGAATCTGTCTGCTGGACTCCTCCTCCCTGGAGGTACGCCGCGCTGTTCCGGTAACCTGCGCATCCCCTGCGGCTCCTATGGCGCCTACCGTTTCTACGGTTTCCGGTATCGTTCCCGCGCCCGTATCGCAAAGCGTTCCGGCTGCTTCTGCCGGTACAGGAACTGCAAGACGCCCCAGCTACACCAAAGACCAGATGCGCTCATTCCAGACAAATGAAGCAACCTGTGATTTATTCTTTATTATAGAGCGTTATATCGGGCATCCTCTGTCTGCCACAGATTATGACACCATTCTTTATTGGTATGACGGACTGCATTTTTCCACCGATCTCATTGAATATCTGGTGGAATCCTGCGTGGACAAAGGTCACAAAAGCCTGCGCTATATGGACAAAGTAGCCTCGTCTTGGGCAGATGCCTCCATCACCACGGTAGAAAGTGCCAAATGCGCCGCCAATATGCACAGCCAGCTCTACTACGGCGTCATGAAAGCATTCGGCATTCACGGCAGGAATCTTGCCGACTACGAACTGAAGCTGGTGGACAAATGGTCCAAGACCTATGGCTTTGACTCTGCCATTATAGGCGAGGCATGCAAACGCACGCTGCAGGCAACCAGCCAGCCCAGTTTCCAGTATGCGGATTCTATTCTGGAGAACTGGCATCAGAACCATGTGCAAAAGCCCGAAGATATTGCTCTGCTGGACAGCGCCTACAAGCGCAGCAAACCAACTGCCGCCCGCAATGTGACTGTATCCAGATCAGGCAGCAACCGGTTCAACAACTTCTCTCAGCGTTCCTATAATTATGATCAACTGGAGAAGCAGCTATTGAACAGTTCCGCACAGTAATACAACAAGGAGTATTTCATGTCCCTGAACAATTCACAGTACGACACGCTGATGCGTCAGTATAATGCGAGACAATTCCATAATCACCGCATACAGCAGGAGCGCATTGCCAGGGTCTATGCCAGTGCTCCCCGGCTGGAGGAAATTGACCGTGAGATTTCCTCCGGTTCCGTCGCGTGTGTCCGGCAGCTTCTGGACAGCGAGGACGATACCGCTCTCGCCAGGCACAGAAAAACCCTTGCAGCTCTGCAGCAGGAGAAGATTTCTATCTTAAAAGACCTGGGATATCCCGACGACTACCTGGAGCCGGTGTACACCTGTCCCGACTGTAAAGACACAGGATTTATCAATGGTCACCGCTGCCACTGCTTTGTGCAGGCATCGATTGACCTGATTTATACACAATCCAATATCAAAAATATTCTGGAACACGAGAATTTTTCGCAGTTTTCTTTTGACTATTATTCCAGAGAACACAAGAACCCTTCCACCGGGCTGACTGCGTATGAGACCGCGAAAAAGGCGGTGGCTGACTGCCGTACTTTTATCGAGAACTTTGACCGCACCTTTGAGAATCTGTTTTTCTATGGCGAGACGGGTGTGGGCAAGACCTTTCTATCCAACTGTGTTGCCAGAGAGCTGTTGGATCAGGGACACTCGGTCATCTATTTTACGGCTTTCCAGTTGTTTGAAATCTTTGAAAAGAACACATTTCAAAAGGATTCAAAGGCCGCTGCATCCCAGCAGTCTATTTTTGACTGCGACCTTCTGATCATTGATGATCTCGGTACAGAACTCGCCAACGCATTTACAACTTCCCAGCTATTCTTATGCCTGAATGAGCGTATGCTGCGGCAGAAATCAACGCTGATTTCCACGAATCTTGGAATGGACGAGCTGGCTGCTGTATATTCGGAGCGTACCTGTTCCCGCATTTTCAGCTGCTATACGATGATCAAACTCTTCGGCGATGATATCCGCATCAAGAAGAAGCTGGAACAACCATGCATTCATTAGATACTGCATCTATTGAACAATACATTTACAGACAATTTTATGGAGGAATCATTCTATGTCAATCAATGAACGTCACTTGGAGTCGCTGACTAACGGAACTCTGGGAATCATCCCATTGGAGAGCTGCAAGGAAATGGGGTTAAAGATCGACCAGTACCTGGTGAAGTGGAGGGAAGAACGCCAGCACAAATATGCTGACCAGGCCGCCTTCATCGGCTACAAGCGCAATTCTTATATTATCAAGGCAAGCACCCCCCGCTTCGGCACCGGTGAGGCAAAGGGTATGATCTCGGAAAGCGTACGCGGATACGATCTCTATCTGATGGTTGACGTTACAAATCATAGCCTGACCTACAAGGTTTGCGGACAGATGAATCACATGTCTCCGGATGACCACTTTGCAGATCTGAAACGTATCATCGCCGCAATCGGCGGTAAGGCGCGCCGGATAACTGTTATCATCCCGTTTTTGTATGAAAGCCGTCAGCACAGACGCACTACAAGAGAGTCCTTAGACTGTGCGCTTGCGCTGCAGGAGCTGACTGCTATGGGTGTAGACAATATCATCACCTTTGACGCCCACGACCCCAGAGTACAGAATTCCATCCCCTTGAAGGGATTTGAGACCGTCCAGCCTGCATATCAGTTCATCAAGGGAATCTGCAACAGCGTTTCTGATCTGCAGATTGATTCCGAACACATGATGATCATCAGCCCCGACGAGGGCGCTACCGGACGCGCCATCTACCTCGCCAATGTACTGGGCATTGATATGGGTATGTTCTACAAACGCAGAGATTACAGCAAAATCGTAGACGGACGCAATCCCATTGTGGCACACGAATTTCTGGGCAGCTCCGTAGAGGGTAAGGATGTACTGATCATCGACGACATGATCTCCTCCGGCGACAGCATGATTGATGTTGCCACAGAGCTCAAGAAGCGCAAGGCAAGAAGAGTATTCGTTGTTGCAACCTTCGGACTTTTCACAAACGGTCTGGAGAAGTTTGACCGGGCGGTAGAGGACGGCACTATTTACAAAGTAGTCACCACTGATCTGACCTACCAGCCGCCAGAGCTGTTGGAGCGCCCCTACTATATCAATTGCGACATGAGCAAATATATTGCATATATTATCGACACTTTAAACCACGATGAATCTATCAGCGATCTTCTGGATCCCAATGAGCGAATCCAGAATCTGGTCAGGGAATATAAAGAAGCTCAGAAAACAAATTAACACTTGAAAAACGGACATCAATCAAAAGATTGATGTCCGTTTATTATCATTGCAATGTCGATGCACGTTTTCATGTATCTCTCTTAAACAGCCTGCTTAAAATAAATCTACTCTTCCGGCAAATTTCTCGTTTACAACATAATATGCTGCATACTCCTCCGGCTTTAGGTATACCTGCATAGATTTAATAGAAGAAGCTCTATGTCCTTCCGCAACATATGCTGCTGTAATCTTGTCAACTACGTTCTTTACCCCGCCTTCGTTGCCATTAAACTGAATGACAATCTCAGGTACCATTTCCTGCTTTACAGCTGCTTTCTTAGCGGTAGTTTTCTTAGCATTTGTCTTTCTAGCTGCTTTCTTCACAGTGCTCTCAGCCTTCTTTACGGTATCTTCTGCTTTCTTGGCTGTGGTTTCTACTGTCTTGGTTACTGCTTCTTTTGCTGCAGCTTCTTTCTCTGCTGCAACCGCCTTCACTTCATTCACCTTAGCCTTTACTGCCTCTTTCACTTCTACTGGTTCCTTCTGCACTTTAATTCCCTCCTGAAAATTAATCACACACCAAAAATTTTTCCATTGCTAGCAAAGCCGCTTCTTCATCTGTACCATCTGCAACGACATTTACAGTCATTCCTTCTGACGGATTAAAAGCCATGATTCCCATAATGCTCTTCGCGTTAATCTTACGATTCTCACTCTCGAGGATTATGTTACTGTCAAACTGACAAGCTACCTGAACTAACTCAGCAATGGGATTGTCGTGTTTCTTTGAAACATTTGAAACTGTAACTTCTTTCTTGCTCATGTCTTTCGTCTCCTCGCTTCTTAGTACAATGTTTAATATATCTTATCCTTGCCGATTTTGCAAGCGTAATTGTGATTATTATGACAGTTGCCCGAATTATAACAAAAAGTTCTTCACTTTTTGGGTATTTCACACATGAAAAATACGCTTTTTTTCGCTATTGTCCTTGTTCTCACGCGAGAACTTTAAGGTATCTTCTGCCACAATTCTGCTCATTGCCAGCAGGCAGATCAGATTCGGAACTGCCATAAGCGCATTGGCAATATCCGAAAAATTCCACACCAATTCCATTGCTGTGGTCGCTCCCACATAAATCATTCCTCCGTAAATAAGCCGGTAGATCATACGGTATTTATGCGTCCCCATCATATACTCAAATGCTTTTTCCCCTTGATATTCCCAACCCAGAATTGTAGAAAAAGCAAACAGTACAATACCGACAGAAATAACTCTGCTCCCCGCCTCTCCAAGCACTGTCTCAAAGGCAAGAATAGTCAGCGCTGCTCCCTGCACCGGTTCTCCTAACATATAGTCCCCATTCTGCCCGAAATCATACTGTCTGCCTGCTGCATTACGCCAGACGCCTGCGATATTTTGCTCGCTTTCCGATCCATCTTCCCGTTCTCTCAGACGCTCCAATAAGACTTCCTTCTTTGTCTGCATATCATGAAGTGTTAACCGGTCTTTCTGTACAGAAAAAAAATAAGTCTCATCCACCGCGTAATGATTCTCATCTGTGGCAATAATCTGAATCACGTTTCCTTCCACACGGTAAACACCCGAAGCCGATACCTGCATCGTCCCCAAAACACCGGAGGACGCAATGCATAATCCCGTAATGCTGCACACCACCAGTGTATCCCAGAAGGTGCCTGTCATATTGATGTATCCCTGACGGACAGGGCTTGTGCCTGCTGCCGCAGCCGCCGTAATGGCAGCGGACCCCATACCTGCCTCATTGGAAAATATGCCTCTTGCCACGCCAAAACGGAGCGACTGCAACATGGAAGCAGTAAGGGTTCCCCCCACGCCGCCGCATACTGCTTCGGCAGAAAAAGCCATCCGAAACATTTCCCGCAGTCCCTCCGGAATCCCTGCTGCATTTCCCAGAATAACGGCTATTCCTCCTACCATATAAAACACCGCCATTATGGGAACTACAACGGCTGTGATTCCTGCAATCTTGCGGATTCCTCCCAGCATAATACACAGGGTCAGTGCCATCAATACAATTCCGCACACTTCCGACGGCACACCAAACGTATGCCCTAATGATTCGGAAATAGAATTTGCCTGGGTCATATTTCCGATTCCAAAAGAGGCCAGCACCGCAAACAGAGCAAAGCACCATCCCAAAGCCCTGCCCAAACGCCTGTTACCAAACCCTCGTTCCATAGTATACATGGGGCCGCCGGACATTTCCCCCGCAGCATTGACATGACGGAATTTGACCGCCAGCATACATTCACTGTATTTGGCAGAGAGACCGAAAAGCGCGGACAGCCACATCCATATCAACGCGCCCGGACCGCCTGCCACCATTGCGGTTGCCACTCCGACAATGTTTCCTGTTCCTATGGTAGCCGCCAGAGCTGTAGCCAGAGCCGAAAACGGTGATATATCTCCGCTTCCACTCTTCTGCCTGGACGACCTGGACAGGGAGATACGAAGGGCATATCCCAGATTGCGCCACGGCAGAAACCGTAACCGCACCGTAAGGAAAATACCCGTCCCCAGCATAAGCGCGATCATGACCGGTCCCCACACCGCTTCATCCAACCAGCGCACAACATCCGCTGCTGCATCCATGTCCGCCACCTGCTTCCGGTATTTCTCATTCTCTATTGTATTAGCGGGGCGGGTGTCCTATGAGAAGAGCCATAAACATATATTGCATAACTGCTATTGATTCTTTAAATAGGCAAAATAGACATTTCCCGCCTGATAAAACATGTCCTGCGCATCCGACAGCGCGACCCGGGAATTCTTCTCCTCCAAGGGATCATACAATGTCACAGCCACCGAATCGTAACCTACCACCAGCACTGCATCATTTCCGCCGCTCATGGCAAAGACCGGAGTACCCATGCTCACATAGTACAGAACTCCATCCAGACTGCTTCCCGTCAGATCCAGCACCACCGCATCCTGCAGGGCGTCCTGCAAGATTTTCTTCGGCGTATTTCCCGCGGCAAGAAGACCGTTTCCGTCTACATGGACTTCCTCCACCGCCAGCATACCGGATAATGCCTTACCGATGCTTCCTCCGCTCTGTGTTCCGATTTCCGGAATCTTGATTGGAGACTGCTGCGCCTTCCTGGACCGTTTCCAGATGTATTCCTGCCTGCTGCCCACCACGACGCCTTTCTGTTCATTTGCCGCCTCAATCACCTCGGAAATATTGCAGGAGGAGGCAACCACATGACCGTTTGCATATGCGTAATACATCTCTTCATCTTCCGGCTCATCCAATATCATCTCACGCTTCTCCTCCACCACAATCTGCCGCGGCGTCAGAAAGCGATCCGATGCAAGTTCGTCCCAATCGTCCAGCGCCAGTTGAACCTGCGTCTGCTTCTGCTCACTGTAGCTGGTATGCACGCTTACGGACTCCAGCATATCGCCCTCACGATTCATGATGGTATCGGTATCCGCAGGAACATAGGTAGTGCCGTTATACTGTTCCCGGTTTAAATAGATCGTATAATCCTCCACCTCAATGGACGAAACCAGATATCCCGCTTTGCTGTAATCCTTCAGTATGCCATGGTTCTCCTCCGCTGTTTCCACAATGTAGACATGGCTCATCAGGAACCGGACATTACCTGCCGAATCCCTGTAGATATCAGAGGCTGCCGCCTCGCCATAAATAAAATCCTCGCCCATGAATCCCAACGGACGAATATAACTGTCCGTCGGCGCCTCGACGGTAAAACTGCTGCCATCCTCCAGATCTGATACCCGTATCAGGCTGCCTGACACATCGCTGCCCTCAGAAATATACGCCACATATCGGTTAGACTCCGACACCGCATAGCTGTCCGCTTCCAACGCATCTGCAAGGACCTTCTCCTTCATGGTGGTAAGATCGATCTCATACAGGCTGCCGCCTCTGATCAGATAGAATTTTCCCTCGTCATTTTCATAAATCAAATTCCCCATTTCCGAGCGCAGTACCTCATAAGAACGGGTGGATGGCAGGAACAATTCTTCTTCCACCGTATTGGCAACACTGTTGTAGTGGTACACGCCAATGCCGACCCTGCCCTCATGTTCTCCTCTGTTCATATATCCATAAACCACAAAATCTGCGCTTCCAGTCTCGTCCACACGAATGATATCGATATCATATTCATCATGATTCTCCCGGTCGTCGATTCCCTCGTAACCATGGAAGCTGAACACCTGGGACAGCTTCTTCTCTTCGGCATTATAGCTCCACAGCTCTCCCTCCCGGATAAAACATATGGCATTCCCCAATTCATTCGACATATATTTTACGTCCTCGGAACAAATCCCAAGCTGCAGAAAATTTTCATAAAAATTATCATTCTCTCCCCTGAAAATCTGATCCATGGTACGCTCAAAATCCAGCAAATACATACGGTCATCGGTATAGCGGACCCGGTAATTTTCCTCTACGTTGAAATACTCTGTCTGTCCCCCCGGACCTGCCGCAGTCATCACATATTCCAGTGCGATCACGCTGTAGGTATCCTGGATTTCCTTGATATGGAACGTTGGATCCTTGAGGATATTTCCGGAGAAATTCGCCCATCCCACCTGCTTTAAGGTAGAATGTATGCTGACCCTTGCAAGGGTTTTATTATCTGCAGTAGAATCGGGTTCCATGTAAGTTGCCAGTGCTTTATATCCTTCCGCATCAAAAGAACGCTCATGAAAATCCTTCACGAACGCAATACATTCTTCCACATGATAATCCGGCGCCTTCATGATCCTGCTGTAGTAACGGATATCATCATCCCCATGCTTCAGCGTGATCATCAGTAAATATTCCTGATTATCATCCAGAAGCTTCTGTATCTCCAGCTCTGCAGTGAGCACACCGTTTTCCTGCTTGTAATCACTCAACTGGGCGTCCGCCACCAGACGCTTCGTATCCATGCTGCGGATTTCATAACAAATAGCGTCCACGGCATAATTTCCGCAGCGGACGCTGATGGGTAGAAGGCTCTCCTGTCCAATCGGTATGATATCTCCCCGCATATATACGGCGTTCATTTCATCTACATATCCATACAGTTCACTGACCGCCTGATCCTGATAATACAGGTCGATCACCGGCAGGGTAGCTTCTTTCATCTTCGTAGTCATATCACGATTTGTTTGATTGGTCAAAGCGCTGAACAGCACCAACGCGCCCACAAACGTAAGCGTCAGTACAATTGCTTTTATGATACCCTTATTCATCTGTATTTCCTCATTCCAGTATGTTTTTGTGCGGACAGCCGTTTGTCCTTTCTCCTACCACCAATGGCGGCAGCGGCGGTAACGGCAGCGGCGGTTATACATTTCATTATACAACAATACTTCCACCAGATTTGCAAGTCCGTTATTGCGAGGCGGAGGCGGCGGCATTGGTCTTTCCGGTCTGGGGGGCGGCATCCTGCGCCCCTGCATCTGGGTCGCTTCCACATTGTCCTCCAGCTTTGCACAAATGCGACTGCAGATGCGGCGAAGCATCAAACGATCCGGATACTCGTCAAACATCAGACTGCCCTCATATTCCATCTTGTCGCATTCCTCGTCCACCAATTCCTGCACCCTGCGCACCTCTGCAGGATATAACTCCTTCATGCGTTCCATATCCTTCTGATACTCCAGCTCTGTCATATACAGATTCTGCATGGGATATGTCATGTAAAAAGGAATCTTGTTGCCACACTGCTGCATTCTAAAAAACTGTTCCTGACTATAATCCACGCTGATTCTCTCCTGCTTACTATCAGTATACTATATGCAGCAGTATCAAATTGTTGCTTCCCGGGGCGATACAAGGTAACATGCCAGCCGTAGTATACCCCATATACCCTCACTGTATCCCCTTACAGCCACACCCTCAGCCTGTCTCCGCGGAACGCGAATTCCTGCCTGTGCCCTTTATAGCATATGATGAACTTCTGGTAGACCGCAGCATACCCGGTATGAAGCATCTCAATATCCAGGGTATCGTCTTTCAGTGTTATCTCATAAAGATTGTATTCGCCCTTCTGATATGCAAAATCCTCTCCGTTATCCTGGTAATGCACATAGCTGCCCTCTCCCGGATATACGTCAAGAATCAGAGTATCCAGCGGATGTTCCCCTACATACTGCATAGGCTCGTAATTGGGAATGATGCTGCCTGCCCGGACGAAGATGGGGCACACCTCTAGCGGCGCGTCCTTCACAATATACTGTCCGCCCTGGACACACTCTCCCGTGTCATAATCGTACCATCTTCCCTCCGGCAGATACAACAGCTTCTTACGCATTCCCTGCTCCACCACCGGCGCTACCAGCATTCGTTCCCCGAAGAGGAATTCATCATTGATCTCCCGGACAGTCTCATCCTGCTCATAGTGCAGCACCAGCGGACGGATTACCGGCATGCCGTTCTGCTCCGTCTCATGGAAAAGATCATATAAATACGGCAGCAGCCGGTATCGCAGTTCAATATATTTTCTGTTAATATCCAGCGTCTCCTGACCGAACAGCCACGGTTCCTGGCGGGTCGATCCCTTAGAGGAATGATTGCGGAACAACGGTGAAAAGCATCCCACCTGCACCCAGCGGCACAATAGCTCCGGTGTGACATCTGCTCCGAATCCGCCCACGTCCGTTCCGATAAACACAAGTCCCGACAGACCCATATTACACATCTGCGGTATCGCCATCCGAAGGTGATCCCACAGGCTCTGGTTGTCCCCGGTCCATGCAGTGGTATATTTCTGAGAACCGCTGTAACACGCACGGGTGATCACAAAGGGCCTCCTGCCGTCATGTCGCTTCATTCCCTCATAGGTTGCCCTAGACATCAGATGTCCGTATACATTATGCATCGCCGCATGAGGCGCGGAGCGGTCCTCGTCCGTAAACACCACGTCCTGAGGCAGCTCGCCCCGGAAGCTTGCCGGCTCATTCATATCATTCCATACACCCCGTACGCCTAAGTCTACCAGATATTTCTGATTATCTGCCCACCACTGTCGGACTGCCGGGCTTCCGAAATCCGGGTACACAGCATCCCCCGGCCAGACAGCATTCACATAGACCTCTCCCTCAGGGGTTCTGGCAAAATATCCGTTTTGGATACCCTCATCGTATATAGAATATCCCTCATCCAGCTTGACGCCCGGATCGATGATCGTCACCACTTTAATGCCCTGACGTCCCAGATCCGCGATCACCTCACCCGGCTTGCCGAAGTTCTTCTCATTCCAGGTGAACACACGGTATCCGTCCATATAATCAATATCAAAATGTATCGTGTCAATGGGTATCCGCAGTCTGCGGTATTTATCTGCAACAGCACGGATCTCCGCCGCCGTCTCATAACCCCAGCGGGACTGATGATACCCCAGCGTAAATAACTGAGGAAGCGGCGTGGTTCCCGTAAGATAGGAATAACCTGCCACCACCTGTCTCATATCGTCTCCCGCAATAAAGTAATAGTCCAGATTGCCGGCATCCGCTCCGAAATAATAGTAGTCTTCCCGCTCTTTTCCCATATCAAAATAGGACTTATAGGTATTGTCAAAAAAGATTCCGTACACGCAGTCCTTCCGCAGCGTAATAAAAAAGGGAATGGACTTATACAATGCTTTGAATGCATCCGTATGGGCATTGGGATTATCCGTATTCCACATCTCATAGCTGTAATGACGCTTGTTGAGAACACCCGTTTTATCTCCCAGACCGTAGAACGCCTCGTCTCCCTGAATGGTCTTCACCACCTGAATCTTATGATCGTGATCCGTGGACTCAGGCACCTCATGCCCCTCCGCTTTCAGGAACTCAATAAATTTTTCACTGACCTGCACGCCAAACTGCCGCTGCCCCCGATAATCCTGGCATAAAAGATGTTCGTTCCTGTCATAAAAGTCTATTTTAAAGTCATCATACACCCGGATGATCAGCTTCTTCGTCCGAAGTTCCAGATGATCGATACACTCCTTCGCCTCGAAATAGATGTGCTGTGACTTGTCCCCCTCTATGGCCTTGGAACGATGGTCTCCGCTCTCAGAGGGCGCAAATACATTCACGATCTCATCTGTGAGCATTTGCAGTTGTCCCTGTCCCTGTTCGAATTGCAGATAGACGATTCCTTCTTTTATCTGATATGATTTCCTGCTCCCAAACGTCATGATATCCTCCCTATTTTATAAATTTGCCGATTGCTTCCTCCAGATCCTTCAGCACCTGCACATCGCCGGTCTCCACGGCGTCCACCACACAATGGTTGATGTGGTCCTGCAGAATGATCTTTCCTATATTATTAATAGCGGCCCGCACAGCCGCAATCTGAATCAGCACCTCACTGCAGTCCCTCTCATCCTCAATCATATGCTTGATAGATTCCATATGCCCGATCGCCTTGGACATACGGTTCAGAACTGCTTTGGTATGTTCATGAGAATGTACATGCTCATGCATATGTCCATGGGAATGTACCTGTTTACTATCTATTTCCATTTTGGGTCAAATCCTCTCATTTCCGCGTAAAACCTCTGTTACACTAGCAAAAGAATAGCATATAATGGTATTTTTGCCAACTCGTTTCTACTTATCTTATACAAAATTGACCTATTTTAAAAAAAAATTAATAAAATTTTATGGAACTTCACAGTTGATTTTTATTCGTATTCGTTTTAATCTTTTTAAGCGAAGAAAATGTTCATATTGTATGAAAATACTGGGAGGTATAGATAACATGAAAACTACGGAAAACGTTTGCAGTTCCCGAAAGCTTGACCAGATAACCGCATGTATGAACCGCTATTCACTGCTGTTCCATGCGCTGCTGTCCTGCTTTCTCGTATTTGTAATTGAGTGCATTTCCAGGCGTGATTTTCTCTCCGCCTGCTCCTTTATCGGAGAGCACACAACTGCATACCTTTATAATTCCTTTATCATTTTTGCCAGTCTGTCTGTAGTATATTTCCTGCGGAGAAGGCTTTTGGCACGGCTGCTAATCAGCGCATTATGGGTGTTCTTAGGAACCGTCAACGGCGTTATCCTGTCCAAGCGGGTCACCCCCTTCGGATATACGGATCTAAAATGCTTAGGCGATCTGTTCGCCATGCAGAACACCAAATATTTTACCATGGGCGAAGCAGCAACGGTAATCGTATGCGTCGGACTGTTCCTGGCTTTCTGTATCTGGCTCTTTATCAAAGGACCGAAATTCCAGGGAAACATCCATAAAATCTTCACCCCTCTGATGGTTGCAGCCATCTTCCTGATGGTTCCCGTTACCACCAAGGCAGCCCAGTCCACCAATGTAGTAGCGTCATATTTCTCCAACATTGCCATGGGCTATGAAAATTACGGCTTTGTATATGGTTTTTCCTCCAGTGTGGTAGACCGCGGTATGAGCAAGCCGGACAATTACTCCGAGGAAACCATCAAACATATTCAGGCTTCCGTCCCGCCCGAGACAACGGCTGTGGAGGACGCCCCCAATATTATCGTGGTTCTGCTGGAATCCTTCGTCGATCCCTATGACGTGAATTTCCTACAGTATTCTCAGGACCCGACCCCGAATTTCCATCGCTTGTTAAACGATTATTCCTCCGGTTATCTGACGGTTCCGGTGGTAGGCGCCGGAACGGCAAATACCGAATTTGAAATACTGACCGGTATGGGCATGAAATATTTCGGCACAGGCGAGTACCCTTACAAAACCACCTTAAAGCAGACAGACTGTGAGAGTATTGCTTCCGTGCTGAGCGATCTGGGATACGGCACTCATGTGGTACACAACAATGGCGGTAACTTCTACAGCAGGGCTAATGCTTTCTCTATGATGGGCTTTGATTCCTTTACCAGTAAGGAATGTATGAACATCCATGAGTACACGCCGTTAGGTTCCTGGCCCACGGATAACATTCTGATCAGCGAGACGCTGAAAGCAATGAACGCCACTCCGGACCAGAGCGATTTCGTATACACCATCACGGTACAGGGGCATGGAGATTACCCCACAGAGAAGATTATTGAGAATCCCGAGATTAACGTGAGCGGCGCAAAAGACGAAGCTTCCAATAATGCATGGGAATACTACATCAACGAAATCCATGAAGTTGATAAATTTATCGGAAACCTGACTGCCGCACTGTCCCAGCGGGATGAGAAAACAATCGTGGTATTCTTTGGCGATCACCTTCCCACCATGGGACTGACCGATGAAGACATGGCATCCGGAGATATTTTTAAGACCAAATATATCACATGGAACAACTTTGATCTGCCCAAGCAGGATAAAGACTGCACTTCCTACGAGCTTCTGGCAAACATCACAGACCAGTTGGATATTCACGCAGGCACCATGTTCTCTTACATCCAGAGCCAGGGCGGATCCGCATCATACTCCGACAATCTGGAGCAGCTGCAGTACGACCTGCTGTACGGTAAGCGTTACGCTTACAACGGCGTAGATAAATATCCCGCCACTGAGCTTGCTATGGGTGTTGATGAAGTAATCCTGAACGGCACCATGAAATCCGACAACGGAAAGTTGTGCATCTACGGCAGCAACTTCACGCCCTGGACCAAAATTTACGTCAATGGCGAGAAGGTTTCGACATCCTTCCTTGCCACATCTATACTGAAAATAAATCAGGAGGATGTTGAGGACGGCGACATTCTGACTGCCAATATCGTATCCGGCAGCACCATCTTCCGCAGTTCCAACGAACTGGTATACGATGACCCAGATGTGCCAGATATAGAGACAGAGACAGAACTTCCCACGGAAGCAGAATAACCCCCTAATACAACAGGAGCGGCTGCATCACGCAGCCGCTCCTTCTATTTTCGCCTTTCTCCCGGCTTTAATTCAAGCCGCCAAAATCCTTCAAGGGCCAATAGCAGAACAATGCTTTTCCCAGTATCTTATCCTTTTCTACATATGTATGATTCCAATAACGCGCATCATAAGAATTGTTGCGGTTATCCCCCAGAACCAGATAGGACTCTTCCGGTACCTCAAAGAGATACGGTCCTGTCGCCAGCGTCCAGTCTTCTTTCAGATAATCTTCCTCCAAAAGCACTCCGTCAATGTAAATGCATCCATTGTCTATCCGCACAGTCTCACCCGGCAGTCCGATCACACGTTTCACATAGTTCTCCGACTCGTTATCCGGATTTCGGAATATAACAATATCACCCCGGTCGGGATCTGAAAACAGATACGACAGGCGGAAACCGATGATCTTATCGTCTGTCATAATGGTATTTTCCATGGAACCGGAAGGAATCTCCGCATTGATCAGCACATACCAGTTTAACACCAGGGCAAGAACAACAGCCACCACCACTGTCAATATCCAGCTGATCAGCTCCCGCAGATTGGAATGGAGCTTATTACTCTTACTCTGTGCATTCTGCTTATCTTCTGTCTCTGTCGCCTTTATTCTCTTATATTCCTTGAGAGAATCATCTTCCTGTAAGATATTATCTTCTTCCAACATCATTTTCGTCACCCTGCTCTATTATAATCATACATACTTAAAGGTATTCTCTCACATTCTCACAGAAAAGTCAAAATTAGTATAGTAACTGCCCGTCTAAAATGACGTTCTGAATGGACAGATCCGCCTTTTGCAATAACACCACGTCTGCCTTCTTTCCCGGCGCGATACTTCCGTATTGTTCATAGATTCCTACACTTTTTGCCGGATTCACCGCAGCACAGCGCACCGCAGCTTCCAGCGGAATCCCCATTTTCAACACTGCCGTCCTCATGCAGTCCATCAGATTAGTCGCCGACCCGGCAATGGTTCCATCCGCAAGGGTCGCACGGTTGCCCACTACCTTTACCGCCTGCCCTCCCAGACTGTAATCTCCGTCCCCCAATCCAGTGGCACGCATACTGTCACTGATCAATATGATGCGGCTGCTGCCGAATATCCGAAAGGTCGTCCGCACGGAGGCCGGATGGATATGAACCCCGTCACAGATCAGTTCCACCTCGACCTTTTCCCGGTCTGCCGCTGCACCGATGGGTCCCGGCGCCCTGTGCGTGTATGGATTCATGGCATTATAGAGATGGGTCACATGAGACGCCCCCCGGTCAAATGCCTCTATGGCAATATCATAATCCGCACAGCTATGTGCCAATGACATAACTGCTTCCCCACACCTCGCCGCAATAAACTCCATCGCCCCCTCTTCCTCCGGAGCAATAGCCACCAGACGAATGCGATGACCAGAAGCTTCATTCAGCCGGTCAAACATTGCTACGTCCGGTCTGTGAATGTAGGCTCCGTTCTGTGCGCCCTTTTTTGCCAAGGACACGAAGGGACCCTCCATGTTAATTCCCTGCAAACGCGCACGCCCCTCTCTTACTCCGCCCTCGGCATATGACTTTGCCGCGCGGCAGATATCAAACAGCGTCTCTTCTGCCAACGTCATGGTTGCAGGCACAATATTCGTCACACCCTGCTCTGCCTCATAACGCGCCATAGCATCAATGGCTTCCTCTGTCCCGTCGCAGAAATCGTGTCCCACACAGCCATGAAAATGAATATCCGTCAGCCCCGGTATGGCATAACAGCCGGCCACATCTATTTCACTCCGATCAGACAGATGTTCCCCGGAATCTGCAAAGCAATCTCCTTCTATATAAACATCCCGCGGCAGGAATATCCCGTCCTCCTGAAATACGCTGGCATTCTTAATGATCATATGGAATGCCCCCCTTCCCATGCGGCATACATTTTACCGCCATATCTTTATTCCACCTTTGACAGCGCAGCCTCATCCGCCACGATCGTCACGTCATTGTGCAGCTGCAGAATGGACGCCTGCACCTGAGGAGTGATTGCCCCGAAGAAAGCTCTCTTTACAATATCCGCCTTATCCTCTCCGCTGATCACCACCAGTATTTTCTTCGCCTGCATGATGGTCTTGATTCCCATGGTATAAGCCTGCCGCGGCACATCCTCCATAGACGCAAAAAATCTCTGGTTTGCCTTCATGGTGGATTCCGTCAGATTCACGCAGTGCGTCTCCGCCTCGAATGCCATTCCAGGTTCATTAAAGCCGATATGCCCATTGTGTCCCAGCCCCAGAAGCTGCAAGTCCACGCCTCCCAGCGATGCTATGATTCCATTATAATCCGCACACGCTTTATCACTGTCCGGTTCCATTCCATCCGGGAGAAATGTACGTTTCAGATCAATATTTACCTTACTGAACAGCTTCTCATTCATAAAGTAATAGTAACTCTGCTCATTCTCCCGGGTCAATCCCTTATACTCGTCCAGATTTACGGTGGTCACCTCCGAGAAATCCAGATCTCCCTTCTGATACCACTCTACCAACTGCGCATATGTGCCGACGGGCGTGGAACCGGTGGCAAGCCCTAATACGCATGCCGGTTTCATGATGATCTGTGCGGAAATGATATTTGCCGCTTTCCTGCTCATATCATTGTAATCCCTTGCTTTGATAATTTTCATACATGCCCTCCTTTCCTGTATCATGTGAAAACCGGAGGCCCGAAGGCCTCCGATCTGCTAGGAGTTTCGGTATTATCGCTTACACTAATACCTATAACATTTTCTTCATTTCATCCGCTACAAACTGTACCTTCGTCCCTACAATTACCTGAACTGCAGTCTTGCTGGGTCTGATAACTCCTGAGATTCCAGCAGATTTAATCTTCTTCTCGTCTACCATTGTATAATCCTTGATCTCCATACGGAGTCTTGTAATACAGTTATCAAGGGAGGTCACGTTCTCTTTGCCTCCAAGTCCTTCCAGGATAATGGCAGCAACCTCAGTAAAGTTATCATTTGCCAATACTGCTCTCTTTTCTGCTTCTACATCATCATCTTCTCTACCAGGCGTCTTCAGATCAAACTTCACGATCGCGAACCGGAACACCAGATAGAATACTACAAATGCCGCAATACCCAGCGGAATGATCATCCAGGTATTTGCTGCTGCAGGCAACGGCGCCGAGAATGCCAGGTCGGTAGCGCCTGCCGAGAAACTGAAGCCTGCACGGAAGCCTACCAGAACAGTGATCACAGTGAAAATACCATATAACAGTGCATAGATTAAGTACAGCACCGGTGCCAGGAACATGAAACCGAACTCGAAGGGCTCTGTAACGCCGCAGACAAATGCACAGACAGCCGCGGATGCCACAAGACCAATCGCCACTTTCTTCTTATTGGTCTTTGCGGTCTGAATCATTGCCAGCGCCGCGCCCGGAATACCGAACATCATACAGGGGAAGAATCCCGACATATACATACCCAGACTCCAGCTTACATCTGCACTGGTATCGCCTGCCCAGAAATGACTCAGGTCTCCGAGACCAACGGTATCAAACCAGAACACATTGTTCAGCGCATGGTGCAGACCGGTAGGAATCAGCAAACGGTTTAAGAATGCGTAGATTCCGGCGCCTGCAGGACCCAATTTTACAATTCCTTCTCCTAATGCAACCAGACCAGCATAGATGAGTGGCCATAAGAACAGCAGAATTGCCGCCGCAACGATGGATACTACGCCTGCGATAATCGCCACACAGCGCTTCCCACTGAAGAAGGACAGCCAGCTGGGCAGCTTCGTATTCTTAAACTTATTGTAGCAGACGGCTCCGATGATACCTGACAGAATACCGATAAATGCATTTTCGATGGCGCCAAACGCAAGTAACTTAGTGGCATTATCTGCGACGGATGGCATCAATGTAGTCACAACTCCGGTAGACAACAGATTCGTGATCATCAGCCAGGAAGCCAATGCTGCCAATCCTGCCGTACCGTCATGATCATCCGCCATGCCGACACCGACACCCACCACAAACAGCAGCGGCAGATGTTCGATGAGGGCTCCGCCTGCCTTTACCAGAAAGAATCCCAGCATCTCCAGGAAGCCTTCCACATCACCGCCCTGCATGGTTGACGGACACAGCGCATACCCGATGCCCATCAGAATACCGCAGATCGGAAGAGCTGCTACAGGAAGCATCAACGCTTTTCCAAGCTTTTGTAAATGTTTCATCATAAAACCAACCCCCTTTTTTATCATTTTGTCCTGCCCTAGCCACAGAACTTGATTTACTTCTTTAAGGTCATCACCACATCTCCCTGCGCCACATCCCCGGCAGGCTCTATCCGAAATTCAGAATAATCATCCGAATTGCAGATAACCACAGGTGTAATGATATCGTAACCCTCTGCGCCGATCGCATCCATATCTGCCTCAATCAGAAGGTCTCCTCTGCTGACCTGCTGTCCCGCTTCTGCATGTATGGAAAAATGTTGTCCTTTCAGCTTGACGGTATCCAGTCCTACATGGATCAAAACCTCCATGCCGTCACTTCCGGTGATGGCAACCGCGTGTCCGGTAGGAAATACTGTCGTAACGGTCCCATCTATCGGTGAACAGATCCTGTTGTCCAAAGGAAGGATCGCCACTCCCTTTCCCAGCACCTCCTCCCCAAAGGTCGGATCGTTGACTTCCCGGATGGAAACAAGCCTGCCGTTGACCGGCGCCGCTACCGGAGTCCCTCCAGATTTTCCCAATAATCCCCGAAACAGCTTCATTGCTATTACCTCCCTTCGTATTGATGCAAAAAGCCGCATCCTATAAATCAATCCCTGCATCTCATATGTGCGACTAACTTATAAAATCCGGCTCTGTCTCCTTATGGCAGTAGTACAAACTGTCAACAAAATTCAATTTTAAGTTGCTTTAATCATATCATCATGCACAATTTTAGTCAATATTCAAATATATTTTTAAGCATTTTTACCTATATTTCTTCATGGTGACATGCAGTTTTTGTCATTATTGTATAAATCGAATTTGTTTGTAAATACTGTCTATTTTGTATCCACATTTCGTCTTAAGTATTGACAGCACAAAAAATTCACACTATAATAAAACACACAATTTAAAACATATGTTTTAGAAAGAGGTGCATGATGCCGCCGAAAGCAAAGTTTTCAAAGGATGAAATCATACAAATGGCTTTCCAGATTGCAAAGACAGACGGAATCGACAAGATCACTGCCAGGGAATTGGGCACGCGCCTGGGGAGTTCTGCCCGGCCGATCTTTACTGTTTTCGAGAATATGGACCAGATCAGGGCGGAAGTCATCGCCTGCGGCAAGGAGCTGTACCGGCAGTATGTGACAGATGGTCTGCAGCAGGAAATCGCATTTAAAGGCGTGGGAATGGCATATATCACATTCTCAATCCGAGAACCGAAGCTTTTCCAGCTTCTGTTTATGAGCGCCGGATCGGAACAGACGGATGTTGCCCATATCCTTCCCCAGATAGATGCAAGCTACGAAGAAATACTGCATTCTGTACAGATTCCATACGGATTAAGCAGAGCGGCTGCAGACAGGATGTATCAGCATTTATGGACCTACACCCACGGAATCGCAACCATGTGCGCCACTGGGTTATGCAATTATACCATGGAACAAATATCGGATCGATTGACGGAGATTTTCAAAAGTCTGTTGATGATGGAAAAAGGAGCTTACCAGAACCATGATAAGAATTGAAAACGTACACAAAACATACGGAACCGGCGACAGCCGAAATGAAGTGTTAAAAGGCATATCTCTTACTATTGAGGACGGGGATTTTCTTGTGATACTGGGCGCCTCCGGTTCAGGCAAATCAACATTGCTCAATGTAATTTCAGGTCTGGAGACCTCAGATGAGGGAGCCGTCTATTACGATACACAGAATCTCTCTTCTATGACGGATAAAGAGCTTACCAGGTTCAGAAAGGAATACATCGGCTACATTTTCCAGCAATATTTCCTGCTGCCGAATCTGAACGTTGATAAGAATGTGAAAATGGGAGCTGATCTGGCAGGAAACCAAGAATACCGCAAGATCATAGAAGCGGTGGGATTGAAAGAAAAGCGCGGCAAGTATCCCCATGAGCTCAGCGGCGGAGAACAGCAGCGTGTCTCTGTGGCAAGGGCTCTTGCAAAAAAGCCCCGCGTACTATATCTGGACGAACCTACCGGCGCTCTTGACGAACAGACGGGACGGCAGGTTCTCGATTATATCTGTCAATTAAAAAAAGAGCTTGGATTTACCATGGTCATGGTAACGCATAATCAGAATATCGCAGATATGGCAAATACGGTCATCCGTATGAACAGCGGACAGATCACCCAGACATATCATAACAAGAAGCCCAAAACGGCATATGAAATTGAATGGTAGGAGGCACTTATGATCATCCGCATGAAAGACATTTTTAAAATGGTGGGCATCCTGATTGTAAGCTTCTGTGCAGTATTCGTCTGCGCACTGTTCTTAAATTACTATATGGATCTGACCAGTGTGGAAGCATTAATCACAGCAGATGCTTCCAGAATCTTCTATGAAGCACAGTGCAGCACCGCAAAGATGGTAAGCGCGCTATCCGGCGGCTGCCTGCTGCTTACCACAGTAGTATTATTATGCTTTTATATCGGTCATTACATTGACACGCACAAAAAGCAACTGGGAATACTGAAGGCTCTGGGATATTCACGAGTTGCCATTGCAAAAGAATTTGGCGTATTTGGCCTGTCTGTATTTGCGGGCACTGCCCTGGGATATTTCTGCGCTCATTTGCTGATGCCTACGCTTTATGAGATTCAGAATAAGGACGGTTATCTTCCGTCCTTTGATGTGACATTCCACCCCGCTTTGTGTCTGGCTCTGGTAGGACTGCCCACCGTATTTTTTGCAATACTCTCCGTCCTCTATAGCTGCCGCCGGCTGAAGGCTTCCGCGCTGTCGCTTATGAGAGAAACCACAACTGCAAAGGTAGTTCGGGCAAAAAAAGAGTCCGATCTTCCTTTCCTGACAGAACTGAGAAAAAGCAATGTCCGGCAGCGCAGATCACTGGTGTTCTTTATCACCTTTGCAGTCTTCTGCTTTTCATCCATGATGCAGATGTCGTTCAGTATGGATGAACTGGCAAGCCGCATGATGTCTGTTATGATCATGTCAATCGGAATCGTATTGGCATGCGTCACGCTGTTCATTGCCACAACATCTGTCATCAAAGCAAACGGAAAAACCATTACCATGATGAAGGTATTCGGATATGAGGCAGGAGACTGTGCAAAAGCCGTGCTGGGCGGATACCGGCCCTGGGCATATTTAGGGTTTGCATTGGGCACGGTCTATCAGTTTGTATTGCTGAAAATTGCGGTAAACATTATATTTGCAGATATAGAAAACATCCCGGACTATCAGTTCGACGTCCCGGCCATGGCTGTTACTTTGGCCGCATTTCTCCTGCTATATGAAACCATCATGCTGGTGTATGCAAAGAAAATGGAACGGCTGTCCGTTAAGGAGATCATGCTGGAGTAACCAATGCGGTTACCCCAGCATGATCTCTTTCTCTATGATTCGCACTTTCTTACCGGTCTGACATACTTCCAGAAACGCTGCGGATCATGATAGAAGTAAAGCACTCTGCCCGGCGTGGTATCATAACAATATCCGGTGCCGGAAAAATCAAAATCCGCCATTGCCTTCTCAATCCGATCCTCCAGGCTGCGGTTTTCCTGTTCATAATCAAAAGGACCATGTTCAAAAACAAGATACTCCGCTTCCGGGACGTCCGTCATGATCATCTGGAAGGGTATCTCCCCTTTATAATCAAAAGGAAGACGTATCCCGTAGCACTCTGTACGGGGAAAACCCCATGCACAGAGTCTGCCCTTTGGATCACTGATATACGCCATGATCTGGCCGCCGCCGCTGTTGGATTCGCTTCCGCCCTCGTCGTCTAATTTCCCCTTAATACTGTCCAATAAGCCGCAGATGGTTTCGCAGTCCTGCCCCGGAATCAGGCTTTGTTTCTGCCAGAAATCCCAATACCCATTGCTCTCATAATTTTTAATGTGCAGGAACTTGTGCCGGGGAATCGTTACAAAATAAATCTTAATGTCGTCTGTGGATCTCATCATACCAATCTCTCCTAATCCGAAAAAGTAGCGGTCGAAGGGATTTATCTTGGTGCGAAGAATCACCGGCACCGGATTCTTCCGGTATTGGCTTGGTGTCACACCATACGCTGTCCTGAATGCCCTGGTAAAAGCTTCATGTGAGGAAAAACCATAATCAAACGCAATCTCTAGGATTCCCTTCCCGCTGTCCCGCACCTCTTTTAACGCAAAGGCCAGCTTCCTGCGCCGCAGATAATCCTTAAACTTCATACCTGATATTTCTTTGAACTTTCTCGTTGTATAAAATTCAGAATACCCCAGCCTTTGGGAAAGAACATGCAGCGTCAACGCTTCATCATTATGTTCTTTGATACATCTGTCAATTTCGTCCACGATCATCTGTATCTGCTTCTGCCACTCGTACATTCGGAATATTCACCTCGTTTCAACCACCCTATACTGATTATAAAAGAATAAAAGGATGATTGCTTGATTTTACTTGCTATCCTCTATTTTCCCTGTATTGTCTTTCAGTCATTTTTGCTCCTTTGTTTTTATAATTCACATTATAATGCAGGCAGAATTGTTTCCGCTTCAAGGCTCCACTTGTCCGAATGTATATTCTTTGTCTGCAATCAGAAGATATTGCAGCAGCGGATGCAGTTCCTCCCCTTCAATAAGACTGACTTCCAATAGATAATCAGAACTACCCCAAATCCGATTCATATAAAAAGTATACACTTTCTGATCAAACTCCTCGAACCAAATCTGAACCGGCTCTTTTTCAAATATTTCCTCAGAATTTACAATAGTCCCAACGCCGTCAGTATAAGCATACCTGCTATACGAATTGGAAAAGCACGGAAAACATATCTCTGTTTTGTGTACATAAGAATCATATTCCTTATAGAAATCAACCGTCAGACCAAGCGTTGTATTCAGACTGGACGGATACCAGATATCCTTCTTCAAACATTCCATCCTGCCGTCATTGTCAAAATCCACAATACGACACGACTGTTCCTCGTAGCTGTCGATGGAAAAAGCATCTAACGAGAAAGTTATGTCTGACTCCTGATAAGGTGTTTCTGCATTCCCGTCCATCAACTGATAATCAGCGCTGGAAACAGTCTTTTCCTCCAATTCCGTTTTTATCTTTTCTATATAATCCGTAAGCTTTTGCTCCAGACTGATATCCAATTCTTTATCATGGTAGGTTTCTATCCAGGCTTTTTGATTTTCTTTATTTTCCAGACCCAGCAGATACTGTTGTAATGTACCATTCGCCCCGGCAGTTAAAATATGAAATCCTTCCGTTTCACGAGTATAAAAATTGTATTGGCGAACCACAAAATAATAAGTGTTGTCGTAGTCCAACAAAGCCGCATATCCCCGAAACTCCGGAATATTATACAATTGTTCTGTCGTCCCATCTTCCTGCTTCTGCCAGATATCTACGTCTGCAAATCCACCGGAACCACCAGAATCATAAAACAGCACCAGTTTCTCATTGCCGTTTTTATCCAAATCCACCAGATAGGCACATGATATATCCCCCGCATCGTAATGATCGGAAAATGCTTCTCCAAGATATGTCTGTACCTGCTCCAATGTTAGCTGGTGCTTCTTATCTTCATAAGCAGAAAGTCTCTCCTCTATATTCCATGCACCACCGTAGCACTGACTCTCTGCCAGCACTTCTTTTAAAATATCCAGTAATCCCTTTGGAAGCTCTGTCGTTTCAACCCCTGAGTTTATCTGACGATCACTCTGATAAGCAATTAACTGCTCACGGCGCAATGCTTCAAATACTTCCCCGTCTCCCTTGGTCAAGTCCAATATACGGTCTTGAAAAATATCCTGTTCCAAACTGTCCGCCTGCTTTGTTGTAACCGTCAGATTCCGTGTCTCCAGCCGGAAACACGTCGTTTCCGCATCGTTACCCTTCACAATATCACTGCATACAATAAATTTCTCACTGTTACCCTTTCGCAGCAGACGAAATGTCACAATATCATCACCAATTTTTTCGAACCACAACTGCTGCAGCGTGCTGTCTGGAAGAGCCTCATCCGAAAAAATGTCCACAAGGTTATATTCCGACTCAATCTGCTCCGCCGCATTATCCGGCTCATAAACTGTTGCTGCAATCTGCTTGCTCCCGTTGATCGCGCGGTAAATGATCTCTGCCGTTCCATCATTGTTATAATCAATTTTACCATAGCCGCAGTCATAATACGTACTGTTATGCAGTGGTCTTACCAAATCCCAATCCCAGTCCTCCACATACTCAAGCGCTTCCCTCCCCTCAAAAAGCACCGCACTTCCCTTATGCGCATTCTTCAGAAGTGCAAATTGTTTTTCATCCAGATAAGCTTTCAATTCTGAATACTGCGGATATTCTGCATCGCATTCTATTATCTCGCTCTCAATACCTGTATATACCAAAACCAGATCGTCAGAAGCTGTTCCCGTGCTGCTTTCATCCGGAATGTCCATTGAATTGCCCTGCTTCGGCGGTGTCGCTAAAGCACTTCCACGGAACTGCCATTGACAGGCGGTCAGTGAAAGTGCAAGCAGCAGTGCGATTCCCGTTACAAATTTATTTTTCAGATAATGACACATTTTTCCCTCATTGACTTCTTGTTCAGATATTTGTGTTGATACAAGTTCTCCTTGCAATGGCGAATGGCTACGTTCATGGAAGAGGTTATGGATGGTGTCGCTAATGCCACCATGATACTGATCTCCCCTAGAGTATAATATAGTTCCGGATTATTGGCAAATATGGTATCCAATCGAATTTCATAGGGATAGTCTGTCTGTTTTTATAAAAAACTCGATTGTTTTCAGGCAAATTGGAACAAGGCCTGCGGTTTGGGCTTTTTATATGCTCATGAATAATTCAGGTTAAATTATTTTCTCTTAAATTTTTTAGAGTTTCTATGACTGTACCCTGTCTCTATCTCATCTGTCTCCTCAACAAATTCCATCATCTTTCTTCTAAAGTTCTGCTTTGTAAGCTCGGTTTGAAGAATCTCCTCAAACACCTGCTGTAATTCAGCTAATGTAAAGGTTTCTGGCAATAAATTAAAGATACTCCCATTATACTCTGTAGCGTATTCTTTTAAGAGAGCAAATGCATCCTTAATAATCGTAAAATGGTCAAACCCAATCGCTATATCATCTAACTCATCAATTGCAAACCACTTGGATTCCCATGCTTCCTCATCGGTTCTAAGTTCGCACTCCAGATTGTTTATGAGTGCCATATAAGTATTGGAAATAATCCAGCCTCGTGGATCTCGACCTGGTTCTGAATATACTCCAATTAATTTTAAATCAACGCCAGACACGTTTGTTTCTTCACGCAACTCTCTCCTTGCAGTATCCTCAACCTTTTCATTTGGCTGACAAAATCCTCCTGGTAGAGACCAACAATTTTTATAAGGATATGTTGCGCGATTAATCATTAATACCTGAAGCTTCTTCGGGCGCTTTTTCTTCTTATTTTCTTCTGCTTCTTCTACAACTCTAAAAACAACAATATCAGTTGCTACAGAAGGTCTTTCAAAATTCGCAATACTATAATTATCTAAGAAATCTTTTTCTTCTTTGCTAGATTTATAATTCACAGTTATTCCTTTCCGGCATATTTAAAGAAAGGGATAGGCTCAAGTTTAAATCTATTAGCCGCATACATGCCATCTATTTTTTCTTTTATTATATCATCTTCGCAGACACCCGTGCGAATATATTTATCTAATAAGGCATAACTGAAGCCAATTTTATCTTCATCTGATTGACCACATAGACCATCACTTGGCGTCTTATGAATAAGATGCTCTGGCAATCCAAGTTCAAGACCTAATTCAATCACCTCAGATACAGTAAGATTTGCAAGGGGTGAAAAATCTCCAGCTCCATCGCCATATCTTGTGGCATATCCAATCCAGTCCTCAGATAGATTGCAAGTATTTGCCACTCGTCCATTGTTACTTTGGCTTATCGCATAGAGTGTAGACATTCTAATTCTTGCAGGAAGATTAATCATTGTCTGCTCTGAAACCTTAATACCTGATAATACTAATCCCGTAATAATTCCATTAACCGAATCACTAATATTAATCTCATATGATTTAATATCCAAAAATGAAACAACTTCTCTCGCATCAGCGATATCCGACTGGATTCCGTTTGGCATCAACGCGCCAATTACCCTATCTTTTCCTAAAGCTTCTACTAGCAAACCAGCAACTACAGTGGAGTCCTTTCCTCCAGAAATACCAACAACTGCATTACAATCTTTTCCATTTTCTTCAAACCAATCTCGTATCCACTTTATTAAATCATTTTTCACCTGGCTCATGCGATATCCTCCTATCCATTCAATCTCTGTCTGATATTCTTAAGTGTATATTCCTTTACAAGTTTTCCATCCTTGAATACAGTTTCCAAAAGGTTACCATCTGGAATGTTTTTTGATGTATATTCATCCTTATAAGCAAGATTTCCATTTTCATCTGTATATACAAAGCACAAACCTTTCTGACTCTTCTTAAATCCACCCTCTTTAGGATTTTTAAAGATTGGATAGCACTTTCCATCTACCTCTGCATAACATGCTTTGATACATGAACTAAATGTATCTCTGGTAAATGGCTTGAGAACATTATTCTCTTCAATGCAATGCATTGAAAAAGAACCCACTCCCAAAGCAACATTGTTACATGCAAATCCATTTTCCATCAGAATCTGATAAATCTCTTCACATCTCTGAACTGTAATACTATCTCCATAGATTGCCTTTACATGTGGATCCAAAACCTTATAACCTTTGCTATTTACTGTACCACCGAACTGATCCCACAGTTTGAATACTGTCTTTGTAACTACTTCAACACAGTCACCAGAATCTCCTCTCATCAACATACAACCATTATGATCTATAATCTCCTTATGAAGCTTTGGTAAGATATTATCAATAACGTTCCAGTAATCGTAGCTGTCAAGCACACATGAAAAACTTGTATTTGGATAGAGTTCTGTAAGCATTCTACGAAGGAATGATTCCTCGTCTCCATCTACTGCGTAGTTACTACACATTACAAAATGTTCTGTGCTTACTGCTCCAAAAGCGACATCTTCCTTCGTACAGTCTGCATTAAACATCTCTTCAAGATATGGAATAACTGGAACTGTCGCAGTATTTACAAAAGACATACACCAACCTGCGCCTGCTTTAAGCGCAGCATCCACACACATATCTCCTCTGAAATCAAATGCGCCAAGTGCTCTTTCTCTAGATACGCTGTCATCACAAGTAATATCATAATACTTATTTACAATATCTCGATAAGTCTTTCCTACTGTAGCCGTAATTTGTGGATACCACATTTCAGCACTGATAAGTGATTCAAGCGCCTGAGGTAGCCACGCAAAATCCGGATGTGTGTTTGTAATACCAAACATCGGCACGTGAACCGGAACCATAGTTCCTTCTGGCAATGCAATTATTTCAATCGGCAAGTATCCAAGATTATGAAGCTTACCAATTTTTTCATAATCGTAAATGCCCTGGCCTAGAGATGCATCTAAAACCCTCTTATACTCAGCAACCACTTCATCCTTTGGCATGTTAAAAAAATAATCGTTGAAATAATCAATGAGCCATGTTTTACAGAACATCTGTAATCCAAACATAACTACCTTATCCCATCTATCAACTCTACTCATTCGTGGTGTGTAATATGACATTGATTTTGTCATATTTGGGTTGAGCATATCAGAATGCACTGCTTTATAAAAATCCATTAATAACATTGGGTTAATCTGTTTCTTCATAATCTATACCTCCGTCACCTCAATACAATTGTGTTCTCCTGTAAAAAGAGAATCTGTTGTGAATAACTTTTCCACCGTTCCATCTTCCAATAGCAGCTTAAGTTTTCCTTTCTTAGTATCAAGAACGCTGTTCTCAGTATGTGTTGCATAAGCAAAAATACTTTTAACACCTAGCTCTTTAAGCTTTAATGCTGAGTAGTAAAGCGATCCTCCATACGAAACAATATCATCAATCATAAGGACAGTCTTACCTTCTAAATCCACTCCGTTATCAATTACATCAAGACCTTTTATTTGTCCTGTAGCCCAGTCCCTTTTCTTCATTCCACACACATATCTGTATTCAGGAAAAAGATCCACATATCTTTTCTGACTTCCTTCATCTGGGAAGTATAAGATAATGTCCTTAGGCAACTTATCGATAGAACATTTTCTAATTACATTTGCTATATTCATCTGACGTACCCTATCAATTAGTGCAAGCGACACATTACTATGTGCGTCTAAAACAGTTACGGTCTCAAACCCCACCTGATTAATCAACTCACAGAATACTTTTAATGTAAAAACCTCTTCATCAGACTTTACTCTATCCATTCTTGCATTTGGTATATAAGGTATTTTAAGAGAAACCTTACAACCTTTATTCATATAACTTCTTGCCAGAGCAATCACTGTAAAGAGTTCTGCATCAGATTCATATTTCCAACTAATTTCTATATTTGAGCAATCACTATCAGCTTTTAATCTCTGTGTTCTATCTGGAAAATATTCAGTTGTAACTACTCTCTCATTAACCTTAATCATGCTATTCTCCTATCACTTTTATCTGACACATTTTCATTGCTTCTAATGCATTTACATGCGACTGTGGGGTAACGCCTGCGCAACAACTTGCATCCACCTTAATTGGCGTCTCTGGCAACACTGCCTTAAGTCCTAATGCATTTGAAATTACGCATATGTCTGTACACAAACCAATAAGCTCAATTTCTTCTCCGGCTATCATATCTTTATTCCAAACATGTCCGAAAGTCACTTTATTAATAACGATATCCTCTGGCGTTACTACAAGTTCTTTCGCAATCTGCCAACCATCCGTTCCTTCGATGCAATGCTCAACCGGAAGATTCTTTCCTTCCTGTGTATCTAAATAATTTTTCTGATGTGTATCTCTAGTAAAAATAATCTGATCACCACAATTTCTATACTCTTCAATTTTCTTAACCACGTTAGAAACAATTGCAACAGCCTCCTTTGTTCCAAGTGTTCCATCAATAAAATCCTTCTGCATATCAACTACAACCAACGTTCTCATATTCGCGTCTCCTTTCATATAATCATTCTGATTATATCTCCTTGTTTTCTACATCTTATAATCATTTTGATTATATGTCAACAGTTTTTTTATTTTTTTTGAAAAAAGAGTACATATTATCGACTTAATTTTCTCTAACATGTACTCTTACTTACAATTATTTAATTCTGAATGACAATAAAATCTGTATTACCTGAGATTCTTCATCTGCTGTCATTCCGTCATCATAGGCATATACTTTCAATTTATCAACAACATATTTTCCCAATGATGAATATGATTTACCATTAAAATCAGATGGAATAAAATTTGCATCACATACCTTAGCCTGAATTATTCACATCATAGCCGTGAAAGTGACCGAAAGCTGCATAGTTACTGTGTTTAAGCTGTTTATTGTATTTCATCTATTAAGTGAATAAAAAAGAGCATCCAGTTGTGGTAAAATTAAGGTGTTCAAAGTCTTAATGCGTTGTAAAATAATCAGGTATTGCCATATGTATTCGAAAAACCGCCGGCATGATATCTTCATACTGGCGGTTTTCCAATCATCAACCTTGTTTTTTCGTTACAGGTATCCACACCTCATACTGCGCGTTCTGAGGATCTGGATTCAGGTAAACCTCGATGTCGGGAGCATCGGCATATTCGTAACCGGATGTGGGCAGCCACTCAGTTAAGATACGCTGTTCCAGCTCCTGTATGGATTGATTGGTTCCTGTACCGGAAAAAACTGCCCATGTGGATGCCGGTACCATATATTCCTCAAATTCATCACTTTCCTTTGTGCTGGAAACAGCGATATAGTATTTCCACTGCTCCTCATCATTGCAGGCGCATACACCTAGAAGTCCCATGGGCGCTGTATCCATCATGCCTGCCAGCTTCTCAATCGTCCCGTCTGTTGACACCCTTTCCCACATTTGGGGAACCGCTGCAAAGTTCTTTTCCAACTCCCTCTCTAATGGGGCAGATACCCCTATGATACGGAAGGCTTCTTTTGTCTCGATTCGATAATTCATTTCTTCAGCTCCTTTCACTGCAACCGTAAATGTAATAGGCGGAAATGATTTTACCGATACGCCTTCCCCCTTGACAGCAGAGGGCGCAACTCCATGGACAGACTGGAACGCCCGGTTAAATGCCGTAGGAGAATGATAACCATACTTTTCTGCGATATCGATCACCTTTTCATCTCCGCTCTGCAAATCCACTGCTGCCAGCGACATTTTCCGTCTTCGGATATATTCCGACAATGTGACGTCCGCCATATAGGTGAACATTCTCTGAAAATGATAAGCGGAACAGCATGCGATTCTGCCAAGCTGCTCATAATCTATTTCACCCGTCAAGTGTTCCTCGATGTAGTTTATACTCTCGTTTAATCTCTCGACCCATTCCATTCTGATCCCTCCTCTGATATTTTGTATGGTTATTCCTGCATATAGGCAAATACTGGCAGTAGATTATAGATTGATTATAAGATATTAATCCATAACGTTCCTCTCTATTCCTGCACAAAAAAGAGAGAAAACACATTCATCCATCAACCTTTCATTTATGAAATGACGGCGCTACTTAGGAAATTCTGCCAATCCCAGCATTATCCTGCTTTCCCTCAGCGCATCACTGGAATCATAGTCGTACTCCACCGTCTGGAAATTCACATGAGAATACCTTGTTTTCAGCTGCCTCAGAATCCCCCGCTCGCACACATGACTGACCAGACACCCGAAAGGATGGACGATCAGCACATTTCGGCAGCCCTGCTCCACAGCCATAGCCGCTTCTGCTGCCACCAGCCATCCATCTCCGGTGATGCAATCACTTCCCACAAGATCTTCCGCCAATTTTTTCATATCGGCAAAGGGCAGATCCATTCTAAACCGCCCATGATTTTTCACTTCTTCATATAACTCTCGTTGGATTTTTTGCAGATAGGACAGCGCCAAGTCATAGCCTTTTTGAAGCACCGGATGTTTTGTATTGATCAGATAGGCTTTGTAATCGCTGTCCAGCACATAAATAGTATAATTAATGAATCCTCCCATAAGGCACTGGCAGTCTTGCTGCTCCAGATATTTCTCTAATCCATGGTTTCCAAGAGAGCAATACTTGATATAGATCTCTCCTGCCACGCCTACCTTGCGTTTTGGCACTCCTGTCACAGCAATTTCGTTAAACGTCTTAAGAATATGCCTGTAACCGTCACGCCTTTTGCCGCCCCGGTGTTCTCTGATTTGTGCCATAAGCTCCTGCTCCAGCACTTTCCGCGCCCGATCCGCGGCTCCTTCCTCGCACTCGTAAGGTTTTACCTGATGATAGAGACTTAAGATCAAGTCTCCATAGCACACCGCCGTCACCGCATCCCAAAAGAGTCTGGGGGTAATCCGAAATCCCGGATGCTTTTCTTGTCCCTTGAAATTCAGGGAGATTACCGGAATTTGTCCATAGCCGCATCTGTTCAGGGTATTGATAATAACCTGATAATAGTTTCCTGCTCTGCAGGCACCGCCCGCCTGAGGCTCCATGAATGCAATGTTATCTGCAGAATAATGTCCTTCTTGCAAGGCTTCCAGCATCTGTCCCACGATCAAGATACCTGGATAACAGTAGTCGTTATTCATACAGCGCAGGGCCCTTTCCTTTAGCCGACTGCCACCCTGCAGCACTGCAAAATGATACCCGTTGGCCTCGAATGCTGCCTGCAGGAAAGGGGAGTGATACTCCAACATCTGGGGCATCAATATGGTATGTGTTTTTTTCATTGCCTTGGTAAAAGGCATCCGCTTTATTTCCGACATCGACTGCCTCATTTCTGTACTGGACTTCTATTGCAATTATTGCTAAACACAGTCAAATAACCAAAAAAAGAAATGCCGGTTTAAAGTCATTTCTGATTTTTCCGGCATTTCCTTATATGCGCATTTTTACTATTAAACTACTCCCTGAGCGATCATAGCCTCCGCAACCTTCTCAAAGCCAGCTATATTAGCGCCTGCCACATAGTTGCCTTCCATGTTGTAACGCTTTGCTGCATCGTCAATGTTGTGATAGATGTTTACCATGATCTGCTGCAGCTTTGCATCAACCTCCTCAAAGGTCCAGCTCAGTCTCTCAGAGTTCTGGGTCATCTCCAGTGCGGATGTTGCAACACCGCCTGCATTGGAAGCCTTGCCGCAGATGAACCATACACCGTTCTCCTGCAGATACTTGGTTGCATCCAATGTGGTAGGCATATTTGCGCCTTCGCACACTGCCTTACATCCGTTTGCTACCAACTGCTTCGCATCGTCGATCAACAGCTCATTCTGGGTTGCACAGGGAAGTGCGATATCACATTTAATCTGCCATACGCCGCGTCCCTCGTGATACTCTGCGCTGGGTCTTGCTGCCGCGTACTCGGTCAGACGTGCGCGCTTCACTTCTTTGATCTCTTTTAAGAGCGCCACATCAATTCCTTCCGGATCGTAGATCCATCCGGTAGAATCAGAGCAGGTCACTACCTTAGCGCCCATCTGCTGTGCCTTTTCCGTCGCATAGATTGCCACATTACCTGCACCGGATACAACAACAGTCTTGCCTTCCATAGACTCACCGTGACACTTCATCAGCTCCTCGGTAATATACAACAGTCCATAGCCGGTTGCCTCTGTACGCGCCAAAGAACCGCCATAGGTTAAGCCTTTTCCGGTCAGAACTCCCTCGTACATACCGCGGATTCTCTTGTACTGTCCGAACATATAACCGATTTCTCTCGCACCTGTTCCGATGTCTCCTGCGGGAACATCCACATCAGCGCCGATATATTTGCACAGCTCCGTCATGAAGCTCTGGCAGAACGCCATAACTTCTCTGTCAGACTTGCCCTTCGGATCAAAGTCAGAACCGCCCTTGCCTCCGCCGATGGGAAGCCCGGTCAGGGAATTCTTGAAAATCTGCTCAAATCCTAAAAACTTGATAATACCTAAGTTTACAGAAGGATGAAGGCGCAGACCTCCCTTGTACGGTCCAATCGCATTGTTGAACTGCACTCTGTAACCCGTGTTTACCTGAACCTGTCCCTTATCATCTACCCAAGGTACGCGGAACTTAAACTGTCTCTCCGGTTCGGTCAGTCTCTCCAGTAATGCCTCCTTACGGTACTTCTCCTCATTGGCCTCAATCACGGGTCTTAAGGACTCTAATACTTCCTCTGCCGCCTGAAGAAATTCCGGCTCAGATGCATTTTTTGCTTTTACGCGCTCTAACACTTCATCAACGTAGCTCATTTCTCATTCTCCTTTTCTATATTTATGAATTGCCTCAACGTTTTTATTTTATTATGAAATGCAACTTTACGCAATATTTTTCTCAAAAATCGGTAAAAACTTCTCATTTTTATACATTACACATCTTGATTTGCAAGTCTGCAAGGGTAAAATTGCATTTTTCTGTATATTTATTTTTTATTTTTCAGATACGGCTCATACTTTTTCCGAAAGAATTTCACCAGCTTCCCCAGAGTGGCAATGAGAACGGCGGTCTCTTCCTCACTCAATTCTTCCTTGATATCATGTATCATATTCTCATGGAAACGAGCATGATGCCAATAAGCACGTTCTCCCTGTTCCGTCAAAGACACCATTACGACACGCCTGTCCTTTTGACTGCGGTTGCGCACGATGTATGCTTTCTGTTCCAGCGCCTCCACTGCCTTCGTCAGTGTCCCGGTCGTCACGTTCATCGCCCTGGCTATCTGCGACATTTTTTTCGGCTCTTCTATTCCGATTGCTTCTATAATGTGCATATCATTGCTGGAGATATTCATAAATTCTCCGTTGATCAGACATTTTTCCTCGATTTCCATCAGATCGTTAAATATCTTTACGAGAATATCGTTTAATGTCTTATCTGCATCCATCCTCTATCCGCCCTTCTGTCATTTACCATGTCAACAATGCCGCGCCCCAGGTAAGTCCTGCGCCGAATCCTGCAAGTACGATCTTATCACCCTCATGCAGACGCCCGCTCTTTTTGTACTCAGTCAATAGAATAGGCACACTTGCAGCAGAAGTATTGGCACACTCTGTGATATTGACAGGGAATTTTTCCATCGGCTGCTTCAAGCGCTTTGCCACAGACTCCAAAATTCGAAGATTTGCCTGATGCAGGAAAAAGTAATCGATATCGTCGGCGGTAAGCTTCGCCTCCGCCAGCAGCCGGTCAATTGCAATCGGCACGGTCCGTACTGCAAATTTGAAAACCTCCTGCCCTTCCATATGCACAAATGCATGCCTGCTGTCCTGCACATGATACGGATGATTGACCGGACGGTTCATACAGGACAGTACGCTTCCCCGCGCGCCGTCAGAACCCTGGGTCATATAGCACATAGCGTTTTCCTCTCCACGGACTACCGCTGCTCCTGCGCCGTCTCCGAAAAGTACACAGGTACTACGGTCACTCCAGTCCATAATTTTGGAGAGAACCTCTGCACCGATCAACAACGCATTCCGGCATTTCCCGCTGGCGATATAGGCCTGAGCAATACTCATGGCAAATAGGAATCCGGAGCAGCCGGCAGTCACATCAAATGCAACGGCATTTGACGCACCGATCTCACGCTGCACCTCACAGGCAAGAGACGGAACAATATTATCCGGCGTGGCACTGGCGCCGATGATCAACTCTATCTCCTCCGGCGTGGTACCTGCATCCTTAATGGCCTGCTTCGCCGCTTCCACCGCAAGTCCTGTAGTCGTCTCCTCCGTTGCCAGATGTCTGGTGCGGATTCCTGTCCTGGTGGATATCCATTCGTCTGAAGTATCCATAATTTTACTGAGATCATCATTGGTTACGGTCAGCGCGGGCAGCGCACTTCCGACTCCGCATATTCGAATATTCATAAGTCGACTCCTTTTAATATTTGCGGAAACGTTCGTAACGCTCCCTTGCAATCTGTTCTCCGCTCTTACCCTCCTGCCGCTCTAAGAAAGAACGGATCAGCTTATGCATATAATCGGCTATGGATGACAATGCGGCGCTGTCTGCTCCGCCATACTCCGGAATGATCTCCTCAATGACTCCCAATTCCAAAAGATCCTTCGCCGTGATCTTCATAACGCCCGCTGCTTCCTTAGCGCGCTTGCCGTCCTTCCACAATATAGAAGCAAAGCCCTCTGGCGACAGCACGGAGTATGTGGCATTTTCCATCATATAAACCTCATTGCCCACAGCCAGACCCAGAGCGCCGCCGCTTCCTCCTTCTCCGATCATGAAGGTGAGCACCGGAACCGTAAGTCCCGACATCTCATACAGATTGCGGGCAATAGCCTCACCCTGTCCGCCTTCTTCTGCTTCCATACCGCAGAAGGCGCCCGATGTATTCACGAATGTAATGACAGGACGATGGAATTTCTCCGCCTGTTTCATCAGACGCAGCGCTTTGCGGTAGCCCTCCGGGGACGGCATTCCGTAATTATGACGCATACAGTCCTTCATATCCCTGCCCTTCTGCACACCGATCACCGTGACAGGCTGCCCGTCCAGATAAGCAATACCTCCCACAATAGCAGGATCGTCGCGGAAATAACGGTCACCGTGAAACTCCATAAATTTTGTGAATATGCTGTCAATATAATCTTCGGCAGACAGCCGGTCTACCTTTCTTGCCATTTTCACCTTATCCCATGCATTCAATTCTTTTGCCTTGCTGGCGCGCTCACGCATCAGCTCCGTAGGTCTGCCGTCCACCTCAGTGGCAGGCGCAAACTTTGCATATCCTTCCACATGATGCATGCGCAGAATTTCATACAGAGTCTTTTTCAGATTCTTACGCTCCACAATAGCATCCACAAACCCATGCTCCAGCTGGAACTCCGCTCTCTGGAATCCTTCCGGCAGTTTCTGTCCGATGGTCTGTTCAATCACCCTGGCTCCTGCAAATCCGATCAGCGCCTTAGGTTCTGCCAGAATGATATCGCCCAGCATAGCAAAGCTGGCAGTCACCCCGCCTGTCGTGGGGTCTGTCAGAACCGGTATGTAGAGCAGGCCTGCCTGTGAATGCCGCTTCAATGCCGCAGAAGTCTTTGCCATCTGCATCAGGGAAATAATACCTTCCTGCATCCTGGCGCCGCCGGAACAGCAAAACAGGATGACCGGCAGACGAAGCTCCGTTGCCCGCTCTACTGCAAGAGCAATCTTCTCTCCCACTGCGTGACCCATGCTGCTCATCATAAAGCGGGCGTCGCACACGCCAATAACTACATCTTCATTATAGATTTTTCCTCTGCCTACGGTCACCGCTTCCTTTAATCCGGTCTTCTCTCTTGCCTCATCCAGCTTCTCCACATAACCCGGAAAATCCAGCGGATTGGTTCCATGCTCATCCTCAAACCATTCCTCAAAACTCTGGGGATCCAGCACCATTTTCAGACGGTTTTTGGTCTTAACACGGAAATACGCGCCGCACTCATAGCACACATATTTATTTTTGACTACCTCTGATTTGATCAGTGTCTTGCCGCACGCCTTACACTGCACTTCATCTACTTTCTTCTCTTCTGCCACAATGCCTTCTACGGCAGCATCCCAAGCGCGCTTTTCTTTCCTTGCACTAAAAAGATTACTCATTTTCTGCTCCATCTCCTATCGCAAACGTCAACTCTGCCATGGCGGCAACTTTTCCGTCTACCTTAGCAACCGCCTTACCGATCCCTATGGGACCTTTCACCTTTACAATCTGGGTCTCTATGTTAAGCACATCTCCCGGGACTACCTTTTGCTTGAATTTTGCATTATTGATTCCCGCAAAGTATGCTGTTTTTCCCTGAAACTCTTCCTGGCACAGCATCGCTACCGCGCCCACCTGAGCCATAGCCTCCACGATAAGTACTCCGGGCATCACCGGGTTACCCGGAAAATGTCCCGCAAAATAAGACTCATCAAAGCTGACACATTTTCTGCCCACAGCCCGCACACCTGGCTCCAGCTCCTCGATGGTGTCCACTAACAGGAACGGATGGCGGTGCGGAAGAATATTCATGATTTCCTTTGTCGTAAGTAATGACATGCGTCGTCCTCCCTCTTATGCTTCCCACTTCTTCAACAGAATGCTGGCATTATGTCCGCCAAAGCCCAGAGAATTGCTCAATGCATACGGCACATCTTCCTGGATCGCCTCTTTGCAGTAATTTAAGTCCAGTTCTTCATCCGGTGTCTCGTAACCCACCGTAGCATGAATATATCCTTCCTCCATTTCCTTGACACAGGTCAGGCACTCGATGGCTCCCGCTGCTCCCAGCAGATGACCGATCATAGATTTCGTGGAGTTGATTCGAAGCTTATCCGCATGAGCGCCAAAAGCCAGCTTGATGGCCCTAGTTTCAAAAAGGTCGTTATGATGAGTTGCGGTTCCATGCGCATTGATATAGGTCAGTTCCTCCGGGCGTACCCCGCCGTCAGCCAATGCATTTGTCATTGCCCTTGCAGCGCCCGCGCCATCCTCTGCCGGAGACGTGATATGGTATGCATCCGCAGAACAGCCGTAACCGATGACTTCCGCATAAATCTTCGCCCCCCGCGCCTTCGCATGTTCCAGTTCTTCCAGAATCAGGATTGCCGCTCCCTCGCCCATCACAAAACCGCTGCGGTTCTTATCGAAGGGAAGGCTCGCCTTCCTGGGATCGCTCTCCGTGGACAGCGCCGTCAATGCAGTAAAGCCTGCCACGCCAAGAGGTGTGATGCAGCCTTCCGTTCCGCCGGATACCATGATATCCGCATCTCCATATTGTATGGTACGGAACGCTTCTCCTACCGCATTGGTTCCTGAAGTACAGGCGGTCACCACGTTGATACTCTTGCCCTTAAGCCCGAACTGGATGGATACATTGCCTGCCGCCATATTGGATATCATCATAGGAATAAACAAAGGATTGATACGGGACGGTCCCTTTTCCATCAGCTTCTGGTTTTCCCTTTCCATCGCCTGCATACTGCCTATGCCGGAGCTGATGGATGTACCCACGCGGTAAGGATCTTCCTGCTCCATCTGAATGCCTGCATCTGAAATCGCTTCCTTCGCCGCTGCCACAACATACTGGCAAAACGGCTCCATCCGCTTTGCAGAACGGAAGTCCATATACTCTTTGGCGTCAAAGTTTTTGACCTCTGCCGCCACATGGCATTTATATTCCTCGGTATCGAAATGCGTGATTTCCCCGAATCCAATCTCTCCGCGCTTCACGGCATTCCAGAATTCATCTACACTGTTGCCGATAGGTGTGATCGCTCCAAGTCCGGTGATTACAACTCTTCTGCTCATAATGATTCCTCTCCTCTTACCTGCTTTCTTATATACTCTGTTGCATGTTCCTGCCGTTACATGCTGCTTCCGTTACATCGTCATTCCTCCGTCTACAGCAATCACCTGACCGGTAATATAGGCTGCCTCCTCGGATGCCAGAAACGCCACTGCTGCAGCAATGTCTTCCGTTCTGCCGGCTCTTCCCAGAGGAATCTGCCCAATCAGTTGTTCCCTGACACTGTCTGATAATGCCTGAGTCATGTCTGTCTCTATCATACCAGGGGCTACCGCATTGACGGTGACTCCCCGGGATGCAAGCTCCCTTGCCACACTCTTGGTCAGTCCGATCACCCCGGCTTTGGCAGCGCTGTAATTTGCCTGCCCGGCATTTCCCATAATACCGGATACCGATGAAATATTGATGATTCTTCCGCTTCTCTGCTTCAAAAACTGGCGGGAAGCGTGGTGTATCGTATGGAATACCCCTTTCAGATTGGTCTCATATACGGCATCAAACTCCTCATCGCTCATTTTCATCACCAGATTATCCCGGGTGATTCCTGCATTGTTTACCAGAATATCCAAATGCCCATGTTCCTGGATGATATCCTTGATCATAGCTTCACACGCCGCATTGTCGGATACGTCGCACTGATAAACAGACGCGTGTCCACCCTGCATCTCAATCTCTGCCACGGTTTCTTCCGCCTTATCCCGGCTTCCGTTATAATTGACAATAACGTATGCCTGTTCTGCCGCCAGACGTTTCGCTATGCCGCGTCCGATTCCTCTGCCGGCGCCGGTCACCAGCGCTACCTTATTCTCCAACATATGATCTGTAATCCTCCATCTTCTCTATGTTTACAGTCTTTACCTCCCGGTTGATCTTGCGCATAAATCCGGCAAGCGTCCGTCCGGGACCGATTTCCACGAATTCATCGTATCCGTCGGCCAGAAGACGTTCAATCGTCTGCTGCCACCGCACGGAAGAGGATACCTGACGGATCAGAAGATCTTTGACCTGGTTTTTGTCTGTTACATAATCTGCCGTCACGTTTGCCACATACGGAATCGAAAAGTCCTGAATAGTCACTTTCTCCAGCTCTACACCAAGCTTCTCTCCTGCACCGGTCAGCATCTGCGAATGGAAGGGACCGCTTACCTTCAACGGAACCACTCTCTTCGCCCCCGCTTCTTTGCAGCGGTCTCCTGCTGCTGCCACTGCAGCCGCCTCTCCAGTAATGACAATCTGCCCCGGACAGTTATAGTTTGCAATAGACACAATGCCCTCCGTCTGCTCACATGCCTGCTCAATTGCTGGGATATCCAGTCCCAGAATAGCAGACATAGCACCGCCTGTCGGCACTGCTTCCTGCATGTAAATGCCCCTGGCACGTACCACCCGGAACGCATCCTCCTGCTTCATAACACCGGAGGCTATAAGCGCACCGTATTCTCCCAGACTTAACCCTGCGCTCACCGCCGGTGTTCTTCCCGCCTGCTCCAGCGCGGTCAGAATCGCTGCTTCCGTGGTCAGCATCGCTATCTGTGTATACTCTGTAATATGTATGTTCTCGTTTTCCTCAAAGCATAATGCCGGAATGTCAAGCCCGGTCACTTCTGATGCCTGCTCATACACCTTGCGGCATGCCGGAATCGCATCATAGAAATCTCTGCCCATTCCCACATACTGGGCTCCCTGTCCCGGGAACATGAATACTGTCTTGCTCATAGCACCTCTCCTTACGTCTATTTTCTGCCTGCCATCAGGCGTTCTGCATCTGACACGATACCCTGGATGATCTCTTCACAGGTCAGCTCCTCCGTGATCATACCTGCAATCTGACCTGCCATCAGACTGCCCTGTACCACGTCGCCGTCCACTACTGCCTTGCGCAGCGATCCCAGTGTCAGCATTTCCAGTTCTTCTAACGTCGCGCCTTCCTGTTCCATGCGCAGATATTCCCGGCTCATCTTATTACGCACGACGCGGATCGGATGTCCGGTACTCCTGCCGGTCACCTCAGAATCAATGTCCTTGGATTTGATCAGGCGTTCTTTGTAATTGTCATGTACGATGGATTCCTTCGCCACCACAAAACGGGTTCCCATCTGAACTGCTTCTGCTCCCAGCATGAACGCAGCTGCCATACCTCTTCCATCTGCAATGCCGCCTGCCGCAACTACCGGCACGTCAACAGCATCTGCCACCTGAGGCACCAATGCCATAGTAGTAATAGAACCGATATGTCCACCGGACTCCGTTCCCTCTGCTACAACGGCGTCCGCTCCGGCACGCGCCATCATCTTAGCCATGGCTACACTTGCCACCACCGGCATTACCTTTACACCGGCGTTCTTCCACAATTCCATAAATTTGGCAGGATTACCTGCTCCTGTGGTAACCACAGGTACGCCTTCTTCCACTACGATCTGTGCCACCTCCGGCGCATTGGGATTCATCAGCATCACGTTCACGCCAAAAGGCTTATCTGTCAGCTCCTTTACCTTGCGCACCTGCTCCCGGACTACTTCCGGCGGTGCACTGGCAGCTCCGATAATGCCCAGTCCGCCCGCCTGAGAAACTGCAGCGGCCAGATGATATTCGGCAACCCACGCCATACCGCCTTGAATGACCGGATACTCAATACCCAGCAATTCTGTTATTCGTGTGTTCATTAGTCCTCTACACCCTTCGCCTTCATATACTCAATCACATCGCCTACCGTCAGGATCTTCTCCAGATCTTCAGAGGGAATCTCCACACCAAATTCCTCTTCAAAGCTCATGACAAGCTCAAACAGATCCAGGGAATCTGCACCCAGGTCCTCTTTAAAATTAGACTCCAGGGTAATGTTCATACCGTCCAGGTTCAACTGCTCACAAATCATCTCTTTTACTTTCTCAAACATACTCGTTCTCTCCTTCTTTTTCCAGCTTATTGTATTTTGCGCAAATAGTTTGACCCAAAATGTTTTGACCGTCAAACTATTTGCAAGTCAAAGTATATAGAGAATGGCACAATTTGTCAATTCATTTTCATTGTGCAAAACTACCAAAAGTATCGGTTCTGCATGCGCCTTTCGCCAAGGCTCCAAATAAAAAACAGACGGTATGATCATCATCATACCGCCCGTATTATTTTCCTTATGTATACTACTGTTTTCTGATCTATTCCTGCTCTACAGTTTTTTCTCTCTTTGCCACTACAAAATACACACCTACCAAAAGAATGGCAAAGCAGAGGAAAAATACCGGATTGATGCCGTCCCCTGTCTTGGGTGTAGCGTCCTTCTCATGAGCATTGGATGCTGCTGTTCCGGAATTGCTATTTCCCTTTACATTTCCTCCCGATGTCGGATTGCTGTCCACTGTAGCGCCGCTGCTGCCATTGTCTGCTACAGGCGGCGGTGTAGTGCCGGGATCCGTGCTCGCGGACGTATCGCCATTGTCGCTCGGAGCACTGCCATTGCTGCCGTTATCCGGTACCGTAGGGGATGCTGTGCCGCCCAGGGACTGGAATGCAATTCCTGCGCTGGATGCATAGGTCTGCGCCTGAGTTCCCGCATATCCGGAAATTTCTGAGGGCTTCCAGTTGCTCTGCCCCCCGATAGCGGTCACGCTGCCCGGAATCAGAATGGTCTCAATCCCGCTTCCCGAGAACGCATTATCTTGTATTGTTGTAACACTTTCCGGCAGGGAAAGAGAGGTAAGTGCATAGCAATATGCAAACGCTCCGGAACCGATGGTGGTGGTTCCTCCGCTGATGGTGACATTGGATTTGCCCTCCGGGCAGCGGATCAGTTTTGTCATGGTTCTGTCATACAGACATCCGTCCGCAGATGCATACGCACCATTGCCAGACGCAACATCAATTGTTTTCAGGCTGCTACACCCATCAAAGGCATTGCCGCTTAAGCTGCTCACAGAAGCAGGAATCGTAATCGCCGTCAGGGAGGTACAATCCTCAAATGCACGACCGTCGATCTTGCTCACCGTACCTGGTATCGAAAAAGAGGACAGCGACCCACATTTTGCAAATGCCTGAGAACCAATACTCGTAACCGGAGCATTGATGGAAACATTTGCCAGGCTGGTGCAGTTATAAAATGCCTCTGCCGGAATGGCTCCCAAGTCTCCCAGGATAGTTACCGAAGTAAGACTGGTACAGTCATAAAACGCTCCAACCCCCATACTGCTCACAGAAGCAGGAATCGTTACGCTGGTAATCTTTTTGCCGTATTCAGAAGCAAACACACCGGCATTGATGCTGCGCACATTGTCCGGTATGGTAATATCCCCACCAGGTCCGTTGTACGCCGTCAATGCACCGGTCTCCTCCTCTACTGTAAATCCGCCGGGATCTGTGGTCTCCACCGCATGTACCGCACCTGAGGGTGCCATGCACAACAGCATGCATGCCATTACTATCGCTGATATTCCTTTCTTCACTATCCGCATAATCATCTCTCCTACATTCTTCTGCTGATTTATTGTACTTTCTTTGCCAACACAAACATCCTGCCATCCTCCGTATAACTGTTACAGGTGGACAGCGTCAGCAGTTCGTCTCCGTATGACACATCTATCTCCTCACCGAAAACGGACAACTGTATTATATTATTTAAATATTCATGAAAACTTTCCTCAGAATCTGCATTCAGAAAGTTATAATACCGAAAGGTCTGTTCGTCCTGATACTGCACCTTCGACAGTCCCACCGCAATCACTTCATACATATTCTTCTCATACAGCGTGTGGAACTCTATGGTCTTATGTGTATTCATGTACTCCGCGTCCAGATACTTCTTCAGAGAACCAAACATCATACCGCTTTTCATATTGTGACCATAGATGATAATATTGGTATCACGATTGATATAGTCGTTTCTGGCATCAATGAATAACGTACCGTTGGAATCGTCGTTTTTGGCAAAATCATGTCTCAGATAATAATCCGGTTCTTCCATAGAGGACTGCATGACCGGATAATCAATCTCCGTGTCAGGTATCCGAAGCCATCCTACCAGTTCCGGATTCTCCTGATACAGCGTGGTATACTCTTCCAGCATGACCAACGGCTCCTGTACCTCACTCTCCGTCGGCATCTCTTCCGCCTGCGTCCCTTCTTCTGCCGTCTGTGTACCTGTAACGTCCGGCGGGGACACCGCAGATTCCGCACCCAGCTTATCCCGCAGGTCCTGCTGCATCTTAGCTGCCCGGTAATCCTGATATTCTGAAATAGCGTAATATGCAAAACATGCCAGTGCGATCACAATACAGACAATTCCAATTAACTGCTGCCATGTAAAATGAAACGGCATCCGCCGTGACTTCTCTGCTTCCTTCCGGGCAATCTGTTCCTCGATCAGATTCTGTGTATTATCCGCTACAATATCAGAAATACACCAGAAAAAGGATTTGCCGATCTCACTGCGAAAGCGGATCTTCTTGTCCCGCATCATCGTATATAACCGGATTGCCACTTCCGGATCATAAATATCCAGTTCGTCTGTTATGTACTTGATCTTCTCCAGATCTTCCTGCGCCTGCCTGTATTCCCGTAAGGTTTCGAATTCATAATTGCCAATTTTATAAATCTTCTCTTCCATCTTATGATTCATCTGCCTTCTAAGTTATCTCAGGTAGTTCTATTATATTGCATTTTCCCAGCCTGCGCAAGATTATTTGCAAGAAAAGCACTGTAAATAGTTACTATTTATTCTCCAGGAGCATATGCACGCAGCCATACATTCCCGCATCATTACCCAAGGTCGCCAGGGCAAACTTCGCATTGCGGCACGCATGGAATGTTCTTTTCATAAAATATTTCTCTACGGTATCCGTCAGTATCTCTCCTGCTTTGGATACACCGCCTCCGATTACAAACACCTCTGGATTTACCACGCAGGCAATATTTGCAAGCGCCGTGCCCAGCATTTTACCCAGACCGTCTACTGCCTCCAGCGCCAGGGCATCCCCGGCTTTCGCCGCGTCAAAGATATCCTTTGCCGTTACATCTGCCAGCGCACGCAGAGATGACTCCCTCGTATCCTGTGCTAGAAGCTTTTTCGTCATGCGGACAATCCCGGTCGCAGACGCATACTGCTCCAGACACCCCTTCTTGCCGCAGCCGCATGTATCCGTCTCGTTCTCTTCCATCATGATATGACCAATCTCTCCGCCGGCGCCATTAGAACCTGCCACCATTTTTCCTCCGAGAATGATTCCTCCGCCAACGCCGGTCCCCAGCGTCACCATGACGACGTCCTGATAGCCCTTGCCGCCGCCCTGCCACATCTCGCCCAGTGCCGCTACATTGGCATCATTTCCCGCCTTCACCACGAATCCGGTCTTATCTGACAGAGCTTGCGCTACATTGAATTCGCCCCATCCTAAGTTGACACACTTGAGCACAGTTCCGTCTCCCGTCACAGGCCCCGGAACACCCACACCGATACCGGCTACGTCCTCACGGGCAATGCCGCGCTCCGTCATCTTTCCCTCTACGGAAGCCGCCACGTCATCCAGAATGGACGCCCCGCCGTCCGCGGTATTGGTCTTAATCTCCCATTTGTCCAACAGCGTTCCGTTCATCTCAAACAAACCGATCTTACAGGTAGTTCCCCCGATATCCACACCAAATCCATATTTTTCCATCTTTCTTTCCTTCTTCCTTCTTATCTCTTATGGAAAATGCAGTTTTTCCCATATATTCCAATAGTATAAGTATAAAAAAGATTTTGCGGGCTGTCAACCGGGATTCCCCTTGCGTTTGCGTATTTTGCAGGCCAGATGTGCAAGGAAACAAACGCATCATTCCTGTCACGAAATCCATACACCACTCTCCGTGGGTTACAGCCCTGCGGCAGATTGCTGCTCACCTTATGCTGAAATTTCAGCTGCCGCATGGTATATCATTTGTGATGATTCGTGTCTTTTTCACGTTCGAACAATTCCTTCTGGCTCTGTCCGTCTGCATGAGGACATGCAATCTGCAGGTTTTGTGCGTCTCTTAATGGGCGTTCTGATGTGACGTGCAGGCTGCGGACATTGTTTGAGCACACAAACCAACAGCCGCTCTTATTTTGAAGCGAGTTATGGACGCAGCCTGCTTATATCGACCACAGAAGAACGCCCATCTAGAGACGCTAAAAACCGAAGCCGCATGTGCTCAGCAGACGGACAGAGCCAGAAGAATTGTCGAAGCTTAAAAAAGACACAAAACTTATGATATACCAGCGACAGCGAAATTTACACGCATCGGTTCAAGGCAATCTGCTACAGAGCTGTAAACCGCGGAGAAAGGAGCATGTTATTATGACAGGAATGATGTGTCTGTTTCATTATAACATCTGGGCTTGCAAAATACGCAGACCAAGGAATTGCTACACTATTCGACACCTTCCCCCTCAGGGGATGCTCCGTCTTCCTGGGTATCCTGCCCATCCTCCGTTTCTTCACCGGGAACATTGTCCGTCTGAGCGCCCAAGGGCGCAACGAAATCAGCATACGGAAGCCCTTCATGCAGCTGTTCCATAAAATCATGCCAGATTGCCGCCGGATAGCTGGAACCCATCAGCTCCGGCAGCTCCTTAGGTATATCATAGCCGACCCATACGCTGGTGGTATAGTATCTCGTGTATCCCACAAACCATCCGTCCTTATGAGAATTGGTGGTTCCTGATTTTCCCGCGCTGGGCGTCATGGACAGTCCCAACTGCTGGGCAGTCCCGGAAGTTACCACGCCCTCCAGAATATCTGTCATCTGTCTTGCCGCATTGGTGGCATAAACCGGATACTCTGTCTGCGGCGCACGGTATATCTCATTGCCGTCTGCATCCAGTATCTTTACGACACAGGTCGGTATCCGGTAATTACCGTCATGTTCCAGTGTCGTATAAGCAGCCGCCATCTCTACCGGCGACACGCCGGTGGTAAAGCCTCCCAATGCGGCAGCCGGTCTTTCATCCTCTCTGTCGAGCCTGGCAAAGTTCATCTGTTCCAGATACGACAGCCCCACTGCCGGAGTCAGTTCCTCTAAGGCTTTCCAGGCAACTGTATTGACGGAGTGTTCCACCGCATAGCGCATGGTTATCTCTCCCCGATAGATACCGTCATAATTCTCAGGACCGTCTTCCATGGGTTCATCCATCAGAAGCGTATCCGCAGTATATCCTCTTTCCAGCAACGGAGTATAGACGATCAGAGGCTTAATGGCGCTTCCGGGCTGACGGTAGCTCTGATAGACCCGGTTAAACATATGGCCCTTGTAATCCTGTCTTCGTCCTCCCACCACTGCCTTGACAAACGCCGTCTCATTGTCCATACACACTGCGGCTCCCTGAAGGCAGAAGATGCCCTCCTCATTTACCTCCGTATACTCTTCCAGATGCTCATCCAGTGTCTCCTGCAGCAACACCTGTATATCCAGGTCGATAGAAGTGTAAATGCGATACCCTCCGGTATATAGAGAACGCTCACACTCCTGGTATGCCGCCTTGTACGCCTCATTGTATGCCTGCTGCTCCTCCGTCGTATCGAACTGATACCGGAACACAAACCCCTGCTGCTCCATCAGCGCCCGTGTGGCACAGTAATACGTATAGGTCTCCACATAGTCGTATCTTATCTGCTGTCTGGCGGGAATGGGAACCACCTGTTCACTCTTCGCTTCCAGCGCCATTCCTGATGTGATCTTCCCATCCTCCGCCATCTGGTTTAATATCCTGTCTCTTCTGCCCAGCGTGTTTTCCGGGTTGTCATAGGGATCATACAACGTAGGGTTATTGGGTATCGCACACAGATAGGCAATCTGGGACAGGGACAAGCCTGACACATCCGTCCCAAAATACCCCTTACTCGCCGCCTGTATGCCATAATATCCATTGCCAAAGTAGATATTGTTCAGATAGAACTCTAACAGCTGCTCTTTGCTGTATTTCTGTTCCAGCTCCGTAGCAATGAAAATCTCCTCCATCTTGCGCTGCCAGGTTCTGTCATTATTCAAAAACACCGTCCTGGCCAGCTGCTGGGTAATGGTACTGCCTCCCTGAGTGACTTCTCCGTCACGCACCATCGCCCATGCAGCACGAATGATCGCTTTTAAGTCGATGCCGCTGTGACTGAAAAATTTCTTATCCTCAATGCTGACAATAGCTTCTCTTGCCTGCTTTGGTATTTCGTCATAATGCAAATAATAGACGTCCTTTGCTCCCTTCAGAGTGGAGATCTGATTGCCGTTCACATCATATACAATACTGGTCTGCTCCGCCCGGAAGGTATCCACATTGGACGTCTTCACCAGCTGATGTGCTTCCTCCCGCAGCGCAGATATCTGAGACGCATAACCGCCCAGATAGTAATATGCCACGCCGGCGCACACCAGCAAGATCAAAAATATCTGTAACCGTGCGAATATCCAAAATACACGGTATTTTTTTTTCGGTTTTTTCCTGTGTTTTTCCTGACCGGCCTTCTTCGCCGTATTTTTCTTTTTTCCCATAAGGTCAGTATATCACACTTTCTTGCAAAGGAAAATGGGCTTACTGCTCCATCTGTCTTCCCAGAAACCCTGCCGCCGTGATGGCAAGCTTACTCTCGGTCTCCCCCATGCGGATTTTCTCATCTTTATCGTACATAATGACGGCGCCGATGGCATCTCCTTCACAGATGATGGTGCTCACCGCCTGACTGCGGTATTCGCCGTTATCATCCATGGTGATCTTAATGAATTTGCTGTCTCCCTGCTCTGCAATGATGGTGCGGCGCTCTTCGATCACTTCCTCCAGCTGACGGCTGATGGGTTTCCCTTCGAATTCACGCTTGCCGCTGCCTGCTGCCGCAATGACATGATCCCGGTCTGTGATGCACACCAGATGTCCGGTGGTCTGCGCAAGGCTCTCTGCATACTGCCCTGCAAACTGGCTCAACTCTCCGATGGGCGAGTATTTCTTCAGAATGATCTCACCCTCACGATCTGTAAATATCTCTAACGGGTCTCCCTCACGGATCCGCAGCGTCCTGCGGATTTCCTTCGGAACTACAACCCTGCCCAAATCATCTATTCTGCGAACAATTCCTGTTGCCTTCATGTAAACTTTCCTCCATTTCCTATATTGACGTATTCCGTTTATATTTTCCACTTTTGTGGCAGGCTATGGAGTTATTATGTGGAAATGATGGCGAAATATACATGGCGCTTTCGCTCTTGGCATCACTTTCTTATAAAATAAAAAATGCCCCCGCAGCACGGCAGCTTACCGTTTTTCTGCGGGGTTTACATGCACCATGCAGTGCTTCACCTGGGCAAATTCTGTCTCTATGGCATCGTGCACGCGTTCGGCAATGGCATGGGTCTCGTTCAGCGTCTTCTCTCCGTCCGCCTGGATCTCAACGTCCACATACATCTTGGCTCCGAAAAGTCTTGTGTGGATCAAATCCACGCCTTCCACACCCTCCTGCTCCTGGATGATCTGCCGTATCCGCGCGACTGTCTGTTCGTCACAGGACTTATCCACCATTTTATCCATGGCGTCCTTAAAAATATCAAACGCCGCTTTCAGAATAAACAGACAAATGGCAACACTGGCAACCGGATCCAGTACGGGAAAACCCAGCCGCGCTCCTACAATACCGATCAGCGCGCCCACCGATGACAGCGAGTCCGACCGGTGATGCCACGCATCTGCCATCAGTGCGCCGGAATTGATCTTACGCGCCGCCGCCCGGGTATACCAGTACATCCATTCCTTTACGACAATAGACAGAATCGCCGCTGCCAGCGCCAGTACGCCGGGAACCTCCAATGTTCCATAATCGCCTCTGGTAATCTTCTCTATCCCCGCCGCACCAATGCCGATACCGGTCAATGCCAGCACAACCGCAAGCACAACCGACGCCACGCATTCCAGCCGGTCATGGCCGTATTGATGCTCCTGGTCGCTGTCTTTTCCCGACAAATGGATGCCTATCATTACAATAAAGGTACTGAACACGTCCGATGCGGAATGCACTGCATCCGAAATCATCGCTCCCGAATGGGCAATCACACCTGCCAGCATTTTCAGCAGTGACAGGATCAAATTCGCCGCAACGCTTACTATCGACACACGCATTGCAGTCTTTTCCATTTCCCGATCCGTTCCCATGTAGAACCGCCTCCCTGTCTCGGTACTTCTACAGGTGCAGCACCCTTTCCTTGATCTCCTGAGTTCTGCCCTGATTCCAGAACTGGGTCCCGATATAACCGCAGGTCCGTCTTGCCACGTTCAACTTATCCTGATCGCGGTTTTTGCAGCTGGGGCACTCCCAGACCAGCTTGCCAAACTGATCCGTAACAATCTTGATCTCTCCGTTATATCCGCACTCCATGCAGTAATCACTCTTGGTATTCAGCTCTGCATACATGATATTATCATAGATATACCGCATCACGGACAATACCGCATCCAAATTATCCTGCATATTGGGCACTTCCACATAACTGATTGCGCCTCCCGGCGACAATTTCTGGAACTGAGCCTCGAACTTCAGTTTTTTAAAGGCATCGATATCCTCCGTCACATGCACATGATAGCTGTTGGTAATATAACTCTTATCTGTCACACCCGGAATTACTCCAAAGCGCTTCTGCAGGCATTTTGCAAATTTATAAGTCGTAGACTCTAACGGTGTACCATACACGCTGAAATCAATGTTCGTCTCCGTCTTCCACTTGGCGCATGCATCATTCAGATGCTGCATAACAGCAAGTGCAAAGGGAGTTGCCTCCGGATCTGTGTGGGATTTCCCCGTCATATATCTGGTACACTCACATAACCCAGCATATCCCAGAGAAATGGTAGAATAACCGCCATAGAGCAGCTTGTCGATGGTCTCGCCCTTCTTCAGACGCGCCAGCGCGCCATACTGCCACAGGATCGGCGCCACGTCAGAAGGTGTTCCCTTCAGACGGTTATGCCGTGCCATCAACGCCCGATAACACAACTCCAGCCTCTCATCAAATATTTCCCAGAAACGGTTCATATCCTTGCCGGAGGAACATGCCACATCCACCAGATTAAGCGTTACCACGCCCTGATTAAATCTGCCGTAAAACTTAGGTCTGCCCTCTTCATCATGATAAACCGTCAAAAACGAACGGCAGCCCATACATGTATAACAGTTATCTTGTTTTAACTGCTTCATGATCTTCTCAGAAATATAATCCGGCACCATACGCTTTGCCGTGCACTCCGCCGCCAGACGGGTCAGATAATAATATTTGCTGTTCTCGTCCAGATTATCCTCTTCCAGCACATAGATCAGCTTCGGGAATGCCGGGGTAATATAAACGCCCTTCTCATTCTTCACGCCTAAGATGCGCTGCCGAAGCACCTCTTCGATAATTGCTGCCAGATCGTCCCTGAGCTGCCCCTCCGGTACTTCATCAATATACATAAATACCGTGACAAAAGGCGCCTGCCCATTGGTGGTCATCAGCGTGATCACCTGATACTGGATCATCTGCACGCCGCGCTTGATCTCTTCTTTGACACGCATCTCTGCAATCCGGTCTATTTTTGCCTGATCCGACTCCATTCCTGTCGCCTCAAACTCCTCCCGCACTTTGACGCGGTATTTCTGACGGCTCACATCCACAAATGGAGCAAGGTGTGCCAGGGAAATGCTCTGTCCGCCGTACTGCGAGCTGGCGATCTGAGCAATGCTCTGGGTTGCAATATTACAAGCCGTCTCAAAACTCTTGGGACGGTCTATCATCGTCTCACTGACAACGGTTCCGTTCTGCAGCATATCCTCCAGATTAACCAGACAGCAGTTGTGCATATGCTGTGCAAAATAGTCAGAATCATGGAAGTGGATCAGCCCCTGCTCATGGGCCTCCACAATATCCGAAGGCAACAGGAAGCGCCGGGTAATATCCTTGCTGACCTCGCCAGCCATATAGTCGCGCTGTACGCTGCTGACCGTGGGATTCTTATTGCTGTTCTCCTGCTTAACCTCCTCGTTCTTGCAGGCCAGCAGCGTAAGAATCTGATCATCGGTAGAATTAGATTTTCGTACCAGCGCACGTTTGTACCGGTACGTGATATAATTTCTCGCAACGGCATACGCCCTCTGATGCATGATCAGGTTCTCCACCAGATCCTGTATCTCCTCTACCGTCAACGCACGGTTCATGGTAGCACATGCCTTCTCCACATTGACCCCAATGGTCATGATCTGATCGTCGGTCATACGCTCGCTGTCCACTACGCTTTCGTTTGCCTTGCGGACAGCCGCCAGAATCTTCTCCCGGTCAAATATTACCTCTGTCCCGCTTCTTTTGATGATCTTCATATGCACACCCCTGTCTTATTTCTTATCATACCTTCCTACGCCCACATAACGTCGTGTACTATATATTGTATCAGATAATCAAAACTTTTCAAGGTATTGTGCTAAAATAATTTATTCTTTCACCAGTACCATCGCTGAAACAGGCTCTGCGACTGCATTTGATTCTACAAAATATTTTTTATCTACCCCTGCTTGGACAGCATCTATCACCACGGACCATACTCCCGGTTCCGGCAATTCCACAGTGACCGGTTCCCGGTTATTATTGAATATCACGCAGATCACGTCGGCGTCATCCTGCACTTTCGTGCCGTCCAACGTATATGCCACCACACCGGATGGCGTACCATCCAGGAAACGCAGGCAGTCTTCTACCTGCTGCGCCTTTCTTAAGCGCAGTACCGGATGCTCCCTGCGAAATGCCATCAGCCCCTGATAGTATGCCACCATATCTGCATGTTCATGAACCTGATCCCATTTCAGGCTGTTGACCGCATCCGCCATGTTATAGCTGTTCTCCGCCAGTATGCCCGTTCCCGGAATCGGTTTGCTGCGCAGGAATTCCTCACCTGACAGCAAAAACGGAACGCCCTGTGAAGTCAATATGATGGCCGCCGCCAGACGGTTCATGCGCTTACGCATCTCTATCCCTTCCTGGGGACATGACAGAGTCAGCTTATCCCACAGCGTATAATTGTCATGACAGGACACGTAATTGATGCTTTGCTGGGGCTCCCTCATCCAGACTTCCCCGCCATACACAATGTCACAGGCTCTTAAATGCCGCGCTGCACCCATGATTCCAGACCGCAGTACATGTTCGCAGTCCCAGCCTCCATTCACAAAGCCCGGCGCCTGCATCTGAAACACATCTCCCTTGACGGCATCCCGAATCCCGTCATTGAAAGCGCCGATTCCCTGCAAGCGCTCCATATTGCATTTGAACGCCCGCTGCTCCACCGGAAGCGCAGACTCTCCTCCATTCCACGGCTCCCCGTAGAGAAATACATCCGGCCGGATTGCCCGAAGCGCCTGCGCCGCCTCCTGCATGGTCTCCGTGTCCAGGACCGCCATGAGATCAAAGCGGAACCCATCGATGTGATATTCCGTCATCCAGTATACCAGCGAGTCAATGATCAGCTTACGCACCATAGTCCGTTCGCTGGCAATCTCGTTGCCGCAGCCGGAACCATTGGTAAACATCCACCGCTCGTTACTGCGGTAGTAGTATCCCGGCGCCAGTTTATTCAGGTTGGAATCTGACGCCCGAAAGGTGTGATTGTACACCACATCCATGATCACACCGATTCCCCTGTCATGAAATGCCTGTATCATCTCTTTCATTTCACGAACCCGCACTGCTCCTTCAAAAGGATCTGTAGCATAAGAGCCTTCCGGTACATTGTAATTATCCGGATCATACCCCCAGTTATAATGCCGATCCGAGGGATGTGCCTCATCCACGGTCTCATAATCAAACACCGGAAGAAACTGCACATGTGTGACTCCCAGTCCGCTGATATAGTCAAGACCAGTCGCCTCCCCATAGCTGTTCTTCGTTCCTGTCTCTGTAAGTCCCAGGAACTTCCCCCTGTTTACTGCTCCGCTGGACACATCTGCGGTAAAGTCCCGCACGCTTCCCTCATAAATCACTGCGTCCGTAATACTCGCCGGGTTGCGATATTCTTCTTCCCCAAATCCTTTTGGGTTCGTCCCCGCCAGATCCACTACCATAGCCCGTTTCCCATTGACGCCCGTCGCCCGGGCATAAGGATCCACTGCTTCCCGCCGGGCTCCGTCTGCGCCGGTCACGAGATAGGTGTAATAAAGTCCTGCGCAATCCCCTTCTTTCACATAGCTCCATGTTCCGCCCTCCCCCGGCTCCATGTCGCAGCTTTCCCTCACTGGCGTGTCATTGCCTGCCGCATACATCTGCAGCGTCATCTGCTGTGCCTCCGGCGCCCACACCCGGAATTTGGTGCGTTCCGGGCTGTAAACTGCTCCCAGATCATTCCCCCCATACGTCTTATAGCTTTCTACTGCCATCCGTCCCCTCTCCTTTTCGGTAACGTTACCATATAGTAATGCTTTCATTATAAAAAAAGCGGCTGGGGAAGTCAATGGATTTCATACTGGTGTTTTCATGACTTTATCAATCTGCTCAGCAAAGTTCTCCGTCTTTCATCCTAATTATCCTATTACACTGCCTGGCAATCTGCATATCATGTGTGACAATGATAACCGTAATTCCACGTTTATTGAGTCTCTTCAGCAAATCCATGACAACCTGTGAATTCGTACTGTCCAAAGCACCAGTAGGTTCATCCGCGATAATAATCTGCGGATTATTGACCAGAGCCCTTGCAATGGCTATTCGCTGCTTCTCTCCTCCTGACATTGTGCTAACTTCATGATCCCATAGCTCATCCATATCCACTTCTTTTAATATCTTTAACGCACGGATATTTCTTTCCTTCTTACGGAGTTTTCCCGCAATTTCCATCGGCAGGAGCACATTGTCCAACGCAGTGCAATCCTCCATCAGAGCATAATTCTGCAGAACAATCCCTATTGCAGCATTGCGTATCTCTGCAATTTCTTTGTCTGAGCATTCCCGTACAGATTTTCCGTTCAGAATATATTCCCCTTCATAAAATTGATCCATACATGCTATTATATGCATTAATGTAGATTTTCCTGCACCGGATTTTCCCACAAATGCTACCAATTCTGTCTCCGCAATCTGCAGCGTAACATCTTTTAATGCCTGAAATACATTTTCTTTTCCCTGATTATACTGTTTGCATAAATGTTTCATTTGAATCATATATATTCCCCGCTCTCTGTCACGCGTAAAATCTCTTTTATCGACTGCTTCTTCCACAAATATGCCGGATACCACGATGCCAGCAGTATCATAAGCAGCATGACCGCCAAACAATACAATATCATCGGAACACGAAATTCGATAATTTTGTGTTGTATCAAGCCAGCCCAGCTACACCCTTCCACGATCACAATACTTACCAGAAAAGCCGCAATATTTAACATCAGCATCTCTGCCAACGGTATTTGACATATCGATTTCTTTGCGCATCCACATATACTGTATATTGCATAATCCCTGAGACTTGCTTTTATAGATGTAAGTTCGATACACACCATACTGACAGCGGTCACCACAAAAGAACATAACCATACAGGAAATTGCTGCATCAGCACATCCTCAAGATATGCCTTTCCCGATTCCTCTATCTGTCCAAATTCCACGCATTTATCTCCTCCTGCCATAATATGATCCGACAAATAGGTTTTATACTCTTCGCGCTTGGCATCTGTAATGCTCTCGGGATACTGAACAAATATTCCTCCGGAAAGTTCTGATTCTATCACTTCCTCGCCGGTTCTGCTTTGTACGGTTTCCAGATTACTTCTGCTTAAAAACACTGTTGGTTTTTCTTCTCGGGCTGAATATTCTGCATACATGTTATGATAAGAAAATCCATTCACTGCATCATAATGGGTTGCTCTTCCAATAACAGCTTCCCCATCCTTGAGTACTCCGATCACCCGGACTTGCCCTACCTCTTTTCCGCTATGTATAACTGTCAGGATATCTCCTGCATGAATATCCATTGCACTTGCAGAAACCACTGCCTCTATCTCCTGATCCACATCCCCATCCGAAAACCACTTTCCCTCTGATAATTCAGGAATAAAAGCCTTTATGCATGCATCATCATAAATAATATTCTGGTAATAATCCAATGCGTTATCCTTTATCACATATGGCGTAGCGCAGTAGCAAAAGGAGCTCACTTTCGTCCCCTGTAAAATCCTCTCTAGTTCTGCGCTGTCTTTCATATTGGTCAATCCGTCTTCACACGTCAATCCCTCTGTCAGAATAAAAGCGCCCTCCCCATTAGCCAGTTTATGAATTGCCCGGTAATATCTGGTCTGATACCAGACTGTCGATACGCAGAGCATACCCGATACAAAAGTAACTACCAAAAGGATCAGATTCATTCTGCCAATCATTTGATGACGGTTCAGTTCTCTTAACCCAGACTTTAAAATGAAATTCACAGGCCTACTCCCTCCCCCACTTGCCCTCTGTACGCATTGTCATTCCTGTTCTTATCGCTACAATCAGCATCAGTGAGCATATATATATGATAAATATATCCAGATAGGAACCTGCCAGCATACTTGTAGTCAAATGTCCTAACCATCTATGGATACTGCGTCCGACTACCGCGTGATACAGAAGATTTCCTGCTGCATAAGTCGGAATACTCAAAACCAGAACACTTCCTAATTCCAAGAGAAACATTCGCCCCTTCGTCATTCCACATATATAATAGATTTTACGTTCCCTTTGCATTCTCTCCCTGATATAATACATCAGTATCCAAATATTACTGGAAAATATGGCTGCCAGTAAGAATATAATTATCACCATTACATGTTGCAGTCCATCTTTTTGTGCATCGGTAAATACTACCTCAGGAACCGTAACTGCATTTCCCAGTGTTCGATTCAATATATCCTTCACTTCCCTATACTGTCTCTCTGTGACTGCATCTTTCCAGTAGATTGTAATTCCCTCACTCTTTTCAATTTCAGTCGCTTCATCCAATGATGCATAGGGAATCATATAAGACGAATCCCAGCTTTGATATCCTATGATCCGATATTGTTTTCTCTGCAAAACCACAGTGTCTGCTTGTCCTTCTGCACTCACCCAGGAATATATATCATCTGCCGGTGCAAGCGCAACCAGTTCTCCATCTCTCTCCTGTTCTTCTGTGAAATAAGTCGTCACAAAATTATTCTCTACCAGATTGAGATATCCATCGCTTCTTCCATACGCGCCATCCCGGAAAATAAATCTGCAAGACAAAATTTCTTCCCCCAGCTTCACATCAAGAATAATACCGCTTATGGCATAATTTACTTCTTCCGAAAATTCAATAAGACATTCTTCCAACTGTCCTTTTGTAATATTTTCATTTAGACATACAGAAAAATTATTAAGATCAAGATATTCCGAAAGCTTTACATTCTGATAATTCCGAAATGCCGCGTGAGAAAAATTCAAGATTGATGGTGCAAGAAACATGACCGTAAGAAGTGCGGTAAACACCGCGCGATCTTTCTTTTTCATAATATAAAGATATTGCTTCCATAACCACATAATTGCCCCCGTTATTTTCAGCCAGTCCCATTGAGGCTGACTGAAACAATAATGTATCGCTATTCCAAAATAGTTGTATGCTTTTCTAATAACAGAGAGGTCGATGAATCGGTCTTACGAATAGATCCATATCCCTTCACTTTCGCACAAATTTCATCCCTATTATAATAATAAGTGGACACACCTCCGCTACTTTGGGGTCCAGAACAATTATCATAGTCTATTTGATTACCATATTTGTCATAAGTATAGGCACTGGTATAACAATATCGTATCGTGGAGGTATTCAGATTATACACATTTGTACCCGTATAGTCTGAAGCAAGAGATGTTATAAGCTTCATATAATCCCCCACATAGGTATCTGATTTTGCCTCTGCTCTAATGGTTGCTCCCGTTGTTCCCAATACAACCGCAGTTAGTACAATCGCTATTTTTTTCATTCTTTGCTGCTTTCTCATGCACATACTCCCTTCTCTCTTTATAGATTATCCTACTATATTGTCAATGTATCATAGCCAAATTACTTTGTCAACAACAAATACATTTCTATGGTTTGCATCCAAATGGAAGATAATTCATCAATCCAATGGATATAACGCCCACAGATTCTTAATCTGGGAGCTCAACGTATCATAGCTCCATTGTTTCTCACTGTTGCTCCTGCGATTCGGGTCATTGACGTAGAATCCGTTTTCGTCATAACCCCGCACCAGAATGAAATGCCCCTTGGCAGTAAAATCTCCGGGCGCCATACTGCACACAATGAGGCCGCCGGTATCTAGCACTGCTCTCATACTGCCCTGGTCTAAAGACACTGTCTCACCCTGCAATCCAAGACCGGATACTCCCTCCGTCCACAGACTCCAGCTTGTCCCCTCGGAAGTATAATAACCGCTTTCCCATGCATATTCTGCCATTGTCCTGGGATTCATGGAAGTGTCTCCGGTAAAGTAGAGATACGCCATGGTCAGGCAGGTAGGTCCGCAGCCCTCCAGTCCGATCATTCCTTCCCCATAGGCATTATAACCCCAGCGCCTGTCCCACTGCATCAGTAAGGGGACGCTGCCGCGCTCATAATCCTGCGACAGATCCACGGGCTCATTCATATATTTCTCCCGGTTCGGGTAATCCTTTACAAAATCATAGGTTTCCTCGTTCGTATCATATAATTCCCGCAATATTTCGGGATATTCCTCTGATTGCAGCTGCGACCTTTGAAACACATTCCGGGATAAATCCGGCACCGCCCTGACAACTGCCGCAACAACGAGAAGCAATGCTATCAATAACCAGACTCTCTGCATTCGTTTTCTGCGTCTCCGCTTCCCGCTTGGACGCTGCGCACCTGTTCTTACTGCTTTCGTACTCTCCATTGGAATAAATTGTAATTCGCTCATAAAATAAACCGTCCTTTCTCTATGTATTATAGAAACAGGACGGTTTACGTTCTTCACTTTTTCCTCTTAATTTTATTACGATTTTATGACTTTTTATAAAATCCCCAATTCTTCTTTAATCTCCGCAATCGCTTCCCGCTCGTCAAAATGGTATTTCACGCCTTTGATCTCCTGGTAGTCCTCATGCCCTTTGCCGAGAAGCACAATCATATCACCTTTTCTGGCGTGCTCAATACAATACTTGATGGCTTCCTTGCGGTCTTCAATCTCCATGTATTTTCCATTGCTCTTGGCAAGCCCGATCTTGATGTCATTGTTGATATCCTGTATTTCCTCATCCCTGGGATTATCGCAGGTGAGCACGTTTAAGTCTGCCAGCTCCCCGGTGACCTCCCCCATATCATAACGGCGCAGCTTGGAACGGTTGCCGCCGCCGCCATACACACAGATCAGCCGTTTTGGATGATACTCCTTCAATGTGGTAAGTACGCTTCTGGTGCTGACCTCATTGTGGGCATAGTCGATAATGACTGTAAAATCCTTCGACACAGGAACCAGCTCCACCCGTCCTCTGACCTTTACACGATCCAGACCTTTCAGGATTGCCGCATCGGAAATACCCTCCAGATGGCAGGTCAGCATGGTGACCAGGGAATTGTACACGGAAAATCTGCCCGGTATATGCACGACGGCATACACATCCATACAGCCCGTTGTGGTAAAATGCATCCCGATCTGTCCGTCCTCGTCCAGAAAACCAATGGCTCCCGCCATAAGATCGGCATCCTTCCCGCAGGAAAATGTCTTCACTTCACAGGTGTGCCCCCGCAGGACATCCTCCGCATGACCGTCATCTATATTTACGATACCAATTCTGCACTGGCGGAACAGCAGGCTTTTGCATTCCATATATTCTTCGAAATTATCATGCTCCCCCGGTCCGATATGATCTGGGGACAGATTGGTATAGATTCCGTAGTCGAACGTAATTCCAGCTACCCGGTCCATCTTAAGCCCCTGGGAAGACACCTCCATCACCACATACTGACATCCGGCATCCACCATGGCGCGGAACATCCGATGCAGCTCATAGGACTCGGGCGTTGTATTCTTCGCTTCCAACCGTTCCGCCCCGATCAGTGCGCCAATGGTTCCGATCAGTCCCACCTTCCTGCCTGCCGTCTCCAACACGCTCTTGATCATATAAGTAGTTGTGGTCTTGCCCTTGGTCCCGGTAAGACCTATGGTGATAAGACTACGTGCAGGATGGTCAAAATATACCGCCGACATGTGGGCCAGGGCCTTGCGGGCAGACGCCACCTGTATCACCGTACACGCTTCCGGCAGCCTGACTTCTATCTCATGCTCCACCACAAACGCTGCCGCGCCCTGTTCCAGCGCCGATTCTATATAATCGTGTCCGTCTGTCACCGTACCCACGATACAGACAAACACCGTACCTTTACGCACTTTTCTGGAATCATATACAATATCCGTAACTTCCAGTTCCATACTTCCCTGCAGGCAGGTATACGCAAACTCTTCACACAGCTTCGATAATTTCATTTTTCTCTCCTGTTCCTTCCTGCCCGTCTTTATGCCGGGCATCTTAACGGTCATGGGCATTGCACCGTATCCCTCCATTACGGTAACTGTTCTGGCACATCAATCTCCGCCTCAAAGACGGTGTGGGACGGTCCTGTCATGAACATGTGACCGGATGCCTCATCCCATTCGATATCCAAAGGCCCGCCAATCTGTTCTACCGTGACTTTGCGGTCAAGCCTTCCGGTCAGCACGCCTGCCACCACTGCCGTGCAGCAGCCGGTGCCGCAGCCGATGGTCTCGCCGGTTCCACGCTCCCATTCCCGGATCTTAATGTAATCCCGGCGGACAAACTCCGCAAATGTAACGTTTGTCTTATTGGGAAACAATTCTGTCATGTGCTCGATGGTTCTTCCATAACCCTCAACATCCAGATCCGCCACAGAATCTACATACATGGCACAGTGAGGATTCCCCCAGGAGACCGCTGTGATGTGAAAGCATTGATCCAGCACGGTCACTGGCTGATCTATAAATTCACTTAACTGTGAGCGTACCGGAATAACCCCGGTATCCATACGAGGCTCTCCGATATCCGCCCGGATGTTGCTGACCAGTCCGTCCGTCACCGTCAGCCATAAATGCTGCATCCCTCCCAGCGTCTCTATGACAAGCTCCGTCTTGTCGGTCAGCCTGTGGTCATAGACATATTTTCCCACGCTGCGCAGCGCGTTGCCGCACATCTCTCCCTCTGTTCCGTCCGGGTTAAACATCCGCATACGAAAATCCCCCCGCTCAGAAGGACAGATCAGCACCATGCCATCCGACCCAACGGCAAAATGCCGGTCACTTACGAAACGCGCAAGGAACGGCAAATTGTCGAGATGCTGGTGAATGGCATCGATATACACATAATCATTTCCAAATGCCTGCATCTTTGTAAACTTCATGAATCTCTCTCCTTATTTCCGGTTTATCCTCCCGTTCACTGACATCCGAACCAGACTATGCATTCATCGCACGGTCGAGATCCGCAATAATATCATCCACATCTTCGATTCCCACCGACATACGCAGGAAACAGTCCGTGATGCCCAGTTGATCTTTGATATCCTTCGGCGTATCTTCATGAGTCTGGGTGGTGGGATATGTAATCAGGGTTTCCGTTCCTCCCAGGCTCTCTGCAAACATGATCATATCCACGTTCTTCAGTATTTTTTTCACGGTATCCACGCTGTCCACCGTAAAAGAGATCATGCCGCCGAAGCCCTCCGTCTGTCTGCAGGTCACATCATAATCCTTGTGGTCTTCAAATCCCACATAGAATACCTCTTTCACCTTAGGCTGGGTCCGGAGCCATGCGGCTACCTTCTTCGCATTTTCATTGTGCCTATCCATCCGCACTGCCAGCGTCTTGATCCCCCGCAGCACCAGCCAACAGTCCATGGGAGCCAGCTGACTTCCGTGGGACTTGATATGCACCAAAATCTTATTTGCGATTTCCTGATCATCCTTCACCACCACAATACCGGAAATGGTATCGTTGTGTCCGCCCAGATATTTGGTGGAACTGTGGGTCACGATATCCGCCCCCAGCGCTAATGGTCTCTGGAAATAAGGCGTCAGGAAGGTATTATCCACCACTGTCAGCGCTCCGATCTCCTTTGCAATAGAAGAAACAGCCGCGATATCTGCCACCTTCATCATGGGATTGGTGGGCGTCTCCACGAAGATCATTTTTGTCTCAGGACGGATTGCCGCCCGTACTGCATCAAGATCCGACATATCCACATAAGTGTGTTCAATTCCGTATTTGCCGAATACATCCCCAATAATACGGAAGGTTCCGCCGTAGATATCGTCGGACAGGATCACATGCTCGCCGGGATTCAGCAGAGAAAATACCGCCATATTTGCCGCCTGTCCAGAGGAAAATGCAAATCCCTGGATTCCACCCTCAAGAATTGCCATGGTCCGCTCCAGTTCCTGACGGGTGGGATTGGCAAGTCGGCTGTATGCAAAGCCTGTGCTCTGTCCCAGTTCCGGATGACGGAAGGTTGCCGTCTGGAAGATGGGCATACTGACCGCTCCGGTAATGGGCTCTGTTCCCAGCGCACCGTGGACTGCCTTGCTGGCAAAATGCAGTTCCTCCTTGGTGCTGTAATCATTGTAATTGCTGAAGTTCTTCATTGACTGATCCCCCTTTTTTCTATGTATAAATGCTTTATATAAAGCCGTTGCGCGTGCAGCAATGCCGCACGCCCTTGCCCGAGAGATGACCAATATGGCTTACCGTGCAAGCACGGGCGCCATATTTGCTTTCTCTCGGGCGCACCGGCTTTTGACTCTGGGAACTATCCAATATTCCCGTCGCGTTCTTATTAATATATCCACATTATACATGACATTATTCGGAATTAATAGCAAAATAATGCTTTTTATATTGCAAATAGTGCTTTCTCGAGTTTCCGTTGCTTTTTGACAGCATTTCATTTATTATCAATTATAGTATTACAAAGGAGCATCTGAACGTTATGAGGGAAAAGATCTTAATTGTGGACGATGAACAGGAGATTGCCGATCTGGTGGAGGTATATCTGACCAATGAAGGATACCAGGTATACAAGTTTTATACTGCCCTGGAGGCCCTGCAATGTGTGGAGGAACAGGATTTGGATCTGGCGGTATTGGATGTGATGCTGCCGGACATGGACGGATTCACGCTCTGCCAGCGCATCCGCGAAAAGCATCTGTTTCCCATTATCATGCTGTCGGCACGGGTGGAGGATATGGACAAGATCACCGGTCTGACCCTGGGGGCGGATGATTACATTACCAAACCTTTTAATCCGCTGGAACTGGTGGCACGGGTTAAGACGCAGCTTCGCCGCTATACCCGCTATAATCCGTCGGAGGATATGCCCCATGATACGGATAGTTATGACATCCGGGGTCTGCACATTTCCCAGGGCAGCCACAAGTGTACGCTGAATGGAAAAGAACTGGGACTTACGCCCATCGAATTCAATATCCTGTGGTATCTCTGCAGCCATAAAGGCTGCGTAGTGTCCTCGGAGGAGCTGTTTGAAGCCGTCTGGGGCGAAAAGTATCTGGACAACAATAACACAGTCATGGCACATATCGCAAGGCTTCGGGAAAAGCTCAAAGAGCCTCCCCGCAGGCCGCGGTTCATCAAAACAATCTGGGGGGTGGGCTACACCATTGAATAATACGAAACTGACACGCCGCGTACTGCTACAATATTTCCTGTCGCTGGCAGCCTACATGGGAGGTCTTGTTCTGTTTACCATTATCGGTATCAGAATCAGCACCTCTATTACCTGGCAGCCCTATGATCCGTTGTATGAGCTCCTGCAGTGGGTCAGGGAATATCTCCTCCTGATCCTTCTGCTGTTAGGCTTCCTGGGCTGGGTCCTCATCACCTATCACTTTATCACAAAACCGCTGCGATATCTGGACGAAATCGTAAGAGCGTCCGAACGGCTTGCCACGCCCAGCGCTGACCCCATTTTTCTGTCAGATGACATCAAGCACGTGCAGGATCAATTGAATCTGTTCCGGGAACAGGCATTCCGCAACGGAATTCTGGCAAAAGAGGCAGAACAGCGCAAGAACGACCTGATCGTCTATCTCGCCCATGACTTGAAAACCCCACTGACCAGCGTGATTGGCTATCTGACGCTGCTTCGGGACGAACCGGATATTTCCCCTGAGTTACGCGCCCGCTACACCGGCATTGCATTAAGCAAAGCAGAGCGGCTGGAGGATCTCATCAATGAATTCTTCGATATCACGCGGTTTAATCTGACCACGCTGACATTGGAATCGGAACGGACAAATTTCAGCCGGATGCTGGAACAGATCATCAGCGAATTCGAGCCGGTGCTCTCTGAAAAGGAACTGACCTGGCAGACCGAAATTGCCCCAAATGTGGAATTGCTGTGCGACCGGGATAAAATGCAGCGGGTATTGGACAACCTCATCCGCAACGCCATCAATTATAGTTATCCCGAGACCGCTGTTTTTATTTCCATGAAACCTAAGAATTTCCATGTGGAAATCCTGGTGCAAAATCATGGCAGAACCATCCCGCCGGACAAATTGCAGCGCATCTTTGAGCAATTCTTCCGCGCAGACTCCTCCCGTGCGTCAGCCACCGGCGGAGCCGGTCTGGGACTGGCAATTGCCAAGGAGATCATAGAACTGCACGGCGGACAGATCTGTGCGCAAAGCGCCAATGAACAGATTACTTTTATCGTAACCCTGCCGTTGGGAATATAAAAGTCTTGATCAGAGGGAACTGTGCCCGTCCATATGGGATGCGGCATTCAGTTCCCTCATCACCATCAACTCTCTTGCCACCCATGGAATATCGGAATCATCCGTCACCGCTTCGTTGATTCGAATGCACTCCTCCAAGGTCAGCCACTTTACCTGATATTCATATTCTGCTTCATAATCATCCAGGTCCCGCTCTCCGGCTGCGGCTTCCACTTCACACAGAAAATAATGCGACCGCATGATCATCAGATCATCGGGATCTCCTTTTCTGCGTTCTGTCACGCAAATTATCTCTTTTGCCGTTTCCTCTTTCACAAGATACCCGGTCTCCTCCTGCACCTCACGCTTGAGCGTATCCCACAGTGTCTCCCCTTCCTCCTGTCCGCCTCCCGGGAATTTACAGTCTCCGTATTTTCCTACGATCACAAGATATTTTCCGTCACGGCAGATAATGCCCCGTGCCGCCACTCTCTGGACAAACGTCCCGTCGACCCGGTAGTTCTGCAAATCTAATGTAAGGTTTAACATATTCTTCCTCCGTCTCTATCACATTTTAAGTATATCATATCACGGGCCGTAAGAAATTCGTAAGTTTTTTATGAGGAAAAAACAATGATTTCACAACGGAAAACGTACACAAGCTTTCCCTTTGTTTGATACAGTTACACTATCAAGCAGGGGGATTTTAATTCCCGGAAAGGATTTCTTTATGAATAGACAAAATGTTGCTATTTTCTTCGGAGGCATTTCTTCCGAATACAGCGTTTCTCTGGAGTCTGCCTACTCCGTCATCTCTAACTTGAACCCAGAAAAATATACAGCCGTCCCGGTGGGTATTTCTCCCGACGGCAGATGGTTCTATTTTACCGGAACGCCCGAGAAGATCCGGCAAGACACCTGGTGCAATGAAATTGATTGTATTCCTGCCGCCCTGTCTGTGAACCGCGGGGCACACCAGTTGCTTTTGTTCCTTCCGGACCGGACGGAAACCGTAACCCTGGACGCTGCGTTTCCTGTGATGCACGGCAAGGGCGGGGAAGACGGCACGCTGCAGGGTCTGATCGAGATGGCGGGCATTCCATTGGTGGGCTGCGGCGTTCTCGCCTCTGCCCTGTGTATGGACAAGGACCGGGCGCACCGGCTGGCCCAAACTGCCGGAGTCACCGTCCCCAGAGCGCTCTCCATCCGCGCCGGCTACGATACTTCCTCTGTCTTAGTATTTGCAGAACATATCGACTATCCTCTCTTTGTCAAACCGGTAAAAGCAGGATCTTCCTACGGCGTGACAAAGGTACAGCAGGCAGACGAGCTTCTGCCCGCCATTGCACTTGCCTTTCAATATGATGACACGGTCATTTTGGAGGAGAACATTGACGGTTATGAGGTAGGCTGCGCCATTATGGGCTATGACGAACTGACGGTGGGGGAGGTCGATGAGATTGAACTGTCCGGCGGCTTCTTTGATTTTACCGAAAAATATACCCTGAAAACCTCGGCGATCCATGTGCCGGCACGCATTGACAGCGCCACGGCAGAGCGTATCAAACAGACGGCGCGAACGCTGTACCGTGCCCTTGGCTGCGGCGGTTTTGCCCGGGTAGATATGTTCCTGACGCCAGACGGACGTATTGTATTCAATGAGATCAATACGATTCCGGGCTTTACGGAACACAGCAGATTTCCGGGCATGATGAAAGCTGCCGGAATTTCATTCCCGGAAATCATCGACCATCTGATCCAGGAGGCGATGACACTATGAGTATTTTATCTTTACCACAGCAAAGCATTTACACCGGCAGTCTGATCCTGATCAATGCCGCTCACGGATACCGAGAGCCGGAACATGACGATCTGCTCTCTGTACCGGAGGGCGAACCGGTATTTCGGGAATATCATACGCCTGCTGCCGGCACAGCTTCCGCCGTCGCCACGAACGCAGTCCTTCTGAACCGTCGCGCAGCAACGCTCCTGTGCCAATTGATACAGACTCTGGGCGGCTGGGATACCATCGTTCCTGTCAGCGGATGGCGCTCCCGGGCAGAACAGCAGACCATCTGGGACGATTCCATGGCACAGCATGGAGAGGAATTCACCCGGACCTTCGTGGCACTTCCCGGACACAGCGAGCATGAGACCGGACTTGCCATCGACCTGGGCCAAAAGAGCAGCCACATTGATTTTATCTGTCCTGATTTTCCCTATGACGGCATATGCGGCACATTCCGCCGTCTCGCCGCAAGCTACGGCTTCGTGGAACGCTATCCCGCCGGAAAAGAGCAGGTGACCGGCATTGGTCACGAACCCTGGCACTTCCGGTATGTGGGCGTACCCCATGCTTTTATCATGACAGAACTCGATTTCGTGCTGGAAGAATATATGGAATTCCTGCGGGACTATCCCCTGGGCGATCGTCCATACATTTATCAGAACCACGGGCTGGATATCTCCGTCTCTTATCAAAAAGCCGCGGAGACGGGCAGCACCGCCGTCAAGCTGGACGACACCGTCCCTTACTCGGTCTCCGGCAACAATGTGGACGGATTTATCATTACAGAATGGAGGAATCATCATGCAGACAAATAAGAATTACGGCGCACTTGATGTGTTTCGGGTGATAGCGGCATTTCTGGTGGTTGCCATCCATACCTCCCCCCTGACTTCCTTCTCAGCCGAAGCAGATTTCTTTCTGACCAGAGTGGTTGCGCGTCTTGCAGTGCCCTTCTTCTTCCTGGTGACCGGATATTTCGTCCTGGGTAAGCAATTCGCCGGGCGGTATCCTTCCCCTTGCCTTTCCTCCGTATCCGGGTATCTTCGGAAAATCCTGGTGATGTACGGCGCTGCGATTCTGATCTATATCCCCATCGGAATCTATGCCGGGCATTATAAAGAATTGTCCGCCTCTGCCCTGCTGCGGATGCTAATTTTTGACGGCACCTTTTATCATTTGTGGTATTTTTCTGCGTTGATCCTGGGAATCCTGCTTCTGTGCTTCCTGCGCAGATTCCTCTCTGCACGCGCCTGCACGGCTGCCGTTTTCGTCCTATATGTGCTGGGTTTACTGGGGGACAGCTACTGGGGGCTTATCGAGCATGTGCCCGGAATTTCCGCCGCATACGAATGGTGCTTTCAGATATTCTCCTATACCAGAAACGGGATTTTCCTGGCGCCTCTGTTCCTGTGGATGGGCGCACGAATTGCCGGGCAGCAGATCCGCCCCACAGATTCCCGGATCATTCCCGCTGCAGGATTTGCACTGACCCTTGCCCTCATGACGGCAGAAGGATTCCTTCTGCGCTATTTCGAGTGGCAGCGACATGACAGTATGTATCTGCTCCTGCCAGTATGCGCGTATTTCTTATACCGGCTGCTATTGACAGGGAACATCCCATCCAAGCAGCGGCTGCGCGCGGTATCTTCCTGGATCTATATCCTGCATCCCGCCCTGATCGTGTTACTGCGGGGCATCGCCAAGCCGCTGCATGCCACAACGCTGCTGGTGGACAACAGCCTGATTCACTATCTGATCGTATGCCTGCTCTCCGCTGCGGCGGCATATGCGGTTACGGCGTTCCTGAACCATGTGTGTCCCCCAGTGAACTTCTATCCCATGGACCGCGCATGGCTGGAGATTGACCGCAACGCATTAAAGCACAATGTATCCGCACTCCGCTCACTCCTTCCGAAAACATGCGAACTGATGCCTGCCATAAAGGCGGACGCATACGGGCACGGAGCCGTTCCGGTGGCACAGGAACTGAACCGTCTGGGCGTCGACAGCTTCTGCGTCGCCTGCATCTCTGAGGGAATTGAACTGCGCAAAAACGGCGTTCAAGGTGAGATCCTGATCCTGGGCTACACCCATCCAAAACAGTTTCCCCTGCTGCGCCGTTATCATCTGACACAGACGGTCATTGATTTCCCGTATGCATTGGAGATGAACCGGTTTGGAAAAAAACTGAAAGGTCATATTGCTGTTGATACCGGAATGCACCGGTTAGGAGAACGATGCGATCACATGGAGCATTTTATCCGGCTCCTCTCCATGAAAAATCTCACCATTACGGGAGCGATGACACACCTGTGCTCTGTGGACAGTAACCTGCCGGAAAGCCGGGAATTCACACGCCAGCAGGCAGAGGCCTTCTACCGCGTGATCAAGGCATGGAAAAAGCGGGGCTTTACCTGTCCCAAAATCCATCTGCAGTCCAGCTATGGTGTTCTGAATTATCCGGAGCTTGCCGGAGATTACGCGAGAGTCGGAATCGCACTGTACGGAGTGCACAGCGCCAGAGAAGATTATGATGCGTCCTCGATACAATTGAAACCGGTGCTTTCCTGGAAAGCAAGAGTTGCCGTAGTAAAGGAGCTTCTGCCCGGGGAGGGAGCGGGCTACGGGCTTACCTTCACCGCCGATTCTCCCATGAAGATCGCCACCCTGTCTGTAGGCTATGGCGACGGTCTGCCCCGGTCGCTGTCCAGCGGTGTGGGTTCTGTCCTGATCCGGGGACAGCGCGCCGCTATCATCGGACGCATTTGTATGGATCAGACCATTGTAGACGTAACGGAAATTCCCGGCATCCGTGCCGGGGACGAAGCCGTCCTGCTGGGACAGTCCGGCAGTGAAACCATCACAGCCTGCGATCTGGCGGAGCAGTCCGGCACCATCACCAACGAGATCTTAAGCCGGCTGGGTGCAAGAATGCCCCGGATTATGATATAAATGCGCATATCTCAGAGAGGTTGTTCTGGATTCCCTGAACCACCTTCGCATTGTTCATAGAATAGATATGGATATTAGTGATTCCGTTGGCGATCAGATCGATCACCTGCTCGGAGGCGTAGATAATGCCTGCCTGCAACATGGCTTCCTTACTCCCGCCGAACCGGTCTACGATATTCTTGAAGCGTTCCGGCATATTACAGCCGGATAACCGGATTGCATTCTCCACCTGGGACGCTCTGGTGATGGGCATGATTCCCGGGATAACAGGGATTTCTATTCCGGCGCTTCTGACGCGGTACAGGAAATTGTAGTAAATATTATTGTCAAAAAACATCTGCGTTGTCAGGAAATCACAGCCGGCGTCTACCTTTTTCTTAAGGTTCGCGATGTCTTCACTTTTGCTGGATGCATCGGGATGTCCCTCCGGGTAACATGCTCCTCCGATACAGAAGCCGCCGAATTCTTTTATGGTCTCTACCAGATCGGAAGCGTAATGATAATCGGTAAAGGGCTCCCCCTGCATCCACTGGGGCCGGTCTCCTCTTAATGCCAGCACGTTTTCTATTCCGGCGCTTCTCATATCGGTCAGCGCCTGCCCGATAGATGCTTTTGTTGCACCGACGCAGGTCAGATGTGCAATGGTGGTAACGCCATACTCCCGCTGAATGCCCTCAGCAAGGGCAAGGGTATTGCCGCTGGTGCTTCCACCTGCCCCATAGGTCACGCTCATATAATCGGGATGCAATGCCGCCACACGATATGCCGCCTGCTTCACGCTTTCATAATCAGAATCCACTTTGGGCGGAAACACCTCAAAGGAAAGGGTGATCTTTTTTTCTCCTAATACGCTGTTAAGCTTCATGTCATTTTCCTCACTTTTTATACACATCAGATAATTGATTCATTATAAAATTGCCCACATCCCGCACTGACATCCTGTCCTAAACTTTCAAAAAAATCATACTCTATATTGTACTTTTTTAAATCTGTAATAAATCGCTCTACATTTTTAGAACGTTGCAATTTTGATTTGTTTATCGAACTCATTTCACTGATTTTCAGGTATCCCCTTTTTTCAGATAATAGCTGTGCTAAATCCCTTACATCCTGCTCTCCATCATTTATCTTATCAAAAAGAATGTAATTATTGGCATATCTATCATCTAAACACTCTGCTAATTCATCCAGAAATGTCAAAGAATCCTGTACCGGGGGAAGCTGTCTGTCAAAAATCTCTTCTCTCTTTCTATCATCTACAAAATGCAGAGAGTATTGGATATGCATTCTGCCTCGATATTGCTTGAAATCATCAATCAGTTTTCTATTTAAATATGGCAGTATCGTTGAAATATTGATTTTTCTTATGCTTGCATAGTTAGCAGCCAGAAAATCAATGGCACTTTTTACATTTTCATAATTGGTTAGTGGTTCGCCCGAACCCATAAATGTGACTTCAAACCTATCCTCGAAAAAGGCAGGAAATCTCTCCATAATCTGATCCACCTGCTGCACGATTTCTTCAAGTGTCAAATTTCTTATAAAAGGAGCTAATCCTGCTGCACAAAAGGTACATGCCTGGGAACACCCCACCTGATTCGAAATGCAAATAACAGTACCATGTTTTTTTAAGTTTAATAAACATGCCTCTACCATACATTGGTCATCACATTTAAAGAAAATTTTTTTTGCACACTCTTTCCCTGTCTGCTGTATACTCTCAGCAACTCCAACTATTTTCACATTGTCCTCCAAACTCACAAGTCTAATTGAAACGTATAGTCCCTCTGCTGATACATATCAATTATTGTTTCTATTTCATCACAAGAAAGCGCTGATATAAAATATGCCCGTTTCCATTTTTCCAGCGAATCTTCTTCCCATCCTTTTTCCGCAAAATACGATTTAAAAATAGGATTCTCGTATCTCTTGTAAAATTCTTTATACCCTTCATTCATTTCCTGAAACATAGGATCTGATAAAATATTCCACAAAAGCGTTATCCTGCACATTACTTCTAGATTAAAATTCTTAATAAGATTCTCTTGATAAAATCCCTGCGTATATTCCCACAGATAATCAATCACAATCTTTAAACCTTTATCCATTTTCAAAATCGGAATTTTTTCACCTAAAAATGGCGAGTGTATCTTTTTCTTCAATGTTCTTGTTTGATTGTAATCGAGATAGCGTTTAATAAGCGTCCCTATTCTCTCACTGCTGGACTGACTGAATACATGTCTTAAATCTACTTCTGACCCTTTATTAATCTCAGCCCAACTATATATTTTTTTATCTAGCCACAACTCACAATTTCTGAGTGCGACAAATTCATCTAATTTTTCATCATTGAGCAATCCAATGCTTATCAGATCCCCTATGTCCTGAGAAATATAGGAAATATTATCGGCAAAGCTCACTACCTGTCCTTCCAAAGTATATGCATCGTACTTCGTCCCATGTTTTCTAACTCCATCTAAAATCTCACCACATATACATGTGTAATATTTCTTAGTACCTATCCTATATGTCTCAAATCTATGTGGATAAAATTCATCAATATCTATTACTGCCACTTTGGAACGATCTTCTTTGGTTGCATTCACTACCTTATTTTCTATCTCCTTATTGTTAATCTCTTTTTGACAAATACATTTTAACATAAGATAGCCAGCATCCTCATGCTGAAATCTGCCATCAGTTTTCTCTTCCAGTATGTTATTGGAAACTGCACCAAAGGCTGTATTTCCTATATCGTGTGCTAACGCTATTCCTTCTGTCAGTTCAACATTCAAGCCTAATTTCTCACTTATTTCTTTAGCTATTCTAGACACTTCCAATGTATGAACCATCCTAGAACGGCAGCGCGGATCCTTTTCGGATATTAACTGGTACTTTCTTTGAAGCTTTCGGAAATAAGTGGAATATACAATCTGATCAATATCATGCTGATACCAGCGCCTCTCCTCTATTGCATTTCCAAAATCGCAATATGTTTCCTCCGAAAATTTCTGACATGAATATTTTTCAAACTTTTTCATATTATCTTTACTCATAAATCCCCTTTTCTTAAAAAAACTCTCTTTTCGGAAAAATGTTCCTACTAATCACTCCCCATATATCCTCTTATTCAAGAACATACTCATAGCAGCAATCCTCTTTTGTAGTACCTTTTATTATGCATGTTTTTCCACTATTGACAAATCCATTAGCTTCATAAAACTTTCTGGCTTTCACGTTATCTTTTATAACCCATAATACGATTTTATGCACTCCTTTTTTTCTTACTTGCTGAATCAGATGTTCTATCAGAAGTGTTCCTATTCCCTGTCCCACAAAAAAAGGCTCAACATAAAAGTCCGTAATTTCAATTGTTTTATCATCTATGGGATGCCCCTTTATTACCCCTTTAACAATTCCATCATCATATAGCAGCATCCCATCTAATCTATCTAGATTACTTTTATATTCTTCATACAAATCAACAACTTGCAACTCATTAAACGACCCATAATCATTTTCAAATATAGGTCTATATGTAACCCTTTTTCCAAATACGATAATCTCGGCTATTCTGGGAATATCTTGTTTATCAGCCTGCCTAATCATGTATGCTTTCTCCATTACTTCTACAAATTCCAATTTATCTTAGTTACCCTCTAAAATCCCTGTAAATTCAAGGCATTTCGCCTGTTAAATGGTCAAACCTTATGTATTTTCCCTTATTTTTGCCCTTACGAGTCGAAATAAGGGGAAACTTTTATCTGAACGCCAAACTGCTTTTTTCGACGGGTAATAAGCTCTCGGCGTTTGAGAGCGAAATACACCCCTCTCACAAACCTGCGGTTTGCACTCACTCATGGTATTTCATATCATAGAAGTGCATATATACGAATTAATAGGCATACCATATACATTGATACCTTTATTCTGTTAATGCTCTTATTGTTTGGAATATGCTTTCTCTAAAGCATTTCATATCTTCTATGTTTTTGCTAAAAGGAATGTGGATAAATACCATTTTTGTATTAAGTTTACGCTTGGCAATGTAGGTTAATCCATTCCAGTATATACTATTGCAATAAGAAGTTCCTGAATTGTGTGAAACTTTTGCAGGGATTCCATTTCTCATAAACAAATCACGAAGGTACTCAACGTCAACATCGGTGGATATGCTATTTCCATCATTTCGACCAGTTGTTTCTATGTGTATTTTGTTTTTTATGTTTGCTCGCTGACCAAAACTAATAATATAATCAAAAGTCTCTTTTTGCAGCAATGAAAATAACTTTTCTGCGTCTTTTTTCTTGTTATTTGGCAAAAGCAGAGTCGCGTAGTTGCTGGTTTGAACTAGCAGCTCAGAAGATGTCCCTATAAATGCTGTAAACAAAACTTTCTCCATTCGTGGTTCCTCAAATAATATTGTTTCTTTCGGCAGGTTGCCCTTGTTTTTGCCCTTATAAGGTGCGATAGCAAGGGGAATTTCAAGTGAAATCTCATAAGAGAATAAGGAGGGCAACCTGCGATAAACCTTTTGTTTTCAAAGCTCTCCGCGGATTTTATTATTACACTACAACGGGAGGTGACAGTCTAAGATTTTAACGAATCCAAATTCCGATTTATTAGTGCAATTATAACCTGCTTTTGACGGATACTCAATTCCGAAAAGGAAGAAAAAATATAATCATTTCTTTTACATACTTTTTTTACACAGTTTAATATTCTTTTGTAATCGTTTCAATATCGTACATTTCCTGAAATGCAGCAAGGTCTTTTTCGTTACGGATAAACATGACCTCCTCAAACTTACCGGTGTGTATGTTCTTAAAACCCGCCACCTGTTCGCCGTTGCAGATACTGCATCTTAATATGGGACGCAGATTTTCTCTGTCATATTCTTTCTTTTTTACTTTTCTTTTTCCAAACATAATGCTCCCCCATCCTATCGTTATCTAACCTCACAGTTTACGGGCTCTGATCACAAATGTGACCGGAAGCAATCGCGCCTTCTGGGAAAATTCATTGTAACCAGCTTCCTCTATCATCGCTTGATCCGATTCTTCTATCAGCTTTTCCACCACAAATCCAGCTTCTGCCAGTGCGTTAATATAGGTGGACAGCTTACGGTTCGAAAGCATTATCTTCTGATCGGACACGGAAGCACTATACCAGGATTCATCGAAATATGAATTGCAAAATATCAGCTTGTCTTCCTCCAAAGTAACACATTTATGTATCGGATGCGACCATGAAAAGATAAATATACCATCCTGTTTTAAATAAGAGGCTATTTTCCCCAGCACTGCATTCAGATCTGTGGTCCATCCAATCGAATAAACCGCATAAACTATATCAAAATAATCTTCCGGTATTCCACACGCTTTTTCCATAGGAGCACATATTAGCTTTGCTTCTATTCCCTGTGATAATATATATTCCCTTGTCCGCTCAATCTGCATAGGTGAAATGTCTAAGCCCCACAATTCAGACGCTCCCATTTCAGAAACATATTTCAGGGAATGACCGTTTCCGCATCCGATTTCTAATATTTTTTTATCTGCTATATCTCCCAGCAAATGCAGTTTTTCCTCTGTGACAAATGCTCCGTATTGTGGAAGCGCAGTCACCCCCAGAGCCTCACTTCCTACCATATCCCAAAAGTTTCCGTTCCTTCGATATGCTTCATCCTCATCCATGGAAATAATTTCCGCTTCTTCGCCGCCTCGTCCCCCAATAATATTTTTCATGACACGCTCCTTACTCTACAGAATTTGCACTAACTTCTTTGATTATAACACTTTCCATTCTGATTACAAATACCTCTTGAATGCAATGTGTTTTTCCGCTAAAATAATGTCCGATGTTTATGAATATACTGATTTGACTATAGCAGAATACATAAGTAAGGAGTATCCCTATGAATTCAATTAAGAAAATCTATTGCAGAACCTTTCAGACCGCATTTAAAATCGCACTGCCCTTTCTCCCTTACCGGAAGCCCAAAATTGTCGGCAGCGTGAAGGCTCTTCCGGAAATCATCCGGAAAAAGAAGTGCGACACCGTCTTAATCATCACGGATGCCGGCATACGCAGCCTGGGTCTGACCAGACGCTTAGAAAAGGCTCTGACCCAGGATGGAATCCCTTATTTTATTTATGATAAAACCGTTGCGAATCCTACCACCGCCAATGTGGAGGAGGCCGTGGAACAGTATCTCTCAAACGGCTGCAACGCAATCATCGGATTTGGCGGCGGTTCCAGCATGGACTGCGCCAAGGCTGTGGGCGCGCGGATTGCGAAACCCAATCAGTCCCTGGCGAAAATGAAGGGTATCCTGAAGGTTCATAAGAAGCTGCCCCTTCTGATCGCCATTCCCACCACTGCCGGAACCGGAAGCGAGACTACTCTTGCCGCTGTTATCACGGATGCAGACACCCGGCACAAATATGCCATCAATGATTTTCCCCTGATTCCAAGGATTGCCGTGTTAGACCCCAAGGTCACCCTGAGCCTTCCTCCTTTTATCACCGCTACCACAGGAATGGATGCGCTGACCCATGCCGTTGAGGCGTACATCGGCAACTCCACTACCCATGGAACCCGGACAGACGCCCTTATGGCCGTGAAGCTTATATTTGACAATCTCGATACCGTCTATCGTGATGGAAGCAATGTCGAGGCGCGGAAAAATATGCTGAAGGCTTCCTTCTATGCCGGCTGCGCATTTACCAAATCCTATGTGGGATATGTCCATGCCGTTGCCCACTCGCTGGGCGGCGCCTACAATGTGCCCCACGGTCTGGCAAACGCAGTTTTACTCCCCTTCGTGCTGAAAGCTTACGGCGAGACCATTCACAAAAAGCTGCACCGCCTTGCTATAGAAGCCGGTATTGCAGACAAAGACACCCCTCATGATGAGGCGGCGCGAAAGTTCATTGACGCTGTCCAGGATATGAAAAAGCGCTTCCAGATTGGCGATACCATTCCCGAAATCCAGGAAGAGGATATTCCGAAGCTGGCACATTATGCAGACAAAGAGGCAAATCCGCTTTACCCCGTTCCTGTACTAATGAACGCAAAAGAACTGGAACAATTCTACTATGCACTGATGTCGGACGCCTCCTTATAAATCAGCGGAACCGCACACCTCAACAGAAAGGGAATATGAATCATGAACGAAACAGAAATCAGACAGATTATCGATACACAGCGCGCATACTTTTATTCCGGGGCAACACTTGCCGTTGACCGCCGGATTCAGGCGCTGAAGAAATTAAAGACATGTATTGTAAAGTATGAACCGGAAATTGAAGCTGCCATCCGAAAGGATCTGGGCAAGAGCCGTTTTGAAAGCTATATGTGCGAAACAGGACTTGTGCTCAGTGAGATCAGCTACATGTTAAAGCATATCCGTTCTTACGCCCGGGAAAAGCGGGTGCATACGCCCCTTGCTCAGTTTGCGTCCAGAAGCTACCGCAAGCCCTCTCCCTATGGGGTAGTACTGATCATGAGTCCCTGGAACTATCCCTTCCTGCTGACCATTGATCCTCTGGTAGACGCCATTGCCGCCGGAAATACCGCGGTCGTAAAGCCAAGCGCCTACTCTCCCCATACCAGCGCGGTGATACAGAAGATGATCCAGGAGTGCTTTGATCCCTCCTATGTCACAGTGATCACCGGAGGACGGGCAGAAAACACCTGCCTGCTCCACGAACATTTTGACTACATCTTCTTCACGGGAAGCCAGGCAGTCGGCAAAGAAGTCATGAAAAACGCCGCCGCACACCTGACCCCTGTCACGCTGGAGCTGGGCGGAAAAAGCCCCTGTATCGTGGAGAAAACCGCGAACCTTAAGCTTGCGGCAAAACGGATCGTGTTCGGCAAATTCTTAAACTGCGGCCAGACCTGCGTCGCCCCCGACTATATTTTGTGCGACAGCTCCATCCGCCCCCAGCTCGTAGAGGAACTGAAGCGCCAGATCACTCTGCAATTTGGCGAAACGCCCCTCTCCAATCAAGATTACGGGAAAATCATCAATGAAAAGCATTTCCAGAGAATTCTGGGATTGATGGACCCAGATAAGGTCGTCATCGGCGGCAGCTCTGACAGCGCCGCCCTGCGGATCGAACCCACGGTATTGGATCAGGTATCCTTCACGGACGCCGTCATGCAGGAAGAAATCTTCGGCCCCCTGCTGCCCATACTGACCTATGATTCCATCACCGATGCTGTTCACAAGATCAACGCCATGCCCCACCCCCTTGCCCTGTATCTCTTTACCTCGGACAAGAAGATTGCCCGGACCGTAACGAGTGCCTGCGGCTTTGGCGGCGGCTGCATCAACGACACTATCATCCATCTTGCCACCAGCGAAATGGGATTCGGCGGGTTTGGAGAAAGCGGAATGGGCTCCTATCATGGACGGGACGGCTTCCTGACATTTTCCCATACCAAGAGCATCGTAGACAAGAAGACCTGGCTGGATCTGCCCATGCGTTACCAGCCCTATCGGAAGTCAAACGAGAAGCTGATCCGCTTCTTCTTAAAATAACCATCGCTCTCTATTCATAAACTCCTGGAGCATCCTTCGGCAGGTTCCGCACATGCTCCAGGAAGTCTCTCGCCGCCCTTCCCTCAGCATCATCATACGTCATGGCAAGGCTATCCGCCACATACTTTGCCGTATGCTCAAAGAGATCGCACATTTTCAAAACTGCGTTCCATGCCCCCTCCACATTCCCGTTGAAGTAAGTATCCAGATAGCTCTCATACTCGGCCTGCGTCAACCATCGATACAGATATTTTGCAGACTTGCCGACACTCACCTGAAAGTCCGTCTGTATCCCTGCTTTCCAGGAAAGCATTTTCTCCAACTGCTTGCGTACCACAAAGTTCGCCATATCCTGCACATACGGCATCTCCTCCCGCCATAAGCCCTTGGCAAGATTATTGCTGCACCACCAAAACTCATTACAGCACGCCCTAAACTGTGCTTCCGACGGTTTCTTCACCCGATGATCCGCATCCGTGGGCTCCGGCATCTTAGGCAGAACATCCTCCTTATCCAACAGGATACGGCACAGCCTGTCCTCTCCAATATGCTCCCTTGCATGAGCTACCGTCTCCACATGAATATCCATCCGGTTCCCATCCGTAAACTGCATCAGCCACCCATAGAAATTCTCTTTGTCACTGGGATAATCCGGGTGTTCATCCGGGTACTGCATGTACATAATGTCTCCAAATTTATGAATCCACGATTTATCCTCAATAAAGCTTTTTGTCTCCTTTACCACATACACAATATCGTAATCCTGAAAGATATCCTTCGGCGCATTGGGATTGGTTCTGGAACCGTTCATATAGACTGCCAGTATCCTGTCGTCCTCATCGGCAATATCGGTAATCAAACGGTACATGTTTACTTCGTCACGCATATCATCATCTCCTTATAGATTCCTTATTTCAAACGCCTTCTCGCATTAGCGGTTTATCCATTTGGTATTGCACTCTTTGCTTTTTCTTCAAGTTCCAACATATACTTATCAAAATCTGACATAAAAAGCTGATCCTGAATCACTCTATATTTTTCAAATTCAGTTTCTGCGTGAAGCTTTGCAATTTCAACTGACACCTTTCCAGCATCCTTTAAAAGACCATACTCAAACATTTCAATAAAACCATTCAGTCTTGTTTCCCAATCATGCATTGTCAGCGGAATATGCCTTAAAGTCATGCTTTCCGCAAAGTCAAGATAAGCGGATACCATACGGTTAAGCTGGCTCATCTCAAACTCTGACAAATAATTCTTAGCAATGGTCACATCGCTTTTCTTAATTTTTCCGTTTGGTGCATCTGCCCAGACAGTCAATCCCATATGGTCTTTCTGATGATCGGCTCTTTCCACAATCAACTCCGCAGCAGTATGTCCATGAATAGCATAATGCATTTTGTTTTGCACCGTTGCATAAAAACGTTTTGTAGCAGCCGCTGTTTTATCATAATCAATAGCCGTAGCATATAAGTCAGTAACTTTTTGATAAAATTTCCTTTCGCTTGCGCGAATTTCACGAATACGTTCAAGCTGTTCCTCGAAATACTTTTCTGTTAAATAAGTCCCTCTTTTGATGCGCTCAACATCCATGATCCAACCTTTAATAGTATAGTCCTTTGCAATCTGATTCACCCATTTTCTGAACTGCACAGCCCTCTCAGAATTTACTTTAAATCCGACGGCAATAATCATCTCTAAGGAATAATGATTGGTATTATAGTTTTTTCCATCCTCTGCAGTTATCCGAAATTTTCGGATAACTGCATTCTCCTGCAATTCACTGTCATGAAAGATTCTTTTAATATGGTAATTTATTGTACGGACATCTACATCATAAAGATTTGCCATTAACTTCTGTGTCAGCCATATATTCTCGTCTTCATATCTCATTTCAACGCTGTTTTCCTCATCTCCAACGGATGCGACATAGGTAAGATATTCCGCTGCGCTGGAACGGATTGTTATTACATCTTTCTTTTTCTGCATCTCAATTCCCTTTCTATAAATCAAAAATCATCATTTTGTATCAATCAAATGAGCATAATTCCATTTCATCCTTCATCGGCACAAATCCATATTTCTCATATAATGGACGTCCCATCTCTGTTGCCTCCAGGGCAATCTGGGAAATCCCCTTCTTCCTCGCCTCTTCTATCAATACATCCAGCATCCGAAAAGCAATGCCCTGCCTTCTATATTCCGGCGCTGTATACATATTCATAATATACGCTTTCTTACCGCTTGGATTATGATATGTGGGCATCACCTGATAAAAGCTCACGCCTCCTGCTGCACCTGTGACATATCAATCTCATCCGACAGCTTATTTGCTGCACGCAAAACCTCTATTCTCGTCCGTACCAGCTCGTCCATATCGTCTATGGATGCCCGCTTATAAACATAGGGGGAATCCGATAAATATTCCGCAATCGTATCGTGAACTGTCATTTCCTTCATGTGTATCATCCTCCTGATTAATCAAACATGATATTGTCAAAATGACACAAATCATGTATGATGTTCCTACTTGCCTTTGGCATATCGGCCCTGTTCATTTTATCATATCATCACATAAGAAAAAAGGGGAGAGGATTATGTATATCAGCGAGCTACAGGTTCACAATTTCGGTCCCATCAAAAAACAGCACATTGCTCTGCACCCTGAGGGAATCAATCTGATTACCGGAGATAACGCTGCCGGGAAAACACAGCTTTTAGCCTCTTTATACGCAACTTTTTTTGATGATGAAATACTGCAGTATCATCAAGCTGCCAGGGAGAACGGGCTCACCCTGCTGAGAATCCATTCTGACGGCAAGACCTTTGATCTCATGCGCCGCTATACCAGCCATTCCTCACAGTTGATGGTGAACCATTTTGATGATCTGGCGTCCGCATCCAAAATCAACCGGGAACATTTATTTTTCTATTTTCCCGAATTAGAACGAACCGGCTATAAAAAGTACGCCAAAAGCGCGATCCGCAAAGGAATTTTATTTTTAAAAGATCTGGAAATACAGGGACATCATATCCTGGGAACCTGTCAGGCAAAAATGGAAACGGATTTTCTCATGAGTGTAGCCGAACAACGGTATCTTGACCTGATCTGCTTCTTGTCCGAGATTCCGCCAGATTCCATTGTGATCGGAGATAGCATACTATCTGCCTTCGATCCTGAAATGTGCCGCATGGTCTTAGAGATTCTCACCAAAATGAAAGGGATACAATTTATTCTTGCAGAAGGAAATCATTGGAAAGATGTGTTTACACATGAGGCAATTCATCATGTTCCACTGCTGCCGCCTTCCGGCGAGATCAGTCCGGTGTCCTACAACTACCATATGATTCCCCGGAACAGACCGAACGCCCCCAAGTCCGCCGATCCTGCGGCAGAGGATACCATCGTACCCATCTCTTATCGCCTTGGGGATGTATTTCCCTACGGAGAAAGCAGAACCGTTGAGCTAAAGGAAATAAAGGGAAACCGTGTATGCGACGCCATAGTTGCAAATGCCGAAATCTATATAAACGCTTACTTAAACAGTCGGCCAAAGGAAATCGGGAAAATATTCTGGGGCGTGAATGATAAACGGCTGATCACAGGAGTGCGGCTCTCCTATTCTGACATCGACACCATTCAGAAACGGATTTCAGAAGCGCTGTCCCATGCAGAACCATTAGTCAGCCCCGACCTGTATGATGTCAAATTTCATCGGGTTGCCTCTGCCGATGGGAAAGTACTGTCGGATGTCTATATTGTGGAAGCAGACGTATACCCCTACCTGAACAACCACCTAATTTCCACGTCCAGGGGCGAAGTATACATAAAAACACCTGGCGGCAAGCAAAAGCTGTCCAATCTTCAGATACAGGAGCTGTTGCTGTTGCGCGCGTCCTTGTCCGGTGACGGTACAGGTAAGACGGATGAGTTTTGACGGGTCCGCCTGCGGAATCCAAAAAAGTTTACTTCTGCGCTTTTCTTCTTTTTTCCATAAGATAAAGCAGAATCAGCGCGATACACGCGCCTGCCGTATCTATGCAGACATCCGTAAACCGCCCTGCCCGCCCCGGCACAAAAAGCTGATGAAATTCATCCGTACACGCATAACAGAACGCCATCAAAAATGCAATCGGATAAATTCGCCTCATCCGGTTCGAGAAAGTCCGGCAAAAAAATACGGATAGCAGTCCCAGAATCGCATATTCCGTCATATGCGCCGCTTTCCGAATCGGATGCTCCAGCTTCTCGGTATATTCCAACACCTGAGATTCACTCAGCTCCATGTGCAGTATCTGACCGGTGGTGCTTACCAGTCGATAGGTGATCGTACCGCTGATCTCACCGGATGCTTCCGCCGGCTGTGCCGAAAACCAAAAGATCACAGCCATCCATGCCACCAGCAGAATTCCGGTCAGCAATCGCTTCCAAAGCATACTCATTTCTCCTTACACCGCAATTTTATCCAAGCCTCTTCTTACGTTTGCGTGTATCCTATGCATATCAAAACAAAGGAGGTCAAAACCCATGGACAACAACTTATTCGAAAAATTTAACACCGGCTCGTTGAGGTTACCATCTGGCATGGTGGAATTCTCCGGGATTCCCTGGACAAAGCACCCGGACTTTGACGGTGTGGAGCTGAAAGCCATCGTCACCGCCAGAGACACAGGCGGACAATTCAGCTATCATCTCGTGCGCATTGCGCCAAATATGTCCATCAAAAACCATGTACACAAAACACAGTTAGAAACTCATGAAGTGATTGCCGGTTCCGGCTGCTGCATAAATGACGGCACCAAAATTACTTACAAACCGGGCTTCATTTCCATCATGCCTGCCGGGATTCCTCATGAAGTGACCGCAGATCAAGACGGATTATATCTCTTCGCAAAATTCATTCCGGCGCTCTGTTAGAGGGCGCCATCTGCTTATAAGCACTGGGCGTGAGTCTTACCATCTTGCGGAAACAGCGATCCAGGTGGCTCTGATCACAAAAACCTGCCTCATAAGCCGCCTGGATCACGCTTTTTCCTTCCTCCAGCAATTTCTGCGCTTTTCGGATTCTACACTGCATCTGAAATTGATGGGGCGTAAGTCCGCATGTGTTTTTAAAGACCCGGATCATATGATAGGGACTGACACAGACGCTGCGCGCCATAGCCTCAATGGAAACCGCCGCCTCCGGCATTTGCAGGATCGCACGCTTCAATTGGTAAGCATAATCTGCATTGGTTTTTTCTGCAGTCGCAGCTTCTGCTATCCGTACACATAAAACAATCATGGAATACGGTCTGCCGTTTCCCGGTGCAAGGCTATGGGGCGTATCAGACGGAATACAGAAAGTGTCACCGGCGCGGTACAGATGTTCCCCGTCTCTCTCTATGATTCGGACACAGCCGTCTGTAACATATCCAAACGTCACATGAACTGCATGGGTATGGAGCGGATACGCCAAAAGGGAATCCCGATAACAGATCAGTTCCATAGATTCATTTCTCCGGCAGTATCTAATACTTTTCTCTACTTGCTGTCTCATGGCAAATACTTCTCCATTAGATAAAATGTCCCTTTTCTCCATTCTGCTGTTCCCACCTTGGTATACCCGCACCTGCGGTAAAGTTTTAATGAATATAGATTCTCTGAAAAGGCATCCAGACGGATCGCACGCTCTCCCTGTCGAAATGCCATTCTCTCTATATGCGCCATGGTTCTTCCTGCCACTCCTTGATTCTGGTACTGCGGATCTACACACAGCCTGTGCAGGATACAAAATGGCTTGTCCGGTTCTCGCCATTGTCCGCT
>JAIEAP010000040.1 GCA_029071325.1 Lachnospiraceae bacterium | reverse complement strand
GGCAGCATGGAAGGGCTGACGGATGCGGAGATAACTGCCATTCGAAAGGTAGATGAGGCGCTGGCGTTACAGAAGGTCGATGGTCAGAGTGTTCTGGAGCTGAGAAATTCAATGGCGGGAGAGAGTAGTTCAGTACTTGAGGGAGGTAGACTAACAGCTATATATGGATCAGAGGATATAGCTAATTATCAATATAATATGATTGAAAATCCTGGACCATTAGCTGAAATACAAGGGAATCCTGCTAAGAATTTTTATGGTGGACGATACAATGTAGAGATTCTTACAGAAGATAGGATATATTATAGAGGAGGAAATTCCGATAATGCATTAGGTCAATGGTTTACAACAGAACCTCCAGAATCCGTTGCAAAAGTGAGAATTGATACAGCAGTTAAGCCGCAGTGGATTGATCCAATTACTGGTGAATTAACAGGAGAATCAGTTGTAGATACTGTTTATGCAATTAAAATACCTAAGGGAACTACTGTTTATACTGGTCCAGTTAGTTCGCAGGGAGGAGCATATTGTGGTGGATATAATATGATGCAGACATTTATAAAAGAACCATGGAAATTGGATTATAAAGTCATTAGTAAGTGGCCATTAAAATAGGAGGGGAAATATGACAGAGAAAGATTTATATGTACTAAGAGAAATTTTTGTACAATTAGGGAAGTTTGTACAAGAATATGGCAAAAAATATTATAACATCCAAATAAAGGCTATTTCGGATATTATTAAATGTATAGATTCAATGGCGAGTGAGAAAGAAAAAACAGAGTATATATTGGATAAATACAAAATATTGTATCCTTCAAAAGGAGGGCTAAATGATTTTTATATCCATGATGATGATTTTCATACACGATTAAAATTGAATGAGCCATTAGATGCGTTAAAAGATAAACTGTGGATGATTATGAAACAATATATTTAATTATGGTTACACTTTAGAATTTTCATTTTTACAGAGATCTATTTCTTGTCTAGACTACGAATGTAGAGCAAGTGCAAGAAATAGATTTTTGGTGTTACAGTAAAAATACCCCTGCTATGTAGGCGGACGGAATATCTTTAGATAAAAGAAATACAAAAAAATTGATCAAACCAAGTATTGGGATGTTGATATATTGGATTTAAAGGCTTCATATTTTGGGGATGAGGTAGAGATAATTATAGATAACGTCAAAGAGATGAAGGAACCACAACTTGGATATAACAACTATCCGTGCAGCCTGATGATACTTGCGAAAGAATATAATGATTGCAATAAATGCAGGAACACCATTGATGAGGAGCAGGTGTCTTGGCGGGAGTATCCCCAAATTTATGTAACCCTCCAAACTGATGTAAGATTACACAGTTTGGAGGGTTCATTTATGGCAAAAAGCGACAATCCACAAAAATCTCACAAAGGAATTCCTTTTGAGACTGACAAACCAGCAGCAACGTGCTATAATGTGAAAAAGACTCGTATAAACCAGCTTGAGCAGAGATGTACGTATCTCTGCCCAAGTTATAAAAATTTTTCATAACTCAAAGAGTGGCACCCCTGCCAGCCCTTCCATCATTTATTTTACCAATAAAAAGGGCTTTTGTCTGTGGGTGTCTTTTCGTTGGTTTTTGTTAGATTTTGCCGTTTTATATTGAAAGGCAAATTTCTTTGTAATATAATGGTGTTGCTGCATTTAAATAGGAAGATTTGCAAATGGGAGGAGGATATTATATTATGAGTGGTCCGCTGACAGTTCTGGTAATTGAAGACGATCCAAGCAGCTGCAATTCACTTCGCGATTGTCTGGTGAGATCAGAGGATATGGAAATATCAGGCATTGTAGATAATAGCTTTGATGCCCTGGAATTAGTCGAAAAATCAACTCCCGATGCTATCATTCTTGATCTGGAACTTAAACTGGGCGGCGGAAACGGTATCCTGTTCCTGTCACAGTTAAATGGGATTGAACTTACCAAACGTCCCTATATTCTGGTCACTACGAATAATTCCAGTAACACAACCCTTTCATCTGTGCGTTCATTAGGTGCAGACTTTATTTTGAGCAAGTATGAACGCGGGTATTGCGCCCAGTATGTCGTGGAATTCCTCCAGGCTATGAAGAGCGCCATCCAGTCAAAGGTCATCAATGTGGAGTTCACTCCCTCCGTACCTGCACTTCCCCAAGATACCCGGGAGAAGGTTGTGATCCGGACCATCCATCAGGAATTGGAGAAGATTGAAATGAGACCCAAGCTGCTGGGATACAAATACCTGACGGATGCTATTTATATGGTTATGGAAGGTCACGACGGCAATCTGCTGCTGAATATCGGCAAGAAGTATCAGAAAAGCCCTGCCAGCGTGGAACGCGCCATCCAGAATTGTATCGGCAGCGTCTGGGCGCACAGCAACGAGCGTGTCTTAAAGCAGAACTACACTGCCAAGGTCAGTGACCGCAGGGGTATGCCTACCATCATGGAATTTGTCTATTACTATGCCAACAAAATCGGAGATGAATATTAACGAATCGTTTTGCCATCACCGATATTATCCCAATACAGGAAAAGAGCTGCGTTCCATAAGGACGCAGCTCTTTGTTTACCTTATTACACTCTCTTTCCACATGCTAACAGCATAAAGAATCTCCACATCCAATCCATGAGAATCCCTCCTTTATCTTTTGTTCAAAAAAAGTATAGGAAGTTTCTCCGTTCACTTCTTTGCGATTCTGTGATATGATTTTTGTGGACGGATATGATTTATTGTCATATCTTTTTACCAAAGAAAAGAGGGATTACATGATAGACTTTAACTTTACGGTGGATGATCTGACTACCTTCGTCCGCTTCTTTTTCATTACTCTTGGCAGTATCTATGCCTGCTGCCGCATCTTATGGATGCGCTCTTTATTTAGAAAAAATAAGCCTTATATCATTTTGCTTTCTCTTGTTAATGGAATTATCGCCTATTTCCTAGAGGCTATCTCTTCTTTATTAGGATTGAGCATCATCATCTTATTGATTGTTTTATATATGTGCGCGCAGGTTAAACGAAATCCTTCTGTGATCTTCTCTGCCGCAGCCATTTCCTTTGGCTTAAGTTATGCAATATTTATTATTTCCTGTGTTATCGTCACTATGATATCTGCAATATTTTTCTATGGCAGAGAAGATTTAATTATGCTCCCCTTTCTGATTATCAGCGGTATTTTGGAACTCGTGCTTATTTTCCTGCTGTTCCGTATCAAGACCTTTCGGAAGGGCATGCCGTTTCTCTATCAATCGGGATCCTCCGTGGGAGGCGTGCTTCTTGCATTTGCCATCCTGGTTTTAGTATTGGGATTGAATTACTTTTCCATTGCGGATTCAACGGTGGGATTGATCTGGCTTCTGATGTTCCTTCTATTAGGTATACTTCTTCTCTCCTGGTGGAGCGCCAAAGTACGGCGCGCTTATCAGGAAAAGCTGCGGATGGCAGAGCTTGCTTCCCTGCAGGCGGAGCTTCGGGAATTGAAGCAGGAATGTGAGCGGGTGCGGGAGGATAACGATTCTCTGGCGCGGGTGATCCATAAGGATAACAAAATGATTCCTGCTATGGAGCTTGCCGTTCGGAACTTCGTGACGGCTTATTCCGGCCAGACCGACCGGATGCGGCAGGATGGAGATGCGCTGACCGATCAACTGGAACGGATGCTGACGGAGCGGAAACAGGTATTGTCCGCTTATCAGAAATGGGTATACACACTCCCGCCCACCGGCATTGTCATTCTGGACGCTATGCTGTCCCTTATGGAAAAGCGGGCGCAGGCCTTGCAGATCAAGTTCCATGTACGTCTCGGAGATGATGTTTCTGACATAACGGAATATATCACCACGGAAGACCTGGCACATCTCCTGTCAGACCTGATTGAAAATGCAATCATTGCCACGAAGGGTAGTTCCAGCCCTTCGATCGTACTTTATCTGGGAAAATTGGGTGAACATGCCGCCATAGAGTTGGCAGACAGCGGAAATGACTTTTCGCCTATGGTCTACGAGGACTTAGGATTACAGCGTCATTCCACACATCTTGCAGAAGGCGGCAGCGGGATTGGACTTATGGATATCTGGAAATTAAAGAAGAAATACCGTGCGTCACTGCACATTGTAGAATACGCACCGCAGGAAAGTGAGTTCACCAAGAAGATTACGATCATGTTTGACCATAAAAACCATTACATTATAGAGACGTACCGATTTGATGAGATAGAATCGGTTCACTTAAGAGGCGATATGTTTGTATTGCAGAAATGATCTTACACCAGGGCAAAGCGCCTGCTGCCCCGGTGTATTTTTTTATTCTAGGAAGCGCTGCAATTCCGGCATCCAGTCTCCTATATAGACTCTGTCCCGGATAACCGCTTCCCACAGCGGCGGGAAGAATGTACCAAACCGGTCTATGACTTCTTCCCAGGAAGGAGTATTTCTCCGCTCACGCTTCAGATACGCCCTCCACTTTTTCTTCATATATGTATAATTCCGGTAGTTTAAGATCATATCAAGACGGTCTTCCCGGAAATGTAAGGCTCTCTGTCTGCCCTCATCTGCGATCATCTGCTGCAGGCGCCGGCCCTCTATGGTCTCACGTCCCAGAATAGTATATATTTCCAGATAAGGGGACAGATCATTGATCAGTTCCATTTTTTCTAAAATAGTAACAAAATTCTCCACTACGATCTGTTCCGAAGGATACAGGAGAAATTGAATGACCTGGTTATTCTGCAAAAACAAACGCACATCGCTCTCCACGGGCTGCAATTCATCCTGCGTCAATTCCTGCACATGAAGCTTCACCGGGACCTCTATCATCCCCATAACGGCTGTTACTTCAATATCATGGCTTCCTGTTTCGGAATGGCAATTCACATATGTGAATTGTAGCTGCCCCTCTTCCCGTTTGCTTAATAATTCCGTGAAGAACTCCTCCAATGTCTCCGGTGTCAGGGGATGCTCCGGCGCATGATAATAGAAGGACAGGTCGAACACTGGCTTACGGCTGTATGCCTCCAGTCCCAGATTGCTGCTGCCGCGCAGCCAAAGGCGCTCCCTCCAGTCCGATTGCTGCAGCAGCCACAGGATATGCTCCAATACGGCAGCAGGCAGCAGATGGGAAAAGGGAATATTCAGTTCCTGACTCTTCACCTTTACGGCGGTTTCATTGACCAGCATCATTACAGCCACACTCCTATCCGGCTCTGCACCTTGGCAACTACTTTTCTGGCTCTGGCATATTCCATGAGGCGGGCAATATCCTTCTCCGGCTCATTGATAAAGGCGAGCAGCGCCTTCTTCATACTTTCCCGATCCAGGCGTTCCTCATATTTCAGGCAGTCACAGATCAGACGTTCTTTATTATAAATCTGTATCTCCCCCTGGGAAAAGGGAATTTTCTCTACTCCCAGCGTCAGCGCCTCCGGCTCACAGTAAAAAGGCTGTACCACTGGATAATCCATCCGGAACCTTGATTTTGATGTATTCTTGCTGATAGCGATACTCCATGTGTAAGGACGGCTGTCCAGATACCCATGATAATATAACGCCGTGTCCATACACAGCACGCCATCCGGGAACAGCCCGTAAATAATATCTTCCTGAGGCTTGTCCTGATAACCCATGGAATAGTAACCACTTTTCACATGATCCAATACGCCCGCCTTCACCAGCCCCTGGATGTTGCGATAGGTCAGTCCCAGAGGATAGAGCTGTGCGGCGCGCACGACTCCTTGATTTTCTTCCATCAGCTTCTCCAGCTGCGGTATCAGTTCTTCTCTTCTTGCTGCATTCATATCATCACTCCTTGCTGTTTAGTATACGTCTGTTTTTGCCGCTTGTCAACTTCTTGGAATGCATTTTTTCATTATTCATTATAAAATGCCATATGTCCTGATATTTTAAATTTGTCGTTGAAATTTACTTTATATTGTCCTATAATACGAATTGGAACATTAAGTAATGTCTTTTTTGTCGAATGAGGAAATTATGGACACCTTATCAAATACCAAAAAGAACCCTTCCAGGGAAACCTGCCAGAAGATCATCAAGCGGATTCTGATCACGGAGGTTCTGGAAAAAGGAACCAATGAGCATTTTCGCCATGCATCTGACTTCATGGCATACTTTCAGTCACTTTATCCAGCCTCCGACGCCCTGACCAAGCAGGTGCAGCGCGCCATCAAGGCTATGAATATGCCCCGGGATGAACATGGCTATTTTATCGTAAACAAAACCTCTGAGCAGCTGGAACAGGACCAGGAGATCGGCCGCCTGCTGCAAAAGGGTGAAGCCTCCCTGCTGCCTTTAGAGGGATCCGAACCGGTACTGCTTATGGTGCCGCCTGAAATGTGTGATTATCTGATCCATACCTTAAAGGATTGCATCAGCTTACAGAATCATTACGACACGATCTTTAAGACCAGTAACGGCATTATTATTTACACCAGGGAAAAGGCGAGAATCCTGTCCTACTTGCAGCCTCTGTTATCCACAAATTAGCCGCAAATGTTTACAACAATGTGGATAACATACTTTAAATACTGATTTGTCACCCCTTGTTTATAAATTATCAGAATATAATCCGCCTTAACGTTAATGTCTATAATATAAGAAAACGACAATATTATGATTTAAATATTGTCGTTTCTTTTTATTTCTGTCCTATTATTATGTTTTCTCTAGAATTTCAGACTTCCATTACGTTTTCTTCTGTGCTTTCTCATACGCTTGCTGTTATAGGTATTCTTGATGATATGAAAACGCTTGTCCTTCTTAGGCTTGTCAAAGTATTTATGACGGATGATATAGAAGTGATCGATAAAATATTTCAATACCCATATCAGAACCCCCAGCGCTGCAACTCCCAGGATGCACAGCAGCACCATCCATATATTAATGCGTAGCTTATGGGAGCCTTCGGCTGTCCCTGCCGCCTGGTCCATCTCCGGCTTTATGTTATCGAAAGGAAAAGGCTCAACCGCCGCCTCATTTGCCAGAATATCGGCGCTTCCCACAAAATGTCCGGCAAAGGTATACTCAACCGTAGCAATCACATCTTTTGCATTGGAATCCTCTTTTACCTCCACGGTGGGAACCGTCTCGGCAAAGGTTCCTGTTCTGGGCAGCACAATTATGGAATCTTCGCTGATCTTGGCATAGGAATCCTGTTCCCCTAAGAAGCTTGTGCTCTTTTCTCCCTCTTCCAGACGGGTCTCATTCTCCGCTATGGAGTACACAGTAAATTGATCCAGATAATAATCATACAGTGCAATGGAATCCTCCCACTGCGCCGGCGACTTGGTATTCATGATCACGCAGACCAGCGTCATGCCATCCTTCTGGGCATATGTCACAAGCGTGCTGTTGGCAGCATCCGTGTAGCCTGTCTTCCCGCCCACACAATATTCATAGACATATTCTCCGTGATCTCTGAATGGATGGATCATACGATTATGATTCAGCAAATACGTAATCTCATCCGGATGTTTATTGGTAGGCGGAATCTGATATGTCCCGGTGGATATTATGGTACGGTATATTTCATTCTTGTACGCCTCTCTGGCAATCAGCGCCATATCATAACAGCTGGTATAATGATCTTCCTCCGTCAATCCATGAGGATTGCTAAAATGTGTATCCGTACACCCCAGCTCTGCCGCTCTGGCATTCATCATATCCACAAAAGCATCCTCACTGCCTGCCACATGCTCTGCTATCGCATATGCACATTCGTTGGCAGACTCCAGCATAATGGCATACAATGTCTGCTCCATGGTCATCTGCTCACCTACATCCCGGTAAATACTGGAACCTTCGGTCTTATATACAGCGTCATTGGAAAATGTTATCGTCTCATCCAGAGAACTGTTTTCCAGTGCCAGCATTGCCGTCATGATCTTCGTGATACTGGCGGGATAATGCTGCTCATGGGCGTTCTTCTCATAGAGCACCACGCCTGTGGACACTTCCATCACAATGGCATTGGGAGATTCTATCTCCGGCGCTTCCGGCCAGTACTCTGCCGCCTGCACCCTATCTATATTCCCTATTTGAGGGATATCTGCTGCAAATAAGCCCGCGGTCAGACACAGAGCCATCCCCAATACAGCAATATATCTGCGTTTCTTCATGATTTTTCTCCTGCTCACTTGTCCGTAGTATTGCGAAACTATCACTTCCAGTATAATAGTTCACTTTCTCCTGTGCAACGCTTTTTTACTCTTATCTTCTCACAAAAATCTTTATTTTAAACATCTTTTACGGTATACTGGGAACAGTTTAGCGCAGACTGAACGATTACTAAACTTCAAATGAAAAGGAGATCTGTTTATGAGACTTCGCAATATACCGGCTGCCGCACCCGCAGTGGAGGCAAGCCCCTGGTGCATCAAGGACGCTTCCTCCCATCGCGGATGCTGGAGCGATCTATTCCAAAATGACCACCCCATTCACCTTGAGATTGGCATGGGCAAGGGACAATTCCTGATGCAGCTTGCTGCGGCTCACCCCCAGATCAATTATATCGGCATGGAGCGCTATCACAGCGTTCTCTACCGGGCGCTGCAAAAATTCGAGGAACAACCCCTGCCGAATCTGCGTTTCCTCTGTGAAGATGCGGCCAAACTGCCGGAATTCTTCGCACCGGAAGAAATCGCACAGATCTATCTGAACTTCTCAGACCCGTGGCCCAAGGACCGTCATGCCAGACGCCGGCTGACCTCCCGGCAGTTCCTGGAGCGCTATGATGCTGTGCTTAGCCCCGGCGGCTGTATTGAATTCAAAACTGACAACACGGGACTTTTTGATTTTTCGCTGGAGGAGTGCCAGGCAGCAGGATGGACGCTTGTGGGCTGCACCAGAGATCTGCATCACGATGAGAGCATGAATCAGGGCAACATTATGACGGAGTACGAAGAGCGGTTTTCCGGCAAAGGAAATCCCATCTGCAAGATGATCATCCGTCATACGCCATGAAGCGTTTTCTGACGGCAGCGCTGGTCTTTGCCCTGTTATGCCCACAGATGCTCCGGGTGCAGGGGGCGCAGCGCATCGATATGATCGAAGACGCCTTTTCTGCTGCCGTGAAATGGTTTGAAAAAAACGGGGATTTCACACAGACTGGCAGTTCTTCCCAGGACTGGTTTGCCTTTTGCCTGGGACGGCTGGATGAAGAAGACGCGGATACCTTAGACAGCTATTTCGATGATCTGTGGAACTATGTAGAAGAAGCGTATCAAACCGATGACCGGCTGGATGCGGTACGCGCCACAGAATGGCACCGCATCTGCCTGACACTGGCCGCGGGTGGCAGAAATCCCGGACTGGAGCTGGTGGCGGACGGGACTTATTACCGGGGATATACCGCTCCCCTGAACGCTCAGGGCGTCAACGGCGCTATCTGGGCGTTGATCACACTGGACGCGCTGGACTGTGAATTGCCCGAGGATGCCTGCGACGACCGGGAATCTATGATTTCCATGATTCTGGATGCTCATGTGCCGGGAGAAGGTTTTACCCTTTCGGGAGGAGAATCCGACCTGGATATCACCGCCCATGCTCTGACAGCGCTTGCCCCGTATTACCGAAACGCGCGTACAGGACTTTCCCGGGATACGCAAATGCTTCTTACCCAGTCTGTGGAAGAATCTTTGACGTACCTGTCTCATCAACAGTCGCAAAACGGCGGTTTTCCGGGGGACGGCTCTCCCAGCAGCGAGACATGCGCCCAGATATTGATCGCTCTGTGTTCCCTGGACATTGATCCTCTCACGGACACACGCTTTCTGCAAAATGGAAACAGTGTCTTAAGTGCCTTACTGTCCTATCAGCAGCCAAACGGAGGCTTTTCCCACACCGCGGATGGGGACAGCGATCTTATGGCAACCGGTCAGGCCCTGCTGGCTCTGACTGCCTGTAAGCTTTATTTTCAGGACGGAAGCGCCCTGTTTGATCTCACCGGCCGCTGCCAGTCGCCGGAATTTCCCGCCGACATGACTTATGAGATTATGAAACGTGAGCTGGGGACAGCCGCGCCTTCCATGACTCCCGTTCTTATTGCCTGCGTTTCCATTGCCATGATAGTATCCCTTGGCGCTGCCGGCGTTTTCACTCTCCGCCGTCACAGACCACGGAAAAAATAAATAACATGATCCGCTATTCTCACGATTCCTTTATGGGCATGGAGCAGCTTCTGCTTCATGCCCTCTGCAATGCGAAAAGCATGCTTTCTCTCCTCCTCACAGATGGGAAGCTGGTTGTAACGCGCTTTTTCATATACCGGAACCAGATCGCAAAGCTCTTTCCACACCTCTGCGACTGCACGGTAATCGGATGTATTCTTCCCCTCCGCCATGCGCCATAGCCACAGACAGTAGCTCATAGCGGCAAGGACTGCCCCTCGATGCTCCGGCTGATGCAGCCGGTGCTCCCATTTCCTATGGATCATCCTGCTGCGAACCGCCAGAATAAGGATTGTAAGCAACAGCAGTCCGGGCAGGAGCACTATAAGAACGGGCAGCGGCACAACACGATTCATGCTCTCTATTTCGTCCGGTTCATAATTATCATCCGTCAATTCCAGATTTTCTTCTGTTTCTTCTTCCGATGGCGGTCTGGCGCCGCTAATCGCCTGGGGCTGTTCCATCACGTTCAGGTAAGCAGGCGTAGTCTCAAAGGGAATCCAGCCGATGCCATCCTGATAATACTCTGCCCAGGCATGGGCATGATCTTCTGAGATCATAATGGTATCCCCCGGCTGTGCTTCACGGACATCCTCCGGAGTAATGAGATAACCTTCCACATAACGGGCGGGAATCCCGTAATAACGCAGCATCATAACCGCGGCCGTAGCATAATGGACCGAATACCCGCATCCGCTCTCCTCCAGAAAATACTGCAGAAAATCCTTTCCCGCAGGCATGGCGTCTAACTGAGTTTCATAGCGGACTTCCTCAGACAGCAGAGTCAGGATCTTCTCTCTTGCCTCCATGGGCTCCAGTCTTTCATCTCCCAGATGATTTCTGAGCAGATTCCTTATATGCTCCGGCATCTGGGTATAGAGATCATATACAAAGGCGTTATAATAACTCTCCTGCTCCAGATAAGTTTGAAGTTTACTCCCTGCCTGCTGCTCCTGCTCTGATAATGCGGCCACAAGAGCCGTACTGCCGGGTATCTGAGGCGGAAGCGCCAGATAATCGTATTCCCTTTCTCCGAACCATCCCTTCGCGGGATTGCGGCTGTCGCCGATCCATGCCGCATAATCGTCTTGAGCATGACTATAATTTAAGAGCTCATAGGGCTCATAACGATATTTGCTGACAGCCGCCGCATTTCTTACATGAATCTCATTTACCAGAAGCATATCCTCGCGAGATTCCGCTCCTGCACGGTCCAATAAGTGCACTGCATTTGCAAGCTGAGTCTGACCGTAATAATCTCCCCGATGCAGCCAGTAGAAAAGGTCGCGGTACTCATACAGCTTTTTCGTATCTGCCTGCTGCCACGCGCTTTTCGTATATTTCTCCCCCACATAACCCCGCAGATAATAAGATTCCGGCTCGCTCATGGTGACCTCAAGCGCCGGCATATGCTCCATATCCGTAAGCGTCAGCTCTCCCGCCTCCAGGAAATTGCCCTCCGGCAGAACACCGCCGGAACCGGTCTGATAGCGGATATCCTCCACAGCCTGAAGAGCTGCGTTTTTCAGTATAGCAGCTCCTTCCCACTCCTCTGCGCCTGTGATACGGCAGAGCCCCAGCACAGACAGAAAACAGATCGCTGCCAGTCCCAATGTCTGCAGCAGCTCTCCCGGATAATTCTGCCAGGTCAGAAGGACGGTTCCTGACAGCAGGAGCGCACACAGCCACAGGAATGACCCCATATCACCCATGCGAAACTGCGCCGCAAATGCCGCCAGAAGTATAAGACCTGTCAACAGCCTGCTCTTACTCTGTACCAGATACACTCCGAGAAAAGCCAGCATCGTCACCACCGGCAGCAGGAACAGAGTTTCGCATACCACATAATCCTCTGGGTTGGCATACACCATATATCGGGGAAATATTTTTCCGTAAAAGCTGCCCAGCGTGTCGGAAATATGATTGGCAAACAGCCTAAGGCCGTTGGTCATATCATCTCTGACCCAAACAATGAGCACACCCACCCACAGGGTCAAAATGCCTATTGCCGCCAGCCGCATAGGCAGGGATCTCCACACAAACCCGCACAGCAGGATCACCGCTATACTCACGGGCAGCAGGAAAAAGATATTGCTGTCCAGCTTTAATAGCGACGATACAAAGCCCTCCACGCTCACAACCATCCACAGGGACAGCATACTTTCCGCCAGGAGACGGTACTTTGTCTTATTTGCGCTTGTTTCTTCTTTAGCCGGAACCAGTTCTATACCGGCGGAAGTATGTTGCTTTCTCAAACGTACAATTCCCACAATACCTGCTCCTTATCATCTACATGAAAACCATAGACTTTTTCTCTGCCGCCGTCCTGCCGCCCTTCCTTTCCGGGCGCATCCCCTCCCCGCAGCAGCATTAGCTGCGCAATTTCCGCATCCGGCAGCAGTTCTGCCAAAGTCTCATCATATCCAACGCCGACTTTCAGAATATGACGCTTCTCCTGCCAGCGCTGTGTTCCGGTGACAGCAGCCTCTCTCCCTTCGGAACTGTCCAATATCCGGGGCAGCACTGCCAGTAGGCTTTCCGTATTTTTCAGCACGCTGCTTTCCCATTGTCCTTCCGATCCGTCATACCATGCCGCTTCCGGGTCTGTTCCCTGATCCGCCAATGACTGCGCCACGGAGACATAGACGCCTGCCAGCGCATGCAGCTCTTCCGGTGTTAATTTCTCCTCATGACCGGAAACCACCGGGTCCCATATGAGAAGGATTCTCCGCTCTATGGGTTTTGATCCCTCTTTTATGATGAGGCGATCCAGCTTGCTGCTGGCCTTCCAGTGAATCGCCGCGGCGGGGTCTCCCTGCCGGTACTCCCTCAGGGAAAACACTTCCGCCCGGTCACCACCGGCTGCATCCTGGGCGTATTCCCAGGCAGCAGGCTCTGCCACATTCTGTTCTACAATGATCCGAATAGGAAAAAAGTCAGGCAGAAGCAGAAATTCACAGCTTCCGGCTCCTCCTGCACGCAAACGCGTCACGCCCAGCACATCATAGAGATCAATGGATTCCACCGCAGCCCTATAAGTTCCGCAAAATTCACTGCGGCAGATAACGGACAGTATCTGCGTCTTTCTGTTGCCCACAAAAGTGCTCAATTGCGTATCTGTAGTCTCTCCCGTCAAGGTATTTGTCACAGTAAGGCGGATTCCGGCACGATATACCGGTAGATGTGATGCATTGCTCACCTTTACGGTAAGAGATACGCCACTCTTTCCCGGATCTGCCTCATTTTCCTGTAAGTTCATGGGCTTCGCTTCCACAAGCACTGACACTTTATTCCGGCAGGGCAGCAAAAGGCATCCCGACCATACCGGCAGCAGGATAACCGTTACCAGTAACGCCAGCGCTGCCGGATGATTAGAATAAACGCACAATGCCAGAAGCAATACTACTGCCGCTCCGTAAACGGCCCGTCTTCCTCTCACTTATGGCTCCTCCTCTATTTCCGGCAGCGGCGTATCCCTTAAAATATTCTTCAGGCAGTCCTCCGGGGTAATGCGGGACAGCTTTGCCTTTGCATCCAGCTTTATGCGGTGGCCGCACACATCCACAAACACCCTTTTTATATCCTCCGGCACCACATAGCTTCTAGAATTCACATATGCGAATCCTTTTGCCATACGACATAATGCCAGGGCTCCCCGGGGACTTAATCCCAGCTCAATTTCCTCGTGGCTGCGTGTTGCCTCTGCCAGACGCGTCACATAACCGTAAATGCTGTCCGATATGTAACTTTCCATACATTCCTGCTGCAGCCCCAGCAATTCCTCAGTGGTGATCACCGGGGTGATGTCTTCCAGAGGATTGCCCGTATGACGTTCTTTTAACATATTGACATGGCTCTCAAAATCCGGATAGCCCATATGAAGCTTTATCATAAAACGATCCAACTGGGAATTGGGCAATAGCTGGGTTCCGGCGCTGCCGATGGGGTTCTGCGTTGCCAGTACGCAAAAGGGTTCCGGCAGAACATAGGTTTCACCGTCCACCGTTACCTTTTTCTCCTCCATGACCTCCAGCAGCGCTGCCTGGGTCCGGCAGGAAGTACGGTTGATCTCATCTGCCAGCAGCAGATTGGACATGACCGGACCCGGGTGATACCGGAAGCTTCCGCTCTGCTTATCATACACATGAAAACCTGTAATATCCGACGGCATGGTATCCACCGTAAATGAGATACGGGTTTGATCCATCTGCATGACCCGGGCAAAGGCAAGCGCCAGGGTGGTTTTCCCCACGCCCGGCACATCCTCTAAGAGTATATGCCCGCCTGCCAGAATCGCCATGAGGATTTTTTCCACGACCTCATCCTTTCCTACGATCACCTTCTTGACTTCTGCTAAAATCTTCTCAATCTTATGATTCATATCTTCTCCTTACCATTCTCCTGCGTAATTGGAATTGATGCTGCCGCCTGCTGTTCCTGTGGAGGCAAAGCCTCCGATATCCTTGCCGTTGGCAAGGGTATAACGGACACGTACCACATCCCCGTCTGTGGGATGATAATTTGTCATAGAGTAATTGTAATAATTTCCGTTTACGGAATACATCCAGCCGGAACCCTGGGTATAGTCATATTCTCCGATAGAATCGGAATCTTCATTTCCCGTCCACATCAATCCGTCAATCTCTATCTGCGCCCGAAGCTCCTCCGGTATGGAGCGCTCTGCCGCAATTCCCGGTCTGTCCAGCGTTTTAAGATAAAAGCCTTCCTCCACCGTGCCGCCGTTGGTATAACCAAAACCGTTTTCCTCCAACAGTGATACGAAGTAATAAGAGAAGGGGACGTCCGCATAAATGGGGATATCTTGCTGACGGATCAGTGTCCCAAGACCCAGTGTTCCCGCCTCCACACTGATCTGGATATACCCGATGGGAACATTTGCTTCCGGCGGAGCATACGTCACATGGCAGACCTCTTCGATATAGCGCCCGGCTTCATCCTCCGCCCGGACCGTCACCACATTTTCCCCCGGGACAAGCTCCAGCCAATAGCTGGTGACCATTCCCGTTGCCCAACTGTGATACAGCTTCTTGCCGTTTAACGTAACCGTGAGATTATTGTAATAAATACAGTTTCCCTGATAATCGGCTGCTTCCACGTCCAGGGTATAGCCCGAGGCCTGGGATACCATGCCGTCCGTCAGGTTCATATGCAGGACGGGCTGTGTTTCTGGTGTCGTGGTAGGAACATAATATATCGTGTACAGCCACTCCGCCTTTTTTCCTTCCCCGAGAGATACCCGAAAGCGCAGGGTATTTTTCTTCTTGTCCAGATATCCGTGATACGAATTGCCGCTTTTATCCGTTACCGTGCTGCCGTTTATGACTGCCGTTACCCGATAGGATTTTCCGCTGGCGTCCTTTGCCTCTGCGATAAAATCGTAGGCTCTCTCCGATACAGTCTCCCCGTCCCGGACGCTGGTGGTAAGCGTAATATCCTCCGGTGTGACATTCTCTGATTCTTCCGGTAAGGAATCCGCGTTCCTGTCGTAATAAACACGATATACTTTATATACGCGGACGCTGCTGCCATCCGGTTTCTCATAAGTGACCGAGACACGAATGCTGTTCCTTCCCTCGGACAGAAGAACGCTTCCGGCAAATTGCAGGTTCAGTCTGCCGTTTACATAAACATACACTCCCTGTACCGTGAGCTCCTGATTCAGATGATAAATGGAAAATGCATATTCCGGCTCCGCTACCGTCTCCCCATCCCGGATGCTGGTATTGAAATAGACAATATCTGTCTCCTGGCTTGTCCCCGGAACTCCCGATCCACCGTCGACTGTACCCTGTCCGTCCGCATCCTGAATCTGTCCATCCGCATTGCCCGATTCTCCGGTTTCCTGCATCCTGCCATCCGCATCGTCCCAGTCATCTATGTCATCCCGGCCCTTTTCCTTCTCCTGATGGGACGTCTCCTCCCGGTTATCTGATTCCTCCCGGTTCGATATCAGGGACGTCGCCGCCATGACATTCTGATAAGCATCGTAATCTAGTTCCACGGCATTATCATTTAGATTTAAATTATGGGAGCGCTCTTTTGAAATTCCCTGGATGGGATTGTCCGGTTCTGCCTGCTGCTGGGAACGGATCAGCTGCCGGCCGGCGCAGACTGCCAGTATAAAAACTAGCAGCATTCCTGCCTGAAAGAGCACATGTCTTCTGTTTTTTTTCATGGCCTTTCTCTCCCTGACCTTTCGTTTCTGTAAAATCTAATTATATAAATTAACAGACCATTCTTCATTTTTCAATCTTTTTTTACACTCTTTCTTGCACAATCCCTCTGTGTATGTTATATTTCTAACAGTTCAGCCCGCGCTATTCGCAAAGGTGTCGATGGCTGAACTGTTAGAATTTATATGTGTATACAAGGTTCAACTTACGTTGACTAACAGGGAATACGGTGTGAATCCGTAGCAGTCCCCGCTACTGTATGAAGGACAAGGGCTTCGTTCACGATAATGTGAGCCACTGGGCGTCATGCCTGGGAAGGAGAAGCCTGCGGATGATTTCGAGTCAGGAGACCTGCCTTGTATATAGCTTCAGATTCATTTCGGTGGAAAATGATACGGCAGTTTTTTCTGTACAGCCTTTGTACAGTCTATTTTTGATGTGATTGTCGGTAAAGTCATTTTCCATACGGAAGATGACTTTATTTTTATGAGGAGGAACCTATGAAAAAAACAAAATTTTTCAGTATGATCCTCTGTCTGATCTTAAGCCTGTCGCTCTTTGCAGCGTCTTCGGGAATATCTTCCCTGGCAGCAGGCTACGATACAGACGGTATGATCACAGACCCGGCAGAAGACAATTCTTCTGTCCTGGTGTACTTCACCTTAAGTGACGACGGGGTATTCGTTACCGGTGAAGACAGTAACCATTCAGTCCTGGCAAGGATGCCTTTGACGGTATCCTGGTTTGATCTTACACCGTATGGACTGGACAATTTTACAAAATACGACGATGACACGGGAGAGGTACTGAAGAAGCCCACCCTGCTCCACGCCATCATCCGGGCTCTGGAAACCTATTACTGTCCGGACAACACACCTTTGCAGATAGGCTCCGATGCACTGACCATATCTGGCAACTTCAGCTCCATGTATATGCAGCAATTCTGGGGACATGATGAAAACCTGATGTATTATGTCAACCACGCTTATCCTCTGATGTATGAAGGCTGGGGCGCTACCGCTGACTGGATCGAGCTTCAAAATGGATTCGAGCTGGATTTTGCCATGTTCTCTGACTGGAGCTTCTATACTTCGGGAGCATTTGCATATTTTGATAAGACTTACAGTGCCATAAAACCCCAGGAATCCATTACACTCAACATGTATGCTTCCTCCACGAACATGTGGGAACCGGACTGTGACGCTTCCGTTTCTATGGCAAACGAACTGGTACAGATGTCTACCGACAATGGGTATAGCTGGACTGATGTAGGTACTACAGATGCAGAGGGCAGCTTTACTTTCACCCCCGACCATACCGGCGTATATTATTTCTCCTCTGGGCAGAACGGAGAGTCCTACCATACCTTCCACTCTGACAGTGGTTCTGCCTGCGTGGCTCCTCCCATTGCCATAGTCATTGTAAATGAAAAAGGCGAGGCGCCCACCAGATATCCGGTTCATTTTCAGGTAAATGCCGGAGACAGCGCAGTTACCTCTGCCTCTGTCACTGTCCGCAATGCAGACCAGGAGACCATGACCTCTGAAGGTGGATATTACTATCTGGAGAACGGCACCTATACCTATCAGGTATCCGCTGACGGATATGAAACTGCCGGCGGCGCTTTTACCGTAAACGGAACTTCCCAGACAATTACTGTGGAACTGAGCGAGCAGGCTCTTATGCAGGGACTGGAGCTTTCCGACCGGAACCGCAACATCATATATCTCAATGATTTTGACCCGGCAGTCAGAGAATACACTGTGACCGTTCCCGACACCGTATCCGGTGTCTATGTGACTGCCACTCAAAATTCTTCCGCACCCACCGGCACTACGCTGACCGGTACCTTTGCCGGCGCCGCGACTACCGGAAATCCGGGAAGCAATCAGAATGTCACCTTTACTTCCGGCTCCATGCGTTATATCTCAGGTCTTATTTCTGCGGGAAGCTACGGGAATACGCTTACAGTGACGGCGAAATACGGAAATATCAGCCAATCCTACACAGTACATATTGTGCGGGATAGAAGCCTGTCTTCACTGACACTGGCGTCCGGCGGTTCTCCTCTGGTGCTGACCCCTGCATTTTCCGTGGAAAACTACCAATACGAAGCTAATATCCTGAATACGGATACCTCTGTTACCGTCAAGGCTGCCTCTTACCGGGCGGAAAGCTATCACTATTCTCTGGATGTAAATGGAATCTCTGTTACCAGCGGAGAGGAGGCAGAGATTCCTTTGGATAAGGACACCGACGCACTGGATATCACGGTATCCCATGCAGACGGGAGTTCCAACACCTATCATATTGCCTTAAACCGCAAAAAAAGCGTCACTGTCCAATTCGAGCTGAATCCGCAGCCCCAGAATCCTGTGATCCTGTTGACGGACGGATCCGGCAATACTATCGATTCGGATGAGGACGGCTGCTATCATTTGATGGAGGATGCCCAGTATTCCTACAAAATCACAGCAAAGGGATATCTCTGTAAGACAGGCATTTTCACAGCAAGGGACATGACACTTCCCATCGAATTGACGGAAGAAGTTCCTTCTGACGATACCTGGTCTAATTTCCGGGGAAACGATGCCAACAATGCGGTAACCTCTGCACCCGTCCCGGTCAATGCCGACGAAGCAACGCTCTATTGGGCAACAAAGTATGGAAATGGCTGGTCCAGCGGCGCTCCCAGCTCAGCTATTATTGTAAATGGATATCTCTACTTTACGTCCAATAAAAGTATTGTGAAGATGGATACGGTAACCGGTGAGATCGTTGCATCCGGAGACATGAAAACCACCTCTGCCTTTAATATTACGCCTCCTACTTATGCCGAAGGTATAATTTTTGTAGCCCTGGCAAACGGCATCGTACAGGCGTTTGATGCCGAAACCCTGGAATCCCTGTGGTTTTATCAGGATGCACTGGGAGGACAGCCCAACAGCCCCATCACTTATCACAATGGGTATGTGTATACAGGCTTCTGGAACAGTGAGATCAAAGACGCCAATTACGTCTGTCTCTCCATAGAGGATGAAGATCCTTCCGATACCCTGGAACAAAAGGATAATATCTGGACTTATACACAGACAGGCGGCTTTTATTGGGCAGGCTGCTATGTATGCGATGAATATCTGCTGGTGGGAACCGACGACGGGCAAAGCGGATATACTTCTCAGACTTCAAACCTTCTGTCTATTAATCCCACCACAGGACAATTGATCTCTTCTGTCGAAGGACTGAACGCGGATATCCGATCCTCGATATCCTACGATGAAGAGACAAGAGCATTTTATTTTACCACTAAGGGAGGGAGCTTCTATCAGGTACGTGTAGACAGCAACGGAATGATCCAGGAAGATTCTCTTAGGGAGATCCATCTGGACGGCATGAGTACCTCCACCCCGGTTGTTCACAATGGCAGGGCATACATCGGCGTGGCAGGCACTTCTCAGTTCGCACAATATAGCGGACATAATATTACCGTCATTGATCTTGACCGCTTTGAGATAGCCTATACCTGTCCTACTCAGGGTTATCCCCAGACCAGCGGACTTCTGACTACAGCGTACGAAGCACAGACCGGTTATGTCTATGTTTACTTTATTGACAACTACACGCCCGGTAAGATCCGCGTGATCCGGGATTGTCCGGGACAGACTATCATGAACGAAGACGAGTCCCTCTCCTATGCACCTGTGCTCTTTACGCCCAGCGGCGCACAGGCACAATATGCCATCTGCAGTCCCATTGCAGATGAATATGGAACGCTGTATTTTAAAAATGACTCCGCCCATATGATGGCGCTGGGAAGCAGGATTACTTCTATTGAAATGACGCAGGCTCCTGACCAGACTATATATAAGGAAGGAGAGCTGTTTCTTCCCGCCGGCATGAAGGTAGTGGCGCATTATGCCAACGGGTGTACCAGAGACATTACCAATTATGTCAGCTATTCCGCCCGGGCATTGACTACTGAGGATGAAGATATCACAATTTCTTTTGATCACGTCCTCTATCAGGATACAGATGATAATGATAACAGCAACGACTGGAATAACGTAAATGTGGTGGTTGACGCGCCCTTCCTTACTCTGGATATCCAGGTATTAAGTACCTCCGACGCAGAAAAGCTTGAGGATTTAACTTCCCTTGTCAAAACTATAGATGTGGTACAGGAACTGCTGGTTTCCACAGAAACAACTGACGCCTCCTCCTCTCTGACGCTGTCTATGGCAATCAATTCCGTGACAGAATTTTTAGAAAAATATGATATGCTCAGCGAGAACGGCAAGGATCAGGTCACTCAGGATATGCTAAATTCTGTGAACCGGCTGAAAAACACGATTTCCCAGAAGATCAAGCATGACCAGGACAGCGATATTATAATCTCAGATATGGATGCAGAATACTGGAATATCGGAATATCGGTTACTACCATTGTAAAAGACAGCCTGACTTATGACACGATCCCTGTAGACTGTGGTGACAACCAAATCCTGTCTCTCTATCATGTAATGCTGGTAAATTACGCTACCGGAGAGAGCTTTGAGCCGCAGGACGGTACCTACATCATGGTATCCCTGCCGGCACTGTCTTACGATACCAGCCGGTATCAGGGAATTATGATCATCCATCAGCCCCGGGGTAGAGAATTGGAGTATATCACCCCCACCATACAGGACAATGGAAGAATGTCCTTCTCTCTGGATTCTTTCTCTCCTATTGGAGTAGTAGGTATTCCCAAAACCAGCGCTCCCTCTCAGGGCAGTGATTCCACAGGGAACAATAATTTTACGGGAAGCACCGAAATCACCCAGGACAATACCACTTTACAGGATAACAGTTCCTTACAGGGTGGTACTTCACAGAACAGTGCTCCCCCCCAACAAAATGGGACAAACCTGCTGGCTGCAAATCAGAATATTCCAGCCGATGATTCCAGCGATGATTCTATGGATCAGCCCTCCTATGAAGATTCTGACTCACAGATAAGCGCGGACGCGCCTGTCTTATACAGCAATCCTTCTTCTCTTGGCACCATTGCGGCAATTACCGCAGGAGTACTGCTGCTGATTGCAGCGATCACTCTTATCTGGTATGTAAGAGAGAAGCACAGACCAAGAGAGAAAAAGTAAATCAAGTATAAACACACTTATTATATAGAAGCTTCCGGGATGCAATATGCCTGGAAGCTTTTTCTACTTATATAAATGTTCCAAATAATTGCCTATACATATAATAATGTAAGAATATCTGTCAGAAATTGTATGGAGATTATATGAAAATAAAAAACCGTATGATGATGTTTTGCTACCGCCGTCCGAAGTTTACAAATCACTTTAAATGCATTCAGCATTCCATGAAGGAAATAATCAAAATATTGAATTGTCCTTGATTATCCTTTATGATATAATGTAGATATAATTATACTTAAAACGAGAAATAACAGGGAGGTTGTTTACCATGGAAGAGAACAAGCGGGAGAATGGGAAAAATGGAAAAGACAATTATACACTGCGGATGATTGTTGCCGTTATGGTATTGTTGGTCTTAACATTAAGTGAGCTGTATATCATGCTTAATTTCCCGGAGAATTATGTGGCACTGATCGTGCTTACCGTAATCGCATTGGCAGATGTCTATGTTTTAATTGCCAGTTGGATTCAGAAGAACTACAAACTGGAGGCGGAGCGCCAGGAACAATATGAAGATTTGTTCAAATCTGAGAAGGCTTCCTACATGATCATCCGCAAATCCTTTGAAGAGCTGAATGAGCGCCTGGATTACATCGAGGACATTGTGGAGATACCTGCCGAAGAGATTATCAATGCACAGAAATCCATTGCTAAGGTTACGATCAACCGCAACAAAGAAAATTCTGACGCACTGATGAATTGCAATGATAAAATGGTGGACATTATTTGCGGTCTTGAGGACAAGATTGATGCTGCCAATACGGAGATGCTGGAAAAACAGAAAATTGTCATTGATAATTCCATAAAGGATTTGATCATGAAGCAGCAGGAGATCATTTCCAATATACATGAAATGGAATTATCCGTCCGCAATCAGCTCCTTTCTGAGATAAATAAGATTAATATCCCGGCGCCTCAGATTGTTATGAATCCACAGTCCACCATGTATACACAGCCTATGGAACAATCCGTACCGGCTGCTCCTGCAAATAATATCCCGACAGAAACCGTTTCCCCTGTATCCTCAGATGAAATGGTAGATTTCCCGATCGATGAGAATTTCCCTGCAGAAAGCAATACAGAAGCAGCATCTGCGGAGGACAGCTTTCTTACTGATACGGAATTCTTCGAGATGGCATCTGAGCTTCAGGAGGCAGTTGCCGAAGCAAAGACTGAAAATGAGGAGACATCTGCGGCAGACGGGCTTCCTGATCTGGATGCATTGTTCGCAGAGGATGAGGCTCAGCCGGAAGAAACCATTTCTATTCCTGACTTTGATATACCTGAGGACGAGCCTGCTCCTGCTATTGAAATCAACTCTGATCCGAACCATGTAATGACACCGGAAGAAATTGCCGCACTTGTAGCCGGTTCATCTGCTCCCGCTGAGCCGGAACCTGTTGCTGAAGAACCTATTGCTGAAGAGCCTGCTGTTGAAGAACCTGCTCCTTTCATTGAAATTAACTCTGACCCGAACCATGTAATGACGCCGGAAGAAATCGCTGCTCTTGTGGCCGGTTCATCTGCTCCCGCTGAGCCAGAACCTGTTGCTGAAGAGCCTGCTATTGAAGAACCCTCTCCCTCCATTGAAATCAGCTCCGACCCGAATCATGTGATGACGCCGGAAGAAATTGCTGCTCTTGTGGCCGGAAGCACCAGTGAAGTAGAGGAACCCATTTTTACAGAACAGACAATGAATGCACAATCCGAAGAAGATTCCGCAGCGAATACCAGAGATATTGATATGTCAGATCCTAATCATAAAATGACGCCGGAAGAAATTGCTGCATTATTTGCTAATATGTAATAATCTGCAACAGTTCAGCCGTCGTAGGTATTATATGTAAGTCATGCTTGCATGAATGAGCATATAATTCCCGCGACGGCTGAATTATTACAAAAATTTTTAAAAAATTATAAAAAAAAGCTTGCATTAGCGTACAAACTGTTATATAATAATTTTTGCGTTAAGCAATGGGCCGCTAGCTCAGCTGGCAGAGCACCTGACTCTTAATCAGGGTGTCCAGGGTTCGAACCCCTGGCGGCCCATTAAGGACTTATGTACTTAATTAATTGAGTATGTAGGTCTTTTTTTAACGCCTGTATTTCTTTTGCTGGTAAATATGCTGCTGTTGCTTTTCTTTCTGATTCTCCACAAAGTTTCAATTCAATCTATAGATCATAAAGTTCAGATATGCAGCAAACAGACACCAAAGCAGATATGGAATTTGTAGATATGAAGATAATTGATTTATTCGATAAAACTGATAAATCATGACTGATATTAGGATAATTAATGCCAGTAACCATAAGAAAGCAAGAAAATATAAAGAGAATCTAAAAAAGATTATGCTCCACCAAAAGTTAAAAAATAATTGAATAGCATAAGTTTTTAAGGCTTTCCATTTTTCCGGACTATCGGATTCATAAATTATGTAAGATGAAATTCCCATTAGAATGTAAAGTATTGTCCATACAATAGGAAAGATAAATCCTGGAGGATTGACTGGAGGTTTATTTAATGTGGAATACGATGACATGTTTCTGCTAAAAAGAGCTGATAATGTTCCGACAGCAATAGGAATAAGGATAGCGATGATTAAGGTACTTTTATTCTTTATTTTCATTATACTTAACTTTTTAAATATATTTTGACACATTATATGTGGCTTTATAGAAAAAAATGAATGTAGTCTTGTTAGCAAATTTTCAAACACAGCTTTTGGAAAAAATCATCTACAACGATTTCACTTTATGCCTCTTTGTCTTTATCCTTACTATCTTCTTTGGGCTGTTCAACCTCTTTCACAACCTCATCAATAAGCCTTGCAAAATCCATAGCATTTTTTGAAGTGATTACTGGTTTTCCCGTTTCTGCTTCCAGAGTTTGCCGTGCAATTCCCGCTACCCGCCCGCCACGGCGAGCGATCTCTTGATTTTCTTCAAAAGTTGCTGGTTTTTCCTCTTTGGATATGTCAGTAGTAGAAGTTTCTGCAAGCATATTTAGAATAAGTTCTGTTGTACTCATATTGTCACGCAGATTTTGTTTTCTCAAGCCTTTCAGCTTTTTATACTGATGTGTGCTCATGCCAGACCAGGCCTGCGTAATCTCATTAGTTAAAATTGCATATTCTCTTCCTTGTGTTACCCCTCGATCCTGCCATTCATCAGTCAATTCCTTACGAACTTGAATAGCCTGTAACCGCTGATTGATCCACTCTCTTGTGTAGCCTTTTTGCAGATATGTAGCAAGAGCGCGATCAATTGTCAGCTCTGGGTCAATCGTTTCTTCGATACGTTCCGCACCGACACGGGCTAACCATACTTTGAAAGGCTCTGCTTTCGGTGAGGGGATTGACTGAACAAGCCTTAATATTCCCTTTATGGTAGCAGCCTGAATTTTTCTTTTTTTCCCATCTGATGCAATCATTTGAACTGGGGTACAAATTGTACCCCAGTTGGTGTTGAGCTCTGAGTCGCGGCTTCTCATTTTTTTAATATATTGTTTCGGGTCAACGCTGTCTGTCAACACGGCAACCACATCCACAATCGAAAAATACCATTCTTCCTGTTCTTCATCCCAAGCGGTGCGAATTTTTCTATCTTCAAATAACTGGATTTTATTGTTTTCCATATATGTCTTTGTCCCTTCCTGACAACAGTTTAACATTAGTATATCATAATTTTTCACAGTTTTAATTAACAGATTATTTAATATATTTTTGGAAAATTGGCAGACAAGCTATTTTGATTAGAACATTAAGATAATAAGAAATACCGAAAACCTTGGAAACCCAATATTTTCGGTATTTCATACGTCGCTAAGAGGATTTGAACCTCCGGCCTACCGCTTAGGAGGCGGTCGCTCTATCCAGCTGAGCTATAGCGACATCTATTCAATTTTAGAAAATATCTATCCATTTGTCAAGCTATATTTTTATTTATGATGCAGAACACCCTGCAGCCAGACTACCCCCTTAAATCTCCTGCCCACGGCAGGTTCTCCCAGAAGATCCCTGGTATTGACGCAAACATCAAAATATATATCATTGCAGCAAATTTCAAGAATACATATCTTTTCATCGGTGATGGTATTGGTTACATAACGGTAATCCAAGATATCTCCAATGACAGAATATTGATCACATTCTATTCCATATGGAATAAAAGTAGATTCCACAATACTCAAAACATCTTCATGGATGATACGACGGGACAGCATAGAGTAAGTATCAATGTCCTCCAACGTCAGACTCTCAATTGCTTCTTCATCACCTTCTCTTGCAGCAGCAATCAGATAATTGCGTTTCTTCCTATTTTCATTTTCTTCCTGCTCTTTTTTCTTCTCCTTTTTCTCATCTCTGTTGATAGGCATAATGATCCTGCCCTCCAGAGACAGACCGGACAGACTGACAAGATGATAATTGTATTTTGGATTCTTTTTGCGCAGATTCAGATATTCCGCTACATTCTGCAGATAAAATATCAAGCTGACGCCCAGATTCGTATCATCACAGATTCCCGCATAAGATTCATGCTCCACATGCCGGTCAATCTCAATGGAATCCTGCTCGGTGATACTGCTTCCCTGAAAATAAGGAAAATAGTAGTCAATATAAAATGTACCGTCATCCCCATATTCACCGCAGACTTTAACACCCATGCCGTCCGCAATTTCTATTGTCATTTCTACAAATTCATTTTCAAAGAGATCGATCGCCACTTCTAAATTGCTAAGATAATTCATCATATTTGTAAGCATTTCTTTTTCTACGGATTTACGCATATTTTGATGAAACCCAACTGCTCTCAAATAACTATGCATGGCTGACTACCTCCTGTCTGTTCTATTTCTTTCCGGAATCCATTGCCATATTTAATGCTTCCTTCTCTTCTTCTGCAAGCTGGATGATGGAATTGCCGTCAATAATTTCCTTGATATAAGTATAACATCCTTCTCTGCTGTGCATGGCATTGATAATAAAACCATCATTCTTCTGATCCAGCAAAGCAAGAGAGAAACTGAGCTTTCCTCCCATTTCATTGAAAGCATCATACTTTATAAGACCAACTTTCTGGAATGTATATTTCATAGTGTTAAAGATCTGCTGAATACTCTGCTCATTTTTCTTGTTTGATGCAATAAGACTATCCACCTGGTCAAGACGAGTAGTCAGAATATCTTCCAGTGTCTTAGCATCCTTACCTGACATAAAGATACGGTATCTTTTCTTGAGCTTCCGCATCTGTACAATATTGACGATCGTAAGGATCACTAATATGAGTAACACTGCTGCAAGTCCAATGATAATATAATCGGAATCAATTCCTAAATATTTCGATATCATATGTTTTCCTCTTCTATTTCACTCATGCTATTTTCTGATGCTCTCTATCAATTCGTAGATTCTGGTCAATTCCTCAGGAGAATAATATTCAATCTCTATCTTACCCTTCATAGAATCCTTCTGATTGATGATAACCTTAGTACCGAGAATCGTCTTCATCTTCTCTTCTGCTTCCTGATATACTGCATCCAGCTTCTTTTTCTCCGGGGCCGGCGCCTCTTTTACAGGTTCTGTTTTCTGCATCTGAAGCTTCTTAACCATTTTCTCGGTTTCCCGGACGCTGATCTTCTCATCAAAAATCCGCTGTGCCAGGCTGTATTGCTTCTCCTCATCTGTAATTCCCAAAAGCGCTCTGGCATGTCCGGTACTGATCATATCATTGATGACCATCTGCTGTACTTTATCACACAGCTTCAGCAAACGCATAGAATTCGTGACTGCAGTCCTGCTCTTAGATACACGCTCTGCGACCTCATCCTGCTTCAGATTAAATTCATTCAAAAGCCGCTTATATGCGATTGCTTCTTCAATGGGATTCAGATCCTCACGCTGGATATTTTCAATCAATGAAATCTCTACAATTTCCTGATCTGTTAGATCCTTGATAATTACGGGAACTTTTTTCAGACCTGCCATTTTGGCAGCTCTCCATCTTCGCTCTCCTGCAATGATCTCGTAATAATCCTTCTTATCAGTCACCAGAAGGGGCTGCAATACGCCAAACTGTTTGATGGATTCCGATAATTCCAGAAGTGCATCCTCATCAAAAGTTTTACGGGGCTGCTCTTTATTAGGTTCTACCTTATTGATACTTACCAGTACCTCGTTTTTTTCTTCTGTCTTATCTGCGGTTCCAGTACCAACCTTATCTGCAATCAGGGAATCTAATCCCTTTCCCAATCCGCCCTTTTTTACTGCCATACTAGAAGTCCTCCCTTCCGATCACTTCCTTGGCCAGAAGTCGATAGCTCTCAGCTCCTGCAGATTTTCCATCATAGAGATTGATTGGAAGACCATGACTTGGCGCCTCTGCCAGTCTGACATTTCTCGGAATGATTGTCTGATATATCGTCGTGTTCAGATTATTTTTTACGTTATCAACTACTTCATTGGATAAATTTGTCCTGCCATCGTACATGGTAAATACTACACCTTCCATCTTAAGATCAGGATTCAGTCTCTCCTGTACCAGATCAATCGTATGGATTAACTGGCTGATTCCCTCCAACGCATAGTATTCACACTGAATCGGAACAAGAACCGTATCAGCAGTAGTCATAGCATTTACCGTCAGCATATTCAGAGAAGGCGGACAGTCAATAATGATAAAATCATAATCATCCCGGATATAATCTACTGCATTTTTTAAAATATATTCCTTATCATTAATTCCCAATAGTTCAATCTCAGCTCCCGCCAGATTTACATTGGAAGGAATCAATGACAAATTCTCGATTTCTGTCTTATGTACGCTTTGATTGATCGTACACTCATCCAATATCAACTCATAAACCGTGTTTTCCAGCTCGTCTTTATCTATACCAAGACCGCTTGTCGTATTTCCCTGTGGGTCCAGGTCAATTACTAATATCTTTTTTCCTGCTTCTGCAAGACATGCAGAGAGGTTGATAGACGTTGTAGTCTTACCTACTCCTCCTTTTTGATTCGCAATAGCTATTATTCTTCCCATGTTTTTATCCTTTCTTCGTGTGCTTTTCTTATTATAACACTATACATAAGCCTTTTCCAGTGGAAAAATGTTTCACGTGAAACGTGAAACAGTGATTTTCATAATATGGTGGACATATATTTTTAAAAATACAAAATATTGTAGAAAAAATATGTTTCACAGGCTATTTCTTTTTATGTTTCACGTGAAACATTTTACTTTTTATCTGTCCCGGATATCAAATTATCTATCAATTGTATAGCATCTGATAACTCTAAACGGCATCTCTGTGTATCCATATCTATCACTTCAAGTGATAATCGCAGCTTTTGAAGTACATCCGTAAGCTTTTGAACGGTATCTTCATGTAATTTTACATGATCCTGCTCTTCTATCTTGATTTTCTCCTGTTCATATTCATATTGAAGTACTTTTTTGCATTCTTCTAATTGAGCAGTAATAAATAGAATACGTTCTTCTATCTGCTCTTTTTCTTTTACTAATTCCTTTTGCTCATGATTCAATTCCTTTATTTTTTCTTTATTTCTCCCATTCACAGTTCTTGGAGTAAAAGATTCAAAATTTGGATCATTGCTCTCATCCAGAAGTTCTGTGAATTTTTCATTTTCCGCAATCGTATTTTCTAAATTGGACTTTCTTTTTTCAAGGGAACTCTTTTCTTCTACTAATTGCATTTTAATTTTTTCTAAATATGCCTTTGTCATTTTCTCTCCTTTTTATTGTAAAGACCTATATTTTTGTTTATAATATATATAAGTAATAACAGTTCGATATTGGGAGGTCGCAGCATGGGAAAACATTTTAAAAAATTCGTCTTTTTTACAACTGCCGCTGCCGCGGGTATGTATACATTAAATCGCGTTGTAGATTATACCGCCGGAATGAAAAATCTTTTAAAAACAGATAACGGCGAAACCTACCATTGGAAACAGGGGGATATCTTCTATACGAAATCAGGAAACGGAAGTCCGCTTCTTCTGGTTCATGATCTGAATCCTGCCAGTTCTAATATGGAATGGGACAAGATCATTCGTAAGCTTGAAAAATCGTACACTGTCTATGCTATCGATCTCTTAGGTTGTGGCCGTTCTGAAAAACCTGGCATCACATACACCAGTTTCCTGTATGTACAATTGATGAATCAGTTTATTCAGGATGTGATTGGTGAAACTGCAAGTGTAGTAGCCACCGGTGCTTCTACTTCCTTTGTGATAATGGCACAGGCAATGGCTCCTGATAATTTCAAAAACATCATTCTCATTAATCCAGACAGTATACAGAGTCTGAAGGCTGCCCCGGAACGGGAACAGAAAATTGCCAAGGGATTTCTTGAAATACCTATCCTTGGAACCTTCCTCTATAATTTACAGATGCATGAGAAGAAAATCCACAGTTATTTCGAGAAGAAGTATTTTTTGAAGAAATCACTGATCTCCAGCAAAATGGAGGATACCTATTTTGAATCCGCTCATAAGGGTAAAAGTGCAGGAAAATATCTGTTAGCAAGCGCTCAGGGAAATTACATCAATGTGGATGTATCCAATGCCGTTAAAAATGCCAAAAACTTATATATTATTTCCAGCCGGGAGCGAAAAGATGCTATCTCTATTACAGAAGAATACCTACACTTAAACAAAAATATAGAAGTATCTTATCTCTCCAATTCGAAATACCTTCCGCAATTGGAGGTTCCGGATAAACTGTTTGGAATCCTGTCTATGTTCTTACAATCAAATACAATATAACCTGCTGGGAATTCTATTTATCCTAACGGCATTTTAGAGGGCGTACCTGCTTTCCGCGGGTACGTCTTTGGCGTCTGTTTTATTTTCTCTACAATCACAAATGAACGATGTATCTCATCTTCTGTTATGGAAGATTCCGTCAAATTAAACTTTACAATTTTCTCCAATTTTCCGCCTGTAAGATAGATTGCTTTTTTTGCCTGTTCCGCCTCCTGATCTATTTCTCCTGATTTGTAGGACACGAATTTTCCTTCTACCTTGACAAATGGCATACAGTATTCACTCAGGGTAGATAGATTGGCAACGGCACGGGACACGCACAGATCAAAACACTCTCTATAGTCCTTCTGCCTTGCAAATTCTTCTGCTCTGGCATGTATCGCTGTGATTCCCTTCAGCTGTAAAGTATCAATCACTTCCCGAAGAAAACCTATTCTTTTATTCAGGGAATCTGCTAATGTAATCGTCAGGTCGGGAAACATAATTTTTAAGGGTACCCCCGGAAAGCCTGCACCTGTTCCAAGATCCAGCACGGTAAGAGGCTGATGCAGATCCATGATCTGAATCAGAGAAATACTGTCCAGAAAATGCTTTTCGATTACTTCCTCAAACTCTGTAATAGCAGTAAGATTCATAACTTTATTTTTTTCTATCAAAAGCTCGTAGTATTTTAAAAACTGTTCCTGCTTTTGCGGTGTCAATTCCAGATTCCATTTCTGACACACTTCTTTCATGTGTGAAAAATCATAGGTTCTATCTTTCATTCGAATGATTCCCTTTCTGTCCCCGATAAACTTGCTCCATATAAACTAAAAGCATAGTAATATCAGCCGGCGATACTCCTGAGATTCTGGAGGCCTGTCCAATGGAGATAGGCTGATATTGTTTCAGCTTCTGTCTTGCTTCGATACGAAGACTGTCTACTGCATCATAGTCAAAATCAGATGGTATCTTTTTATGTTCCAGCTTATGGAATTGTTCTACCTGTTTCATCTGCCGTTTGATATATCCGTCATACTTGATATTAATATTGACCTGTTCCCTGACTTCATAGGGCAGTTCTGGTCTTTCCGGATCAATAGGAGCCAGACAGTCATAATCTAATTCCGGCCGCCGGATCAGTTCTGTCAATTTGACCCCGGTTGCCAGAGGTACGCTGTCAAACTGAGCTAAAAGTGACTGCACTTCAGCGTTAGCACCTATATTTACAGTATTTACTCTATTTATTTCATCTAGAATTAACTTTTCTTTTTTCAGCACCCACTGATATCTTTCTTCCGAAATCAATCCCGCCTGATATCCGTATTTTGTCAATCTCAGATCTGCATTATCCTGACGCAGAAGAAGACGGTATTCCGCTCTGGACGTCATCATACGATACGGCTCATGATTCTCCTTTGTCACCAGATCATCAATCAATACACCAATATAAGATTCGGAGCGTTCCAGCACCAACTGATCTTTACCCAAAATCTCCATAGCTGCGTTAATACCTGCGATCAATCCCTGAGCTGCCGCTTCTTCATAACCGGAACTTCCGTTAAACTGTCCTCCGCTAAAGAGTCCTTTGATCTTCTTAAATTCCAATGTAGGCAAGAGCTGATTTGGATTGATACAATCGTATTCAATGGCATAAGCATTTCGCACAATCCTGGCATTCTCTAATCCGGGAACACTCCGGTACATCTCATACTGTACATCCTCCGGAAGAGAACTACTCATACCTCCGATATACATTTCTGTAGTATGGATACCTTCCGGCTCGATAAATACCTGATGCCGTTCTTTGTCCGCAAATTTTACCACTTTATCCTCAATAGAGGGGCAATATCTTGGCCCTGTTCCTTCAATAACACCTGCATAGATTGGAGAGCGATCCAAATTATTTCTTATGATATCATGAGTTTTCTCATTTGTATAAGTCAGCCAGCAAGAGATCTGATCAATCTGTACGTCTTCAGGATTTGTAGTAAATGAAAATGGTACTACCCGAGGATCTCCCAGCTGTTCCTGCATTTTTGAAAAATCAATAGAATTCTTATCAATTCTTGCCGGTGTTCCTGTTTTAAAGCGGAACATTTCTACACCATGTGTTTTCAGAGAATCCGTCAGGTGATTGGCAGCCTGAAGTCCGTTTGGCCCTGTCTTCTGAATCACATCTCCATAGAGACAGCGTGCTTTCAGATATGTACCGGTACATAGGATCACCGCTCTGCTGTGATAAACGGCATTGGAATATGTTTTCACTCCGGCAATCCTATTGTCTTCTACTATAATTTCACTGACCTCTGCCTGGCGGATAGTCAAATGCTCTGTCTCCTGCAGCGTTTTCCTCATCTGCATGCTATAAGCTGCTTTATCAGCCTGGGCGCGCAGAGAATGAACCGCCGGACCCTTGGACTGATTAAGCATTTTAGACTGGATAAAGGTCTTATCAATATTAATGCCCATCTGTCCGCCCAAAGCATCAATCTCTCTGACCAAATGTCCCTTGGAGCTTCCCCCGATATTTGGATTGCAGGGCATAAGAGCGATACTGTCTACGCTGACGGTAAAAATAATTGTCTCCAATCCAAGCCTGGCACAGGCAAGGGCTGCTTCGCAGCCTGCATGACCTGCACCCACTACAACTACATCATAATTTTCTTCTACATACATGAATGTCAACTCCCGGTGTAAATAAAATTAAATCTAGATTATATAATATAATCTATACATGCACGATTTTCACGAACACCTGTAATAAAGCCTGCAAATTCCTGATGAATCGGGTGTTTCTGATATTCATCGAGATCTTCAAAAGACTCAAAGTCGAAGATCAAACAAAGATCATAGTTATTCTGTGGTGCATGAATGTCATTTGTTACCACTTTAAATTCTTTTATTAGGCTAATTTCTTTTAGTTTTTGAGCACGCTCAACTGCCTCCTTAAGATTCTGATCTTTATCCTCACTCTTCAACTGAAACATACAGATATGTCTTACCATAAGTTATTCCTCCTTCTATTTGCCGAACTACTACATTTATTTTCCCATACAGAATTTCTGGAATATTTCATTTACCAGATTTTCTCCAACGGATTCTCCTATAATATTTCCCAATTCCACATAAGCATTCATAAGATCAATGGAATAAAAATCTTCCGGCATGCCGGATCCTATACTTTCCTGTACAAGCTTCAGACTTTCTCTTGCCTGGATCAATGCATCCTTATGTCGGATATTTGTAATGTATACCTCTTCGTTCTGGAGAATCTCTCCACTTAAGAATAACTTTGTAATAGCAGCTTCCAATTCCTCAATTCCGTCCCCTTCCCTTGCAGAAGCAGACAGAATTACAGCATCCAGCCTGTCCGTAATTTCCTGTTCTGTTACCTGAGTCTCTAAATCAGACTTATTCAAAAGTACAATACATTTCTTACCTGCAATCAGTTCCATAATAGATGCGTCATTCTTATCCAGTGGAATGGAAGCATCCACTACATACAAAATAAGATCAGCATCTTCAATGTAAGATTTCGCCTTATCAACACCGATTTTTTCAATGATATCCTCCGTATCACGAATGCCGGCCGTATCCTTAATATTAAGACTGATTCCATTTAACTGAATACTTTCCTCCAGGACGTCACGGGTGGTTCCTGCAATATCCGTTACGATGGCTCTTTCTTTTTTCAGCAGTGCATTCATAAGGGTAGATTTTCCGGCATTTGGTTTTCCTATGATCAGAGTATCAATCCCCTCCCGCAGGATACTTCCATTATCATAAGAAGCTATCATACGGTCTAACTCCTGATTCATAGATTTTACCTTATCCAGAATCCGTTCCCCATAACCCTCCAGGGAAATATGTTCCGGATCATCCAGCGCCGACTCAATAAATGCCGTCTCATAAATAATTTTTTCCCGAAGGTCTTTGATCTTATAGGTCAAAGTTCCATTCAACTGCTGTATAGAACTTTTCCTGGCAAATTCATTCCGGGAAGAGATCACATCCATAACAGACTCCGCCTGAGCAAGATCAATACGTCCGTTTAAGAAAGCCCTCTTCGTAAATTCTCCCGGTTCTGCGGGGCGGGCGCCATTTTTCAAAACAGTATCCAGTATTTTCTTCATCACCAGGACTCCTCCGTGGCAGTCAATCTCCACAGTATCCTCTCTGGTATAGCTGTTGGGCGAACGCATCAGAAGTACCATAACCTCATCAATCATTTCTTCCCCATCATAAATATAACCATAATGGATGGTATGGCTTTTACATTGCGATAATTTTTTATTATGATTTTTGGAATGATAAATTCTGTCTATCACTGCAAAAGCGTCTTCTCCGCTGATGCGTATGACACCGATTCCAGCATTTGTCATTGCCGTCGCGATGGCTGCTATGGTATCCGTCTGCATATTTTCCCCTTTTTCATAGATTTTCTGTACCGTATTTTAAGGTAAAACTTACTCCTGCAGTCTTAAGCATCGGCAAAAGTTCAGCAGGAGTAATTATTTTTCTATACTATATTATTTCTTCAATGTAACAACTACATGACGGAAGGGTTCTTCTCCCTCACTGTGTGTTTCTACATACTTGTCATTCTGCAATGCAAAATGAATGACCCGGCGCTCAAAAGGATTCATAGGCTCCAGGGAAACTGCACGCTTCGTCCTCTTTACCTTGTATGCAATATTCTTTGCCAGGTTTTCCAAGGTCTCTTTTCTTCTCTTCCGGTAATCCTCGGTATCCAGCTTCACCTTCACATAACTGTCAGAATGCTTATTTACAGCAAGATTTGTCAGATACTGTAGAGAATCCAGGGTTTGTCCTCTTTTTCCGATCAGTATTCCCATATCGCTTCCCTTCAGTTCAACTTCCATCAGCTTATTCTCTTCATCCAGCTTTGCATCAATCTCTACCTGCATATCCATAGCTTCAAATACTTTTCCCAGGAATGATTTCACATGATCCACAACGTCATTTTTCTTCCAGGCATGAATGACAGCAGGCTTACTTTTGATTCCTAAAAATCCGGTAGAACCCTTCTCCACTACTTCCACTTGGATTTTCTCACTGGGAACGCCCAACTGGATAGATGCTTCGGTAATTGCATCTTCTACTGTTTTCGCTGAAACTTCAATAAATTCCATAGTATTTTACCCCCTATTTATTATTTCTTTCATTGTACTCTCTCACTCTGTTCGCAATCGAAGCCATACTTCCCTCTCTTGCTTTGGACTTTACTTCATCCGCCTGTTCCAAAATTTCCTCTCTTTCTTTGTCAGAAAGGTTAGAGGACATATTAACAGAAGAACGGGTATTCACTTTTGCTGCATTTGCAATCTGATTCTGTATCAGACCCATTTTCTTCTCACGTTTTTCTCTTGCTTTTTCCTGGTTGGCTCTTAATATCTCGTCCCAGTCAAGCTTATCCATATGCTTATTAATACCAAACTGCTGAATTCCGCGGATCAGTGCACTGGCAATCCAGTAAATACCAAGACCTACCGGAACCGTAAAACACATAACAAATGAAAACAACGGCATCATAAGATTCATGGTTTTCATCTGTCTTGCCATAGCGTCATTGTCTCCCGCAGCCGCAGTAGGCATTAACTTAATATTCAGCCTCTGTGTGATGAAAGACAGAACCGGAATCAGCAAAGCCAAAATGATCAATAAAAGACCTGCCGCACTGAAATCAGCAATATTTGTCTTAATGATATACCAGGGACTGTTGGAAATATTAAATCCTTCGATCAGATTCAGCTTGCTCTCCAGACTAAAATCAACATCTGGAAAGCTCTTAGAAATCAAGTCCCAGCCGTTACTGTCCAGCTTATAGAGAACATCAATAATATAATTCTTGATTGTTCCCATGTTTTCTGCTGTCTGCTCTAAGGAAAAGTCCACACTAATACCTGAAACCTTAGCATTCGTTACAAGATCTGTCATTTTCTGTGCAAATCCGTCTGTAGCACAGATTGCCTCTACCACTCCGGTGAACTTGTCCTTTACCAGACTGATATATGCCGGAATATTCATAAATACACGATACAATGCAAACAAAATAGGCATCTGTATCAGAAGCTGGATACAACTTCCGGTAGGAGAAACCCCATATTTCTGATAAACCATCTGAGTTTCTTCCTGCATCTTAGCCATGGAAGCCTGATCCTTTTTCCCTTTATACTTATCCTGAATCTCACGAAGCTCAGGATTCATTTTCTGGGAAAGCTTGGAGAACTTCTGCTGCTTATAGGTCAATGGAAACATGCAGGCATAGATCAATAAAGTCATGATCACAATACTTATTACAATTCCAACACCTATATTTTGTATATGGAATACATTTTCAATTACATAATAGATTCCATTCATGATCCATCCCAAAAATCTTGCAATAGGACCGAGAATAGATCCATTATATTGAGTCAATACAATTTCAGACACTTACTTACCTCCTAAATTATGGAACAGGATCATATCCGCCTTTTGAAAAAGGATTACACCTCAATATTCTCCACAACGCAAGAGCCCCTCCTTTAAACGCTCCATACTTCTCTACGGCAATCAGACCGTAAGTAGAGCAGGTAGGACAATAAGGACACTTTGTCGTTTTCATAGGAGAAATATATTTTCTATAAAACTGAATGACAGCAATCATTAATTTTTTCAAAATCATTCCATCTTCTTTTTCCGGTTTAAATTTTATTCAATATTTTATGAAGACCTGCAAGATGCATCAGCGCGCTTTCTATTTCATGAAATCCAGCTTCCTTTGCCGATACTCTCGCAATGACTACGATGTCCAAACCACTATTGAACATCTCTTCCCGCAGTCTGTAACTTTCTCTTATCAACCTTGTAAGATGATGTCTTACGACACTGTTTCCTACTTTTTTACTGACCGAGATACCTACCCGGTTCGATTCCAGACCGTTTTCCAGAACATACATAACGAGCAATCTGTTTCCGCATGATCTTCCCTGTCGATATACATTCTGGAAATCTCTGTTCTTCTTCAATGAGTCCATTTTTCAAATCTTTCCAAAAGAAGAAAAGACCACAAAAGTTGTGGCCTATGCTGATAATCTCTTTCTTCCTTTTAACCTTCTTGCAGCCAATACCTTTCTTCCGCCTGCGGTACTCATTCTTTTTCTGAAGCCATGAACCTTATTTCTCTGTCTGTTCTTCGGCTGAAATGTCATCTTACCCTTATGCATTCAAATCCACCTCCTATTCGTTAAAAAACATCACCACAATTATATCAAAAAAACTTGTCAAGTCAAGCAAAACCTTGCGGTTCTAAAAAATTTTATATTTCCACCACTATATATATAAGGAAGAAACTCTTTTCAACAAGATATAGTAACCTTTTCCACAAGTTGCCAACAATGTGGAAAAAATGTGCATATGATGTTACAAGGCTATCGAATACATGAGGATATCATGTGAATAAGTTCTTGATAAATGAAATTTTCTTTACTTTAAATCAACGTCAAAAGGTCCTGCCGCCGTCGGCGGCAGAGACAAATAGCACAAAAAGCAGTCTGGAAAGCCAGCTTTTCAGACTGCTTTTCTGCGCTATTGTTCACAGTCAATAGACTGTGAACCTTTTGACTATACCTTTATCTATATTCTATCCTCATGTTAAAATATAGCCTTTATTTGCCGTTTTTTTATCCAAAGGCAAATTATCTTCCACTATCAAATTAATCATTGAATATTTGACTTATATAGTTTATTATAGAAAGAGTAGGATTAGATTAGGCATAGAATAGGAAAGTGACTTTTTATGGAGCATATCGTTGAGAAGTGGGAGCAAATATTACAGACGGTGAAAGAGGAGCATGAACTGACAGATGTATCCTTTAATACCTGGTTAAAACCCCTGAAGGTATTTTCTCTGAATAACAATACCTTATATATCCTTGTGCCCGATGAACAAATGGGACTGAACTATATCACCAAAAAGTACACGCTTCCTATTAAAGTTGCAGTTGCCGAGATCATAGGCGAGGACTATGATATTGAGTTCGTGCTGCCGGAACAGGCAAAGAGTATTAAAACTCCCAAGACAAAGTCTTTCGTCAGTGCAAGCAATGTGGACAAGTCCAGTCTGAATCCCAACTATACCTTTGACACTTTCGTAGTGGGTAACAACAACAAGCTGGCTCACGCAGCTTCCCTTGCGGTGGCTGAATCACCGGGAGATGTATATAATCCGTTATTCCTTTATGGAGGAGTTGGACTTGGCAAGACTCATCTGATGCATTCCATTGCCCACTTTATACAATCCAACAATCCGGCCCTGAAGATTCTATATGTGTCTTCCGAGACCTTTACCAACGAACTGATCGAAGCTATCCGTAACGGAAACAACACGGCAATGACCAAGTTCCGTGAGAAATACCGCAACATAGACGTGCTTCTGATTGACGATATCCAGTTTATTATAGGAAAGGAAAGTACCCAGGAGGAATTTTTCCACACCTTCAACGAACTGTATCTGGCCAAAAAGCAGATCGTCATATCCTCCGATAAACCTCCGAAGGATATGGAAACTCTGGAAGAACGTATCCGTTCCCGTTTTGAATGCGGACTTACCGCAGACATCGGATCGCCGGATTATGAGACCAGAATGGCAATCCTCAGGCGCAAAGAAGAAAACGACAATTTCCATCTGGATGATGATATTCTTAATTATATTGCAACCAACATTAAGTCCAATATCCGTGAGCTGGAGGGAGCGTTGAACAAGCTGCTGGCCTATTCCAACCTTGAGAATACGGACATTACCATGGAAGTTGCCGTTAAGGAGCTGCAGAATATCATTTCACCGGACAAGCCCAGGGAAATTACAGCACAGCTCATCATTGATGTGGTCTGTGAACATTTCCACATTGCACCGGAACAGATGATATCCAAGAGCCGCAGCAATGAAATTGCAAAACCACGGCAGATTGCTATGTACCTGTGTAAGAATATGACGGATATTTCCCTGGATTCCATTGGTTCTGCACTGGGAGGAAGAGATCACTCCACAATTATCCACGGAATTAAAAAGATTGAAGAAGAAACTTCTTCCAATGAACATACTGCAAACCTTATTAACACCATCAAGAAAAAAATCAACCCTAATTAACATGTTATGAGGTTCTGTTTTCACAGGTTATAAAGTGTCTGAAAATTTTTCATCCTTTGGTTCATGAGACCTTCCCGGGTTATTCACATATAAACAGACACTAAGAAGAAGACTTTTAATTTCTTTTATATTATTTTTTATTTATTTGCGCGAAAGGAGTTATGAACATGAAGATTATCTGTTCAAAATCAAACTTACTCTACGGTGTGAACATCGTGTCAAAGGCTGTGCCAACCAGAACTACTATGGCTATCTTAGAATGTATACTGATCGACGCATCTGCAGGAGAGATAAAACTGACTGCAAATGATATGGAACTTGGAATCGAGACCAGGATCGAAGGCGAAATTGCAGAGCGGGGAATCATTGCCCTGGATGCTAAAATCTTTTCTGATATTGTAAGAAAGCTTCCGGATAATGAAGTAGTGATCGAAAGCGATGCTAACTTTAAGACTACGATTACCTGTGAGAAGGCAAAGTTTAATATCATCGGAAAATCGGGAGAGGATTTCTCTTATATTCCTTATATTGAGAGAAATGAGGAAATCAATATTTCACAGTTTACATTGAAGGAAGTGATCCGCCAGACCATCTTCTCCATTGCAGACAATGACAATAACAAGCTGATGACCGGTGAATTATTTGAAATCGAAGAAAACAGCCTGAAGGTCGTGTCTCTGGACGGACATCGTATCTCGATCCGCAACATTGAACTGAAAAATAATTATGAACATAAGAAGGTTGTTGTTCCTGGCAAGACATTGCAGGAAATCAGCAAGATTCTTCCCGGTTCTGCAGAGGAAGATGTGAATATGTTCATTACGGATAACCATATCATCTTTGAGTTTGACCATACTACGGTGGTATCACGTCTGATTGACGGAGAATATTTCAAAATCGATCAGATGTTGTCTTCCGATTATGAAACTAAGATTAAAATCAATAAGAGGGAGCTTTTGGATTGTATCGACCGTGCTACCCTTCTGGTGAAAGAAGGCGATAAAAAGCCTATCATTATGAATGTCACCGACGGTATGATGGAGCTTAAGATCAATTCCTTCATCGGTTCCATGAATGAAGAGATTGATATTGCAAAAGAAGGTAAGGATATCATGATCGGATTTAATCCGAAATTCTTCATTGATGCGCTGCGTGTCATTGATGAGGAGGAAGTTACGCTCTATATGGTAAATCCCAAAGCCCCCTGCTTTATCCGGGATGATGAAGAAAGATTTATCTATCTGATCCTTCCGGTTAATTTCAATGCAACGGCAGGCTAGGAGATATATTTATGCAGGAAATAAAGTTACGGGATGAATATATTAAGCTGGGACAGGCATTGAAGGCGGCCGGTATCGTAGATTCCGGAGTGACGGCAAAGCTTGTGATCCAGGATGGCAAGGTGGAAGTCAACGGTGCAGTGGAATACCAGCGCGGGAAAAAATTATATGACGGAGATGTTGTATTGGCGCTGGGTGAGGAAGTAAGGATTACCAAATGATCATAAAGTCCATTGAATTGCAGAATTTCCGCAATTACGAGAACATGAACATCCATTTTGATGACGGAACCAATATTCTCTATGGGGACAACGCGCAGGGTAAGACAAACATACTGGAATCTGCTTATGTGAGCGGCACCACTAAATCCCATAAGGGAAGCCGTGATAAGGAAATGATAAGCTTTGGAAAAGATGAAGCGCATATTCGTGCCAGGGTAGAGCGGCATGATATGACATATCAGATTGATATGCATCTGAAAAAGAACCGTTCCAAAGGAATCGCCATCAATCAGGTACCGATCCGGAAGGCAAGCGAGCTTTTTGGAGTGCTGAATATGGTATTTTTTTCTCCGGAAGACTTAAATATCATAAAAAATGGTCCTTCGGAGCGCAGACGCTTTCTGGACGCTGAGATTTGCCAGTTGGATAAAATCTACTTATCGGATCTGACAAAATACAATAAAGTGTTAAATCAGCGCAACAAATTACTGAAGGATATGATATTTCGTCCGGAACTGGAGCAGACATTGCCGGTATGGGATATGCAGCTTGTGACTTACGGAAAGCGTATTATCAAACGGCGGGCAAAGTTCATTCATGAACTCAATGAGATTGTGGGTGAGATACATCATAATATTTCCGGCGGGAAAGAAACCCTGGTGTTACAGTATGAACCGGACATTGACAGTCCGTTTCTGGAGGATGAGCTGAACCGTGCAAAAGAAAGAGACAGAAAATATTGTTCTACGTCGGTGGGACCCCATAGGGACGACATTTCTTTTTTTATCGGAGATGTGGATATCCGAAAATTCGGCTCACAGGGACAGCAGCGCACATCCGCGTTATCTTTGAAATTGTCAGAGATAGAGCTGGTAAAGCAGTCTATACATGATACTCCGGTATTGCTGTTGGACGACGTGCTTTCAGAATTAGACAGCAGCCGGCAGAATTATCTATTAAACAGTATCCATGACATTCAGACGATTATCACATGTACCGGTCTGGATGAATTCGTAAAAAATCGTTTTCAGATTGACAAAGTATTTCGGGTCGTAAATGGTACGGTCACCGAATCTTTATAAATGGAAACATATCCATGAATAGGAGGAATATGGATGAGTACTGAGTATGGTGCAGACCAGATTCAAATATTAGAAGGATTGGAAGCAGTGCGTAAAAGGCCCGGTATGTATATTGGAAGTACATCTGTAAGAGGGCTGCACCATCTGGTGTATGAGATTGTGGATAATTCGGTAGATGAGGCGCTGGCAGGATTTTGTTCCCACATCATTGTAACTATCAACAAAGATAATTCCATTACGGTAGAGGATGACGGACGCGGAATCCCTGTGGGAATCAATCATAAGGCTGGACTTCCTGCTGTTGAGGTAGTGTTTACCGTGCTTCATGCCGGCGGAAAATTCGGCGGCGGCGGATATAAAGTGTCCGGCGGTCTTCACGGAGTAGGCGCGTCTGTGGTAAATGCATTGTCTAACTGGCTTGAGGTAAATATTTACCGGGATGGCAAGATATATCAGCAGCGTTATGAGAAGGGTCATACCATGTACCCTCTGAAGGAAGTGGGTAAGTGTGATAAAAATAAAACGGGAACTACCGTCACTTTCCTTCCGGATGAAACAATTTTTGAAGAGACTGTTTATGATTTTAACACGTTAAAGCAGAGATTAAGAGAAACGGCATTCCTGACAAAGAATCTTAAGATTACGCTGCGGGATACCAGAGAAGAAGAATTGATAGAAAAAACCTTCCATTACGAGGGAGGTATCAAGGAATTTGTTACTTACCTGAATAAGAGCAAGGAAGCGCTATATCCTGAAGTTATTTACTGTGAGGGCACGAAGGACGGAGTATTAGTAGAAGTTGCCATGCAGCATAACGATGGTTATAATGAGGCTTCTTACAGTTTTGTAAACAATATCATCACGCCGGAAGGCGGTACTCATCTGGCAGGTTTCCGCAATGCATTGACGAAAACCTTTAATAACTATGCCAGAACCAACAAGATATTAAAGGATTCTGATGCTCCTTTGTCCGGAGATGATATTCGGGAAGGATTGACGGCAATCATCAGTATCAAGATAGAAGAACCGCAGTTTGAAGGACAGACAAAGCAGAAGCTGGGCAACAGTGAAGCAAGGGGAGCGGTAGACAGTGTGGTGAGTGAACAGCTTACTTATTTTCTGGAACTGAACCCGCAGGTAGCGAAGCTGATCTGCGAGAAATCGCTGCTGGCGCAGCGCGCCAGAGAAGCAGCGCGCAAGGCAAGAGATCTGACCAGAAGAAAAACGGCGCTGGAGGGAACTTCTCTTCCCGGCAAGCTGGCAGACTGCTCGGACAAAGACCCTAAGAATTGTGAAATATTTATCGTAGAGGGAGATTCCGCAGGAGGTTCTGCAAAAACGGCGAGAAGCCGTGCCACTCAGGCAATCCTTCCGCTGCGCGGCAAAATCTTGAATGTGGAGAAGGCAAGACTGGACCGCATATACGGCAACGAAGAAATCAAGGCAATGATCACAGCATTCGGTACGGGTATTCATGAAGATTTTGATATTTCCAAGCTCCGTTACCACAAGATTATTATCATGACGGATGCCGATGTGGATGGCGCCCATATCAGTACGCTGATGCTGACCTTTATCTACCGGTTTATGCCGGAGCTTATCAAGCAGGGTTATGTATATCTGGCTCAGCCGCCTTTATATAAGATCGAAAAAAATAAAAATGTGTGGTATGCCTACAACGATGAGCAGTTAAATACGATTCTGACAGAAATAGGACGAGACACGAATAACAAGATCCAGCGTTACAAAGGATTGGGTGAGATGGATGCGGAACAGCTGTGGGAGACCACTATGGATCCGGAAAAACGTATTCTGCGCCGTGTTATTGTAAATGAAGAAGAGGCTTCTGAAATTGACGTGACCTTTACTACCCTGATGGGAGATAAAGTAGAACCGAGACGTGAATTCATTGAGGCAAATGCAAAGTATGTGCAGAACCTTGATATATAGGAGGAATTTAGATGGATGACAAGATTTTTGATCAGATTCATGACGTGGATCTGAAAAAAACAATGGAAACATCCTATATCGATTATGCTATGAGCGTAATTGCGGCAAGAGCGCTGCCGGATGTAAGAGATGGTTTAAAGCCGGTACAGAGACGTGTGCTCTTCTCCATGATCGAGCTGAACAACGGACCAGATAAGCCTCACAGAAAATGTGCCCGTATCGTAGGTGATACCATGGGTAAATACCATCCTCATGGAGATAGTTCCATTTATGGCGCCCTGGTAAATATGGCGCAGGAATGGTCTACCCGTTATCCGTTGGTAGACGGACACGGTAACTTTGGATCTGTGGATGGTGATGGCGCGGCGGCAATGAGGTATACGGAAGCAAGGTTATCCAAGATTTCCATGGAAATGCTTGCAGATATCAACAAAGATACCGTAGATTTCATGCCAAACTTCGACGAGACAGAGAAAGAGCCGGTGGTGCTCCCCTCCAGATATCCGAATCTTCTGGTAAACGGAACTACGGGTATTGCCGTAGGTATGGCAACCAATATACCTCCTCATAATCTTCGTGAAGTGATCAATGCTGTGGTTAAGATCATTGACAATCAGATTGAATATAATCGCGGCACGGATATTGAAGAATTGCTGGAAATTGTCAAGGGACCGGATTTTCCGACGGGAGGCACAATCCTCGGAACCGGCGGTATCAATGAGGCTTACCGCACTGGACGCGGTAAGATCAGGGTGCGCGCCGTGACAGATATCGAGCCTATGAACAACGGTAAAAACCGTATTGTGGTAACTGAGCTTCCCTATATGGTGAATAAGGCAAGGCTGATTGAAAAGATTGCGGAATTAGTTCGTGATAAAAAGGTTGACGGGATTACCGATCTTCGGGATGAATCTGACCGTCAGGGTATGCGTATCTGCATTGAACTGCGACGTGATGTAAATCCTAATGTTGTATTAAACTTGTTATATAAGCATACGCAGTTGCAGGATACTTTTGGCGTTATTATGCTGGCTCTTGTGAATAATGAGCCGAAAGTATTAAACTTATATGATATGCTGAACTACTACCTGATCCATCAGAAGGAAGTAGTGACCAGAAGAACAAAATATGAATTGAACAAGGCAGAGGAGCGGGCTCATATTTTGCAGGGTCTGCTGATCGCCCTGGACAATATTGACGAAGTCATTTCCATTATCCGCGGCAGTAAGACAACTGCCGAGGCAAAAGGAAAATTAATGGAGCGCTTTGCTCTTTCCGATGCACAGGCACAGGCAATCGTAGATATGCGTCTGCGTGCACTGACAGGTCTGGAGCGTGAGAAGATTGAAGGCGAATACCAGGAATTGATGGAAAGGATTACAGAACTGAAGGCAATTCTGGCAGATGAGAAAAAGCTTTTGGGAGTGATCCGTGAGGAAATTCTCCTGATTGCTGATAAATACGGCGATGACCGCAGGACTTCCATTGGATTTGATGAGTACGATATCACTATGGAAGATCTGATTCCGGTGACTAACACCGTTATCACCATGACAAATCTTGGTTATATCAAGCGGATGAGCGTTGATAATTTCCGCAGCCAGCATCGTGGCGGTAAGGGAATCAAGGGAATGGAGACCATTGAGAATGACTATATTGAAGAGCTTCTCATGACTACTTCACATCATTATCTGATGTTCTTTACCAACAGCGGAAGAGTGTACCGTATGAAAGCATATGAGATTCCGGAAGCAGGCAGAACTGCCCGGGGTACAGCTATCATCAATTTGCTGCAGCTACAGCCGGGTGAGAAAATTACGGCAGTGATACCAATTAAAAAGTACGAACAGGGAGATTATCTCTTTATGGCCACCAGAAAGGGTATTGTGAAGAAAACCCCTATCGGAGAATATGCCAATGTCCGTAAAACAGGTCTCACCGCCATTAATCTTCGGGAAGAAGATGAATTGATTGAAGTTAAGAAAACGAATAATACGAAAGATATCATACTGGTGACAAAATATGGCCAGTGTATCCGTTTCCATGAGACAGATGTGCGCAGTACCGGGCGTGTTTCCATGGGTGTGATCGGAATGAATCTGGCGGATCGTGATGAGATTGTAGGTATGCAGTTGAATACTCAGGGTGATGCGCTGATGATCATATCAGAGAAGGGTCTTGGAAAATGTACCCTGATGTCTGAATTTTCACCTCAGAACCGCGGCGGTAAAGGCGTGAAGTGTTATAAGATCACAGAAAAGACTGGAAATGTCGTAGGCGTGAAGGCAGTCAATCAGGAAAATGAGATCATGATGATCACTACGGAAGGTATTATTATCCGTATTCCAGTAAACGGAACAGCTCTTTCCGGCAGAGTGACTTCAGGTGTGAAACTGATTAACCTTGATGAAGGAGTAACTGTTGCAAGCGTGGCAAAAGTCCGGGAAGACAAGACTATTATGAACAACATTGAATCTGAGGCTGATGCTGAAGATAAACCGGATCAGGAATCTGAAACAAATGCTGAGGTAACAATTGATAAAGGCATTGACAAGCTATTAGAAAGAGCGGAACAGGATATAGAAGAACCGTAAAAATAAGTATCAATGATATTTTATGGAAAAAGCATCCAGAACAAGGATGCTTTTTCTTTATTATTTCTTAATTTTTACAGACCTCCAAAAATATTAATGAATTCGTAAAGACTTTTTGCAAAAAATAATATAGAATAGAAAAGTGGATGTACAAAGTAATAACTGCAATTTTGGGAGGAACAGGCAGATGCAGGAAGACAAAAGAAAAGGACAACAGATGCACAAAAATAATAGCAGAAAATCCAGGTACAGAAAAAGACAGATGACTAGAATTGCAGTATATGCAGTTCTTTCTGTTATTTTGATCATAGCAGTTATCTTTCTGTGTATCCAGTTGTTCGGTAAGAAGGATAATTCAGATTCTCCTTCCGGTATGACAACAGAAATAAATCCTACCGAGACTGAGATTTCACCGGAAGAAGCTGCAAAAGCAGAAAAAGAAGCATTACTAGAAGAAGCGGATCGCCTTGCAGCAGGCTATGATTACGATGCTGCCATAGCTCTTGTAAAGGGATATGAAGGATACAGCCAAGATCAGGAATTGAATAATGCTATTTTAAATTATGAAACTACAAAGTCCACAATGGTCAAGTATGATCCGGAACAGGTAACACATATCTTTTATCACAGCCTGATTGCTGATACCAGTCTTGCCTTTGATGGAGATCAAACAGAGCGTGGGTATAATCAGGTAATGACTACCATTGAAGAATTTAATAAAATTACCCAGGAAATGTACGACAGAGGTTATGTTTTGGTAAGTATTCATGATCTTGGCCATATCGAGGTACAGGAGGATGGAACGGAAAAAATGGTTCCCGGTGAGATATGGCTGCCGGAAGGAAAAAAACCTTTTGTACTATCCCAGGATGATGTGAGTTATTATCACTATATGGACGGTGATGGATTTGCTACCCGTATCGTCATTGATGAGGATGGAAAGCCTACCTGTGAATATGTACAGCCTGACGGTACAGTAGTGACAGGTTCTTATGATATGGTTCCACTGATCGACGATTTTATAGAGGAACATCCGGATGCTGCTTATAGAGGAGCAAAGGGTATTATTGCTCTGACCGGATACAATGGTATCTTAGGTTATCGCACCAATCCGGTATATGATACCGGAGAGAATCTGGATTCTTATCAGAAAGCATGGCTGGAAGCTCATCCTAATTACAATTTTGAACAAGAGTGCGCGGATGCAAAGGCAGTTGTGGAGGCTATGAAGGCAGACGGCTGGGAATTTGCCAGCCACAGTTACGGACATCGTTATTATGGACAGATTTCTGACGGAGATTTTGAATTTGATGTGACAAGATGGGACGAAACGGTGAGACCTCTTCTTGGAGATGTGGATGTCATGATATATGCCTTTGGAGACGATATCGGAGATTGGCGCCCATATACAAGTGAGAATTCCCGCTTTACACGTCTGAAAGGACTTGGATTTGACTATTTTTGTAATGTAGATGGTAGTGCCGAGTACTGGGTTCAGATGGGAGATAATTATATAAGGCAGGGACGCCGCAATCTGGACGGTAATCGTATGTGGGAGGCTCTTTCCGGCGGTAAGAATCGTTTGTCTGATCTGTTTGATGTAAATGAAGTGTTTGATCCGGCAAGACCGACACCGGTAGAATAAATAACGGAATGCAAAAAAATAACTATGGCAGAATGTACATTTGTACACTCTGCCGTAAAATATTATTTGATCCGATCTATAATATCCTTGAGTTTTAAAGCCTTGTCAATGCTTCCGTCTATCTTAAGCTTGTGTATGGTATATGCCATAATAGGATTCATATCGCCCATGGCAATTTTTCTCAGGGTGTCCGCAGTACAGGTAAAAATTACATCGCGATCCAGATATTCATATGGTTCTACATATAACTCACCATCTTTTGCTTCTACATAGAACGTACCAGCTTCTTCCCCTTCAATATTGAACTGATAGGCAAGATGCTCTGTCATATCGCTAATGTCTGTACTTTTAAGATTTTTCTTTATTTCTAAGAAAAATTCCTGAAATGTCATATGCAACCCTCCATTTTTTTCTTTATTGAATGATTATATCATGTTTTATTGTAAGGCACAAGATATCTTACTTTATTTGATGAATGTATCCGGATATGGTATGATTGAAAATATACCAAAGCAGTATTGGTTAAGAACCGGAACAGGAGGAATCAGTAAAAATGATAAGAACCGTACAGACTAACGTTATAATTTCAAATATCCGGGAAATGTGTATAGAGGCAAATCATTATCTGTCGAAGGATATGGATACTGCCATGAAACAGGCATTGATAACAGAAGAATCAGAACTTGGGAAGAAAATCCTGGGACAGCTTCAGGACAATCTTGGTATTGCGGATGAGGAGAAAATTCCTATCTGTCAGGATACCGGTATGGCAGTCATTTTCTTAGAGGTTGGTCAGGACGTTCATTTTGAGGGAATGAATATTGAAGATGCGGTAAATGAAGGAGTTCGTCAGGGCTATATGGATGGATATCTGCGTAAGTCTGTGGTAAGAGATCCTCTGGAACGGGAAAATACGAAAGATAATACTCCCGCAGTCATTCATTATGCCATTGTTCCCGGTGATAAAGTGAAAATAACGGTAGCGCCAAAAGGTTTTGGAAGTGAAAACATGAGCCGCGTGTTTATGTTAAAGCCGGCGGAGGGCATAGAGGGCGTGAAAAATGCGATTCTTACAGCGGTAGAGGATGCAGGTCCCAACGCATGTCCGCCTATGGTAGTGGGAGTGGGAATTGGCGGTACTTTTGAAAAATGTGCGCTTCTTGCCAAACAGGCATTGACCAGAAGTGTGGATGCATGGTCGGATATTCCGTATGTACGGGAACTGGAAGAGGAAATGCTGGATAAGATCAACCGGCTTGGCATTGGTCCCGGCGGACTGGGCGGCACCACTACTGCTCTTAAAGTGAATATCAATACTTATCCGACCCATATTGCTGGTCTGCCGGTGGCAGTCAATATCTGCTGTCATGTGAATCGTCATGTTGTGCGAGAAATATAAAACTTTAAATAATTAAATATTGTTAAAGGAGACAAAAACATGGATAAATATATTACAACTCCTATTACAGAAGAAGTTACAGCAGATCTGCATGCAGGAGATTATGTTTACATAACCGGAACACTTTACGTTGCCAGAGATGCAGCGCATAAACGCATGATGGAAGTTCTAGATAGGGGAGAAGAACTTCCTATCGATATAAAAGACGCTGTCATTTATTATATGGGACCTTCTCCGGCAAGAGAAGGACGACCTATCGGTTCTGCTGGTCCTACTACTGCCAGCCGCATGGATAAGTATGCACCCAGGCTTTTAGACATGGGGGAAAAGGCAATGATCGGCAAAGGAAGGCGAAGCCCGGAAGTCATTGCCGCCATGAAACGCAACAAAGCAGTATATTTTGCTGCCATCGGAGGTGCAGGTGCGCTCCTGTCAAAATGCATTACGAAATCGGAAGTAATCTGCTATGAGGATCTGGGAGCAGAGGCAATCCGAAAGCTTGAAGTGGAGAATTTTCCGGTAATTGTAGTAATTGACAGGGAAGGAAACAACCTTTATGAGACTTCTATACAAAAATATAGAAAGATATAAATAAAAAAGAGAAATCATGGTATAGATTACAAATCAATAAAAAGAGGGTGTCAAAAAGCACCCTCTTTTATTGAATTTGATCAGTGACAGCTATGTTCTCCACAAGTGTGAGAACTACCATTATTATCATGAAATTATTTACATATCCAGTATTATGGAATATAATATATTTAGTAATACTAAGTATATCGGAGGAGACCAGTTGAAACTTAGAATTGAACAACAGATGAAAAAAGGTGCGTTAGAAATGCTTGTGCTGAAGTTGCTGGAACAGGAAGCTAAATACGGTTACCAGTTGATCAGTGAACTTCGGGAGAAAAGCAGTGATGTAGTGATCTTAAAAGAAGGAACTCTTTATCCGGTACTTTATCGACTGGAAGACGAAGCGCTGGTGGAAAGTTATTGGAGTGAACCTAAGGACAGAGAGATTTCCAGAAAATATTACACGATTACAGAAGAAGGTAAAAATGCATTATGCGAAATGTATCATGTTTGGTGTAATTTTCAGGAACAGGTAAATAAGATAATGGAGGGAGCATAATGACAGAAAAAAAGTATATTGATCGTGTAGTAAATAAACTTCTTTGTTCCAGAGCAAGGAAAACAGAAATACGAAGAGAGCTGGAATCAGATATTCACAGCGCCTTAGAGCAGGGAGAAACTTTAGATGAGATTTTAAATCGTATCGGAGATCCTGGTAAGGCTGCAGCAGAATTTAATAGTTCTTTTTCGGATGCGGAGCGTAAAGCAGCAAAGAGACACAAACGGCTGTCTGTACTTTTGCCAGTCATTGCTGTGCTGGCAGTGCTTATTTTACTGTTGATATGGTGGTTTCCCAAAGTAAAAGAGATTGGTACGAGTGGAATATATCAGGAACAAACTGTAATAGAGCAAACCATGAAAATTATAGAATTTTGGGATGCAGATGATATGGAGAGTATATGTCAGGCATAAAATGATAAAATGAACTCTGTTGTTACTCCTGAAAGTTTGGCAGAGGCAAAGTCTTTATTATCTACAAACTGGGGAGAATGCATAGGTTTCGGTCAGCCTTATATTTTGGAGATCACACAAATGGGCGAAACTATAGTAAGGATACAGATCAATGCTTCCTATGAAAATACAGGTGTAACGTATACCATCAGTTTTGATAAAAATATGAAACTTGCTGGGTTTTATGTTAAGTAAGGAGGTATATTATGTGGATTTTCATATTATTGTTTGTGTGTAATCTTCTGATTCCTCTTTTGATGGCGGTCATAGGATTGATTTCGGAAAAACATGCGGTCAGGGATATTAATGGAATAATAGGATATCGGACTAGCCGCTCCATGAAAAATCAGGAAACCTGGGATTTTGCCCAGCATTATATGGGAAAGGTATGGAAAAAGGTAGGAATCTACTTGCTCATTATCAGTGTTCCGGTGAACATTGTCGGATTTTCTCTGGGTGAGAATATCTTTAGCATAATAACGGCGATACTGGAAACAGTTCAGGTTATTGTACTTCTTGGATCTATCATTCCGGTAGAGCGAGCATTAAAGAAAAACTTCGACGAAAACGGGAAAAGGAGGTAAGCGTATGGTAGTATTGTGGCTTTGCTTTTTACTTTTTCTATTATTGACAATACTGTTTTTCAGAGGAAAAGGAAGCTTTCTCATATCAGGCTATAATACTGCCAGTCAGGAGGAGAAAGACCGGTACGATGAAAAGAAGCTGCTTCAGGTTATGGGTTATTGTATGGGGATATGCTGCCTGGGTATCTTATTTATGATCCTTTTTCTGGAGAAGAATTCAAGACTTGTCACGGGAATTTTTATTGTTATAGTGCTTCTTGATATTATTATGACCATAATATTGACCAATACCATATGCCGGAAATCATCTGGGAAAACAGAGAAGAGAGATTGCGATCTCAAAGCAGATAATGCTGGAGAAAGGCTTAATAGCAAAATTGTGAAGATAGTTTGCGGATTTGCTATCCTGATATCTATTGTGATACTTTTTATCCTTACAACTGGAAATGTTGATGTGGAATTGGGAGAAGATCAGTTGAACATTGTCTGTTCCTATTGGCCGGATCAAAGTATAGATTATAATAGGATAGAAGATGTCTCATATTCTGAAGACTGGAATCCGGGAAGCCGTATAGGAGGTTTTGGAAGCTTTCGTCTGAATCTGGGACGTTTTGAAAACAGCCAGGAAGGGCGTTATCATCTCTATGCCTACACGGGCTGCAGCAGTTTTATTATCATAGAGACAGATCAGGGTGTTGTGGCAGTTAATAATAAGGATGAGGCGTCGACCAGGGCTTTGTATGAAGAAATTCGAAAGAAATTAGGAAAAATCTAAAAATAGTAATTGACAAATAGAGAAAAAATTAGTATTATTAACTATGCGTCGTATACGCAGACAATATTATATCCTTGGAAGATTCAGATTATGGAGAAATACTCAAGAGGCTGAAGAGGCGCCCCTGCTAAGGGTGTAGGTCGGGCAACCGGCGCGAGGGTTCAAATCCCTCTTTCTCCGTTTTTCCAAGAAAAGCAAATTTTATTTTTGCTTATTTTTTTGGAAAATATTGTTGACATATGTAGTATAGGATGATATACTATACGAGTTGCGTTTAAAAGCAACAGCAACGAACCTTGATAACTGAACAGTGAAATAACCTTGAAAGATTTTGAGAAAACGCGGTCCACTGGATC
>JAIEAP010000004.1 GCA_029071325.1 Lachnospiraceae bacterium | reverse complement strand
ACCAGGTTGTCGCGGTATACCCGGACGGTATCCGCTATCATCTCCACCAGGGACAGATGCACTTCTTTTAAGTAATTGCGGACACTGTCTCCTGTAGCGCCCTTCATCTCCGGCATATCTGCCGCCATCCTTAAGCTGCCCTTCAGGCTTTCAATCTGTTCCAGCCAGCTGTCCAGCTGGCTGAGCATGCTCTCCCGTACCCGGGACAACTCCTCATATTTTATATGATAACCCATGTTTTTCTCCCTTGCTGTACAGCCATCCCAGATACCCGTTATTGCTGTTAATCTTGTTTTGTAACCTTGTAATCCCATCCCGGATCGTCTCGATCCGGTCTCTTAACCTTGTAAGCGCGTCTACTTTACTCTGAATACTTGCCGTGTCATTCTGCATGACTCTGATCATTTTTTGTGCTGTTTGTTTTCGTTCTGGTGCTGCTGATCTCGACACTGTTTGTTCTCTTAGCGCCGAAAGAAATGCTGACCCAGGAAATACTCCCGACCATCCCTCTCCCAATCCCGCGCTGATTTGCCATGGGCTGATGCCCCTTTCTGCTCATTTACGATGTTTTATTTTGCTTCTTTTGGCTGCTCTGACAGTCTTTTTCTTAACAGATCCACGGGCAAGTACCATCAGTTTCTTGACGCTCCCGTTCAATAACACAATGCTTCCTAACGGCGGGAATTCCGATTTTTCCTCCGCCATTTTTATTCACTGCTGTTTTTCTTTGTTTCTGGGAAATATACCGAATCGATTATGATCGAATGACACGAATAGAAAATGTACGATAATTTTTCATACGATCCCATCTCATGTACTCTCCCCCAGTACGCCGTATTGATATATTTATTATCCATTTGAGTTATATAAATGTCAAGCACCAATTTGGTGTCGGACAAAATTCGACAAGACGCAATGATTAGACTGAAATATCCATACTCTGATTACAATATTGTGTTATAATATCCCCCACAGGCAAATCGGTGCCGTAACCTGTGTCTGACAGACCATAAGAAGGAGCATCTCTATGAAGATAGAACATATTGCAATGTATACGTCAGATTTGGAAAAGACGAAAGAATTTTTCATAAAGTATTTCGGAGCTTCCGCCAATAGTAAATATCATAATAAGCGAACTGATTTTCAATCATACTTTTTGACCTTTGACGATGGCGCCCGGCTGGAGCTTATGCATAAGCCCGGCATACAGGACGCCCCAAAGCAACTGGCAAGAACCGGTTATATCCATATTGCTTTCAGTGTTGGCAGCAGGGAACAGGTAAACAAATTGACAGAGCGTCTGGAAAACGATGGATTTACCGTTATCAGCGGCCCACGCACGACTGGCGACGGATATTACGAAAGCGTTGTTATTGATTTGGAGGGAAATCAGATTGAAATCACGGTATAACAGATTCCGCCCCTTCATCCCTTTATGGCATATTTCACAGAGAACTCCTGGAAATTCCGCCGGTAATCCTCGCTGTCGTTCCGGAGCTCACGCAGGGATTCATGCAGGTTCATGTTATGCCGGGCAATATCCATGATGCAGCCTGCTATGTTGGAGCAATGATCAGAGGTTCGTTCCAGATCGGTGAGCAGGTCCGCCCACACAAACCCGGCGTCAATGGTGCAGCCTCCCTGCTGCAAACGCAGAATGTGATTGGTGCGCAGCTGTTCCTTCAGGTGGTCGACGACCTGCTCAAGAGGCTCCACCATGGATGCAGCTTTCACATCATTGTCTAAAAACGCTCCCAGCGCCAGATCCAGAATCTCATTGACTGCCGCAGAAATTGTTGCCAGTTCCGTTTTTGCCGCACTTGTGAAACGCAGATCCTTCTCCTGCATTTCCTCTGCGGATTCTACCAGATTAACCGCATGATCGGATATGCGTTCAAAGTCACCGATTATTTTCAGCAGCTTTGCCGCCTCTGCACTGTCTGATTCGCCGATCTGAAAGCTGCTTAGCTTCACCAGATATGTACCTAACATATCCTCGTAATGATCGGTTAGTTCCTCCTTCTCACGGACATCCTTCGCAAGCTCCGGCGAGTATTCCTGCAGGGAAGACAGCCCATCCTTCAAGGCCTCTGTCGCAGCTTTCGCCATATCCGCCGCGATCCCATAGCAGCGCTCCAAAGCAATAGAAGGCGCAGCAAACAGACGCTCGTCCAGCTCTTCTGGCTGCTCCGGCTGTTTTGCGTCCGGAATCATTCGATCGACCAGCTTTTCCAGCAGCCCCGCCACCGGCAGCAGCAGCATCGTACACAGCACATTAAAGACGGAGTGCGCTACGGCGATTCCCGGCAGCGAAGCCGCCTCGTGCAGAAATGCCGGACTGACCAACGCTTTCACAAGCGCAAATACTGCCAGCCATACTGCAGAACCAATGACATTGAAGGACAAATGCACCAGAGCGGCACGCTTGGCGTTTTTGTTGGCTCCAACGGATGAGAGCATGGCCGTGGCACAGGTTCCGATGTTCTGTCCCATAATAATGGGAATCGCCGCGCCATAGGACACCTGACCCGAAACGGCAAGAGCCTGCAGGATTCCTACTGAAGCCGAACTGGACTGAATGACAGCGGTAAGCAGCGCACCGGCAAGCACACCGAGGATAGGATTCTGAAAGAGGAGAAACAGTTCTTGAAACGCCGGAATACTTCCAAGCCCTGCAACTGCGCCGGACATGGTCTCCATGCCGAACATCAGCGTCGCAAAACCCAACAGGATCATGCCTGTATCATTTTTCTTGGTATTTTTGCAGAACATATAGAATATGATTCCGATCAATGCCAGTATGGGGGTGAAGGAAGATGGCTTTAGCAGCCGTATCACCATACTGCCACTGTCGATTCCTGCCAGACTTAAGAACCATGCGGTAACCGTGGTTCCAATATTTGCCCCCATAATTACATGGATCGCCTGTTTTAATGTCATAAGACCGGAATTGACAAAGCCTACTACCATGACTGTTGTGGCCGAAGAGCTTTGAATCACCGCTGTTATGCCAAGACCTGTCAGAAGCCCTGCCGCCTTACTGGAAGTAAGCCTGCCAAGCAGCGATCTCAGCCTGTCTCCTGCCCTGCGCTCTAATGCCTGTCCCATAAGATTCATTCCAAACAGGAACAGACACAGCCCTCCAATCAATGTCAACACGTCAAAAATATCCATTCCTATGTTCCTCCTATTCCCTTGCATTATATTTCCCCAAATTGTAATCTATTATCATCCATTTGTGAAATCCTTGCAAAATTCTGCTCTTTTGCGGCAGCAACAAAAGAGGAACTGCCTTCCCGCATCTGATGCGGTACTTGGCAGTCCCCCTTAAGGAGATAGGAAAGAAAATCTATTTTGCAGCCCGACGTGTTCTCACGTCAAACGCTACTGCTATAATGAAAATGATACCTTTTACCACATACTGATAAGCGATATCCACACCCATCAGATTCATACCATTGGTGAGGGACATGATGACCAGCGTACCGATAATGGTATTGGTCACTTTACCGATTCCTCCGCTGACCGCGGTACCGCCAATGTAAGCGGATGCGATGGCATCCATTTCGAATGCGGTTCCTGCCGTGGGTGTTGCAGACTGCAGTCTGGAAGTAAAGAGAATACCGGCAATAGAAGCAAGGAGCCCCATAGAACAGAATGCAAACAGCTTCACCTTATCCACGTTGATACCAGACAGCTCTGCCGCCTGTGCATTTCCACCGATGCCGTATATGTATCTGCCCAGCCGCGTCTTATTCAGCATATAGTTATATATGAACAGGATCACACCGACAATAACCGCAGTCAGAGGAAGCCCATTATATCCTGCCAGCAGCGTTACCACCAACATAATGATGACCGCCACCACGATAAGCCCGACAACGAAGATAGGCGTAGACGATACCTTAAAGTTATATTTCTGCTTATTCCTCCTTGCACGTATCTGAGATACCACCACAAACGCCACTCCGATCGCCCCAATGATAATTGTAATCAGATGATTTTCCGTAGGATCGGGTATGCAGCCGTTGGACAACGCATTAAAGCCCTCGTTAGGAACAATGATGGTACCCGTCTTCTGTAAGGATAGGGACAGCAGCCCACGGAAGATGAACATACCTGCCAACGTGGTCACAAATGCCGGCACCTTCAACTTTGTCACAATAAGCCCCTGATAGGTTCCGATGAGAAGTCCCACCAGCATGACGATAGGGATCGCCAGCCATTCTGACAGATGATACTGCGTCATAAGGATTGCTGCCACGGCTCCTGAAAATCCCGCCACAAACCCCACAGACAGATCGATCTGTACCAGGATCAATATCAACGTCATGCCGATTGCCAGCACCGCCACATACCCCGCCTGATTGATCAGGTTCGTAATATTCTGCGCCGTCAGAAAGCTTCCATGGGTCCTGATGTTAAAAAAGATCATAATGACCACCAGTGCAATATACATCATATAATCCCGGATATTATGTTTCACCAGTCCGCCGATTTCTTTACCCAATCCAACCTTCTGCACGGCTGTGTTCGTATTATTTATTTCGCTCATACAGCTCCTCCTTATGACTGAATAGCCAATGCCATTACTTTTTCTTCGCTTGCCTCATCGGCTGTAAGCTCTCCGGTGATCGTGCCCTCGGACATGACATAAAGACGATCGCTCATACCCAGCACCTCCGGCAGCTCAGAGGATATCATGATAATGCTCATACCCTGTTCTACCAGCCGGTTCATCAGTGTATAGATTTCCAGTTTCGCCCCCACGTCAATACCTCTGGTGGGTTCATCCAGAATCAATACACTGGGCTCCACAAACATCCACTTTGCCAATTGGACCTTCTGCTGATTGCCTCCGCTTAAATTGCCCACCTTCTGCTCGATGGTAGGAGCCTTAATATTGATGGATTTCTTATATTCATTGGCCACCTTTATCTCCTTGTTGGCGTCTATTGCAATGCCGCTCAACAATGCGTTCAGATTGGCAATGGTGGTATTATAACGGATATCCTGGATCAGGATCAGTCCGTTGCCCTTCCTGTCCTCCGTAACATAGGCAAGCCCGTTTTTGATAGCGGCAGCAGGATTCCTGTAATGGCACTTCCTTCCCCCCATGAAAAATTCCCCGCCAGTGATCCGGTAATGTCTGGAATTGCCGAACAGACTTAAGGCAAGCTCTGTCCTGCCTGCTCCCATCAGCCCCTGCAACCCCACAATCTCCCCCTTGCGTACTTTCATGCTGACTTTGTGCAGAATCTCCCGGTTTTCCCGTTCCGGATCCTCCACCGTCCAGTCCTTCAGTTCAAAGACCACTTCGCCGGGCTTTTTACTCTCACGCTTTGGATAAATATTTTCAATCTTGCGTCCCACCATATGCTGGATGATCTCTGCCTCTGTCAATTCCTTCGCATGGGCATCCATGGAGCAGATGGTACTCCCATCCCTCAGCACAGTCACAGTATCCGCTATGGCGGTAATTTCCTTTAATTTATGTGAAATCATGATGCTGGTAACACCGTGTGATTTTAATTCCCTCAGTAGCTGCAGAAGATTCTGGCTGTCATCCTCATTTAAGGAGGAAGTCGGCTCATCCAGGATCAGCAGCTTTACGTCTTTGCTGAGTGCCTTGGCAATCTCCACCAGCTGCTGCTGCCCCACGCCCAGATCCCTGATCTTCCTGGATGGGTCCATATGCTCCAGTCCCACCTTCTTCAGCGCTTCCTTCGCACGCACAATCGTCTCATTCCAGTCTACCGCACGTCCCTTTAAGATCTCATGTCCAAAAAAGATATTTTCATAAATCGTCAACTCCGGTATCAATGCCAGTTCCTGATAGATAATAGCAATTCCAACGGCTTCACTGTCAGCAATTCCCTTGAACTTCTGTACCTCCCCATTATAAATGATGTCCCCCGAGTAAGTTCCATGGGGATATACGCCCGACAACACCTTCATCAGGGTAGACTTCCCAGCCCCGTTTTCTCCCACCAGACAGTGAATTTCCCCCTTCTTTACCGAGAAATTGACATTGTCCAGAGCCTTGACCCCTGGAAAAACCTTCTCTATATTCCTCATTTCCAGAATATACCCGCTCATTGTCTGATTCCCTCCTCCTTTTGGAAAGGTCAGCCATCCAAAGGACGGCTGACCTGCTGCTGTGTCACACTATTTTACAGTCCGCTAAAATCTGCTGCCTCGTAGTAACCGGAGTCAATCAGCGCTTCTTTTACATTATCTTTGGTCACGACCACGATGTCCGTCTGTTTGGAGGGAACATCAATCTTACCATTGTTGTATGTAGTCGTAGTATCAACGCTCTCCCCCTTCAATACTGCTAACGCCATGGCAACGGAATCAGCTGCCAATGTTCTGGTATCCTTAAATACGGTCATAGACTGCTTACCGTCGATCACATACTGTACAGATGCCTGTTCAGAATCCTGTCCGGTCACCAGATAGCTGGTAATTCCGGAATCAGCTGCAAATGCGTCTGCGATGGCACGCGCCGTTCCGTCATTGGGAGCCAGAATTGCAACATCGCCCTTCATATCGCTGGATGCTGCGGTCAGGTTTGCCTCAGCCAGTCTCTTAGCGGTATCAAAATCCCAGTTCGTCGTAGTCTGTCCAATAATATTTGCCTGATCGTCGCGGCTCAGCTCACCCTTCCCAACAAAGCCTTCTGCCTTATCGGAGTTAGCGATCACAAAAGTTCCGTCTGCAATCTTGGGCTCCAGAACGCTCCATGCACCCTCAAAGAAAATGAAAGCATTGTTGTCTGTGGAGGCTCCCGTATAGATGTAAAGCGGGATACCGGTTCCCTGGGCGTTGTCGATCAGATACTGCCCCTGTGCCACACCTACCGAAAAGCTGTCGAAGGTAGTGTAATAATCTACTGCGTCTGTATCTGTGATCAGACGGTCATAAGAGATTACGGTAACACCTGCGTTCTTTGCTTCCTCTACCGCCGCTGCCGCTGCCGTCGCATCCTGCGGACAGATGATCAATACCTTGATGCCCTCGGAAATCAGAGTCTCAACGTTGGTCTTCTCAGTTGCGGAAGATCCCTGGCTGAACAATACCTGATTGGTAAAGCCTGCATCTCCCAGAATCTTCTCAAACTGTGCCTGATCCTGCAGCCATCTGGGTTCATCCTTAGTGGGAAGCACGATGCCTACCTCAATACTTCCGTCGCCTCCGCCACTGCTGTTATTGGCATTGCTCTCCGTCCCGGACTGGTTGTCGTTTGTCTGGCCTGAGGTGCTGGTATCCGAATTGCCGCACCCAAACATCATGGTTGCCAGCATTCCCATGGTCAACAGGATACTAAGAATCTTTTTCTTCATAAAAATCATCCTCTCCTTTTCCTATAGTATTTGGTTACAAAAATACTATATTACAAAGGAGAGGATGATAACTTGCTGCTTCATACCGATTTTAGCCGACTTTCTTCTCTCATCGCCGCTTTTTTGCTGTCAGGATTTTGCAGTGCAAAAAATTGCTATTGCTCCCCGGACACATTCATGTAAATATCTTCCCGCAGATGAAAACCGTTCTGAACTATGACCTCATCCATATGCTCTGCATCTACCGCCACAGGCATCAATGCCATGTAGGGAACAGCGTCCATGCCGTTATCAATGGTCTCTGTGACTGAGGCGGAGATATCTTCTCCCTGCACCAGCCGCACAGTCAGCTCTGCTGCCTGTCTGGCAAGCTGCTCCACCGGCTTATATACCGTCATAGTCTGTGTTCCCTCCACAATGCGCTGACAGGCATCCAGATCCGCATCCTGCCCCGTGACCACCACCTTTCCCGCCAGACGCTTCTCTGCCAAAAGCTGCACTACAGCCCCCGCCAGACTGTCATTGCCGCACATAACCGCATCTACTTCCTCCAAAATCCCGGGATTTTTGTCAAAATAAACACCCACGTTTTCCGCACGCCAGCCCTCTATGCGCACTTCGTCTACAATCTGAAAATCCGATTCCAGGGCAACCTTCTCAAAGCCCTCCATGACCATTGCCACATTCTTATCTGACTCCGGTCCCGCTATCACCAGAACTTCAGGCGCTTCTCCGCAGTCCTCCATGATCTTCTGCGCCATCATTTCCCCCACGGCATAATTATCAAAGGATAAGTACAGATCCACAGGAGCGTCCATAATCAGCCGGTCATAGGCAATAATTGCAATCTTCCTCTCATGCGCACTCTCCAGAAGATCTGTGATACGATCTGCGTCCACGGCAACCACTACCAGTGCATCTACTTCCATATCTATAAAATATTGTATCTGTTCTCTCTGCTTCTCCGCATCCCCATTAGCATTCTGCACGTTGACCTCCGCCCCCAGTTCGGTGGCGGTGTAGGTGAATACGTCCCTGTCTTTTACCCATCGCTCAATGGTAAAGGTATCAAAACAGATGCCTATGGAAATCTGTGGTTCCTGCTCCGTGTCTGCTTCCAATGGCTTCTCATTTGCCGCGCAGCCTCCCAGCAGGAATACTGCCGCCAGCACCGCCGTCAGTTTCTTTTTCATAATTCCAGCCCCTCTCTGTACTCAGTCGGTGTGACGCCAACCTTTTTCTTAAATATATAACTGAAATAATTGGGATTTGCATACCCGATCTCCACACAAATCTCCTTCATACTCTTCTTATTTTCTTTGATCTGCTCTTTTGCCTTGGCAATCTTGTAATCCGTAATATAGTCAATGAAATTATCGCCTGTTTTTTCCTTGAACAGCTTGCTGAAATAATAGGGACTGATATTCATATCCCGGGAAATGCTGTTTAAAGATACGCTGCGGTAATGCTCCTCAATATACTGTTTTGCCCGGTCTATGATGTCATGCGCCGATTCCTTCTTCCGTGCCCGTACATTATCACTGGAAAGCCCGATCTTTTCCTCAAACCACTGCCGCAGCTGTTCCATGCTCTGCGCCCCCAGAACCTCATCCAGATAAGTATGCCTTGCCCGGAAGCGATAGGTCATGCCGCCGCTTTCATAGGCAATCTTCTCTGCCCACATGACAAATTCCAATACCTTTAACCGAATATCCTCCTCACCGTCTCCCGCATTTTCTAACATCCACTTAAAAAACGCATTTGCCGCCTCTACCGCCGTATTGCGGTCACCGTTTTCCACTGCGGCAAAGAGCTGTTTCTCCGTATCAATGGGATAATCCTGTTCATACCGGCAGCCTATGGGCAGATCCTCCACATGCGCCACAGAGCCGTCGCTGATCCGCAGGGCTTCCATCGCCTCCTGATAGGATTCCGGCAAATGATTGATATCCCGGTTCCCACCGATTCCCACCCGAAATTCCACTCCTACATGAGTTTTCATTCGTCGGATCATCTCCCTCATCCGATCGATAACAGCGATTCGCTCTTCGTACTCGTCTCCTGCCTTTTCCTTGGGCACGAAGGCTATGATGTGATTCCCCATCATGGCGCCCACAATGCCACCCGTATATTCCTTCACCACCTCCCGCAGATTTCCATAGACCGGCTGCGCCTTTACACTGCTGCCTATGGCATTGGTCAGCCTGCCCCGCTGGGAAGAATCCCCGAAGCAGATGACGATCATATAACCGTAACGCTCCTTTAAGCCCAGAAGATTACAGTAGTTCTCGCGCTCCTCCGCCAATTCCTCCTGAAACAGCACGGAATAGATCATGCCGTTCTCGATAATGGGGATCACCGTTTCCAGCTTCTCCTGTATCTCCAGCTCGTTCTGCCGCTTCCGCCGGTTCCCTTCCACCTGGGCGATGGCCTTGTGCAGCACATCCACTACCCGGTCCTTCACAATGGGTTTGTTCAGATATTCCAGGACCCCCAGCCGTATGGCATCCTTGGCGTAGTCAAACTTCTCGTATGCGCTGATGACAATAAAAATAATGTCACGGTTGCTGCGCCGGATTTCCTGCATTGCCTTAATCCCGCTGATTCCGGGCATCTGGATATCCATAAAGGCAATATCCGGGCGGAACCGCTCCGACAACTCGATGACCTGCCGTCCCGTCTTGGCGCTTTCAATCATACAGGGCTCCTCAATAGACTTCTCTATGATGAATTTTAATGCTTCAATGACAATACCTTCGTCATCTGCAATCATAATCTTATACATTTTCTCTTCCTCCGTCTGCCGGCAGATACAGCATTACTTCCGTTCCGATATTTTCTCCCAGACAATTGATGGACAGAACCTCTTCCCGCCCATAATACAGCTCCAGACGATTTTTCACATTTGCCATCCCCACACCGTTGGAGTCTCCTGCGCTGCTGATCCCGGTTCTTCCCTCCATGATCATGTCAATCTTTTCCTGACTGATACCTACGCCATTATCCCGCACACAGATACAGACCATGGCATCCATACCGGTAACCTCCAGTTCGATCCGTTTCTCCCATTCCACATCCCGAATACCGTAGTTGACGCTGTTCTCTACAATAGGCTGCAATATCATTCCCGGCATCTTCAGGCTTACCAGGCTCTCGTCCACCTGCTTTGTATAATGGATCTCCCCGTCAAACCGAACATTGAGGATATAAATATAGTTATCAATGAGCTGCAATTCATCCCGAAGCGTCACCTCTTCCATTCCTTTTAAAACATACCGGAAGAAGTCTGCCATGTTCTGGATATAGTCGTAACTCATGGATGCGCCCTCGATCATGGCAAGCTGGGCTCCGGCATTCAACGTGTTAAACAGGAAATGAGGATTGATCTGCGCCTGCAGGTATTTTAGCTTGGCATCCTTCAGATTACTCTCCATCTCCAATTCCTGCTCCCTCATACGCGCCTGCACCTCCATACTCTGACGCAGCTCTACGATATGACGCTTTACACTTCCCACCATTTTATTGAAGGCACGGATCACGGAACCGACCTCATCCTTTCCCGGCGCCTCCGGCAGCGGCACGTCAAAATTCCCCTCCGCCACCGCTCCCGCGGCGCTGGACAGCTGGGAGAGAGGCGCTGTAATCTGACGGCTGGAAAATCCCACCACCACCGCCTCGAATATCATCAGTACCAGAAGTATGATGATATTCATATATTCCAGATAATGCATCGTTCCGCTGAGAATATGAAACTGCTCGGAATTATTCTTGAACTGCTCGTTATTGAGGCTGTAAATATAGGTCTGTATGTACATATACAGGCGGGTTGCCTCCTCGTAAGAGGTCTTATATTGCTCCACCTTCCGCCCACGCTTGGCCTCCACCGCATCATCCGCCACAGCAAGATAACACTGCGACAGATGGTGGATGTTCTTTTCCATCAGCTTGCTGTCGCTGTTGGTCACCTCCTGATTCAGCTCCCCGATCAGAGTGTCATAATCGGACCATGCAAGGTAGTATGCCTCCATGGTCTCCGAAGTTTTCTGATCCAGATACGCTTTCATATTCATCTGAACGCTCTCCAGCTCTGCCTGCAGGTCATTGAGGCTGACATTGCTCCCGTACACACTGTCTAACCGCTCATTCATACGGTTCATATTATTCCATACCAGGACATTCATCGCCAGCACCAGGAAGGAACATGATACAAATACCAGCATCAGCTTCTTGCGTATCGACAGGGCGCTATACCATTTCTTCATTCTTCCATGTCCTCCCCGCTGTCTGAATAATCACTTACATTTTCCAGGGATATGATAAACAGCTCTGCGGGAATGTAATCGCTGACATAACCACTCTCATGATATTCTTCCAGCGCCGTTACCGCTGTCTGCCCCATGCCGGCAGCATCCACCGTAATGGTAGCGGCAGTCACTCCACTCTGTATGGATTGTAAGATGTGGCCGGATTCATAGAACCCGACCAGCCTGGTCTGCCCCACCCTGTTGTAATCCACGGCCAGCTGCGCCATGATCTCCGTAGTCTGCTCATCCAGGCATACCGTAATGTCGGGAAGCTCCGAGGCATCCACCATGTAATTGCGGAGCGATTCTTCGATACCGTAAGTGGTGCTCCCATCCACGATCATGGTATTTACTTCAATTCCCTCATTGGTGATGCCAGATATCGTTTCCTTGATCCCGGCATAGATCAGCTTCTCACTGGAATCATTCTCCCCAGAATGGATCACCACAAGAAGCTCCTTCTCATCCGGAGTACGCATCCGCGTCAACAGATTCCCATATTCCTGTCCCAGATTATAAGAGCTCATTCCCACAAAGGAATTGCGGTAGCTTCCGTAACAATCCTTCAATACGGTGACCACGGGGATTCCGCTTTCTATCGCTCTATTGATCAGCGTATTCATCTCGCTGCTGTCATCGCCCTCCACAATAATACCGTCCACGCCGGCTGCAATTGCAAGCTCCATCAGCTGCTGCTTGGAATAGCTCTCCACCAGATTCTTACCAAACCACTCCACATACACGCCCGCTTCCTCTCCGCAGACATGGGCGCCCTGGAAAATATTTTCCCATATCTCTCCGTTGTAATCCGAATTGCTGATAAAGGCATAATGCCTCTCGTACGTCTTATAAGTAGGATTCTTTGCCTCAGCATCCCCTACATAATACAGATCAAGCGCAATCAACACCACAAACAGCAGCGCCAGCCCGCCCATCAAAAATAGATAAATGATTCTTCCGCTCTTTCCCTTCATCGCACCTGCCCTTATTCCCGCTATTCATCTATGTCATTTTATCACAATCTTGCTCTCTCTAAAATGCCGTTTTTTAGTGCCGTTCTATACACATGACAAAAAAACGGAACCAACATACGGCTCCGTTTCTCTTATCTGTATTCTGTCTGATACATCATGTTTATACTGCATTCACCGCAGGCGGAAACGCCCAACCTCGCTGGACAGGCGGTCTGCAATACTGCGGTTCGTGTCTGCCTGGGTTTCGATATCTCCCACACTGCCGGTAAGACTGGCTGACTTGGCCGAGACCTCCGTGACCCCTCTCGCACTCTCCTCCAACGACCGGTTCACAATATTCATCGCTTCCTTCATCTCATCCATATGCTGCTCAATCCAGTCGGCATCCTGATGGAACTGCTGCATTACATGGTTCATGTTCCGCACATCGTCCCGATAGCTGCCGCTGACGCTCACCAGTTCCTGATAGCCTGCCATTGTACTGTTTTCCATGAAGACCAGCATCTGCTCTGCCTCCTCTGCCAGTTCATTCACAGCTGCGATCACCTCAGTGCTGACCCGTCTTATGCTCTCCGCTGCCGCCGCCGAATCCGACGCCAGATTGCCGATCTCGCTGGCAACCACTGCAAATCCACGACCTGCTTCCCCTGCCCGGGCAGCCTCTATACTGGCATTCAGCGACAGCAGATTGGTCTGCTCCGTAATCTCTATGATATGAGCGGTAAGCTCATTGATCTCCTCTACTGCCCTAGAGCGGGCGATCTTCTCCTTGACAGCACCGATCATGGCATCTGCCTGCTGCCTGGCGCGTTCCTGTTCCCGCTCGGCATCTTCCTTCACCCTGGCGGCATGATGCTCGATCTGCCCGGAGGAAGCGCTGCTGCTGTCTGCCTGGGCGGCAATCTGGCGGATACGCTCATACACAGCGTTTACACTGTCCCGTATTTTCCCCAAGGAGACGGTAGTTTCCTCCATTGCTGCACTCATCTGTTCCATGGCGGCAGATACATCTGTGATATTGTCCTCCGCCCCGGACAGGTTTGCTGCTACCTTATTGGTAGAAACTGCCAGCATACTGGAATTATCGGATATCCGCAGCATGATGTCACGGATATATGCCAACAGTTCATTGACGTTTCCGGCGATCCGCTCCATCTCATCTCCAGAACGGATGTCCAGCTGTTTTGTCAGATCGCCGCCACTGTGCACCAGTTCGTATATTTTCCGATCCACCCGGTTCAGACTTACCATAATCCGCCGTACGGCTGCCAGCAGCAGCAGAACTGCTGCCCCGATGCACACAATGCCGATCCCGACAACCCAGAGTGACGTTCCCTTCAGCCGTTCTGCTACCGTCGCCGCATTATAGTCACAGCGCAACACTGCCACCACCTCTGCATCATCCCCGAAGATCGGCACATATGCAGTGATGACCTTCATCCCATGAGAGCTTCGCATACTGCCCGGCGTACTGGTCTCTCCGCCGAAAGCATCCGCTGCCTCGCGGTAGGAAATGGAAGACTCTTCTCCGTATACCAGATGGTTCTCCGAGTCATCCGTGTCCACGCCGTTATATACATGGGTTCCGTCGGTGTACAGGGTATACAGATCGGCTATGCCGTATTTCTCTTTCACGTTTCTCAACGCCACAGCAGAAGCCATATAAGAACCGGACATCTCCTCCCCGGGCTGGATACTCGCTATGGTCCTGCCATCGATGACGCCCGCTGCGATATTGGCTACTGTCACCGCCTGATCCTGCCCCATACGGATCATGTCCTCCTTCTGACGCTGGTAGAGCGTCAGCCCCATGATGGCGCAGACTCCCACCACAATGGATACCGCGGGTATAAGTATCTTATCCCGTATGCTCCGCTTCCTGACCTTCTCTCGTTTCATCACTCCATACCTTCTTCCACATACATGTTTCTGTCACGACTGCCATAGTCTTATTATAGTGGAGAAATACATGCAAGTTCCAGATTTTTTACATACTCATTTTTGCATAATATGACGATTTTTTGTATCAAATGCAGGCCTTGCCCTCCCCGACGCTTCGTTCGGTTCCAATATTAAGGTAACGAGGCAATCCCTCCACCGCCCAGCACAATAAATCCGATATCCCCGATACTGCCCCCTGCCGGTATCGTTCCGTTATAGTCTTTGGAGGTGATATGCAGTACGCTGCCCTGCACTGTATATACTCCATTCCATCCATCCTTCAGCGTAATATCTCCGTGAAAGGGTATCTCAATGCTCCACTCCGTGCAGTCACTGCCGGATGTATTCTCCAGCGTCAGCGTATACTGATACGCCGTCTGCCCATTCTCCTCCCAGCTGCCCGCAAGTTCCGCACGGACGCTGATATCCCCACTGACCGCCGTTTTGTCCGCCGGGATTTCCCCACCTTGCTGTTCGGACGGAGCAGCTTCTCCTGCTGTCTGACTGGGCGGTTCAGCTTCTTGGTGGGACTGCGGCTCCTTCTCACCGGTCAGCATATGGTACAGCCATTGCCCGGATGCACTTAAGTCCGCCGCCTCGAACCCACTTGTCTTACTGCACGTACTTTGCAGGATTGCTGACGTCTCATTCTTGTTGGACAGATTCCATGCCACATAACTGATTCCGTATTCATCCAGAAGCGCTATCCAGCGTCCAGCCTGGTTCTCATCAATGGCACCGCTGCCGCTGGCATCGCAGATGCCGTACTCTGAGACAAAGACAGGAAGCCCCGCCTCCACTGCAGACGCCAGTTTGCCCCTCAGATCGTCTGTATGGGTTGCCGCATAGAAATGAAGGGTATACATGAGATTATCGTATCCTGTAATAGGATCTGCCGCCGCCTGATCCACATACTGGGACCAGTTGGGAGTTCCCACAAGTATCACCCCATCCGCATCACTAGCCCGGATCACCTCTATGATTTCCCCGGCATAGGATTTGATATCCTGCCAGGTCGTACCGCCGTTTGGCTCATTGCAGATTTCATATAATACATTATCCGCATCCTTATATTTCCCGGACATCTCGGCAAAAAACTCTTTTGCCTCCTCAAGATGCATATTGGGATTGGAATCCGATAGAATATGCCAGTCGATGATCACATACATATCATGCTCTGTGGCATACGCTACCCCCTTATGTATCAAGTCTTTCAGATATTCTTTATCACCGCCGCTGCAATAACCGCCGTACTCCGCTGTATACATGGCAAGCCGTATCACATTGACCTTCCACTCATCATGAAGCTGTGCAAAACAGCTCTCATTGATATAATCCGGGAACCATGCAATTCCGTGGGTACTGATCCCCCGCAATTGAACCGCTTCCCCGTTTTTGTCCACAAGCTTCGCTCCCTCCACATGCAGGGTGCCATTTACAGATGGTGCCGGACCACTCCCCACCTCTGAGGCAGCGTCCTGCTGCGTTTCCGGTTCCTGCTCCGTTTCCTCCTGCTGCAGCGTCTCATTTTCTATAATACGTTCCTCAGAGCCTTCCTGCAGCTGATCCTCCTGCCCGCATCCCTGAAAGGATAACGCCAGAAGTGTCATAACGGCGACACATAACGCGGTGATTTTCTTTTTCCTTATAATAATCCTCATTTTCGTTTTCTCCTGATGTTCTGTGCCGGCTTTCACTCGGATAGACCAGCCAGATCCCGGATGACCTCTCCTGCTGCGATCAGACCTGCCACGGGCGGCACATAGGACACGCTGCCCGGTGTCCTCCCCTGCGCTCCTTCCTCCCTTGGAACCGGCGTCTCCTGGGAATAGACTACTTTCAGACTTTTCACGCCGCGCTTTTTCAGCTCCCGGCGCATCACCCTGGCAAGAGGACATACTTTGGTATCATAAATATCAGCCACCTCAAACCGGCTGGCGTCCAGTTTGTTGCCTGCCCCCATACAGCTAATGACGGGAACCTTCATTTTCTGCGCCCGCAGGATCAGTTCTATTTTGGCTGTAACCGTATCTATGGCGTCCACCACATATTGATACTCCCCAAAGAGAAAGTCGTCTGCGTTTTCCGGAAGGAAAAAGCACCGGTAAGTTCTGACAACGGCATCCGGGTTGATATCCAGGATACGTTCCTTCATGACATCGGTCTTGTACTGCCCTATCGTCCGATGGGTAGCGATAATCTGACGATTCAGATTCGTCACATCCACCCTGTCACTGTCTATGAGGTCAAAAGCCCCGACACCGCTTCTTGCCAGGGCTTCGCACACATATCCTCCCACACCGCCAATGCCGAACACGGCAACACGCGCCTCCTTCAACCGTTCCAGCGCCTCCGTGCCCAGCATCAGCTCTGTTCTGTCAAATGCATGTGACATTACGCTCTCCTTTTCTTCCACAGCTTCTCTATCTTAAGGAACAGGACATTTCCCGCAAGTCCGCACAGCACGCCTATGATCAGACCGCCCAGCACGTCCGTGGGAAAATGTACATACAGATACAGCCTGGAAAATGCGATCAGAACCGAAACAACCAGCGCCGGTATCCACAAACGTTTCTCTCTCGTACAGATCAATGCCGTTGTGGCTGCAAATGCCGCTGCCGTATGACCGGAAGGGAACGAATAATCCCATGGCTTCTTCACGATCAACTGTACGGCAGTGTTGATATCATAGGGACGCGTCCGGGCCACCAAAGGCTTGAGCATGCCGTTGCACACGATCACATCCAATATCAGCGCTGCCGTCACAATACCGCCTATCCGTCTGGTTTTCGGACAGATCAGAAGGATGACTGCCATCACGATCCACAAGATACCCGCTTCTCCTAACATGGAGAAAAATTTCATCAACGCATCGCCCACAGGGCTTCGCATGTGTTCCTGAATAAAATCTAATATCACAAATTCAAAATTCATATATCCCCCTACTTTTCATAAAGACATGCATTCCTCACCTGCTCCAGAGTCATATTCTGCTCTCTGGCAATGCGTGCCAGGTCTTCATATTCCGCCTTTTCCCGGCTCGCTCCATAACCAGAGGACCGCTTCACCCGCACGATACCCCAGGAAGTCTCACGGCTTACCATTTCCCGTTCTAACCCATAACGCCGGCATACATATTCCCGGATGCCCAGGGTAGTGGTGTGCCGGAATATCAGCTCTAAGAAGCGATCCTTATCCGCCTGCCGACACATGCAGCTAAGCACCCAGCCCGGACGGTTCTTCTTCATCTGAACCGGAGTGGTGTATACATCCAGTGCACCTTCCTCCATCAACAGCTCTGTCACAAAGCCCATACCCTCCGGCGTCATATCGTCCAGATTACAGCACAACTCCAGAATATCCTCCATGGGCTGCTCCTGCTCGCCCAGCATAGCACGGATACAATTTGCCGACGGAAACTCCTTCTTCCCCATTCCGTATCCGATGCGTTGCACACGCATCACCGGCATGGAGGTAAACTCCGTCACAAAATGCTTCAGCAATGCTGCCCCGGTGGGAGTACACATCTCTCCCTCGATGCTTCCGCCATAGGTCGGAACACCCCGCAAAAGCCATGCGGTGGCAGGCGCCGGTACCGGCAGGATACCGTGTGCGCAGCGTACCTTCCCAAAGCCCGTGCAGACAGGCGATGCCACGACCGTCTCCGGCGCAAGCTCCTCCAACAGCATACATACGCCTACCACATCCGCAACGGCATCCATGGTCCCCACCTCGTGGAAGTGTATCTCTGTAACCGGAACACCATGGGCATGACTCTCCGCTTCCGCAATCAGGCTGTACACTGCTATGGCATCCTCCTGAACCTTTGCAGTCAGAGGCAGTCCCCAGATCACATGCTGGATTTCCTGCATGGATGCATGAACGTGCTCATGGGTGTGTTCGTAGGTATGACCATGCCCGTGAGCGCATCCGTGTTCGTGGACATGCTCATGTCCGTGCGTATGCTCATGCTCATGGATATGCGCATGTTCGTCCAGGCTCTCCTCCTCTACCCCGTTCACCCGCACAGCCATATGAGTTCCGGTAATTCCACATTTGACGCTGACTTCCCGCTCAAGGGTAACTCCCGGGATTCCCAGCCGGTTAAACCGTTCCACAAATTCATCCGGCGCAGGGAGCAATTCCAGAAGAGCCCCCATCAGCATATCCCCCGCCGCTCCCATATTGCATTCCAGATATAGCATCTTCATATACCGCCTCCCTCTTACCAGGCAACCGGCTGGTCCATACGGTATACGAAATCCTTCATAACCTCAGATATCTTAATCTGCTGCGGACAGACTGCCTCACAGCTTCTGCATCCGACACAGGAAGCCGGACGCTTCTCTTCCTCCATGGCGCCTATCCCCATCTGTGTAATAAACCCATTGGAAAACTTCAGTTCATTATACATGAACAAAAGCCTTGGAATATCCAATCCCTTCGGACAATGAGCGGTACAGTACCGGCAGGACGTACAGGGCAGAATATCCAGCATGCTGTCCGCAATCTCCATAAGCGCCGCCTTCTCCGTATCTGTCAGAGGCTGTTCCTTCTCAAAAGTCGCAATGTTTTCCTTCATCTGCTGCAGATTCAACATACCGGACAGCGTCACCGTCACGCCTGGTACAGACTGCAGGAAACGGAATGCCCACGCGGGTACCGATTCCTCAGGCCGCAAAGCCTGAAGCTTCTTTGTATGTTCTTCCGGCAGAACCGCCAGCTTGCCGCCCCGGAGAGGCTCCATGACCCATATCGGAATCCGGTACTCATGCAACAGCTCCACCTTCTCCTTTGCCTGCTGCAATTTCCAATCCAGATAATTCAACTGGATCTGGCAAAATTCCATATGTTCTCCGTATGCCTCCAGAAAACGCCTCATAACCTTCATCTCACCGTGGGCAGAAAATCCCAGATGCCGGATCCGTCCATCCTTCTTCTGCTGCAAAAGATAATCCAGAATCCCGTATTTCTCATCCAGGTACTGCTCCACGTTCATCTCACAGACATTATGAAACAGATAGAAGTCGAAATACTCCATTCCCGTGCGTTCCAGCTGTTCCTCAAAGATTTCCTCCACCTTACCCATGTTGGATAGGTCATAGCCCGGGAATTTGTCTGCCAGGTAATAGCTCTCTCTGGGATACTTCCCCAGCACTCTGCCCATGACACCTTCCGACTTACCCTCATGATAACCGTAAGCAGTATCAAAATAATTTATCCCGTGTTCCATGGCGTACGCCACCATCTCGGATACCTGCGCCTCGTCAACAGGAGCCCCCGGAACGTTCCCTTCCGTGGGTAGGCGCATAGCGCCCATGCCCAGTGCCGACAGATTCAGATCCTGAAATTTTTTGTATACCATATATATTACCTCCTCATATAATGATCGCTTCATTTAAATCAATCATGGATATGATTGATCATACTGGCGAGATACCCCGCCCCAAACCCGTTATCTATATTGACAACGCTAACCCCGCTGGCACAGGAATTCAGCATGGATAACAATGCGGACACTCCGCCGAAGGACGCCCCGTATCCCACGCTGGTGGGCACGGCAATCACGGGACAGTCTACCAGACCGCCGATCACGCTGGCAAGCGCGCCTTCCATACCGGCGATGGCAACGATGACCTTAGCACGCATCAGCTCATCGGCATGCGCCAGCATACGGTGAATACCTGCCACCCCCACATCATAGAGCCGCAGCACCCGGTTCCCCAGGGCCTCCGCTGTCAGTGCGGCCTCTTCGGCTACCGGTATATCGCTGGTTCCTCCGGTAGCTATCACAATCTGTCCCTTCGTATCCGGAGCCGGCATCTTACCTACAATTCCTACCTTGCTCAACGCATCGTATTCCAATGGAAGATGCGCTTCCACTGTATCTGCCGCTTCCCGGCTCATTCTGGTGATCAATACGCACTCCTGACCACGCTCCCGAAAGGTCTGTGCGATCTTAAGTATCTGCTCAGGCGTCTTTCCCGCACCGTAAATCACCTCCGCCGCTCCCTGCCGTAATCTGCGGTGATGATCCAGCTTGGCAAAGCCCAGATCTTCAAAGGGCTGCATTTTCAACTGTACTTCTGCATCCTCCACGCTGACGCTTCCGTCTGCTACCTGCCGCAGCAATTCCGACAGTCTTGCCTGCTCCATATCGCTGTACCTCCATTTCTACCCTTCCCGCTTCTGCTGCGCTGTCAATGTCTCATTCATACTCCCAGTCCGATACCCCCTCATATCCACCGTCACATAGGCAAAACCGCATTCGCGGAACTTCTCCTCCACTGCCCCTCGCATACGCGGTTCCATCAGACGCATCATTTCCTCTGTCAATACTTCAATCCTGGCAATCTCTCCATGAACCCGTACCCGCATCTGGGTAAATCCACAGGATAAAAGAAAACCCTCCGCCGCTTCCACCATAGCAAGCTTCTCCTGCGTGATGGGCTCTCCATATACAAAACGTGAGGCAAGGCAGGCATACGAAGGCTTATCTCCTGTGGGAAGCTCCAGCTTCCGGGAAAGTTCACGGATTTCCTCCTTATGGAGTCCCGCCTCCTTAAGGGGACTGATCACGCCCAGCTCCGCTACCGCAGCAAGCCCCGGACGGTAATCGCCCATATCATCCATATTAGACCCCTCCGCCACGCAGTCAATGCCATGTTCCAAGGCAATTTCCCGAATCCTGGTAAAAATCCCCTTCTTGCAGAAATAGCAGCGGTTGGGCGGATTTTGGGCAAAACATTCCGCCTGCAGCCCGTTGGCATCAAACACCACTTGCCGGATGCCTTCCTGCCGGCAAAAAGCCTCTGCCTCCGCCAGTTCCCATCCGGGAACTGCCGCGGAACGCGCCGTTATGGCAAGAATCTCCTCTCCCAATGTCTCATGCGCCACCCGCAGCAAAAACGTCGAGTCCACTCCCCCGGAGAAAGCAATCGCCATACTTTTTTCTTTTCTTAAATTATCTTTTAATATTTTTAATTTTGTATTCATTATCTTCCTCATCTTTATCAGAAGTATATCACACCCATAACCATAGCTGCAATCTGAAAAAGCAGAATAAAAGGTATCCCGACCACAAAATACCAGTGCCTTGTCTTATGGCGGAACAGATACATTCCAGCCCACGTCCCCAGGCTTCCCCCCAGCAGGCTTATGAGAAATATCGTTTTTTCCGGAATTCTCCACATATGACGGACGGCCCTTCTCTTATCAATTCCCATAACGGACAACCCTGCAATATTCATAACAATCAGGCAAATCATTCCTGTTATCTGAATTATATCCATTTTCTTCCTCCTTGAAGAATAAATGAAAGATCCCCGCAGCACATCCATCGAACTGCGGGGATCTCTATCTTATCATTTATTACTCTACACGGCCTTTGCCAAGTCTTGTCTTGGAAACAAACCACAGCTCTGTAGCAATACAGATTGAGGAGTAAGTTCCACTGACAATACCAACCATCAGAGGCAGTGCAAAATCACGGATGGACGCAACACCCAGGATATACAGCAGCAACACCATGACAAAGGTGGTCAGTGACGTATTCAGGCTTCGCGACAGGGTCTGGGTCACAGACTTGTCTGAGACATCCTGAAGCGTGGCCTTATCCAGCCGTTTGACATTTTTCAGATTCTCCCGCACACGGTCGAAGATAACGATCGTAGCATTGATGGAGTATCCGATAATGGTCAGCATGACGGCGATAAATGTGCTTCCTACCGTCAGACGGAACAGCGCATAGCAGGTCAGGATCACCAGCACATCATGTACCAGCGCCAGGATCGCAGTAGACGCAAACCGCAGGTCGCTGAACCGGAACCAGATGTAAATCAGCATACATATGGTAGAAATGATCACCGCGATAACAGCATCCTTGGTCATCTCACCGCTGATGGTGGAACTGATGTTATTCGAAGACAAGGTAGAAGTATCAATCCCAAGATTTTCTTCCAGACTCTTATTCAGGTTCTCGCGTTCTTCAAGCTCCAGCACCCTGGTCTTAAACACCACCTGATTGCTGCCTTCCACCTTCTGCACCTGCACGTTGGAATCCCCGGTTATCTCCTCAAAATAGGGAACTACCTCATCATCTATCTCAGCAAGTGTGTAATCTTTGCCCATGTCCACGGTAGTTGCCGTACCTCCCACAAACTCCAGGCTTAAGTTCAGAGCGCCATTTCCGTTTGCATGATTCACACCCATTCCCACAAAGCCAGCCACAATAACGACCAGTGAAATAATGAAGAAAACAGGCTTTTTCGCCATAAAGCCAATGGACTTGAGCTCCTTCTGCCTGCCATAGAACTTCTCATCGCGGAAGCCCAGGCAGTACAATCCATGTAAAATCACTCTGGTAACTGCCAGTGCGGTAAACATAGAGAGAATAATACCTACCGCCAATGTGTAGGCGAATCCCTTCACCGTACCGGAACCCATAAAGCCCAGCACGATTGCCGCGATCAGAGTCGTGATATTACCGTCAATAATGGCGGATAATGCTTTTTTAAATCCGGTCTTGATGGCAATGTGGACTGAACTTCCCGCCGCAATTTCTTCCCGGATACGGGCAAATATGATCACGTTGGCATCTACAGCCATACCGATAGACAGGATAATACCTGCTATACCTGGCAGCGTCAGTGTGATCTCAAAGAGATAGATCACTGCGATTACCAGTGTCGTATAAATGGCAAGCGCAATGGTTGCCGCCACACCGGGAATCCAATAATATGCGATCATAAATACCGCGATCAGAGCAAGACCAATGGCGGCTGCCTTTAGGGCTGACGCAATGGCATTGGTTCCAAGCTGCGCACCTACTACCTGTGACTGCAGCTCCGACAGTTCCAGAGACAGGGCTCCGATACGGATACTGGAGGCAAGGTTTTCTGCCTCTTCATAGCTGCTCATTCCCTCAATGATGGCCTCTCCGCCGTTGATTGCCGACTTGACCGTAGGATTACTGATGACTTCACCGTCATACACAATAGGACAGTTCTTACCAATATTTGCGGCGGTAATCTCCGCAAATATTTGAGCGCCCTCTTCCGTCAGCGTCAGTTTCACCACGTTCTGTTTGTTCTGGAATTCATCCTGAACCACTGCCGCCTCTGCGCTCTGAACCTCCAGACCTGTCATATAAACATTCCCGGTAGGATCCCTGAATTCCAGCGAACCGGGCTTGCCCAATTCTTCCAGGATCGCGTTGGCATCCTTCACTCCGGGAATCTCTACCGTGATACGGTCATCTCCCTCTTGATAAACGGATACCTCCGTGCTGTAACCCTCCACACGCTTCTGCAGCTTGTAAATGGTGTCTTTCATCTGCTCCGAAGTGGGATTCTCAGTCTCTACCTTGTAGGTAATGCTGACACCCCCCGCCAGGTCCAGACCAAGCTTGATGTTCATATCCTCAGCAGCACCCGGAGCAGAGGACAGAATGAGCGATGCGTAATACGCCAGTCCTGCCAGTATCAGAATCATAGCCAGCAGTATGGCAACGCCTTTACTTTTTTTGATGCCTTTCATGTCTTTTCCTTTCTTCACTTAATCTTCCGCTTCTGCGGCTTTTATCATAATTGCACATTCCACGCGTTTCTTCTGTAATGCACAACCGATGTCATATGTATTGTGGATATCTCCATGGAAATTATACGAATTGGCTGCACAGCCGCCGCTGCAATAGAACCTGGCAAAACACTCCCTGCAGTCCTTCTTGGAATATACGTTGCAGCCCTTGAAGGAGTCCCGGATATCGGTGCGCTTCACGCCCTCATATACATTTCCCATCAAAAAGTCTTCATTTCCCACAAACTGATGGCAGGGATAGAGATCACCCCAGGGCGTCACGGCAAGATATTCCGTACCGGACCCACACCCGGACAGGCGCTTTGCCACACAGGGACCGCCCTCTAAGTCAATCATGAAATGGAAGAAATTAAAACCCCTTCCCTCCTGCTTCCGCCGGATCATCTCCTGCGCCAGCCTGTCGTACTCTGCAAACAACTGAGGCAGATCTTCCCTGCGGATGGCGTAATCGTCGGTTTCCTGCGCCACCACCGGCTCCACGGAAATCTGCTGAAACCCCAGATCCGCCAGATGCAGTACATCCTCCGCGAAATCCAGATTGTGATGGGTATAGGTTCCCCTCACATAATACCTCTCCTGATTCCGGCTGTCAGCAAACTTCTGAAACTTAGGCACAATGGTGTCATAGCTGCCCTGACCGCCCCGGAAGGGACGCATGTAATCATTGGTCTTCTGCCTGCCGTCAATGCTCAACACTACATTGTCCATTTCCCGGTTGGCAAATTCCATAATATCATCATTCAGGAGTACGCCGTTCGTGGTCAGCGTGAACCGGAACTTCTTATTATGAAGCTTCTCCTGCTCTCTTCCATACGCTACCAGATCCTTCACCACCTGGAAATTCAGCGTCGGCTCGCCTCCGAAGAAATCAACCTCCAGATTCCGCCGGTTACCGGAATTGGCGATGAGGAAATCAAGCGCAGCTTTTCCCACCTCGAAGGACATCAGCGCCCTTCTGCCATGATACTCGCCTTCCTCCGCAAAACAATAGCGGCAGGCGAGATTACAATCGTGGGCAATATGAAGGCACAGCGCTTTCACCACAGTATCGCGCTTAGTCACATCCTCAATGTAATCTTCATAGTCATCCTGTGTAAAAAGCTCTCCCTGGGCGATAAGCTCTGCCACCTCGGCAATCGCCTCCTCCAACTCCGCCCGGTCATATTTTTCCTGAAGTCCTCTTACGATTCCTTCCCGGTCTGTCTGCTCCCACAACGCGATCACATCATAAGTAAGCTCGTCCACTAAATGGATCGCACCGCTGTTTACATCCAGGACAATATTATAGCCGTTATTTTTATACTGATGAACCACTACAATATTTCCTCTCTTTCTTCTATCAGTTATATCAGTTGTCAATATCGCAACCGTTCAGTCCGCACAATTCGCAAAGACGCACAAATGACCGTACGCCTGCGCGAACGGTCTTTTGACGCTTGCTTATGTCATCGGACAAGGAACAACGATCCTTATTTGCACTGCTCACAAGTCTGATTGCCAACGGTGCAGGAAGTCTTGCATGCAGACTGGCAGGAAGTCTGGCACTCACCGCAGCCGCCCTTCTTAACCGTATTCTGCAATTTTCTTGTATTCAATGTCTTAATGTGCTTCATCTCTTTATCTCCTTTCAGAAAATACCTTTAGATAGTATATCACATAGTCCTGCATAAGAAAAGTCTTTTTTTAACCTCGAATTTCCGCGTTTTGCATACCAGATGCCACCAAAAAACAGCCGCATCATTTCTGCAATAAAATTCATTCACTGCTTCCCTTTGCTTATAGCCCTGCATCAGATTGCAGCTCACCTTATGCTGAAATTTCAGCTGCCACTGATATATCATTTGTGATGATTGCTGTCTTTTTCACGTTCGAACAATCTTTGGCATCCGATCTGCGAAATGCGGAAACTCGAGTTTTTCAGCTGATCATCCCTCCGATGGCTCCGGAAGCCGTGCACAGAACCAGCGTCGTCAGCATGTGCTGTATTCCAGCATCCAGTCCTTTATGTATCACCAGGGACACGATGAGCAGTACCGCGAAATAACCCAGCCCCATCAATGCTCCCCACATGTACTTTTTGCTGCCCTGAATCTTGCCGATGAGAAACCCTCCCAGGAAGCCTACCAGCACATATATCACAATGATGCTGATATTCACCACCGCTTCGCTGAGTTCCAGCTTATATAGAAGCGCTGCCAATATCACCAACAGTATCCCGGTTATGATATACATTGCCAGAAGCACCTTTCCCAGCGCCGCCGGCAGGTTTCTTTTTGGTTTATTATCCCTCTCCATATCCAAACTCCTCCATACAGTTATGTCACACAGGGTTACTATTCACAGCCGCATAAGAAGTGACCGACAGATTCGTCAAGCCTGCTTGCAAGAAGCTGTTGGATACTTCTTATGTGACTGGAATCAGTCACGCCACCCACATAAGCAAAATGCAAAGCTGCGCAGCAGCGACAGGCAGCTTACTGACTGATTTTGCGCATGTGGGTGAGAGGCTGTGAATAGTAACCTCACAGGGTGTCCACACCCATTATTATAGTATGAAGGCAAAATGGGAATTATTCACATTTTGTAACTGTTCAGAACCATACTAATGCCTCTGCTCTTTATTTCCATATACTTCACAAAATCTGCCCGAAAACGATGCTTTCTCTCCTGCCCCACTCAAATGTGATACATCTCCGATGCGCAGCGCCCGGAAATATGCTGTTCCTTTTTCGCGTTCCTCCGACACAACTTCCGTCACCGAGGTAGGCGCCGGCGCCAGACTGTGCCACAGTAAAAACGGGGACATATTCCATAAATGAGATAAAAGTGCGCATGTCAATCCCAAATGGCAGAAAAATGTGACGCTTTCCGTACACTCCTTTTTCACACGATATAATCCTCCCTCCCTGACATATCCATAGGATGCCAGAAACTCGTCGAAACTGCCTGTCACAGAATCGTAAATCTGAACCAGGTTACTGCATCTCGCCACTTCAGACTCCCGCCAGCCATCCCGATCCCCATATTCCGGATGGCTCAGCCAATAAGATGGAAGCATATCCCAGGCAATCCGCATGCAGTATTTTCCATTGTTTCTATCCGTATCCGGATAGGCATCCTGCAACTCCTTTGACGCGTTCACATCCACCCGTGCCGGAAATTCCTGCAGCCAGTCAAATGTCTGTGCCTTGCAGCCCAGCTCCTTAAGCGTATAAGATGCCGTCTCCTGCGCCCTGTTAAGCGGCGAAACAAAACAGTGCCCCAGCCCCATTTCCGGCGCTGCTTGTGCAAGCAGCAGCGCTTCTTTTTTTCCGGTCTCCGTCAGTGTGTCATGCTCATAATCTGGATCTCCATGCCGAATAAATAGAATTCTCATATCATATCCTCCTCTTTTTATCCTTCCATACATACTCCCGCTTTTCTCCGGAACACATAGACAAAACACAGATACTCCTTCCCATCCTGCCATGTACTCCCATCCCGGGAAAACCCCAGCCTCTTTAACAACATCTCGGAGGCTGTGTTGCCCCGCTGCACCAGGCACCGGACAGCGGGGAAATCCAGATTCGCTTCCGCCCAGGAGAGAATCCCTGCGCACACCTCGCCGCCATACCCCTGCCTCTGATATTCCGGGGCAATGAGATACCCCATCTCCAACACACCCTTCCCCTCCTCATCTAGGCGATGCTCCAGCCCCGCGCGTCCCATGAGCGTTCCGCTATTGCGGTCAAATACCAGCCACATCCCATATCCGTAAAACCCATATATATTGGCAATATACTGCCTCTGGTACTCCTCTTCCTCATCTTTTTCATACAGCGGTTCTACATAGTTCGTTATCCCGGGCTTATCATACAATTCATACAGTGCGTCTATATCCTGCATACATAATTCACGGAGGATACAGCGCCTGGTCCGCAGGATTTCCCAGGGAATATTGTGTTTTCTCTGATACACCCGGAGAAGAAACGTGTAGTCTGTCTCCTCCAATCCCAAGAGCAGCATCTGGGCTTTGCCAAGATCCCCCTGAGAAAAAGACACCTCCCTGCACTCATACGCCACATTGGCAAGAGACAACGTCTGACATGCCGCAAGCTCCGTTTCCCGCCACGCAAACAGCAATCCCTCTTCTGCAGGAATTCCTGCATCTTGCAGTTGGGCACGCAAGTTTTCCGTACTATATATAGTATTCAACTCCACAACAGATACACCATGTTGTGACAAATTGCAGCACAACCTGTCCCAATATGGCTGTTCCCGCCAGCATTCGGGGATATTTTCCTTCACATACAGCAGATAGTTCCACATATTTTTCCCTCTTTACTATTCCACTATAATTCGCTATGATATATAAGATAATAGTTCAAGTCTGTCACATAAATACTATTATCAAAAGTATATCCTTCTCCCATGATTTTGTAAACAAACATGGGATATCCTTGAGCCGGTGCGTAAAAATTCCGCTGCCATCAGCGAATTATAATTTTTCTGTCTTTTTTATGCTTCGACAATCCGTTAGACGTATGTCCGCCTGCCACGCGACATGCGGCTTCGGTTTCTAGTTTCTCTAAATGGGCGTTCTTCTGTGCTCGATATGAGCGGGCTGCTTCCATAACTCGCATTAAGGCACCGACAATATACAGATTACGAGCTCAGACAATGTCCGCAGCCCGCACGTCACATCAGAACGCCCATTAAGAGAAACACAAAACCTGCAGATTGCATGTCCTTGGCAGGCGGACAGACGTCAAGGATTGCTCGAACGTTAAAAAGACGGAAATCATCACAAATAATCCGCGATGACAGCTGGAATTTTAGCACAAGGCAAGCAGATATCCCGTGTGTGTTTACAGAATCAGGAAAAAGGATGTAGTTCTGATAATAGTATTTATGTGACAGCCTCTTAATTTAAGAAAGTGAGGAATTTATAATGGCTCAGAATCCAATTGTAACATTTGAGATGGAAAACGGCGACGTAATGAAAGCGGAACTTTATCCGCAGATTGCCCCCAACACCGTCAACAACTTTATCAGCCTGATCAGGAAAGGCTTTTATGACGGGCTCATCTTCCACCGCATCATCTCCGGCTTCATGATCCAGGGCGGAGATCCGGAGGGCACCGGAATGGGCGGTCCGGGATACGGAATCAAGGGAGAATTTGCCCAGAATGGTTTCACCAATGATTTAAAGCACACGGCAGGCGTTCTGTCCATGGCCCGCTCCATGATGCCGGACTCCGCAGGCTCCCAGTTCTTCATCATGCACAAGGACGCTCCCCACTTAGATGGTTCGTACGCCGCCTTTGGAAAAGTCATAGAAGGTATGGATATTGTAAATAAAATTGCCACCACAAACACCGACTATTCCGATAGACCTCTTGAAGACCAAGTGATGAAGAGCGTTACCGTTGATACTTTCGGCGTAGACTATCCGGAACCGGAGAAACTCTAAGTAGTTTGTCAACCATGTGATACAGATAGGGCAGAACCCTAAAAGCGGCTCTGCCCGTTCCAAATTTCAGCCGTCATTTTCGTTCGTATTGACATTTCCCGCCGTATTCTCAATCCTCCCCTGCAAGAGTGCCGACACTCCTGCTCCCGCAGCAGAAGCTGCCAACATCCAAACAACCGCATCCATTGAAAAACACAGCATCATAAGCAACACCACCGCCACAGGCTTTTTCATCATATAACCGAGAAGTGCCGATGTCACTACCGCCGCCGCAAACACAGGCTCTACGGAACAGATCATCCCCATTCCATACCCGATGCTGACCCCAGCAAAAATCACAGGGAAAAAGTGTCCTCCCTTCCATCCACTCTGTATACATACATTGGTAAGAAAAATTTTTCCTATTCCAACACCTATCAATAATACAGGTGTATATTCCAGATAAGTCTCAGCCAGCACTTCCATCTGAGCCTCTCCAGAGAACATACTAAATGGCAAAAGCATTCCAAAAACACCTAAACATATCCCCCCTAAAACGGCACAGACTACCACGCCGCATTTTTTCTTCAGCACATCGAAGAAGCGGCTGCTTGCCGCATGAGAAATGGTGTAAACAATTCCTGCTACAATCCCCGCAGGGATTAAAAGAATGACAAAGAAACGCTCCCTGTTGCCAATGTCAGACCCAGACAGCCTCGGAAGACCTGCCCCGCCGCCAAATAAAATGCCAAGCAGCACAAAAACACCAAAACCACCTAAGATCGCCGTAATATACGTTACCATTTTGACCGTTTTACTGTATTCTGTCGAAGTATCATCCTCTTCTACTGAAAAACTATAGCCAAATAAGGGCGAACGGAAAATGACACCTAAAGAAGCACCCAACCCGATGTGGGAAAGCTCCTCCATATGCTTCCCTGCATAGCGGAATCTACCTCCCGCCCAGAAGCACAGCCCAGCGATAATTCCCGTCAGTCCCGCTTCAGGTCCAAGGCTTGCACCAAAAATCAGAGGAAGCAGGGCGGCTATCGTACGAATTGCCAAATGATCGCAGGGATATTTTCCTTCCTTCTTGATAACTGCCATTACAACTTCCATGTTATCCGGCGAGGCGTGAAATATCTTCTCATACACGCCGATAATCACACCTCCCAGAATACAAACCACAAGAACAAAGCAGGGAATATGTATCTGCTTCGGCAATGCTGTGAACAAAAGCTCCTGTCCGATTCCCATAACCCTCAAAAATCCCCATATAAAAGCACCAATCGCGGCGCCGATACACAGAGCCAAAAATAAAAACCGAAGCCTTTTTCCCGTCATATATTTTCTCCTTTCTGAAGCCCCTCTAATCTGCGGTAGAACTGCCGGCAGAACTCCACATCAGAAGCGGTGATCTCCTGTCGGCTGTATGCCGCTTTTTCTAAGATATCAAGATAACGGATGATCTCTTCCTTCCCAATCACCGTCTGTTCCAGAAGCTGCCTGCGAAACTCCGCGTCAGAATCCACCTTTCCCCGGATAAATCCCTCCTGCCGCAGCAGGCGGTAAATCTGTCCCGACAATTGTTCTACTGCGCGTCCTGGAGAAGCATAAGAAATCTTCCGTCCCGGCAGTACTCTCCGGCGATACACCAGAACTATCGCTGCCGCCGCAAGCAATATCGCAACTACAATTGGAATCCATAGGAAAGCGTAGCCTTTATCATCGCTGCCGTCATGATCCGGCTGTCCGATCCCCGTCGGACTCTGTTCCTGCTCTGTCTCTGTCGGATTCTCTCTTTCTGTCTCCTGCATCTGCGTATCCGGCTGCACGGCTGTAGATTCGCTGTTCTCCTGGTCTTCCGGCTGGTCACCGTACAGCACCCGCGCGGAACCCGTCGCACCGTCACCCTCCCGGATCTGCAGCGTATTTCCAACCCTGGTCATCTGCAATTCGCCATTTCCCGCGTTGCCTCCTGGCGTCATCTCCACCGGCACCCAGCCCACGCCGTCCATATAGACCTCCGCCCAGGCATGGGCGCGGTTATCCATAACAACTGCCGTATACGCATTCTTCTCGGAAGTAAAATCGCTTACTCTGACGGTATAGCCGCTGACATAACGGGCCGGGACGCCCATTTCCCTCAGCAGCAACACACCAGCGCTGGCAAAATGCTCGCAGAAGCCCTCCTCTCCCTGAAACAGAAAATATTCCACCACATCCTGACCAAAAGGAACTCTGTCCAGCTTCAAGTCATACGTCCGCTTCCACAGCTCCTGCTGCACCATGGAAATACAGATCAGCTTCCGAAGCTGCTCTCTGGCATCCAGCAATGATTGAGCCCCCATGGCTATCTCCTGGCTGAACGTCTGATCCACATAGGAAGCATACTCGTTTTTGTACGTTCTGTTCAGGCTGTCCCCCAGGGTCTTTAAATCCTGCAGATTTTCATCTACCTGAGTATAGCGCTCTGCATAAATACCGTACAGATGACTGAACTCCGATTCCTCTCCCATGGTCAGACCGCTCTGGGTATCCATCAGACCGTTCTCCTGATAGCCACTGACACAGACAGCTCCCTGATCCTCCCGCTCCACGATACTATCCCCGATAAATATCAGCTCTGTCGAATCACCGGAAAATCCGTCAAGAGCCGACGCCGTGTCTGTATAATAAGGCAGATATGCATACTGCCTGGGCGGATCCGTATACTCCACCTGATAATCCATTCTGGTATTCAGCATACTTGCAAGGTTATGGGCAGGCATGCTCTGCACATGGCTTCCGGCATCTTCTCCCAGGCTCTGCTGCCAGCCGGTCACCTCGTCTGCAAAATAGGAATCCCCTTCGTTGGTCCATTTCCCATGGTCATAAGAATCCCCCACATACCCTCTTAAATATACCGTATCCTCCGGAAGCTTACTCACCGTCAGCCGCAGCACTTCTTTGTTGCGGTAACGGGGTTCACGGTTTGAGATACGCCCCGGATCACTCATGCCAAACCATGAAAAACCGCCTGGCAGGCTTTCTACGGTCCGGATGGCATAATCTATTCCATCCGCCACCATCGCCTCAATTTCACCGCGGTCTTCCACCAGTCCCTGTGCCCGCTCATAAGTCACATTCCATGTCACGGCAAGCACAGCCGCAGCAAGACAGATGCAGACAACTGCATGCGAAGATCCGGGAACCGTCCTATGACCGTCACCCGGAACGCCTCCGCTTAAAAATCCCAGCGTGCCTACTACAGCTAAGAAAAATACCAAAATCGCGGCTGTTCCCGGTGTCTTGCCCACCGCCAGGGGCAGCGCGACAAACAGAACCGGCGGCAGCAAGACCGTAACAGGCTTTCTGCTCCGCACCATTCCGTATGCCATCGGCCAGATACACAGTGTCAGAAGATACAGCAGAAACATGTGGCTCTCATTATCCCAGACTGTTACGCCCTCTATGGTGATCTTGGACAGAGAGATATGAAAATATGGATTGATGAATTCCACCAGCTCGTTGAAAACACTTCGGAAACCGCCCAGCAGACGTCTCTTCATGAAAAATACCGGAAGCAGCAGCGCCGCTACATGGAGCAGATACCACCACCCGCCCCAGGGAAGATACATGATCAATGTCAATACAGCGCTGACAACTACCAGGAACAGTACATGCCAGGACATCGTCCCTGTCAGACTGAACACACTGGTATACAGCATCAGGCAGTCAACCGCCAATAATGCAGTCAAAACGCACGCCAAACAAACCGACAGCACTCTGGCTGCCGGTGACTTACCGCTGCGCCTGTCCGACTCCACCGTATAGGTCTGCCGTCCATATCTTCTTAAATTCCGCTTCTTTCCGGCTTTCCGGCCTTGCTTTGCGCCGGCACTGCCCTGCTTTCCTCCATGCATATACTCATACCCGCAATTCCGTCTTAGATAATTCCTCCTCCACCGTTTCCCCGTTTAACTGCACAGTGGCATATATGGATACCAGAATCTCCGTGATCCACGTCTCTCCCTTATACTTATCCTGATAAAGCTGACGGATATCCTGTTCCTGCCCGTTTCCGGTATCCCTCAGGCTTCCGTAGAGCAGCAGCAGCGCCAGATACACCTTTTCCTCTCTGTCCACACGCACACGCACCACATCCTGCTCTCTCTGGCTATACCAGGCAATATAGTGAATACATCTCTGCTCCATAAGCGCAAAGGACAGAGACAATACGATTACATAGAACTGCGCCATCCGGTACTCCAGAGACTGGCGTGAAAATCTGCCCGCACCTTTCTGTATGCTTTTTCGCGGTTCCTTTCGCATATCCAGCAGCAGAATAACCGGACCGCCTAAGGGCAGGCTGTTTTCCCGCACCATCAGCTCCTCTTCTTTTGCACTGAGCTTCCAGTGAATGCTGCACAGCTTGTCTCCATCCCGAAAGGGACGTACCTGAAAGATTTCCGTTGCGTCATCGCCGCCGATCTTATCGTCATGAATATCCGCCTCTCCCATAAAATGGCGGGACGCCTCTCCTACCACAAGGTTAAACGGTACAATTTCCGGCATAACGTGAAGAACCGCTTCCGAACGGACGCGCCTAGACACATAGCCGATTCCAAACCATCCATAAATCCTTATCCTCTTGAGCTGAAAAACATAACAGCCTCCCTGCTGACAGGTAAGTTCCGTGGACAGCCTGCTGGTTTCCTTCGCTCCTGCTCCTGTCAGCACCTTCATCTTCCTGCGCCTGTCGGACAATACATTGCCGTAACGGATGATATACTGAATTCTCGCTGCGGGCAGACGGCTGTTATTCCTGGTAACTGCCTCCACCCATGCAGGCTCTCCCTGCTCTGCCATGGAAATCGGGATCTGCACCTGACACTTCACCTGAAACATCATATATGCAGCATACAGATAGCTGAACAGTGCCAGAACTCCTGCACAAAAGGCAAGTATGATAATAGCCTCGCTGTTATAGATCACACCGGTGTACACCAAAGCCGCTGCACCTATGATCAGAAGTACTGCCCGTATCATAATTCTGTTTTCCCCCGGTAAGACGTGGGCTTTTGTGTGTCATTTAATATCTGCTCCAGAATGGCATCCGCCGATACGCCAGCCACTCTTGCCTTCGTGTTCAACAGTATCCGATGCTTTGTCACATCCAGGAATACACTGTCCACATCCTCCGGTACACAATAGGCCCTGCCCCGCAGAAACGCCCGTGCCCGCACAATGTTGGTCAACGCTACCATCCCTCTGGGGCTGACCCCCAGTTCAATGTAAGAATTTTCCCGGGTGGCGCGCACCAGCTTCACCATATATTTGTATATATTATCGTGGACAAATATCTCCTCCACGACTGCTTTCATCTGTTCCAACTGCATAGCGGTCATGATCGTCTGCATCATATCCGCCTGTCTCCTGCCGCCCTTGCCCTTGGCAATTTCTATCTCACTCATGGCATCCGGATATCCCATGCTCATACAGATCATAAAGCGGTCCATCTGTGATTCCGGAAGCATCTGCGTTCCGGCGCTGCCCTTGGGATTCTGTGTGGCGATCACAAGAAACGGGGTTGGTACGGAATGGCTCACGCCATCCACGGTGACGCTTCCCTCCTCCATCACCTCCAGAAGCGCCGACTGGGTTTTGGGAGACGTACGGTTGATCTCATCCGCCAGGAACAGATTGCACATCACGGCTCCCGGATGATAGGAGAAGGTTCCCGTTACTTTGTCGTACATGGAAAATCCCATAATATCCACGGGCAAAACATCCGGTGTAAACTGCACCCGGTGATTTTCCAGGGCCATCACCTTGGAAAATGCCGTTGCCAGCGTTGTCTTGCCGACCCCCGGCACGTCCTCGATCAGGATATGACCGCCTGCCAGAATCGCACAAAATGCCCGTTCAATACAGTCATCCTTGCCCTTAATTGTCTTGCGTATCTCCTTCATCACACGCATCGCCAGTTCATATGCCTCCGGCTGGTTCATCTCAAATCACCCTTCCTTATGCTGGATTGGATTCATATCCAGTCCACGGTTTGCATCTGCATTGCTGTCCTCTCCGAACTGATAATCCTTACCCGGCAGTATTGCATTGAGGATAATACCTGCAAGAGCAGCAATGGCAAGCCCGGTCAATTTTATAGAGGTTCCTGCTATTGTGAACGTCAGTCCGTCGGAAAAGCCCAGACCGCTCACAAGGATTACCGCCGCAATAATCAGATTCCTGGACTTCTTAAAGTCCACATGATTTTCCACCACATTGCGGACACCAATGGCAGAAATCATTCCGTACAGCATAAAGCTGACGCCGCCGATGATGGCGGAGGGCATGGAACCGATCACCTCAGACATTTTGGGAATAAAGCTTAAAATAACCGCAAATACCGCTGCCAGACGAATGACCCTGGGATCGTGTACATGGCTTAATTCCAACACGCCTGTGTTCTCCCCATATGTAGTGTTTGCCGGACCTCCGAACAAAGCGGAAAAGGAAGTCGCCAGACCATCACCCACCAGCGTCCGGTGCAGTCCCGGATCCTCGATAAAGTTCTCTTCGGTAGTAGCGGAAATCGCGGACATATCGCCAATATGTTCCATCATGGTCGCCAGTGCAATAGGCGCCATAACCAGAATCGCCGTCAGGTCAAACTTACACAGTATAAAGGGCGGCAGGCCTACCCAATTTGCAGAAGCCACTTCCGCAAAATTTAAGATCGCACTTCCATCCGGATTCGTCAGTCCGCAGACATGCATGATCAGCGCCGCCGCATAAGAGATCACCACCCCCAGCAGAATCGGAATAATGCGGAACATCCCTTTGCCCCAGATATTGAATATGATGATAACCGCCAAAGCGATCAATGCAAGTATCCAGTTTGTGGAAGCATTTGCAACCGCGGAGGGTGCTAATGACAACCCAATGCAGATGATGATGGGACCTGTCACCACCGGCGGCAGAAAACGCATAACCTTCTTCACGCCTACCAGTCGGATGACCAATGCCAATATCAGATACAGCGCTCCTGCCACCACAATTCCGCCGCAGGCATAGGGAAGCTTCTCTCCCATAGTCATATCTGCGAAGATTCCCGTATCCAATCCCGCCACCGTTGAAAAACCACCAAGAAAAGCAAACGACGACCCCAGAAATGCCGGAACCTTAAGCTTCGAACACAGGTGGAAGAACAATGTGCCCAGTCCGGCACAGATCAGGGTTACCTGGATAGAAAGCCCCTCTCCTTCAAAATAAGTGTTCACCAGGATTGGCACCAGAATAGTCGCGCCAAACATGGCAAACATGTGCTGCAGCCCCAACAGCAGCATTTTGGGAGCGCCCAGCGTTCTGGCGTCCTTGATCACATCCTTTGTTTCATGCATGCAAAAACTCCTCCTTTGATATGTAAATATAGAAACCTATAATAAACAGGCAATCCGCATATTCTGCGAATTACCTGTCATTTTCAGAACTGTTCCACTGCCTGCACCGCATCCTGTACATACGGATGATCCAGTGTATAGAATTTTCCCTCATCTGCCGCCGCCGCATAGGAGGGATCTAAAGGTATCCGTCCCAGCAAGGGCACATCCAGCATTGCAGCGGTCTCCTCAATATGGCTCTCGCCAAAAAGCGTAATCTGTCTGCCGCAGTCCGGACATTTCAGATAGCTATAATTCTCTACAATTCCCACAACCGGAATGTGCATCATATCTGCCATGTGATATGCCTTCTTGACGATCATCTGCACCAGCTCCTGAGGAGATGTGACGATCACGATGCCATCCACCGGCAGCGACTGAAATACCGTCAGCGGCACATCACCGGTACCAGGAGGCATGTCCACAAACAGGACATCCAGTTCCCCCCACACAACATCGGTCCAGAATTGCTTCACCACACCTGCGATCACTGGTCCTCGCCATACCACAGGCGTCTCTTCCGTATCTACCAATAAATTGATGGACATGATTTTCGTTCCGTCCTCAGCGACAGCCGGCTCAATTCCCTGCTCACTGCCCACTGCCTTCCCGTGGATGCCATACATTTTGGGAATGGAGGGACCGGTGATATCTGCATCCATGATACCTACCCGGTATCCTTTCTTCACCATGCCTGCTGCCAGGGATGCCGTAACAAAGGACTTGCCTACGCCGCCCTTGCCGCTGACCACCCCGATCACTTTACCAATCTTAGAATATGCATTCAGCTCTTCACGAAAGCAGCCGCTCCCTTTTTTGTGCTCACATCCCTCGCAGCTGCTCCTGTCGCAGCTTCCCGAACTAGCACAATTCTGATTCTCCGCCATTTGTCTTACCTTTCTTGTTTTATACCTAATTCCCGGAAAAATATGCGTCTATTCCGTTTGCAATTCCCTGAGCAATCTGACTCTGATAGGAATCTGATGCCAAGTTCGCCTCCTCTGTGGGATTGGTCATATATCCCATCTCCACAATCGTCACCGGCATCGTACTCCAATTAATGCCGCTCATAGTATCTGTTTCCCACACATACTGCTTATTGGCACCTGTAGCGCCGCACAACCCGTCCAGCACACGATCCGACAAGGTACGGCTCTGACTGTACAATCCGCTCACATAAGGATTCGAGGAGGTGGGGCAGATGGTCATAGCGCCGTTTACGCTGCTGTCCGTGGAGCCGTTGGCGTGAATCCTGACGAAAATCTCCGCCCCCGCATTGGTGGCAATAGCCGCCCGCTCGCTGTTACTGATATTCACGTCATTGGTCTCCCTGGTCATGACAACCGTATATCCTCTCGCAAGCAGCTCATCCCGCAGCCGCAGGGACACCTGCAGATTCAATTCATACTCTGTCAGTCCCGTCGTAGCGCCAGAGGTTCCCCCGGTCACACGCGCCTTCGTCTCAGATGATCCCGGCGCTACCGGCTCTTTGGCAGAGTCCCCGTACTGCTGGTGTCCGGCGTCAATACACACGACGTGACCGCCGGAGCCGCTGATGATTCCGGTTCCTGCACTGGTGTTCGTACTATATGCCGCCGGTTCTTTGGGCTTCTCCGTAGTCAGATAATCCGAGGCAATATAATAACTGCCCTCCTCTAACACAACCTGACTCCAGCTTCCGTCATTCGCCTTGCGCGTAAGCTCTACACCTGCAGACAGCTTCTTGTAGACCTCTGATTCCGTAGACGGCTCTGTACGCACATTTACCCTGGTGGTAGTATACACCGTTTCCTCCGCATATATTACGGTATCCGGATTAAGCACTGCGGGTTCCCGCACTGCCTCGGTCTCAGGTTCCTTTTCTGTCTCTGTTTCCAGCTCTGTTCCTGGTTCGGTCGCTTCCGTTGGAGCTTCCAGTTCTGTTCCAGAATGCTCCGTTTCTGTTCCCGGGACTGTTATATCCTGCTGTTTTCCGTCACACCCGGTCAGCAAGAATATTCCCAGCAGAAATACCAGCGCAGCCGCCCATGTCGTCCGTCCGGTATTTTTGCGCAATATATGTGTGTTCCATATGCTCATATGATTTCCTCGCATTTTCTTCTCATCTGCCCTAACGCATCAAAACAGTTACGTTATGCCGATGCTACTTATGGATTACGGTTCCCTTCAGACCGCTGACACCGTCCAGCGCAGACTCCAGCTTGGCAATATGTACGGAACGCACAGCAGAATTACCAATGTAATCGATGGCCGCCTGAATCTTCGGAAGCATGGTTCCTTCCTCGAAATGACCTTCCGCTGCATACCGTCCTGCATCTTCCACCGTCAATTCATCCAGCGGCTGCTCCTCCGGTGTTCCGTAATTTAAGGCTACCCGTCCCACACTGGTCAGAATGATCAGCCGATCCGCATCCAATAAATCCGCCAGCTTACCTGCCGCCAGATCCTTCTCAATCACGGCGCTGGCGCCTTTCAGGTTATTATCCTGTTCCAACACGGGAATTCCGCCGCCGCCGCAGGCGATCACCACCTGGTCTGCATCCGACAACGCCCGTATGGAATCAATCTCTACGATATTCATCGGCTTAGGAGCTGCCACAATCCTGCGGTAGCCGTCACCCTGCTTTACCACATGGTTACCCTTCTTCTCCTCTGCATCCGCCTCTTCCTCTGTCATCAGTCTGCCGATGATCTTGCTGGGATGATAAAATGCTTCATCATACGGGTCCACAGTTACCTGCGTCAGCACAGTAGCTACCGGCTTGTAGATTCCCCGGTTTAACAATTCCGTGCGGATAGCATTCTGCAGATCGTATCCGATATAACCCTGGCTCATGGCCGAACACACCGACATAGGTGTTGCCGTATATTCCGGATAAATCCTGCAGAACTCTGCCATTGCAGTATGGATCATCCCCACCTGCGGACCGTTGCTGTGGGAGATGACCACCTGATACTCCTCTTTGATATAGTCGGCGATCACCTTCGCCGTTAGTTTGGTTGCTTTCTTCTGCTCCGGAAGCGTAGTTCCCAACGCCTCATGCCCCAATGCTATCACAATCTTTTTCTTCTTCATCTTCATTTCCTCCGCACTCCTGCAATATCTTATCACATTTATCCTAACCCCACAAGTCCGCAGGATATACGCCGTCCGCGATCAACTTTCTTATGGAATCCACCACTAACGGCTTGTCCTCCAGATAGGTCACGCCAAACCATCGGTCCTGCGTTTCATACACCTTTACTGTGGCATGCTTGTCCTTTAAAAGGTCTTTCACGATCGTAGGCAGCAGATACTCCTTTTTCAGAGGATCATCACTGATACCGCTCAGGAACTGCACAAAGCCCTGTTCCAGGTAGTCCAGAAAATCAGGATAACCTGCCCACATATTCATAGACACATTCACATGTGGGTGTATCCATTCCTGCACGTCTTCATTATCACACAGAATCCTTCCGTGCTCATCTGCCCGGATGCCGGTTGTCTCCTCAATGCGCTCCAAATATCCCTGACTATCCACCTTGCACACACCTCTGGTGACCGTCCCGTTTTCACTCAATGTATTCTCCAGGATATATCCTGCCATGCCCAGGGTAAACGTTTCCCCACCGCCTGCATGCTCAGTCAGAAATGTATGCAGCTTTACAAACGCCTCCCTGCCGTAATAATCGTCCGCATTGATGATCACATACGGCTCATTCACCACACCTTTGCAGCACAATACCGCCTGCCCGGTGCCCCAGGGCTTTGTTCTCCCCTGCGGCACCGTAAATCCCTCCGGCAGGTCGGCAATATCCTGAAATACATATTCTACCGGAATATGCGCACCGATCCGGTTGCCTATCACCTCTTTAAAATCCTGCTCAATATCCCTGCGTATAATGAAGACTACCTTGTCAAACCCAGCCTCCTTGGCATCATAGATAGAGTAATCCATAAGGATTTCCCCGCCGGGGCCCATTTTCTCCAACTGCTTGATCCCGCCCCCAAAACGAGAACCTATACCCGCCGCCATAATAATCAGTGTTGTGTTCATACCCTCTCCTTTTATCCCACATATTAGTTTTTACTGCCCAGCGTAACTGTCACCGTATTCTCCCTGTACTCTCCGTTGACCTGTCTCTGATATGTGATCTCCACCTGTTGTCCTGCCTGGCAGGATTGCAGCGCCTCATCCAGTTCCTTCTGAGAACCGACACTTCTGCCCGCAAAGGCTGTGATCACATCGCCTTTCTGAATACCCGCCGCCTCAGCCGCAGACCCCTCCACAACGTTACGGACGTATAATCCCAGCGGCATACCATAGCTGTCTGACACACTCTGGGTCACATCTGAGCAGTACACGCCCAGATACGCAGCACGCCCAGATATTTCCTCACTGTTGATCAGACTGTCCAGGATCGGACTGGCTGTATCAATAGGTATTGCATAACCCATCCCCTCCACATAAGTATCACCGTATTTTACAGAATTGATTCCGACGACCTCTCCGTTTATATTGAGCAGAGCTCCGCCGCTGTTTCCGGGATTAATCGCCGCATCTGTCTGGATCAGTTCATTGGTGACAGAAGCCCCCGTATATTCATCTTCTACCGTCACTTCTCGATTCAGGGCGCTGATACATCCTGTGGTAACAGACTGCCCCCATCCCAGAGCATTTCCGATAGCAATGGACGGCTGACCAACCTTTAAGGCTTCCGAGGATCCCAGCGTCGCGACCTTGATCGCCGCCAGAGTATCCTCCGGCAATTCCTCTATACGGACCGCCACTACCGCCAGATCAGTGGCTTCATCCGTTCCCTTCACCTGACCGGCAGCCGTATAATCATCACTGAACTGAACCGTCAGTTGTTTTGCACCGCTGACCACATGGTTATTGGTGGCAATATAGATATAATCCTCATCCTGCCGGATGATGATACCGGAGCCGCAGCTTTCACGCTCTCTTTCCTGAACACCGCCAAACCATGTAGGATACTTGACTACGCTGATATTGGTAATAGCGACAATGGCAGGCATCGCGTGTTCTACAACCTGGCTGACATCCATCACCGTACCGGAAACATTGGCAGACACCGGTGTGGTTGCTGCCTTATCATTATCCTCATCCTCCGGCTTCTGTTCCGCCGAAACCTGCTGCTCTGCCTCCTCCCCTGCCAGTGCCAGATTCCACACATGATTCGTCCCTGCAAAAACGCTTCCCGCCACCAGGCCGAACACCAGCGCGATCGCCGCACATTTTGCCAGGGTTATGCCAAACGGACGCTTTCCGCCATCTGACGTATGCTTTTTCTTCTCCGCCTTGGGTACGTTCTTATCCTCAGTCTCCATCTGCACGGAGGTCTGTGCCGCTTCTGTATCACTATGATCCTGCTGCGCCTCATATGGAGCATTTTCGCTCCCGGACTGTGTTCCGTATGATGTATTGGCACTGCCGTAACCTGGCTGTGCTCCGTACGATGTATTGGCGCCGCCGTACCCCGGCTGCGCTCCATATGGCGCATTGGCGTTGCCATAACCTGGCTGCGCTCCGTACGGCATATTAGCATTTCCATAGTTTTGCTGTGCTCCATACGGTACGTTGGCATTTCCGTAATTTGGCTGTGTTCCATATGCCGGGTTGTCCTGTGGGCTGCTCCATCCGTTTCCATTCATCCTGTTCTGTTCCATATTATCTACCTCTTCATTCCGTTGATAGTTATTGATATTCGTTATCATACCCGGACTTTGTGAACGAATTGTGATTAAAATCTAATAAAATTATGTTTTTTGTTACTATTCACAGCCACATAAGGAGTGCATACAGCTTCATCAAGCTTGCTTGTAAGAAGCTGTACGGTACTCCTTATGTGACTGGAATCAGTCACTCTGCCCACATAAGCAAAATATAACGCTGCGTAGCAGCAACAGACAGCTTGCTGGCTGATTTTGCGCATGTGTGCGGAGGGGCTGTGAATAGTAACTCATCATCCATGACTATTCCACAGTTACCGATTTTGCAAGGTTACGGGGTTTATCTACATCGCATCCCTTACCCACGGCAACATAATAGCTGAACAACTGCAGTGGAATGATCGCCAGAGAATTGGAAAAATATGCATTGGTCTGGGGAATATACACCACATAGTCTGCCGTCTTCTCCATCTCTGCCGTACCCTCGGTAGTCACTGCCATGACAAAGGCACCGCGGCTTCTGACCTCCACCACATTGCTGATGGTTTTCTTCAGAATCTCATTCTGGGTTGCCACCGCAATCACAGGCGTCCCCTCCTCAATCAGGGAAATCGTTCCATGCTTCAGTTCTCCTGCCGCATACGCCTCGGAGTGAATATAAGAGATTTCCTTCAGTTTCAGGGAACCCTCCATGGAAATGGCATAATCAATACCGCGTCCAAGGAAGAACACATCCCGCGCCGCAATAAAGCGGTTCGCAAATTTCTGTATCCTCTCTTTATGACTTAAGAGGAGTTCTATCTGATCCGGCAGTTTTTTAAGGTCATGAAGCATGGTGCTTACCTGCTCCGCGTCAATCTTACCTCTCACCTTGGCAAATAATATGGCGAGCAGATACTGTGCCACCAGCTGCGCACTGTATGCCTTGGTAGTTGCCACGGCGATCTCCGGTCCCGCCCAGGTATACATAACCTTATCCGCTTCTCTTGCGATAGAACTTCCCACCACATTCACGATACCCAGCGTTGTAACCCCGCATTCTTTCGCCATACGCAATGCCGCCAGCGAATCTGCCGTCTCACCGGACTGACTGATAATGATCACCAGCGTATTCTTATTCAGGATTGGGTTGCGATAACGGAATTCGGATGCCAGATCCACTTCCACGGGTATCCGTGCCAGTCCCTCAAAGACATATTTACTGGTAAATCCCGTGTGATATGCCGAGCCGCAGGCTACGATATGAATCTTATCAATCTGACGGATTTCCTCGTCCCCCATTCCCAGCTCTTCGATCACAATCTCCCCATCCTTAATACGCGGGCTGATGGTGTCCCGGACAGTAGCCGGCTGCTCATTCATTTCCTTGAGCATGAAATGCTCGTAACCGCCCTTTTCCGCAGCATGGATATCCCACTCTATCTGTTTCGATTCCTTCTCTATAGACTCTCCATCCACATTAAAAAAAACAATAGCCTCTGTAGACAGCCTGGCGATTTCTTCATTCTCGATAAAATATACATTCCTGGTATACTTCAGCACTGCAGGCACATCGGAAGCGATCAGGCTTCCCTCCCCGCTCCTGCCTACGATCAGCGGACTATCCTTGCGCACCGCATAGATCACATCCGGATGCTCCGCAAATATGATTCCCAGCGCATAGGAGCCTTCCACCCGGTGCATGATCTTGGTGATGGCTTCCAGGGGATCTCCCTTATAATAGTAATCCAGAAGGTGCGCCACTACCTCCGTGTCCGTCTCAGAGCTGAACTGATATCCCTTATCCTCCAGCTTCTTCTTCAATTTCATATAATTCTCAATGATACCGTTATGTACCACGGCAATGGTCTCCGTCTCATTGAAATGCGGATGGGCATTGCTGTCAGTAGGAGCTCCATGGGTTGCCCAGCGCGTATGACCAATCCCTACCGTTCCCGGCAGCGTCTCTCCCTCATAAGTCATCTCACTGAGCACCTTCAGCCGTCCGGTTGCCTTCGCCATCTGTATCTTCTCGCCGTTATACACTGCCATTCCGGCAGAGTCGTATCCCCGGTATTCCAGCTTCGCCAGACCGTCCAGCAAAATAGGCGCCGCCTGCTTCTTTCCGATGTAACCCACAATACCACACATGCTACAATCCTCCCAATGTCATCATTACTATCTATCGTTTCATTATATATGAAAACAGTAATACTATCCAGTGTTTTTTTATCCTGAATCCTTGCATTTAGCAAACAGATATTGTAAAGAACCCGTCATGCCTTTCCTGCCACAAAAGCCATGCCCCTTCCCGTGTTTGCAGCCATACGAAAGTGCACGGCTCGCCTTGTGCTGAAATTTCAGTTGCCGCCGGGATATCATATGCGATGATCTGTGTCTTTTTAACGTTCGAACAATCCCCGGTATCTGTCCGTCTGCATGAGGACATGCAATCTGCAGGTTTTGTGCGTCTCTTGATGGGCGTTCTGATGTGACGTGCAGGCTGCGGACATTGTTTGAGCATACAGACCATAAGCTGCTCTTGTTTTGAAGCGAGTTATGGGAGCGGCCTGCTTATATCGACCACAGAGGAACGCCCATCTAGAGATGCTAAAAACCGAAGCCGCATGTCACTCAGCAGACGGACAGAACCGGAGGGATTGTCGAAGCATAAAAAGACACAGAACTTATGATATCCCGACGGCAACGAAATTTGCACGCACCGGCTCAAGGTGCTCTTCCGTATGGCTGCAAACCTGCGAAGCAGAGCATGCCTTTCTAGCAGGGATGATACGACGGTTCCTTGACATCATCCTGTCTGTCGGATGCACAGCATCAAAACTGAAAGTATATAAACGGATTCCCCTGCACATACGCCAGCCCCACAATCAGTCCTATCTCCAGGAAGAAAAGGACAAGGGCCCAGTACCGGTTCAAGGGAAGCACCGGGTAAAAGCCCTGCACGGTCCGTTCTTTCCGGCGCGCGCTGCGCACATACGTCGCCGCGGTCGCTGCCGCCAGCAGCACAATCGCAGCCAGACTCCAGGAATACATGTGTACGATCCCATCTCCGAAATGTGCCAGAACCCCAATCACCGCCGCCGCCTGGGAGACACTCTCCGCCCGGAAGAAAATCCAGCAGAACAGTACGAATAGATCGGTCAGTATAATACAGCACAATGCCGCCGGGAACGCTTTCTTATCCCGTCTCTCCCTGTCCTTACGCCTTCCGCCCCCGGCCAGTCTGAGGAAGCATTTGTGTATACATAATGCTGCCCCGTGAAGCCCTCCCCACAGGACAAAGGTCCAGTTGGCTCCATGCCACAGTCCACCCAGCAGCATGGTGAGCATCAGATTCACATAGGTTCTCACCGTCCCCTTACGGTTCCCTCCCAGGGGAATGTACAGATACTGCTGCAGCCACCCGGACAGGCTGATATGCCATCGTTTCCAGAACTCACTGACATTCTGGGAAATATAAGGGAGATTAAAGTTCCGGTTTAGGTCGTAGCCCAGGCAGCCGGCACAGCCAATCGCCATATCCGAGTAACCGGAAAAGTCCATATAGATCTGAATGCCATAGGAAATCACCGCCAGCAGCACCGTGCTCCAGTGATAGATTCCCGGCGTGCGAAACACTGCATCCACAAACGGAGACAGATTATCTGCCAGCACCAGTTTTTTAAACATACCGAAGGCAAAAATCTGCACGCCCTGCTCCGCGCGTTTTAAGGTAATACGACGTTCCTCCTTAAGCTGCGGCAGGAAATCGGCAGCTTTTACGATCGGTCCCGCCACCAGTTGGGGAAAGAACCCGATGTACAGCGCATACTTAAGAAAGCTCTTTTCCTTTCCGAGCTTCCCCTGATACACATCTATGGTATAGCTCAAAGCCTGGAAGGTATAAAAGGAAATACCCACCGGAAGAATCAGATTCAGCGCTGCATGGTTTGCAATATGAAACGCCTGGCAGAAGGATTCCACAAAGAAGTCATAATATTTAAATACGCCCAGGACAAGTAACGGCGTACCCACCCCCACAGCAAGCGCCGCCCGGCTTGCCGCCAGACGCATGGGATCCTTCGGCGCTGCCGTGACAAAGGAGACCAGGGTCACTCCCAATAACAGCGCACAGAACCGGGCGTCCCACCACCCATAAAAAATATAGCTTGCAGCAAGCAGTATCACATGGCTTCCCGTCTGCCGTGCCCGTTCGCCGAGAGGCAGCACTCTCTGCAGCAACAGCAGCAATGCAGCCGTGATAAAAAACAATACAAAAAACTCTGCACTGGCAAACGTCATAACTGCTCCTCCTGTTCCGAAATCGCCTCATAGAGCGCATCCGCCAGAATCCGGTGTCCCTCCCTGTTCAGGTGCCCATATCCCGCCTGTGTATTGGCAAATCCGCTGGCAAGTATGTGCTCCTGTTCATACAGCTCTACAATTCCGTCTGTCATATCCACAAACAGTATCCCCAGCTCCCTGCACAGTGCGGCATACTGTTCCCTGGTTCCTTCCGTCGCCGCAAACACAAGCGCTCCGTTATCATCCAACTGCAGTTCCGGAATATAATATAGGATTGGCTCACAGTGATGCGCCCTGGCAGTTCCGGCAATATACTCTAACATTTGCCTGGACGCCCACAACGTATCCTCCGAAAACACATCGTATCCCTTACCCACGCCGGTATCTGTATTTTCCCGGTTTTTATAATTGCTGTACTGCTGATATACAAGCTTCAGATAAGGATTCTGCTGCAGCAGGTCAAGCAACGAGTAGCCTGTGCCCACCGTCAGTTCCGGCATATCATGCGCCAGTGCCTGCCATACTTCCTCAGGCTGATAGGCCAGTACGCCTGTCTCAATCGCCACATACTCTTTGGGTTCATAGACGGACAATGCCGTTTCCAGGTTGCTGACATTCCGAAATATTTCATGCGCCGACATACCAATGTTGTAGACATAACGCCCGGAACCATCCTCGTGAAAGTACTGGTTCAAAAGATAAGAAGCGCACTCATCATCATTGACGTACAACCCCTCTGTCTGGGAGGAACCCATCATCAGAATATGGATATCCCCGGGATCCTCCACGGGATAACTGTTGTTATAGCCGTTCCCATCCGTTTGTCCTCTTGCAAAGCCTTCCGTGGCTCTCGCCCAGAAAGCGTCTGCCTGCCTGGTGTAACCGGTGGCTCCGTTTGCAGCTACCTTATGCACCGGCGGGTTATAATACCACACGCAAAAAAGTGACAGGAGCGCAAACGCTGTCACTCCTGCCCCTATCACTTTTCCTAACCATACCGCAATCTTTCTTGCCATAGTATTCTCTCTTCTTTACTGACCGGTACCCGAATCATCCTGGGGAGTATCCGGCTCCTGTACCTTCAATGGATTGGTGTCCCTTGCAGTATCCCCGCTGCCCAGTCCGCTGTCACTCTGTATACGGTTGCTGATGGCCCGGACAGTGCCAGACGGCTCATAATCCTTCACACCAAACAGATACTCATGCAGCAAAATCACATTGTCCTCCAGAGTGGTGGGAACCACCATTGCCGCTCCGTTGACATAAGCAGGATTTAACAGGAACGGGAACCCCTGAGTATCTACCAGTTCATAGTCCAGCACATTGCTTGCCAGACCCAGAATCTCTGTATTCTGCAGGCTGGTAGTGATCAGCGGAAATACCTCATCGATGATCGAATTAATGGTTGCCAGATCAGACTGCTTGGTCTTCTCTACAATCTTGGATACCACCAAACGCTGACGCTCCGTGCGCTTAAAATCATCCCCTGCCGTATTACGAAGTCTGGCATACGCCGTTGCCTGCACTCCATCGCAGAGCTGTACGCCTGGCACCGGGTAAGAGGAGTGCGTGCCAAACATAGCGTTCATCTCATCCACATATGCATGGGTATATATATCATTCGCTTCCTCTGCGGTAAATTCCAGTTCAATGCCTCCCAGTGCATCCACTGTCCTTGCAATGGCATTGAAATCCACCGCCACGTAATCCACGATATCCAGATCAAAGTTCTTATTCAGAGCCTTAACTGCGCCTTCTGCCCCGCCCTTGGCGTAAGCGGCATTCAGCTTCGTATATTTATCTGCATCCGTCACATTCAGATAGGAATCACGATAAACAGAAATCAACTTGACTTCTTTGGTGTCATTGTTGATGCTTGCGATCATGATACAGTCGCTGTTACCCGAATCATAACTGCCATTGCTGCGGTTGTCCAGACCAAATATCGCAATATTGGTATAGCCTTCCAGCATTTCCTTGGTCTTCTCATCAATGTTGATCTCCAGATTATCGGGGTCAAGTTCCCCGGCATTGTTGATTTTATTCAGCTTAATGACAAGTGCCAGAACCAGAAGCAGGATCAGAATGACCAGCACTTCCACTACAAGCATGATTATCTTTCTTTTTCTTCTCTGCTTCTTTGTCAGTTTCTTCTTTTTTGAATTTCCTTGATGCATTTCCTTGGTCTTCTCATCAATGTTGATCTCCAGATTATCGGGGTCAAGTTCCCCGGCATTGTTGATTTTATTCAGCTTAATGACAAGTGCCAGAACCAGAAGCAGGATCAGAATGACCAGCACTTCCACTACAAGCATGATTATCTTTCTTTTTCTTCTCTGCTTCTTTGTCAGTTTCTTCTTTTTTGAATTTCCTTGATGCGTATTTCGGTTTGTCGTAGCCATAGTATTTTCTCCATTTCCCATTTCGTATCCACCGGACAGCAACTTAGACAAGTTTATAACAAAACAGGAAGAGTGTCAATATTATCCATTGGAGATTAAGATTCCCTTTAAAAAAATTAAACGATTCTTAATCATTGTTCCAACCCCGTTGTGAGAGAAGTCCGATACATTGCCGCCATGCCGCCGGTAACAGATCAACTGCTCCTTTAAGAACACGGTCCGGCGATACTTAAGATCACATTTTACACCAATCCACTGGTCATGCATGGGAATGTCCTTAGGGATTGGAAGCACATAGGACAGCACCTCTCTGGAGAATGCCATACAGCAGCCCATATAAGTATTTTTCACCATATTTTTGACTGCGCCTCTGCCGCTGTGACGGTAATCAAAAAACGAAGGCATGATCACCTCCCGGCAGTCGGCATCCATCACCCTGGCGTCATGCACCACCAACACAGCCTTCTGCGCTTTCATAACTGCCATCACACGCTCTACCTTGTCCGGCATCCATACATCGTCCTGATCTGCCAGGAATATGTAATCACCCCTGCAGCAGGACAACGCATACTCCACATTGGCGATCACGCCCTGACCGGGTCCTTTCTTGATATGGACACGGGCATCCTGTTCCCGGTATTGTTGCAGTATATTCCAGGTTCCGTCCGAAGAACCGTCATCAGACACCACCACTTCATCTTCCGCCTTAAGATTCCCAAGAATGCTGTCCAACTGTTCCTTCAGATACCGCTCTCCATTGTATGTCACCACCGCAACTGATATCATCTGGCCCCTCCTTCGGACAAAAACAGGCGCTCATACTGCTCCACAATCGAACTCCAGCCATAGAAACGGCGCATCCGTTCCTTGGCCCGCTCTCCCAATTGCATGCGCTGCTCCTTATGCATACGATCCCCTTCCCGAATCAGTCCGGCAAGACTGCCCGGCTCCTTATTCCAGTATATGGCGCTGTCCTCCGCCACCTCCCGGTTGAATCCTACATCCAGCAGCAGGTTCAGCTCCGTCGTAGCAAGGGCTTCCAGCAGTGAAGGATTCGTCCCTCCCACCTCATGGCCGTGCAGATACCCATACGCATTAGCACGGATCTGTGCCAGCAGTTCTCCGTCGTACACGGTTCCGGCAAATATTATACGGGCATCTTCCGCAAAATGGGTCGCCTCCCGCAGATGATCGTAGAACCTGTTGTGCTCCACATTCGTGATAAATACCAGGCGCTTGTCTGTGTCGGTACGCATGAATTCCCGGATGATGGTCTCATAATTATTTTCCGGAACAAAACGTCCCACCACCAGATAGTATCCCTCCCGGCGAAGCCCATGCTCCGCATACCATTCCTGCAGGCGTTTTCCGTCCGCCGCCGGCAGATGATCATCGGTTCCATATGCAATATAAGCCGTTGCCGGCTTTTTCTTACTATATTCTGTCTGAATATACCGCTCCATATTCTTAGAATCACAAATTAGAAGGTCGGCATGTTTTACCATCCCGCCTTCCGAAAACTTCCAGTATCTGCGGATTAACGCATTCCACTTGGCACGTTTGAATTCATGCCCGTCGGGGTTCACATACAGTTTCCCTCCAAAACGCCGTAGTTTACGTTTTAAATGCCCCACAAAAGGGCCGATCCTGCACGCCAGCACATACACCACCGGCTCTCTTATCCCTTCTTCCTTCATAATCCGAATACATTGCCGAAATGCCGCTATGTCATACCAGACCGCTTTCGCCGGACCGATCTTCGGTACCGCTACCCGGAAGCAATCTGCGTGATGATAAGAAAAACGTTCCTGCCTGTCTCCCATACAGGCGACGTGATACCGGATCTCACCGCTCACGGCACGACCGGTCAGATTCTCTACAAAAGACTCAAATCCGCCGTACTGGGCGGGTATCCCCTTACATCCGATGATAAAAATATGCTTCATTGTCCTATCCTTTACACTTCACCGTCACTCTTGCATCCAGCACTACCTCATATCCCGCCGCCCGCATGCGCCTGCCAAGTGCAACTGCGCCCTCCATGGTGTGCAGCTTTTCGTGAATATCCGCCGCCGCAAGAAATGCTTCTCTGCGCACGATGCAGTAATCCAGCGGAACCGCGTCTACATTCTGCCGGATCACACCCCGGTCAAAGTATCCCTTAAAATGTATCGGCAATCCCTGAAATCCATACTCATAACCGCCTTGGGGCAGCATATGTATCCCTGCGGATACGATCCGTCCCCGCTTGCGGTAACGCACGCCGGCCAATCCGATCTTTCTCTGCATGCACAGCTGCAGCAGCTCTCTCTTCTCACGCTCCGCTGCCGGATACACACTCTTGCTGTCCCACAGCAGAAGATAAGAGGCGCGGCTCTGCCGTACACGCTCCCGCAGCACCGCGTCGCTGTGCACTTCCTGCAGATCGATTTCCTCCATGGACGCCGGATTCTCCTCATACATCATTTCATAAAAGCCGCCTCCCGGCGCCCTTCTCACCCTTGCATTAAGCTGCCTGCGTTTCACACAGTCTTCCAGCGCCCGCCTGCCCGCATCATAGGCATAGTCCTTGGACAGAGAGCTTCCCGCTGTGGAATTCCGGTGCACCCGCCAATGATATAAAATCTTGTCAATATGGTGAAATTCATCAGTCAACTCCGCCAGCCGCAGCACCAGATCATAATCCTGCGCGCCGTTATACTGGGAGCGGAGTCCCCCGGCACGGTCCAGCAGCTCTTTTTTCACCACCAGAAAGTGACAGATATAATTGTAATGCAGCAGCATCTCGCGATTATAATCCAGCTTAAAATGCGGTCGAAAATGCTGCTCTCCCGCAGCGTCCACCTTATCTTCATCCGTATAGATCACATCCGCGGCAGGTCTGGCATTGATGAGACGTACCACCTCATAGAGGGCGTTAGCCGCAAGCATATCATCATGATCCAGGAAACCGACATATTCTCCCTGCGCCATGGCAAGACCTGCATTGGTATTTTCCGCAATACCTCCGTTGGAAGGCAGATGCTGATAACGGATCCGTTCGTCCTGACCGGACAGCTCCTGCACCTGTTTTGCCACCTGTTCTGAAGGGCTTCCGTCGGCAATACACAGTTCCCAGTTCTCGTAAGTCTGCTGCTGCACAGATTCCACCAGTGCAGTCAGAAATTCCCGCGGAGTCTCATAGGCAGGCACCACCAAAGACACCAAAGGCATATGATCAAAATTGGTATTGCGCTGTATCTTCCACTCTTCACCTGTCATGCAATATTCCTGCCAGTGCTTCACATACGCCCGTTCCACCGTATCCCGCCTGCGCTCCAGAATCTTCCAGAACAATCCCCGTATTCCGTGTTTTCGGACCATTCCAAGCACAAAAGAGCATTTATCCAACACTGTCATAAACTACATCGATCCTTTTCCTGATAATACAACCTGAATGGTTTTGCATAATATCTTAACGTCCAGCGCAATGGACCAGTTGGTGATATAATAGGTATCCAGCTGGACTACCTCCTCAAAATCGGTAATATTATTCCTGCCGCTGACCTGCCACATACCGGTAAGTCCCGGTTTGATCCCCAGCCTTGCGCGGTGTCTGATCTCATAAGCAACGCATTCCTCCTCTGTGGGCGGCCTCGTACCCACCAGACTCATTTCACCCTTCAGAATATTCCAGAACTGAGGCAGTTCATCAATGGAATACTTCCGCATAAATCTCCCGATGGGAAATATCCTCGGATCATCCTCCATCTTAAACATCAGCCCCGACATCTCGTTGGACTCCATCAGATCCTGTTTGCGCTCCTCCGCATCCACCTGCATAGAGCGGAACTTATAACACCGAAAACGTCTGCCGTTTCTCCCCACACGCACCTGGGAGAAAAATACCGGTCCCGGCGACTGTATCTTGATGATAGGTGCGAAGACAAGCAATGCCAGAAACGTAATGACCAGACCAATGATCCCTCCCACAATATCCATCAGCCGTTTGACCAAAAGCTGTCTGGGGGTTGCAATACGCATACTGGAAGTCAGCACCATATATTTTCCGCACTTTTCTACCACCTTATTGGGCATCAGCTTCGACTCATGCACCAGATTAAAGTGAACAGTCACTCCCATTTCCAGCAGTTCGTCTGCCAGCGCCTGACTGCTGGCTATGGTGTTGCCGTTGATGAACACCTCATCCACCACGTTATCCTTGACATAGGCAAAAAAATCATCTGCATTTGCCACCACGGGAACTCCCCGTATCACCTGTCCCTTTCGTGGGTTGTCCACCACCACTACGCCCCGGACCACGAACTCCCGATAAGGAAGATCCTCGAATTCTCCCAGGCATTCCTCCACCAGTTCATTGGTAGTCACAATGATCATGGCAGACAGATTTCTGCCATTCATCATCTTGTGTTTTAGGAACTTCTTTAAAAGGCTGCGTCCCACAAACTCAAACATAATGGAGAACGCCCAGTACATCAGCATGATCTGGCGTGCAAATATCTGAGACTGTTTGGTCAGATACATATATACCAGCACTCCTGCAACAATGGTACTGACATGGATCACCACCGAACTCAACTCCTGCGTATTGCTCCGGCGCAGTATGCTCTTATAAGATTCACTAAAAAACACAACACAGATATCGATCATGATCAGCATCACCGCAAGCCGCCGGTACTGCTCGTTCATATATTCGTTATCCATGCCAAGGCGGATTATATACGCCAGCGCATAGGCAAGTTCCAGACACAGCATGTCCAGAATCGTAAAGTCCAAATGCTTCACCCAGCTCCTGTGCTCTCTTTTATACATAAGCAGTACCTCATCATCTGTCGCCGCGGTGGATATACATCCAGCTGTCAGCGTAATCTTTCCGTTCCTTTTCACTCATGCAGCTGTACTTCTCATATGTGAGACGGGTAGACGTCATCTGCTTCTCCCCGCATTTAAAGCATTCCACCTCATTTCTCCTGGAAACCGTCCGCAACCAGCCGCACTTTGGACAGATATATACTTTCATCATATGCACTCATCCTCCCGATTTCCTTTCAGTTACGATTCACAGTAACCCTTTCCAAAATATTACCATATCTTTATGGATTGCGCAAAGAATAGTCTGTCCGATGCAGTGTGAGATTCGGATTATAATAAGGATCTCCGTAGCGCAAAATATCATTCCACTGCTCTCTCATGTATTCAATCTCCTGCTGGAAGCGGTACACCTTCTCCTCCGTGTCCTCCATTCCCCTGGATTTTGACTCATAGTGGTATGCCTCCACCTTCGGGTCAAACACGATCAGATAGCCCGCTTTTCTGGCTTTCAGGCACAGATCCACATCATTGAACGCCACCGCCAGCTTCTCCGTAAAGCCGCCAATCTCCCGGAACACACTGCGCTTCATCATCATGCATGCTGCCGTCACGGCGCTCATATTCTGCTTTAGGACAGCTCTGCCCATATAACCGGGATCATTCCGTGCAAGTCCAACGCACATATTTGCTGCCACACCCCTGGCATGTCCGCCAATGCCCACCACAATACCTGCATGCTGTACGGTATCATCGGGATAATAAAGCTTCCCTCCTACGGCAGCCACCCCCGAACGGATGCAGGAGTTCAGCATCTGCTCCATCCAGTCCGGCGTCAGCAGTTCAATATCATTGTTCAGAAATACCAGGTATTCTCCGTTTGCCTGGACTTCCCCAAAATTATTGATGGCGGAATAATTAAACCCCCGTCCGCCCCAACGGCACACACGGATTCTCGGATTCTCTTCCTGTATCCTGCCATAGTAGTCGAAAATCTCCTGGGACTCGCTGTTATTCTCGATAATAATGATCTCATAATTGCGGTAAGTAGACCGGGCAATGGAAGCAAGACACTTCTCTAACGCTGACCGCTCATCCTTATTGGGGATCAGGATCGATACCAGTGGCTGCTCCTCCGAAAAGTCTGTGCCGCAGGTATTCACCAGGACCGGGCGATCCGGCGGCATCTGCTCCTTTAAGGCTCTATGCGCCCTGTGGCACAATACCCTTGGAATATGAACGATTGACCCAGCCCGGGCCGCGCATGCGCGCACAAAGCAGTCCATGTCCCGGTCATCGGCAGAATACACGGGCGATTTCTCCTGTTCTGCCGTTTCCAGCGCCAGTTCCCTGGACACGCAGAACAAATGGCGCATATAACAATACTGCTCCAGCAGGTCGGGACTGTAATCCGGCTTAAATAACGGATACTCATATCCTTCCCCTTCCTCCGTGAGCATATCCTCATCGGTATAAATAATATCCGGCGTCATGCCGCTTTCCCAATGCACCCCAGACTGAACGATCTGTTCCGGAAAAACAATTGTCTCTGCCAGCCGGTACAATGCGTCAGGCGCAGGTACATCATCCGAAGCCAACAGCACAAAATAACTGCCTGCGGCCGATGCCGCAGCCCTCTGAAATCCTTCGTCCGCCATGCATAGCTCCCAGTTCCGGTAGGACTGTCTCTTTAAACGCTCCTGCCAGATATCCTGATTGCCTGCCGCAATGCAGCTGAACATGGGGCGCCCCAGCCATCGGTCCGATTCCCTTCTCTGCCTGCGCAGTTCTGCGGCTCCCACCATCTGCTTCTTATAAACACTTTCATAGGAAATATGCTCCGGCTCGCTCTTTTCTGCCAGTCGGATGAAGAATTCCTTCAGACCATAATGCTTCAGGTAACGGACCGCCTTTTGAATTTGATACCGGTTTATCTTCATACTGATCCTTCTTAATCCCTGTCGTATATATCCCTGGTATATACCTTATCCTCTACATCCTTCAGTTCTGCACTTCTGCGGTTCGTGATGATCACATCCGACCGTCTCTTAAATTCCTCCAGATCCCGGATCACTTCCGAACGGAAAAAGCTGTCTTCTTTCATAGCAGGCTCGTAGATCACAACTTCAATTCCCTTTGCCTTCAGACGCTTCATGACCCCCTGAATGGCAGACTGCCGGAAATTATCGGAGTCCGTCTTCATGGTCAGGCGGTAGATTCCTACAACAGAAGGATTCCGCTCCAGAATGCACTGAGCAATAAAGTCTTTCCTGGTTCGGTTTGCCTCCACAATGGCGCCGATAATATTGTTAGGCACGCTGTCATAGTTGGCAAGCAGCTGCTTGCTGTCCTTGGGCAGGCAATAGCCGCCGTATCCAAAGGACGGATTATTATAATAATTGCCGATACGGGGATCCAGCCCCACGCCCTCTATAATCTGCTTCGTATCCAGCCCCCGAACTTCTGCATAGGTATCCAGCTCATTGAAATATGCCACCCTCAGCGCAAGATACGTATTGGCAAACAGCTTGATGGCCTCCGCCTCCGTGAGATTGGTGATCAGAACCGGAATGTCCTCCTTGATGGCGCCCTGCTCCAACAGTCCGGCAAACTGCTCCGCTTTTTCCTTTAATTCCTCATCTCCCTTGGGATAGCCCACAATGATACGGGACGGGTACAGATTGTCATACAGCGCCTTTCCCTCTCTTAAGAATTCCGGCGAGAAAATGATACGGCTGCTTCTGGACTTCTCGCGGATCTTCTCCGTATACCCCACCGGAACCGTGGACTTAATCACCATCACCGCCTCCGGCGCATATTGTTTTACCAGCTCTATGACCGCTTCCACAGAGGACGTGTCAAAATAGTTCTGGTTCGGATCGTAATTCGTCGGCGTGGAGATAATGACAAAATCAGCGCCGCTGTATGCACGCCCGACATCTGTGGTAGCTCTTAAATTCAACTGCCCTTTCGCCAGGTAGTCCTCAATTTCCCTGTCTACAATGGGGGATTTTCCCTGATTGATCATTTCTACCTTCTCAGGTACGATATCCACCGCCCACACCTCATGGTTCTGTGCCAGCAATATGGAATTGGACAATCCCACATATCCCGTTCCCGCAACCGCAATCTTCATGCTCCATGCCTCCTTTTTCCTCTGCTTTATGATTTTCTTCCGATTCCCTTTACCCGCTCCAGTATCCTGCCGCCTTCCTCCAATAACAGCTTATCCCTCAGCAGGAGCAGCATAAGCCCGTAAGTCAATGCGCCAAAACACATCATGACTGCCATATATACCAGATAATTCGGGAATATGCTCCTTGGCATCAGCACATAGATCAACACCATGGGAGTGCAGGACAGTACATATTTCCAGACCCCTTCAAACATTCCCTGAAACGGAATCATCTTACGACCGATGGCAACGCAGATCAGCATGACCATCGCCTCTGCCAGCACCGTTGCGACAGCGGCTCCGTTATAACTGTAGGTCGGGATCAGAATATAATTGATGATAAGATTCGTGACCGCACCGCCGCAGGTCGCCCAGAAAATAATCTTTTCCTTCTTGTTGGGCATAAATATCTGATAAGCGATAAATCCGTTGACCGGGGAGAAAAACAGGTTGAGCGCCAGTATTCTGGAAGTCGTATTGCCCGGCATAAATTCCTCATAATTCTTCCCTGCGATCAGATGGATCACCTCGGGTGAGATCAGCAGCATACCCACCATGCAGGGCACAATCATCAGCATCATGAACCGGAAGGCTTTCTTCAACAGACGGCTAAAATGATCCTTCTGGCTGTTTTCAATATAATATGCCAACCGGGGCATGATCACTGTGCTCAGGGACTTGATCAGCGTACAGAGCACCTGATTCATTTTGGAAGCAGTAGAGTATATCCCCACCTCCTTATCATTCCGCATCCAGCCCAGCATCGTGATATCTGAATTCAGATAAATGACGGATGCAATAGACACGCCGAACATATAGACCATGGGCTTCATGTGGACACGGATATCCGCCCAGGATATCTTCTGACGGAACAGGCGGACATAATGCCGGCTGTGTATGAAGTTCATCACACCGGAACCCGCTGTGGAAAAGGTGGTCAGCACCACATACCAGGCCACATCCCCTTCATTTCGAACCAGCACAAACAGCAGGATCAAAGATATGATCTGAAATGCGACAGACCGGATGGTGATATACTGGTACTCCTCCAGCAGTTCGTATAACCACTCCATACCCAGAGTGGTAAACAAGATGCTGGTACTGCTAATGAACAGCAGTATTTCATATCCGTCGAACTTCGGCAAAAAAACCGCCACCGCAAACATGACATACGCCAGCACCGTAAACACAAGATTGATCAAAAACATCTCAGAGGCAAACTTATCCAGTCTCTTTTTGTCATCCCGGATCTTTGCCCCTTCCGTTATGGCGTAATTGTTGACGCCAAAAGCTGCCACCAATTGAAAATAGCTGACAATAGAAGCCACATAGGCCGCTCTTCCCACGCCTCCCGAATTTAAGATCCGTGTAGCATAAGGATACGTGATCAACGGAAACAGAATGGTCATCAGCACCCGGATCAGATTCATGATGAAATTAAATTTGATAGATTTTACTTCCTTCACAATAAACCTCTCAGCTTTCCCGGATTCCGTTCCGCTCCAGACGTTCTATGAGAATGCCCATGGAATCTATCTGGTTTTTCAGATGAAAGATCTCCTTCTTCCGTTCCGTCTTATATATAAAGTCCGTCGCAATATCCTCCAGATGCAGGACACGCAGCGCAGGATCATAGAACACCTTAAGCCCCGCATTCTGGCACCGCAGGTACAGCAGTTCCTCCTCCCGGAACATAAATGTCACCGGATCGAATGCATCTGCAAAACGCTGTAAATAAACAGGCGAAAAAATAAGGCAGCAGCCGTGCAATACCAGATTTTCATGACGTTCCCCGGCGCCCTCCACCTGATCCTCATGGCGTTTCATTTCCGGCATCACATGCAATTTGCCCAGCAGTATGCGAAGCGCCAGTTTCAGATTGTCCCAGACATTCCACAGCCCGTAAAGCGGCGACGTGATATGGCGCAGCCGCCTGCGGTAGTAATCCCGTTCCTTTCTCAGACTGTGAAGCGGCGCAATCTCATAATACATGGCATTCTCTGAACCGTCTTTCAATTCAATATGGGGCCCCAGAACCCCGAATCCATACTCTTGATATGCCTTACTGATCAATTCCGCAAAATTGTCCTGCAGTATCATCACATCATTGTTCATTACGCAGATAAAATCACAGGACAACTGTTCCTTTGCATATACATAGCCAAGATTATTTCCCCGGGCAAATCCCAGGTTCTCCTCACTTAACAGTACAGTCACCCGGCTGTCACCCTTATATTCCTCCGCCAGCTCCTTCCCGGTGCCGTTCCCTGAGGCATTGTCCACCACAACGATCGCATAATCCGTGTTCTTAAGTTTTTCCTGAATCGATGCCACGCTTTTCCTGGTCATATCTGCTGCACAGTAATGCAGCACGACAAAACCAACTCTTAAGTTCTCCATGGACGCTCTCCTTCCGGTCCTGCTGCCTTCTAGTTCCTGCGGAGCCACTGATCCACGATCAGCCACTTCACATGATAAACCAGGTACAGGACGATGGCTCTGTAATACAGTATGCGCATTTTGCCGTCAAATTTTGCTCTCCCCAGGCGGCAGTCCAGCCATTTTCCTGCGGTGTGCAGTCCGTCCGCTTTGATCCGCTCCATATAGAACGTCAGTCTGCTCTCGTCCTGAGGCTCCTTATCCCGTAAGATGGCGCGCATATCCGCTCTGTGGCGTATCAGGCTATATGTTTGAAACTCCGGTGCGATCTTCATTTCCAGATCATAATCCATCAGATTTCTTAAGCTCCCTATGAATTTCGAGCTTCCGGTCCATATCCCGTCTCCGGTCTGACTGTAGCTTGCCATAATATCAGGCAGGTAATATACCCCGCCATATTTTAAGAAACAGAAGGTAATGGTATTGTCATTAAAATAATCCAAAACCACATCTTTGGGGATGCGGCTGATATATTCACTGCGCATCAGGATAGAATCGGGATGAAAATAAAATCTTCCCCAATAGGTAGTACTCTTCAATTTCAGCACATGGTCACACGGCAAAAACGGAGTATTGCTTCCCGTCTTCTCGTCATAGGCATAGACATTGTGGGCGCAGAGCGCATATCCCCGGTTCTCCGGCTTGTCCAGAATCTCCACCTGTTTTTGCAGCTTATTTGGGTCGATGTAAAAATCGTCACCGTCCAGATATGCGAAATACTCTCCCTGCACATGGTCAAGAAGGTTCAGACGGTTCCGGGAGGCGCGCTGGCTTCCGTTGTATTTTACACCGTCTTTGCGTTCCATAGTATATATCTTCATCCGATCCGGGTATTTCTCCTGCCACGCTAAGAGCTTCTCCATGGTTGCATCCGTAGATCCGTCATCCCCCACCAGAACCTCAAAATCAAAATCGCACTGTTGGTCAAAAACACTCTGCAGCGCCCGGTCCACATATTTCTCCTGATTATAAAATGTAACAAGTATGCTGACTTTCATCGTTTCCTCCTGATCACAGTTCTATGGAATAGGTCAGATTATTGCAGTAGGAACTTCCGAAGTCCTCCTTGCTGGTAATCAGCCCCATATTCAGTACCGTTCCCAGCTCCTCCGTAGCCGTCCCCCAGGAAATCCGCTCATAGCCCCGGTTCTTCATCTCCACGATCATGGAATAGTACATGAATGTCATGGGACTCAGCTTATTGTACGCCTGCCTGGCCGCCAGATACTGAGTGTGGGCGCAGCCCGCTTCCCTGAAATAAAACATCATAGAGCCTGCCAACATCTTTTCTTCTTGGTAGATACCGAAAAAGCCGCTCTCCTCTGTCAGTCTCACATTCTTGAACTCCAGCAGTTCCTCTATGGTGTGCACCGGTCTGGTATCGTATTTTCCCAGATTCTCACACAAAATATCATAGAACTCCCGCACCTCGTCATCCCTTGTCAGAGGACGGCATACCAATCCCGCCTTCTCACAGTTGTGCACGTTTGTGCGCTTGCCCTGAGCAAAATTAGATAGTATGGGTTCCTTATAGGAGCCGTAATTTACATAGGTGCTCAGTTCTTTATGTTCTTCCCATCCGGCATACTGGAAGGCATACTGGAAGAGATCGCTTTCCACACAGGAGAAAATATCCGAGGTCATCTTCAGATACGCCGCCGCATAGCCCTGACTTTTCAGATAGTCCTGCAGTTCCTGTATCATCGTCACCACATATTTTGCATTGTAATGCTTCCGGTCAATGACAATACCGCCGAACGTACTGCCCCTGTGGGAATAGAAAATCTTCCTGCCCTCCTGCTCTGTCACGCATGCAGGGCACAGCGCCGCAATATTATTCTTCTCATTGTAAATAATCAGGGACGCATCGGTAAATCTTCCCTTGGGATGATAATTCAAAAAGGCCCTTGCTTGCAAGAAGGTTCCGTTGACCGAACGCTCTCTCACGAACGCATCCCACTTCTGCTCCATGTCATCTGTATACGATTCAAATCGAAACATAAGCTCTCCTTTATCAAAACTATTACATTTTACTATTTATTGCCAATAGTTGCAATACCATGCGCTGTCTGAGTTTTCGCATTTTGCTGACAGCATACCGTCAAGGCGAGAAATCGTTCCTGCGATAAACACCGTGCCATCTCTCCGTGCATTTGCAGCCATGCAGCGGATAACGCTCGCCTTGTGCTGAAATTTCTGCTGCCAACGGTGTATCATCTGTGATGATTTGTGTCTTTTTAACGTTCGAACAATCCTCGGCATATGTCCGTCTGCATGAGGACATGCAATCTGCAGGTTTTGTGTCCCTCTTAATGGGCGTTCTGATGTGACGTGCAGGCTGCGGACATTGTTTGAGCTCACAAGCCTTGCATGCTCCTTTGTTCAGAGGCGAGTTATGGGAGCAGCCTGCTCATATCGACCACAGAAGATCGCCCATTTAGAGGGACTAAAAACCGAAGCCGCATGTGCTCAGCAGACGGACATGGCCGAAAGGATTGTCGAAGCATAAAAAGACACAAAACTGATGATACACCAGCGGCAGCGAAATTTATACGCACCGGCTCAATGTTATCTGCTGTATGGCTGCAAACCTGCGGAGAGACGCGGATAATGTTCATCGCGGGAATGATATCCTCTCCTTTGACGATATGCTATCTGCAAAATGCGAAAATTCTCTCCAGCGCTGCCAGCAGCATATCATTATCCTGGCGGCTGCGCACCGCCAACCGCACAAACTGCCCATTTTTGATTTTGGCGGACAAATCTTTGATAAGGATTCCGCGCTGTGTCAGAAGACACCTCGTCAGCTCTGCCGCCGTCATACCTCCTGTCAGCTCCGCCATCACATAATTAGCCTCAGAGGGGATTACCCGCAGACCACTTATTTCGGCAAGCCTTCCGCTAAAATACTCTCGTTCCTCACGCATCCGATCCAAAGACGCTTCATATTCCTTCTGATATTTTCCGGCAATCTGCATATAGAATTCCCCAAAGGAATTAATATTCCAGATGGCCACATCACGTTTCATTCCTGCGATCAGCTCTGTATCCCCGGTCGCCAATACCCCAAGCCTTATGCCGGGTACGCCATAGCACTTGGAAATGCTCTTGACCACACACAGATGGGGATGCTTCTCCAACAGACTCTGGGTGATCAGGGTAGCATGTTTCTCCCGGGCAAAATCCACAAAAGACTCATCTGCTACCAGACGGATATGCCTCTCTCCAGCCCACTCGATCAGCCTTATCATATCTGCGTGGGGAATATAGTTACCGGTAGGATTATCGGGATTTACCACCACGAGGGTCTGAATGTCCCGATCCGCAAAAAACCGCATCAGATCATCTGCTCCATAGCGGAAATCCTCTCCTTCCGGCACATATACAACGGATTCCTCCGCTCCGTAACGGTTCGGATACTCTTCAAAGGTAGGACGCACAAAGCCTGTCCGGCCGCTCAGAGAGCCCATCAGGGACTTGATCAGCTCTGCCGCGCCGTTGCCTGCCACAATATGTTCCGGTCTGACGCCAAAATTCCTGGCGGCAAGCAGCGCATTGACCCGCATACCGGAAGGGTACTGTGTCAGCAGTTCGCCGAAGCTCGCCTTCATCTCCTCCATGAGCTTGTCCGGCGGAAAATACGGGTTTACAAGATAACAGTAATCCAGCAGCCCCGGATAACGCCAATATCCGCCAAAGCGTCCCTGCATCAGTGCCACCCTCTCGTCATCCTCCGCAAACATGGAAGATGCGATATCCAAGTCCTGGATATCATCAATTTCATACCACTGCTGTCCTTCCAGGCGCTTGCCCCTGATCTCCGGTTCTTCCAGCATCGTAATCACACGCAGCACCTGCTCATAATATTCGTTGTTGCCCAGAGCGCTGCAATATGCCTCCAGAAAGGGAACGTAATGCGTTTCGGAAAAGTGTCTGCTGAACTTGTAGATATTCACAGTCTTGTAATACTGATGGGACTCATCAAAGCGGAATCTCTTACCCGGCACAAATTCCACAATACTGTCATCCTCCCCCAGCTTCACGCAGGTGCCGTCCATCCAGCTCTCATACTTGTCCACCAGGGCAAGCGTCTCCCTGGGATCCTGGATCAGCGCATCTAAAACCGCATCCTCAAAAATAATATCGGATTCAAACAGCAGCGTATCTTCCCGGATCAGATATTCCTTTGCCAGTGCAAGGGAATAAATATTGTTGGTTTTGTCATAGACGGGATTCTCCACATACACGATGGGGGTCTGAATCCCCAGCGTTCCGATATAATCCATCAGCCGCTGTCTTTCATAACCTGCCACGATCACAATTCTGGATAGGCCGCGGCGTTCCAACTGGTGCAGCATACGGTCAATCAGCGTAACGCCGTTTACCTCCACCATGCATTTCGTATTGTTACGGGTCAATTCTTTCAGCCGTTTTCCCATTCCGGCCGCCAAAATAATCGCCTGCATCCTGCATTCCTTTCCCGGTCTGTCTCTGTCAGACCTGACTGCTATCCGGCAATATGATACCAGATAAATTCCGCCCGCTGTTCCTTCGTATATACCGAAGCAATATACTCCGGTACATCCCGGGTTCTTGCATATCCATTCTTATCATAGAACTGTACCGCCCGCCGGTTACTCTCCGTCACGCACCAATATATATCCTTCAATCCCTGTTCTTCCATTCCTATGCGCAAAAGCTCCCGCATTCCATAAGTGGAATATCCATGACCTCTGGCGCAGCTTCGCATGGATATGGCAAATTCAGCGCTGTGCCGCCCCCGGTCAATATGCTTCAAGCTTACTGTGCCCATGTAGACATCCTCATCATTCGTCACCGCAAAATGCATATGCTCCTGCATATTATGGCTCTCCTCAATAAAGGTCCGGCAGTCCTCAATGGTCTTGGCGGCAAAATCAGTGCACAGATACCTTGTCACGCTCTCATCATGCATCCATTCCAGCATGAGCGGAGCATCCTTTTCCTGTAATTGTCTCAACTTCATGTACGTTCATTTCCCCCAATCTTACTGCCGGCAGCCTCTTTCCCCGGCAGCAGTCTGCCGTCCTCACGCATTATATGAAGTACGCGGTGTGGTATACCCATAATGTCCTCCCCAAACAACTCCGGGATCAGCGCCCTGCGCTTTTCCCGCAGTGGGTCCTCTCCCCGCTGTAACCGTTCCAGTATATCAAATAGTTCCGCTTCATTATGCGCAATATAACACCCGGATATCAGCTTCACAGAACTTTCAGCCAGCCGCAGTCCCGAATCCGTCGGGCAGTACACGACAGGCTTTCCTGTCACAAAATACTCCGGCATCATGCCGGATATATCGCTGACCAGCACAGAGGACTTCCAGAACGATGCGGCGTAAGCGCCTGACTCGTCCAGGCTGACATTGGGCAATTCCGCTATCCTGTCCCGGTATTCCTGCTCCTCCTGCTCCGTCAGTTCCCCGGTCTTCCTGAAGTTCTCAAACATCAGCGGATGCGGGCGGAACAGAAAATCCATGTCAGGATGCCGGTCAGCGTATGCCAGCAGCGGCTTTTGGTAGACGAAGAAATTGCTGCCCCCTAACGCCTTGTCCGTAGTCCACCGGGGCGTCCACATCACCCGGAACTCATTCCCGGAAAACTCCCACGCCCCGGCATGCTTCCCCTTCGCCTCATAAATATCTGCCAATGCCGCCATACCCACATAGACAGACCTCTGCAGCCCGATCCTGTGTCTGCGGCTAAATGCGCGTATCTGTTTCTCCATGGCATACCTGTCCTCTGCAAAATACAGATAGACATTACAAAAAAAGTCACGATTCAATGTAGAGCGATAGGTTTCTTCCATCAGTGTAAATGCGTAAAGCATCACGCATATCTTCGTGTAACGGCTCACCTCATGGCTGGAATACTGAGGCGGCATATAGCTGTTATAAGGTCTGGTAAAAAAAAGATAGTCCAATTTTAGCGTCTCAAGATCCAGCCACCGGTCTTTTCCGATTAATGTATTCACAGCGTCATAACCCTGCGCTTTATAATATTCATAAGTATCATTGGCAATATCTTCCGGATCATCCAGCTTCTGCCGGTGGATTCCCATAGGTACGCACAGCAAAACCACCTCAAAATCAGAGGCTTCCTTCATGAGGCGGTACACCGGTTCCAGCTTCCCCCATGCCGGGAGATACTGGCACATAAAGCCCACTCTGATCTTATCTCCCTGCACGGCAGACTTCTGCTGCTTCTTAAAACTTCCATAAGCCTGAAAACTCCGAAGCGCCGCCATCATATCACCGTATAAAAATGCCATTTTCTGATAGAGGCTCATTGCCGCCCTCCTCATATGAACCCTTGTCTGGTCTTACCGTAACTATTCCGATCCCCTGGACTTCAGTCTCCTCAGATAACCAAGCATCCGTTTCCGTCCCATCAGCAGCCCCGCCAGCATGACCGCTATCACAAGATACCTGACCCATACATACATATAAAGGGCGCATCCTGTGAATCCAAGAAGCATAAACCCAACAAAAATCAGAATCAACTGTCTGTGATCATATGCCTCATCTGTAAGTCCCTCCTGACGCAAAACCTGTCTCATAGCCGCATAGTTGGCAAGCACAAATATCACATAACTGGCTAACGTGGTATAACCTGCTGCAACAAATCCAAATACAGGAATCAACCATGCATTCAGTCCGATATTCATAAGGGCTGCGCCTATAGACGCTATGACCAGATGCTTTTTCTTCTCAAAATAGAATTCCACATTGATATATAACTGTGCGTAAAACAGCAGCAGCACACTCATTGCCACAGGAGGAACCACCCATATGGCATCTGCATATTCGCTGCCCGCCATGATCCATATGATCTCCGGCGTCAGCCATATCACGCCAAGAAGCAGAACTGCCATCAAAACGGCGATGCCGGATGTAATGGCTCGGTTATCCCGCTGTTTTCCCTCTTTAAGCTTACCGTAAAACCACGGCACATAAGAATTGTTCACGGCGTTGAGCACAAAGGTCAGCACCATGGCAATGGAATAGGCAACTCCGTAAATAGCCGCCTGGGCCTTCCCGCAGTAATGACTGATCATAATGCGGTCGCTCTGGTTAAACACCACCTGGGACAGATAATAGCAGATCAGCGGAAGATTGAACCCCAGTGCAAATTGCCACATCTGCCGGTTGAATATCTGCCGTCCCCGCACCAGGTTGAGGATAAATATCACTCCCCCCGTCAATATGGTAACCCCCGCATAGCCTAAGATTCTGGCGTAGCCCCGTTCCGCGGAACCCACCACCAGAATATATGCCGCCGCAGGACCCAGGACGGAATTCAAAAGTGTGACTGCAATCACACTCTTATATCGATACTCAAAGCGCTTCTTGCCGCTCCAGAATAGGATCCCTGCATTGGCAAGCATCTCGCCAAGCATCACAAGCACAAGGCCTGTAGGCAGTTCAAACAGCGTGTTCCACCGCTTTTGAAACGGCAGGTAAAGCGCCAGGAAGCACACGGTCAGCAGCAGGCAGATCCCCTCGGCAGAAGCAATGTATCTGTCACGTTTTTCCTCAAACTTTACCATGGCTGTGGAAAATGAACCATAGGGAAGATTCAGGGTTATAAAAATCACCAGTATCGCCGACCATGAAGTATAAATGGTATATTGCCCGTACTGTTCTGTAGTCAGGATACGGGCAAACAGCGGCAGGGTGACAAACTGCAGGCAGTTTTGCAGAATGCTGCACACTGCATACGCCATAGACACCCTTGCCTCTATGGGAATATTCTTAAAATGCGTTAATTGCTTCCACGACATATGCAATCTCTTCCTCTGTCATTCCGTAATACATGGGAATGCTGAGCTCCGTTGCCGATATCTCCTCTGCCAACGGCAGTGTACCTTCCGGGATATGAAGTGCCTCATACGCTCCCTGTAAATGCATGGGGATCGGATAATGCTTATTGGTGCCGATGCCTCTCTCGTTTAGATACTGCTCCAGGGCGTCCCTCTCCTGACACCGCAGGGCATAAATGTGATAGACATGGGTATTTCCTTCACTGACTGCGGGCAGGATCACCTTAGGGTTGTGAATGCCCTTGCGGTACTGCTCCGCAATTTCCGCTCTGCGGGCATTCCATCTGTCCAACTGCCGCAGCTTGATCCGTAAAAATGCCGCCTGCACCTCATCCAGTCTGGAATTATTGCCCTGATAAATATGATGATATTTATAGTCGGAACCGTAATTGCCCAGAGCGCGCACCTTATCGGCAAGCTCCTTATCGTTGGTCACTACAGCGCCGCCGTCCCCCAGCGCCCCCAGGTTCTTACCCGGATAGAAGCTGAAGCCCGCAGCATCTCCAAGGCTTCCGGTACGCCTGCCCCGATAGGTTGCGCCATGTGCCTGGGCAGAATCCTCAATTACTTTCAGTCCATGCCGGTCCGCAATTTCTCGAATCTCCTGCATGGGCGCCGGCTGCCCATAAAGATGCACCGCCATGATGGCTTTGGTCCGGTCCGTAATTTTCTCTTCAATTCGCTCCGGATCTATATTAAAGCTCTCCAATGTAGGCTCCACAAACACCGGCTCCGCCCCGGTATAGGACACTGCCAGAGCTGTCGCGATAAATGTGTTGGATGGGACGATCACCTCGTCCCCGCTTCCTATGCCATATGCCTTCAGAGGAAGATACAGCGCGTCCAGCCCGTTGCCTACCCCCACGCAGTACTTCACGCCGCAGTAAGCGGCGAACTCCTGCTCAAAACTTTCCAGCTCCTGTCCCTGGATAAACCAGTTTCTCTCATATACCTCTCTGAATTTCTCTGTGATCTCATCACTGATTTCCCGATGCATCACCTCAAAGGATACAAATGGTATCTTCATCTCTTATCTCCTCTACTCCTGACTCTTCACAAACTGGATAAACTGATCGTAATCCCGGATATAATCATCCTCGTCATAATACTCGGACGCCAATACCATCAGCACTGCATCCGGAGAGAAATCATACATCTCCCGCCACATATTATTGGCTATATACAGACCCTCAAAGGGCTTATCCAACAGCACCTCCGCCGTCTCAGTTCCATTGTCAAGATGGATCTTACATGTGCCGTGAATCGCTATCAATATCTGTTCTAAGCACCGGTGGGCATGAAAGCCTCTCCGTACGCCCTCTACGGTATCATACATATAGTACACCCGCTTCACCGGAAACGGAATTTCCTTATGCTCTTCCAGCGCTACCAACTGCCCTCGGGCATCCCCATGCTGCTGAAACCTGTATTTGATAATCTCCATGCCGCATCACTCCTTATGCTCTATAAACTCCCGATCATCCATAAAACCGGGTTCCTCATGCTCCGGACGGTACGCTCCCTGTTTCAACTGTCTTCTGTGTTCCATGAGATAACGCACCGCATCCGGGTTGACAAATATCCGCAAGAACGTGCGCAGATACAGATTACGGATCTTATATAACCCCAGCACACGACGCTGTTTTTTCACGTACTTATTACCGCCGTACTCTCTCTGCACCATCTCATAAAAGCGCTCGACATCCTGAGCCAGCAGCTCGGCAAAGCTGCTCTTCTTCTTGGTAGACACTCCGGTATCCGCCTCATACCACACCAGATAATCCGGGAACGAGTGAAATGCCCGGTTATCAAGGCCCGCCAAAATCTGCAGGATATCCTCCGTATACTTCACCGTTCCTTCGATGCGTTTTAAGTACTCAGCAAAAAATGCTTTCGTATAGCAGGTAGCCGCGCCGGAAGCATTGTCCCGATATAAGACCAGATTCTTCTGGATGCGTTCCCCGTCCGCCCTGCGGTAAGCCTCTATGTCAAAGGGGTGCGGGAAATCCGTATAACGAATGGCCCCATCCTCTTGTACGCAGTATCCCCGCATCAGGCCAAAGCACGCCTCGCAGCCGCTTCCCTCCATAAAGTCATAGACCCGCTGCAGCGTATGCGCATGGTAAAATAAATCTCCCGGTCCGAAATCCCGGATATATTTCCCGCTGGAATGCTCTACCCCGTCCAGCAGATTCTTGACGGTTCCCTGGTTCTTAGCATGCTCCACCAGACGGTAACGCGTGAACTGCTTTTCCTTAAAGTATTCCGTTATCCTATCAAAACAATTATCCTCTGATCCGTCGTCACTGACTACAATCTCGTAATCGGTAAAAGTCTGCCGCAGCACCGAATCCAGCGTCAGCTTCAATTTATCCCAGATCGGATGATAAGTCACAATCAGTATGGTGAACTTCATGAGTATCCTTCCTTATGCATTATGCCAAGTACATCATAACTTATATATTTTACTATGTTTCAGCCAGATTTGCAATGCACAGTGACTCGAGTTTCTACATCTTGCAATGTGCTTGTCCAAGAATCAGATATATGATTCCTGTCATGAAAACCATGTGCCTGTCTCCATAGTTTGCAGTCATACAACAGATTGCTGCTCGCCTTATGCTGAAATTTCAGTTCCTACGGGTATATCATTTGTGATGATTTGTGTCTTTTTAATGTTCGAACAATCCGCGACATCTGTCCGTCTGCATGAGGACATGCAATCTGCAGGTTTTGTGCGTCTCTTAATGGGCGTTCTGATGTGACGTGCAGGCTGCGGACATTGTCTGAGCTCGTAATCTATGAGTACATTGTTGTTTAGAGGCGAGTTTTGGGAGCAGCCTGCTCATATCGACCACAGAAGAACGCCCATTTAGAGACGCTAAAAACCGAAGCCGCATGTGCTCAGCAGACGGACAGATGCCGGCAGATTGTCGAAGCATAAAAAGACACAAAACGTATGATATACCCGTAGCAACGAAATTTCACGCAACGGCTCAAGGCAATCTGTCGCACGGCTGCAAACTTATGGAGAGGTACGCACATTTTCATAATCGGAATAATTATCTGGTCCTTTGCGGCATTCCATCTGCAAAATGCAGAAACACAAGCGCCGTTCCTTACAGCCGTCCGATCAGAAATACCAGCCGGACAAATATCTCGTCTATTGCCTTCTGCCTGAGTTTCTTCGGATAAAACACCTTGTGCAACGCCGTCAATGGATGAAAGCCATCTTTTGTAAAGAGATCCAGCTTCCTCTGATCGGCAGCGCTCAGCCTGTCACGGTAAATACTCCCGAATTCCTGAATCTGTTCATGAATGCGGGCAAAATAGTGATTCAGGAAAAAACGCTTAAAACGCCAGATCTGAAACTTTAAGAAGCTCTGTCCCCCATCGCTGACATTACTGTTATGACGGCGGTATTTTACGGTGGGGCGCTCATCGTAAATCACCTGTCCCATACCGGCGCACACCATATACATCCACCAGTCATGCCCGGTAGACTTCTTCGGCATATCAGCCTTCACCATATCCCGTGCCGTCCGGTTAAATACACTGTTAAAGCCCAGGGACACACAGTCCACCAGGGAATTGAGAAAGGAGATATTTGGTTTCCCTGCCTTGCGGTGAGACAGGAAGTTCAACTCTCCGTCATAAAAATCATAATTAGAAAAGTACAGTACAGGGATATCTTCCGGCATATCCTTTAACCGTTCCACCGCCATGGCAAGCTTATCCGGAAACCACACGTCATCCTGGTCGCTGAAGGCATAGTAATCCGCCTCCCCTCCATGGGCAATGAGCCACTGAAAGCTCTTTACAAATCCTATGTTCTCTCCTGCTTCCAGGTGAAGCAGACCCTTTTTTTCATATTCCCGCAGAATGTCAAGCGTCCCGTCTTTGGAACCGTCATCCCTGACATACAGTTCTATGTTGCTATAAGACTGTTCCAATATGCTGTCAATCTGCTGCCGAATGTAAGCCTCACCGTTATATGCTGATAGCAGCACATTCACCTTCTTCGTCGTATCCATATCCCATCTGCCCTCTCTAATCCTTTAAGACCAGCTTTGCCACAAAACCGGCTCCGTTTTCGTATACCCGTTCCAGCGAATCATAGTACGCCTGATCCGCCATATACAGCGGACTGCTGTACAATACAGTTACAAAACCTGCACCGCTTTCTCTCAGCTTTTCATCCAATCCTGCATTATCCATAGAATAATAATCCCAGTCCCAATAACGCTGATTGGTGATATCCTGAAACCAGAAACTGTCTTCATGGCTGATGACACCGGGGACACGCGCCTCTCCCTGTGCCAGCAGTTCCTGATACACATAATGGTACAGATCTATTCTTTCCGGCGAATACCCCGGAACATACAGATAGGTGTAATTAAAGCTTAATATATCCATATAGCCGATGGAACGCACACTGGACACCATCAGCGGATTATGAATCTGTATCTTCTCTTCCACGCTGCCAAGGAAAAACACCGCCAGCATGCACCATACTCCCGCCAATGAAGCGATGACCCATCTCGTCTGGACCGCAGCATACATCACGCCGTAAAAATTGAGCACCAGCAACAAGAGCCAGATGGGGAAATACAGCTTATAGTAATAATAGGAGGAGGTGCTGCCGTTTAAGGTTCTCAAAAACATGACCAGTGTAAATAACAGCAGAAGGGGCGTCAGAAATACTAACAGCCGATTCTCCTTCTTTTTTAAGAGGCTCACATATCCCAAAGCGCCCGCCGGAAGGAAGAACAGGAAATTTGCATACAGCTCCCGATAGCAGCCTCCCTCATTGGCAATTGCAGACGCCACCGTAATTCCGCCGGAAAAAATCCCCCGATAGGTATACCATAAGCCAATCAGGCACGGGATGAGAAATACCGCCAGGCAGATCATAACCGTATCCTTGGAAATCAAGCGCTTCTGCTTCCACTGCTTTCGGAATATACAAAACAGGATGGCAAAGAATGTCGCCGGCATGAACAGCACATAGCTTTCAAACAGTGCAAGACACCCCAGCATCATCCCTGCGATGCCAAACCATTTCGACACTTTATCCTGAAGAAAGAGATCTGTCAGGGCTATCAGCATAGCAATCACCGTCACACTCATCCCAAGATAACTGAACCCAAACAGCGTAGAGTTCATGGGATACTCCACCAGATAGACCACCGCCAGGAATACCCCTGCGATACACACAAACCATCCCTTCATATATCTGCGGACAAGTGCATAAAATGCAGCAGCCGACAATGCCAGATTGATAATATCTCCCAGAACATACAGCCGGAAATAGCAATCCACAGTCGTGAAGGAGCCTAAGCATTCAATGAGCAGCGCATTCCACACCGTATCATGGAACATATTGGCAATTGACTGGGAATTGACCACATCCATTGCCGTCCGAAAATGCACGCCGGCATCAATGGAAATGTAGTTGACCAACAGCGCTGAACCGCCATAATGAATCCTTGCAAATATCAGGACAATAGCAGCAAGGATTACCAGAAATACGGCATCCACCACCTTGTACTCATATTTCTGCATCTGTTTCTTACGAACAATGGAATACCAGAAAAATCCGGCTGGTATCAGGTCGCACACACCGACAGACCATATATTGACTGGAATGTGGATAAGATCCAGCACCGCTGCCGCAAATGTATGGTAACAGCCCAGCAGGATTATCAACAGGACCGCCCATGCCAGTCCAGATGTCCGCTCTTCCTCCTTTTTCCACAGAAAAGCCCCCACATACAGTGCCAGGACTGCAATTCCAAAAAAGACCGTTGCTCCGTAACTACATGTCATACGTTTTCTCCTTATATCATCCCCGGTTATTCTGCTGCGTAAACCGCCACAAAACCGGCACTATTTTCGTAAATTCGTTCCAGCGAATCCAGATATTCCCGGTTATCCGTATACAGGCTGCTGTCATACAGCGCCAACACATAACCGGTATGACTTATTTCTAACTGATAATGAAGCTGTTCGCTGTCCATAAGGCTCCAGCAGCCTCCCTCATAACGCTGATTCGTCACATTCTGAAACCAGAGCTGGTCTTCATAATCCATGATGCCCGGTATGATTTCCTCTCCCTGCCCAAGCACCTCCCGGTATGCATAGTGGTACAGATCCAGCTTGTCCAGGGAGTATACCGGCAGACGTAAGAAACCATAATTGAATCCAATCAGATCTGTATATGTGCCCGCACGGGGTGATGACACCATCAACGGAGCTTTCTGTTGTATCCGGTCCTCCACGTCCAGCACGCCAAACAGCACCAGCACGCACCACACTCCCAGCACGGCGCTGACCATGCCCCTCGCCTGTCTCGCGCTATAGACGATGCCATAATAATTTAGGAGCAGCAGAATAAGCCAGATGGGGAAATACAGCTTATAGTAATAATAGGAGGAGGCTTTTCCTATGACAGTCCCCACAAACATTGCCATCGTAAACAGCAGAAAAAGCGGCGTCAAAAACAGCAGCAGTTGATTTTCCTTCCGTTTACACAGATTCACATATCCCAGCACTGCAGCCGGAACAAAAAACATAAAATTGGAATACAGTTCCCGGTAACAGCCTCCCTCATTGGTAATCGCCGAAGAGACCGTTGTCCCGCCAGTAAAAATATCACCATACACATACCACAGACCAATCACACAAGGAATCAAAAACACCGCCAGTCCAAGGATCACCGTTCTCCAAGACACCAGCTGTCTGCATTTTTGCTGCCTGTAGAATATACAGAACAAAACGGCGAAAAACGTGACTGGCATAAACAGCACATAACTTTCAAACAGCGCAAGGCATCCCAGCATCAGTCCTGCCACTGACAAATACACCGGCAGCCTGTCCCGAAGGAACAGCTCCGTCCACGCAAGCAGCAGACCGATCACCGTCACACTCATGCCAAGATAGCTGAACCCAAACAATGCAGAATTCAAAGGATAGGCGATCACATAGAGCAGGGACAGCGCTACTCCAGCCGTCATACAAAACCAGTCCTTCATCCGTTCCCGGAGCAGGGCATAGAAGATTGCCGCAGATAACGCCAGATTGATCAATTCCCCCAGCACATACCAGCGGTAATAATAATCCACCGCAGCAAAAGGACTTAAAAATTCAATGAGCAGTGCATTCCATACCGAATCATGGAACATACTCACCAGCGTCTGCTCATTGACTACATTCATCGCCACTCGAAAATGCGTAGCAGCATCGATGGATGCATAATTGACCGTCAACGCAGTCCCGCCATAGTGGATGCCTGCGATCACAACTACCACGGCAGCCAACAGCGCCAGGAAGATTCCATCCACCAGCTTCCAGTCGTAGCACTGCCGCTGTTTTTTATAAAGAACACCATACCAGAAAAATCCGGCAGGAAATAAGTCCAATACACCTACAGACCATAGATGAACCGGAAGATGAACGATATCCAGCAACGCTGCCGCAAACGTATGGTAACAGCCCAGCAGCACCGCCAGTAGGATCACCCATTTCAAGCCCGATACCCGATTTTCTTCTTTCTTCCACAGAAACGCCCCTGTATATAGCGCTACCACCGCCGCCCCAAAGAAAACAGACGCTCCCAAACTGCTGACCATGCTTTATCCTCCGTTTAATAATAATTCCGAAATACGATCAACGCCGCATACAGCAGCATAACTCCCATCACCCCGCTGCACTTTAAGGACAGGTTGTCCACATTCTGCCGGATTCGATTGCTTTTCAGTGCCATAAAAGGCAGAATGAGCAGCACAATAAAATATCTGCCCTGCACGCCGGACACAATGTCTGCCCCTACAGGATTGGCGACGCCGTCCCCGATATAGAGCCCTACCATGATCAATACCGCTGTGACTATAGCCGCAGCCATTATCAGGATCCTGTTTCGCACGGTAAATATCCTGCCGCTCTCCGGCACATCCATATCCAACAGCGCCACCGCAGTGAGAAAACAGGGAAGCAGCACAAATAGCAGGCTCAGATCACAGTTAAGACTGCCTAAAACACTCAGGCTCTGCAGATAAAACCACCCCATTGTCACAACCGTCTTTGCCAGAACTTTGGGCAGATACAGAGGATGTGCCATCAGATACTGGCTCTGCGTCATATCAGAGGCAGCCGATACCGCCTGTACATTGCTGATTCCAGGCGCCACACGCAGCACATGATATCCTCCGATCAGCACCAGCGGCAGCAGTGCCACGGCAAATGCTGTCCAGTAACGCTTCCGGTCTCCGAAACGCTTCATAGGTATCATAAATACCAGAAGGCCCAGACATACATACACATATTTGATCACAAACATAGCTAGAAGCAAAACCCCCAGCCCCAATGCATGCTTCCATGTCAATGTCTTTCTCTTCTCGTCAAAGGCGTAAGAACAGCACAAGGCGATAAACAGGAAGCACAAGGCATGCTGCATTGCATCCTGTGAGCCGGATGCCGCCTGATACAAAGACAGAGGCATCACTGCCAGCATGGCAAACAGATTCCGAAAGAACGGCATCTTGCGGATTGCAAAAAATACGATTACTGTATATGTCAGCAGATTAAAGAGACGGGATAACACAATACAGGCATATATACTAAGTCCTAGGCTTCGTCCCAGCCACAGCCCCAATGCCTGAGGCAGATACGCATAGAATGGAATATTGTCATAGAACGGCATTTCCACCACTTCATCGGAAAATCTGGTACTCTGCAGAGCCTCTACATATCTTCCGCCCGCCCCGCTGTTAGCACCCAGCGTATAGAATGACTGCGGGACATTCTGCGGTATCCGGCACACGCCTTCTTCATGGTTTAGCGTCACGAAGGGTGCCAGCACATTGCCGTAGGACACATCCATGGCACGGTATAGGTGTGACAATCCATCACACTCCTGTAACGGCGGATTCACAAAAGCAAAATAAACTCCGAAAGTAACTGCAAGTATGGCAAACAAATATTCCGGCGAGGCAAACCGCCTGGGGATAACAATAAGCAAAACTACAATACATGCTGCCGCTCCCATAAGTAGCAGCGCCATGATATTCAGACTGCTCCCATATACTACCGACATGCGCAGCCTGCTGCCGGTGGCTGCTCCGTTCTGCATCAACTGTTCTTCATATGCCCCGGTTTGCACACAGAAACTCACGCCTGGCTGCTCCTGCTCCAGCCAGATCGAAAGCATCACGCTTTTCTCATCTTCCATCTCTGCGGTAGACAGTCCCAGCTTTACTGCCGCCTCCGCACCGCCCGAATCAGCCACCTCTACCGTACAGCTGGAGAGGACATTTCCCGCATCATCCGTCATCTGCGCATGGAGAACCGCCGGAGCACCGCTGTCATTTTGCATCAGCAGATTTATCTCTTCTATACCGCTTCTGATCCAAAACGTCTGAACAATCCCGTTCTGAGAAGCCGGAAGCACTCCTACCTCTCCAGACAAGTCATTATACTCATCCACATCATAGGCACGGAACAGTCCTCTGCCCAGAAAAAGTCCCAACACCACACACAGCAGAAGAAATCCTGTGATCACATATTTCCAGTTCCATTGCTTTATTTTATCCAACATGGCTGCTCCTTACATCCACACTTCTAAAAAGATACCTTATTGTAACAAAAAATGGAATATAGGTCAAATCCTGCCATTACCCCGGCTTCTGCCTTTTATAGGTACCAGCTTTATTCCATGATAAAAGCAGGATTTCCACATATGCATTCTGACATACGGGAAATCCCACTCTTAAAAAATACCGTTCTATTTTAGTATGTATATAACTGACTCATAAGATTTAATATTTTAGAGCCGTAATCCTTGCCGGTAGCCCATCCATATCCACTGGGATTCTCTTGCTGTCCCAGCCATTCCACATAAGGTGCAGAGCCTCTCTTAACCAAATGGAATCTGGGATCTACCAGAGTATTGTTCAGGGAAGCCGAGCTTGCATATGCCTTCAAATGCTGCACCTGCGCCCGGACACCCGTCCGTGCATCCGGGAAAGTCGCTCCTGCCTCACCGGTATCCAGCGCTCCCAATCCAGCGAAGTTGTACTGGTTAATGCTCACCTGACCACCGAATGTCAGCCATCCTGTCTCCAATATGGTCTGACAGAATGCCACTGCCGGATCTACACCCTCCTGCACACTCTCTTCATAAAAAATCTGGCAGAGGTCGTTGATGGTTTTGGCATCTGACGCTCCGTAGAAAGACGGATAGGTCGCCTTTGCATTAAAGTAGTTTGCCATCTGCGTCACAGTGGTGGTAGGTCCCCCCATAATACTATGGTATATCCTTGTAACCGCATCCCTTCCCTCGCGTACGCCGCTATTGATATAATGCAGATAATAAGAAGTCAGGTTATTTCCAAACGCCTGCTGCAGATCAAGATAATTGCTGCGGTAAACATCTACATCGAAGGATGCACTTGCCTGACGGCCTTCCTTCATTCCATATTCCACAAAATGCTTCAACGCCCCAGTCTCATTGCCCAGGAAAGCTGCTTTTAAATCCGGGTATTTCCCCAGATAATAATTGTAATCATAGACCGCCGCATAATCCACGCCCTGGTATATAGTCAATGGATTCTGCAGAGTCGTCACACCGGTGGCAATACGCTTTTCATTCACACCGTAGTTTATATAGTGAAGATAGTACGCTTTTAAATCTGAGCCATATGCTCCCCGAAGGTCACGATAAGCATTGACGTAGGATACCACATCAAAAGACGCAATTCCCTGACGTGCTTCCGCCATTCCAAAATTAACAAAGTGACTCAGTGCTGCAATATCGTCATCACCGTACAGATTCTTCATATCTGAATATCGGGAAATGTAATAATTAAAATCGTAAACTGCTTTGTAATTTACACCGTTATACACGGTAACCGGATTTTTCAGGGTTGTTACCCCCGTAGCTGTACGTTTCTCCGCCACACCGGAATTTACATAATGGAGATAATAGCTCTTCCAGTCTTTTCCATAGCACATGCGAAGATCCGAATATGCATAATAATAGGACTTCACATCAAAAGATGCGCTTGCACGGCGTCCCTCCGCCATTCCAAAGAGCACAAAGTGCTGCAGTGCCCCATTCTCATCTCCATCATACGCACGCTTCACATCCGGATTATTATTCAGATAATAATCGTAATTATAAACTGCGCCATAATTGACACCATTGTATACAGTAATAGGATTCTGCAATTCGGTAACTCCGGTGGCAACTCGTCCTTCCTTCACCCCGAACTGTATATAATGCAGATAATACTGCTTCCAGTCTTTGCCGTAAATCGCCCGCAGATCCCCATACATGTTATAGTAGGACTTCACATCAAAGGCTGCGTTAGCACGACGTCCCTCCGCCATTCCAAACGACGTAAAATGCGACAAAAGTTCTCTCTCGTCATATCCATACGCTGCCTTAATGTCCGGATTATGGTCTGCATAATATACCGCATCAAACACTGCATCGTAATTCCCTACCATAGAAAGTCCATAGTAGTTCGCAATACCAGTAGCATCCGCAACACCCAGTCTCTTCAGCTTCTCCTCTGAATTCAGAAAATTCACTGCATCAGATGCATTGGAAATAAAGCCATGCTCCACAAGAACTGCAGGGATACCGGCTAATTTCGAATTACGGATAACAGACAAATAATCTGCTAAGGATCCATCTGGATATCGGTCTTCCTCGCAATTCCAAGGTTTAGCCCCTCGATTATTTAGCCCCAGAGCCACCAGCAGCTCCAAAATATCATTCGCCAGTCCTTGTCCTTCCTGATGTATCTGGAAATTATAATTGGCATTAGGATAATACACCTCAGTTCCATTTATAGCGGGATTATTAAATGCGTCAATGTGCAATGATACAAACACATCTGCACCTACGCTCTGGGCATATTTCACTCTTGACTCAAGACAGTTCTTATTATCACCGCCAAATGCGCACGCCGCAGTCGTCCTAGTCATATAGACTGTGACGCCTGAATATCGCTCCAGTTCTTCCTTGCAATACTGGGCTATCTTTAAAGTAAGCACTTCTTCTTCAAGCCCATTCCCACGTGCTCCTGCATGTTTAGCATCATGTCCCGGATCTAAGACTACGATCAAATTTCCGTTATATTTTGCTCTGCGGACACCACTATTCTGCTGGCTTGCAATCGCATCTGCAATGGACTGTTCAGAGGTCTGCTGTCCGTTCTCACCGAAGGTGACCACCTCCATGTCCACTGCGCTCTCCGGCTCGTCCACCACTTCGGCATCCGGTGTACGCTCAACATCGATGCCCACACCATAACGAATATCCATACCCGTAGTGTCAAACAGCACAGTATAGCTTTTGCCATTCATTGTATAGTTCAGATAATCCAGCACATATTCTCCCGCCTGGGATTGTGATGTATAATTCATAGAGAAACGAAGACCGTTCTCTACGATCATGTTTGCTGCAATTTCATAGGCGCTGTTATCCGATACTCTATGATAGCCCAGCGCTGCAGCGGTAATCACCTGACTGCTGTCACCGATATCCACCACTATATTCTGGGTTCCGCCTACTTCAACTCTTCCGGCATCTACCGCCACAAAATTGATAAGAGCCCCGTCCTCTGTCACAGATTCCGGGATATTTTCTTCTGCCGGCTGCTCAGTATCCTCCTGACCGACTGCATCCGCCGGCTGTTCAGTATCATTCGGTGCCATCTGATCCGGCTGCTCTGCATCATTCAATACCACCTGATCCGGCTGCTCTGCATCATTCAATACCACCTGATCCGGCTGCTCTGCATCATTCAATACCACCTGATCTGGCTGCTCTGCCGCATAGATTGAATCCAGGGGCAATGCCGTTGCAACAGTCATCACTGCAAGCAGCCCTGCCAACATCTGTCTGAATCTTCTTTGCATCTTCCTCTCTCCTTTATCTCGAATTTCCGTTTTTCATTCTAACACTTTATCCTGTCCACTTCCAGATGAAATAAATAATTTCCAAAAATTTAAGAAAAAAGCCAGATTATGTTAATAATCCGGCTTTTCTGTCGACGTATATTAATTTGCACTTCTGCCCTCACTGCTTCCCCATTCCATATAATGCCGGTAATACGCGCTCCAGTCATCGCCAAACGCCACCTGCAAGTCCGCATATCTTCCGCGATACAGACTTGGACTAAAAGCGGCACTCGCCTGCCTACCTTCACCCATGCCAAACATGACAAAATGCTCAAGGGCTCCCAGATCGTCATTGCCATATGCAACTTTCAGATCCGGATGAGCATTCACATAATACTGAAAATCGTACACGCCGGAATAGTCCGCCCCATTATAGACTGTTACACCATCCAACTGCGGTACTTCTCCCACTGCCACACGCTGTTCCGCGATACCGTTACGCAGATAATGCCGGAAATACGCCTGCATATCATTGCCGAATGCCTGGCGCAGATCCTTATATCTGCGCTTGTATGACTGCACGTCAAATCCCGGGGACGCCAACCTTCCTTCCCGCATACCATTCGTCACAAAATGCTGCAGCACTGCAATATCATCATTGCCAAATGCCTGACCTACATCAGGATTATGTTCTATGTAATACTGATAATCATATACCGCGCTGTAATCCGCTCCGTTATAGACAGTCACTCCGTCCAGCCGTTCTACCGCACCGGTAGTCTGCCGTCCCTCATACTGCCCCACATTCATATAATGGTAATAATACTGACGGTTCTGATAGCCAAATGCCGTTCGCAGATCCTTATATCTTAAACGGTAGGAATTGATATCAAAACCGGCGCTTGCCACACGCCCCTCATCCATACCGTAATAGATGAAATGACGGATCAGCGCCTCAGAGGAGCCTCCAAATACATCTGCCACGTCAGGATTATATTCCATATAATATTCCGGGTCATACACCGCACTGTAATCCACGCCATTGTACCAAGTAGAATAGCGGGACGTGTTCAATGCCTTTACCATATAATCGTCCACAACACTGTAACCGTAGCGGTACGCCGTGGCCCAGCCGATACCGCTGGGATTCTCGCTCTTGCCCAGCCACTCTACATATGGAGCGCTGCCCTTGGGCACATATTGGTACCGGGGATCTACCACCCAGTGATTCAGTTCCTCCGTGGTGGCATAAGCCTTCAGATGCTGCACCTGCGCCCGGATACCAATCCGCACACTTGGGAAGGAATTTCCGGGTTCACCGCCTCCGGTTGCTCCTATCCCCGCAAAATTCAATTGCTGGATAGATACATCTCCACGGTAGCGCAGAAACCCGGTCTCCTTCATCGCCTGAGCAAACGCCACCTCGGCGCGAACCCCTTCTGCTGCGCATTCCTCCATATAGATCTTACAAAACGTGTAGATATTAGGTGCATCTGTACCTGCATAAAACGCAGGATATTTTTCATTTTTTTCATAATAATTGATCAGCTGCCCCAGCGTCACCTGCGAGGTTCCCATAACGGGCGTTAATCCGCTGTAATACACAGACTGCCGGACAGTCTCACGCGTTCCCGCCGTAAAATGCCCCATTCCATATACTGGCATACACAGCGTGCATACACTGATCAAGACAGTCATAAATGCACATATTTTTCTCATGCTTTTTCTCATTTTGCCACTCTGCCCTCTCTGATTCCATTTTCCAGATAATGTCCGTAATAAGCGCTCCAGTCGTTGCCAAATGCTGCGTCCAGATCCGCATATCGGCTGCGGTACAGTCTCGGGTTAAAGCTTTCAGCCGCCTGTCTGCCCTCGTTCATACCAAACTGTACAAAATGTTCCAGCGCCGCCATGTCATCACTGCCGAATGCAGTTTTTAGATCGGGATGGGCATTCATATAATAACCGAAATCATACAGTGCAGAATAATCCACGCCATTGTATACGGTCACACCGTCTATACTGCTGACCGCTCCCGTGGCTTTCCGGCCTTCCATTCTTCCATTCCTTATGTAATGGTTATAATAAGCAGTCAGATCTCTTCCAAATGCCGTCCTTAGATCCTTATATCTCAGACGATAAGACTCCACATCAAAGGTACTGCTGGCCCGCCTGCCCTCACGCATTCCAAATATCACAAAATGTTCCAGAGCGCCGAAATCATCATTCGGAAACACGCTGGCAATATCCGGATTCATTTTCTTATAATCGCTGTAATTATACACGGAAGAATAATCCGTCCCACAATAAATCGTTACGCCGTCAGCAATCATATGCGTTCCTGTCGTCACACGCCTCTCCTGCTTCCCATTACTGATATAGTGCTGGTAATAGGCTTGCAGATCGCTGCCAAACGCCTCCCTTAAATCCTTATAGCGCGCTCTGTACGCATACACATCAAAGGCAACGCTTGCCTGACGCCCCTCCCTCATTCCGTTCTGGATAAAATGCGCCAACGCAGCCTCCGAATCTGAGCCGAATGCTGCCTTCAGGTCAGGATACCTGTCTACATAATAATATTCATCAAAGACATCGGAATAATCAACGCCCTGATACAGATAGCTCCCTCGCTCAATTACAGTACTATTGACACAGACTGGCACCTGATAACCACTCCAGATATCCTCCAGCCTATGATCCGTATCCGCCCCCTCCAGATAGGCATCCGTCACATTAAAATATTCATATCTTTCAGCTCCCGTATCGTCCCAGGTACAGTCCACTCCATACCAGCGTCCGTACAGCCTGACCTTATTCCATTCATGGGTTTTACTGGTAACGCTGATGGCCTCAATTCCCGCCCCGTTACACAAGAGCGCAAAGGCTTCCGCGTAACCTGCACAGACAGCTTCGCCCTCCAGGAACACGCCGGCAGAGCTCTGATGATAGGTGCCATAGGCATAAGAAGTTATACTCAAAATCAGGTCATGCGCTTTTCTCTCTCTGGATACCGGATCCGGCTGTGCATTTACCTGTGCCAGCAGATCTTCCACCCTGCTCTTAAACTGTGACGTATACATGCTCCGTACAATGCCGTCCGCAAAATCATCGTAAATGCATAAACCAATCTGTATTCCTTGGGAATCATATCCCCAGAGCATCATATCATTGATGAAATAGAACTGAGGATTTGACATCTGGAAAATAGATGCGATCACTTGAGCCTGCTCTACCCCCAGCGAATCCGAATATACAAATGGCAGATGATAAAGTATCTGTCCTCCTGCCACACTGAAATCAGCGTCCCGCGTTCCACTCAGCAAACTCATTGCCGCAGCATACAGTCCGTCATAAAATGCTCGTTCCGAACTATTCATCTGTTGATAGAAATAGTCGGAGCCAAACTTGTCCCAATACTCAGATGCCGCTGTACTGTACTGTGCACTGCGTACCGGAATATGCTCTATCTCCCCTAGCGGGATGAGAGTCATTTTCTGATAACCTGTACCGTAATCCGCAACGCTCTCACTAACTGTTCCAGCCTCTTGTGCTGATACTGCAACAGGGACTCCCGCTACCAAAAGCATCACCGCCAGCAGCGTTCCCAATAGTCTCTTCACATTTTTCATGACGCAACCTTCCTTCTGCTTTTCTTGTACTCATACTACCATAACAAATAATTTACCGCAATCAATAGCACAAAAAGGAATAATGTTCCAAGGCGGCGCAGCGTCTTGCGCAAAATAATAGCTTTCCCGCGAAAAGCCGCCATGATAAGCCCCTCTGCCATAGTAATCCCGGATACTGCATACATCTGCCAATGGAACGGCCGTTCCAACACGATCAAAGCCGCAATGCCTGCTGCATAACACGCCAGATACAATATCCCCTTTTTCCCTCTGGCTCCTCCCAGTACCTCCATGCCATAATACAGCAATGCCGACACTGCAAGCAACAGCAGCAATTCCCCCGGTGTCACAGCAAGATTGCGGTACAGGCCTGCATGGAACGCATACAGAACCAGGAAATAACCCATCGGACAATATGGAAGCCTACATTTTATCACCATCTGTTCCAAGAACAATACCTGATACAGTACAGCCGGAACCAGTATCACAACCGCTACCGCCAATGACACCGCCGTTACATTCTCCGCCATGAGCAGATCCGCAATCCAGTATACACTGTCAGTCACAATGCCTCCCTCCGCTGCCAGCGGAACCCGTGCCATCTGCATCAATATACCCAGGCACAGAATACCCGCGCCTGCCGTCAGCATCAGCTTCTCCTTTTTCGTCAGACGTTTGAAGGTATCCTTGATATGATACTTCTTCATGCCTGCCGCTAACAGTCCGTACAGCACCGCTATACCACCCAGGCTGATGATTCTCCACAATATTTCCATTTCCCTTATTCTCCTTCTTCCATACTGCTCCTGATATATCGGTAATAGTTACCGATTCCCTCTTCCAGAGTAACCAGCTTCTCACCGGTCAGCGCAAGAATCCTTGCATTATCCAATATGATCTTGCGGGCGTCCACATTCCTGGCCGGAAAATAGGTGGTCTCTACTCCCGGTTCCAACTCACGGATCGCATCAATCACTCCATTCTGCGATGTGCCGGTATTAGAACTTAGATTAAAGACTTCATCTTCTCCCTGATAATCAATCAACGCATACAGCATTCTGCACACGTCCGTAATATAAATATAATCTCGAATCACACTGCCGTCTCCCCATATTTGCACTACTTCTCCCCTGATCGCACGTTTAATCGCCGCGTCAATGAATCCTACGCCTTTCTGATAGTCCTGTCCCGGTCCGTAAGGATTGGATATTCTCGCCACCAGCATGCTTTTCTTCATCTGAAAATTAAATGTTCGGATCGTATTCTCAATACAAAGCTTGAGATTACCGTAATGGTTAATGGGAACGGGAACTGCTGTCTCACGGATAGGCAGCGTATTCTGATTGCCATATACCGTCCCCCCGGAGGACAGGAAAATCAGCCTGCTGTTCATATCCTTGATATAGGAACACAGCTTCACGGTCTGTACAAAATCACGTTCGTAACCCATAATGTATTTTTCATTGGAATTACCGGGATTCAACGTGCAGATTGCGTGATAGATCACATCTTTATCCCGCACGACCTGCGCCAGTGTGTAATCGTCAAAAAAATCCCCCTCCAAGTATGTGATTCCCCGCTTCGTTCTCTGCGGCCTCGTCATATCAAAGCTATATACCTGCTCCCCACGTTCTGCCAGGTAAGCGCATAGGTTGCTTCCAATAAAACCATTACCGCCTAACACTAATATTTTTTTCGTCATCACTGATTCCTCTTAATAATGCCTCTCTGACCTTCTGCGCCTCTGTATCCCAGGAAGTCGTCGCTGCAAACTCCAGCCCCTTCTGGCGCTTCTTCTCAAGTTCGTCCTTGTGTTCCAGATAATATACCATTTTCTCAATAACATCATTTACTTCAAAGTCTACCATGATAGAATTTTCATCATTGACCAGCCACTCACTGTTGGCGCCCTTGGTACACACGGCAACAGAGTTGGATGCCATGACCTCAAGCGGCAGAAGAGACAGGTTTGTATTCGATAACACCAGGCACATATCACACTGCGCATACAGGTCCGACAGTTCCGACAACGGTACGATTCCCGCATTTACATGTTTAAAATCTATTTTATATTTGCTGATATCCTCACCGGCAAATACGACCTCCAATTTCGGAATACGCTTCGCGACCTCCGTCAGTACCACCATTCCAAATTCAAAGGCACGCCGAGCCGTATATGGTCTTGCGTAGAAAAACACCCGGTTCTTATCATCCCTTTTCTTGCCTGGCAAATACAATTCCCTGTCATAAGAGAAGGAAAAACTGTCCGTGGTCATCCCGAATTCCTCATGAAGCTTATCCTTCAGCCAGTCCCCCGCCGTGATGCCGCGAAAACCAAAACGGTAGGTATTTTCCGCAAAGGTATACTCTGACCCCACCGGGAAGAACAGCGGTTCATAATCCTGCACAAAGTAAAATTTAGAAATCGTATTATCAAAACGCTTTACCGCATATGCCGTCTGCCATGAGGTAGCGATCACGCCGTGGGCATATTCCATATCCGCCAGATGAACGTGCACTTCTATGTCGCTGCAGTCGATTTCATAATACTTCTCCAGAAACTGTTCACACTTCTTATCGGAGGTGAACTGTCCGGGATACATCAGATAGATTCTGTTATGAAACCCAAGCTTCTGCAGTCTTGTCACAAACCGAAAAATATTGATATGACCGCCTCCCCCGATACCGGGTTCCGGAATTACCCAGTTCAGAATAGGCTTCTGTCCCTTATGCTTCTCATAATCTTCCATGGAAAACGGAATATGCGAGTCTCTGTCTACCACAAACTCGTAACTGCTGCACACATCAATTCGGTTATCTGCCGCTGCAGCCGCAGTCTCTATCGCCTGTCGCACACTCTGAGGCTCTCCTGCGCGATTGAATTCCGGGTTTAATAATAACCATTTGATAAACTCTTTCCAATTCTTCTTTGCCATAGATCTTCCTTTTTTCTTTCCATTAATCTGTTGATACTGCTGGGAAATGTGAGTATCCAGATAGTCCCGGATCATCTGGGGCAATTCCGTATAAGCCCCTCCAAGATACGCTCCAAAGCAGCGATATCTGTTCCGCACCAACGCATAATGCAACCACCGCAGCTTATGAGGTATATTATTCTCACGACTTAAAATATAGCGAATATCCTGCCTATCCATCGCCAGAATCTGACGCAGGATTCCTTTGCCTGCCGGAAACATTTTCCATCGATACACACGGTATATTCCTTTAAATTCATCGAAATAACGTCGAAAATACGTCTTCAGCGGATAGTTGTGGGAGTGATAGACAGCTGAATACGGGCAGTAAACCTTCTTATACCCTGCTTCCAATATCTGTCGTGCCCATATCTGATCCTCAGCAAAGTCCACGTCCTGATATGGGATCTTCTCCCACACACTCCTCTTCAGACAGGAGTTATTGTCCGAGAAAAACGCCAGATATTGCTGGTAACCCTGATCCCGGTAATATCTCTCTTCATCGTCTATAAAAAATACCCGGTTCTCTTCTCCGAAATTCTGAAAGTGGCGTTTCAGGTCACGCTGATCCAGCACATTGCAGTCGGGATATGGATAGTGAATGCCAAAGCCCCCTGCAATACCATATTCCATCTGCATGGCATCTATCATAGCCTCCATCCAATGCTCATTTGCCGGCACCGCATCCTGAGTCAGGAACATGATGTAGGTCCCTGTCCCCATCCCGGCACCGTAATTTCTGGTCCTGCCATGCCCGAACTCTTCCGGAGGTATCTCGTATACCCGGCATGGATATTTATGCAATATCTCCAGAGTCCGATCTGTAGAACCGGAATCCACACAGATTACCTCATACTCATATTTTGTTTTCTGTCCAAATACAGCGGCAAGAACTTCATCCAGCCGTTCTCCGCCGTTTTTTGTGGGAATTACAACGGATACATCCATGCTTCCTCTCCTCTAGCACATTTCCTTCTGTCCTGCCAGTCCAAAGGGTGACGGGAACAGTTCCTGTTTTACTTTCTGCCCCAGATCCAGGGAATCCTGCAGCGTCATTGACGGAGATGGCTCCTCATAGACAGCGGACAATTCATATGCCTGCCGGGCACTCATCACATACATGGATCTGGTTCCCCGGCGTTCCAGGGTATACCAGTCTGCATAGGCATCACACCCCACATGGATATGGTGCGCCGGATCGCACTCTGCGTACACTAGATTCCACATCTGCTCATCCCGTTTGCTGACACCGTGATCACAGGAAACCCATATTTTGTGATAACCAATATAACCGCATTTCACCAGCAGCGCCTCTATGGTATCCTTATGATAATACGTATCGCATACCACCACAACCTGTTTACCCGCCTGGATCAGCTCCCGGTATATCTCACGCATCTGTATCCGGGGTTTCACATGAACGCCAATGCAGTCCAACTCCGCCTGTTTTAACTGCGCCGCCGCACCATCATCAAAGGGAGAAATCGTGATCAATTCTGCGTAGATTTCATCAATCGTCATAGCTGAGCCGCATCTTGCCCGCGCCCGACGTTCTGCTTCCCTGCGCAACGTCACAAACACCTCGTCCAACCCCAGGCGTTTACGCACCAGCTCTACAATATCTTCTTCCCGATATGGCAGGAAATCAATCAGCGTTCCAAACACACCGAAGCTTATGGTCTCGTACTGCATCAGCTCCTGCAACGCAGATTCTTTTGTCTTCGCCAGGTATTCCCGGAAGGGCTTCATGGTACGGTCTCTGCGCATGGCATGCTCCGCTACATCTATCATATAACTGTGATAGCCCCGGCTTTTCACCACAAAGGCAATGACCCGCTCCAACGCATGCGCCAGCGTCCCGTCAATCTGCCCCTGTTCCGATGGGAAATCCTTGTTGGTAAATCCCTGCTCAAAAAGGGGGCGGATAGCGTCTACACGAGCCCAGAAAAAGCTTCCCGTCGGATAGAAAAACAGTCCTTCCCGATAGGGAATTCCCATGCGCTCCAGAAGTTCCCGTCCTCCTGCGCCGTTTCCCATCCAGGTATATCCGATCGTAGGGATATCCGGATGCCAGTCAGGATAAATCAGCCCCACATCCGGTTCCTCCATAAACCGCCTTAGGATATCGCCAGTCCGTTCCTTCGTACCCAGTAGACTGTCTAAGGAATATTTCCGCCATTCTGCGCCTCCCGCTTCTATATGCTTGGATTTCTTGCTGTGAACATGCAGCACATACTGATACTGCACAAGTTCCTTCCCGAATTCCACATAGAAAGGTGCGATGTCCCGCCCTCTGTTCTCACAGATATGGACCGCCGCTCTGCGCAGCATGGGCAGCCGCTCTTTTGCACTCTGCCGGATCACACCCTTGTCCGCCCCCTTCACACAGGACACATACAGATCAAAGGGATACGGAATATTGGCAAAATAGCCCAAAAACTCATCCAGCAGATCCGTATAAAAAAGATGCAGATGCACCGCAATCCCCGGACGTTCCCTGTCTATCCTAGGCTCCCTCCGCAACACGCCGGAAATGCGTCTCAGCCACGCCGTTACTCTCCAACTGGTGGAGGTCAGTATGGCATTCATCTGCTGTTTTAACTGCTCCTGATCCTTTAACTGCTCCTTCTGCGCGCTCAACTGTTCCGCCTGCACATTCAGCTGATCCGCCTGTACGCTCAACAGCCCTTTCTGGCGCTCATTTTCCTGCAGGAAACCCTTCAACGTCCCCCATACGATTTCGTCCGATTTGCCTGCCCTGCCGCAAATGGTTATCTCCTTTTCGGGACGTTCCAACTCAAACCACGGATCTGCCTCTGGAAAGTAAATGGTCTGCTCATCCAGCCAGCATCCGTTGGTCTGCTTCTGCCGCAGTGTATCCGCCTCATCTAAATGCAGCAGGATAGGCTTATCACCGGGGTCAATGCGCAGTTTTGATGCCTTCGCATCCGGCGTATAGGAAAAGCAGAACCGATCATCGGCATCCAGTTCCACAACGATACGACGGCTGTCCTCCTCCCGGATACCAGCTCCCACATCCTCATACACCTGAAATGAGATCTCACGCGCCTCCCACACGCGCTGTACGATCAGCTTCTTCACGTCAATGCCACGGTTGCCATATTGCTTGACCTCCCTGGCATCTCCCACCACATACCGCTGAAATGCCTGCTCCATCTGCGCAAAACAATCCATATATTCCGCAGGCACACCTGCACGCTCATATAGATTCATTGCCTCAAGTTCCGTCCGATACGGCGACCGGTAAAGCAGATAAAACACGCTGCGGTACAGAAGAAATTCCACCGGAACAGCCATGTCAAAAGACCATTCATAATCCAGCACAGTCCATAAGTCCCCATCAACCACCACATTGTCAAAGTTCAGATCCAGATTCACCGGACAGTGTACCTGTAACGAATCCCATCCGGCCGGATGGGTCATTCCGAATATCTCCCGGAACTGTTCCACATTCCCCTCGCTCACCGTCTGTCCCTGCGCTCTGGCAAATGCCGTAAAACGGTCAAACATCCGATAGAATTCCGACTGCTCATTCCGCGCAACTGCCTCCGTCATCAGTTCCTTCAGGTTATGTCCCTTCCTATAGGCAAAGCACGCTGCATCTCCCTCCAAAATACAGGGACATACCTCCACACCGCTTCCCTCATACTGCTTCTGGAAACGCTGGTACATATCGTACATCCGCCTCACATGGGGGATACTCTCCCGACACGTCGCATATTTGCGGACTTTTCGTGCTCCCTGCTCATCCACAGTAATCTCTGTTCGGATATTAAAGCGATGATCCCGTTCGTTTGAATATTTGTTGTATATGATTCTATCCATATCTTCTAGCCTTTCTGAATCTCTACCAGGAAGGAATTGGAGTACAAGGGAAACAGGCCTTCCCGGATTAATTCATCGTAAGCCAATGCATCATTAAATAAAAGCATGCGCTCCGTGTCAAGATTGCAGCCATTATTCTGCAGTTCCCCGCATTTTGGCAGATATTCATCTGAATAAATGACACTGGGAAACTTGTAATCAGGATATGGGTAATACCATCTGGCTTCCCCTACCTGGGCCTGCCGTATGATCTCCGCCAGCTCGGATCTGGAAAAGGTTTTGACGGTATCCGTATTCCGGTAACCTTCTATTCCCTCAAAATACAATCCTACATGATCTTCCTTGCACCCGGCCCAGTATTTCAGTCCCATACGGTTCTCAATTGCCACAATGATCTTCCCGCCGGGCTTTACATGCTTTGCCACAATCTGCAGCATACGGACGAAGGGAGACTCCTGCGTAAGATACACACCGGAATACTCCAGCACACCGATCAATGTCACATAATCATACTGCTCTTCTATATGCTGCTCCACCTCTTCAAAGTTGCCAAGTCTTATCTCAATATTGCCAAGTTCTTTATGACGATACGCATTGATCAGAGAACGTTTCCTAGACAATTCAATACAGGTAACCTTCTTCGCCTTGCGCGCCAGGGCTCCGGTCACAGCCCCACAGCCGGAGCCAACTTCCAGCACCGTCTGCTCTCCGGTAATGGGCAGCCATTCCAGGATATTTTCCCTTACATGCGATAAATGATAGAGGACCGGCCACTTCCGCCGCTCATAAATCACCTCATCATATGCGCTTTCCGGATACTGCTTCACGATTTCGAGAAGTTCGTTTTCCACCTCTCCGTCACAATACAGATCCTGGCCGGGATAATAAGTATCGTCTATGGATACCTGTCCAATCATTTCCATATCAACACACTCCTGTCACTACTGCGCATCCCTGATGCTGATCTTCGAATTCATATCATAGAAACCAACAGTATTCTTATCCGACACCACCGTGATGCTGCAGATATCATACAAACGGTGATACACCACAAATTCATTTTTGGAATATCCGGTGCATCCCAGGGAGAGAAGATAATCTCCGCCTTGCAGGTTCATTTCCTGTTCAAACGTAACTTCCTTCACGTCCCCTGCCTGGGAAGATACATAGACCTTCTCATACATGGTATTTGTGCCTGTGATATCATTGCCCTTCACATCCTTTAGGGTAAACGCATAGATCGGCTCTGCAATATCTTCATTGAATCTTACCCGCACCTTAATCTGAAACCGACAGTTCTTCTGCACGGCATTGCTGATATTTCCCCGATCATCCACAATGGCATAGTCAATGATCTCCGCGCGCTTATCGCCATATTCAATGAACTTGCCATTCGTCTGCATTTTATTCTTCCATACCTGATCCGGCTGCCGGGTATCCGCCTGCTTCTCCTCCGGCGCGTCACTCCCGGAATCCAACTGGTTCACCAGCACCTTCTTATACATGTCCACCATATCTCTTGCAGAACCTTCGGCAAGCTTGCCGCCCTTATTCAGCAGTACCACGCGGTCGCAATACTTGCTGATACTGCTCAGATCATGGCTGACAAAAAGGATGGTCTTACCCAGCTTCTTGAATTCCTCGAATTTGTGATAACACTTGGCCTGGAAAAATACATCTCCCACTGACAGCGCCTCATCCACAATCAGGATTTCCGGATCAATATTGATGGCCACCGCAAAGGCAAGCCGGACAAACATACCGCTGGAATATGTTTTTACTGGCTGGTGCACAAAGTCCCCGATATCGGCAAACTCCAGAATATCATTCAGTCTCTCATCAATCTCCTCCCTGGAAAACCCGTTCATAGTCCCATTCAAGTATACATTCTCAATACCGGTATATTCCATGTTAAATCCTGCGCCCAACTCCAGCAGCGCCGAAATCCTTCCCTGGATCTCCACCTCTCCCTCTGTGGGATTCAATACGCCGGTCACTATCTTGAGCATTGTAGACTTACCGGAACCGTTGGTTCCGATAATGCCCACCGTCTCTCCCCGATTTACCTGAAAGGACACATCACGAAGGGCATAATGCTCCTTGTACAGCTTCTTCCTAGTCAGTCCCAAGGATTCTTTCAAACGGTCCATAGGTCTGTCATACAGCTTATACAGCTTACTAACGCACTTTACATTAATTACGGTCTCACTCATATCTGTACCCTCTATCTTCTACAGCACATCGGCAAAATGTACCTTCAATTTTCTAAAGACAGTCATGCCGACACCAAACAGCGCCGCCGTCAACACCCAGAAATATATGGTAAGCTCCGGATGCTCCCAAAACCACACCTTATTAATAAAGGCATCCCTGTAACCGCTCACCACATAATACATAGGATTCAATTTGAAGATCACACGCACGACAGACGGCAGATGTATCCCGTCAAAGTTCCACATGATGGGAGTGATCCATATTCCCACCTGCAGCACAATAGAAATGATCTGACTTAAATCCCGGAAAAAACCTACAATGGCACAAGTGGCATAGGAAATGCCCAGAACCAGCACGATCATACACAGGGTATAATACAGGATCTGCAATAAATAAAGATCCGGCAGTCTGCCGTAACAGCAGTACAAAATTATGGCAAATGCAACAAAGAACATATGCACAAACAGCGCAGAAATGATCTTCACCACTGGAAGCACACTGATCTTAAACACTACCTTTTTCACCAGATAGCTGTACTGCATCAGGGCGTTGGTCGCCCCATTCCATGCATCCTGAAAAAAGAACCACGGCACAATACCAGCAATCAGCCACAGAACAAATGGAACCGTAATACCGGCTTTGGTGTTCATATCGCCTGCACGAAGTCCCTTTTCAAATACGAACCAATATACCAGCACCGTCACGATCGGCTGCACAAACGCCCAGAAAATACCCAAATAGGAACCAGCATACTGAGTCTTAAAATCATTCTTTGCCAGACCAAAAATCAGCTTGCGGTTCTCTATAATTTCCCGTGGCACCTGCACCAATGCCCGGAAATGGCGCAGTCCAATAAGGATGATCACATCAATTACAAGGCACAGCAGAATCTTGATCACAATCGTCATCAACTCAAAGGCATCCTCTGCCATAGCGGAAATCTTCCATTCTGACGTGTCCCACACTACATACGGATCTTCTCCTTCTGCAGTCAGTTCCAGCCCGCCGTCTTTCGCACGGGCCGTCACATCATGAAGCATACGGGGCGCGGTAAGCTGTTCCGCCGGCACCTCTACGCTTCCGTCGCCATAGCGGAATTGCAGGTTTCTGATAACAGCGCTGCCCTTCGTGATATCCAGGCGCAGACTCTGCACTCCTGCGGATACCTCATAGGTCAGCGCATACTCTTCCGACGCCTCATACGCTCCCGCTCCATGCTGCATCTCATTGAATTCGTCGTTGCCTTCCTCTATATTATAATACAAGTCGATCTGCTGGTCTGTATCTGACGCAACCGTAACCTCCAGCCTGGTCGTCTTAGATTCCGCCGGCTTATCATAGCACAGCACGCCTATGTTAAGTGCAACCCCAAACAGCACCACCAGTATACTTGCCGCAATTCTTTTCTTAGACATGTCTCTTACTCCTTCGGCCTCATTCCAAGCGACCTACCGATTCCTCTGATACGCCTCAATTCCGCCCCACACTTTATCCTTATCAGACAAAATCAGGTCTGTTTCCGTCATACCCTCCGGCATCGGCCACTCTACTCCGATATCCGGATCGTTCCACAGCAATCCTCCCTCGTCATTGGGATGATAAAAGTCGGTTACTTTATAACAGAACTCTGCATAATCGGACAACACAATAAACCCGTGGGCAAAATTCTTCGGAATAAAGAACTGCTTCTTATTCTCCGCAGAAAGCACCACGCCAAACCACTTTCCGAAGGTTGCAGAACCTTCCCTTAAATCAACCGCCACATCAAACACTTCACCGTTTACTACACGAACCAGCTTGTCCTGTGGGAAATTGATCTGGAAATGCAGCCCCCGCAGCACCCCTTTCTTCGAAGCAGACTGATTATCCTGCACAAACTGGCAATCAATCCCCGCCTCCTTAAAATCATTATAATTATAGGTCTCCATGAAGTAACCTCTGGCATCTCCAAACACCGCCGGCTCGATTACCTTGAGTCCCTCAATCCCGTTACAGTCATCCGTTACTTTAATCTTTCCCATTTCTTTCATCCTTTCACCGTTATTGACGCAACACACTCCCTCGGCTCTTATAAGCCGTTGGCTACATCCATCAGATATTGACCGTACGCCGTCTTAAGCAGAGGCTGTGCCAATTCTTCCAACTGCTTCTTATCAATAAATCCCCTTTTATAAGCGATCTCCTCGATACAGGAGATGTAAAGTCCCTGACGCTTCTGGAATGCCGCCACAAAGTCAGCCGCGTCAAGAAGCATATCATGATTGCCGGTATCCAGCCATGCAAAGCCTCTGCCCAGCGTCTCCACCTGCAGGGTTCCCCGGCTTAAATACTCGTTGTTGACGCTGGTGATCTCTATCTCGCCTCTTGCAGAAGGCTTCACATTCCGCGCAATCTCCACCACGTCATTATCATAAAAATACAGTCCCGGAACCGCATAGTTAGACTTCGGTTTCTCCGGCTTCTCCTCGATGGAAAGGGCCTTGCCATTCTCATCAAATTCCACCACGCCGTATTCTCTCGGATCCTTTACATAATAGCCGAAAATAGTGGCGCCCGGCTGGCTCTCCGTGCGCTCCGCCGCACTGCGCAGCACCTTAGAAAAACTCTGCCCATAGAAAATATTGTCCCCAAGTACAAGGGCTACCGCGTCATTTCCTATGAACTCAGCTCCGATGATAAACGCATCCGCCAGTCCTCTGGGACTCTCTTGTATCGCATAAAAAAAGGTCATACCAAGCTGGCTTCCGTCACCCAACAGTTCCTCAAACACCGGAAGATCGCGGGGCGTTGAGATTACCAGCACTTCCCGGATACCCGCCAGCATTAATGTAGACAGCGGATAATAGATCATGGGCTTGTCATATACCGGCATGATCTGCTTGGATACGGCTTTGGTTAATGGATACAGTCTGGTTCCGGAACCCCCGGCTAATATGATACCTTTCATTGCAAAATCCCTCCTGAATACTCTTATCTTACCGCGTCATAGGGAATATCTTCCTATAAACTGCTATATTATACCACATTATTCCCCATTTTACAGCCATAATTTCATTAATTATTTCTGTAGGCAGCTCTACAGAAAAATCCGGCAGGAAGCGAACGCCTCCTGCCGGATGATTTATGAAAGATTCCATATCTTCTGCGCCAGTCTCTGCATTTGTTCAAATACTACCCCATAATTGCCTTTACCCGTTCCTTGAACGCCGTCCACTCGTGAGGCTCAGACACCATCTGAGCCGGACACAGCTTGCCGGTCACATCATAGTGGCGCAGCACATAGGTGTCCACCTGATCTCTGGTAATGCCCAGCCTGCGGCAGATGCAGACGCACAGATGCGCCGCATGCTCCTTGGTGGTGTCCGCAATTCGGGCGTTGCCCGAGGTACACATTTCGATACCGATGGAATTGCCGTTGCGACAATCGGGATGCTTATACTGCTTCGCCCCGCAGTGCCATGCCGCATCGTGCAGCGCCACACTCTGGTAAATACTGTTCTCATCCACAAAAAAATGCGCCGACGCCTTGCGCCCTGCTCCATGAAAATAATTAGCATTGGCCTGTGCCGTGTCTTTCGCATTTCCCGTATAATGCATTACTACATAGGATACACTCCTGCCGGCATTCTTCTGATAATTGGATGGATCACAGGGAATGCTGTGATCGGGTACGAGCCCATCCGCCGCATCCGGAATCCACCCTTCCGTTATATTTGGTGCCATAATCATTCTCCTTTCACACTTTTCTTAAATATTTCATACGGACCGGACTCTGTATGGCATGGGTACCGCTTACATTTTCATTGATCACAACCCGGTCTCCATTCACTCCGCTCACAATCCACTTATCCGCCTTAACCCACGCCGGTATGATCCTTCCGTCATAATAGGTAGCCGTAGTCTCAAGCTCTACGATATCTCCCTGTCGGATGTCTCCTTCTGTTCCATCCATATATTCCATTCCTCCTAATCCTTGACCCACTGGGGCTTACGCTCAAAACCAATGTGGTACACAATATACTGCATCACCACCTGATGCTCTCCGATATTCAGCAGGTAAAAATTCTTCTCCTGCCCGATGATCTTCCCCTTTGGATAGTCGTTCAGGCATTTATTCAATTGTGTCAACTGCCTCCCGTACTTTTCCTCGTCCGGCTGTGTCTCCGGGTTGTCGTTGCCTACGACCACCCGGTGCACATACCGGATATCGGCAAGGGAAAATGTATTTTGGATCACCATCTGTGTTCCCCTTATCATTCTGCTGCATTACGCCGCGCTTGTACCTCCGCCAGAAGGCAGTGCTCCGCCTGTTCCTTTCTTCTCAATTGCCGTGGGAGCGCTTGCCGTCGCCAGAATATCCAGCATACGTGCCAACCCCTCCGGCATTCCAAAGTCCCTGGCATGTACCTGCACATGATATTTGGCAGAATTGTCGCTGCTTCTGGTATTCTTCTCATGGCAGGAGATAGAGCCGCTGATCTTCACATCCATGTGGAAAGGACCTATCTTCAATCCCGCATTTGCCTCTAACTTTCCTTCCTTATCCGACGAGCTCTCCGAGGATGTAGAGGACTTCACCTCCATATCAAAGGTAACATCCACCTCGTCAATCGCCAGCGTGGGCACCTTTACAATGGACAGCAGCGGCACATTCATGGACACCTCTTCCTGTCCGACTCCCTTGCCTTCCGAATTGGTAGCCGCTCTTGTAAATGAGAAGGACGTAGTACGTACCTTCCGTATGCCCTTACTGTCCGGTGCCTCCAATCCCACCTCCTCGATAAATTTTGTAGTTGCTGCAGCCATCATGATCTGTGCGTTACACGCTGCCCGCAGCGGTCCTCCAATCAGACTCGCCATGTCCAATCCGCTGAACTGATCGCTCATTTTGACTAATCCACCTGTATCTGCCATACGCTCACCATTCCTTTCTTAAATTGATTCTATTGATAAGTTTAAAGAGTGACCTTGGTAAACTGATCCCGTATCCGCATCAGTCCTTCCGGCGGCTCCTGGGATACGAACTTCAGCCGGATATTGGCATAGCTGTCCTCCTTATTGCGGAAGCCTCCTCCGGGAACATAGCCCAGCGTGGTCTTTTCCCCATCCTTGAGGGGAACCTCTCCATAGATCTGCACCTTGAAATCCACCTTGATCTCATCCAGTTTCAGGGAGGAGATCGGCACCAGACAGATTTCCGGCACCGATACGAACTTGTATGCCGGCACTCCATTTTCATCATAATAGGGATACTGCATATCAATGGTTTTTGGTGTTCCATCCTGCTCAAAGTATGTAGCCAACTTCTGTATATGCTGTGCCTCCGACATATCATTTACCCGGATAAATGCGTCCTGGATGGATTCCACCAGATCGTTAAAATCTAGTTTTTTTGCCATAGTACCGCTCCTTGCCTTGTTTCCTGCTCTCCTTCATGTTTTCTGCCAGATCAAGCCAACTTGTGTTGGATACAATATGCTACCTTCTGCGGATCAAAGCCTTCGCCGCCCTTTGCCGCGTTGCAGCTCCTGCACAAAACTTGCAGGTTAGATCTATTGCTATACCACTCCCTCCGCGCCGCCTTGCTTTTCAGGTAACCCTCCCTATTGAAATACGCACTGACCGAGACTTTATGATCTAACGTCAGATTCTCTGTCGCTTGGCACCGCGGATTGGAGCAGCACGCTCCTTCCAGGAGCTCCAAAGCTTCATCCGAGAAACTAAACGGAAAAAAAATTGCTCTGGCCGACTTTTTATAAGTTCCCGAATAATCATGATCCCCATCCTCGTATCTCTCAATTCCCAGTTCATCTAAACGCCTGTCCAGTTCCTCTCCGGTGTAATAAACATCTGTTGGATAATCCATTCACAATTCTCCTTTCTACATTTCCATTTTATTTTTGATGTGCTATATACAAAATACTATATTTTGTTAACCCTGCCGACTGACCGTCCAACTGCGAATAATAACTGTTCACCCTCATGAAAATGGGAAGTCAGCTCATTTCCAATAAATTGGAACGAACTGACTTCCCATGTCCATGAAGTTCTGAACAGTTACCAAAATCTTCAAAAAACACATTTTTCTGCTTGACTAATTCTTCAAAATATAGTATTTCGTTAACCTTAAAATCCCAGCGCCCCCATCCGCCGGCGCTTTTCTTCTGCGGTACTGGTGGTATAGATGCGGGTGGTTTCCAGGCTGGAGTGTCCCAGGATATCTGCCAGCTCCGCCAGATTGCCGTAATGCTCCATATAGGTCTTGGCAAACAAATGTCGGAAGCTGTGGGGATGCGCTTTCTCCATAGGGACATCCACCGCCGCCGCAATGCGCTGCAGCATCTTATAGACCGCTTCCCGGCTGATAACCTTCCGCCCATTTCCCCGGAAGATAATGCCGGTCCCGATACCTCTGTCCCTGCAATAATCCTGTAGTTCCCGCTGCACTGTTCCCGGAAGATATATCTCCCTGCCTTTGCCCTTCCCACGCACATACATCCGGGATACCTCTATGGCCTCCACCGTAAAGCAGGCAAGCTCGCTGACCCGTATTCCGGTGGATGCCATGGTCTTCATAATGTAATAATACTTGCTCCTCCCGGAATCCCTGGCATAATGAAGCATCGCCTGATACTCCTCAATGGACAGCACATTCTCCAGATTCCGCCTCCTCTGCACTCTTCTGAGCTTTAATGTACAGTCTTCTCTGGAAATGTGTTTCAGATAGCGATTCACCGCAATGATATGAAGATTCAGCGTCGCATCCGTGATTCCTCTCTCCTGCATCTCATCCCGGTAAGCTAACAGCCGTTCCTTCGTCAGCGTCATCCCTTCCATTCTCTGCATCAGCAATTTCGCCTGACGGATATAGATTTGTATCGTTCCGTCCGCAAGTTCCTCCTCCCGTAGGAAACGCTCATACGCTTCCCACTCTTTTTCACTACTCATATCTCTCCTCCTGTGTAGCTTACATTTCTTTTGTATAAAGTTACCGTTGGATGAGAATAGTTTATCACAGGCGGATGGACCGGGCAAAAAAAGAGAACCACCTGGCGTGATTCTCTTACAATCTCTGTAAAATTTTTTCCATTACCCTGCCCACCGCAGGATCAGATAATTTTCCGTGCCTCCCACTACGATATAACCGTATTCTGTCAACCGAGCCTCCAGAGCCGGTCTATATTTTGACAGGAAAATATAATCTATACCCTCCTCCAAAAATGCTGTCCTCGCCAGTTCCATATCCACATCCGGCTCAAAGCAGTAAATATATTTTACTAATGCATGGTAGTCATCCGCAGCAACTGCCTCATCCACATCCTCCTGGGTAATCTGCATATCCACAAGCTCCTTCATCTCGATCTCGCTGAAAAAAGACTGAATGGAGGGGTCATACTGCCGAATCTCATAAAAGAAAATCCCGTCAAAAACTGCCTTCACACTCTCCTTATTCTTATCTGCCGCAACGATATCTGCCGCATGCCGAACTTCCTCATTCATACGATAGGCATTGACCGGCAATTCGGACATCGGAAGGATCTGTGAATGACACAATACACATACCAGCCCACATCCCGCCAGAACACCTGCTTTCCCTGCTTTATTACACTTCTCCAATATCTTTACCAGCATGTATACCAGCAACACGGCAATCGGCAGCATCCAGAAATAACGGTAATACCTGATATCCACACGAAACATCGTAATAAATCTTGTGGAAACCCACGGGTTAAACACCGTCAGCAGCCATACAACCGTGGGGTATACAAAGATTGTCCGCTCCCTCCTGCTTCCTTTTACCAGCAGAAATATCACAGAAACCGCATACAGCACAAACAATCCAACCAGAAACTTGCTGTCCCCGAAATACCGTTTCAGACATTCCAGCACAAATTTTTTTCCATATTCCTCTACATAAATATACATAAGCCTCTCGCCTCTTAAATTCTAAGTAGAATATACCCTCTAGACGCACACAGATAGAATGCCATAGCCGCGCCGCAGGGAATCATACATCCAACCGCCTTAAGAGCAGTTTTCCAGGACCGTTTGTTTATGACCAACGGCACAAAAATGCCCAACAGCATCACTGGCAAAAGGAAAATTGCAGACATGCTGTAGGTAAAGGACGCGCAAACCGCCAGAAACAGACCCGCCCACACGCTCCGCCGTTCTTTCTCCAAAAGCTGTAAGAAGTACAGAAAAATAACAGGAATAAAAATGTTTGCCAAAAAATTCTTTCCTTCGAAAGCACGCATCAGCAAAAAATCCCCGGGAACATAAATAGAATTGGAAAACAGGCAGATTACAAAAGCCCCCGAAAGCAACAGCAGTATCTTCCAACGGCAGTCCTTAAACAGACATCTGCCAATCTGAAACAATATAATATTAAACAAGATTACCGCAACCGCAGCCATCACTGTTCTGACCTCTATCAACGGTGCAATGTGGAACAGCCGGCATACCACAGAACTGTGAAGCAGATACGTCTCCATTACATATGTTGCTGAAAAATGACTCAGTTGGGCTCCCGAATAAGGATCTGATACGCCCGCCATATTATCAAACACTGCGGAGGAAATCTCCCCAATATAATAAGACACATCCATAGGACTCCCAGGAACACTCTGAAGCTCTACCCAGACCAACTCAAACAGAATAACTGCAGCTATTCCCATGCTCGTCCACTTGTGTTCCCACAAATCACTCAGCCGGTACTTCAGATCATCCAGCATCGCCCGGTGCCATTTCCACAAGATCAGTGCAACGCCCAATCCAAGAACAACCAGCCAGACCGTACCGATGGTACTCACCTTTATCTTCAGCAGTTTCATCGGAAACCCTATCATCCAAAAAAAGACAGCATAAGTAAATACACCCATCAACATCACACTGTCCTTCTTCTCATTTCCTTTGCTTATTTTCACCGCCGCAAAACCTACCAGATAATAGATCATCAGATAGAACGCTCCCAGAATCAATGCCTTGATCATGACTGCCAACCTCCCAAATCTTCCCCGATTACATTGGTCTCATCCTACCATAGCGCATCTTCCTTGTCAACCAACCGCAGTCAATCTCAGCGTATGCAGCCAGATTGTAATCCATAAGCTTCATCAGAATCTGATCGAAGGTCATATTGCATCTGTATATGAAGGTATCTACCAGGAACGAGTGCAGGATTTGAACATCTGCGATTGCTAGTCGTTTCTTTTTTCCAAGACCAAGTCCAGAAAAGACTATCGTAACTTCCGGATAAAAAGTAGGCAATGCTTCCTGTTCATTATAGCAGGGGATAACTAATGATATCTTCTTCATCCTTACACCTTTACTAGCTTTGCAAAAACGCACCGTTATTTCACAAATTATACCTCCTTATGTTTTGCGATATATTTCTTGCACGCCAGAACATCGATCATACCACCGATCCCGCTTGCCGCTCTTTCTCCCAGTTCTTATTCCTGCGATGATTGACCATATCTATCACTCTGTCCCCTTCCATAGTTCCGCAGCCCAGTACATGTTTATCATGGAACGCCATCTGGATATATTCCCAGTTCCCCAGAAGATCAATCTTTTTCATAACTATGGTATCATTTCAGTTCAATCAGAATATAATTATCCTTTCCTTTTATGGTATGATACATAGTATCCTCTAAAACAGGTAAATCATACGTTGTCAAGTCTATCCCAGGGTCCCGGATAACATTTCTCAACCCATAAAATTCATAAAAACTGGCTTGTCCCCACCACCATTCACCTTTAAATTGAACAGGAACCAGACGGTTGATCAGGTTATAATCCTGGGGCATATGATCTATAACCTGGGATTTCTCGATACTGCCTGAAATCTGAACTGTTACAGCCTCCTCCATAAACACATTCAAGTCATTCAAGTCTCCAATTGCCATATTAATTCGAAAATCGCAGTACTCTTTTTGCACATACAGAGCATTTCCATAGGTGAATGCAAACACAAAGAAAATCCAGCTCATAAGCCCAGCCTGTACTTGAAACATAATATCCTTTCTCCCATATGCTACGCTTATTTCCAAAAGAGTAATCAGTACCCCTACGCCATACATTGCTCTAGGTGCATAAGAAGGTTCCTCCAAAACAGGATATACACCAAAACATATCAAACTCATCAAGATAAGCGCTGCTATCGCTACGCAAAATGACACCAACTTCTTCTGCCGAGATGTCCGGACTGTGATCCATACAAAGCCTGCTGCCAATACAAGTATCACAATCAGCCACCACTCTTTGAAATCACTACATACATACATATAGTACTTCTTTATATTTGCAAACATCCCTGGCACAATTTCCTCTATGCTTAGCAATGAGCCCGCTTCTGTCGGAATCATAAGAATCATTCGAAAGAATAGCAATCCTGACAAATAACCAATCACTGAATTCAAGCAAAATCTCCCTATTTCCCGCCAAGATTCCTTGCTATTCCACATTTTAAGACTCAGGAATATCACCAGCATAGGAAAAATTCCACTCGCAGCCTGATAGCTTGTGCAAACTACAATCGTTCCAATCGCAGATGCACCTATATATGCAACCGCCCTTCTATTCCTGTACAAGAGCGGCATCACCGCCCCTAAAATGGAGAGTGCCATATACGGTGAATCATATTTATAAGAAACACACTGCAAAAAATATGGATTCAATCCCAACGGAACAAGCGCGATCAATTCCACTGTTGAAAAATACGTTCTGTCGTATATGATATACAACAACATAATCCCAGAAAAAGCAATGATCATTACAGCTATCATCTGCGTTAATGGTGATACATCCGTCAAATAATTATCCATATGAATAAAAGTAGAAAACAGATTTGACAAAAACCTACTATAATTCTCCCAAGCCTTCTCTCCCCAGGCTACACGCCCCTGATCATCTATATAATTAATATTTGCCCGAAGGATTGCACTTATTCCCAATGTATAGATTACTGTCGTAATAACAAAGGCCTTCTTTGCCGAAATTTTCTTCTCTTGTTTTGAAGAAATATTAGCCTTTTTCACATTCTCTAGTGCAGTGGTAATCAACCACAGGAGCCCCCATGTAACTACTGGTATTGCAGCCACCACACCAGCTATCGCACACAACAGAATCAGCTTTTCTACATCAATGCCAATTCTGTTCGCGACTATCTCTGCTATACCATTAGATCTCCACGCAGCATAAAAATTACACCCCAAGCCAATACAGAAGAATATCGATAGATATAGTATATATCGATGTCGCAACAACATTTCTACCGATTTCCAAGTTATCATGCTTTTGTACAAAAAAGCACCCCAAAGCACAGAAAGTCCCAGACAGCCATACAAAGCCATTTTGGTCCCAGAATTAACAAGAAGCAGAAAAGCCATTCCTGATACCCACAACATGATCTTTAACACCAATATGCCTTTTGCACTCATAATACGTCTATCTACCAAATTTATTTTTTTCTCTTCTGTATTAATGTTTTTTGACATATACATAACTCCTTCCGAACGCATATAAAACCATTATAAAATCGAAACATTTATTTTATCTTAATGACATCCTCCCTGTTTGTCTCAGCGATAATATAATGCGGTCTATGCTTTGTTTCCATGTATGTCTTGGCTATATATTGACCCATAATACCCAAGCAGAACATCTGCAGGCCGCCGATAAAGACAATAATGCAGATTGTCGATGCCCAGCCAGCGACTGGATCGCCAAAGATCAGTCTCCTTACTACAATAAAGATCAACATAAGAAAAGAACAGACCGTCATCAGCATGCCAAACCACGAGGCAATGCTAAGCGGCACATGAGAGAAGTTAATAATCCCGTCTACTGCATATCGAAACAGTTTCCCAAAACTCCACTTTGTCTCCCCCGCCGCACGCTCCACATTTTGGTATGGTAACCAATATGTACGAAATCCTACCCACCCGAATATACCTTTTGAAAAACGGTTGTATTCGCCCATAGCAACAATAGATTCCACCATTTCACGTTTCATCAGGCGGTAATCTCTGGCACCATCCACGATATCTGCATCAGAAATTTGATTAATGAGCTTATAAAACTGCCTAGCAAACCAACTGCGTATTTTGGGCTCGCCCTCCCTGCTGACACGCCTGGTTGCAACACTGTCATAATCCCCGGTCTCTAGTATTTCTATCATCTGCGGAAGCAACGACGGGGGATCCTGCATATCGGCATCTATCACAGCAATATAATCCCCCTTTGCATTGCAAAAACCTGCATATATAGCTGCCTCTTTCCCGAAATTTTTCGAAAAGGATAGATAGGTGATATGCCGGTCTTTATCTGCTAACTCCCTGAGACAAATAAGGGTATCGTCCTTCGAGCCATCATTCACGAAAATCAGTTCATACTCATAGTCAAGTCTGGAAAACACAGCCGTAACCTCCTGATAAAAGATCGGCAATGCTTCCTGTTCATTATAGCAGGGAATAACTAATGATATTTTCTGCATAAAACCACTCTCCTTTCAAGCTTCTGCATGGGTACTTCCACAATCTTATGTGTCAGCAGCGCTATGACAATCGTAACGCCAAACGCAGCCATGTATTTATCCCGATATATCCATGAGAACCCAAAGACAATCGTTATAATTGAATAATGACTCAGATAGACCGGATAACTAATCTCTCATACCCACTGCAAAATTCTGCATCAATATACTCATTACTTAATTCCCTCCTATTACTCATCCTCCAACCGCCTGATATACTGCTCTGCTTCCTGTCTTACAATCTGGGGATTGAATACCTTGCGGATCCGGTAATACGGCATGGGGGTTCCCCCATACTCCCGCATGGCCCTTGCCACCTGCCGGATCATGCTTCCCTCAAAATCAAATCGCAAACCGCGCTCGCCCGCCATGCACATACCATGATAGATCAATACAGGATAGGCCTGAGTGGAAGAGTATTCTGGCATATATCCACCGAACAACAAATATATGGATTCATCATCCCATACATAATAAGCGATGGCATGGACATTGCCCGCCTCATCCTTCGCACAGACAATTTTCCCGCAATTATGAGCCTCGCAAGAATCATAAATGCGATACCATAGCTGCTGATCCAACGGATTCTTCTTCCCTTGTTTTTCAAATACTTTATTGTTGCACAGATAGAATTCTTCTTTTGACAGATCCTCGCTCACCTGCACCAACTTCAAACCTTTTCTGAGAGCATTCCTATATGTTGCAGTCATTCGCCGCATAATATCCTCCGGCTTTCCTACCTGATCTACTACATAGGTATACCGGACAATGCAGGTATAATTATTCCAATAAAAGGGCTGCCAGTTAGTAAAGGTATAGGGATACTGCTGTTCATACACATCCAGTTCCAGGCTCTTAATATACTTACATGCCTCCTGAATAATCTTGTCCTCCGCCTGCGCAATTGTCACCATTCTGGCATTCTTATTCCGGGCAAACACAATACCATTGGTCTGGGTGCAAGGTGCTTTTGTGATATACCGATATGCCCCCCTTTGTTCCATATAGTATGGCATTGCTGCATCAATCCTTCCACCGGACTCATAAAGCCATACATCCCAGTTCTCCGATCCGCAGACTACATCCAGCCACCATGGTTGGGAATATATCTGTACATATTCTTTTGTACAGAATTCTTCATATCTTTCCTTTCTATTCATCACCAAATCTCCAATCCTATCTCCCGCTGTAAATCTTTTATTCTCTATATTCCCTATCTTCTAACAGCAGCTCTGCCACCTTAGTTTCATATATCTTCTCTTTGTCTCAAAAGACTCTCCGCAATAACAATATCTAACGGCTCATTAATATCAACCGCCTCTACATCTGAGATAACAAAACCATTTACTCTCGTACCCAAAACAGACTTTGTTTTTCGTAACGCCTCTACACTCGTAATATAATATGCACTGTTCTCTATATATAGCGGGGTTCGTTCCTGTCTTCTCCTCGGCGCATCTTTATATAATCGTTCATATTGATCATTGCCGGTGGTAATCCAAAAATCTGCTCTATTTTCATTTAAAGATAGTTGGGCATCATAAGACGGATAAGTGGCTTCAAAATGTTCTACAAAACTCATTAATGTCTCTGGCAATCTCAAAGGTGAAGTTGCCTGCAAAGTTAAGACAGCATCATATTTTTTGCCAAACTTCTTGTCCATAACATCTAATGCATGGAGTAGCGCTGCCTCTGTCGTTGCTTCATCTCCCGAAATATCTTCTGGTCTGTCTACGATCATCACATTCTGATACTTTTCTACTACTGCTTTAATTTTATCCGAATCCGTACTGACAACCACATCCATATCTGATAAAGCAGTCCGGGATAACATATCTAACGTATACTCTATCAGTGGTTTCCCGTTAACGGGATATATGTTCTTCTGAGGTATTCCTTTAGATCCCCCTCTTGCCGGAATTACAACTATCTTTTTCATTTTTCCTCCATAAAGCAATATATATCGTCCATCGTAATGATATCCACCAAACGAAATTCATCATCAACAATAGGAAGTAACGTAATCTTCCGCTTTCGGAATAATTTGTATGCACCCTCCATATCCTTTTCTTTTTGATACAGAAAATCGGATCGTATAATATCATCTATTCTCGTATAAAAATTCTTTCCCGCAAGTAATGCGCGTATAATATCGCCCTGACTAATAACTCCAATTACTTTTTTATTCTCATTGAGCACCAACACTATCCGATTATTATTCTCTTCAATACATTCTACCGCTTCTTTAATAGTATAATCGCGGCTAATACAATACTTTTCCATACTATCTTTCTCCTATACTTTCTATGAAAATATCAATTACTAATATGTTAATTGCTTTGTAATCCATTTTTCATCTACTTTAGTATTCATCAGTAAATCCAAAATCCGTTCAGATGAATGACCATCTCCATACGGATTGGTACAATTTTCACTTAAATATTCCACAAACCCTTTAGATATAGCCTTCCTCACCGCATCGCAAATCCTGTCTTCATTAAATTCAACATCTATCACGTTAATTCCACGAAATCTCATATTTTGTCTCCGCCCGATATTAACAGCCGGAATCTTGAATGTTGGTGCCTCCAAAAGACCAGAACTGGAATTTCCCACAATGCATCGACAATTCTTTAACAAGCCTAAATAGTCTTCTCTTTTCAAATTCAAATATAAATGGTATTCTCCCTTTTTCTCATTTAGAATTGCTTCTTTCACCCTCATTGAGCCTGCGTCATTATTCGGAAGAATTACAATTTTAGGCATATCAAAATGATTCAAAGCCCTGACAAATATTTCTGCCTGTTCTCCTGCCTTACTTGCCTCCTCTGTCACAGGATGCATAACAGCCAGAAGATAGCCTTCTGACAATACCACATCCAGCTTATCCTCTAATTCTGATAGTTCTGTGTATTTTGCCTGTATCATCTCATCAATCTGAGGAGCACCGACATTAAATACGCGAAAAGGTTCTTCTCCTAGTTTTATAAGTCTCTTTGCCGCATCCTCATTAGCAGCAAAATGCATATGAACCAATTTCCCAATGGCATGTCTTGTCATTCCGTCTATGTTCCCGGACATCTCACCTGCCTGAATATGTGCAACAGGAGTATATGTATACCCTGCTGCGATCGCTCCCATAAGCTGCTCACCTCTGTCCCCTGCCAAAAGCATCCAATCCGGTTTTTCAACATCAATAATATCCGGCAATCCCATAAGACAAATTCCCAGAGACTTAGCATGTGTAACATGGTTATAGCCGTCAAGCGACATATTTATTTTATAATCAATTTTAAAACCATCATTTTCGATTTCTTTATACGAATCTCCATATGTTGGAAGAAGGTGCATATTGGTAACCACCAAAACGATTTTTACATCCCCCCGTTGCTCCGCCAATTTCATAATAGGTCTTATATATCCCCATTCACCTCGTGAGCCCGTAAGTATCATTATCTTTTTCATTCTAATTATCATTCCCTTCTCATCTATTCAAAATCTTCGCGTTTGATAAGTACATTTTTTTCAATATCTCTGGTCGCTGTCTTCCCTATCACGTCATCCATCTGCCATGAGGGGATTCCTGTCCCTGGACGCTTTGACCAGACCATATCTGCCGTTATTGTTTCTCCTTTTCGAATTTCACAGGTAGAAACAATACTACGAAACGCCCACTTCCGAATCATTTCTTCCTTCAAACGCACTTTTTTTTCATTTCCGAGAGATTTATATACTTTCTGACAACCATCGACAAGGTTATGCAAATCATGAAAGTCTATAGACACTGCCTGATCCGGTCCCGGTATTGTTTTATTTAAAATCACATGTTTCTCTATAATATCTGCTCCCATCGCAACCGCTGCGTAGCATGTATATAAATCCGGAGTATGATCAGAATGCCCTATCACCACATCCGGATATCTCTTCTGCATTTCTTTTAAAACCCCAAGATTTACGTCCTCATAAACTGGTGGATATTCTGATAAACAATTTGTGAAAGCCAGGGGCGCGCCTAACGGCTTCAACGCAGCATACGTTCTGTCTAATTCTTCCAAAGTACACATACCACTTGAAATAATCATCGGTTTGCCAAATTCGGCTATCCGTTTCAGGCTAGGAATATCTGTCATTTCACCGCTGCCTATTTTAAACGCATAAGCCAGACCTGCATCTTCCAGTTCGCAAGCCGCCTGATAACTGAACGGCGTACAAAGATAGGTAATCCCTATTTCATCGCAATATTTCTTCAACTCAATATGATCATCCAGTTTTAATGCATGCAGTTTCAGAAACTCATACAATGGAATATCGAAATTATCAGACATTGGTACGTCTGGCAGCATTTCTTCATCCGGTAAATGATGTTGAAATTTTATACAATCTGCGCCTGCCAGTTTTGCCTGTAATACCATTTCCTTCGCTGCATCCAAATCTCCCATATGATTATCACAGCCCTCCGCTATAATATACGGAGCGTGACCTTTTCCTATTTTCCTTCCATTAATTTCAATTTCTGCCATATAACTATGAACTCCTTCCTTTACAATTTCACGGATTTTTCCCAACATCCTTCAGACTCTTAACTCTTTTGCTCTTACATCTCATCTGAGCAGCTCTCTAAAATCTACATCTGGAAGTTTTAGCATCTCCCCAAACAGATAATCGTATTTCTTAGGCGTTATCCTTCCCGACCCTGACTGTGGAATGGGCGTCAACTCTCCAAACACGATCCTGCCATCTATGTTATACAGATCCACCCGGACAAACGCAAAATCTTCCGCCAGTGTTTCTGCAAGCTTCAACATTTCTTCAAAATGAGGCAAATCAGGTCGGGCAAATACAGTATTATGCGGTCTGCCCAAATCAACTGGAATTAATTCACCATCCACATCATAGGTATTACGGTAATAGAATTTTTTCTTATTGCCCTTCTCGTCAACGGTGTCAAAATCCATGCAATAGAATTTGACTTTACCATTAAAGCACCAGAATCGGACATCCAGAGGGATGGCCCCATGAGAATCCTCCAGGTATTCTTCGCAGATTATTTTTGCATTACCATTATGGTAATAACCCTCCTCCGTCTCAATCTGAACTCTCTCACTGTTCATTTCCTGCAGCCATTCACTCATCTGACGCTTAGTCTCCCCTATATGAAAGTTCTCTCTATCACTGCAAAACAGATTGCAACCACATGACTGTGTCACTTTTAAAGCAAACTTATCTGGTAAACTATCAAAATCAATCTCATCCACACTATCATATACCCCAAATAATTTGCTTAGATATTGACTTCCCGCTTTCTTCTTCACATAATCTCTTGCCGTATACTTATCATAAACTTCCTGAATCAAATCTTTTCTTGTGCGATAATAAACCTTGAGGTAAAACAACTTTTCACTCAACCGTCTCGGCTTATCAAAATGCAAAACACCGTGCTGTCGCACAAAATAGAATATTTTCAAATATGTGCGTTCTCGCATACTTTTATAAAAAAATATTTTGATCTTTCGCAATAGCTTCTTCACTCTTTCAATCATTATAGCTTCTCCCTGTTATTTCTTTTGCTTAAGATACTGTCTTATTTTACATGACTCTGCAAAAACATTGACATTTTTTCTGCGCCTTCATCCCACATAAATATCCTTCTCTTTTTCAGTTTTTCATACATTTCAGGAATACTAATGTCATCAATCATCGTCCGCTTCTTCATAATCTGTGCCTGCCATAGCACCGTAGAGAATCTTGCTATGATACACTCAGCTCTATTAATAGAATCCTGTATACTAACCGACTCCGTATCCTCAATCTCTGCCTCCGGTAAATATCTCTTCACATCATCCATATTTGTAAATACCGGATGTGGTCGTAGGATTAGAGAAATTCCTCTTTTCTGCATTTCCCTATACACATTCACCAACCCACTTAATATTTCCTCACTGGTATCCTGCATATAATATGTGTATCTTCCCATTTGTTCCATATCATGTTTTACGTCATATCTCATACATTTCGGAATTTCAATTTCATACCGTTCACTGCCAGACCGAAGAATTTTATGGGTTTCAATCACCCCAGCTGTCCATACGCTTGACACATGAAACCGATGGAAGGCCAGACTTACCGATATAGGCACTACTCCATGCATAAGATTAATATGTTCCATCCCCATTTTTTCGCAATACATAGTCAAGATACTGGATGTGTAAGAATTTTCACAGGAGCACAGTATGGTCTGTGGATGGTACATTTCAATAGCGGCACGGTAGGTTGCAAGCTTCACAATACATTTAAAAAGGAAAAAGAAAGAAAACGGATATCTTTTCCAAATCTTCCGAATAAACTTTTTATCATCTTTATTCAGATATAAATAGAAAGCTATATTGACCTTCATCAATTGATCTCTGTATTTATCCGGAACAACATCAAGATCATCTCCGTTAAACACAAATACATAACGATGTGCGCATCCTTCTGCAGGACGTTTCCTGCATTTTACCAGCATATAATATAAAATACCCGCGAGAGAAACTATATTTTTAAAAAATAAAATAATCTTCTGTTCATATAAAAAACAGGAACACTTATATTGAAAATACGCTCTTTCTATATCATCCTTTGGTTCAGGAAAATCCTGGATAAATGCCAGTTCATCCTCTACTTCATAACTTCTTTTCGCTTTGATCCTCTGGTTAAACGCCATATTGATTTTATTTAATGCATCAATCAGCATTTCCATCCCACCTTTCACTTCAAAATATTCCGGTTCTTCCAGACACAATGTACGCAAAATGCTAATAAAAGAACTGTAACGATAATACGGATCATCATCTGCTCAACAAACAGATAATATACCCCTGTCAAAACAGCAATTTCCAACAAACCATACAAAAAAATCTGTAGCGGCATCTCATAATGCCTCACGATTTTGACCGCTATAAAGTAATGAGCCGCCAACTGAAAGACAGTTGAGATCAGAGTTGCCATAGCCGCACCCATGTCCCCAAATTGCGGAACCAGCAGAAAATTTAAAACCGTATTACAAACTGCGGATGCAGCTGTGGCATATGCAATATATTTTGTGTTTTTGTAGTAAAATTCATGATTTACTAAAAACGTATACAGAAAATTGACCATAAAAGAAACTGCCAATATTGGCGCAGTATATATTGCACCATAATAAGCCTTACCGCTCATGATCCTTATGATTTCAGGAAGAATCAACACAACTGCAGACACACCCATTAAATACAGCTTGATATAAACTTTATTGATCTTCACGATCTTTTCCAGATTATTTTGGCTTTTTAGCGTATAATAAAATGGACTATATGCCAAATTGCATGCATTTGCCAGGACATATATAATATGAGCAAAATTTGTTCCGTAGCTATAAACCCCCATGGTCGACTGTCCCACCATCTTCAACAACATAATCTGATCCACTTTACTCAGAATAACGCCCCCAAGGGAATGAAATACAAGCGGAACCGATAAATGCATGGCATATTTTATATGAGCCCTGTCATATAAACTTTTTCCGTCTCTATATATAATAAAACACGCCGTTCCACCAATCAGCACCGCAGCAATAAGTGATGCATATATCCTTCCTACATACTTATCATTTGGCATCACCCAAACCAATAGCATTCCAACTCCAATGGATATAACCGAATTAATAATAGAAAACGCCAAATAACTTGCTGCTTTATCTAATATACGATATGTCGTAATCAGCACCGTCAGATAATAAGAAAACAAACATTGCAAAACACCCAGTAATAGATACACAATATCCAGTTCAAACATTTGAGTGAAAAGCCTATTACCCAGTAAAGTACATAAAGCTACTATTCCTGCTGAAACAATTCCAATACCAGCAATATGGGAAACATAGCTCTTGATTTTCTTTTCTCCATAATCTATATAAGCATTATTTATTGTGGCTGACGCTTGTACACCAACCACTATCGTGATTACACTAATCCATGCTTCGTAAGACGACATCAACGCATAATCCGAAGCACTCATAATTCGAGAAAAAAAGGGTAACGTAAGGAAACGAAGTCCCTGTATAAAAAACGATCCTATCACATATGATATTGCATTAATGAACACATTGGATTTTTTCATCATTTTCCCTCTTAATTAATACGTTTTCAAAGACAAAAAACCATACCAAAACATCATAATATCCAGGAAAAACAATCCAGTCAAAAAAGGCTCTCATAAGAATTGTCAGGAATAAAATAACCCCAAATATATCCCTTCTGTAGCATTCTCTCCAAAAAGCGCATAATAGCAATACCATTACCGTCACGAAACCAAAAAGACCAAATTTGGAATGCAGCTCCAAATAGCCATTGTGAGGATTCTGGTATTCTTTCAAAAATTCTCCATCCTTGTATGTCACCCCAAGGAAAAATTCTTTCGCCGAATGCGTCATCTTCCAAAAATATTCACTCCAAATCTTCAGTCTTGTTGATTTCAAGCCCTGCCCTTGGAATCTATTCACAATAGTCACACTATTTTTGCCATCTGTTTTGCTCCCACTCTCCGCTTCCGTATTTCCATATTCCTCATTCACATACCGCATATCACCATCTTCTGAATAAACATCACTATCATTTGAAGGAAAGACATTCATGATCAGGAAAAAAGATACCGCCATTATCCCAGCTGTCCAGACAAGTCTCTTTATACTCCCCTTCTTTCGGATTATGAAATCATAGAATAATACTGCAACTCCAAAAAAAGCAGACACAAGAAGTCCCGCTCTGCTCAATGACCAAGCCGATATTATTACACTCAACGCCGCAGGCAGATACCATATCACCTCACTCTTTCTCTGTCCCAAATACACTCCCAACATAAGGAATAGTAACAGCGCTGCGATCCCGTTTCTACTTGTTCCATATAATATTGCATTAACATTACGGCACATTACGATACATACCAGAAAGTATGCTGCCAACAAGGAAAAAAGATATGCAAACCATGTCTTATCTATCTCAAACCAACAAAGCAACAATGCAGTTCCCATGAAACACCAAATCCATAACACCTCCCCCAGACTGGCATTATGATTATAGAAAATTGAGCATAACATACATACAGACAGGAACAATGCCAGTGCGATTACCTTCCACATGTTCTTTTCTCTGTATTTCTTTAAAAACACATACAGAAAACTTAGGCAACCACATCCAGCAATCATCATATTACTTACTATTCCTGGTATAGGTAACAAGTTACGTGCCAAAACCAATACTACCAATGAAACTACCAGCAAATTAGGCACATCCATTTTGGGGCATTTCAATTTTTCTTTCATCTGTGTTTTCTCTCCACTTACGATATTTAATCAGAAAAACGTTCCTTGCATATCTATCGAGCCAAAATCCTTCAAGGGCAGTGTCACCGGAATTCCCTCCTTCTGACTCTTATAGATTGCAAGAACCAGTTCCAGGGCATTTCTACCTGCCACAGCATCTACATATGGCTCCCTGTCATTTGCAATAGCGTCTATCATATCCGCAAACAGGCTAGTATGACCATTTCCGTATACATTACAAGTCTCTTCTTTCAGCCCTTTGTTGTTCTCATCACGATCTGTCTCGTCCGCAAAATTCCACACATCAATATTGTTCGTAGACTCACCTCCCAGTTTTACGGTTCCGTTCTCTCCAAACAAATATAATACCTCTTCCAGATTTTTTGAATATACGTTTGTCGTTCCTTCAATCGTAGCAATGGCACCATTCTTAAACTTCACCACAGCCATTCCGATATCCTCTGCTTCCAAATAATCATGGAACTGCTGTCTGGTAACTCCATATACCTCCTCTATCTCATCCCCCAGCATCCAGCGCAACAGATCGATCCCATGAATGCACTGATTCATCAACGCTCCACCGTCCTGCGCCCAAGTTCCCCGCCAAGGCGCCTGTATATAATAATCCCGATTGCGGTTCCAACGCACATGAATCGCACCGTGGGATAACTTACCAAAGCGTCCTGCCTCCAATGCTCTCCGCATCTCCTGAACTGCCACATTAAAGCGATTTTGATGACATGCAGATACCTTAACATGTTTCTCTCTGGATCTGCGGATAATAGCTTCTGCATCTGCCATATTCATTGCCATTGGCTTTTCAATGATCACATTAATTCCATGTTCAATACAATATAACGCAACCACAGCATGAAGTCCACTCTCCGTTGCAATACTGATTAATTGAATATCATTGTTTTCTGCAATCATCTCTTTATAATCTGTGTAGCGTTTAATTGTACTATCATGCTCCAAGCCGTGTTTTTTCAGCACATCCTCCATATTTGACTCTACCACATCACATACCGCTGTAATCTCCAGTCGATTGTTTACTGCTGCCTTGATATGATTCGTGGATATTCTTCCACAACCGATCAATGCGTACTTCATACTTCTCTCCTCCAGACTTGCGTCTGCTTTCTCCAATTATTTTACTGACGGCACTGCCCTTAAAGCTTGACCACAACAGATTCTTTTCCGGCGGCGCTATTCTTCTGATTTTCTTTGACTACAAACAATCCCTTGTCAAACTCATTCTGATGAATACGGACAAACCGATCAAATACCATACCGTTTTCTTTCAGACTGTTATCCTTCATAATTGTCAAGGTGCATTCATAAGGGAAACACCCGTTATCCAGTATGACGTTCGTGGACAGTGTATATGCGAACCGGATTAGTTCCACGGGATCATGGTACGCTGTTCCCTCCCTCTGAAATTCTCCCCGATCCGTAAAGAAGTTAAAGGACACGCCCTTCTTGCATTGCCTGAACAGCTTCTCAATGGACCGAAATATAACGTCATAATTGTTATCCTCTTCCGTATAGCAAACAGTAAAAGTCTGAGATGAAATGGCATAATCAAATTCCAGATCAGATATATCGTCTGTAATAAAATTTCTTTTCATAAAGCGAACCTTGTCGGAACCATACTTTTCTTGCCCTGTATTTAAAAATTCATCTACAACATCCAGACCTAAATACTGGTAATTATTTAAGTTCAGTGCAGCAAGATACGCACTGGCGTCTCCAAATCCACAGCCGGCATCACAAATCGTAAATTTTTCCTGTTTTCCCCGCAGTAACTGCTGATAAAACTCAAAATTTTTTATAAGTTCATAATACCTAATCGTTCGCCTGTCGCTTGGCATCAGGATGCTCAACTCAGAATATCCATATTTTTCAAAATTAGACTTATAAAATTCCGTTTGTTCTCGAAACTTTCTGTCAATTTCATTCATTTTTTTCACGGTCTCCTCCCAGCTACTGTATCCATTCATTTACACACCGTACAACCTGTTCCGATTCATCCTGCGTCAACTCCGCGAACATAGGAATTGCCACTCCATGTTCTGCAAGGTATTCCGCATGCGGCATATCGCCACGCTTATATCCAAGATCCTCAAAAACTTTCTGAAGATGCAACGGGACTGGGAAATACACGCCGGTCGCTATTCCGTTTTCTTCCATATACAATCGAAAAGCATCCCGGTCATCCACAGTGAGTACATAAACATAATATATATGCAGATTGTCTTTTTCACATAAAGGTTTTTTTATTCGCGGATTCTTAATTTTCTCATGATATACCCGTGCAAATGCCCGCCTTGTATCGTTCCAACCTTCTAGATAAGGTAGCTTCACTCGGAGTAGAGCCGCCTGCACCGCATCCAGTCTGGAATTATGTCCAATCACAAAATTGTAATATTTCGGCAGATTTCCATGAAAATCTAAGCTGTCCACATCCACCTTTATTCCCTTGCGCTTACCATATGCCAACAGACCATTTGTCCCACTACCGTGAACACGGTACGCCTGACACATCCTATACAGTTCCTCATTATCAGTCACAATAACACCACCGTCTCCGGCACACCCCAAATTCTTCGTAGGAAAGAACGATACACATCCCATATCTCCCATAGAGCCTGCCCTTCGCCCCTTATATTCTGCCCCGGCTGCCTGTGCGCAGTCCTCGATCACGTATAGATGATGTCTCTTAGCAATCTCATTGATTTTATCCATATCCGCACATTGTCCATACAGGTGAACCGGAATAATGGCTTTCGTTTTATCCGTAATTTTCTCTTCTATAGCATCTGCATCTATCACATAGGTATCTTCCGTACAATCCACAAATACCGGCGTGGCCCCAATCACAGCAATCGCTTCTGCTGTAGCAAAAAAACTCATAGCACAGGTAATCACTTCATCCCCTGCGCCTATTCCTGCTGCCAGCAGGGAGATTACCAGTGCGTCTGTTCCGTTTCCGACACCAACAGCATATTTTACCCCGCAAAACTCCGCAAATTCTTGTTCAAAACTTTTCACCTCGTCTCCCAGAATATACTGTCCGGAATGAAGCACCTTCAATGCTGCATTGTCCAGTTGTTCCTCAAGATTATGATACTGCCGCGCCACATTCATCAATGGTATCATATTGATTCTCCTTAAAATCCCATTCCGTAATAATCCAGACCCAAATCCGTCATTTCAGTTCTATCAAACACATGCCTAAAATCAAATATCTTACCGTGAGGCATAATTTCCGCCAGGTACTCTGCATCCAAATTACGAAATTCCGTCCACTCTGTAATAACCGCTATAGCATCCACATCTTGAATTGCTTCCTTGGTCTTATTACACCATATCAGTTTTTCCTCTGGCAGTATCTTTCTGGCAGTAGGCATTGCTTCCGGATCATATACTTTGATGCGAAATTTGCCACTGTCAATCAAGGCGTTAATAATGGTAATTGCCGGAGATTCCCGCATATCATCTGTTTCCGGTTTGAATGCAAGTCCCAGAACCGCGATATCTCCGCCCTCAGGCATAGCTGTAATAATTTTATCCGCCGCCAATTGCTTCTGATGCATATTAGCCTTAATTACACTCTCTACGACAGTCATAGGAGCTCCCACCTTACGTCCCGTATGTGCAAGAGCCTTTGTGTCTTTCGGAAAACAGGAGCCACCGTACCCAGGTCCTGGATGCAGGAATTTGGGTGAAATTCTGCCATCTGCGCCCATTGCCTTGGCAACCTCAATGGCGTTTGCTCCCACCATATCACACAGATTGGCAATTTCATTGATGAATGTAATTTTCGTAGCCAGGAACGCATTGGACGCGTACTTGATCATCTCCGCTGTTTCCGGAGTTGTTATAATGATGGGTTTTTTGGAACGGTCAAATACACGATATAGCTTCTTAAGCTTCTTTTCTGCTCGTATATCATCCACGCCCAGTACTATACGATCCGGATTTTGGAAGTCTCCTACTGCATGTCCTTCTCGCAGGAATTCTGGGTTAGACGTTACCGCAAACTCGTATTCTAGTCCCCGGTTTTCCAACTCTTTTGCAATTATGTCCGCCACGATTCTGGATGTTCCGATAGGTACTGTAGATTTATCTACGATTACCTTATAATCATTCATATACATACCAATCTCTTTTGCCGTCTGATAGACATACGACATATCAGCATCTCCATTTTTATCCTCCGGCGTTCCCACTGCAATGAATATAATCTCTCCAAAATCAATGGCATATGCCGCATCCGTAGTAAATTCAATCCGTCCTTCCCGCAAACTACGCTCCAGCAGATCCTCCGCTCCCGGCTCATAAATTGGACATTTTCCTGCCTTCAAGGCTTCAATCTTCTCTGGAATTACATCCAGGCACACTACATCATTTCCAAAATCTGCAAATCCAAGACCTGCAATCAACCCAACATATCCGGTCCCAATCACTGTAACTTTCAATTATTCTATCTCCTTTACCTTTATTAATGACTTCGCAATATCTCTTCCATCAATGATTCAAACTGTCTATTTACAACCTCAGCATCAAAGTCCGTCTTAAACCGTTGATACGAATTGTGTCCTTTATTCTGTCTGTCCTTTTCATCACAATACAGCGTCTCAATCGCTTCTCTACAGGAAGACACATCTCCTTCCTTATAGTTTATCCCGATATCATACTTTTCAATATATTGCTCCGAAAACCCCTCCAAACTAGACAGCACCGGCAATCCCTCTGCCATATAACCAATGATCTTATTGCTATAGGAATTCTTAAAATCCCATAGATTTCGATAGGGATAAATGCCCGCCTTACTGATTTCCAGTATGCTTTGTATCTGAGTTTTCCCCACCCATCCTGGAAACACAATACACTTATTCCCATTTGCAATCTTTTTATACCGTTTTAATGCATCTCCGTCACCGCACAAAACCAGACGGATATCCGGATATTGATTACTTAATTCCGTCACAGCCTCTATACAAGTATCTATATCCAGCGAAGAACTACTCATCGTTCCGAAGAAGCAAATGTTCCATGTATCAGGAGTTATTCCGCAGTTCTGCCACCTCATAAGAACTGCTCTTCGTTCCTCTTCATCTTGCCATATATCTGGCTTATAGCCGATATAAATGGTCCTATCAAAGAGATTCTGTTCACGACCGGCCTTTTCCAGTCCCCATCGCAACGCGCTAGGCACCACTCCGGTAATTGCATTCGCTCTCCGAAACGCATGCTTCGCCTGAAGCGCCATCGGCAGAATTCCAATTTTCACCAGCCAATCCAGCTTTGCCGGAAAAACCCGAGTAAATATATCCGGCCAATAATCTCTGACATCCAAAATAACGGGCACATGATTTTTTCTTCCATAGCTTATTGCCTTCTCAGCGAACTCGACCGTAGGATAGGAACACAGAATAAGGTCTGGCCTCTCATATTTTTCACAGTTTCTGGCGAACTCCTGCGCCAATATCCGGTTGTAGCGTATGCGGTTAAGTGATGTATTCTTTTTATAAGCAACTCTGGAATGAAGCAAAATCAGCGTTTCATTTTCCCGGATATCCAATTCTCTCTGTTCTTGGCAACGGTAGGTTTTGGCCCCATGAATAAATGTCGTAGACCACCAGACCACCTGATGTCCCCGCCGCGCCAAATACTCCGCCAATATTCCCACGCGCATCAATCTGGGATTCTCATCACACGGCAGGGGTTCACCCTCTTTCAGAATCCATATCTTCATGTTTCACCTCTTTTAGTTCACATTTTCTTCCTTCTGTTCCTCAGCAAAGCCTTCTGTACTCTCCTTGCGGAATATTACTTTCACCGTCTCCAACAAAATCCGAAAATCCATTGACATAGAATAATTCACAATATAGATGAGATCCATTTTTAATTTATCATATGCGGTAGTATTGTATTTTCCATAGACCTGCGCATATCCGGTCAGACCTCCCTTAACCTTAAAGCGATAGGAAAACTCCGGGATTTCTTCACAATATTTTTGTATGTGTTCTACACGTTCCGGCCTAGGCCCCACGATACTCATATCTCCCTTTAACACATTCAGCAACTGGGGCAGTTCGTCAATCCTGGTCTTACGTATAAACTTTCCCACCGGAGTGATACGCTTGTCATCATCCACAGCCGGTATGACTTTACCGTCTTTTTCCGCATCTACCACCATAGAACGGAATTTGTAGATCCAGAACACCCTGCCCTGATAAGTACACCGTTTCTGCTTGAACAGCACCGGACCTTTATCGTAAGCTTTGATACTGATTGCCGTGATCAGCATAAAAGGAGATGTCAGAATCAATCCCACCAGCGATATCAGCACATCCATGATCCGCTTTATGATCTTCTGTCCCACAGACAAACTCATATCTTTGCACAAGAATAGCGGAGAATCAAACAGATTGATCTCCTCCGTTCCTTTTACAATAATATCTGATATTTTAGGGGTAAAATATACACGCACCGAATGCTCAAAACAATATTTCAGGATACGGTTCTTATATTTACTGGGAATATCATTCAGCAGCACTGCGTCATACTGCCTAATCTTATCGAAAACAGTCTCCTCTGCCTCGAATACGGAAATCTCTTCACAGATATTATACCGATCACTCCGTTCACTCATTTTCCGGTTCAGATGATTCTTATGCAATCCGTTGATCTGAAGCATTCGATAGGGCGGAAACATTTTGTTATATAGATTCACAAAGATAATTTCCAGAAAAACTATAAGCAGCATCTCCAGTATAGACAGCCGCAGCGTCCCCAGCGCCAGTTCCAGCAGAATGTCAATCTGTCCTACCATCAGCACCATCTGGATATAGATCAAGATATTGGTACACAACAATGCAAAGGCCTGCTCTAACAAGAGATTCCCCAGCTTAGTCACGCCCAGTTTAAACCCTCCCCACACCTTTAGGAACACAGTGAGCATCACGATATAGACGACTCCCATCAGGAGATTTCCCTTCCCCTCAAAATCCCGGTCCATCATGATATTCCATCGCCGCAGCCAGTTCCAATAGAACAATGCCGCTACCGCCAGTATGAGAATAAGATTTGCAGCATTTATATAAAGCTTTTTCCAAAATTCAAATTGACTTTTTTTCATAAGTGCCCTCTTTATTTTCCGATACGTAGATACGTCCATTCTCAGATCCGGTATAATCCCAGATCTGCTGTGACATTTTCCAAGTATAGATCAGGCTTTATATGTGAATATTCTTATATACAAAAAATCCTTATTCAAAACAAATAAGGCCTAGGTTATTGTACCTTATCACCAGAGGTTTGTCAAATTTTTTGCCCGAATCACTAAGCATTCATATCTAAGATATGCCAACACAGAAGCTCAATCCTGCATCAATCTGCAATACGACCTTCATGGATTCCAAACTGAAGATAATGCACATAATAAGAGACCAGATCGTCTCCAAATGCCTGATTCAGATCCTGATACCTGCTTCTATATTTGTAAATATCAAAGCTATTCTTCGCCTGGCGTCCTTCCCGCATGCCATGTGTTACGAAATGCTGCAGCACTGCGCTGTCGTCTGCGCCGAAGACCTGCCGGATATCCACATACTTATTTACATAATAGTTATAATCATAAACAGGCGCATAATCTATGCCATTATATACAGTTACGGCCCCCCGCAGGGTGCTGCATCCTGTTGCTGCGCGTCCTTCCCATCTACCATGCTCAAGATAATGCATATAGTAGGATTTCAGATCATTTCCAAAGGCTCTCCTCAGATCGGGATATGCATTGTAATAGGAATGCACATCGAACCCGGCACAGCCCTGGCGTCCTTCTCTCATTCCATGCATTACAAAATGCTGCAGCACTGCGCTGTCGTCTGCACCGAAGACCTGCCGGATATCCGCATACTTATTTACATAATAGTTATAATCATAGACAGGCGCATAATCTATGCCATTGTATACGGTTACGGCTCCCCGCATCGTACTGCATCCTGTTGCAGTGCGCCCTTCCTCTTTACCGTGCTCAAGATAATGTATATAGTAGGATTTCAGATCATTTCCAAAGGCTCTCCTCAGATCGGGATATGCATTGTAATAGGAATGCACATCGAACCCGGCACAGCCCTGACGTCCTTCCCGCATGCCAAACGTTAGGAAATGGTTTAACAATGCCTCTCTGTCATTCCCATATGCAGCATATAGATCACTATATCTTCCAGCATAATATTCTGCATCAAAGACAGGATCATACGGAGATGTCACGGTCTCGGTTCCAGTTCCAGGCTGTTGGCCTTGCGAAGGTATCTCACTGTATTTAACAGTGCAGGAGATCGTCCCATTACGAGTATCTATCGTTCCGTCGGCATTGTCCTTAGGAGAATATTCTGCCTGCAGATCCACCTTCAATCCTTCCTCAGACCAGGATGTATTTGTCAGGACATGCGCCACCAGACTATACAGTACTTCTGCATAATTGGTATTCTTAATTTCAAGTGTAAATTCTGTTTCTCTTGCTGCAATATGCTTCCGAACAGCCTCCATCTGCGGAGTCACCCATTTCATGATTTCCCCGGATCTTATAAGATAATTATTATCCAGAGAATCGGATTCATATCCGCGAACCGGCGTATGCTCAGAATGCACCATTGACATGATATCGTCATTGAGCCCAAAATACAAATGCCGGAGATCTAGATTGGGATCGGTATATCCGGCATCATTCCAGGTCGGATCTACCTGATACCATTTCCCGTCTAACTTAACCGCCGTCCATACATGTCCGTTGCCGGTTATTCTGCCCGTAGCAATCCCGGCTTTATTAAGCAGCATCACATATGCCCTGTGATACGCCTCACAAGTACCGCTGCCTCTTGCCAATGCCCCCTCCGCGGAACAATATGTGTAGGTGTAATCATAGCTGCAATGCTCGATGAGCCAGTCATTCAGCCACACCGCCTTTTCGAAATCGCCTGAACATTCGGCCAGGCATTCTCCGACCACCTTATCTGTAATTTCTTCTACAGAAGGATATGCTGAATCATTTACATTCAATACGATACCGTTATCATATGCCCCTGTATCCATATAAGCAAAAGTTCCGGATGCATTTTTATATAACACATTGAATCTGATATAATATGTTCCAGAAGCATAAAATGTAAAATCAAATGTATCCTTGGTTGCATAGGCACTGTTCGTACCCCAGCTCACATCATATACGTTTACATACTCAGTTCCATCATAAACCATTAATGTATGTATCCTGTATTGAGCATTATCTACAAGTGTCCCGTCCGCATTCCTCGCCGCAAAGCGGAAGGTCGTCGTTTCGCCGCATTTAATATTCGAAGGATACGTAACAGTAAAAGTAATGCCATCCTTCTGAACCGCATAGGTTTGCATACTGCCGGGATCTGTCTCGGCAAAAGCCGGGATTGAAAGTAAAAGGGTAAACAAAAATGACAGTGCACACAGCGTTACCTTTTTTAAGAATCTTGTTCTCATAAATTCCACCTCCGTTATTGCCTAATTTTTAGATTACCATGAAAATATATTCCATTAAAATTTTCTGTATATACCAATTTCATCTTGCCAGCTCTCATAAAAAACAGATATTATCTCCAACTCTCCCTCTGAAATTTTAAATACGATATACTCTATATTTCCGCCTGAACCATCCGGTGTCAAGACACTATAGGTGCCATCTCCATTATTTACAATACAATCATCTTCATACCGAAGATTAAATTCAAATTCCGCCCGTTTTTCTTTTACAGCATCTAAAGTATAGCTATAATCCCAACCTGTCCACAGTTTTCTTGATTCCCCATCTGCATCTATAGCAATGACTCTTCCCCCACGATCCGCTTTTGCTTTATACCAATACCCATGCATTAATCTTCTATCTGTATCACTTATATAGCAGCGATCTTTTATTTTTGACAGCATATCCTCACTATCTTTATAATCGGCACTTATTTCAAAACATTCAATGGCAATATCATACAGCATACCTTCATATGCGTCTACTCCTTTTTCATAGTATGCTCTCTGGTATCCCTCCCCTTGATAATCCGCCAACTCAAAATACTCAAGAGCACTGTCATACTCTTCTTTTTCAAGCTCCTCATATGCCAATTTTACATAACATTCCCTCAGCTTTTCATCATTCGTATCAAAATCATTATACTTTAACAAATCAATTGCTGTTTTATAATTTTCTGATTCCATCATTGTAAGGGCTTCTTCATACTTGACAGCATTTTCATACCTTACTTTTTGTTTCCTCACATCTTTTTTATCTTCAATTTCTTCCAGCAGTTTCAATGCTTCCTCATATTCCTGATTGCCAGCCAGACTTTCTGCCTCTAAATATTTTACTTCTACAAGCTTTTCTGCCGCATCCTTGTACTCTACAATTGTTTCTAACTGTTTGATCGCTTCTTCGTAGTTTCCCTCTTGAATATTATTTACTGCTGAATCATACATGCTTTTAGGAGCAACTACTGCCTTATAATAGCCATATCCACCACTAACAATTCCCGCAGATATCAAACAAACTGCTGTAATAATAATTATTTTACTTTTTTTCTTCCTATTTTTTTCTATTTTCTGTCGTCTAAACTCATCTATACGGCCTTTACATTTTTCCAGATATGTATCTGAATCCTTCCATCCCGAAATAGATAAAAATAATTCTGCAGCTTCTTCAACATCTGTAAATGAATCGCTTACATACAAGTCAATCGCCTTATTATATATACTATTTTTCTGTTCTTCCGCCGCTCGTTTAATCTGCTCTGCTTTTTCTTGCTTTTTTTCTATTTTTTCCTGTTCTTCTATATATTTTAATACGCCAAAGCCACAACAAGGACATGCCTCTGCTTTATCAGAGACTTCTTTATTACATTCAGGACATTTTATGATTGCCATAACTTCACCTCTTACCAATTGGTTTTACAATCATTGCAATGAGGACATCTTGGTCTATACATACTAATACACTACACCAACCCCCGCCAATAGTCCAGCGTATTCCGCACAGTTTGCTCCAGCGCGATTTCCGGCTTCCATCCGGTCAGTTCCTGCACTTTCCTCACATCCGCTTCTATCACCGGCACATCTACCGGCCGAAACTTTGCCCGATCTATTTCTACTCTGATATCTGCACGTGCATATTCCAGTATCATGTTCAGGATATCTTCAATGGCAACTGCCCTGCCGCTCCCGATATTATAGGTCTCTCCCGCAGTACCCTTTTCGATCAGCATACAATATGCCCTTACCACGTCACGCACATCTGTGAAATCTCGTTTTGCCGCCAGATTACCGACACGAATGACAGCCTCTCTTTTACCGGCTTCAATCTCCGCTGCCTGCTTACAGAAATCTGCCACCACGAACAGCGGTGCCTGATTGGGGCCCACATGGTTAAATGCCCGTACCATCATAACCTGAAGCCCATAAGCATCCGCATAGATTCTACCCAACATATTCTGACACGCTTTCGTTGCAGCATAAATATTGCCAGGATTTGCTGCGCATGTCTCATCGATAGGCATCGACTCAGACGAAACATGCCCATACTCCTCGCCGGAACCGATCAACAGCACCCGTGGCTTATATTTCAGCCGCCTTATGGCTTCCAGAAGATTTACCGCTCCCTTCACATTCACATCTATGGTCAGCTGGGGCTTCTCCCATGACACCGCAACAGAACTCTGGGCCGCCATGTGAAAAATATAATCAGGATGTTCTTCCCGTAAGATGCTGTCAATCGCGCTTTCGTCCAAAATATCCAGATCCCGAACCCGTACTCCTGATACCGCTATTGTTTCCTGGGGCATCTTGGTTACAACTACCTCCTGCCCGCCTTCCCGCAATAACTCCCGGATCAGATATTCACCAACAAATCCCGCGCCTCCGATAATCAATGATTTCATGTTTACAGGCTCTCCGCTTTGATTTCTTTTGCCACAATTTCCATATCTTTTTTTACCATACGCTCTACCAACTCTGAGAAGGATATCTCTCTCTTCCAGCCCAGCTCCTTTTCTGCCTTGGCAGGATTGCCCAATAATACCTCTACTTCTGCCGGCCGGAAAAATTCCGGATTTACCTTCACAAGTACTTTTCCTGTACTTTTATTTTTTCCTACTTCATGAACCCCTTCACCTTCCCATATAATTTCAATATCCACATGGCGGAAAGCCGTCTCTACAAATTCACGAACTGTTCTCGTCTCATTCGTGGCAATGACATAATCCTCCGGCTTCTCATTCTGCAACAGCAGCCACATGGCATGTACATAATCCCTGGCATGCCCCCAGTCACGTTTCGCATCCAGATTGCCCAGCTCAATATGATCCTGAACTCCCTGCTTGATACGAGCTACCGAATAGGTGATCTTACGTGTCACGAATTCCTTGCCTCTCCTCTCGCTCTCATGATTAAACAGGATTCCGCTGCAAGCAAACATCTGAAAGCTTTCCCGGTAATTCTTGGTGATCCAGAATCCATACAGCTTTGCAACCCCGTAGGGACTTCTAGGATAAAAGGGGGTCTTCTCTGTCTGGGGCATTTCCTGTACCTTCCCGAACATCTCTGAAGTAGCCGCCTGATAAAAGCGTGCTTCCGGTTTCGTCATACGGATTGCCTCCAGCATATTGGTAACACCAATGGCATCGATCTCTGCTGTTGCCACAGGCTGCTCCCAGCTGGTGGCTACAAAGGACTGCGCCGCAAGATTGTACACCTCATCCGCCTGTGAAATACGCATAGCATTCACCAAAGACACCAGATCCGTCATATCTGCATAGACAAAATGAACCTTTTCTTTGATATGGTCTACATTTCCATAATCCACTACACTTTTTCTTCTCATGATACCGTATACTTCGTATCCTTTTTCCAACAGAAGTTCCGCCAGATAGGAACCATCCTGTCCTGTTATTCCGGTAATCAGCGCTCTTTTCATTTCCTTACCTCTTTCTTTCTAAATGTATTCGTCTCTATTACATATTTTCAGATTTTCCAGAACCTTTTTCACATCTGCCACACTGTCTTTATCGCAGATCAGTGTTGCGTCCTCCGTATCGACAATGATCATATTTTCAATTCCCACCGTTGCGATCAGTTTCTTATCCCCCTGGATAATATTGTTCCTGCTCTGAATCGTAATGATATTGCCGCTCACTACGTTGCCGTTTTCGTTGGACTTTTTGATCCGTCCTACCGCAAGCCACGAACCCACATCATCCCATCCGAAGGTTCCCGGTACGATGTAGATATTCTTCGCCTTCTCCATGATACCGTAGTCAATGGACTCCGATGTAAATGCGGTAAATTCACGCTCCAGCACGCTTTCCGCTTCCGCCGTTCCAATGGATTCTTTGATTTTCATTAACCCCTGGTGCATATCCGGCAAAAGCAGCTGTATATTTTTTAAGATTGCAGACACCTTCCATACGAACATTCCGCTGTTCCACAGGTATTCTTCTGTTTCCAGATATTCCTTTGCAACCTCCAGACTTGGTTTTTCCACAAAACGCTCCACCGCATATGCATGACCATCCGATACATCGGGATTGAATTTGATATAACCGTATCCGGACTCCGGATAATCCGGCGTGATTCCGATGGTAATGAGATTATCGCCCTTTTCTGCCACGGCGGATGCATCTGCCAGTGTCCGCAAAAACATTTTATTATACTTGATCAAATGGTCTGAGGGCAGCACGATCATAATGGCATCCTCGTACTTTTTCTGAATACAGACCGCCCCCAGTCCGATACAGGGGGCCGTATTTCTTCCCACCGGCTCACATAAAATATTTTCTTCCGGTATCTCCGGGAGCTGTTCTGTCACCAAATCCCTGTACTCCCTATTTGTAGAAATATAAATATCTTCCACATCTACCATGTATTTAATTCTTTCTACTGTCAGTTGGATCATGGTTTTCCCATCATCCGTCAATGACAGGAATTGTTTGGGCAACCGCTTCCTGCTCTTTGGCCAAAAACGTTCGCCCCGGCCTCCCGCCATGATAAGTGCTGTCTTCTTCATGTGTTCTCTCGTTCCTTTCTTTACTTATCCCGTATCATAGATTGTATATTGATTCCAAGCAGCATAAACACTGTCACAATGTAACCCTTGATAAATTTAAAAAGCTGCCGTTTCGACTCGCCGTACATTCTCTTATTAAAAACAATAGGGGTCTCGCCAATACGGAATTTCTGATGCTTCTTCCGCTTATTGATCTTCATCTTAAGGATAACTTCCTGAAGCACGTCATAATTATCCCTCACCAGTTCCACCGCCTTAATCTGCTTTGTGTTATACAACCGGTAGCTGGTAGATATATCCTTTGCCTTTACACCGATCACAATCCGCATCGTTGTATTTAAGATCTTTGACATGACAAAAGAGGATTTGCTGTCATTGGACACTCCGCCTTTTACATAGCGTGAGCCGATGACCATATCGTAGCCTTCTGCGTATTTCTTATGGATGGCAGGAATGTCTTTCGGATCGTGAGATCCATCTGCATCCAGCACCAGCAGATGCTCCTTGCTGGCGTATTTGATCCCGGTCCGGAAAGCCCCTCCATAATACGGTTCCTCTTGCGGAATATATTTTGCACCGTTTGCAATAGCTACTTCCTCCGTATTGTCCGTAGGCTTTGCAGAATCAATGATCAATATCTCATAATCAATTCCCATTTTCTGTACCGCCCGCTTGATCCGGGGCAGCAATATTTTCAGGTTTTCAGCTTCATTGTAAGCAAGCAATACAATACTCGTAGACATTTGTTCTTTCTCCCTTATGTTTTATTTAGGCAAAGAAATACAGACACATCAAACCAAAGCAATACAAATAGATGCTTGCCGGTCTTACCCATGCCGTCCAGCGAAAAATAAAGCTGTCATCTTCTTCGCTTATTTCCTTTTTACGTAAAATATCCCTTACGGCTGCAGTCACAAAATATCCTATCATTGCCATCATTGCGGTTACGATCATTACATCCAGATAATCTATATTCCCGATGATCTCCGCTATGGTCACGCCGTCATACATAAATCCTGTAAGTATTGACAAAGCGCCATGATTGATCATGTAATTGTCTACACCTCCAGGCCACCGCAATCCGGAAAGCAAAAGCAGGAAAATGCCAATTCCCCAGTCCAGATAGACCATGATCATCCTCTTTTTATCCACTGACATTGCCAGAGCCATAAACGGCGCCAAAACAGCCAGCCACTGGGGATGCCATGTGACAAATATTGCAAAGGCTCCAAACACGATCAACGGCATCACGATCACATATTTCCAGAGTTCCTCTCTGGCACAACGCTTCTCATATGCATAAATACACAGAACGATAACGATCAGAATGAAAAACGCAACCAGCCCATGTCCTACAATAACTCCGCTGCCAAACAAACGTCCCATAAAACCATAATAATTTCCCAGCTTCTCCTGTGTAGCTGCGTAGCCAGAATCCATGCTGAATATAAGCTTGAAAATCAATGTAGACGATATTCCCGCCGCCAAATATTTTACAATATGCAGTATACGCTTTTCCACTAACAGGATAAGTGGCACAAAAATCAGCAGGGGAAACGTTTTCAACATGATTGCCAGAGACATCACAAATGAAAACTTCAAATACTTCCGCTTTGCAAATAACAGCAGCGCCCATAACACCAGTAAAATGTAAAAAATATCAAGCTGTGAAAATCCCACAGTGCAAAATACCGTCAAGATAGACGAAAGATACAGATACGCTGTCAGCTTTGCAGTCTTTTCTTTCTGCCCCATTTCCTTTGCCAGGCAGAACAAAAGATATGCCGACAAAATCACGGCTGCAGCCAGGAAGATATTCATATAAAGCAATGCAGCCTTCTCAGGATATGCAATTCCCGTTATCTTCTGAAACAATACCAGGGGCGAGAGCAAAACTGCCAGCAGCAGATACAGAAAAATATTATAATTTGCGCTCTGCAAAAAGCCCGGCGTACCATATCCGCCCCGCAGGGATTTATCCAGAACAATGCTATAGAAATCAAAAAACTTTCCCTGAAAAATTGACGAGATTAAATCCTCTGCATGATGAATGGTAATGATCATATCCCCTGCCTGGTTAAAGATAAAGCAGCCCAGCAAAATAGCAGCAAGCGCAAAAAACCAATCCATGCGTCCCACAGAATCCAGCATAACACCGGCTTTTTGACTTACCCGCATATATACCATGGCTGCCATCAATCCCACAAACAGGAACGTCATCAGATAAAACAGCCATAAACTGCTCTGATGGCTGTCGTATCCATATACGGAGAATATGACTCTTCCATCAGCAGTAACCGTTGCACCTTCTGTTCCCTGGGCCTCATCCTGCACTCCATACAGTGCAAATGCACTCTCCGGAACCTCTTTCCTGACACTGACCTCAAACACAAGCTCGTGCCCCATTCCGGCAGAATACGCTTTACTCAGATAAAACTCCTCTGCAACACCGCTCTCTATCAGAGCCAGGTTCCGCTGCCAGGTTCCTATTATTTCTCCATTCTCTGCATCTTTTAAGCTTACCGCCAGTTCTCCAAATACATTACCGCCATCCTTCGCAAACGTGAGTTTAATACCCTTTACTTCCTTATATGGCGTATTGAAAACCTGGGAAACCGGAACCTCATTTTTCAGCGGATACGCCTGCATATTTTCACCCGGATAAAAGGAGAATTCTTCCGAAAACCACGAAATCCTGCTGATCAGCGCCGGGGCAAGCACCCCCATCACAATTGTTATAAGAAATGTCAGAATCACATAAGTGATCACATTTTTCTTTACTTTTTCATATATATTTTCAAACATATGCGTCTCCATCTCAAACTTGCTTTTCTTCGTTTCTAAATGCCCAGAACTTATTGATCAAAAAGTTGACGGGCACATTGATGACCAGATTAATCACAGGCGCAATATATTCTGATATATGCAAAACCTGTATCCAAAGACTTAAAAATACACTGTTCAAAAACAATCCTGTAAAGGAATAGGATACATATGTCTTGAGTAATGCTTTGAACATGGATCTCTGCTTACCGTCTTCTAATACAAATACATATTTCTGATTCCAGTAAAACGACCACAATACACTTAATACGAAGGAAATCGCCTGTGCGATCAGATAATTCCACTCCACTGCAATTTCTGCTTTCTGTAGGACAAACAGGCTCAGCGCATACAGAACATAAGAAAGGACAGAGTTGCTGACTCCCACTATTCCAAACTTTACAAACTGCATCAATCCCTGCCATCTGTCTTCCGTCAGCTTCATGTGAAGTATCTGATATGCGATAAAGTGCAGACATCGCTCCAAAAGATTCCACAGTCTTGAGCCCATCTTGTCCATGATCTTTCTCCTCTGTCAGTCAGTTTCTTTCTCCCTATAGAACTCCCGAATCTGCCGTTCCATACAAGCATCCACATCTCCGCCTGTAAGAAAGCACTTCGACCATTCCACGATTTTCTCCATAGTATGGGGTACATTCCACCGCGGCTTCCAGCCAAAGGTACTCTTAATCTTTGAGCAGTCCAGTTTTAAAAAATTCGCTTCATGGGGCCCGCCATCATACTGATTCTCCCATACGGCCTCCTGCCCGGTCTGTTTCTTCCATTCCTCACAGAACAGAGTTACCAACCTACCTGTGGTCCAGCAATCCGTATCATCCGGACCTACATTATAGCCCCCCGCCAGATTCCGGTTCTCATACTGTGCCTGGGCGATCATCAGATACGCCGCCACTGGCTCCAGCACATGCTGGTACGGTCTGGTAGAGTAAGGATTTCGGACAATAATAGATTTCCCCACTTCCACTGCCCGGATACAGTCCGGAATGATACGGTCTGTTGCAAAATCTCCGCCTCCTATGACATTTCCTGCTCTTGCCGTAGTGACAGCCACGTCGCGATCCCGGAAAAAGGAGTTCTTATAACTGCTTGTCACAAGCTCCGAACAGGATTTGGAATTAGAATAGGGATCATACCCATTTAGTTCCTCGCCCTCTCTGTACCCCCACTCCCATTCCCGATTGAAATACACCTTATCGGTGGTAACGTTTATTACAGACTTTACGGAAGGGGTGGTGCGGACGCACTCCAGCACGTTTACGGTACCCATTACATTCACGTCATAAGTGTAAACGGGATTTTTATAGGAATCCCTGACAAGCGGCTGCGCCGCCATATGGATCACCACTTCCGGCTGCGTCTCATCAAACACCTGCTTCAAATGGGTAATATCCCGAATGTCGCCAATCACGGAATGCATTCCGTCTTTGAGTCCGCACAGTTCAAAGAGGCTGGGGGCTGTGGGTGCTTCCAGGGCATACCCCGTCACCTGCGCCCCTGCCATCATAAGCAGCTTACACATCCAGGAACCTTTAAAGCCGGTATGTCCTGTAATCAGTACCTTCCGATTTTCATAAAATGATAAATCCATATCGGTTGCCTCTATTTTCCGCTGTACATATCCTCATAGTACTTCTGGTAATCCCCGCTGGTCACATTCTCCATCCAGTCCATATGCTCTAAATACCATGCAATGGTCTTCTTGATTCCATCTTTGAACATGGTCTCCGGCTCCCAGCCGATCTCTTCCTTGATCTTATCCGGCGCAATAGCATAACGTCTGTCATGTCCCTTACGGTCTTCCACATAGGTAATGAGATCCTTGCTGACATTTGCCTTCCTGGGATCGCTGTCCGGCAGGATTTCCTGTAATGTCTCGATAATAATATTGATGATCTCAATATTGCGTTTCTCATTATGTCCGCCGATATTGTAGGTCTGACCCAGACGTCCCTGCTCCTGTACCATGTCGATTCCCTTGGCATGATCGTCTACATACAGCCAGTCGCGGATATTCATACCGTCTCCGTACACCGGAAGCGCTTTGCCGTTCAGGGCATTGTTGATGATCAGCGGAATGAGCTTCTCCGGGAACTGATACGGTCCGTAATTGTTGGAAGTATTGGTAATGTTCGCCGGGAAATGATAGGTGTCGATATAGGACTTCACCAGCATGTCTGAGGACGCCTTACTTGCCGAATAGGGGCTGTGGGGCTGATACGGAGTCGTCTCATAGAAAAAGCTCTTGCCGTCATCCGGCAGGGAACCGTACACCTCGTCAGTAGACACATGCAGGAACTTCTTCCCCTCCTTATAACTTCCGTCCGGCAGCTCCCATGCCGCTTTCGCACAGTTTAACATAACGGCAGTTCCCATCACATTGGTGTGCACGAATACCTCGGGATTGCGGATACTGCGGTCCACATGGCTCTCTGCCGCAAAATGCACTACCCGGTCAATATCATTTTCCTCGAAAATCTTGCTGATGGCATCCTTGTCCGTAATGTCCGCTTTGATAAATGTATAATTATCCCGGTCCTCAATATCTTTCAGATTCTCCAGGTTGCCTGCATAAGTCAGTGCATCCACATTGATGATGCGGATCTCATTGTCGTATTTGCGGAACATGTAATGAATATAATTTGATCCAATAAATCCTGCTCCCCCGGTTACCAAATAAGTTCTCATTTCTTACCCTCCTAATGATAAAATCGTTTTATTGTAGCATATTAGTTACTTCAAGTCAAAGTTCTGTCTTTATTCTCCGCCCTTGTCCCTGTGCCGAATTTCCTGGCCTCTCGCCCATATCTCCTGCAGCCGCATTTCAAAATCCTGCCGGTTTTTCTCCCCGATGGTTTTTAAGATCATTCCGGAGAAAAATGACTGAATTGCTGCAAGCAGCACAAAACCGCAGGCAAATAACGTCGGGAAATTCGGCACCATCCCTGTCCTGGCATAGGTGACCAGAACCGGAATCAGGAATCCGATCCCCAGCGCTGCCAGAACAAACGCTATGATCCCGAAAAATGACATGGGCTTATAAGTACGGTAGAGGCGTACAATGGTCCGCAAAACCTTGATGCCGTCGGAATAGGTATTCAGCTTGGATACGCTCCCGGCCGGACGGTCCCGGTACTCAATCACTACATTGTCCACCTGCATATTCTTATCTGCCGCATGAATGCTCATCTCTGTCTCAATCTCAAAGCCTTTGGACAACACTGGGAACGACTTCACAAACTGATAGCTAAACGCACGGTATCCCGTCATGATATCCTTGATATCCGTGTGAAAAAATAAGTTGATGGATTTGCGTACCAGGGAATTGCCGAAATTGTGGAACGGTCTTGTATTCTCCTGAAAATAAGTGGAGGACAGTCGATCTCCCACCACCATATCCGCCCCCCGCTCCAGCACATGGGTAATCATCTCCGGCGCTGATTCCGCCGGATAGGTATCATCACCGTCTGTCATGATATAACACTGCGCATCTATTTCCCGAAACATACGCCGAATGACATTCCCCTTGCCCTGCTGGTATTCCCGGCGCACAACGGCTCCGGCTCCAGCGGCAATCTCTGCGGTGCGGTCGGTGGAATTGTTATCATACACATATATAACGGCATCCGGAATCTCCCGCCGGAAATCCTTCACCACCTTCTCAATAGTCTTCTCCTCGTTATAACATGGAATCAATACTGCAATTTTATCCATCATGTTTCTCCTATCATGTCGCTATTTGTGAACGAACAGCTTCAAATAAACAGAAGCCGCAAAGCACCGGAATCTCCGGATCAATACGCTGAGCCAGATATCAAAGCCTGACAATTGCAGCCGCTGCCGGTTCTTCTCCAGCAGATGGCAGTGCTCCGCCACATAGACAGCGGTCTTCTCTTTGTCCTCTCCCATAACCGCGCCGGTGTTGGATTCCTTGCGCACCCGGAAAAAATTCAGAGATTCATGGATAATGTACACATCTCCCTCACAGGCAAGGGAAACAAAAAAATCATAATCCAGAATATAGGTAAACGCCGGATCAAATCCTCCGATCTTCTCTGCCACACTTCTGCGGAAGGTGTTTGCCTGAGGCGCGCCAAAATAATCCTTGTTGAAAAAACCTCTCCGACAAATCTTCCTGCCGTCTACTAGTCCTTTTTTCCCATAACGCTTATAAAAGCCCTTGCCGCCGCCATCTAAATCCACCAGCTTCGTGTCGCTCTCTGCAATGACTGCCGTGGGATTCTCTTCCAACGCAGAAACTTCCAGTTCCAGAGCATTCTCCGCCAGCAGATCATCCGCACAGATCAACTTCACATATTCTCCGCTACACAACTTAAGACAGCGGTTCCAGTTACCGGACATTCCCAGATTATGCTCATTCCGGTACAGCTTCAGACGTTCGTCCTGAATCGCACGTAACACCTCGTAGGTGTCATCCGTGGAGCAGTCATCCACCACCACCAATTCCAGATTCCGATATGTCTGGTTTAAAATGGAATTCACCGTATCCATAATGTAACCCGCGCTGTTATACGCGGGAATACATACGCTCACTAATGGTTTCATAAGTTCTCCTGTCATCTGTCCTGCTTAGCGGAGCAGTTCTTTCATATAGACATCCAGCGCATCCTCCCAGTGTGCCATAGTAAAATCACTGGTCAGACGAAGCATGTAATTGTCCAGGATAGAATATGCCGGTCTGTCTGCTGATGCCGGGTTCATCTCCTTATACTGCTGGCTGGTCACATGATTGACCTTCGTATTCTTACCCGCCTTACGGAAGATCGCCTCCGCGAAATCCGCCCAGTTAGTGTCTCCCTCACAGGTGGCATGGAACAGTCCATAATCTTCTGTCCCCTCCAGATAATGAATCATCCTTGCCAGTTCTGCCGCGCTGGTAGGGGAACCCAACTGATCGCACACAACGCTGACCTCGTCATGCTTGTCCGATAATGCAAGCATGGTCTTGACAAAATTCTTACCATCTCCATAGAGCCACGCTGTCCGCAGAATAAAATATTTTCTGGCAAAACCCTTCACAAAGCGCTCGCCTTCCAGCTTAGTCTTGCCGTATGCACTCACAGGTCCCGGCTCATCAAACTCTGTGTACGGATGCGTGCCGTTGCCTGCGAACACATAATCGGTAGACACATGTACCAGCTTGGCATCCACATCTGCTGCCGCAATGCTTAAGTTCCTCGGACCGATGGCATTGATCTGATAGGCAAGATCCCACTGTTCCTCACACTTGTCCACATTCGTATGTGCCGCACAGTTAATAATGACATCCGGACGCTCAGCGCGTACCAGTGCCAACACCGCATCCACATTGGTAATATCCAGCGCCAGGATTCCGTCTCCTTCCGCCACATCCGTATTGATAAACGCTACCTCCTCAGATGCATATTCCTTGCGGATGGCACGCCCCAGCTGCCCGTTGCAGCCTGTCACAAGAATTTTCTTCATAATCTTTATTCTCCTAATCCATTTTCTACTGCGTCCACCATTGCCTTAAGGGCAATCTCCTCATCGTCACCCTCGCAGACAAATTCAATTTCATCCCCGGATTTGATACATGCCCCCAGCACGCTGAGTACACTTTTTGCATTTGCCGTATTCCCACGATACTGAAATGTGATCAGCGATTTGTACTGCATTGCCTCTTTACACAGTATGCCCGCTGGACGCAGGTGTAATCCCGTAGGATTCTTAATAATAACCTTCTGACTTACCATAGTAGTAATCTCCCTTTCCCAATATCTGTCATTCTATTCTGCCGCAGTTCTTATAGCATGGTGTTCACGATCAGCTCTGCCAGCTTCTTCGCTTCTTCATCAATTACCTGCTGATCCTTACCCTCAATCATAACACGAACTAACGGCTCCGTGCCGGACGGACGTATCAGTACCCTTCCTTCTCCGTGGAATCTGTCCTCCAATGCATGAATGGCCTCTGCGATCTCGGCATACTCCATATACTTTTCTTTCTTATGGTTGGGTACCTTGGCGTTTACCAGTGCCTGAGGCAGAACATCCATGACCTTTGCGAGTTCTGACAGCGGTTTTCCGGTCTCCTTCATGACCTGCAGCAGATGCAGCGCACTTAAAAGTCCATCCCCTGTGGTATTATCATCCAGAAAAATGATATGTCCCGACTGCTCTCCGCCGATATTGTAACCGTTCTCCAGCATATTTTCCAATACATAGCGATCGCCCACTTTGGTCTTCTCCACATGAATCCCTTCCCGCTCTCCCATCAGAGTAAAGCCGAGATTGCTCATGACCGTCACTACAATGGTGTCCTTCTTCAGCGTTCCTTTCTGCTTCATATAGTTGCCACAGATTGCCATTAGCTGATCGCCGTCTACCAGATGCCCCTGTTCATCCACTGCCAGCATTCGGTCTGCATCCCCGTCAAAGGCAAGTCCTACCGCTGCCTTCTCATACACCACTCTTGCCTTCAGTTCCTCCATATGTGTGGAGCCGCAGTTGGCATTGATATTCGTACCATCCGGCTGGGTATGAATTGCCACCAGATCTGCCCCCAAATCTTGAAGCGTCTTCACGGAAGTATAATGAGATGCCCCTTCCGCGCAGTCAATCACAATTTTCATACCCGTCAGATCCACCGGAACACATTTCTTCATAAATTTCACATATTCATCCCTCAGGTCAAACCGGTAGTCAATCTTGCCGATTCCGGAACCTACTGGAAGAACCACATCCTTCATATTATTGCGGATCAGCTCTTCTATCTCATCCTCCAACGCGTCCGAAAGCTTATAACCTTCACCGTTAAAGAATTTGATTCCGTTGAATTCCATGGGGTTATGGGATGCCGAAATGACCACCCCTGCATCCACCTTATGCTTTCGGGTCAAATAGGCGATTGCCGGTGTAGGCATCACCCCCACATAGATTGCATTTGCTCCCATAGAACATATTCCCGCCATCAGAGCGCTGGCAAGCATACCTCCCGAAATCCTTGTGTCACAGCCCACGATGATGGTTGCCTGATGCTCCTGTTCCCTGGTCAGCACATATGCTCCTGCCTGCCCCAGCCGCGTTGCCAATTCTATCGTAAGTTCGGCTCCTGCCACACCCCGGACACCGTCTGTTCCAAACATTCTGCTCATATTCTAATCTGCCTCCGCATTTCCATTTGTAATATGATTACCTCCCGTGGGGCGCACATCATCCCCATTATCATTTGTTCCGGTGCTTCCCGTACTGGTTCCGCCCGTGCCCGTGCCTCCGCCGTCAGGTTCTCTGCCATTCTCCGGGGCACCGGAATCCTGTTCTATATTGACCGTAACAACCGCTGCCTCATCCTGCCGATACATTCCTGCATCCACATCCAAGATCAGGGGGACCGTATGCCTTCCCCCATCCAGCGCACTCAGATTCACCGTACCCCGGATCGTATCTGCCTGCAGTGCATCCAGATCTCTGCGAAGTCCCAGCAAGGTTACGCTGACAGTCGAATCCTCTATGGACGCTACGTAACCATTTCGGACATTTTGAATCGTAATATTCTCCGACGGTATATTGAACGTCTGCGACACGATCTGTTCCACAGCAGCCGTCACTTCTATCATATGTGCGGATGCATCCACCAGTTCCAGTCCTTCCGGCAGATAATCCCTGATATCGATCCTCCTGACTACATCGGCCTGCGCTCCGCTGATATCCAGCCGTTCCGACGGGATTACAATGCTGCCCACCGCGTTCAACGAAGCGGTATTTCCCTTCACTGCAATTCTGGTAGGATTAATGGTTACGCCAGTGCAGGCATATCCATCCGCCACCATGCCGGAAGGCTCTATCTCGATCAGCAGGCTCTTCACATCCAATAAATCTGCTGCCACCGTTACTTTATCAATATGAAAACTCAGTTTGTCAGAAGACACCTCGTTGCCATCGGCATCGTATACAACAGGAGTTACACTGTCAGTCAGATCCGATGAGGCGCCGGTCACGTCAACGGTCGCCACCGCCCGGTCAATCTGGCTCACTACAGACTCAGGCCCCGTCACCTTCAATATATTAGGCGCAACCTTCAAGGTTCCCACAGCATACCCTTCGGCGGGCGTACCAACTGCCGTTGCCTGGATTGGGAACTGCTCTGTCATCAGATTTTCCACATTCACTTCCATATATCTGGTCTTGCCCTCAAACGTAACCGAGGACGCATAACGCGTTGCAACAATATCCAGAGGAACCCGGTATACGCCATCTGTCTCCTGTATATTCTCCATATTTGCTGTCGCGCGAAAATCCGCATTGCTCAGATAACGCATGACAGAACGCTTGGCGGATACCTTGAAAGTCACTGTCATGTTACTGTCCTGCGGTTCAAAATACTTCCCCTGTTCCGTCATATAATCTGCATTTTCCACGCTGATAGACGCAGTAAAACTCTGTGTCTGATTTGGATCGTCGATATTGACCACCACCAACCACAATACTACAGCGGAAAAAACGGCAAGAATCTTCAAGCCAAAATTATTTGTCACCAGTTTTATCAGCTTTTTTAGCATTCTGCAACCTCCTCCGCAATATTTGGAAGCGCTTAGGCTCAATGTTGCTGTTCTGCAGGAACTTCAGCTTATTCCGCAAAAAATCCGGATCAATATTGCGGTAAAGCTGACCTCCCACCGCCAGAGACACTTTGCCCGTCTCCTCAGACACTACGATAGTCAGCGAATCACTGACCTCGCTGATACCCACTGCGGCGCGGTGCCTTGTCCCAAGATCTTTACTTAACTCCATACTGTCCGACAGCGGAAGATAGCAGGTCGCTGCCGCCACCCGGTCTCCGCGGACGATGATCGCCCCGTCATGCAGCGGAGTGTTTTTCTCGAAAATGTTGATCAACAACTGACAGGAGACGATAGAATCCAGTTCAATACCGGTCCGTTCATATTCCATCAGCCCGACCTCGTCCTCCACCACGATCAGGGCTCCCGTCTTGACCTTGCCCATCTCATAACATGCCTTCACCAATTCTCCGATGGTGCGCTCACTGAACTTCTCTCCGTTCTCCTTAGAAAAATCAAAGGAAAATACCGATGAAACAAAATTCTTCCTTCCCAGCTCCTCCAGCGCTTTGCGCATCTCCGGCTGAAAAATGACCACGATTGCGATAATAATTACATTGACAGTTTTCTCCGCCACCCACAGGATCGTATTCATCTGGAAGATTGCCGCCACCAGAACAAACAGCAGAATAAGCAGGATACCCCGCAAAAGCATCCACGCCCTGGTGTCCTTCAGCCACTTCAAGATATAGTAAAACACAAATGCAATAATCAGCATTTCAACTATATCCGTCACCGAAATATCTATATTCCAGTCGCTCATCCAAGTCAGATAATTATCTTTGAAATTCTGAAACATCACTCCCAGATTCTGCACCTGCCCCACATTCCTCTCTATCTCTATCTTAAGAGTTCTTCGTCAATATCCATTTCCTCTGCCAGCGCCTTACGGGAAATCCGTTCCCCCTTGTGCGCATCTTCCTTGGCAGCAATCTTCTTCACCTGCTTATCCTTGGTCGTCACGCTGTTCTTGGGAACTGCTTTGACATAATAATAATATTCATCATCCTCAAACTGGACGTTCTCTGTTCTGCTATAATCCAGATTAAAGAATATAAACTGCTCTGCCAATGCGATCAACAGCGAAATCACACTGCCAGCTATCAGCCACACCATTTTTCCTGTAATTCCCAGAATCATAAATCCACTGACCAGCATCGTCAGTTCTATCAATATTCCGGCAATGATCGCCACCAGCCAGGAATGATCGATAGACAGCCGCCGGATGAGATTCACCATAACCAGCACCAGCACAAAAGTCGCCAGCACCAGAAACATTTCCTTATTCGTCAGCAATTGATTGAGCGCCACTATCATCTTGGAGGTCTTCTCTTCTTCCTCCTCTACCGCGCTCAAAATCCCTTCGTTTTCCCGAATTCCCTTTAGGAAATAATACACCACCGTTCCGCTGGCAATAGATGCCACAGATGCCGGAGTACGCAGCAGCCCTGCAGTAACCGGCATAATGTACGGTATATGTATCTGAAAAGCAATCGGTGTCAATACCGCATAATATCCGTCTTTGGGTGCAAATCGGAAGTACAGCAGCAGAATCAGTACCACCAGGATCAGCCAGACCAAACACACATCCAGCGACAGCGCATACAGATGCCCCGTTATGAGCAGCGTGGCAAACAAAATAATCGCATTCGTCGGCAGCACAGCACATAATACAGCAAGCACCGGCGCCACAAGGATGCCGGACAGTTGACGCATATACCCAATATTGAAATTAATCAGCAGAAAGGTCGTCAATCCCAGAATGAATTTTACCACCGGCAGCAGAAACGCTTCGTATCTTCCGCAAAACCGGATCACCCTTTCCTTCAGTTCAAGCAAACCTGTCATTCTAAACCTCCCAGTCGTCTCCGCCCGGCATACCTTCCTCATCCTGATACAGCTTGTTGACTTTCTTCAGCCTGGCGTAATATTTTTTCAATTCTTTTCTCCCCTTGGTATACCTCCTGTTATAGACGATATATGTGATCGCAAGATAAACCGCCATGAACGCAACATAGCGGATAACAATCCATGTCGCAAACGGAATCAGATCCATACGGTTGATCTCCTGCATGACCTGTTCCATATCATACAGCGCCCAGACACCCAGGATCAGACAAAAGGCTGCTGTACCGGTCACCAGACTCTTGAGCATCTCTATGGCAACATAATCCTTCCGAAAATAATCTGCAAAACGCTGACGTTGACGCTGATCCTTTTCATCATATTGTGCAAGTTTCGTCATGTATTTTACACGTTCTTTGCTTATCATGGTTCCCCCTTGAATTCAGTCTGGTATTTTCATTATAGCATATCCCCTACCTTATGGAAAGAAAAAACTGCCAGCAGTATATGCGGCAGCCTTCTATGCTTATTTGTTCCTATCTCGCACTCATTCTATAAGTAACGCATTTTATTTCCGTCCTTCTTGGGCTGCACCGGTTTATTCTCCGGCTGATGCGCGGGCCGTATCACACTGTTGAGCTCCGTTGCCATCTTATTTTTACAGCGCTCGCAAAAACGTCCGGTTTTAATGGTGGTGCCGCAGTTCTCGCATTCGATCCCTATCGGTGAGTCATCCGAGAATGTCAGCCGCTCTTCCCGGACCCACTGTGTAATCTGTTTGACAGATACATCATTTTCATCTGAAACCGCCTGTATCGGCGCGTTAGGATTCTGTCGTAAATATTCCTTCACCTGCTGGAACTTCTGCTCCAGCTGATCCTTGCACCCCTTGCATATGGGCGCCCCCCCATAATAATTAAACAATCTTCCGCAGCTTCTGCAATTCCGTACATCCATACCAATTCCTCCTAATATCCCCTGCCAATACTGATACACAGCACATAAACCTGCTGGATCCCTCCTGCAGTCAGTTGGGCGGACACAGCGTCCACAGTGCTGCCGGTGGTATATATGTCATCTACCAGTAAAACTCTACTTAATTGTACTATATTTTCAGCAATTGTAAAAGCTTTTTTCAGATTTTTCTTGCGTTCTGTGTCATTTAATTCTTTTTGAGGGCATGTATTAACACTGCGGCGGACCAAATCGCAGCGCACCGGAATATGAAGCGCCTCTCCAAGCACCCGGGCAAACACTTCCGCCTGATTATACCCCCGCTTCCGCTGCCTGACAGGATGCAGCGGAACAGGTATGATCGCTTCCGGCGCTATATTCCGTATCCATCCGCCATATAATTCCAGCGCCTGATAGCCGTAGCAGGCAGCATATTCCTTTCTACTGGCATATTTAAACCGGTAAAGGGACGCTTTCACCTGTCCCTGATACACATACACCGCCCTGCCGCTCACATAAGCATGACGTTTCCTGCTGCAGTCCATGCAGTATTCTCCTCTGGCATCCGTAAGCGGCTGCCCGCATTTGCAGCAAAACGGCTGGCTTACCAGTTGGATCTTACCGGCACAATCTCCACAGCACAGACTGCCCATACCGATCACCTCATCGCAGAAAGGGCATCTGTCCGGAAAGAACATGGAAAGCAAGATGCGGATTTTGTTTTTCAAAAAAAGCTTCATTCATTCCTTTCTAAAAACTCTCTTTTGCCATATTATCACATTATGCCCACTCGGGTATATTAAAATTCTCTTAAATTTCATTGACTTCTTTTTTTCCCTTCATTATAATTATAGTGTTTTAGCATAAAATCATACAATGAACAGGAGGAACTTATTGTGAAAAAAATGAAAAAATTCCTGTCTCTGTCTATTGCCGCCGCTATGGCCATCGGTCTGTGCGCCTGCGGTTCCACGGGAGACGAGGGCAACGCCAACAACACTGAGAACGGCACCAGCGGCGCCAACGATACCAAATACACCATCGGCATCTGCCAGCTTGTACAGCACGACGCATTGGACGCGGCGACACAGGGCTTCAAGGATTACCTGACAGAGCAGTTGGGCGATCAGGTAGTATTTGACGAGCAGAACGCATCCAACGATTCCGCCAACTGTGCCACCATCATAAATTCTTTTGTTTCCAAAGATGTGGACCTGATTCTGGCAAATGCAACATCACCTTTACAGTCCGCAGCAGCTGCTACCACTGAGATTCCGATCCTCGGAACCTCCGTTACCGATTACGCTACGGCCCTTGATATCGCAGATTGGACCGGAGTCACCGGACGCAACATCTCCGGAACCTCTGATCTGGCTCCGTTAAAAGAACAGGCTGCCATGCTGCACGAACTGTTTCCGGACGCTAAGAACGTAGGTCTGCTCTACTGCTCTTCCGAGGCAAATTCACAGTACCAGGTGAATGTCATGACCGAAGAGCTGGAAGCTCTGGGCTATACCTGTACCGCATACACTTTTGTAGACTCCAACGATATCGCATCTGTACTCCAGAGTGCGGTAAGCTCCAATGAAGTAATGTATATCCCTACCGACAATACGGCTGCATCCAACACGGAAGTCATCAACAATATTGCCAGTGAAGCAGGCGTTCCGATCATTGCCGGCGAGGCAGGCATCTGCAAGGGCTGCGGTGTTGCAACACTTTCTATCAGCTACTATGACAT
>JAIEAP010000039.1 GCA_029071325.1 Lachnospiraceae bacterium | reverse complement strand
TTAAAATACCGTTACTGCGGAAAGGAGAAAAAGGATGGAAGCAATTAAAACAGTGGGACTGACAAAAGAATATAAAGACCTGGTGGCTGTTGACCACCTTGATCTTCTGGTGCATCCGGGGGAACTGTTTTCTCTGCTGGGTGTCAACGGCGCAGGAAAAACAACGACCATCAAAATGCTGTCGTGTCTCACAAAGCCGACAGAGGGCGATGCATTTTTGAACGGCAGAAGTATTGTGTCAGACACAGCGGGAGTAAAGGAAATGATCGGCGTATCGCCCCAGGAAACTGCCGTCGCTCCCAATCTGACCGTGAAGGAAAATCTGGAGCTCATGTGCGGTGTCCACGGCTTTCCCGCAGACAAACGGAAACGGAAAACCGCCGAGCTTTCCGAACAATTTGACCTGACTGGTATACTCGGCAAAAAGGCTGGAAAACTGTCCGGGGGATGGCAGCGAAGATTGAGTATCGCCATGGCTTTGATCAGCGAGCCTAAAATACTGTTTCTGGACGAACCCACCTTGGGGCTGGACGTCCTTGCCAGAAGTGATTTATGGGATACGATCCGTTCCCTGAAGGGAAAAATCACGATCATACTGACTACACATTATATGGAAGAGGCAGAGGCGCTGTCAGACCGCATCGGTATTATGAGAGATGGTCATCTGCTGGCGCTTGGAACCGCTGCGGAACTGAAGAAACAGGCAGGCACAGAGAAATTTGAGGACGCGTTTGTGGCGATTGTAAAGGGGGTAACAAAATGAGATTACTGACTTTTTCGGGCAGGACGGCAAAAGAGATATTGCGTGATCCTTTGAATCTGGCATTTGGTCTGGGCTTTCCCCTTGTCCTGATCGTATTGCTTTCGGCAATACAGGCGAATATCCCGGTCAGCCTGTTTGAGATTGCCAGCCTTACTCCCGGCATTACGGTATTCGGACTTTCCTTTATGACCCTGTTCGCTGCTGTTCTGATCGCTAAAGACCGGGAAAGCGCATTGCTGCAGAGACTCTATACCACTCCGCTTCGGGCAGCGGATTTTATACTCGGCTATATTCTGCCAATCTTACCGATCGCAGTGGCACAGAGTATCATCTGCTACATTGCCGGGATCATACTGGGACTGCCGGTAACGGTGACTATCCTGTATGCAGTGCTGTTCCTTATTCCGGTATCCCTGCTTTTTATCGCTCTGGGGCTTCTGTTTGGAAGCATATTGAATTCCAAGCAGGTGGGCGGTATCTGCGGCGCACTGCTTACGAACCTGACCGCATGGCTCTCTGGTGTATGGTTTGATCTTGATCTTGTGGGGGGCGTCTTCCGGAAGATTGCAAATGCCCTTCCCTTTGTTCATGCCGTGGAGTTGGAGCGTGCTGTGCTAAACGGTCATTATGCGGATATTTTCCCGCACCTGTATTGGGTGCTGGCTTATGGACTGGCAGCGGTCATTGCGGCAGTCCTGCTCTTCCTGCGCCAGATGAGAAAGCAATGATTTGGCACAATGATCCTACTCTCCCGCCGTCCAACTATCGGTGGGGGAACAATTCCAGGTAATGTCCCTGCCATCGGAACGGGCAACAACGCTGCCCTGCTCGTCGGTTCGAAACAGTGATGTCCCGCGCTCCCTCAGGCGGTTTAAGACTTCCGCATGGGGATGTCCGTAGCTGTTACTCCCCACGCTGATCACGGCATATGCAGCGTCTACCGCCTCTACCATTTCTTCCGAGTTAGAAGTCCTGCTGCCATGATGTCCCAATTTAAACACATCTGCTTTCAGGGAAATGCCGGTATTTAAGATATCCTGTTCTTCTTCCTCCGCATCTCCCTCGAAATAGAAGCGTTTTTCCCCATGCTGCAATATGAGGGCAATGGAGCTGTCGTTGGCGCTGCCTGTAATATCCGCGGGGCCCACGATCATAAAAGACGCTCCGCCCAGCGCATATCTGTCCCCTATTACCGGCGTCGTTTTCTCATATCCCCGGTAAGACATGGCGTCCACCACATCACGGTAGGTCGCCGTATCCTTCTCATAGTCTGTCATGAGAATCGTTCCGCAGTCAAATTTTGTGATGACCACATCCAGTCCCCCGATATGGTCCGCATCCGGATGGGTCGCCACTACATAATCAAGAGCAGTTACATTCTGACTCTGAAGATAGAGCTGCAGCGCCGTACCCTTGCTGTTATCTCCTCCGTCAATCAGCATGGCGTGACCGTCGCAGATGATCAGAGTGGCATCTCCCTGCCCCACATCTATATAATGCACTTCCATGACAGATACAAAGTCTGTCGGCTCCGCCGACGTATCCGTCCCTGCTTCCGACATATCTCCGTCCGACGGTGCTTCCTGCTCTGCCTGCTGCTCTCCCGCTGTCTGCATATGTTCTACATCCGGCTGCCTGCCCAGCATCCCGCCGATAAGCCCCAGTATCAGGATAAAGGGCAGCAGAAACAGCGGAAACCCTTTGACATCTTCTTTTTCCCTTTTTCCACGTTCTGCCGATTTACGCATATGAAAGCCCTTCTAATCACTTAATTGTGATACTGTTATTCAGAACAGAGGTACTGTACAGGAACAGCACGTCCTGATTTGTAAATTCTATAAACTTATCAAGCATATTAGGCGATATATAACGGATATCTACCAGAATAATTTTTTCATAACCTTCCGCAAACAGTGGAGCAATACTGCTTCCAAAGGAATCCCTGAAAATAATAAGTTCTTTATCTGTAGTAGCATTTGGATTTTCTATCATAAGTAATGATTTCGATCCCGACAAAAACATTTCATACGAATCGTTTCCATTTATTTTCTCCAAATCGTAAACCGGAATATACGCGTTCGTTTCAAAATCATATACTTTGCAGTCTTTCAAAACCGCGTTATCAAGATAATACAGATTATCAGCCGCCAGCGGCAGCGCAGACTGTCCGTAATAAACACCATAGAACGGGGTATCTACCTGATTTACGTTATATTCGGCTGACAGTGAGACGCCCATCCCGGCGGCAAGATGCTGTGCGATATCCGTTATTTTCTCCTGGCGCCAATGTGTATCCGTACAGTAATAATCGGGCAGCTCCAAAAGATGCGTAATATCGATATACTCCGCAAACTCCGTATGCTCTCTCAGATCAGAAACAAACTTCTCATAATCCATGGAAGGGTATCCGTTTTTCTGCGCCATGAAGTAATTTTTATCAGGTATCACGGAAAGATACACCTTCAATTCCTTATCCGCCATATACCGATCATATACGAATTGAAAACGTGATGCCGCATATTCAATGGAATCCGTGTTGAAGGGATACTCCAGTTTGGACGCAAATCCGTCCTTGACATAAATACCATTGTTATCCTTTTGCCCAAGAATGTAGCATGCAGTGACAGCCTTAACCGTACGAAACTGATCGCGCAGAGGAAACTGATCCAATGTGTACTTTTCAAAATCCGTCATAAACGTTCCTGAAAGAACTGACTCCATGCTGACAGCCGGAAAAGCGGCAAGCGGTCTGCGCTCACTTACGGATTCCGCATCGGTGGGTTTCAGAATACTCCACAGCAAAAACCCGCACAGAAAGATGGCCGTCATAACAACAAGTGAAATGTTTTTAAGTTTTACAGACATACCAATCCTCCTAAAATCTGAAATATAAGAACGGATTAAAGGAACCATCTATCAGGAAGGCGGTGCACACGGTTAAAAGCAGCATCAGTACAACCGGCTCCGCTATATGGAAAGCAACGCTGATGTACTTGCTTTTCTCCGCGGCAGCAGCAAGCTTTTTCGGAAGTGGCGTGGCGCCTATGATCGCAATGACCAAAATAATCAGATAGCTTCTTAAATAGTATACACTTTCAAAAGTCACGATTGGAATATTCCATCCACCGAACATTGCCGTGATATAAGAGAATGCTTCCGTTACGCTTGCAGCATCAAAGATTACAAAGCTGATCATGACCAGCAACACGACATATATGTGATTCAGTACCTTAAGCTTTTTCAACCATTCCAGCAGCCACAGCTTTTCAATCATGAGCAGGATTGCAAACATAGCACCCCAGAGAACAAAGTTCCACTCCGCGCCATGCCAAAATCCCGTTGCCATCCAGACCACGAATATGTTCAGGAACCACCGTGGCCTGCTGACTTGATTTCCGCCCAGGGGAATATAGAGATAATCCCGAAACCACGATCCCAGAGAGATATGCCATCTTCTCCAGAACTCAGTGATGCTTCCAGAGATATATGGGTGATTGAAATTTTCCATAAAACGAAATCCGAACACATGCCCAAGACCAATCGCCATATCGCTGTAGCCGGAAAAATCGAAATATATTTGCAGCATATATGCGACGGCATACAACCAAAAATACAGTACGGACTTTTCGTCAGAAGCTTTGAACGCAAAAACGAACTCTCCGAGTATGTTGGCAATCAGTACTTTTTTGGACAGCCCCACAATAAATCTACGAATACCCAGCGCAGCACCGCTCAAACTATGAGTTCTGTTCTCCAACTGCCTTGCAATATCCGAATATCTGACAATTGGTCCTGCGATCAACTGGGGGAACATTGCTATATATGTCGCAAGATTGATATAGCTTTTCTGCGCGGGTACATCTCCCCGGTATACATCTATCGTGTAGCTCAAAATCTGGAATGTGTAAAAACTGATACCGATAGGCAGCGCAATTTCAAGCAGGGGAACAGACATCCCGGTCAACACGTTGAAATTGTCGATGAAGAAGTCTGCATACTTACAATATCCAAGCAAAAGCAAACTTAAAAGGACGGAAGCGGTCAAAAAAACTTTTGACCGCCCCTTACCACAGTGCTTTTCTATCAGGATTCCAAAGATATATCCCTGTGTAATGGAGATGAGCATGAAAACAAGGTATCTTGGCTCACCCCACCCATAGAAAAACAGGCTGGATAGAAGTAAAACGCTGTTCTTCAAACATTTTGGAACTGCAAAATACAGTATTACCACGCAGGGAATAAAGTAAAATAAAAACGGAATGCTTGAAAATAACATGATTTATACTCCGCTATGATATCTTCTTAGGCAATAGGATCGTCACAGATCGTTTCCGCAGAAGTATACGCCGCGTTTAGCTTCGTCTTAAATGTGTCGACAATTTCTTTTTCTCCAAAGAAGGAGATAATATAATCGTCCACTTGTACGATTACCAGCTTGTCCGGGAAACCACACATCCATTGTCTCTGCATAATATTATCTCTTATCGCTGTAGAAATATCCGCAATATCTCCGGCATTTTTTACATGAAACGCGCCGCAGGTAAATGTGTTTGCATTCATCATGTGTACGAGAGATGCTGCGTCATCGATTTTTTCGGCAGATGCTGCTGGAAAACCGAGAGTCGTGTCCAGTGCGGCGGTATCATCAATACCAAATTTACCGGGAGCATCCATTGTCATATTTTCTTCGGACATATCACCTCCGGCAGCAGGAAATTTGGCATCGTCTTCATAGCTGCTCCACACAGTAGTCAACAATTCCAATGAGCTTTTCACAGAGCTCTGATCATTGGATGAATCAGAGTCAGCGGAGTTTTCATTTCCACCGCAGGCTGCAAGAGTAAGCGTAAGCAGTGACGTCAAAAAAATTGCTAAAATTCTTTTCATTGTATTAATCCTCCTATTTCATTAAATTACCGGCTAAAACAGCAAAACCCCCGATTTCATCGGGGGTTTTCGGAGACAATATCTTTTTCATTGTCTCCTGATACTGCCGGCAATGGGACTTTTTTATTATAATTATTTATAAAAAAAGTCTTGTAATTGCCGTAAAATGGGTGTTTTTCGATTTTGTTTATAATATTTTATAAATATATTTGCCCCATTTTTGCCCCATAAAATATCTTTTCATAACATTTACTTGCTACTTTTTATAATCTATGTTACGATTTCTTCGATGGGGGAGCGGTTTTAAAGCCGCCCTCCCGTCATTCCATGGCTGATTCATTCAGCTTTTTCTTTTTCCGGTTCCGGTTTATACTGATCTTCCCCGGTTTCAATGTAGAGGATGAAGTCATTGATTTTCTTCTCGCTCCATCCCGCAGCTCTTAAGCCTAAAACTAATCTTGCGTTTTCCTGCATGTTCATCTGTTCCATGTGCTCTCCTTCCTCCCTTTCGGGTTATTATCAAGTGTTCCTCTTGATAAATATATGTTATCACATATTTGTGTGAATGTCAATTATTTTTCACATATTTTTGTGATTATTTTTTCCCTGTCTTCTTCCTCTTCCATAAACTCAACAATGTCCCCGGGTTGCATTTTCAAGAGACAGCACAGTCTATTTAATACGTCAAGGGAAATTCTGGTATCTCCGTTCCTAAACTTTTTCATTGTATCTTGACCGAAAATCCCGCTCTTGCGAGCGACAGTTGTATTTATTTTTATCCCTTCTAGGGCCTTTATAACATCTATTTTATATTTTATCACTTAGCATCCTCCTCTTTTTCTTTACTATACCCTCTTTCTTCTATAAAATCAATCTTTTCATCACTAAAATATGTGATTTTTTTAAATATACAAGGGGGTATATTGAGTTGCACCGGTGCAACTTTTCCTTAAGACGTTAATTGACTTTCTTCGGATAATATTCTAAGATGTTATTCGTATTTAAACATATTTTGCAGTAAGAGGGTGGGCGCCCCTCCGAGGGCCCCCCCCCGTTTTTTTTTAAAACACAAATAACAAGAATTACTTACACGGCCACTGACAGGCG
>JAIEAP010000038.1 GCA_029071325.1 Lachnospiraceae bacterium | reverse complement strand
ATATATTACAGATTTAGACATTATCATAAATAGAGAATAATATAATTTCACAATGCGGTGATTTTAAGACTTGAAAGAGCATGAAATATTGCTGGTTTTTGTATATTAATACGTATAAGCCAGTTGTATAAATAAGGAAAACAGTGTTCAACAAGATTTTTTCAATTTTTTAGCCATCTGGTAACCGGTAGTCAGCCGGCTATGTCATCAGACTCTGTTTCTATCCTCAGATTGTAAAGAAGGTCCATATTTATGTAACGCCTAGCTTCCCATGGAGTTTCTATTACATGGCGGAGTCTGGTACATGACAGCGGAGGAAGTTGCGGCGCAGGAGCGGATGATCTTGCGAATTTAAATAATGCATTAGGTAGGTGATGATTGGTGGAATATGATAAATTATATACTGAATTTAAAGAGGCTGTACCTGAGTGTATTGTTTTTTGTAAGAGAAAGAAAAAGAAAACTATGTTGACGATACGATCGGTATTCATGTGTCTTTTGGCATGGTTATTGTTCCTTATATACTTTACATTGTAGATAATAGAGAAGAGATAGTAATACAGAAAATTTTTTACTTTATGGAACAAATGGCATTGTGTCAAGATATTAAAGTGCAAGAGGTACTAGATTTTACAATACTGGAACAATTAGTCGATAAAGGACATGATAAACTTCAAGAATGCAAAAAATATATGGGGAGGAATACTTTACAACATTGCGAAAAAATTGAACAGTATTTTTTTAAACTTATTATGATTATACTCCGGTATTTCTCATTTCTTAATTCTATTTCCAGCTTTATGCTTGTGGGTTTCTTGGTTTCGGCAAAGATAGATAATATATTCTATACGGTGGTAGATATGTGTTCTGTGGAAAAGTTGGTCTGAAAGAACTGGAGTAGGCGAAAAAAGTAAATACTCAAGATATCAGGTTGTTGACTTTTTATAAGCCATTCCTTATAATTAATAACTGGAAAAGTAGTATCGACGGTGGCGCTTCTACCGTCGATATTCTGCTATATGGGCAAACGCTGTGAATAAAAATAGAATAAATTTATACAGGAGGCTTGAAATATGAAATTACACGACACTGGCGTATATCTGGTCAATGGTACGGCTGTGGTGCCGGAGCATGCACAGGCACAGGAAGAGATCCGTGCGATGACGGGGCAGGAGACAGACCGGGCAGAGGCGGCTAAGGGCACCATTGCATACGGTATTCTGCAGGCGCATAACACATCCGGCAATATGGACAAGCTGAAGATTAAATTCGATAAGCTGACCTCTCACGATATTACTTATGTGGGTATTATTCAGACTGCCCGGGCATCGGGACTGGAGAAATTCCCGATTCCCTATGTACTTACCAACTGCCACAACAGTTTGTGCGCAGTGGGAGGAACCATCAATGAAGATGACCACATGTTTGGATTGACCTGCGCGAAGAAATACGGCGGGATCTATGTTCCCCCTCATCAGGCGGTGATCCATCAGTTTGCAAGAGAAATGCTGGCAGGCGGAGGCAAGATGATCTTGGGTTCCGATTCCCATACCCGTTACGGGGCGCTGGGAACCATGGCGATGGGCGAGGGCGGACCTGAGCTTGTGAAGCAGCTTCTGGAGCAGACCTACGACATCAATATGCCGGGCGTGGTGGGTATCTATCTGACCGGAAAACCTCAGAAGGGTGTAGGTCCTCAGGACGTGGCGCTGGCCATCATCGGAGCAGTGTTCGGCAACGGCTATGTGAAGAATAAGGTCATGGAGTTTGTGGGTCCGGGCGTGGCAAACTTAAGCGTTGATTTCCGTATCGGCGTGGACGTCATGACCACCGAGACCACCTGCCTGTCCTCTATCTGGCAGACAGATGATGCAGTGAAGGAATTCTATGAGATCCATGGCAGATCGGAAGAATATAAGGAATTAAATCCTGCCCAGGTGGCTTATTATGACGGGATGATAGAGATCGATCTTGGCGCTATCAAGCCTATGATCGCCATGCCCTTCCATCCCAGCAACACTTATACCATTGAAGAACTGAATGCAAATCTTCTGGATATTCTGGATGACTGTGAGAAGAAGGCGCAGGTAAGCTTCAACGGCGCGGTAGAACTGAATCTTAAGAATAAGGTACGAGACGGCAGACTGTATGTGGATCAGGGAATTATTGCAGGCTGCGCCGGCGGCGGTTTTGAGAATATCTGTGATGCGGCAGATATCTTAAACGGTGCCAGCATCGGACCGGATGAGTTTACATTAAGCGTGTATCCGGCAAGTACGCCGATCTACATGGAACTGGTGAAAAACGGTGCGGTAGCGAAGCTGATGGCAACCGGAGCTATTGTTAAGACGGCGTTCTGTGGTCCATGCTTCGGTGCGGGAGATACGCCTTCCAACAATGCCTTTTCCATTCGTCATTCCACCAGGAATTTCCCCAACAGGGAGGGTTCCAAGGTGCAGAGCGGACAGATTGCATCCGTTGCATTGATGGATGCGCGTTCCATTGCGGCGACGGCAGCCAACAAGGGCTACCTGACAGCGGCAACCGACGTGGATGTGGATTATACGAAGCCGAAGTACTTCTTCGATAAGACCATTTACGAGAACCGTGTATTTGACAGTAAGGGCGTGGCAGATCCCTCCGTGGAGATCCAGATGGGACCCAATATTAAGGACTGGCCGAAGATGTGTGCATTGACGGACAACCTGATACTGAAGGTGGTATCGGAAATTCACGACCCGGTCACGACCACCGATGAGTTGATACCATCAGGAGAGACATCCTCTTACCGCTCTAATCCGTTAGGGCTGGCAGAGTTCACGCTGTCCAGGAAAGATCCTGCGTATGTGGGACGTGCCAAGGAAGTGCAGAAAGCAGAGCAGGCGCGTGAAGAAGGCGCAGAGCCTTATGCGGTTCTGCCGGAGTTGAAAAATGCTGTAGATGCTATCAAGACACAGTTTGCAGATATTAACGAGGAAAATACAGGAATCGGAAGCACGATCTTTGCTGTGAAGCCGGGAGACGGATCTGCCAGAGAGCAGGCGGCGTCCTGCCAGAAGGTGCTGGGCGGCTGGGCGAATATTGCCAATGAGTACGCCACCAAGAGATACCGTTCCAACCTTATCAACTGGGGTATGCTGCCATTCCTGATCGCACCCGGAGAGCTTCCTTTTGCCAACGGAGATTATCTGTTCGTGCCGGGAATCCGCAAGGCGATAGAGGAAAAAGCGGACCGTGTGGACGCTTATGTGGTGAAAGACGGCGGACTGACCAAATTCACCATGACGCTGGGTGAGCTGACGGATGAAGAACGTGAGATTATACGGAAGGGCTGCCTGATCAATTATAACCGCAGGTAAACGGCATGATTTTAGGAGGCGTTGATATACATGGAGGAGGAACGTATTAAAAAATCAAAGACAGAGATTGATATGAAAAAAGTCGTGCGCTATGCAGGGATTGTATTTGTGCTGTTCTGTTGCTGTGTGCTGTTCTATTTTGCGGTATACCGCTATGAAGGGGTCGGCGCAGGGGTGAGCAAGTTCATGAAAGCTCTGCAGCCTATCATCTTCGGATTAGTGATCGCATATCTTATGAATCCTGTCATGATGTTTGTAGAGCGAAACGTCCTGAGGCTGTTGAACGGCAGGCTTGCCACCCGCAGGAAGGAGCGAAAGATCGCGCGGGTGGTAGGCACTGTGTGTGCCATTGTGATATTCATTCTCATTGTGGCATTGTTGATCTATATGATGATCCCGCAGTTGATCGAGAGTATTTCGGGAATGATCAATACCCTGCCGGAGCAGACGGAGCGTTTTATCGCCTGGTTTGATGATTTTACCAAGCTGGAAAATCAGTGGACCAAGATGCTGGAGGAGGGCATGATGAGCGCTGCCACCTATCTGGAGGAGTGGGCGAAGACATCGTTTCTCCCCAATATCCAGTCCTATGTAGGCTCTGTTACCAGCGGTGTGATCAGTGCGGTAAAAGTTCTGGTCAATTTTCTGGTAGGGCTGATCGTAGCAGTGTATGTGCTGATGAGCAAAGAGCGCTTTGTGGGACAGGCAAAAAAGATAGTATATGCGGTATTTAAGCCGGTAAGGGGCAATGTCATCATAGAGGTGGTACGCAAAAGCCATGAGATTTTCGGTGGTTTTATCTCCGGTAAGATACTGGACTCCATCATTATCGGACTGTTGTGTTATATCGGGCTTGTGGTGTTAGATATGCCTTACGCCCTGCTGGTGTCCGCGTTTGTGGGACTGACGAATGTCATTCCGTTTTTCGGTCCTTTTATCGGGGCAATCCCCAGTGTCATCATCATTGCGCTGGCAGAACCCATTAAGGGGCTGTATTTCGTCATTTTTGTGCTGGTGCTGCAGCAGTTGGACGGAAATGTCATCGGACCGAAGATACTGGGCGATTCTACAGGTTTAAATTCCTTCTGGGTGATATTTGCCATCATGGTAGGCGGCGGGCTGTTCGGCTTTGCCGGGATGCTGCTTGGTGTTCCCACTTTTGCGGTCATCTATTATCTGGTGAGCAGGGTGGTAAATTACCTGCTGCGCAAGCGCAGACTGCCAGAGGATACGGCTGATTATGTACGGCTGGACAAAGTGGATGCGAAGAATAATGAGATGCTCTATCCTCAGAGAGAGGGCGATGTGGATGAAATGGAGAAAACGCAAGCCGAATTCTTTGAGCAGGAGGAAGATTCGGAAGAACGTACAGAGGAGAGTACAGAAGAATCCAAAGATAAATCAGATCAATAGATGGTGAAATGACAAATGGCATCATGCCGGCGGAACAGGTAAAAATTTCCATGCCGGCAGGGTGCTTTTTATTCGATATTTTTTGACACAGATTGTTGTGTATGGTAAACTAAGCATATATTTGGGTAAGTATGCGGTGGTGCATATGTGAGACAAAAGAAGCAGATACTGAGGTGACATATTTTGGATAAATATGAGTATAAATTGAAATTGGACGAGATGAAAGCACTTATGCAGAAGAAGCAGTATACCCAGGCGGCAGAGATTGCGGACAGTATCAATTGGCGCAAGGTAAGAAATGCAAATGCACTGATGAAAGCAGGAGAGGTATACACACAGGCAGAGCACTACCAGGAAGCGAAGGATGTGCTGTTGATGGCGTATGACCGTTCACCGATCGGGCGAATGATCATTTACCGTCTTGCGGAACTGGCAATCACGACCAAGGAATTCGGAGAAGCACAGGATTATTATGAGGAATTTGTGGAGATAGCGCCTCATGATAATCTGAAATATGTCTTACGCTATAAGATGAACCAGGCACAGGGTGCCGGGGTAGGAGAACTGATACACATACTGGAGGAGCTGAAGGAGCAGGAGTATACGGAGCAGTGGGCATTTGAGCTTGCTTATCTCTATCATAAAGCGGGACGCAGTGATGAATGTATTGCGGCGTGCGATGAATTGATCCTCTGGTTCGGTGACGGACTTTATGTGGAGAAGGCTCTGGAGCTTAAGATGCTGTATCAGCCCTTAAACAGGATACAGGAAGATAAATACCGTCAGTTTAAGCAGCAGAAGGATGGTATTGTGGAGGTACGTCCGGAAGATCTGCTGGAATCCGGAGAGATTGTTTCTCAGGCGATTCAGATTCCTACGGTGGAGATGCCGTCAGGGAGATTTAATACTGTTAATTTGCAGGAAGAGCTGGCACGGAGCATGCAGCAGATCATGGATGCTACCGAGAAGGAAGAAGTCGAGGATTCTCTGGAGGGAATCAAGAAAATCGTGGAGGAGATTCCTTATTTACAGATCCGCCATGATGAGGAAGCGCAAAGGGAGCGTTTGGCCGAGATACCCACAGATGAGGAGATTGACGGATCGTTAAAGATTAATTTCCAGGAAATGCTTGCCGAGGATTATGACGGGCAGATCAGTATGCGCGTACCGGAGCGCAGGGTGCTGGAATCACAGATTACAGGACAGATGAGCATACATGATGTGCTGGAGGAATGGGAGAAGACCAAGCGTGCGGCGGAGATTGCCATGCAGGAAGCGGAACAGCAGAAGCTGCAGTCAGCTAAGGCAAAAGCGCTTGCAGAGGCGGGGAATATCATGGAACGCCTTGTGGATGTCATTCCGCAGCTCAATGCCGGTCTTACGCCAAAGGAATTATTAGAACAGGAATATTTGGGTAAACTACCGGAGGAAGAGGCAGGAAAACTGGTTGCCAATATGAATCATATTCTGCAGCAGCAGATTGATTCTCTCAGTCAGGAAAATGCGCAGATTGACGAAATGCTGTATCCTGGTGAGAATATGATGCGGCAGGAGCGGTCAGAGGAGGAACGTCTGGAATCTCTGCTGGGCGGACTGCCGGAGGGACAGCTGGAAGAACAGCTTTTGGCGGAGGCCCTTGCGGGAGAGGAACTGCCGGAAGAGTCAGGCGGGGAATTGAGTTTTGAAGAGGATGAGGCGCTCAGCGATGAGGAACTGCTGGCGAGGGAATTAGAGCAGCTGGCGGATGAAGCATTGCGGCAGGAGCAGGAAGAAGAACTGGACGCACAGGAGATTCCTGACGTAGAGGAGGCAAGTATTGCCCGTATTATGGAGGAGGATCTGGCGGACGATCCCACCGAGGAAGAAGAGCGCATGACGGCAGAGGCATTGCAGGATTTTGCCCAGGAGCTGGTGCGGGGGGATCAGCCGCAGACAAAGTCACAGGCCGAAGAACTGCCGGAGATAGCTGAAATTGATCTGGAAGATACTGTCGGAAGACAGCCGATCACGAAGCTGTCCCAGGAGCAGAAGACGATTTTCTCTTATTTCGTACCGGTAGGAGGCATGGAGCAGCAGATATGCCAGGCGCTGGAAGGGACCATCAGCCGGCTGGAACAGTCGGATAACAATAAATGCGGCATTACCATACAAGGAGGAAGAGGAAGCGGCAAGACAGTGTTCTCCGCCTCATTTGTGAAGGCGCTGCAGAAAGAAACCGGCGTGCTGAATCAGAAGGTCGGAAGAATAGATGGTGTAGTGTTAAACAGAAAGGATATGCAGCTTCTGCTGAAGAAAGTGGCGGGAGGCTGCCTGATCATTGAGAAAGCAGGCGATATCAGCAGGGAGACGGCAGTGAAGCTGTCCCTGGCGATCGAAGCGGAACCGAAAGCTCTGCTGGTGATCCTGGAGGATACGAAGGAGGGAATTGCCAAAGCACTGCGGAGGGATGAAGCCTTTGCCAGAAAGTTTACAGAAAAGGTTATGCTTCCGGTATTTACCAGTGATGAACTGGTATTCTTTGCACAGTCTTATTGCCATGAAATGGGATATGAGATCGACGAAATGGCAGTGCTGGCATTGTATAATCGTATCAGTAATATACAGAGGCTGGATCATCCCACATCTCTGACCGAGGTTAAGGAAATTGTGGATGAGGCCATTGACAATTCAGAACGGTTTAGTTTCAAAAAAGTATTTTTCTCGAAAAAATACAGCGAACAAGACTACATTATCCTGTATGAGAAGGATTTTGAAGAGTAATAAAAAATTAAAGAGGTGAAGCATTATGGGGAATTTTACGGACTTAGACATGTATTTGCTGGGGCAGGCAACCCACTATGACATTTACAAGAAAATGGGTGCGCATCCCGCTACGATCGACGGAAGACAGGGAATTCGGTTCAACGTGTGGGCGCCCCATGCGGCACGGGTATTTGTCATCGGAAGTTTTAACGGCTGGAATGAATGGGCGAATGAGATGGTGCGGCTGGAGCCTTCTGGAATGGGAATCTATGAAGCGTTTATCCCGGAGGCACATATTGGAGATTTATATAAATATCTGATTATAACCCATGATGGAAGATGGCTGTTTAAGGCAGATCCCTATGCTAATTATGCGGAAATGCGGCCCGGTACGGCTTCGAGAATTGCAGATATAGAGTCTATCCGGTGGACGGATGATGCATGGATGGAAAAACGCCGGGCAACGAAGGATGTCTATGAGCAGCCCATGGCGATTTATGAGGTGCATCCCGGTTCCTGGATGAGGCATCCCTGCCGGGAGGACGGCGGTTATTATTCTTACCGTGAATTTGCTGTGGCTCTTACCAAATATGTGAAGGAAATGGGATACACCCATGTGGAGCTGATGGGAATCTCCGAGTATCCCTTTGACGGTTCCTGGGGTTATCAGGTGACAGGCTATTATGCGCCTACGTCGCGTTACGGAGCGCCGGACGATTTCGCATATCTGGTGGATTATCTTCATAATCATGATATCGGTGTCATCTTAGACTGGGTGCCGGCACATTTCCCAAGAGATGCGCACGGACTTGCGGATTTTGACGGATGTCCGCTGTATGAGTATCCCGATCCCAGAATGGGAGAGCATCCGGAGTGGGGAACCAAGATATTTAATTACGACAAAACAGAGGTGAAGAATTTCCTGATCGGCAGCGCATTGATGTGGATCGAGCATTACCATATCGACGGGCTTAGGGTGGACGCTGTGGCATCCATGCTTTATCTGGATTACGGGAAGAATGACGGTCAGTGGGTGGCAAACTCTTTTGGAGAAAATAAGAACCTGGATGTTATTGAGTTCTTCCGCCATATCAATACCCTGATCACCGGGCGCAATCCGGGTACGGTCATGATCGCAGAGGAATCCACGGCGTGGCCCATGGTGACCGGCAAGGCAGAAGAAGGCGGTCTGGACTTTACTTATAAGTGGAATATGGGCTGGATGCATGATTTCCTGGATTATATGTCCTTAGACCCCTATTTCCGCAGAGACAACCATCATAGAATGACATTTGCCATGAGCTATAACAGTTCGGAGAAGTATATTCTTGTGCTGTCCCATGATGAGGTGGTACACTTGAAATGCTCTATGTGGAATAAGATGCCGGGCTATGAGGATGAGAAGTTCCGCAACCTGAAAGCGGCGTATGCCTTTATGATGGGTCACCCCGGCAAGAAGCTGCTCTTTATGGGACAGGACTTCGGACAGCTCCGGGAATGGAGTGAAGAGAGGGAATTGGACTGGTATCTTCTGGATGAGCCTATGCATAAGCAGCTTCATGATTTTGTGAAGGCGCTGTTAGCGATTTATCGGAAGTATCCATGTATGTATCAGATTGACAGTGATTGGGCAGGATTTGAGTGGATGAGCGCCGATGATTGTGATCACAGCACCTACAGCTTTGTAAGGCGTGGTAAATCCGGTAAAAATTCCCTGTTGTTCATCATTAATTTTACACCTATGGAATGGGCGGATTATCGCGTAGGTGTTTCCAAGCGCGGTAATTACCAGTTGATCCTGGATAGCGATGCGGCCGAATTCGGCGGAAGCGGTGCAGAGAAGCCCAAGTCCTACAAAGCGGTGAAGAAGGAGTGCGACGGCAGACCGTATTCTATTGCTTACCCGTTGCCGGCTTTTGGTGTAGCAGTGTTTCGTATATTATGACCGTAAATGGTCTTAAGAAAAATCCCTGTGAGGTCTCTTCGTTAAGAAGAGCATCACAGGGATTTAAGTTTTTGCCCAAAAGAACCGACATAAAGTATAGACATTGTTGTACAGTAGAGTGAGGAGACTTAGGATGCGGATAGAGCAGCAGGCAGGAAGAATAGATACGGATACGGTGCAGGCGCAGAATATAAGAGTAGAGAAGAATGCTGCACCGGCGGGGGATGAGACGGTATTTCGGATTGAGAAGAGCAGAAAAGCGGATCACATGGTGCAGCCGCCTACATATGGAAAACCGGAAAAAGAGGGCGCATCTACCATAGAGGAGGTTCAGCAGCAGGCATCCGCCATGGATGCGAAGCAGAAAAAGAATGAAATGCTGTTTGCGGCGGATCATACTTCGCAGAAGGATGCGGCGAAGATGGAGAAGGACGGTTATTCCCTTACGGATTCCGATCTGCATACGGTAGTGACCGAGACCGATAAGATGAAAATGATGCTGGCGCGTGCGGGGGCAGATATCACTTATTTTGGCGATGAGTTAAGCCAGGAGCAGATGGCCGAGATTGTCGGAAGCCAGGCCTTGGCGCAGCAGTTGGCGAGAGCGCTGGAGGAGGCAGATCTTCCTGCTACACCGGACAATATCGCTGCGCTGGAGGAGACATTTACCATGATGTCAGAACTGACCGATCCGGCGGAAGCATCCATAAAATATCTGTTGGAGAATGAACTGCCTGTAAATACGGAAAATCTCTATCGGGCACAATTTTCCGGGAGCGCGGTGTATCCTGCCCCGGCTGATGCGGATTACCGGGAATTAGAGGGGCAGATAGAAGCGGTAATCAAAGAGAGCGGTCTGCCTGTGACAGAAGAGACCATGCGGTGGGGACAGTGGATGGTGGAACAGCAGATTCCTCTGACCGCCAGTCATATGCAGATGATGCAGGAATTGTCGGAATTGAAGCTACCTATGGAGGCAGACACGCTGATTCAGTATGTGATGGCAGGTATGACGGATGGACTCCGCCCCGGACAGGCATCCTTGACATCGGACGGATCGTGGCAGCAGGCACAGGAAGTCATGGATGTGATAGACAGCGTGGGGGATGAGGAGCTGGCGTATCTTGCAGTACATGAGAAGCAAGTAACGATTGCTAATCTGCAGGAGGCAAGAGAGGAAATGGACAGGGAGGGAAACCGCGCTGTTTACAGTAATACCGGTCTGGATCTGCTGAAAGCGCATCGGCAGTTAGAAGAGACTAGGCTGCTGATGACTACAGAGGCGAACCGTGCGCTGATCAAACAGGGGATTTCCATTGATACCATGCCCCTGGAGGAGTTAGTGGATTCCCTGAAAGAACAGGAGCGTTCCTATTATGAAAAGCTGCTGGCACAGGACGGAAGTGCGGTGGATGCGGGGCAGGCAGAGCTGTTTGCCCAGACGAGCCGGACGGTAGAGGAATTGCAGGGGATGCCGGCATACGCTATGGGTATCCGGCAGGCGGACGAGACAACGCTGCAGGAACTTCACGCAGAGGGCAAAGCCGTTAAAGAACGGATGGATGCGGCAGGAGAGCGGTATGAAACTATGATGACAGCCCCCCGCAGCGACATGGGGGATTCCATACACAAGGCATTCCGCAACGTGGATGATATCCTGCGGGATATGAATCAGGATCTTAGCGATGCCAATCGCAGGGCAGTCAGAATTCTGGCATATAATCAGATTGAAATCACGGAGGAACATCTCATGCAGGTGAAGGCGATGGATGAAGAAGTGCAGCGTGCATTTTCCAATCTGAAGCCTGCGGTAGTCCGTACTATGATCCAGGAGGGAATGAATCCTCTGGATATGAGTCTGTCGGAAATCAATGAGGTGTCGTACCAGATCCAGGAAGAGCAGGGGATCACGGAGGAAGAGAAATTCAGCAAGTATCTCTATAAGCTGGAACAGAACAGCCAGATCAGCGAAGAGGAGCGAAGCGCTTATATTGGTATTTACCGATTGATCCGTCAGGTGGAGAAGACAGACGGAGCTGCTATCGGAGCTTTGTGGCAGCAGGGCGGTGACATTACCATGCGCAATCTTCTGACTCAGGTGCGTTCTGGCCGGCATGGCAGGATGGACTATGCGGTGGATGATGAGTTCGGAGGCATACAGAGCAGAGAGAACAGGAATACATCGATTACCGATCAGATCGCGCTGGGATTTCAGCAGAACAAGGTACATGATGTCATGGAGCGGCTGGAGCCGGAACGCATGATGGATATCATGAGGGAAGACGCATGGCTGGATATGACACCGGAGGAACTGGCGGAGGGGCTGGCTCGGGCAGAGGTGCAACAGGAAGAGGAATACGGATATGCCAGAACCCAGATACAGCTCCTTCAGGAGGCGGCGGATGCGCCGGAAGAGGTATACCGGTGGCTGGAGCAGTTAGATATGCCGGTGACGGTTCAGAATGTTATGGCAGCGGCAGAATATACAAGAAACCGGAACGGCATCTTCCGGAATATATTTGAGCAGAGCCGGAATATGGGAGAGTTTTCGGAAGAACTTGCCAGGGCAGAAGAACAGATTATGGAAGCCTTCGGCGAGGCGGTCAAGACCCCGAAGGAGATGGCAGAAGCCCAGGAGAAGCTTGCGGAGACGGCAGAGAATGTAATGAAGACCATGCTGACGGAGGCAGAGGACGTGACGAGTCTTGATGTGCGGCAGATGCGTCTGCTGTCCGGACAGATCGCACTGGGTACGGCGGCTGCAGAGCGGGAACAGTATGCAATACCGGTACTGGTGAAGGGCGAGACCTGCAATATTTCCCTGAAGATTGTAAGAGGGGAGAAGCAGAAGGGCTTTGTGGACATTGTGTTTGAGAGTGATCGGTTGGGAAAGGTTGCGGCGGAACTTGCACCGGATAAGAATGGCATGAAAGGATATATCGCATCCTCCTCGGAGGAGACGGTAAAGCTGTTGCAGGAACATGAAGCTGTGCTCCGGGAGGCCTTTGGCAAGGAGGATGCAGAAAACTGGAATGTGGGGTTCGTTCTCAGCGAACAGTTGGATATTGACCAGTTTGGAAGAGAGCATACAGGGCGTCCTGTCACAGGAAATGAAGATCCAGTGCAGACCACGACACTTTACCGTATGGCGGAAAGTTTTATTCGGATGGTTAAGACGCTGGAAGGGTAATCCGATATAAAATACAGAAATCAGAAGACAAGGAATGTCGTTCAACCGCACGGAAGCGAGTCATGAGAAAAGAAAGGAAATATGTATGAAGATAAACTATAATATGTCTGCGAAGATAACCAATCAGCAGCTTTTGCGGACAGAGGACAAGATGACGGCGGTAATGGAACGGCTCTCCTCGGGATTCAAGCTTAATCATGCCAAGGATAATCCTTCCGGCATGGCGATTTCCAATAAAATGATCCTGCAGATTGACGGACTGAGTCAGTCTTCTAAGAACGCTTCTAACGGCACATCTGTCATGCAGACAGCCGACGGAGCACTGAGCGAGGTTACAGACCTGATTCAGAGAATGCGTGAATTGTCTGTACAGGCTGCAAGTGATTCCAATACTCCGGATGACCGCAAGGCAATACAGAAGGAAATTGATTCTCTGAAGCAGGAAGTTGACAGGGTCAGCAAAGATACGGAATTTAATACAAAATCCCTGTTGGACGGTTCTCTGGGACGCAGGGTATATACCACGAATGCTACCAGGGTGTCAGTGTCCGGCGATGTAACAGCCGGAAATTACAGTGTTACCATTGACAAGGCAGCAGAGCAGGCAGTTATGCAGGCGGATACTGCGGTTTTTAATGATATGACTGCAACGGTGGGGGTAAAGGGAAAAATAACCATTAATGATTCCATTGTTAATATAGAGGCTACAGATACCTATGAGGAGGTATTTGAGAAGATCAGGGACGGCGGAGAAATAGGTGAGACCATTGTGAAGCTGGACGGAGATAAGCTGGACTTTACTTCGACTGCATACGGCGATACCGGCATGGTCAAGATTGAGATCAGTGACCCCGCCCTGGCCGGGGCATTGGGTTTTGCCGCGACGGAGCCGGCGATTGCTTATGGAAGCAACGCTGAGGTGGATATCCATGGAGCGGGTAGCGGATTCCCTGATACGGCAACTGCTGAGTTGCGGGGGAACCGTGTTATCATTACAGACAGAGACGGTTTTAGCATATCATTTCTGACGGACAGCGGATTGGCAGACGGCAGTACGGTGGATTTGGAAGTGACGGATATGGGTATGATGCAGCTTCAGATTGGTCCTAACGAGAACCAGACCATGCGTGTGGATATCCCGAAGATGAGCGCGGAGATGTTGTATCTGGATGATTTGGATGTGACAACAGTTACCGGTGCGGATCGTGGAATCAGGGCATTGGATGAGGCACTGGCACAGGTGAGCGGAATACGTGCTTCCCTGGGGGCATATGAAAATAGGCTTGATTATACAATCGGAAGTCTGGATGCCACCGGTGAAAATATGACGCAGGCGCTGTCGCGTATCAAGGATGCGGATATGGCGGTGGAAATGACAGAATATACCCAGCAGAACGTTTTGGCGCAGGCGGCAACATCCGTATTGGCGCAGGCAAATGATCTTCCGCAGCAGGTATTGCAGCTGCTGCAGTAACAGGAGGCAGCAATGGATAACGGAACAAAGCAGGAGTTCATTAGGCGTATCACCCAGAGCAATCGCAGCCAGCTTTTGCTGGTGACCTTCGACATCTGTCTGACCTATGTGGAGGAAGCAGAGCAGTGCTACGGTCAGGAGGACTGGGAAGGATATCGGGATGCGCTGCGTAATGCAGATCAATGCGTTGCACGTCTACAGGATACGCTGAATTTTCAGTACGATATTTCGGCGCAGCTCTATCCGCTCTATTCTTTCTGCCGCGGCAGTCTGATGAGTGCGTTGTATCAGCGGAGAACAGAGGGGATCGGGCATGCAAAAGGAGTTCTGACGCAGCTGCAGGCAGCCTTTGAACAGGCAGCACAGCAGGATACTTCAGAGCCCCTTATGCAGAATACCCAGCAGATATATGCAGGTATGACATATGGGAAAAAGCAACTGAATGAAGATTATCGTGAACCGGATTCCAGAGGATTCTTTGCATAAGAATCCTCTATTTGTTTGACCCGCCCCAAGAGGAATTTGTACTTTAACTGCATGGCATTTACTTCGTAAATATATGCATCGATGAGATCCGGTTCCACCACATTCTGAAAATTGGCGTAAGCGGAGTCCAGATTATCTTTGGTACGGGCCAGATCATCCAGGAGCAGTGTGTAGCCCTCATCCCGGGATTTGTTATGTTTCAGCATCTGCAGCAAATTCATCCTCTCTTCCTTCCTGATGGAAAAATTTCTCTCTTATCTAAAGTATAATCATAAAATTCCAATGTATACAGAAAAAGGAATATTTTTTCCCCATTTCAATATATTTATTAAAAAACAGGTGATGTGGACATGAATAAAGAGATCGGAGTTATTGCTATTGTAGTGATCTGCCTGTTAGTTCTGTGTGTGGGGCTGTTGAAGAAGCGGGCGGAGTTTCTGTTTACTTTCCTGGTGCGTATGGTAGTAGGCGGTATTGCTATTTTTTTTACCAATAAATTTTTTGCTTCCCAGGAAATTGATTTGATGGTAGGAATAAATCCCATCAGTATTTTGACAGTCGGAATCCTTGGTACGGGAGGATTTGCGCTCTTGTATGGGATTATGATCTATCGTTTATTGTAAATAGTGACGAAACAAAAATTTTCACATTATGACATGTACACTCCTTTGGTATGGGCGTATAATCGGGATTACAACAAGGGGGGATACATAATTTACATTGTGGTTGGTATAGTTCTTGTCTTTGCGGCAATCTGGGATGTGCGAAAAGGTAAGATTCCAAATCTGTTGACAGGCGCCGGAATTGTCGTGGGCATGGCGTATCGGATATGGCAGACCGGGATATCGGGAATTCTGGAGGGGACACTACAGATGCTGATACCTGTGGCGCTGTTATATCTGATGTTTCGGATACATGCCCTGGGTGCGGGAGATATCAAGCTGTTTATGGCGATCGCTTGTATGTCCGGGCAATCTGTATTTATTTCTATTTTTCTAAATTCATTTGTGGCGGCAGCCATCTATGCAATCATTAAGCTGGCGGTATGTAAAGAGTTGATACCGAGTTTGCTTCGTTTTTCACAGTATGTATGTCAATCAGTTGTGTCAGGGAGGCTTATGCCGTACCCGCAGAGGGACAGGCAGGTCATGCATTTTGCGGTGTCGGTATTGGCAGGGTATATTTTGACAATGGGGGTGATCGTGTGCAGCAATTAGTAATTGCCATATGTGATCAGGATTCCGATTATGGCAGAAGCCTGACGGAATACTGGATGCAGAAGCGGGAGTTTTCCAGGGTGGCATTCCTGGAGCAGCAGGAGGATCTGGTGCAACGGTTGAAGGAAGAGAGGGCAGATATCTGGCTGATAAGTCCGGAACTTTTAAAGAAGCTGCAAGAAGCGCAGAAGGAGCGGGAATGTGCAGAGCAGGAGGGATTGGGTCAATTTTCGACCCAGGTGATATGCCTGGCAGAGGAAACGGTGGCGGAGGAACTTGCGCCGTATCCCTGTATCTACAAATATCAGTCCGCAGACGAGATCCTGCGGAGAATTTATCAGAATCTGGAGGGGCAGACAGCCATATCCGAAGGGTACAATTACAGGAAGGGACGCACGATTGGACTGTGTACTCCGTGGTATAACGGCAGTTCATTGCTTGCCGGGTTGACGTTATCGAAATATTTGTCTCGAAAAGGAAATGTGTTGTATGTTAATACCCGGAAATATCACGGATTTGGTGGGGCATGGTATGTGGAGGAGTCAAGAAATCTTTCTGATATAATTATAGCTCTGCGCGGACCGGAAACTAATATGGGGGCGGCTTTGAAGAGCAGTATTCTTGCTGTAGAAGAGGTTGCCTGCATTACTCCAGTGAAGGCGCCGCGGCAGTTGGAAGGCATGGAAGCAGAGGATATTGTGCAGCTGCTGGCAGCCATTTGGAGTGAACTGCAATATGATTATGTAGTGTTGGAGGTCGACCCGGAATTGACGGGGATAGAAGTTCTCTTGGAACAGTGCGATGATCTGTATGGGTTCCTTCCGCCCTCTTTTGGCGCGGAACAGATAGGAAATATCTTTCTGGACACGCTTAATAAGCAGGATTTTAAGCTGTACCGGATTCCGGCAGCGCTACATATGAAAGGGGTAGGTGTACCGGAGATCCTGCCGCAGGCGGTTTCGGAACAGATGATGGAGTGGATGGAGGAATGTATGCAGGAAGAAGAGGTGTAAGATGCGGGATACGGAGCATATGGGTCCGGTACGGGCTTCGAAGGGTTCCGGAGCGTCTGATGACGCTGTCATTGAAATGATCCGGCAGCAAGTTCTGGCGCGGATGGATGTATCCCGGCAGATAGAGGATGAAGAGGTTTTGGAGCTGATTCATACCGTGTTGCAGGGGTACAGCGGACAGGCTGCGCTGTCCATCCATGAAAGGCAGTATTTGACGAAGGCAGTGTTTCACGCGCTCCGAAGGCTGGATGTACTGCAGGAACTGATTGATGATACAGAAGTGACGGAGATTATGGTAAATGGAACCGAAAGAATTTTTTATGAAAAACAAGGGAAGCTGCATCAATGGCATAAGAGCTTCGCCTCCGAAGAGAAGCTTCAGGATGTGATACAGCAGATTGTAGGAAACAGCAACCGGATGGTTAACGAATTGCATCCCATTGTGGATACCAGACTGGAGAACGGAGCCAGGGTCAACATTGTGTTGAAACCCATCGCAATAGACGGGACGGCATTGTCCATCCGGCGTTTTCCAGAACATCCGATAACAATGGAGCAGCTTATTGAATGGGATTCGCTGTCACGGGATATGGCCGGAGAACTAAGGCAGTTGGTGCAAGCGGGCTATAATATATTTATTTCAGGGGGAACGGGCAGCGGGAAGACTACATTTTTAAATGCCCTGTCCGCATACATTCCTCAGGATGAACGAATCGTGACGATTGAGGATTCCGCAGAGCTGCAAATACAGGGAATTCCCAATCTGGTGCGTTTGGAGACGCGGGAGAGCATGCTGGAGGGCGTGCCGCCCATTACCATCAGGGATTTGATACGAAGTGCATTGCGGATGCGTCCTGACCGTATTATTGTGGGTGAATGCAGGGGAGCAGAGGCATTGGATGTACTGCAGGCAATGAATACCGGTCATGCAGGAAGCCTGAGCACCGGTCATGCTAACTCGGCAGAGGACATGCTGAAGCGTTTGGAGACCATGGTGCTGATGGGCATGGAGATTCCGCTTTCTGCCATTCGCGGACAGATAGCGTCTGGTATCGATATTTTGATCCATCTGGGCAGATTCCGTGACGGAAGCCGGAAGGTGGTTCAGATTTCTGAGGTAAAAGGGTTGGAACAGGAGCAGGTCAGATTGCATGAATTGTTCTGCTTCCAGGAATCAGGAGAGGAGAATGGGCGTGTCAAAGGCAAATGGTTACAGACAGGAAGGCTGCTCTGTCGGGACAAGCTCTGTGCGGCAGGATTATGACAGAGCGGATCATAGGATAAGAAGTATATTGCTGGCGGCCGTGTCGTATCTTTTGGTGGACGGAGCTGTGTCGTTCCTGTTTTACTATTCTGTCCTGCCGTTTTTTGCGGCGCTTCCGTTATTTCCGGTCTTTTATAGAAGAATCTGCCGGCGGCAGGTCATAAGAAGAAAGGAGACATTAAAGCAGCAGTTCAAGGATTGTCTGCGCTCAGTTGCAGGAGCGTTGCGGGCGGGCTATTCCATGGAACATGCATGGCAGGAAGCAGCGGGCGATATGGAACAGCAGTATGGGCAGGACAGCGATATCTGCCGGGAGCTGCAGCAGATGAAGCATCAGTTGATGTGCAATGTTCCGTTAGAACAGTTGGTGGAGGATATGGGCAGACGGAGTCATATAGAGGATATGGAACAGTTTGGGGAGATATTTTCCTTTGCGAGAAGAAGCGGCGGAGATTTTATTGCCATCATATCGAATACGGTAACACAACTGACAGATAAAATGGAACTGCAGCGGGAGATAGAGATCAGTTTGTCGGCCCGCCGTATGGAGCAGAGAATCATGAACATAGTGCCGTTGTTTATTCTTGGATTTATGCGGTTTAGTTCCGGAGGATTTCTGGATGCACTGTATCATAACCCCATCGGAATAGCGGTAATGACAGGATGTCTTATGATTTATGCGGGAGCGCTGCTGTGGGCAGAGAAGCTGATACAGATAGAGGTGTGAGTGATGTGGACAAAGCAAAGAAAACGTGTTGTGTCAATAGTGCTGGTATTTTTTCTGATGGGAGCTGCGGCGGTATATGTGGAGAAAAGTGAGGGCGCGCTGCAGGGAAATGAGCTGACGCGGGGAGAACCGGGGAGCGGCTTGCAGGAAGAGACGCTGTATTATGAATTAGAACAGGAAGGTGAGCAGTATGCATTAGAGTTACAGATTCCCGCCCGCAAACTGAGCGGGGAAGAGTGGGACGAACTCTTGTCCCAGGCGTCCGAAGAGGCAGAGCTATCATTTCTGGGAGAAAATACTTCGGCGGATCATGTCAGCGGAAAAGTAGAACTTTGTGAGACATTGCAGCACGGACTGGTACAGGTAACCTGGATGATCACACCGGACAACCTGATCGATATGGAAGGGCGTATACAGGAAGAACAACTGATGGGTGAAGGGGGGACCGTGGCAATGGTCACAGCGGAACTGTCCTGCGGGGATTACAGAGCAGATTATGAATTTCCCATTTGCATTTATCCGGAGGAGAAGTCCCGGGAAGGGTGGCTGGCACAGCAGATCTATGACTATATCCGTCAACAGGAGGAGTTCCTTCCTGTGATAGAATTGCCGGAAGAACTGGATGGTCAGAAAGTAAGTTGGAAGTATCCACGCACTTATACATTGTGGATATTTGCAGGTTTGGGAGTTGTGGCGGCAGTGTGTATGTCGCTGACAGAAAAGGAGAGGCAGCGCAGAGACTATAAGCAAAGGAATAAAAGACTGCTTATGGACTATCCGGATATTGTGAGCCGACTGGGATTGCTCTTAGAGGCTGGAATGTCATTGCCTATGGCGTGGGAGCGTTTGTCACAGAACTATGAACGGAAGCGGAAGGATAAGGAGAGGAGGAGAGAAGGGTATGAGGAAATGCTGATCACACTGCATGAATTGCAGGATGGAATGGGGGAACGCCGGGCGCTGGAGCAGTTTGGAGAGCGCTGTGGAGTTGCGCAGTATCGCAGGTTCGCGTCAATCCTGACCCAGAATATGAGAAAGGGGACGGCAGGAATCGGTGCCGTATTGAGTAAAGAGGCAGCAGATGCGTTTTTACAGCGAAAGAATATGGCACAAAAGATGGGCGAGGAAGCGGGTACTAAGCTGTTATTCCCCATGATGTTGATGTTGTTGGTAGTTATGGTCATTTTAATCGTTCCAGCATGTATGACCATACAGATATGAAAAAGGAGGACAAGGGATGGAGTTAAAAGAGTGGAAGCGGTTTATGACAGAAGAGGATGGAATCGGCGTGGTGGAGGTGATTTTGATTCTGGTGGTGCTTATTGGCTTGATCGTGATATTCAAATCAAGACTGACATCATTAGTCAACAGTATTTTTGGTGCCATTACCGAACGCGCAGGTGCGTTGTAAAATGGGCTGCAGGGGAAGCATTACAGTTTTTGCCTCGCTGGCGCTGACCGTGATCATGAGTCTGATTTTTACATTGCTGGAATCGGCACGGCTGTATGGTCTGCAGACCCACACCGAGACGGAGAGCAGGCTCTTAATAGAATCTGTGATGGCACAGTATCATATAGGGCTGTATGAGCAGTATCACCTTTATTTCCGGGAGGCAAATGCACAGGGGGAATTAAGCTTTGCTTCTTTGGAGAAGGATTTAAAGGCACTGGGACAGGAAAATCTTGAGGGCAAAGTTTCGGCCGCGCAGAGTTCTTACAGTAATCTATATGGACTAAAGCTGACAGACTGTTTTGTAGCGGGCTATGAACTTGCCACGGATTTTTGTGGGGCTGCATACCGGCAGCAGGCGGCAGATTATATGAAGCATATGATAGGCGTCTTGGCAGTAGAAGAGTGGAAGGAAAAGGCAGAGCAGACAGAGGAACTGCTGCAGCAGGAGGATGACATACGCGAGAAGTGGGATCAGGCCAATCAGGCACAGGATCACAGTCAGGCGCAAAGCAGTGTTTCGGTACAAAGCAGCGGTCAGATACAGCGTGTGGCATTAGAGAGAGTGACTGCTCCGTCCCCTCATTCGGATGCAAGTGTCCCTGATGAACCGGATGCAAGCGAAGCAGACACTGTGGATAATCCGATAACGGAAGTCAGGAAATTGATGGATAAGGGAATACTGTCCCAGGTTGTGGATGATGTCTCATCGATTTCTGGTAAATCGCTTAAGGGGGAGTCTCTGTCGGAGCGGGAATTGTTCCGTGGGAGTTATGTCGAGAGCACTGCGGATACCAATATGATGGATGACGCATGGTTTCGTGAATATCTGCTTCGGGAGTTCGGATGCTTTGTAGAGCCGGAACAGCAGGGAGCGCTGGCATATCCGCAGGAATACTTTATTGCAGGCAGATCATCGGATCTGGAGAATCTTACCGCAGTGGTAGAGCGGCTGCTTGTGGTGAGAGAGGTGGCAAATTATCTCTGGATGCGGCAGGATGCCCAGAAGAGCGCACTGGCACACAGCACGGCGTTGGTAATCAGCACTCTGTTGCTTCAGCCGGAGTTGGTGGATGCTATCACGCAGGGGATACTGATTGCCTGGGCATATATGGAGAGTGTGTCCGATGTGCGGACGCTTCTGGAAGGCGGCAGGGTTCCGTTGCTGAAGCAGGGAAATGATATTCAGGAGAGTCATGCGGCCGCAGCAGTGGACAGCGGAGAAGAAACGTCGGCTTCAGAGGGAAGCGGTCTGAGTTATCAGGATTATCTGAGGATTTTTATGTATCTTACAGGCAAAGAAAAGCTGACCATGCGCTCGCTCAATTTCATGGAGAAGAGCATAAGATTGCTGGAGGGGGAGGAACAGTTTGCCATGGACTGTGTGGTGGCTGTTATGGAAATCTCCTGCCGTTATCAGGCAGAGCCGTTGTTTTTCGGTTGGTTTGGAAGCGGGGAAGGATGGAAAGGAAACTATCTGTTTGTCAGGAACCAGAAAGCAGCATATCAGTGAAGAATGGGGGTGTATGAAGGTGTCTCTTTCTAAAAATAATACAAATCAATACATAGTAAAAACTCTCTCACACATTTCAAGCCCTAATCTGAAACACAATTCTTTCACATGGAAAGAGACACCTTCATGCACCTCTTGCACCAGGCGACGGGAGATATCTGGCCCGCTGCGGGCTTCGTTTACTCTGGAAGCAGCTTTGGTGATTCCGATGTTTACACTGTTCGCAGTGTCAGTATTGTTCCTGTTCCGTGTATTGCAGCTGCAGCAGGACGTGGAAGCGGCGTTAGAATATGCGGCAGTGGAAAGCGCGATACAGGCGCATGGAATGGAAGAGGATTCCGGAGCGGGAACATTAATGCGTGCACAGGTGTTGTTCCGGCGGCAGCTAAAGGAGCGTAACGCCCATACGGATTATGTGGGGACAGGAGGATTTTCATTTGCCCTGTCGGACACGGAGGGGAGCTATGTGGATCTGTGCGTGACATACCGTATCCGTAATCCCATTGGATTTTGGGGATTGCCTGGATATTCCATGAATCAGAGAGCCCGGTGCCATAAATGGATAGGAAACACGGAAACTGGTTCGAAAGAAGAACGGTATGCTTATAAGACGGAGGAAGGCAGTGTATATCATCTGTACTCGGACTGTGCATATCTGGATCTGAGTATCCGGGCAGTTGCGGCGGGAGCCGTGGGCCAGATGCGGAATACGTCAGGGGGAATCTATCAGCCCTGTGAGCGCTGTGGATCGCATACGGAGGATAGGCAATTATATTATGTTACGGATTATGGCAGTGCATACCATTGCAGCCTTTCGTGCAGCGGATTAAAAAGAACCGTGTATATACTGCCCTTATCAGAACTGGAGGGTTATCCCTTGTGCAGTAAATGTAAGAGCCGGCAGGGAGGAGGATAAATGATAGCAAAATATACGTTGTTGGGGATGTTGGGAATTTGTTCTGTTGAAGATATTTATAGACAGAAAGTGCACAGTGTTGTGGTCTTGCTGTTTGGAATTGTGGGAGTGATGGTGCATCTGCTGCAAAGGCAGATTTCCATATACAGTATTCTGGCAGGTGCGGCGATCGGCGTGTTGGTCATGCTGTTGTCCAGGATGGCGAAGGGAATGGTAGGAGTCGGAGATGGACTGGTACTGATGGTTACCGGTATTTATCTGGGTGGAACAGGGAATATGCAGCTTCTGTGCGGAGGTCTTATTCTTACCGCAATCTGCGGGCTTGGCCTTCTGGCCTTCTTCAGAAGGAGAAGGACGGATACTATTCCGTTTGTTCCGTTTCTGCTGCTGTCTTATATGGGGATGTTATGGCTATGAGGAAGGGAGATGTGCCAGAAACAGGAGCGTTATATCAGCAGGCGTCCTTTACCGTAGAAGCAGCAATTATCGTACCGCTGCTGTTGATGATCATATGTGCGATCCTTTGTCTGGGCTTTGATCTTCATGATGAGACGAAGACAATAGCAATCCGTCCCGGCGCACTGGAAGGAATAGACACAATGAAAGAAATACGGGAACGGGATATTGTGATTAGATTGATGGGAGAATAAGCAATGGAAATAACGTACAAAAGAAATCTGAGCCAAAGTTATATGATTCTGACACTGCCGGTGCAGTATTCAGGTTATCAGCTTCATATGTGCAGACAAAATAAAATAGCAAATCTGCTGCACTTTGAAACAATGGGACAGGATGGGAAAATGCAGTTCTGGTATGAGATCACAGGAATGCGTTCGTTGGAGCACCTGTTGGAGAGCAATGATTTTTCTGCGGAATTATTGGTTAAGATGATAGAAACGCTGGTGAGTGTGTGCAGAGGAATAAAACCGTATTTATTGGAGGAGGAGGGCCTTATGCTGACTCCTGAGTCCATTTATGTGGAACATGGAACTAAGCAGTTCTGTTTTGCGTACTGTCCTGGAATGCAGGGAGCAGTCATGGAGGGTTTTCGCCGCCTGATGGAATATTTACTGACAAAAATTAATCATGAAGATGAACCGCTGGTACTGGCAAGCTATGAAGTGTATCAGCAGACGACAGTGGGAGCATATTCCTTGGAAGACATTCTGCATGGACTGCGCGGGAATCTGAGTGGTGCTGATTTTCCGAAGGAAGATACGAATGCGGTTCATCCGATACGGGAAAAGTGGGAACAGCAGGACAGACAGCCGCAGGAATACCGGAATGGACAGGATAAAAAGCTATTGCCGGAACACAGCGCATGGGAAGCTGGATTGCGCAAATGCAGGGCACTGCTGGAAAAATTTTCGTGGTCTGGAGCAAAAGGTAAGAACCAGCAGAGGGAGCCGGCAATCTATACGCCGGAGGACTATAAAGCCCAGGTAGAGGAGCAGCCGACGGAATATCTGGGAACAGAGAGAACGGCGGAGGGGATACTGCGCTATGAGGGCGTGGGCTGTCTGCCCAATATAACGATAGATCACGTACCGTTCTTATTGGGAAGTGGAGAACAGGCAGACGCAGTGCTTGCAGCGCAGGGGATCAGTCGTTCCCATGCCAGAGTCACGAAGGAAGGGGAAGACTATTATATCGAAGACTTAAATTCCATGAACGGAACATGGTTGAATGATCAGATGCTGGCGTACCGTCAGAAGGAGAAGCTGTATATGCATGACTCGGTTCAATTGGGCAGGGAAAAGTTTACGTTTATGTAAATTGATTCCTGCCAGCAACAACCCCGCCGCTTGCGGCGGGGTTGTTGACTGGATTGACAGCGGCTGTGGAAAGTGTTATTGTCAGATTCATAGAATAAAGCGAAAGAATATGAGGTAAACACTTGATTTCCAACATATATCCGCTTCTTGAGCAAAGGGGATTGCGCTTCTTGAATCGATCGGATTTTCCGGGCGGTATTTATTATCATATGCATGAGGGCTGCTGCCATGTTGTCTGGCTGTTTTCCGGGGAAGCCGCAGGTTTTCCGGATGTGGTGCAGACGCAGAATATACAGCAGCAGCTTCGGGAATTATTTTTACATCCGCAGGGAAGAATACCAGGATGTGATTATAATATGGTGATTTATCAGGTGGAGCTGCTTACTCTGGTTCTGACGGATCACGTTGCCTACGGCAAGCAGTTATGCTCTTTTTGCAGGAATTGCTGGCTGCTGGATGAGGCGCAGCATATGCTCATGATATATGAAAACCAGCCCGGAGACTTCCTGGGACTGCGGGAACCCATACAGCATGTACTGGAATGGGAGGGCAGGCAGAGGCGTGTCGGAAAGATGCAGAAACCAACGGACAGGCAGATTCCGCTTATGAATATAGGCATCGTGGCACTCAATATAGTGATATTTTTGATTTTGTCACTGATGGGAGATATGGAATCGGGGTATTTTGTGGAGCAGCATGGAGGGATGTTTCCTTTGTGTATCACGGAGGATGGGGAATGGTGGCGGCTGGTTACGTCCATGTTCCTGCATTTTGGCGTGCTGCATCTTGCCAATAACATGCTGGTGCTCTTCTGCACCGGGGACAAGCTGGAGATAGCGGTAGGCAGATGGAAGTATCTGGTGATTTATTTCGGCTCGGGTATCTGTGGAGGATTACTGTCTCTTTGGATGATGCTGCGGCAGCAGGATTATGCAGTGTCGGCGGGAGCCTCCGGGGCTGTGTTTGGCGTGATCGGCGCACTTTTATGGATTGTGATTCGTAACCGGGGACGGCTGGAAATGCTTACGACCCGGAGAATACTGTTGATGATTGCGTTAAGCCTGTATCTGGGATTTACAGGATCAGGAGTAGACAACTGGTGTCATATCGGCGGCGTGGCAGGAGGATTTTTGTTATCGGTGATTTTGTATCGCAAAAAGGATTGATTCCTGCGGGGCATTTGACTTTATGCCGGAAAATTTATATACTATATGTACTGAAAGAAGGCGGAATCTAAACTTAAGATGCGGAGGCAAATATGAAGATTAATATATATTACGGAGGAAGAGGTCTTTTGGACGATCCCACCTTGTATGTGGTTGGGAAGATGGAAGAGGTTCTGAAAGAATTAAGGGTTACGGTAGAGCGTTATAATATCTTTGAGAGCAAGAACAGTATTTCCACATTGCCGCAGACATTGAAGGACGCAGACGGAATTATTCTTGCCACAACAGTGGAATGGCTGGGGATAGGCGGCTATATGCAGCAATTTCTGGATGCATGCTGGCTGTATGGTGATAAAGAGAAAATCAAGACGACTTATATGCAGCCGATTGTTATGTCCACCACATACGGAGAGCGTGAAGGGGAATCGACGCTGATGAATGCCTGGGAGATACTGGGGGGACTTCCCTGCAGCGGTATCTGCGGTTATGTAGACGATCTGGTGAGCTTTGAGATGAATCATGATTATTCCCTGATCATTGAGAAGAAGGCGGAGAACCTTTATCGGACAATCTCACAGAGACAAAAGGGGCTGCCTACCTCAAATCAGGCGGTCACCAGGACAATCCTGCGCACGCAGCAGTTAGAGCTGACTCCGCAGGAAAGCGAGCAGCTGTCCCAATACGTATCCGATGATTCTTATGTCAAGAAGCAGAAAGAAGATATTGAAGAACTGACCTCCATCTTTAAGGATAAGCTCAATGAGCAGCAGCCGGACACACAGATGGAATATATTATCGATTTGCAGGCACATTTTGTGGCACAGAGCGATTTCGCAGCAACGTATTTGTTCATGATAGAGGGCGAGAAGAAACCGCTGGTGGTATCAGTGGCAAATGATGAGCTGGACTGCCATTACGGGCAGGAGGAAAATGTAGATGTGTATGCAAAACTGTCTGCTGAGGTCATGGAAAATATTCTGGCCGGTCACATGACTTTCCAACGTGCATTTATGACGGGAGAGATGACGGCGAAAGGCAATTTTAAAACCTTGCGTATGCTGGATCAGATATTTATTTTTGTATAATGCAAGCTGAGATAGGAGAGAAGAGGATGAGAGACGATAATTGCATATTTTGTAAAATTGCCGCGGGAGAGATTCCGTCTAATACGATTTATGAGGATGACGATGTCCGTGTGATTTTGGATCTTGCACCGGCGGCAAAGGGACATGCACTGGTTCTGCCCAAGGAGCATTATGCCAATCTGTACGAAATTGATGAGGATGTGGCGGCAAAAGTAATGCGGGTTGCCAAGAAAATGGCGATTCGTATGCGGGATGTACTGCATTGCGACGGCTTCAACCTGTTACAGAATAATGAGAAGGTAGCGGGGCAGACGGTGTTCCATTTTCATATGCATTTGATCCCCAGATATAAAGAGGATAAGAATGATGATATCCTGCGGTATAACCATTTAGAGTTGTCTGAGGAAGAGATGGCAGAAATTCGTGATATGCTGCGTTAAAACATGCGGTATGCAAAAGATACCATAAGATTTTATAAAAAAGAAGGATGATCGTCCCAAAGGGCGGTCATCCTTTTTGGATACATAGGAAAACTGCAGGATTCTTATTTACTTCTTTTACTTTTGCGCAGTATCTTTTTGCGGTGCATGTCACCTGCCTGGTCAATCAACTCCAGAATGGCGTGGATGGAGTCAAGCTGCGTGTTGTCCTGCATCTTGCGAATATAAGTGTTCCGTTTTTCGTTGACTTCTGTAATGGCCGATAAAAGGGCATCCGCAGTCAGCTGTTCTTCTTCCAGCACATAGCTGAAGCCCTGCTTTTCAAAGGAACGAGCGTTGAGAATCTGATCCCCCCGGCTTGCTGATGCGGACAGAGGAATGAGAATATTGGGTTTGTGAAGCGCCAGCAATTCACAGATGGCATTAGCACCGGCGCGGGAAATGACTAAAGAGCACAGGGCAAACATATCCTGCAGCTCTTTTCCGGCATATTCAAATTGTCGATAACCAACACGATTATCGTAGGCAGGGTCAAGATTGCCCTTGCCGCATAAGTGGATGACCTGATAGTGGATAAGCAGTTGGTCGAGAATATCCCGCACAGCATCGTTGACAACCTTAGAACCGCTGCTGCCTCCGATTACCAGGATGACAGGCTTAGTCAGATTGAATCCGCACAGCTTTGCCGCGCGTTCCCGGCTGCCATTTAAAAGTTCCTGTCGAATGGGAGAACCAGTCAGAACTGCTTTCTCCTTGGGAAGATAGGAAACCGTTTCCGGAAAATTACAGCATACTTTGTAAGCAGACGGAATGGCAAGCTTATTTGCGAGCCCCGGAGTCAGATCGGATTCATGGATAATGGCGGGAACATGCGTCATTTTAGCCGCAAGGACTACGGGAACCGAGACAAACCCTCCCTTGGAGAACACCACATCAGGTTTAAGCCTGCGCAGGAGAGAGACGGATTGTTTCAAGCCCTTGATGACGCGGAAGGGATCGGTCAGATTGCGGAGATCCTTGTATCGGCGCAGTTTGCCGGAGGAGATTCCGTAATAGGGAACATTCTGCTCTTCGATTAGCTGCTTTTCCATTCCGTTATAAGAGCCAATATAGTGAATTTCATATCCGGCTTCCATCAGACCGGGAAATAATGCGATATTGGGGGTCACATGTCCGGCAGTTCCGCCGCCTGTCATAACAATTTTTTTCATGGAAGGATATCCTTTCTGCTTTTATACCATTCTATGTTTCGAAACATATTTATCTGACTACTATATTATACCCTCAGGATGAAAAGTCAACTCGAAATCTGTTTCTGATGGTTGGAAGTGTAACAGTTTGGCACTCTTTCAGAGTTGAACTGTTACTTGAAATCATATTGTGTCGATATCAGGGAGTGTGTGTCGAAGAATAGCGGAATATGCGGCGAAAAGTGGGGCGTGTCCTCTTTTCAAATTCCTGCGAACTTCTTATAATAAATAAATAAGATAAAACAATCATGGCAGAATGCGTGTGCGTAGTTTAGGAAGAGAGGGAGTGTCGTGGAAGGACTTTTGACAGTATTGGAGGCGTATCAGGGAATCCTGTTATTGGCAGGAACGGTCTTACTAATGATATTGGTGATATCGGTATTTATAATGATGCATGTACAGCGGAAAACCAATCGGATGATACTTGGAATCCAGAAGAAGGTGCAGTCGTATCTGGAGGTAGTGATGGAAGATGCCAGGGAGGAGATTCAGGAGCCAGATCCCGTCAGCAGACAGGAACAGCAGATGCGAGAATCTCTGGAAAAAAAACAGCAGCAGCAAGAAGAGGCAATATTTGATGCGGTGCTGAAAGAAATTTTCCCCTGAAATCTTGATAAATGAATATAGGTCTGCTACAATAAATTCCAGTAATATTGTATCATAATGGGGAATTGTGATAGAAAAAACGAAGGAGAGACAAAATGAATAAAGTTACATTTGATTATTCAAGAGCAGCATCATTTATCAGCGAAGAAGAAGTGGGTTACATGAGCAAGCTGGTGGACGCCGCCAAGAAAGAATTGGTGAATAAGACAGGAGCCGGCAATGACTTTCTGGGTTGGCTGGATCTGCCTGTAAACTATGATAAAGAAGAGTTTGCAAGAATCCAGAAGGCAGCAGAGAAGATTCAGGCGGATTCGGAGGTTCTGGTGGTGATCGGAATCGGCGGTTCCTATCTGGGAGCAAGAGCTGCGATTGAATTCCTGAGACATGGCTTTTACAATAATGTACCAAAGGAGATCCGCAAAACACCGGAAATTTATTATGCAGGCAACAGTATCAGCGGAAGTTATCTGCAGGGGCTGCTGGATGTGATCGGAGACAGGGATTTCTCCGTAAATATTATTTCTAAGTCCGGCACTACGACAGAGCCGGCAATCGCATTCCGCATTTTTAAGGAGAAGCTGGAGCAGAAATACGGTAAAGAGGGCGCGGCAAAGAGAATCTATGCCACCACAGATAAGGCGAAGGGAGCCCTGAAGAATCTTGCTACGGAAGAGGGATATGAAAGCTTTGTAGTGCCGGATGATGTGGGCGGCCGCTTCTCAGTATTGACGGCAGTAGGTCTGCTTCCCATCGCAGTCAGCGGCGCGGATATCACCCGTTTGATGGAAGGCGCGGCAGAGGGAAGACGCCTGGCATTAGAAAATGATTTCGCGGAAAATGACGCGCTTCAGTATGCAGCGGTACGCAATATCATGCTGCGGAAGGGCAAGGCGGTAGAGATTTTGTGTAACTATGAGCCAAGTCTGCACTATGTATCCGAGTGGTGGAAGCAGCTCTATGGCGAGAGCGAGGGTAAGGATCAGAAGGGTATCTTCCCGGCATCCGTTGATCTGACCACGGATCTGCATTCCATGGGACAGTTTATCCAGGATGGTGCAAGGATCATGTTTGAGACGGTCATGAATGTGGATACGCCCAGAGGAAGCGTAACCATTCAGGAGGAGCCGGTTGATCTGGACGGATTAAATTATCTTGCAGGTAAGGATATTGATTTTGTAAATAAGAGCGCTATGAATGGCACCATATTGGCGCATACCGATGGTCAGGTGCCCAATTTCATGGTAACAATTCCTGAGCAGAATGAATTCTATCTGGGACAGTTGTTTTACTTCTTCGAGTTTGGATGCGGTATCAGCGGTTATCTGCTGGGCGTTAACCCCTTTAATCAGCCGGGGGTGGAGAGTTATAAGAAGAACATGTTTGCACTGTTAGGCAAGCCGGGATACGAAAAAGAGAGAGAGGCACTGTTGCAGCGTCTGTAAGCAGCAGAGCATAAGAAAAGGAGCGGGATACCAATTTGGTATGCCGCTCCTTTATTCATGTCTTTTATAATTTGAACTCGTTTACATTATTTTCCAATATGGAAGCAATCTCTTTCAGGCGGTTGGCATTCTCTGTAATCTCCTGAATGACGTTGCTGACCTCTATCACAGAGGCAGAGGTTTCTTCCGTGCTGGCGGCATTCTGCTGTGCGATGGCAGTCAGATTCTGTACCACATCCACAACTCCGGAACGAGCCTGATCCAACTGCGTGGTCTTGTTGGCAATCTCGCCTACACCGCTGATGGAATGACCGATTCCATCTCTTACCTGCTGGAATACCAGTCCTGTCTTCTGGACATTCATGCTCTGACGGTTCATGATTTCTTTTACTTCGTCCATGGTATGTACTGCTTTCTGGGAATCCTCCAGCAATGCATGGATGATGTTATCAATCTGCATTGCAGATTCATTGGACTGATCGGCAAGCTTCTGTATCTGGGAAGCAACTACTGCAAAGCCTCTGCCCGCCTCTCCGGCACGTGCAGCTTCGATAGAAGCATTTAAGGAGAGCAGGTTCGTTTCCTCTGCAATAGAAGAAATCAGGTTGGTTGCTTCCTTGATCTTAAGTGCGGAAGCATTGGTGGTATTGGTCTGTTCATAAATAATATCAATAGAAGAAATTGCCTGGCGGTTGATGGAATCCAGTTCGCGTAAAGTGGAAGCAGCTTCTTCACTGGACTGGCGCATCAGATTCGCAGTCTTGCTGAGACTTTCTACCTGTGTGTTGGTATGCTGGATCATATTGCCCATATCCAGGATATCGTCCGTTGCACGCTGAGTCTCAGATGCCTGGTTGGTAGCGCCGGTAGCAATTTCCTGTACGGCATTCTCCACGGTTCCTACCGTAGAAGTGGTATATATCGCATTATTGTCTAATTCCGTAGAAGCATTATACAGAAGCTGGCTCTGATTTTTGATCTGGGAGACAATTGTGACCAGCTTATCCCGCAATTCAGCAGTGGCGCGTGCCATCTGACCGGTTTCATCCGAGCGTTTGGACAATCGGGCAGTGGTATGACTCTCCGAGAAATCCAGGGAGGAGAACCGGTTGATCACCTTCGTAATATCCAGCAGCGGATGGAACATACGGCTGGCAAGAATGAAAGCGCCCAGACACAGTACGATGAGGATGATAACTGCAGCAATTGCGGAACGGGAATAAATCTCATTCCTGGCACCTAAAATATCACGCTGATCGGCGGTAACCACCAGGACGGCCGCTTTATTTGCCGCAACGTAATAGGCGGCATATTTCGTGGCACCGTGATAATCATAGGTCACAAGCTCGTTTTCCACCTCTTCGCCGTTTGCAAGGCGTGCTATGACATCCTTGATAACTTCATTTTCCACTGGCTCACCGGCCTTTGATCTGGTCGGGTGGTATACCATTGTTCCTTCGGCGTCTACGACATAAGCGTAGCTGGACTCCAGATTGTTGATTCTGACATCCCCCACAATATTTCCAAGATAGTCATAGTTCAGAATGATATTGCCGTTTCTAATCAGGGAGTCGTCAATGGTACGCCCGGAGGTGTCACATACATCCCTGAGGTAGCTTTCTGTCATGGTGGTCAGTGCGTTGCTCGCAGTTGGAACAATGATCAGCATAAGAGAAATTACGCTGACTACAATTGCGATGAGAACCAGAAGAACGACGCTATATTTCAGAGAGTGTATACCGGCCTGCTTTTGCCGGGACTGCCTGGAAGACTTTGGCGCTTTTGGAACTTTGGTTGTTTTGGCGGGGGTGGAAGCAGTTCCTGTCCCACTTTTTTTACTGCGTTCTTTCATTAATAAAAGCCTCCTTAGGTGTATTACGAAAATAGACGAAAAACAAATGGATATTTTGCGTAATTATTAATAAAAATTATAACATAACAGTAAGAATATGACTATGATAACCAAACCGACAATACGATTGACTAAAAAAA
>JAIEAP010000037.1 GCA_029071325.1 Lachnospiraceae bacterium | reverse complement strand
CAAGGTAGATAGGGCAGATGTGGAAGTGCAGCAATGCATGGAGCTGACTGTCACTAATCGGTCGAGGGCTTGACCAAAAGCGGAGAAAGTGGAAGGAGGAAGCCGGGAGCAGAAGAACAAGCTTGCTTGTGAGGCTGCGGAAGGCTGAGGACTGAGATTTGCGGAGCAAATCCATCGAGAAGGAGCGTAAGCGGATTCGAGATGACCACTTTCGGTAAAAACAAGTGTAAGAAGTTTCTTCGGTTTCTGTATGAAGTTTTGAGGGTATGTGTATACTAAACATACTTTTGCATATTATATAGAAGATAAAATGACGTTACTTGAAAGGTACACGTCATTTTTGAATCATAATCCTCGATAGCTCAGTCGGTAGAGCACGCGGCTGTTAACCGCGCTGTCGTAGGTTCAAGTCCTACTCGGGGAGCTGATACATAAGATGATGATATGATTTTGTATATCATCATCTAAGTATTCTAAACAAGGCGACTTAGCCAAGTGGTAAGGCGTGGGACTGCAACTCCCTGATCATCGGTTCAAATCCGTTAGTCGCCTTTTAATGAAAAACAGTGTGTATTGCGAATTGCATTGCACACTGTTTTTTGTTTTTGAAAGAAATTTGAATAAAAATGTGATATTGTTAAAAACAGAGAGTATGTGGACAGCACGAAAGGGGTCATAGATTCATAAAAGGAGGTAAGCAGAATGAGTAAAATGAAAGAAAAAATGCATATGGGAGAGCTTTATCTGCCGGGAGATGAAGATATTATGAAAGAACAGGTAGTTTATCAGGACAAGCTCTGCGATTATAATCTGACAAAACCTTCGGAAACCGAAAAGAGAGCAGAAATGCTGAAGGAGATGCTGGGTGACTGTGGAGAGGGAGTATATATCGAAGCGCCCTTTTATTCAAATTTTGGCGGACATCACTGTCATTTTGGGAAGATGGTTTATGCAAATTATCATTTGACATGCGTGGATGATACGCATATTTATGTGGGTGATTATACCATGATCGGTCCCAATGTGACGATTGCTACTGCAGGACATCCCATTCTGCCGGAGCTCCGGGAGCAGACCTATCAATTTAATATGCCGGTTCATATTGGAAGAAATTGCTGGATCGGAGCAGGGGCAATCATCATGCCGGGCGTTACCATTGGGGATAATACCGTTATCGGCGCCGGAAGTGTTGTGACAAAGGATATTCCGGCAAATGTTGTTGCAGTGGGGAATCCCTGTAAAGTTATGCGGAACATCGGTGAACATGACAGAAAGTATTATTATAAAGACCGGGAAATCGGAGAAATGATCATTCAAAAATGAAATCTGTTATCCATAAGTTATCATAAAAACAGCGTCTGACAAAAAGTTTTGACAGACGCTGTTTTTTCTATACCTGATGTCTGCGTCCGATCAGGTGTCCGCCTATGGCGAAAAGCACCAGATAGATGACGGAACATACAATTCCACGTGTGAGAATATCAGAAGGAATGAAGGTTCCACTAGACTGCACCAAGAGAGAATCCAGCCAATAATCGGTAAGCTGGAAGGTTTTCTCATGGAAAAAGCCGTCCAGGAGGGAGAGGATCATACTGAGCACCAATGGCGCTAAAATGCCGATAGCTATGGATCCGCTGGTCTTGCGGAGCAGTACACATAGGAAAAAGAATACTGCAGTATATGCATAGACAAGAAGTAACTGGGTAAACAGCGCAATTGCAAGGCTACCTGGAGTGGCATCCCCGCTCAGAGTACCTATGCCCCAGAAGGCAGAACCGGAAATAAAGGAAGTAAGCCAGCAGATGACAACATATATGCTCACTGCTGCCAGGGATACAATAAACTTGGAAGCATAGATGGAAACCCGTCCATAACCTTTCGCGATAACATTTTTTAAGGTGTCATTTGTATAATCTCCACAGATAAACAATGACAGGAATATCGCAAGAATAATGGAAAAATTGCACTCTGAGAGGGCAGCAGAGAGCATCTGCAGTCCATTATAGTTCATATATCCTTCAATTCCCATAGAGATGCTGCCGTCACTGGTCTGTACCATAGCATCATTGAGATTCATGAGAAAATTAATGGATACCGTAGTGATCAAAAGCAGCCCTACCATGACCGCACCGCAGATATAAAAGCTTTTCTGCCGGAATAACTTCCGGAATTCAAATTTTAATAACCTAGTCATATTATTCACCTATCCGTTTCATAAAATATTGTTCCAGACCGTCTGTCTGAGTTTGCATTCCGGTTACGGTCACGCCTTGCTCGATCAGCATCCGGTTTAAATCAGCAGCTTCATCCAGATGGGATTTTAAAGCAATTTGGCCATTTTCAATCTGGATCTGATCTGCAGGGATGGCAGTGGACAAGACGGAAACAGCTTTGTCTATATCATTTACACCGAAGATCAGCCGGTGACTGCATCGCGCTGTCAGTTCATCAGCGGAAATCTCTTCTATCAGAACGCCGTCATTGATAATACCGTATTTTGTGACAACCTTAGACAATTCATCTAAAAGATGGCTGGAGATCAGGATTGTAATGTTCCGTTCCTGATTTAGGCGCAGAATTAAATCCCGGACTTCTTTCATACCTGCGGGATCCAATCCGTTTACCGGTTCGTCAAGAATCAGGAATTCCGGATTTCCCAGAAGTGTGATTGCAATTCCTAGGCGCTGTCTCATACCCAGCGAGAATTTTCCGGCTTTTTTCTTGCCGGTGTTATCAAGTCCTACCAAATGCAGAATATCCCGGATATCCTGCTCTGTTCCGCCATAAATCAGAGAAAACTGCTTCATATTATCATAGGCGGTGTAATTTTTGTAAAGTCCGGGAGATTCCAGAAGAGAACCGATTTTATGGCGGGCCCGGTTTGGGTTTTCCCCTCCAAATAACTGGATTTCTCCGCTGGTGGGAAATGCAGTGCCCAGCACAAGACGCATAAATGTGGTCTTTCCTGCGCCGTTTTTTCCGATAAAGCCGTAAATATCGCCTTTTTCAATGGTCATATTTACATTGTTTACTGCCAATTTATTTCCATATTGTTTGGATAGGGCAGTGGTTTTTAATATTGTCTCCATAACGAAATCCTTTCTGTTAATTAATTGTGCTATCACAATAATACAATAGAACAGATTTGTCAAGACAAAATATGCATTTTACTATATTTTTTTCCAATTCATATTAAAGTCACTACGGCGCTGATTCGTATATGTATTGCCGCCGTTTACGGATGATACTGTAGCGGCGGCATTCCTTACTTATTTTAATGTGCACTCTGATTCATAGGGAGACTGTGATGCCCGGATGAAATAGCCTTGTTCGTGGCAGGATGGGCAGGTGGGCGGCGCCTGGGTTCCCTCGAAAATGTAGCCGCAGTTTAAGCAGAACCAGGAAGTTTTCTCATCTGAAGAGTAGAGTTGATTCTGTTCTACATAGTCTGCATACCGTCCGAAGCGATCGCCATGGATCTTTTCAACCTCTGCAATGAGACGGAAAGAGGACTCCACTTCGTAGAACTCCTCTTCTCTTGCCTTGTCGGCAAAGTTCTGATAGACGTCGTCATGCTCTTCATATTCGTTGTGCTGTGCCTTGCGCAGCAATGAGCCGATATCGTCCGCCAGATCCACCGGATAACTGCCGTCAATCTGGATATTTTCTCCGCTGAGTGATTTTAAATGCTGATAAAAGATTTCCGCGTGTTCCTTTTCCTGATCCGCAGTGTAGCGGAAGATGGCTTCAATCACATGGTGTCCCATTTTTGCCGCCTGTTCCGCTGCAATGGTGTAGCGGTTTCGTGCCTGGCTCTCACCAGCAAAAGCCCGCATCAGATTTTCCTTTGTCTCACTGTTCTTAAATTCAACCGTCATAATAACCTCCTGTTCTCGGCGGTCCGGTTCATCCCCGGACCTGCATAGTTTCCAGGAATAGGATTTCCCAATAACTGCCAGGTTATACTTTGAGGTTTCTGATTCTTCTTACATTTTGATTCATAAAGTGCCTGCCGATATGCCGGAACAGGAAATTCTTGAAAGCAGACATTTCCTGATGATGCTCCTTTAAGAGCATATCAGGCGAATCATACACACCGAAATCCTGATTAATACCTTCGCTTTGAATATAGGTATTGTTGGCGTTCCAATCAATGACAGGGTTCTTAAAGTCAGATACTGCAACCCCATATCCGCAAAATGCTCCGCTGCATTCGGAATTCATTTTCTGCAGCTTTGTCAAATATTCCACATCAAGTATAAATGCTTCCAGCTCATACCATCTGTCCTGATAGAAAACTTCTACCCAGCTATGGAAAATGTTCTTCGGTGCGCTTAAATATACAAATCCTGTCATTGCGCCTTTCTGCAATTTCTTATCAATGGTAAAACCATGAATTCTGCAGGGGATTCCCACACTTCTTAACAATGCCATAAATAATGTTCCCTTGGTGTTGCACTGTCCGTAACCATCCTTTAAGACCTGTGAGGCTGGGATAGAATCGTCGACATTATATCCAAACCTGATCTCATCTCTTACAAAGTTATATATTTCTTTGATTTTATGGAATTCGTCCAATTGATGCCATTTTCTTTGCTGAATCAACGTCTGAACAGACGGTGAACGATAATCGAGCATTTTTGTTTCCTGTAATAAAATTTCCATTGCAATATGCTTCTTTCGTTTAAAATATTTGTAACCAATATAAACGAAAGGGGAAAAATATACTTTCAAAAATCTGCTGTTATTTAATGATGCTTCAGCACATCAGTAATGGAAATACCTGTGAGGGTTTTACAGGTGTAGGCAAGATGTGCGGAGCTTGAGAAGCCTGCTTCCTGTGCCGCTTGCGTAATTTTACCGCCCGAACTTACATATTTATATGCACGTTCCATTTTTCTTATCAGAATATAGCTTTTCAGGGAGACACCGGCCTCCTCCTTAAATAAATGTGTCAGTCTGCTTTCCGAGAGGAAAACTGCTTCAGCGATTTCCTTTACGCTGTAATTCAGCCACTTTCCCAAAACAATATTGGCGATTATCTGCTGGATTCTTTCATCCTTAGCCTTTGTTTTATTTGAATTTACTCCAAGTTCCGACAGCATATGTTCCACGGTCTGTATCAGCTCATCATCGCTGATAGAACACAGGTCTTGTGGCAGATTTGTATTTTGGCCCAAAATTCCGGCATAGAAGTTTTCCCGCATATACTTTTCATGCAGCGCTTCTGCGATAACGCTTGTGGGGTCAATCAGTAGAAAGAAATCACATCCGCTTCCGTCATTCAGGATATGTTTTACATTGGAATCAAGCAGAACGATATTATTCTGAATTTCTTTGCCGTCAGCCGTAATTATACCACAGTGCTGGTTATTACATAACTGAATTTATTTCTCTATACAATTGTGTGTCTAATGAACAGGAAAACTCTGGTAGTTTAGGGTTGACGGATGGGGGCGTCTTTGGTAAGATATAGAAGTGCTCATAACAAGGCGACTTAGCCAAGTGGTAAGGCGTGGGACTGCAACTCCCTGATCGTCGGTTCAAATCCGTCAGTCGCCTCTGAAAATCAAAAGAAGCTGTTTGTTTTCGTAATGGAAGATGAACAGCTTTTTGCTGTAATGCTTATTCATTTGGACGACTATATAAGCAGATGTTAATGAAATCCTAAGAAACAGGGCATTGACAGACAATAAGAACTTTTGTACCATTAAATTAAAACATTATGATCAGAGGATTAGGTAGCATGGAGTATTTAGAGGACGCATATTTTGTAGAAATACTGCGGCGTGTACAGGAGCATACGAGACTTTTGTTGGCGAAGCAGCACATCCAGCATGGTACAACAACGGTATATGCGCATTGTGTGCAGGTTGCCTATGAGAGTTACCGGTTTGCCAAAGAGCGTGGACTGGATGTGGATATGGAGCAGCTCATCCGGGGTGCGCTGCTGCATGACTATTTTCTGTATGACTGGCATAATCAGCTTACACCGCATCATCTGCATGGATTTTTCCATCCCGGCGTCGCTCTGCGGAATGCCAGAGAGGATGTGGAGTTGACAGAGGTGGAATGTGATATCATCAAAAAGCATATGTTTCCATTGACCGTGATTCCTCCCCGGTATCTGGAAAGTTGGATCGTATGCTGGATTGATAAGAAATGTTCTATGCGGGAAACCATAAAGAGGCGGCAGAGGGGATGAGATATTGATACAGATCAGAGAATCTATGGGAATTTTTATAGATACGTGTCATCAGTTCCTGTTGGCTGGAAGAATCTATTTTCTGTGGTTCGTGATATACAGCTTTGTGGGCTGGTGTTATGAATCCGCAATCTGTTCCCAGGTAAAATATCATAAGTTTATAAACAGAGGGTTTTTGCAGGGACCGTGGGTACCTATTTACGGGGCAGGTGCCGTAATCAATTATCTGTTGATCGGATGGATCGGCAATGTGCCGGGTGTTTTTCTGGCAGCGATGTTTACATCAGGGGTGGTGGAATACCTTACATCCTATGCCATGGAACGCCTGTTCCATAAGCGCTGGTGGGATTATACGAGATACCGCTATAATCTGAACGGAAGGATCTGCTTATATGGCTGCGTTATATTTGGAGCGGCAAATGTAGTGCTACTGCGATTTGTGCATCCGACTGTCATAGCGATCACGGAGGCAATTCCGGATCAGGTATTGACTGGTATCGTGATCTTCCTGTATCTGCTTTTCATGACGGATATTGTATATACGGTTGTACAGATGGAGACCATCCGTGTTCGGATCGAGCATTTTTACAGGCAGTTGCAGGACCGTCATATATGTCATCGCTACATGCTGGGAGAACAGAAGGAATATCTGCGCATCTGTGTGGAGGAGAAGAAGGACTATTATCGGAGCTGCGTGGTTGAGAAGAAAGACCATTACCGGAACTCCGTAAATGAAAAAAGAGACTATGTATCTAGTTTTCTGGAAGAGAAGAAGAACTATTATCAGGATCGTTTCATAGAAATAAGAGACCGCTGCTTTGGTCGTTTAGAGCGTATATCGATACGTTCCAGGGAAGATTTTTCCTGCCGTGAGATCGTAGCGCGTATGAAGGAAAGATTTCGGTTCCGATAAGATGCACATAAATTAAATGTAAATTATATATAAGGGAGAACATATGGTATTATATGCTCTCCCTTATATTTTACCAACTATTATCTGACAATTAGAGTTATTTCACTTCTATTTTACAGAATTTCTTTTTTCCTCTCTTTATGACAAATTCTTCCGCTCCAATCTCTTCCAAAGTGTAACTTTTCTTAATATCTGTTACCTTTTCATTGTTGACGGTAACGCCGCCCTGTTCTACAGCACGACGGGCATCGGAGCGTGAGGTACATAATCCGGCGCAGACCAGGAGTCCCATAATGTCAATGACACCGTCCCGAAGATCTGCCTCTGTCACTGCTGCGGAAGGCATATCTGCATGGTTGTCTCCGGAAAACAGTGCCCGGGCGCTGTCCTGTGCCCGCTTTGCTTCTTCTTCGCCGTGCACCAGTGCCGTTAGCTCGTAGGCGAGAATTTCTTTTGCCTGGTTTAATTGGCTGCCTTCCCAGGTATCCATCTCATCAATCTGCTCCAGAGGAAGGAAGGTAAGCATCCGCAGACATTTTAAGACATCCGTGTCGGATACATTTCTCCAGTACTGGTAGAAATCAAAGGGTGAAGTCTTGACAGGGTCAAGCCATACCGCGCCGGATTGCGTTTTGCCCATTTTCTTACCCTCGGAATTCAGGAGAAGGTTAATAGTCATAGCATATGCGTTCTTGCCCAGCTTGCGCCGGATCAGTTCCGTGCCCCCCAGCATATTGCTCCACTGGTCATCGCCCCCGAACTGCATATTGCAACCGCATTTTTGGAACAGAGTATAGAAATCATAGCTCTGCATGATCATGTAATTGAACTCTAAGAAGCTTAATCCCTTCTCCATCCGCTGCTTGTAGCACTCAGCAGTCAGCATACGGTTCACCGAAAAATGCGCGCCCACATCCCGCAGCAGTTCTACATAGTTTAAGTCCATGAGCCAGTCGGCGTTGTTTACCATAAGAGCTTTCCCCTCAGAAAAATCGATGAAGCGGCTCATTTGCTTCTGAAAGCAGTCACAATTGTGCCGGATGGTTTCCGGTGTCATCATCTGACGCATGTCGGTACGTCCTGACGGGTCGCCTACCATTGCAGTGCCGCCGCCGATTAGGGCAATTGGCTTATTGCCTGCCATCTGCAGACGCTTCATCAGGCACAGAGCCATGAAGTGCCCTACATGGAGGCTGTCCGCGGTTGGATCAAAGCCAATGTAAAAGGTTGCTTTGCCGTTGTTGATCAGTTCTTTGATTTCTTCCTCGTCGGTTACCTGGGCGATGAGCCCTCTGGCAACCAGTTCATCGTATAATGTCATAAATGATCACATTCCTTTCTATAAATATAAGAAAAAAACAACCCCCGTCCCATAAAGGACGAGGGCGAAGTCTCGTGTTACCACCTTTGTTCGCAGACCGCTCACGCTGTCTGCCTTGGCAGGTATCCGACAATACCTGCGCGTTTGTAACGGGCGCCAATCCGTCGCAGCCTACTTGTCCTGTCGGAGCAGAACTTTGGGTGCGAAGCTCCAAGATGTATTCGCTATGGATTTCCCTGCGCCTCTCAGCGGCCGGCTGCTCTCTGTAGGTTCCACGCATAGCTACTGGTTCTTATCATAGCCTATAACTGCTTTCATTGCTCTTATTATAGGAAGCGCCCGGACGTTTGTCAACGTCTTTTTTTGTTTGACAGTTCTGCCAGGAAAGCACCGCAAGGCCTTTGCAAATGGCGCGGCGGAACTGTTTTTAAGAAAACAGTTCCGCCACAGTGGCAGTGTATTCTTCCAGCCGGCTGCTTTTGCGTATTTTTTTCAGTGTGCGCTCCGCGCCGGGGAGGCTGTATCCCAGATATGACCAGAGCTCTTTCATTTTAAAAAGGACGTTTTTGTCACCGGACATCTCCTGCCGGTAATCTTCCAACAGGCGGTTATGAAATGCAAAAAGGACATCCCTGGAAATAGGAGGTTTTCCCTGTAGTTCTCCAATCAGTCCTGGATTTTTCAGAATGCCGCGTCCCAGCATAATGGCATGTATATCGGGAAATTCCCGGCAAATGCGTTCATAGGAATCTATGGAAACGATATCGCCGTTGTAGACCAGTGGAATGCTGCTGTGAGCAGCAGCATAAGCAAACATTTCAAGATCCGGAGTATTGTTATAATAATCCTTCCGTACCCGGGGATGGATGATCAGCTCCCGAAAGGGATATGTATTGTAAATATTCAGGATATCAGGAAATTCTTCCCGACTTTCCATGCCGATACGGGTTTTGATAGAGACAGCCGCGCTGGTGCAGGTAAAGAGCGTGTCCAAAAAGGAATCCAGCGCCCGAAGATCCGCAAGAAGTCCGGCACCACGCCCCTTGGATACCACGGTACCGGAGGGGCAGCCCGCATTAATGTTGATCTCCGTATACCCGAATTCTGCAAGCTTTTCGGCAATCATTCCTACATCCTCCCCGGATTTTGTTAAGATCTGGGGGACAACATACATATCCAGGTTATGTTCCGGCAGCAGGTCGTTCCGCTCCCGGCTGTTGAAACTGCGCTTGGTGTGCGGCGTAAGGAACGGGGTAAAGTACTTATCTGCCTCTGTAAAAAAATCATGATAGGCGTTGCGGTAAATGTATCCGGTGATTCCCTCCATGGGGGCGAAATAAAAATGCATGCGAACGCTCCTGTAAGTGTATGGATTAAGTTGTCCAGAATCTGGGCAACAGGTAACGTTTACATTATAGAAATCAGAGTAAAGCCTGTCAAGAATCCGCAGACCTGGAGTTTCCATATGTTGCAGACCGGATGCCGGGGAGAGACAGACGCATTATTTCTATCATGAAATTCGTGCACCGCTCTCTGTGACTTACAGCCCTAAGGCAGATTGCATGGAACCAATGCGTGTAAATTTCGCTGCCACTGGTATATCATAAGTTTGGTGTCTTTTTTATGATTCGACAATCTGCCGGCATCTGTCCGTCTGCTGCGGACATGCGGCTTCGGTTTCTAGCTGCTCTAAGTGGGCGTTCTTCGGTGATCGCTATGAGCAGGCTGCGTCCAAAACTCGCCTCTAAACAATAATATGTTTATGGGTATGAGCTCAAACAATGTCCGCAGCCTGCACGTCACCTCAGAACGCCCGCTAAGAACAGCACGAAACCTGCAGATTGCATGTCCTCACGCAGACGGACAGATGCCTAAGATTGTTCGAACGTGAAAAAGACATCAATCATCACAAATGATATACCAGCGGCAGCTGAAATTTCAGCATAAGGTGAGCAGCAATCGGGCGCAGGGCTGTAAGCCGGGGAAAGCAGTGAATGAATCTTATGTCAGAAATGATGCGTCTGTCTCTCCCCCGGTATTCAGTCCGCAACATACGGAAACTGCAGCTGCACATTGCATTTTAGGCGCCAAAATAGTATACTAATAGTCGATAAGAAATTGACCACTGTAATGATTGAGAGAGAATAACAGGAGATTAATATAAGAAATGAACAGAAAAATTAAGCTAAAGGGTCATCTGCGCAGTTATATGTACTGGCCCCTGCTTCTTGCGATCATATTGGTTCTATTGGATATCCCGATATTTTTCTGGGACCGGAAAGCAGGCGTTACTATCATCGGTTTCCTGGCGGTATATCTGGTCGTAGTGACGGTGGCATATCACGCCAGTAAGCCGGTGTTGATCCATGGGTTGGTTAATTTTGCGACACAGTATGGAACGGTGCAGAAGAAGCTTTTAAATGAGTTCGAGATACCGTATGCGCTGTTGGATTATAACGGCAGGATACTGTGGATCAATGAGAGATTTGCCGCTCTTACCGGTAAGGACAAGAATTATCACAAGTCTATCACCGCGATTTTTCCGGGCATTACCACACAGATGATACGGCAGGAAGAACACCCGGAGCATATACGCATACAGTGGCAGGATTATTGTTTCCGCGTGGAAATGCGCAGACTGTTTTTTGAGGAAATGACGCAGAACAGCGCCATCGTATCCATGGAGGAGACCGAGCAATATCTGACGGCAATCTATCTTTTCGATGAGACAGAGTTAAATCACTTCATTCAGGAAAATGAAGAGCAGAAGCTGGTAGCGGCCCTGGTCTATATTGATAATTACGAGGAAGCCTTAAACAGCATTGAGGAAGTGAAGCGTTCTCTGCTGGTGGCGCTTGTAGACCGTCGGGTGAATAAGTATTTTGCACAGGTAGACGCGCTGATACGTAAGACGGAGAAGGACAAGTACTTCATAGTTTTCCGTAAAAAGTACTTAAGCCAATTGCAGGAAGATAAGTTCAGCCTGATTGAAGATGTGAAGATGGTGAAGGTCGGCAACGAGATGTCGGTTACACTAAGTATCGGTATCGGTTCTACCGGGGATACCTATAATAAGAACTATGAATATGCCCGCATGGCAATCGACCAGGCGCTGGGACGCGGCGGGGATCAGGCGGTTCTCAAGGAGGGCGAGCAGATTACCTACTATGGAGGCAACACCAAGCAGGTAGAGAAGAATACCCGTGTCAAAGCCCGCGTGAAAGCCCATGCGCTGCGGGAGATTATCGAGAGCCGTGAGAGGGTTATGATCATGGGGCATCACATCGCCGATGCAGATTCCTTTGGAGCAGCAATCGGAATATACTGCGCCGCCAGGGTTTTGGGCAAGAAGGCACAGATTGTGATCAATGACGTTACTTCGTCTTTACGGCCCTTAAAGGAATGCTTTACAGAGGAAAAGGGCTATCCGGAGGATATGTTTATCAGCGGTGAGCGGGCGTTGGAGTTGGCAGACTATGGAACGCTGGTCATGGTAGTGGATACCAATCGTCCCAGTTACACCGAATGTCCGGAGCTGCTTAAGAAGACCGACAGCATCGTTGTCTTTGACCATCACAGGCAGGGAAGTGAGATCATCAAGAATCCGATACTTTCCTATATAGAGCCCTATGCCTCCTCCGCCTGCGAAATGGTGGCGGAAGTGCTGCAGTATTTTACGGAAAATATTAAGCTGGGCGCCAGCGAGGCAGATTGCATTTATGCAGGTATCCTCATTGACACCAGCAATTTCATGATAAAGACAGGTGTGCGGACCTTCGAGGCGGCTGCGTATCTGCGCCGCTGCGGAGCGGAGGTTACCAGAGTGCGCAAAATGCTGCGGAATGATATGAGCGCCTATAAAGCCCGGGCGGAGGTGGTGCGCCATGCGCAAGTATACCATGGTGCATTTGCGATTTCCATCTGCCCGGCAGATAAGATAGAAAGTCCTACTATTGTAGGGGCGCAGGCCGCTGACGAGCTGTTAAATATCGTTGGCATTAAGGCATCTTTTGTATTAACAGAATACCAGAGCAAAATATTTGTCAGCGCCCGTTCCATTGATGAGATTAACGTACAGAAGATCATGGAACGTTTAGGCGGCGGCGGGCACCTGAATACCGCAGGCGTCCAGTTGACGGATTGTACGATCCTGCAGGCAAAGAGGATCATAGAAACCACCTTGGATGAAATGCTTGAGAAAGGAGACATATAATATGAAAATAATTTTATTGGCAGACGTAAAATCTCTTGGCAAAAAGGGGGAGGTTGTAACCGTCAGTGATGCATATGCCCGCAATCAGTTGATTCCGAAGAAGCTGGGTGTGGAGGCGAATAATAAGACCTTAAACGACCTGAAGCTGCAGAATAAGCATGCAGATAAAGTGGCGGAGGAGAATTACCAGGCGGCGCTTCAGTTGGCAGATAGCTTAAAAGATAAGTCCGTGACCGTGAAAATGAAGGCAGGAGAAGGTGGCAGAACCTTTGGCTCCGTGTCTACCAAAGAAATTGCTCATGCAGCGGCGGAGCAGTTAGGGCTGGAGCTGGATAAGAAGAAGATGCAGTTGAAGGAAGCAATCAAATCCTTTGGCATGTACGAGGTTCCCATTAAGATACACCCTAAGGTAACGGCGGTCCTGACGGTAAAGGTAACGGAGGAGTAGATAAGGAGAATCCATTATGGATGAGGCATTGGTAAAACGCATCATGCCAAACAGTCTGGAAGCGGAGCAGTCCGTCATTGGTTCCATGATCATGGACAAGGATGCCATTTTGACCGCAGGCGAGATACTGATCGATGAGGATTTTTATCACAAGCAGTACGGGATACTGTTTGAGGCAATGCTGGAATTATTCAACGCGGGACAGCCGGTGGATCTGATCACCTTACAGAACAAATTAAAGGAAAAGGATGTTCCGGCAGAGATCAGCAGTCTGGAATTTGTCCGGGATCTGGTGACGTCAGTCCCCACGTCTGCAAATGTGAAGTATTATGCCAACATTGTGAAAGAAAAGGCCATTCTGCGTAAGCTGATCAAGACGACTCAGGGCATTGAGGATGAGTGTTATCTGGGAAAAGAGAGCGTAGAAGACATACTGGCAGATACAGAAAAAAGTATATTCAACCTGCTGCAGAACCGGGGCGGCGGTGATTTTGTCCCCATCAAGCAGGTGGTTATCAACGCTTTGGATAAAATTGAGCGCGCATCCAAGCAGAAGGGTGCGGTAACGGGAATCGCTACTGGCTTTGTGGATCTGGATTATCAGATGGCAGGGCTGCAGCCTTCCGATCTGATATTGATCGCGGCGCGTCCCTCTATGGGCAAGACGGCGTTCGTTCTGAATATTGCCCAGTATGTGGCGATTCATTCCCAGCAGTCTACAGCGATATTCTCACTGGAAATGAGTAAAGAGCAGTTGGTAAACCGTATGTTTTCTCTGGAATCCCGCGTGGATGCCCAGAAGCTGCGTTCTGGCCAGTTGACAGATGCAGACTGGGAAATGCTCATAGAAGGTGCCGGAAATGTGGGAAGATCCAAACTGATCATAGATGATACTCCCGGAATTTCTATCTCCGAACTTCGGAGCAAATGCCGCAAGTATAAGCTGGAGCATGACTTAAAGCTTATCATCATCGACTACTTACAGTTGATGTCCGGGTCCGGCAAGAGCAGCGAATCCAGGCAGCAGGAGATATCCGAGATATCCCGTTCCCTGAAAGCTTTGGCCAGGGAACTGAATGTACCGGTGGTAGCGCTGTCCCAGCTGAGCCGTGCCGTAGAGCAGAGACCGGATCACCGTCCCATGCTCTCAGACCTCAGGGAATCCGGAGCTATCGAGCAGGACGCGGACGTAGTTATGTTTATCTATCGAGATGATTATTACAACAAAGACAGCGAAATGAAAGGAATCTCCGAAATCATCGTAGCCAAGCAGAGAAACGGTCCCATCGGCACTGTCAATCTCGTCTGGCTGCCGCAGTACACAAGATTCGCAAACATGGAAAAGTAATGAGAAAACCGTTCAAAAAGCATCTCAGCCCCAGGGAGAAAAATTCATTCTTCTCCCTGGGGCTGAGATGCTTTTTGGATGCTTGGCGAATGCCAGGCATCGAGACGAAGCGGAAGCGAAGTCGAGATGGTTTTCTCATTACATGGATGAGAGAATGTTATAGAATTGCCGATTGGCATCAAAAAAAGCAGGATACGGGAGTCGGACCCGCCTCTTCAGCTTGGGAAGCTGACATACTACCGATGTACTAATCCTGCAATCTGTTCCTATTATATCATTTTAGAAAAGAAATGCAAGGAAAAAATATTGCATCGGCTTTGAGATTTTCAGATGAATGTGGAAGTTCAGGGATAATTTTAACTTAATTGTGAATATCTTGTATATTTTACTTGTCTTTTAGCTGAAATCAATATAATATGGATTATATATAAATAAATTTATTAAATTGTGATATATTTCCATTTTGAAAGAGGAGCAGGGAAGCTATGAAGGGAATCAAAGGGACAGGAAAAAGATTATGCTGCTGGCTGTTGGTCGGCATTCTGCTGACAGGACAGAGCAGTTCACTTGCTTATGCAGAGGAAGCGAATGTACAAGATGACAGTACGGAGGCATTTGATTTAGAGGAAACTGGCGAACAGACAGAAGAATCTATCTTGTCTACAGAGATGGAAAATGATATTCTTCAGGAGGTTGATCTTCAGGAGGACGATATTCTACAGGAAGCTGATGCACCTCAGGAAGAGAATGTAAGAGCATCCGATGTCCTCAGACCAGGCAGTATCGGAGGAGAAAAGCTTCCGGTTGGGACGGTATTTGACGAAGGCGGACTGCGCTGGAGGGTATCAACAGGAGGCAATACAGGAGAAGCTATTGAATGTTTAGGACCAGCAGAGGGGACAACGGTAAGTGGAACGTTGGAAATTCCTTTTATGGTAACACATGAGGATTATGTTTATTGGGTTCCCAGCATTGAGCCGGGCGCTTTTGCGAACTGTACAGAGCTGACGGAAGTGGTGATGGTGTCAACATCCGGTAGCTTTTCCGTGGGAGATCAATCGACGTCCTCCACGGGAGCATTTGAAGGCTGCACAAATCTGAGAAAAGTAACAATTGGTGTTACTTGCCAGATGATTGGGAATAATACCTTCAGGGGCTGTACCAGTTTGGAGACGTTTGAGGCTGCGCCAACTGTTGACAGCGGAATCCGTCGTAGTTTTCAAGATATTCGGAGCAGTGCATTCGAGGGCTGTACCAGTCTTCGGGAGGTATCTCTTGGGGAATGTCAGTTTTTGAGGCGGGTCAGTTCTTCTACATTTAAAGGCTGCACAAATCTGGAGAAGGTGACATTGCCGGAAGGCATGACAAGCATTGATCAAAGCGGATTTGAGGGCTGCAGCAGTCTCGAAGAAATTATTTTGCCTGCAAACCTGCAGACCATAGGGTCAAGTGCATTTAAAAACTGTGAGAAGCTGAAAAGCATTAAAATGCCTGCCGGAACGGAATTATTGCAGGGCTGGGCGTTTGAGGGCTGCAGTAATCTGGTTGAGGTAGAGATGCCGGATAAAATTGTGATCGTTGGGTCGAAATATCACGGCGAAAATATATTTAGCGGTTGTACTATGCTTAAAACTTTAAAGATTGACACCACCGCGCCACAGGGAGGAGCTTCCTATGTTACGCCCGAAGTGAAAAATAATAGTGATAAAGTTTTTGATACGCTTGGGACGCTTCCCGCAGACCGCAAGGTGGTGTTTTTGAACTCTGACGGAACCGCAGCCTTGTCTGGAAGCGATCTTATGGCGGCGCAGGCGGCATATCGTGCAGTGAATGACGGTAATACCGGGGATGATTACTGGTATGGCTGGGAGATCGGCACGGTAGATATGTATCCCGTAGAGATCACGGTTAAAAAGGATGACGCTGTATGGGCGGATTCTCGCAAAAACTTCCAGTTATCCTTAAATAGAGTGGATTTTATTTCGTATGATCCGGGAAATACCTATGTACTAGAAGGAACCTATCGGGTCTATGAGGTGACGGAATCCGGGCGGACAGACACGCAGGTGGATGTGATAGTAGATAAAGATCGTGCAGCAGGAGCGGCAGAGGTTAATTATTATACCGTGACCTTCTATCAGGATCTTGAGCACAAAGTGCCTTATGGAATCGATACGGATCAGAAACCCCAGATCGTGCTGAGCGGAGCCAGGGCGGTAAAGCCTGCGGATCCAGCAGCGGCAGAGGGCTGTCAGTTTGGCGGATGGCTGAAGGAAGTTACCATAACCCGTGAGTTTCAGCTTTTTGATTTTACCCCTGCCATAGACAGGACAACGGATCTCTATGCGAATTGGACATCCTTATATTATACCATAGAGGTATCTGCAGGCAACGGAGGGAGCATTACCCCCAGGAATAACGTTAACGTGAGGCATGGAGCAGATCAAGTCCTTTGTCATCACCCCAGACAGAGATCATCATATCAAGGAGATCATAATTGACGGTACGGCAATAGCGGATGCAGATCTTGCAGAGAAAACTTCATATACTTATACGTTTTTGGATGTAACGGAAGGTCATAAGATTGCGGTGACCTTTGAGGAAAACCCGACAGTCACAGAGCCGGAAGACCCAAACAAACCGGTTACACCTGATACCCCGGACAAACCGGGAACATCAGATAAACCGGAAACCCCGTCAACACCTGGAACGACGGATAAACCGGAAACCCCGTCATCACCGGGAGCAACAGATACGCCAAATACCCCAGATGCATCGGGAACATCAAATACCCCGGATTCCGGCAATGTGCCTGAGAACCCTGGCGTTACTGCGCCGGATCAAACAGCTACAGCAAATCCGCCTGCAGGCAGCAGTGAAGGGTCTGGGCAGAATCGTGAGCCAAAGACCGGCGACGCCACTCCGGTGGAGATGTACGCCACTCTTGCTATGATCGCAGGTCTTACGGAGGTAATGCTGTATTTTGCACGGAATAAAAAAGGCATGACCGAGGCAAAGAAGAAAGAACTGGTTTCTTTACTGGTAAGCTGGGCGAAGGGCAGAGGACAACTGCGCAGATATGTGGCGCTTGTTGCCATTTTTGGTCTGCTGTTGTATTATCACAGCATTGGAAAGCGTATGTCCGGAGAGTGGAATACGCTCTTGCAGGCGTGATATGCGCAGGGGGCGTAAGGTAATTAAGTCAGAGAAATTCAGATAGCAGAGAAAATGCGCGCATTTTTTAATTTTAAATCAAGATTTAATATAATTTATGGTTAGATTTATCTTTGGGAAGAATATTAAATAATAGGGAATGCTTCTGCGGATATTGTCGGAATAATACGACGGAAAACAATTGCCGATTCCATTTTGCCGGCGTTATAATTTTAATATGATAACCCTGCCAGCCGCAGACATAAGCCTCTTTAGAGGCGTGTGACAGCAACGCTGGCACGTCTGCGGCCTGGGGGTTCTGAACAGTTACTTAATATGAAGGCGGTGGCAAAGGAGGAATAGAAATGGACAAGCAGCGCTATATGATTTCCGATGCGGCAAATCTTGTAAATGTAGAATCCCATGTATTGCGCTATTGGGAAGAGGAACTGGAGCTTACGATACCTCGTAATGAAATGGGGCATCGTTACTATACAAAGGAAAATATTGATCAGTTTTTTCAGATAAAGGAATGGAAGGAGCAGGGCTATCAACTGAAAGCCATCAAAATGCTGATACATAATGGCGGCAAAAGCGCAGAACAAAATTATCCGTCTCAAGCAGCTGTGGTGAAAACATCTCATGCAGAGCCGTCCTATAGAGGAGAATCCTATCAGGACATGGTAAGCCGGGTCGCCGCATCGGCAGAGCCGTTTCAGGATAAGGTAAGCCATCCGGAAATGAATGCTGTGGCTGCACCGGAAAACTGCAAAAGAGAGATGGCAGTTTCCAGCGTAGAGGACAATACCCGGCGGTTGGAGCAGTTTCAGCGCATGATGACGGAGATTGTAAAAGAATCTATCCGGGAAAATAACCAGGAACTCGGCAAGGAAGTCAGCCAGCAAGTAAGGGATTATGTGTTGAAAGAAATGAATTACCTGATGCGGGAACAGGATGAAGCGGAGGAAGAGCGCTACAAAAAGCTGGATGAGCTGATCCGCCAGAGCATGAAGGTGCATGTGAAAAAAGAAAAAAAGCTTTTTCGCAAGAAAGCGGAATTAAAGCCAACATAGAAAGGTGTCCGGTTTGCCGGAACAAAAAAGAAAGAGCCGGTTATCGGCTCTTTCTATATAAGTACGAAGTATGTTGACTACTCCTGGCTGATTGCTCCAGTGGGGCAAACGCCTGCGCAGGTACCGCACTCAATGCAGGTATCAGCAGCAATCTCATACTTGCCATCGCCAGCAGAGATAGCGCCTACCGGGCACTCACCTTCACAGGTACCGCAGCTTACACATGAATCAGAAATTACATATGCCATAATGTGATCCTCCTTTAAAAATAAACAATGTATCAGCTAACCATAGCTTTGGAATCATTTTAATACAAAAGAAAAGGAAATACAAGCCAAAACGTGTATGTACTCAAGAAAAAGCAATAACTGAGTTAATACATAAAAATTCCGTTCCCAGGAGAAAATAATTGCATATTTTGGGGAATGGGATTATAATATCACCGTTAGAACAAAAGGAGGTACCAGAATATGGCACAGGTTACAAAAACTACAATGATCGGTGAATTGCTTCAAATTGATGAGAGTATCGCACCAATTCTGTTAGAGATAGGAATGCACTGTCTGGGATGCCCGTCTTCTCAGATGGAGACAATTGAGGAGGCCGCAATGGTTCACGGAATCGAACCGGATGCGCTTGTTACCAGAATCAATGATTATCTGGCACAGAATGAGAAATAAGAATATTCTGAAGGGATTTGCCTTTCATAAAAGGAACTGTTGCAACAGTTCCTTTTTTATGACTAAAAGCAGGATTCGGGGAATTTGTATTCATCTGGATAAACTGAAAAATGCTTTGCGGTGGTACAAAGAAGCACATAAAATGCAGATTTGACCGTTACGCAATAGATAATACTTGACATATACGGAACAGAAATGGATAATAACTATATCAGCATAAAAGCTGTGGGAGAGTATATGAGACGGGAGCATATGAAAAATTATCGTACATTTTTCTATTCTACGATCATCATTCGATCATAACCGATTCGGTATATTTCCCAGAAACGAAGAAGAAAACGAAAAGAAGCAAAGGCCGGGAAGGAAGAGTCCTTTCGGATGGGGCCGGGGAGCTACTATGGGATATGACATAAGATACGAAGATATGCACTGCCAGCGGGAGATGTTCTATCAGAATCTCTATACAAGGGAAGAACAGCTCGCAGAGATCCGAAACACCCTGTTGAACATTTGTAACATGACCGAGATGACAGGAGCCATGGCTGACAGCGTGAGGGCCTATATACAGGAGATTCATCTGCCCCTGATCGAGTGGATGCTGAACCTCATAGAGACCTACCGGACAAACCTGGTGCTGTATACCGACTATTACAGTAAGCTGGATTCCGACCGCATGGCACGTTTCCAGCAGGACTGCATGGAGGAGGAGCAGCAGAAGCTCATGTATGAGAAAGGAGTGTTCCAGGAGACCGCGGACAACATTCAGGGCATTTTGCGGGAAGTGTCCGGATATATGGATATCGACGGCTTTGAACCATCCGGTGTGGAGGCAGCTTACGACAACGCCATTGCCTTTGTGGAAGACCAAAAGACCACCGTCGGGGAGTACGAGGCCGTCCATCAGGCTTATGACCTGAAGCCGGTGGAGACCATGCTGGACTGCATCATGCCCATCCTGGAGGAGCAGCTGGGAGGACAGGCAGGGACGATCGAGACCTACCGGTCCGGCAGTATCTTTGACTGTCCGGAATATCAGAGCGCCATCACCATGAGCATAGGCATGCAGGACTACCTTACGCAGAAGGAAGCGCTGGTCACACAATGCAATGCATTTGAATATCAGCAGAAGAAACAGTGGGACGATATGGTATACCAGCGTGAGACAGAGGCTGCGCTGCAGATCGCGGGAGCCATAGGGATGGGCGTCTTGCTGACGGTATCCGCCGTCACTACCGCGATCTTCGCACTCCCTCTTGTTTTCGGCCTGTATGGGACCACTACGGGGATCGTGGCCACAGGAGTCACGACAGCCGCATATGCGGGAGCCTATACCTACCAGGGCTCCAATCTGATAGAGGGCGTGAACTCCTTTCAACTGGCAGAGGGGGGAGACGCCGCAGGGATCGCGGTAAACCCCATCCGGGATACCATATTTGCCAACAACCCGGAACTATATTATACTCTAGGGGAGATCAGTACCATGGTGGCATTATCGACGCCATCCATAGCCTCTTCCATGAGTATGGCTGTGAGACTGGGTGTGTCCCCGACCCGTGCGGCCCTGACGGAGATGGGCATGCTGGGCGGCTCTGAGATAGCGGGAAGGTATGTGGAGGCCGGAGTGTATGAGCAGACCTTTCCAGAGCCCAATGCACTGCCGAATCAGAGGAAGCCATCTACATATCCAGCCATGCCTGGGAGTATGTCCAGGGAGGAGATAGAAGGGTATTTAGCATCTTTGAGGAATGAGAGTCCCCAAGGGCTGACGGCGGAAGATGCATCCGGTCCGGGTATACTGGAGCTGGGAAATTCTGAAGGTAGTAGTGAAACTGTTAATGGATTGAAAGTAATTGATGGAAAAGTTGATGGGAAAATACCGTTAGATGAATATGAAAAAATAAAAGAAATGTCAATACATAATCCTGATTCGGACAGTATGACTTTAGGAAAATATTTTGATGGAACAATTGAATCGGGTTCATATGTTGCTAAAGCTGAGGCAACAGGTGACACATACTTTAGTCTTGGAACAGAATGGGATGTTTTAGAGAATACCTATGGATTAACAGACGAAGATATGTTTAACCTATTCAACAAAACTGCTTTAGATGATGCGGTTTTAAACGGCAAAATAATAAAATTTGCGCAAGACCCAAGAAAGTGGAGCGGTACAGCATTGGGAGATGAATGGAGTTATTTACAGAGTAAACATGGATACACAGATTTAATAGAAGAAGGAGGCTGTTGGTATGCAATTAAATGATACACAAAAAATGGCAATTCAGTTTAATAAGATGGCAAGAGAAAAATTTGGGGATAAAATTAAAGGATTTTGTGTTTTAGACGTATATGACGATGCAAATAATCGAGCGTTCAGCGTAGAATTTGTAGCATATGATTATTTCCCTATAAGATTGAATTATGATAAGGGAAGATTTGGATGTTGCATAACATACGGAGAGAGCGCGATAGAATTAAATAATTCGCAACAATGGTGGGATGAGGCGGATTTTAATATCTTTTTTAGAGAATTAAAAGAAGAATTGGAATTACGAATTCCAGATAAATTTTTAAAATCACGTGGTTGGTTATAAATTCATTCATGGTTATACATTGAGGGTATTCCAAAAGTCCTAAAATGACTTGAAGGAAAAAACGCTTAGTGATAAAAAAAATACTCTTGCCTGGGAGTTGTTATGGAAAATGTGTAAGGCGTAGGAGATAATACAAACAGAAAGAATTCTTTTACAACTAAATAGAAACACTGTATCAGCGTCATTTCTAAGACACGGGAAAGCCATAAATGCCACTGATTTTTTGTCTATTTTTATAGGTTAGTCAGCTGCATAAGAAGGAAAAAACAGTAATATTATAATATGCAAAAAGGAGCATCGCTTTATAACTAGAAGTTAGTTATTTTACGATGCTCCCTTTGGATTTAAAGTGTAGATAATACTTGAATGGCGTTGCCGTCCAGCATAGTAACATAATGCTCCTGGAAATAGGCCTGTGTTGCTTTGCTGTATTTTTCGGATACTGCATACTCGGACAGGATATTGCATACTTTGTTGAAGACTTCCGGAGAATGCGCCCCCTTGTGCAACACCAGATAAAACCGGTTGGCAGCAGGGTCTTTATATAGGATGTTATGCTCATTATAGAAACCGGATAACACCTTGGAGAGCCTGTTGATATCTTCCAGATTTCCGAAAGAAAACAGGCGTACAAGATCGATTGCCGGTTCCACCAGAGGAGCAGTGCCCTGTGTATCCTCTGTATCGGCAGAGCTGTCCGTGTGCTGCTCTTGCTGTGAGGTATCAGAGGTTTTATGCTGTCCTCTTATTTCCTGGAAAAAGTTCAGGATATCCTCGGCACTGACGGTTGATGGATGTCTGTTTTCATCAAGATCGGGATACTCGGATTCGTCCGGTTCGGAAAATCTGGAAAATCTCGTATCCAGTTCTTCCGGGTAATCCACCTTGGTGATGATCAATAATATAGTATCCTGCGATAATGGTATCGCTTCTATCATAAGGGGGATATCATCCGCCTCAAAACCAAACTCATAATTCGCCTGCTGCATCATATCGCGAAACAACGTTTTTGCCTTTTCGGAACCGTATGCCAGTTCGCTTAATTTCAACTGACGGTCATCCAGATCCTCCCTGGTCAGGGTACAGCGGATCTGATTATCATTCACTTTTTCAATTTTCATATAATCACTTCCTTATCCATAGAAAATTGTTTTAAGTCTTCTCTATCTATTATATCGGAATGCAAAATGCTTGTAAACCCGGTAAAAATTATTAAATATTTCTAAAAAGTCTAAAAAAATACATTTTTTATTGCAAAACGTCAGAGAGTTATGCTATAAATAGTCCAAGAGGCGCTTTCCGGTCTATTCTAACAGGAAAGGAGCGGAACAGCAACATAAATAATAAGGTATTGTTTGGCAGTTACGAAGTGCTTTCGGTCTTAGGGACCGGCGCCACAAGTACCGTATATCTTGCCAGACATCTGAGACTGAAGACATATCGTGCAGTCAAGTGTATTTCCAAGACACGTTCTATGCCGTCTTCAGTTCTTGTGGAAGCAGATCTCATGGAACATCTGAAGCATCCCGGAATCCCCATCCTCTACGATCTGGAAGAAGATGAAGAATTTATTTATCTGGTTGAGGAATATATTCAGGGAGAATCTTTAGAAGACATCCTGCTTCACACCGAATCTATTTCCCAGGAATACGTTATGCAAATCGGGATTCAGATATGCAGCGTGCTTTCGTTTTTGCACCATCTTAAGCCATATCCGATTCTCTACCAGGATTTAAAACCGTCTCACATTATAGTATGCGGGAATCAGATTAAATTAATCGATTTTGGTTTTGCATCATTTATTTCCAGTCAGGGAAAAAAATACCACAAATATGGAACAAAAGGTTTTGCCGCGCCGGAGCAGTACGGGGATGGCAGTATGCAGATACAGAGTGATGTGTATCAGTTGGGAGCTATTTTCCGGCTCTATGATAAGACTCACCGCGGAGCCTGTTCCAGGGCATTCCGGAATATCATCCGGAAATCCACCAGAGAAGATCCAGAAAAAAGGTATCCATCCATACAGAGCCTGCAGCAGGCGCTGCAAAGTGCGCTGATGAGTGGAAGGAAGCCGGAAAGCAGCCTCTTAAGATCCATTTCCGTTGTGGGGGCACACCCTGGAGCGGGAGCGACCCATATTGCCATTGCGCTCACAAGCAGTCTGAACCGGAGCGGGAATCATGCATTGTATGTAGAGCATGGAGGAAGTCAGGTCTATCGGTCTGTCGTCCGTTCATGCCGGCTGCCGGAGGAGATCCTTGATACAGAGTATATACATTCCGATAGATGTCAGAATGTAGAGATTGCCGGTTATCGGGAATTCCGCTGCTGTGTTGCGCAGGAAGAGGATATCCAGGAATCCTGGAAGGAATGCTCGCAGGCAGGGAAGCTTATGGTACATGATTACGGAGACGATATCGCAGCGGCAGTTCTGCAGGAGGCAGAGTGCACGATCCTGGTAGTCAATCTGTCTGTATGGCAGCGGGAAGCTGCCGGGAAAGCCTATGAATGTTTAAAGTGCATGCCGGGATTAAAGGTACTGTGCAACCTGAGCAGCCGCAGAGAAGCCAAAGCTTTGGCGGCACATTGGAATTGCAGCGTATATTGTTATCCGTATGAGGAATCGCCTTTCGGGGCAGATCGAAAGAGAGAGGCATTGTTCACGCAGATGCTGAAGGAGAAGGGAGAGGGGAACCGTCCATGGAAAGTATGACAAGAAGCATCGGTATATTCGGCGTGCAGCAGGGTGTGGGTGTGACCACCCTGAGCATTGCCATGACGCGCTACTGTAGCCGGCGGCTGAAAAATCGCACCGCTTTGGTGGAATTGAGTGGAAATCACGAATTGGAAGAACTGCAGTGTCAGCGGTGCAGTGGAAGGCATCATGCCGTCAGAGAACATTATTTTGCCAATGCAAGATGTGAGGATATGGCGGAGATTGCCGGATGCGGCTGCGAGTATCAGGTACTGGATCTGGGCAGCGAATTTTACAGGATTCGGAGTGAATTCTTACGCTGCGACAGGAAAGTTATCGTAGTCAGTCTTGTCCCGTGGAAAAGAAAGGAATTGGATTACTTTATGTCCGCCATATACCGGGAGGAGCGAATGGGGGACGGTGTTACGTTTCTGGCTCAGTTTGGGAAAAAAGAAGATAAAAAAGATTTTCAGAAAACGTACGGTGTTCCGATATTTACTCTTCCGTATCTGGGGGATATACTTCATCTGACAGATGCAGATGTTGAATTTTTATGTAAACTCATTTGAGGAAACATATCACGAACTACGTCCTTTTGGCAGAAAGGAAGAGGCGGTTCGAAAAGGCAGAAAAAGAAAAGACGCGTAAGTAAAGTTCCCTAAGCCTTCTTATGCAGATAAAAACAAACAACTGCCTGTCGGACCCCGGAGAGCGGAAGTGTACAGAGTATAGATACACTTCCGCTTTGCAATTTGCCTAGAGTTTTCGTATTTTGCAGACCGGATGCCGCGAAAAGACAGACACATTATTCCTATCATGAAATTCGTGCGCCGCTCTCCGTGGCTTACAGCCCTGTGGCAGATTGCCTTGAACCGATGCGTGCAAATTTCGCTGCCGCTGGTATATCATAAGTTTTGTGTCTTTTTGCGCTTCGACAATCCGGTGGAGTCTGTCCGTCTGCTGAGCACATGCGGCTTCGGTTTCTAGTCGCTCTATATGGGCGTTCTTCTGTGGTCGCTATGAGCAGGCTGCGTCCAAAACTCGCCTCTAAATAATACTATATTTAAGGCTTACGAGCTCAGACAATGTCCGCAGCCTGCACGTCACATCAGAACGCCCATTAAGAGCGACACGAAACCTGCAGATTACATGTCCTCATGCAGACGAACAGACACCGCCGGATTGCTCGAACGTTAAAAAGACACGAATTATCACAAATGATATACCATGCGGTAGCTGAAATTTCAGCAGTAGGTGAGCAGCAATCTGTCGCAGGGCTGTAAGCCACGAAGAGGAGTGCATGGATTTCATGATAGGAATGATGCGTCTGTCTTGCTGCCGCATTCAGTCTGCAAAATGCGAAAACTCTAGCAATTTGCAGGTTGAAATTTTACCTTCAATAGCTTATTCTTAAGAGGAAGATATCAGAAGCTAACGCAATTGCTTTGAACAGGTCTGTATGTAGACCGCATGATAATATAGAAATCACGAGACACCAGGAGGATATCAACCTTGAAAAATAAGAACAAAATAATTCCGATGATAACTGTCGCAGCGGCACTGGTCATTCTCATTGTGCTGATCGTACTGGGAACAAAGCTGATTCAACGCTATATTCCCAGCAAAGAACCACAGGATATGCAGGAGTATTACCATCTTACCGCGGAGAATGATATGGCAATGGTGGTGGATGAAGAGCTGCTTGAAATGAATGCTAAGTATATCGACGGTATCGTCTATGTAGATTATGAAACGGTACACGACAGATTCAACAAGAGGTTCTATTGGGATACCAATGAGAATGTGCTGCTGTATACCTTGCCGGATAAGCTGGTTACCGTGCCGGCAGGCAGTAACAGCTATCAGTTGGATAAGGAGAATGTGACGGCGGGATATACCATTGTGCGTAATGACAGCAACGTCATGTATATGGCGTTAGATTTTGTGGAACAGTACACGAACATGACCCATGTGGTTTATGAGAACCCCAATCGTGTGGTCATTACCAGCAAATGGGGAGAGGTTGAAACTGCTGCTGCGAAAAAAGAAACGGAGCTTCGGTATAAGGGCGGTATCAAGAGTCCGATCTTGAAACAACTGACCAAGGAAGAAAGCCTGATCATATTGGAACCGGGAGACGACTGGACCAAGGTTGCGACAGAGGACGGTATGATTGGTTACTTAAAGAGCAAGTTCTTAGGTTCCAGTGAGAAGACCGTTCGCAGCCATGAATTTGAGGAACCTCAGTTTACCCATATAAAACGGGAAGGTACGATTCAGATGGCGTGGCATCAGGTGACCAATCAGGAAGGGAATGCCAGAGTTGCCAATGTGCTGCAGAATACCAAGGGAATCAACGTCCTTTCGCCCACCTGGTTTTATCTGACAGATGATCAGGGCAATATCAATTCTCTGGCGTCACAGGATTATGTAAACTATTGTCACCAGAACAATATTGAAGTGTGGGCATTGATTAGTAATCTGGAGGGAACATCGATAGAGACCTCTACTTATGTGCTGACCCATACTTCTGTCCGGCAGAACCTGGTGAATCAGATCATATCTGCGGCGATACAATATGATCTGGACGGTATTAATCTGGATTTTGAATCCCTGTCCGGGGAGGTAGGGGACGGATACATCCAGTTTGTCAGGGAGTTATCATTAAAATGTGCCAACAACAATATTGTTTTATCCGTAGACAATTATGTGCCTTCGAATTATACGGCATTTTACAATCGGGCGGAACAGGCGCTTTTTGCAGATTATGTTGTGGTAATGGGATATGACGAGCATTACGCCGGCTGCGAGGAAGAGGGATCTGTAGCGTCTATTGGTTTTGTCCGGGACGGGGTTGCCAATACTTTGCTGGAAGTACCGGCGGACCAGATTATTCTGGCATGCCCATTCTATACAAGAATATGGGCGTTGACTCCGAAGGAAAATCCTGCGGAGGATGAATATCCTTATGAAGTCAGCAGTGAGGCGGTGGGAATGGACACTGCGCAGAAGCGGCTGGAGGCAAACGGCGCTACGGCATCATGGTCTGAGGAAGCCGGACAGAATTATGCAGAGTATATGAATGAAGGAGTGACCTACAAGGTATGGCTGGAGGATGCATCCTCCATGGAACTGCGGCTGGAGACTATGAAATCCCATAATCTGGCAGGAGTATCCTTCTGGAAGCTGGGTTTTGAAAACAGCAGTATCTGGGATACCATCATCAAATATACAAACAATTGAGATATTTTGCCCGTTTCGCTCATATGCATTTATAAAAGAGCAGATTGGGCAGTGTAAAGTGAAGAAACGTTTGGAATTGTATATGGCGGTGCTGCTGTTAGTGGCAGTATGCCTCCTGTCACGCCGAGGAGCGGTGCTGGTAAACAGCCTGAATGCACAGAAAGAAAAGCCCTGCATCGTTTTGGATGCCGGACATGGAGGAGATGATCCCGGGAAGGTCGGCGTGCACGGGGAGTTGGAAAAAGATATTAACCTGAGTATTGTAAAGCTGCTGGAGAAGAAACTCACAGATGCCGGGGTTGCAGTGGTATTGACCCGTAATTCCGATCAGGGTCTTGATGATCCGGGCAGCAGTAACCATAAGGTGTCAGATATGCGCAACCGATGTGAACTGATCGACAAAACAAAACCGGAATTCACGGTGAGTATTCACCAGAACAGTTATCCGGAAGAGCCCATCAGCGGAGCGCAATGCTTTTACTTTGGGCAGTCTGCAGCGGGAAAAGAGCTTGCGGAAGTCTTACAGGAGAAGCTGCGGCAGCGGTTAAATCCAGACAATCACCGGCAGGCAAAGGCAAACGAGAGTTATTATCTGTTGAAGAAAACATCTTCCCCTACCGTGATTGTGGAGTGCGGGTTTTTGAGCAACAGTGCGGAGTCGGAGTTGTTGTCAACAGAAGAATATCAGGATAAGGTAGCACAGGCGATTTGCGAAGGAATTCTGGAATATCTGGGAATAGAGGTACAGGATGCAACGGAAGCCGTCATCACAACAGAGGCTACGGAATTATAACAGCAGAATCGTAAGAAATAATAAATATGAGAAGATATAGCAAAAAGCCCGCTCTGTTGCAAAGTGCAGCAGAGCGGGTTTGAACATAACCGTTTTATATCTTATATAATAGAAAAATGATACAGCGTCTTAGAGCGGTAGATTTCGCCCGCCTTCAGGATTACAGAGGGGAATTCGGGAATATTAACCGCATTGGGGAATTGCTGAGTCTCCAGACATACCGAAGAGAATGCCGGATAATCGTTACCGTTCTTGCCGGGGAAGGACAGCGCTCCTGTAGGGACATAGACCTGAAGTCCCGGCTGATCCGTAAAACAGGTCATGCGGATACCGCTCTTCCTGGATTGCAGTACAGCCGCTTCCCGCAGACCATCTCCATTGATAATAAAGTTCTGGTCGTAGGTTCCGGTCAGGGAAAGCTGCTGGTCATCTGCCATAATATCCTGTCCAATCCGTTTCATTTCGCGGAAATCAAAAGGAGTTCCCTCTACAGGGAGGATCTTGCCGTTTGCTGCCATAGTGGAATCCACCGCCGTGATGGAGTCGGAATAAATCCGCAGTTCGTGGTCCAGGGCATTTTCTGCATTTACCCCGTCCAGATTAAAGTAGCCGTGGCTGGTAACGGAGAAAACCGTGTCGGTATCACAGGTTGCCTCATAAGTGATGGACAATTCATTATCCTCAGACCAGCCATAGGTAACGGACAACTGCAGATTGCCGGGATATCCCTCCTCTCCATCCGGGGAAGTCCGGGAGAAAATCACCTTATCATCGGAAATCTTTGCAAGAAATACTCTTTGCCCAAAACCACCGGAACCGCCGTGCAGATGGTTCGGCCCATTGTTGAGAGCAAGCTGGTATTCATTTCCATTTAGTGTAAAACGCCCCTTGGCAATGCGGTTCGCACAGCGGCCGACGACAGCGCCGAGGCTGGTCTGGTCGTGGGCATAGGCAGACGCATCATTATAGCCCAGTGAAACATCCGTAAGCACACCCTTCTTATCGGGAACCTCCAGACGTATCAGGCGGCATCCGTAATCAGAGACTGTGACAGATGCGCCGGATGTATTTTCTATAGTATAAAGGGAAAATGCCTGGTTATCATCGGTGATACCAAATTCTTTTTTGGTGATTTTCATTAGGCAGCTCCTTTCCTTGACATAATAATTTCATATTGATTATGCCACAATTGCCAGAACATAGCAAGCCCTACGTTTTGTGATATCTTGAACACCAGAACGTAAAGTGCTATAATAAACCTCATGAAAACAGAACTTAAGAAGATAGACAGCAGTCATATCGATGAAGATATCGTGGAGAGGGCAGCAGCAATTATCCGGGCAGGCGGTCTGGTGGCATTTCCCACAGAGACAGTGTACGGACTTGGTGCGGACGCATTGAATGCAGAGGCTTCCGCCCGGATCTATGCGGCGAAGGGGCGTCCCTCTGATAATCCGCTCATCGTGCATATCGCAGACTTTGCGGATATGGAGCGGATCGCGGAATATATGCCGGCGGCGGCACGTCTGCTGGCAGATGCATTCTGGCCAGGGCCATTGACCATGATCGTGCGGGGGAATGACCGTATTCCGCGGGAGACCACCGGCGGGATGGATACTGTAGCGGTTCGGATGCCTTCGCATCCCGTGGCATTGGAACTGATCCGTAAGAGCGGAGGCTATATTGCAGCGCCCAGCGCCAATACTTCGGGAAGACCAAGCCCTACGCTGGCGGAACATGTAGCGGAAGATATGGACGGCAGGATACCGATGATACTGGATGGGGGTCCGGTAGGAATCGGAATTGAATCCACCATTGTGGACTTGACGGAAAAAGTCCCTATGGTACTGCGTCCGGGGTATATTACATTGGACATGTTGAAGAAAATAATCGGGGAAGTGGAAATGGACCCGGGTATCATCGCCACGGATTCCGTGACAAGACCTAAAGCTCCGGGTATGAAATATAAGCATTATGCACCCAGGGCGGATATGATACTGGTAGATGGAGAAGAGGAAAAGGTAGTAAAAACAATCAATGCACTGGCGAAGGATGCGGAAGATTCCGGCAAAAAGGTCGGAATCATCGCAACAGATGAAACCAGGGAGCGGTACGGCAGAGGAGAAGTGGTGAGCATTGGCGCCCGGCAGGACGAGGATGCCATTGCCAGGCATCTGTACCGCATCCTGCGGGAATTCGATGAAAGAAACGTGGATGTGATCTATTCGGAAAGTTTTGCTACGCCGCGGATCGGACAGGCAATCATGAACCGGCTTCTGAAAGCCGCCGGGCATCAGATTATCACGGTATAGGAGGTTTTATGAAACCATATAGGAGAATCGTATTTGTGGATGAGAGCGGAACATGCCGTGCACCCATGGCGGCAGGGATCCTGCAGGAATATAACATAGGGAACTCTATGGAGATTGCGGCCAGGGGGCTGGTAGTCCTGTTTCCGGAACCGCTGAACCAGAAGGCAGAAGCCGTTCTTATCAGTAATGGGATCACAATGGATGGCTATATGTCTGCCCAGATCACACCGGAGGATTTCGGGGAAGATACGCTGGTGCTGACATTGGAAGAGCAGTTGCGGCAGAAGCTGTTGGAGCTGTTTGCAGACAGCGATCCGGAAGCGGTGCGTGTCCTGACGGAATATGTGGGGGATGAACTGGAAATTATCAATCCTTATGGGGGAACGCTTCAGGAGTATGGTCTCTGCTATGAGACACTGAACAGGTCACTGAAGAAGTTGGTCAATCTATTAAATAACAAAGGAGAGTAAGGTACTATGGCAAAAGTAATCGTAATGGATCATCCGTTGATTCAGCATAAGATTGGATGGGTCCGCAGGAAGGAGACTGGTTCTAAGGAATTCCGCACATTGATCAGCGAGATTGCCATGCTGATGTGTTATGAGGCGACCAGAGACTTGAAATTATCTGATATTGAGATTGAAACGCCTATCTGTAAAACTACTGTGAAGGAATTGAAGGGTAAAAAGTTAGCGGTTATCCCGATCCTGCGCGCAGGACTTGGTATGGTGGACGGTATGCTGGAGATGATTCCGGCGGCAAAGGTGGGACATATCGGTATGTACCGCGACCCGGATACGCTTCGGCCGGTAGAGTATTACTGCAAACTGCCGGAAGACTGCAGTGAGAGGGAAGTGTTCGTGGTGGATCCTATGCTGGCTACTGGAGGATCTTCCTGTGCGGCCATTGATATGCTGAAAGAAAAGGGCGTACAAAATATCCGTTTCATGTGTATTATAGCGGCGCCGGAGGGAGTACAGGCAATGCAGAAGGCACATCCGGATGTGGATATCTATATCGGTGCGCTGGACGAGTGCCTGAATGATCATTATTATATTGTGCCGGGGCTGGGCGATGCCGGGGACCGTATTTTCGGAACGAAGTAATCCGGCAGTATACATAGTAACGGTTTGCCGTGAAGGGAGCTGTCGCATATTTGCCTTTTGAAAAGTCATCATGCGTCAGCTCCTTTGTGATATATAAGGTGAATGAGGAGGGAAAGGTAATATTATGAGCACAAAACGACAAGACTATATTAGCTGGGATGAATATTTTATGGGAGTGGCGAAGCTGTCGGGTATGCGTTCGAAGGATCCAAGCACGCAGGTGGGGGCATGTATTGTCAGTGAGGATAACAAGATACTGTCTATGGGCTATAACGGTTTTCCCAAGGGCTGTTCCGATGATGAATTTCCCTGGGCCAGAGAGGGCGATCCTTTAGAGAACAAATATTTCTTTTCCACACATAGTGAGCTGAATGCAATCTTAAATTACCGCGGCGGTTCCCTGGAGGGGGCCAAGCTGTATGTATCCCTGTTTCCGTGCAATGAATGCGCCAAGGCGATCATTCAGGCGGGCATACGGACGGTGGTGTACGACTGTGATAAATACGCGGGGACTCCGGCAGTCATTGCCTCCAAGCGGATGCTGGACGCTGCGGGGGTCCGTTATTATCAATATACCCGGACCAATCGGGAAATCACGATCACATTGTAATTTTATGGGGAATAACAGTTCCGCCGCACCATTCACTATTATTTCATGGCGGAATAACAGTTCCGCCGCGCCATTCGCAAAGGCGCCTGCGGCGCTTTCTCGCTGCTTTGCAGCTAACTTTGCTCATGATCAGGCGCTCCGTTCATGAAATAATAAGCGAAATGTGCTTTGTCTGCAAGCAGCCACGCACATTCGCCATTATTTCATGGCGGAACTGTTACAAAAAAATCGAATCAATTTATGGACTATTTTTACAAAAATGTTATAATGAGGAAAGGTATATAGAAAGGAGCTATTCATGAAGGATAAGAAAACCGTGTATGATTCGTTGATTATGGTCATACAGTTTGGTATTAACATGATAGTTCCTATCTGCTTATGTACCGGTTTGGGGATATGGCTGTACCGCCGGTATGGACATCCCATGATTGTGGTCGGATTATTTTTTCTGGGGGCTGTTGCCGGATTCCAGAATATCTACCGCATGTCAAAACGGATTTACGAGAGAGACAGTGAGAGGGACAGGCATCATGTTAAGAAGGATTAACCAGGCGCTGCCGGGACTTATCGTAGGAATTATTGCATTCGGAGCGGCAGTACAGCTCTCCGGCGTGTGGTTCGTATCGGATAAGCTGCGCTATTCCACCGGTCTGTGGATGGGTATTGCAGTTGCATGCGGCATGGCAGTTCACATGGCGGTGATTCTCTACGATGTCATGGATCTTACGGAGAAGGGCGCCAGGAGCAGAGTGACACTCCAGTATATGCTGCGTTACGCTGCGGTGGCAATTGCCTTTTTTCTGACTGCATACTTCAGACTGGGGAATCCGGTTACATTTTTTATAGGAGTAATGGGACTTAAGGCAGGTGCATACCTGCAGCCCCTTACACATAAAATCATTTCGAAGCTCACAGGGGAAAATGACGAGTCCTGTGGGGAATCGGGGTGTGAATAAAATAAGGAGGTGAAAGAGTGGATAACGCAATTTTGTTAGCGTCCGGCGAGATCGACTTTATGATACACGGGCTGTTCTCCTATGAACTGTTCGGGCAGGAAGTCTGGATCACCACATCCCATGTGTGTGTCCTGATCGTTATGCTGGTTCTGATCGGCTTTTCCTTTGTGGCAAAGCACAAGCTGAACCGGGCAGCCGAGATACCGGACGGCTTCCAGAATGTGATTGAGCTGATCGTGGAGAAGCTGGACGGCGTAGTGGAAGGTGCCATGGGCAGAAACGCTCATAAGCTGGTAAATTATATCAGCACTATCTTCGCATTTATCCTCATAAGCAACATATCCGGTCTGTTCGGCTTAAGACCGCCGACCGCAGACTACGGAACCACGTTAGCGCTGGGACTGATCACGTTTTTCCTGATCCATATTGCCCAGTTCCGCTACAATAAGCCCAAGGACATCTGGAAAGATATGTGTTCGCCGCTGCCGCCGTGGCTGCCTATCTGGCTGCCCATCAATCTCATCAGTGAGATTGCCGTGCCGGTGTCGCTGTCGCTGCGTTTGTTCGCGAATGTGCTTTCCGGAACCGTGATGATGGCTCTGATTTACGGACTTTTGTCCAAAATCGCAATCATCTGGCCCGCGGCGCTGCATGTGTACTTTGATTTGTTCTCAGGGGCAATTCAGACATATGTATTCTGTATGTTGACCATGACATACGTAAATCAGCAAATGGAAACAGAATAATTTTTATTTACAAGGAGGAAGTAACAATGGGTATTACAGGTAGTGATTTGATTTTAGCTTGTTCAGCAATCGGTGCAGGTCTGGCAGTTATCGCCGGTATCGGACCTGGTATCGGACAGGGTATCGCAGCAGGACATGCGGCTGCAGCCGTAGGACGCAACCCGGGTGCAAGAGGACAGATCATGTCAACCATGCTTTTAGGTCAGGCAGTAGCAGAGACCACAGGTCTTTACGGTCTGTTGGTGGCTATGCTTTTACTTTTCGTGCATCCTTTGTCATAAACTGTTTGCAGACAGACAGAAAATGAGAAGAAAGGAGGCGCAGCGAAAAGGGTATGGACAGATTATTTGATCTGGATATTCAGCTCCTGCATGATACGGTGCTGCTGGCAATTTCCGTATTCGTACTGTTTTTGGTCATGTCCTACAACCTGTTCAATCCGGCGCGCAAGCTCTTAAAAGGGCGTCAGGATAAGATACAGGACGACATTGATACGGCACGGGCGGACAAGGAAGATGCCGCAAAGCTGAAGGCGGAGTATGAAGAGAAGCTGAAAAATATAGAAAAAGAGGCAGAAGTCATCCTGAGCGAAGCGCGTCAGAAGGCTCTCAAGAATGAGAACCGGATCGTAGACGAAGCGAAGGAAGAGGCTGCCCGTGTGATCCGCCGCGCGAACGAGGAAGCAGAGCTTGAAAAGAGACGCGTCATGGACGATGTGAAACAGGAAATGATAGCAGTCGCATCCATGATGGCAGGAAAGGTAGTTGCCGCATCTATCGACACAACTGTGCAGGATGCGTTGGTGGAAGAGACCTTAAGAGAGATGGGTGATACAACATGGCAAAGCTAGTATCCAAGACATACGGAGATGCGTTGTTTGAGCTTGCCATGGAAAAAAATGCCGTGGATGAATGGTTTGAGGAGGCGAAGGGACTGCTTGCGGTACTTGGCGCCAACGAAGACCTGGCGAAGCTGATGCATCATCCGAAAATAGTAAAAGAAGAAAAGATAAACATTATCGAGAACATATTTAAGGGTAAGGCGGCGGACGAGATCGTAGGTCTGATGCGCATGCTGGTGGCGAAGGATCATTTCGCAGAGATGGAGGATGTCTTCGCGTACTTTGTGGATGAGGTCAAGGAGTACCGGCATATCGGAACTGCGTATGTGACTTCAGCCATGGAATTGTCCCAGGCACAGAAGGAGCAGATTGAGCAGAAGCTGTTAGCAACCACACAATATGTTGCATTTGAGATGAATTACCAGGTGGATTCTGCCCTCATCGGTGGACTGGTGATTCGCATTAAGGATCGTGTGGTGGACAGCAGTATACGCACAAAGCTTGCAAAGCTGACCAGCGACCTTACGAAAATACAGTTGAAAGTAGGTGAATGCGCTCCATGAATTTGAAACCAGAAGAAATTAGTTCCGTCATCAAGGAGCAGATACAGCGGTATGCCGCACAGCTGGATGTAGCAGATGTGGGAACCGTAATACAGGTTGCTGACGGAATTGCCCGCATTCATGGCTTAGAGAATGCAATGCAGGGCGAGTTGTTGGAATTCCCGGGTGAAGTATACGGTATGGTGCTGAACCTGGAGGAAGACAACGTAGGCGCCGTTTTGCTGGGAGACCAGAAAAATATCAATGAGGGCGATACCGTGAAGACCACCGGACGCGTGGTAGAGGTTCCGGTAGGCGACGCCCTGTTGGGACGTGTTGTCAACGCTTTGGGGCAGCCCATTGACGGGAAGGGTCCTGTTGATACCAATAAGTACCGTCAGATCGAGCGTGTGGCATCCGGTGTTATTTCCAGAAAATCGGTTGATACACCGCTGCAGACCGGTATTAAGGCAATTGACTCCATGATTCCTATCGGCCGCGGACAGCGCGAGCTGATCATCGGAGATAAGCAGACCGGTAAGACGGCAATTGCCATGGATACCATCATTAATCAGAAAGGACAGGGCGTAAAATGTATTTACGTTGCCATCGGACAGAAATCTTCTACCGTTGCGGCCCTGGTGAAAACCTTAGAGGAGTTTGGGGCAATGGCTTATACTACGGTGGTGGTTTCCACTGCCAGTGAGCTGGCTCCGTTACAGTATATTGCACCCTATGCCGGATGTGCCATGGGCGAGGAGTGGATGGAGAACGGTGAAGACGTGCTGATCATTTATGATGATCTGAGCAAACACGCAGTGGCGTACCGTACCCTCTCTCTGCTTTTGAAACGTCCCCCAGGACGTGAGGCTTATCCCGGAGACGTATTCTACCTGCACTCCAGGCTTTTGGAGCGTGCGGCAAGACTTTCCGATGAACTGGGCGGCGGTTCTCTGACGGCACTGCCTATTATCGAGACCCAGGCGGGGGATGTATCTGCATATATTCCCACCAATGTAATTTCCATTACAGACGGTCAGATCTATCTGGAGACGGATATGTTTAACGCAGGTTTCCGTCCGGCAATCAACGCAGGTCTGTCTGTATCCCGTGTGGGAGGCGCAGCGCAGATCAAGGCAATCAAGAAGATTGCGGCTCCGATCCGTGTAGAGCTGGCGCAGTACCGTGAGCTGGCGGCGTTTTCCCAGTTTGGTTCCGAGCTGGATGCGGATACCAAGGAGAAGCTGGCGCAGGGCGAGCGCATTAAGGAAATGCTGAAGCAGCCCCAGTACCAGCCCATGCCGGTAGAGAAACAGGTGGTCATCATTTACGCGGCTACGAAGAAGTATCTTATTGATGTGGCGGTTGAGGACATTCTGCCCTTTGAGAAGGCGCTGATGGAATATATCGATACGAAGTATCCGGAGATTTTTGAATCCATCCGCACCACCAAGCAGCTGGACGAAGAGATCGAGCAGACATTAATCAAGGCGATCACAGAGTGCAAGGCTTCTTTCAAATAGAGGTGGCACAGATTGCCGGAAAAGGCGGTGAGAAAATATGGCGTCCATGAGAGACATTAAGAGACGCAAGAGCAGTATTACCAGCACACAACAGATTACGAAGGCGATGAAGCTCGTCTCAACCGTAAAGCTGCAGAAGGCGAAAACACATGCCGAGCAGGCAAATCCGTATTTCAATTACATGTTCCGTACAGTCAGCTCCATGCTGGGGAAGACCGGTTCTCTGGATCACCCGTACTTAAGAGGCGGAGAATCTGACCGGAAGGCGGTTATCGTCATTACTTCCAACCGTGGACTTGCCGGAGGCTATAATTCCAACGTGGTGAAGCTAATCACCCAGGGAGATCTTCCGCGGGAGCAGCTGGATATCTATGCGGTGGGCAACAAAGGAAGAGAAGGCCTGGCGCACAGAGGATACAGCATTGTGAAGGATCTGCCGGAACTGATAGAGGCACCCGACTATGACGAGGCAGCGGCGCTTACCAGAGAGGTACTGGGAGCATACAGCCGCGGGGAGGTAGGAGAGATTTATCTTGCCTATACCCACTTCAAAAATACCGTGGTGCATGAGCCGAAATTGATCCGGCTGCTGCCGGTGGAGATAGACGGCGCCGAAGAAACTGAGACGGATAACGTGCTGATGAATTATGAGCCCAACGAGGAAGAGGCTTTGGATCTCATCATTCCCAAATATGTTACCAGTATGCTCTATGGTGCGCTGGTAGAGGCGGTGGCAAGTGAGAACGGCGCCAGGATGCAGGCGATGGATTCTGCAACCAGCAATGCGGAAGAGATGATAAGTGATCTGTCACTGAAATATAACAGAGCCCGTCAGGGTTCCATTACGCAGGAACTGACGGAGATTATTGCCGGTGCATCTGCGATTTCCTAGAAGAAATCGGTGGATGCTCCCTATCAAAGAAAAAGGAGTGATAGAAAAAGATGGCTGAAATGAAAACAGGTAAAATCACTCAGATTATAGGTGCGGTTTTGGACATTAAGTTTACGGGAGGAAATCTTCCGGAGATCAATGAGGCAATCCGCATTACCAGAAGCAATGGGGAGAAGCTCATTGTGGAGGTATCCCAACATCTGGGAGATGATATCGTACGCTGCATCGCCATGGGTCCTACGGATGGACTGGTGCGCGGGATGGATGCAGAGGCTACCGGAGCGCCTATTTCGGTGCCGGTGGGCGAGAATACCCTGGGCAGGATGTTCAACGTACTGGGCGACCCCATCGACAACGTGGCTGCGCCCACAGGTGTAGAATATATGCCGATTCACCGGAAGGCGCCCAGCTTTGACGAGCAGGCGACCTCCACGGAGATGCTGGAAACAGGTATTAAGGTCGTAGACCTTCTCTGCCCCTATCAGAAGGGTGGTAAGATCGGACTGTTTGGAGGTGCGGGAGTAGGAAAGACCGTGCTGATCCAGGAGCTGATCCACAATATAGCAACAGAGCACGGCGGATATTCGGTATTTACCGGTGTAGGCGAGCGTACCCGTGAGGGAAATGACCTGTACTATGAAATGAAGGAATCCGGCGTTATTGATAAGACTACCATGGTATTCGGTCAGATGAATGAGCCGCCGGGAGCACGTATGCGTGTAGGACTGACGGGGCTTACTATGGCAGAATATTTCCGTGATAAGGGCGGTAAGGACGTACTGCTCTTTATCGACAATATTTTCCGATTCACCCAGGCAGGTTCCGAGGTGTCCGCACTGTTGGGACGTATGCCCTCCGCAGTAGGATATCAGCCTACGCTGCAGACGGAGATGGGAGCCCTGCAGGAGCGTATCACTTCCACGAAGAACGGTTCCATTACATCCGTTCAGGCAGTGTATGTACCTGCGGACGACTTGACTGACCCGGCGCCGGCAACGACCTTTGCCCATCTGGATGCGACTACCGTATTGGATCGTTCCATCGTGGAGCTGGGAATCTATCCGGCAGTAGATCCGCTGGGTTCCACCTCCCGTATCCTGGATCCCCGTGTGGTAGGACAGGAGCATTTTGAGGTAGCCCGCGGTGTGCAGGAGATTTTACAGAAGTACAAAGAGCTGCAGGACATTATTGCTATCCTGGGTATGGATGAGCTGTCCGAGGAGGATAAGCTTGTGGTCAGCCGTGCCAGAAAGGTACAGAGATTCCTGTCCCAGCCATTCTTCGTAGCAACACAGTTTACCGGCCTGGACGGAAAATATGTGCCCATTACGGAGACGGTTCGTGGATTCAGGGAGATCCTGGAAGGCAAGCATGACGATGTGCCGGAGAGCTGTTTCCTTAATGCAGGAAGCATTGACGAAGTGCGCGCCCGTATGAAGTAAGGGGTGATGCCATGGCTGACAATATTTTTAAAGTAGAAATCATCACACCAGACCGTGTATTTTATACAGGTGAGGCAACGATGATCGAATTCAATACAGTGGAGGGAGAGATTGGCGTATATGCCAATCACATTCCGCTTACCACTGTGCTGGCGCCGGGTATCGTTACCATTACCAACGGTGATGAGATAAAAGAAGCTGCGGTGCACGCAGGATTTGCCGAGATATTGGGCGACAAGGTAACACTGCTGGCAGAGATTGCGGAATGGCCCGATGAGATTGATGAACAGCGTGCGAAGCGTGCCAGAGACCGCGCCCAGGAGCGTCTTGCTGCCAAGGATACTGACGTTGATCTTGCAAGGGCAGAATTCGCACTGCGCAAGGCATTGGTTCGTATTGAAATTAAGCAGTAAGCGTTAGGATGCGGAGCGGTCTATACACGTAAATTTCTATGGAAGCGGTCATAGTTTCTGATATCTGAATATTTAAACAGAAACCATATGAGGGAACCATTTGTTGATTATGAAACAAATGGTTCCCTCTTCTATTGACAAATTGGTTTAAATAATATAAACTCAACATATGGTTTAAAAAAACTAAACCATATGTCAGAAAGAAAGAGGGTAAGAATTTATGGTCGTTTATCTTATGACGGAGGCGGAAATGCAGCTTGCCGATATCATATGGGAACATGAGCCTGTAGGAAGCGGAGAATTGGTCCGGCTTGCAGGAGAGAAGCTTGGCTGGAAGAAATCCACCACCTACACGGTACTGCGAAAAATATGCACCAACGATATTTTTCGGAATGAAAATGCTGTTGTGGTCTCCAGGATGAGCAGAGAGGAGTATGCCAGAAGAAAGGGAGAACGGTATCTGGAAGAAAACTATAATGGTTCTTTGCCTGGTTTCGTTGCAGCTTTTTTGCAGAAAAAGAAGCTGAATAAGAAGGAAATAGAGGAACTGGCGCAGATGATCGAGGATTACAGGGATGGAGTGGAGTAAACATGCAGGAACTGTTTTGCAGAGTGTTGGAAATGAGTCTGATGGGCTGCTTTTGTATATGCGTGGTTCTGCTTATCAGACTACTGCTAATAAAATGTGGGAGAAAATATGCGTATTATCTGTGGATGGTGATCTTCTTAAACCTCCTGGTGCCTGTTACCATTCGGGGAAGATTTAGTCTGATCCCGAAACAGGCGGCGGAAATTTCTGTAGAGATGGATGCGCAGACAGGCGGGTTGCTGTTGACGGGAAATTCCAGTGCAGGTGATGAAGATAAGGATGAGGGAAGCCTTGCGGAGACAAAAAAACAGGCAGAAGGTACTCCACAGCCAGAGAATATCCGACAGATGGAAACAGAATATAAGAAAGACAGGAATGTCTCAAGTAGTATCCTATTGATCATTTGGCTGTCAGGTTTGTCCATGATCGTGATATACAATATGGTGCATGTGGTTTTGTGTAAAAGGAAGATATCATCGGACAAATGGGTACACTGGGACGACAAACAGAGGATTGCAGAGGTCAATGGTCTGCCAACTCCCTTTTTGTGGGGGATCGTCCGTCCCATCATTTTTTTGCCCACCGGATTGGAGAAGGAGGAGAGGGAGTTTATCACAATGCATGAGCGTTGCCACAGAAGACGGGGAGATTCCTATATAAAACTGCTGGCATTTGCAGCAGTGGCAGTACACTGGTTTAACCCGGCGGTATGGGCGGCGTGGATATTATTCTGCCGTGATATGGAAATTTCCTGCGACGAGGAGGTTCTTGCCAGCGCCGGAAGGGATATTCGCAGTCAGTATGCGCAGAGCCTTCTGCGATATGCAGCCAGACAGAGCGGTTACCTTGTGGCTCCGGCAGCATTTGGAACTCCTTCTGCCAGGACAAGGATTGAAAATATTTTGCATTTTCATAAGCATGGAAAAATACGCGGATGGGCAGCGGGAATGATAACCATTGGCGCGGTATTTGGTCTGACCATACATCCTATGGCAATAGAACAGATACCGGATGTTTCAGGATATATCGACAACGGTATGGATGAAGTATTGGAAGCGGTAAGTAAGATAAATGAAAGAACAGAGTCCGAGGAGTCGGTCATTGCTCCTGATGCATGGCACCGTGAGGGTTATGTGGAAGCCGCGGTTACGCATATAAATGAGTCTCTTTATTTTACGCCGGGGCTGCGGGGAGAGGATGAACTGGACAGTCTGGCCCAGAAGGCATTACAGGAACTTTATGACCTGACGGGGTTTCAGACAGAATCCTGTGTGTATAGCTGCTGTGACATAGGTATGTTTTTCTTTGCAAAGACCGAGGAAGACCTGAGACACGACCGTATTTTTTACAGAAGGGATTTCGGAGAAAAGGAGGGATATGGGGATGGCATTACATGCATGGATATAGCCAGTGCAAGACGCTTCTGGTTTTCGGATGTGCAGCAGTTGGATATTCCGGGTAACATAGAAGAAATGGAGGAAGATGAACTGGCAATATGGTTTTTGCAGCGTAGCAGTATCTATCAGGGAGAAGAGATTATGGCCACAGAGCCGTCACCTGACCTTGATGCCATCAGAATTGTCACTGCGGACGGCAGTTTTTATGAGGTGACGCTGGATATGCCGATTCAGGCGGTGCGCAGTATTTTTGGTCCATATCCAAAAGGGTATTCCCATTAGGCAAAAGCAGGAATAAGAAATGGAGGATGAATATGAAAAGAAGATATACAGTTGTTACAGCAATTATCTTAGCGGGTGTTCTGACCGCCTGCGGACAGCCGGAACAGACGGTTGAAGAGACAAAGCCGATGCCGGATCAGACCATTGAGGAGACAAAGCCGATGTCAGATCAGGCGATTGAGCCGTCAGAGATACCGGACACAGAAAATGAAGAGATTTCTTTTTATGGAAGCTGGCAGGTAGAGGATTATCGGACCTGTCAGATATATGCTCTGTCTCAGCAGGAGATAGAAGAGTTTCTGACTTATGAGGTCGCTTATGATGAGGGTGGATTTCTCCTTAACGGCCAGCCGGTGGAACTGGAGCATTTTGAATATGCATTTGCAGATTATATGCTGGAGGATATAGAAAATGATTTCTGTGTAGATCTCACTGAGTGGCGGGATGAGAAAATGACAGTCCCAATGGGAGATATCGCATCCGATGAGAATTTTTTTGGCGCCACGTTCTTTCCGGTAGATACGGATACGCTGTGGATCTATTATGAAGGTGTGTTTTTCCGGGCGGAAAGATTATGATACTGTTTCCGATAGAAGAAGATGGACAGAGCGGTTGCAATAGACCATCCCACAGGCCATGCAGCCCAAATGCCGGTTGCAGAACCGGTCATACCTGAAAATGTGAAAGCTAAGATCACGCGCAGGATAAGATCTGTAAAGGTGGCTGTCATAAATTGGGACATTGCACTCATGCCGCGAAGAACGCCGTCTGCTATCAGCTTGGCGGATATCACAAAATAGAATGGAGAAAGGATCCATAAAAACTGCTGCCCTGTTGCTAGTGCGGATGCAGAGGTCTGATCCATAAATAGCAGAAGCAGATACCGGCCAAAAAGGATGTAGACAAGGCAGAAGGGGATGCATAAATACCACACCAGCTTGAATCCTGCATGGGCGCCGTCTTTGATCCGCGTATATTTACGAGCGCCAAGATTTTGTGCGGAGAAATTAGACATACCGTTTCCGATGGTGGTAAATGAGGTGATGACCAGATTATTCAGTTTCACAGCGGCGGAATACCCTGCAGCAACACTTACGCCAAAGCTATTGATGCAGCCCTGAATCATCATATTTCCAACGGATATGAAGGATTGCTGTAAAATACTGGGAACGGCGACGACCGCTATCTTTTGCAGGATATGCCATGAGAAAACATGGGTCGCCCCTTCTGTTTTTATTTTAGATAAGCGTTTCAATATCAGTATGAGAGAAAGAATACAGCTGATTCCCTGACAGATAAAGGTTGCCCATGCGACGCCGGCAATGCCCATAGAAAACGATTGAACAAACAGGATGTCAACGGCGATATTAGCGCTTGATGACAGGGCAAGAAAAATAAACGGTGTTTTGGAATCTCCCAATGCGGAAAAAATGCCTGTTGCAATATTATAAAAAAACAGGAAGGGAAGCCCCCAAATATAAATCTTCAAATAGAGCGAAGAATCCGCCATGATCTCCGGCTGGGTTTTCATCAGGCCTAAGAGCACATCACAGGATAATAAACCGATTATCATCAGGATGCTGCACAAAACTCCGCTTGCAATCAAAGCAGTATAAATGGACGTCTTCATGGTATTGTAGTCTTTTGCGCCGAATAATTGTGAGACGATCACGGAACAGCCGATGTTGCAGCCAAATGCAAACGCAATAAAAATGAGGGTGACATTATAGCTGTTACCCACCGCGGCAAGGGCATTTTCATCAATAAATTTACCTGCCACCAGAGAATCTGCAATATTATAGAGCTGTTGGAATACAATGCTGCCAAACATAGGCAGGCAAAACGACCATAATACTTTTTGCGGGTTGCCCTGTGTTAAATCTTTTGTCATAACCGTCTAAGTCCTTTCGTTTACTTTTCACCAGAAATATATTATACTATCCAAGAAAAGATATATAAAATACATATATAATATAAGGAACATACAAAATAGATATGGATATCAACTTCGAGTATTACAAGATATTTTACTATGCAGCGAAATACGGAAATATCACAAAAGCGGCAGCGGCTCTGGGAAGTAATCAGCCGAATGTAACGCGGATCATCAAACTGCTGGAATCCCAGTTAAAGTGCCGTCTGTTTGTCCGTGAGGCACGGGGAGTGAGCCTCACGGAGGAAGGAGAGCGGCTGTATGCTCATGTGGAAGCCGCCTACCGGCATTTGATCCACGCGCAGGAAGAAATAAGCGGCCAGGATTCCAATGGTGCGGGAATCATTGAAATCGGGGCAACGGAAACGGCGTTGCATCTTTTCCTGCTGGCTGCCATGCGTGATTTCAAACTGGAATATCCCAAAATCCGAATCAAGGTACATAATCACACGACGCCGGAAATCATCAAATATCTTGCCGCCGGCAAATTAGATTTTGCGGTGATCACGACTCCCTTTGAAGTGCCGGATGGCTTTCGATGTGAGAATATGTGTGATTTTCAGGAGATTCTTGTGGGCGGAACCCAGTACAAGTATCTGGGAAAAGAAAAAGCAAGCTTGCAGGAGCTTAGCGGGCATTCCTGGATCGGTCTGGGCAGGGGAACGGCAACTTATGATCTATATAAAGATTTCTTCCTGAAGCATCAGGTAGATATGCAGCTTGATATGGAAGTAGCAACCTCGGATCTGTTGCTGCCTCTGATCCGGAACAATCTTGGAATCGGATTTGTCCCTGAAAAACTGGCGCTGCCGCTTTTAAATAAGAAGATACTGGTACAGATCCCGATGGATTGCGATCCGCCCATGCGCTCGCTTAAGCTTATTTCGGATAAAGGAAGGGGAAAAAGTACGGCGGCAGACACCTTTTATAAATATTTAAAAAACAAGGGATAAATACGGTTCGGAGCAATGTCAAAGGAAATTGATGTTGTTCCGAATTTTTTAGCAACAGCCCGTTGACTTTGTGCAACTAAGGGTTTCTTGACAAATATATGCATTTGTATTATGGTAACAAAACAAATGAGCGAAGAAAGGAAGCCAGAATGAATAGATTTGAACCGGAAGGTAAAGAAGATAAGAAAATATTACTTGACCATATCGATAAAATCCATACGACTGAAATGGGAATCGACAGGATCAAGAGAAATCTCAAATTAGATACTGCTGATGTGGTTGCCTACTGTAAAAGTAAGGTTTTGGACAGCAACTGTAATATCTACCGGCAAGGGAAGAACTGGTATTGTGAAATCGACGGTCAAAAAATAACCATCAATGCCTATAGCTATACGATCATTACAGCACATTTGATGAAATAACTTCCGGTTGATGAAAGGATTAAGAAAAGAATGAAAGATAAAAAAGTAAAGCATCCGAAAAATAAAAAGAAAATTGCACTTATTACAGTCATCAGTATCTTGGCAGTCTTTTTTCTTGTTTTGATGCCTGTCCTGACCGTTCTGATTTATCATGATAATTTTGGTGAACGGTTCGAAACTGCCGAATGGATGGCTTATTCCGTAGATGATTTTGAAGGTCTTACGGTTTCGGAATGTACATTTCCGTCCAATAACGGACAGCTTCTTGCGGGTTATCAGTATTCAAAAGAAAACTGGGAGAAGAAGGGTGTCGTTGTGATCGCTCATGGGCTTGGGGGTGGCGGACAAAATACATATATGGATATTGCCGATTATTTTACTTCCAACGGTTATCTTGTATTTGCTTATGATGCGACCGGGAATGATAAAAGTGAGGGCGATTCGGTAAAAGGCTTGCCGCAGGGCATCATTGACCTTGATTACGCTTTGCGTTATGTAAAAGAAACCGAAGAATACCAGAATCTTCCCATTGTATTGTTTGGGCATAGCTGGGGAGGTTATTCTGTTGGCAATGTGCTGAATTGTCATCCGGATGTGAAAGCGGCGGTGCTTGTAGCCGGATTTGACAGTTCTATGGATCTGATTGAGCAGCAGGGAGAGTTGCTGATAGGTTCCGGCATCCAGTTATTTGTGCCGTATGCTTCCCTGTATGAACGGTTAAAATTTGGGAAATATGCCTCTTATAGCGCAATAGACGGCTTTGCAGCTTCAAATGCAGGCATCATGGTAATTTGCAGCAGAGACGATACGACAGTCCTTCCCGAAAACGGATATGACAAATTTTATGAAGTGTATGGGAATGATCCTCGTTTTTACTTTGTGGAATATGAGGACAGAGGGCACAATTACATATATAATTCACAGGCTTCGCAGCGTTACAGGGAACAGCTAAACGAAGACTATACCGACTATGTAGAGGCAAACGGCGGCGAATACAACGCCCAGATCAAAACGGAGTTTATGGAAAAATATCTTGATAAGAGTAAATGCTATGAGCTGGATTACGGTCTGATGCAGCAGATCTTAGGATTTTATGACTCTTATTGTGAGCCTGCGGGGGGAAGGTAGGGGAGGGAACGATTGCCCCACCCCCTAGAAAAGACTGCAACAAGGAATAGTAATTTCAAAAATCCATATGAAAGAAATTCTACATTTTCTTTCATATGGATTTTAATTTTGTTTTTTATGAAAATATTTTTACACAAAAACATATTTTTTCTCCTATTTTATAATAAAAACGATATTTTTTTAATATGATTTGACATATTAAATTGTAATGCAATATAAT
>JAIEAP010000036.1 GCA_029071325.1 Lachnospiraceae bacterium | reverse complement strand
GGAATTTCAGCACAAGGCGAGCAGATATCCTGTGTATGCCTGCGAAATCGCGGAGAGACGGATGTGATTCTGATAAGGGTAATTATGCGACAGCCTCTTTCTTCTGGTCAATTCGTCTGTCCGCGATTGGATTGTTCCGTCCTCAGCTTGTGCAGGCGGCGGGCCTGGCGCTTCTGTGTGAACAGATCTTTCCAGATGCTTGGGTGGAACAGAATGAGCAGCGGGAATAATTCCAGCCTGCCCGCAAGCATATCAAATATCAGTACAAGTTTGGAGAAACCGTGAAACAGGTCAAAGTTCTGGGTGGGGCCAACCAGCTCCAATCCGGGACCGATATTGTTGAAGGTAGCTGTTACAGCGGTAAAGCAAGTGATCAGATCGAATCCTTCAAAGGAAATGATGAACACCGATGCCGAGAAAAGCACCATATATGTAATAAAATAAACATTGATGGAACGCACTACGTCATGCTCCACCACTTTTTTCTCGAAATTGATCTTGCGGATGCTCTTGGGGTGAAGGTAGGAGTTCAGCTCCTTCACCACCGTCTTACATAAGATTACCAGGCGGGATACCTTAATTCCGCCGCCGGTACTGCCGGCACAGGCGCCAATGAACATTAACAGGATCAGTACGACCCGGCAGCTTTCGGACCATGCGTTGAAGTCAACGGTGGAAAATCCCGTGGTGGTAATGATGGATGCCACCTGGAAGGAAGCGTCTGTAAGGGACTGGAATACATTTGCGGTGGTTTGTACCAGGTTACAGAAAATGATTCCGATGGCCGCTGCAATGACCAGGAAATAGTATTTCAGTTCCTCCATTCCAAAGGCTTTTTTAAATTTTCGGTACAGGATCAGATAGTAGGCGTTAAAGTTGACGCCGAACAGGATCATAAAGATTGTGATCACCCACTGCAGGTAAGGGCTATAGCTTGCCATACTGTCATTTTTGATTCCGAATCCGCCGGTGCCTGCCGTGGAAATTCCCGTATTGAGCGCATCAAAAAATGACATGCCGCCTGCTAGCAGCAGGAGGATTTCCAAAATCGTCAGACCAAAATAGATAAGGTACAGAATTCTTGCCGTGTAACGGATTTTGGGAACCAGCTTGCCCACGGAAGGTCCGGGGCTTTCCGCCCGGATTAAGTTGATATTGGAACCGCCGCTTAAGGGTATTACGGCAAGCAGGAAGACAAGAACGCCCATGCCGCCAATCCATATGGTGAAACTGCGCCACAGAAGGGAGCAGTGGGAAAGGGCTTCCACATCGCTTAGAATGCTGGCGCCGGTTGTGGTGAAGCCGGATACGGTTTCAAACAAGGCGTTGATGAAGGAAGGAATCTCCCCTGTAAAAACAAAGGGCAGGCAGCCGAAAAGACTCATGATGATCCAGCTTAAGGCGGTGGCAACACAGCCTTCTTTTAAATAAAATACCGTATTTGCCGGTTTTTTCAGTGTCATCAGCGTACCGGACAGCAGGCACAGCGCAGCAGTGCCCAGATAGCAGAAACCTTCCGGTTCCAGATAAAAGACTGCCGCAAGACAGGGCAGCAGCAGTAAAAGCGCTTCCATTTTCAAGACTTGTCCTAAAATAAATCGAACTATAGAACTGTTCATGTCATCCTCCGTTACCGCTATTTTAAAATATCCTGAATGTCGTTGAATCCCGTGTGTGTGGTCACGATCATGACAGAGTCGCCCACAAGGATACAATCCTGTCCGCTGGGAATGATAATGGAGCCGTGACGGCTGATAAAGCAGATCAGGAGATCTTTTTTCAAAGACAGATCCTTGAGCGGGATATTGGTCACAGCAGATTCCTCATAGATACGGAATTCAATCGCCTCTGCCCGGTGATCAAACATATGGTAGAGGGTCTCGATATTGCTGTTCATGGAGTTTTTCTTGGCGCGGACATAGGCAATGATGGCTTCCGAAGTGATGTAACGCGGGTAGATCACGCTTCCTAAGTCCAGACTGCTGATGACGTCTTTAAAATTAATGCGGTTGATCTTGGTGATGACCTTGGCGTTGGATACCTGTCTGGCATGAAGGGTCAGCAGGATGTTCTCCTCATCTATGCCCGTCAGAGGAATAAAGGATTCGGTATACTCAATGCCTTCCTCCTTTAAGAGTTCGCGGTCGGTGCCGTCCCCATTGATGATAATGGCCTTGGGCAGAAGGACGCTCAGCGCTTCACAGCGCTGCCGGTCATTTTCGATGATCTTCACGGAAATACCGTTTGCCAGCAGACGCTTTGCCAGATAGTAGGCAGCCTTGCCGCCCCCGATGATCATGGTATCCTTTACCTGATGCGTCTTAAATCCAATATCCTTCAGGAAAGCTTTCGATGCCTGCGTAGATGCTACAAAGGAAATGATGTCCCCAGCAGCCAGCGTAAATGAGCCGGAAGGGATATAGAGCTCTCCGCCGCGCTCAATGCCGCAGATCAGAATGTCCGGCGCGATGTTTTTGCCAAGATGGGCGATAGTCATTTGATCTAAGATATTTTCATCCGGTATTTTGAATTTGATGAGTTCTGCCTGACCGTGGGCGAAGGAATTGACCCCCAGCGCCGTGGGCATATACAGGATGCGTGCCGCTTCCCGTGCCGCTTCCAGCTCGGGGTTGATGATCATGGCAAGACCGAGTTTTTCTTTGAGGTATCCTGCCTCCCGGCTGTAGTCAGGAGTGCGTACCCTTGCGATAGCCGCGCAGTTAGCCACTTGTTTGGCAACCGTACAGCAGAGCAGATTCAGCTCATCCGATTCCGTAACGGCGATGATCAGATCTGCATTTTCAATCCCTGCATCCCTCTGAACGCTGTAGCTGGCGCCGTTCCCCACAACGCCCATGATATCATAAAGATTGGTCAGTTCTTCGATCTTGCTGGGAGACCTGTCAATGATGGTAATGTCATGTCCTTCTTTAATGAGTTGCTCCACCAGGGTGGTTCCTACCTTGCCGCAGCCCACAATAATGATATATAATCCCTGATTTTTGGGTGTATGTTTTCCAAACATAATCCCTGCCTCCTGTCTGGCATTTTATCTTCTGTGACACGGTTCCGTATACGGATTGTCACATCCACTATACTATAGCACCAAGTCGGGAAAAAATCACTATACTAAATGAAAATTCAGAGAAAATATGTAATAATTCTTGCAAATGGAATCCGACAGTGTTATAATGTCGCACAGAAAAGTGAACAGCCGCAAGGCAGTCATGCAAATGCTGGGAAAGAGACTCTTGTCTTCAGACATCGACAGGAATGGGGCGTCACCGACTGAGAGCGCCGCTTGGGAGAGGAGATGAAGGGAACACTCTGGAGCAGACTGGTTGAACCGCACGGTATCCGTGTCAGTAGGTCAGTACGTAAGTGCACGTTACGCACGAGAGTGGGGAGACCTGCCGGAAGACCGGCGGATTTCTCAATGCGGGTGGTACCGCGGATAATGACGATTATTCGCCCCGGAATACAACTAAGTATTCCGGGGCGTTTTGTATTGTGTGGGAGAAGCGCAGCCCATGCAGTAGAAACGCTCCGGAAGCAATCGTTACTATGAAACTGTGAATAGTAACAGACAATCATATCATGGAAAAGGAGCAGATGAAAATGAGTAATATTTACAGAGATGTCACATTGCAGCAGGTGAGTGAAGACGATATTGGTAAGACCCTCCGGGTGGCAGGCTGGGTGGAGAACATCCGGGACCACGGAGGCGTGTCATTTATTGATTTGAGAGATATGTATGCGGTGATGCAGATCGTGATCCGGGATACGAAGCTCTTAGAAGGGATCCGCAAAGAGCAGGCAGTGTCTGTGGAGGGGCTCATCGAGAAGAGAGACGAAGAGACCTATAATCCCAAGATCCCCACCGGAACCATCGAACTGGAGGCGAAGTCCATAGATATTCTGGGAGAAGTGTATACGCAGCTTCCCTTTGAGATCATGACCAGTAAGGAGGTTCGGGAGGATGTGCGCTTAAAGTACCGCTATCTCGATCTTCGTAATCAGAAGGTGAAGGATAACATCATATTCCGTTCCAAGGTCATTGCATATCTTCGGGAGAAGATGACGGAACTGGGATTCCTGGAGATTCAGACGCCGATCTTATGCGCATCCTCTCCGGAGGGCGCGAGAGATTACATTGTTCCCTCCCGGAAATATAAGGGGAAATTCTATGCGCTGCCTCAGGCGCCTCAGCAGTATAAGCAGCTTTTGATGGTGTCGGGCTTTGACAAATACTTTCAGATCGCGCCGTGCTTTCGGGACGAGGACGCCAGGGCAGACCGGTCTCCGGGAGAGTTCTATCAGTTAGATTTTGAGATGAGCTTTGCAACCCAGGAGGATGTGTTCGCAGTGGGAGAGGAAGTGCTGTCCGCCGCTTTTGAGAAGTTTGCACCGGAGGGAAGCATCGTGACGAAGGCGCCCTATCCCGTTATAAGCTATCGGCAGGCAATGCTGGAGTTCGGTACGGATAAGCCGGATCTGCGCAATCCGCTGCGCATTATAGACGTGACGGATTTCTTCCAGAAATGCACATTTAAGCCTTTCTTAGGCAAGACAGTCCGGGCGATCCGGGTGCATGCGGATATGTCCAAGGGCTTTCATGAGAAGCTTTTGAAGTTTGCCACCGGAATCGGTATGGGAGGACTGGGCTATCTGGAGGTTATGGAAGACGGCAGTTATAAGGGGCCCATTGACAAATTCATCCCAGAGGAGCTGAAGGAGGAATTCCGGCAGCAGGCGGCGCTTGCGTCAGGGGATACGATTTTCTTTATGGCGGATAAGGAGGAGCGCGCGGCATACTTTGCAGGCATGATACGAACGGAGCTGGGAGAGAAGCTGGAGCTTATTGAGAAAAACGCATATCGGTTCTGCTACATCAATGACTTCCCCATGTTTGAGCGGGATCCGGAGACAAAGAAGATTGGATTTACACATAATCCTTTTTCCATGCCTCAGGGAGGCTTAGATGCTCTTTTGAACAAGGATCCTTTGGATATTCTCGCATACCAGTACGACATTGTCTGCAATGGCGTGGAGTTGTCTTCCGGAGCGGTGCGCAACCATGACGTACAGATCATGGAGAAGGCATTTGAGATTGCAGGTTATGACAGGGAGGTCTTAAAGAGCAAGTTCGGTGCACTGTACCAGGCATTTCAGTTTGGAGCGCCGCCCCATGCGGGAATGGCGCCGGGAGTGGATCGTATGATCATGCTGCTGCGGGGCGAAGAAAATATCCGGGAGGTCATTGCATATCCCATGAATGGCAACGCTCAGGACTTAATGTGCGGTGCGCCGGGTGAGGTGACAGAGCAGCAGTTAAGAGAAGTGCATATCAAGGTAAGAGATTAGGAGGAAGGCAGATATGGCGAACGTGATTTCTGACGAGACCATTGAATATGTAGGCATCCTTGCCAAGCTGGAGTTGTCCGGGGAAGAAAAAGAGCGGGCAAAAAGCGATATGGGTAAGATGTTGGACTATATTGATAAATTGAATGAGCTGGATACGGAAGGGGTGGAGCCCATGTCCCATGTGTTCCCGGTGAACAATGTGTTCCGGGAGGACGTTGTGGAGAATGGAGACGGCGGCGAGGATACCATCGCCAATGCGCCGGAGGCGAGAGACAGGGCATTTGTGGTGCCGAAAACGGTAGACCAGTAACAACAGGAGGATATAGATGGGATTATTAGAATTGACAGCTGTGGAACTGGGACGCAGGATAAGAGCCGGTGAGGTGTCGGTGGAGGAAGCCACCCGTGCGGCATTGGATGCGATCCGGGCAAGGGAGGCAGCGGTTCACAGCTTTGTGACGGTAGAGGAAGATGGCGCGTTAAAGCGGGCCGGAGAAGTGCAGAAATTAATTGATGATGGAACGCTGACAGGTCCTCTGGCAGGTGTGCCGGTGGCGATCAAGGATAATCTGTGTACGAAGGGGATGCTGACTACCTGCAGTTCTAAGATATTATATAACTTCGTGCCGACCTATACGGCGCAGGCAGTGGAAAACCTGGAGGCAGCGGGAGCGGTCATCCTGGGCAAGACCAACATGGATGAATTTGCCATGGGAAGCACTACGGAGACGTCCGCTTATGGAGTGACAAGAAATCCGTGGAATACGGAGCATGTACCCGGCGGTTCCTCCGGCGGAAGCTGTGCGGCGGTGGCTGCGGAGGAGTGCTTCTATGCGCTGGGGTCCGATACCGGCGGTTCCATCCGCCAGCCCAGCTCCTTCTGCGGCGTGACGGGCATAAAACCCACTTATGGCACCGTATCTAGGTATGGGCTGATCGCCTATGGATCTTCCCTGGATCAGATTGGTCCCATTGCGAAGGACGTGACGGATTGTGCAACTATTCTGGAGATTATTTCTTCTTATGACAGGAAGGATTCTACTTCCATCCGCCGGGAAGCGTATGACTTCACCACGGCGCTTCAGGATGATGTGGCAGGCATGAAGATCGGGATTCCAAGAGATTACCTGGGAGAGGGCATTGACCCGGAGGTAAAGGCGGCAGTTCTGGCGGCAGCAAAGACTCTGGAAGATAAGGGCGCTCATGTGGAGGAGTTCGATCTGAGCCTGGTGGAGTATGCGATCCCTGCCTATTATGTGATCGCAGCGGCAGAAGCCAGCTCCAATCTGGCGCGTTTTGACGGTGTAAAGTACGGTTATCGCGCAAAAGACTATGAGGGTCTGCACAGCATGTATAAAAAATCACGCTCCGAGGGCTTTGGCGCGGAGGCGAAGCGGCGTATCATGCTGGGCTCCTTTGTCTTAAGCTCCGGCTATTACGATGCGTATTATCTGAAGGCGCTGCGCACCAAGGCGTTGATCAAAAAAGCTTTTGATAAGGCCTTTGAAAAATATGATGTTATTTTAGGACCGGCAGCGCCCACCACGGCGCCGAAGCTGGGGGAATCCTTAAGCGATCCATTAAAAATGTATCTGGGCGATATTTACACAGTGTCTGTAAATCTGGCGGGATTGCCGGGGATCAGTGTCCCCTGCGGTCTGGATTCTAAGGGGCTGCCCATCGGTTTACAGCTCATCAGCGACAGCTTCCAGGAGAAGAACATGATCCGGGCGGCATATGCTTATGAGCAGACCAGACCGTATGCCCGCAGCCCGATTGCCAGGGAGTCCCGGCAGCAGGCGGTTCTTACAGGAAAGGAGGCAGATCATGAGTAAAGAATATGAAACAGTCATTGGACTGGAGGTTCATGTGGAGCTGGCGACTAAGACCAAGATTTTCTGTTCCTGTTCTACCGCCTTTGGAAGCGCGCCCAACACCCACACCTGCCCGGTGTGTACCGGGATGCCGGGTTCTCTCCCGGTACTCAATAAACAGGTGGTAGAGTATGCCATGGCAGTGGGCGTTGCTATGAACTGTGACATCAACCAGTATTGTAAATTTGACCGGAAAAACTATTTCTACCCGGATAATCCGCAGAATTATCAGATTTCCCAGTTGTATCTTCCCATCTGCCATGACGGCGGTATAGAAATCGAGACGGAGGCCGGGAAGAAGACGATAGGCATCCATGAGATACACATGGAAGAGGACGCGGGAAAGCTGGTGCATGATGACTGGACAGGAGAGTCTCTGGTGGATTTCAACCGTTCCGGGGTTCCGCTGATTGAAATCGTATCGGAACCGGATATGCGCTCCGCAGAGGAGGTGATTGCCTATCTGGATAAGCTGCGCATGATCGTGCAGTACCTGGGGGCATCCGACTGCAAGATGCAGGAGGGCTCTATGCGCGCGGATGTGAACCTGTCAGTCCGGGAAGTGGGGGCGAAAGAGTTCGGAACCCGTACCGAGATGAAGAATATCGGTTCTTTCAAAGCTATAGCCCGGGCAATTGAGGCAGAGCGGGAGCGTCAGATCGATCTTCTGGAGTCGGGAGAGTGCGTCGTTCAGGAGACCAGACGCTGGAATGATGACAAGGGGTATTCTTATGTCATGCGTTCCAAAGAAGACGCACAGGATTACCGTTATTTCCCGGAACCGGATCTGGTTCCTGTCGTGATCAGCGATGAGTGGCTGCAGCAGGTGAGAGACCGTCAGCCGGAGCTGCGGGATGAAAAACTGCAGCGCTATATGGATGAGTTTGAGCTTCCGGAGTATGACGCCCGGATATTGACCTCAGCCAAGAAAATGGCAGATGTGTTCGAGGAGACTGTCGTGCTCTGCGGTAAGCCTAAGAAGGTGTCCAACTGGCTGATGGGAGAGACGATCCGGCTCTTAAAGGAGCATGACATGGACCCGGAGGATATTACATTTTCCCCGGAAAATCTGGCGAAGCTCATCATCCTTGCCGATGCGGGAACCGTCAACAGCAGTGTGGCGAAGGAAGTGTTTGAGAAGATATTTGAGGAGAATATCGATCCTGAGCAATATGTGAAGGAACAGGGACTTGCTACGGTCAATGACGAGGGAGCGCTCCGGGAGACTGTGGAGCAGGTCATTCGTGACAATCCCCAGTCGGTAGAGGATTACCGAAGCGGCAAGGAGAAGGCAATCGGATTCCTGGTAGGACAGACCATGAAGGCAATGAAAGGCAAAGCAAATCCTGCAATGGTGAATGAATTGCTGCGGGAGCTGCTCTAGTATCATATATGTGCAAGAAGATGACAGAGGGAAGGAAATTATGGAGAAGAATCTGACAACCGGCAGCGTATTTCGGACAATCATACAATTTTCCCTGCCCTATCTGTTATCTTACTTTCTGCAGACACTGTATGGGATGGCAGATCTGTTCATCATAGGGCAGTTTGCCGAAGTGGACAGCATTACCGCAGTATCCGTGGGCAGCCAGGTGATGCACATGATAACCGTTGTCATTGTGGGACTGGCCATGGGAACCACCGTTCTGGTAGGACGTGCGATCGGTGCGGGAAGAAGAAAGGAAGCTTCCGCAGTGATCGGAAATACCGTTACGCTGTTTCTGGGGCTGTCTGTTGTGCTGACCCTGTTGCTGCTGGCAGTGAGAGAGCCGCTGGTTGCCCTGATGGCAACGCCCGGGGAGGCGGTTTCCGGCACGGTTTTCTATCTGACGATCTGTTTCTTAGGCATTCCGTTTATCACGGCATATAATATCATCAGCTCTGTGTTCCGGGGGCTGGGGGATTCCAAAAGCCCTATGTATTTTGTGGCGCTGGCCTGCGGAGCCAATATAGCGCTGGATTATCTCTTTATCGGAGGCCTGGGGCTTGAAGCGGCAGGGGCTGCGTTGGGCACGGTCCTGGCACAGACCTTCAGTGTGGCGGTGTCATTACTTATGATCCGGCGAAGGAAAGCGGGACCGCAGCTATCTGCGGCAGATATGAGGCCTAGGAAAGCGACTATGGGCAGTCTTTTTAAGATCGGTGTGCCGGTAGCATTGCAGGACGGATGTATTCAGGTGGCGTTTATCGTGATTACCGTGATAGCCAATAAGAGGGGGCTGAATGATGCGGCCGCAGTAGGGATCGTGGAGAAGATCATTGGTATTCTGTTTCTGGTACCGTCTTCCATGCTGTCTGCCGTATCGGCGCTGTCGGCACAGAATATCGGTGCAGGAAAGCAGGATAGGGCAAGGCAGACCCTCTGGTATGCCACGGCCATCGCTGTGGTATTTGGAATCACAGTTTCCGTGGCGGTGCAGTTCGCGGCAGAGCAGGTGGTGGGGCTGTTTTCGTCTGATCCCGGAGTCATCCTGCCGGGAGGGCAGTATCTGCGCAGCTATGTGTGGGACTGCGCCTTTGCGGGTATACATTTCTGTTTCAGCGGATACTTCTGTGCCTGCGGCAAGTCCCTGCTCTCGTTTCTGCACAATATTGCTTCTATTATCTGTGTCCGGATTCCGGTGGCCTATTTCGCTTCTGTCTATTATCCGGATACACTGTTTCCCATGGGGATCGCATCGCCGGCAGGGTCCATGCTGTCGGCGCTGATCTGCGTTGCAGCATATCTGTGGATGGAGCGTAAGGGAACTAATACATAAACTTTTTGTGAAAATAATCTGTTGAGGTTGAGATTCATTGTAACTTGCATTATAATAAGTAGCATTAAGAGAAAACAGGAGAGCAGCCCAAATGCCAAAGAAGGATGATTTTAAAGACGTTGATTCGATAGAGGAACAGGACAAGAAGTATGAAGACATCTGTTATATCTGCCGCAGACCGGAGAGCGTTGCCGGGAGAATGATCAAGATTCCCAGCAATATTTGTATCTGTCAGGACTGTATGCAGCGTACCTTTGATACCATGAATACCTCGGGCTTTCCCATGGGTGACATGACAGGGAACGGAGGCACGCCGAATATCAGTATGATCAATCTTGCTGATTTGCAGGGGTTTATGCCCCAGAGTCAGAAGCTTAAGAAGAAAAAGCCTAAGACAGATAAGGCGGCAGCGCCGGAGATTGACATTAAGAAGATTCCGGCTCCCCACAAGATCAAGGCAAGTCTGGATGAGTATGTGGTAGGGCAGGATCATGCCAAGAAGGTCATGTCAGTGGCAGTCTACAATCATTACAAACGTGTGGCAACAGATACCATGGACGATATTGAGATTGAGAAATCCAATATGCTGATGATAGGACCTACCGGCTGCGGAAAGACATATCTGGTGAAGACATTGGCGCGTCTTCTGGACGTACCCCTTGCTATTGCAGACGCCACATCCCTGACGGAGGCAGGTTATATCGGAGATGATATCGAGAGCGTGGTCAGCAAGCTGCTGGCGGCTGCCGACAATGATGTGGAGAAGGCGGAGCGCGGGATTATTTTCATTGACGAGATTGACAAAATAGCCAAGAAGAAGAATACCAATCAGCGGGACGTCAGCGGAGAATCCGTGCAGCAGGGAATGCTGAAGCTCTTAGAGGGGGCAGAGGTGGAGGTACCGGTTGGAGCAAGCAGCAAGAACGCTATGGTGCCAATGACAACGGTAAATACACGGAACATTCTCTTTATCTGCGGCGGTGCATTCCCGGATATAGAGGAAATCATCAAAGAGCGCCTGAATGAGCAGGCGTCCATTGGCTTTCGGGCAGATCTGAAGGATAAGTATGACAAAGATGAGCATTTGTTGGAGAAGATCACCTTAGAGGATGTGCGGAAATTCGGCATGATCCCGGAGTTTTTGGGGCGTCTTCCCATTATGTTTACGCTGGAGCCCCTGTCTGAGGAGATGCTGGTGCAGATCCTGCGGGAGCCCAAGAACGCCATTATCAAGCAGTATCAGAAGCTTCTGGCGCTGGACGAGGTACAACTGAACTTTGAGGAAGAAGCGCTGCAGTTGATTGCCCGCAAAGCCCGGGAGAAGAAGGTAGGGGCAAGGGCGCTTCGCTCAATTATAGAGGAGCTGATGCTGGATATCATGTACGAGATACCCAAGGATGATAACATCGGACAGGTGACGATTACAGCAGACTATATTGAGAAAAAGGGCGGGCCTATTATCACCATGCGGGGTGTGTCAGGTTTGCTTCCGGAAGAATAGGATAAGAATAAGGATAATACACGGAGCTTCGTTATGAATTGTTCGGAAGCAGTCTATTCAGAAGATTACTATGATCTGCTGCTGGCGGCAGAGCTTACACTTCCGGATTTCCTGAAGGATGCCTGTATCCAGAAGATTGACCAGGAATTCAGTGTTATTTATATCCCCAAGCAGGGGCTTCCTCCCTTGAGTATCAGTGACTACACATATTCTGCAATACCCAATTGCTATACGCTTTTAGATCAGCAGGTGATGGAAGCAAGCGGAATCACCCGGGTGCAGAATCAGCCGGTGCTGTCCTTGCGGGGGCAGGGGGTTCTGGTGGGACTGGTGGATACGGGGATTGATTTTCAGAACCAAGTTTTCCGCAATTCGGATGGCAGCAGCAGGATTTTACGGATATGGGATCAGACCATAGAGGGCGATCCGCCGGAAGGATTTATCTATGGGACGGAGTATACCATGGAGCAGATCAATGAGGCGTTGGCCAGTGATAACACATCCAGTCAGCTTCCTCATCGCGATACCAATGGTCATGGTACATTTATGGCGGGAATCGCGGCGGGAAATGAAGTACAGTCGGAGGATTTTGAGGGGGCGGCTCCATATGCCGAGATCGTCATGGTAAAATTAAAACCTGCCAAGCAATATCTGCGGAACTTCTATTATATTCCGGAGAAGGCGGATGCTTATCAGGAAAATGACATCATGGCTGGGGTAGCTTATCTGATTCAGCTGGCGCAGACACTGAAACGTCCTATGGCAATCTGCCTTGGACTGGGAACCAATTCAGGAGATCACAGCGGAGGGGGCGTGCTGTCCCGCTACCTGGATAATGCTTCTCTGACTCGCAATATTACGCTGACGGTGTCGGCTGGTAATGAGGTAAATGCCAGACATCACTATTACGGTGAGGTTACGATGGATAACGCTGTGGATCGCGTAGAGATTAACGTGGAGGAGAAGGTGCCGGGATTTCACCTGGAACTGTGGGCGAAGGCACCGGAGTTATACAGTGTGCGGGTGATATCGCCTAGCGGAGAGCGGGTTCCAAGTATCAGGGGAAGCCGGGAAGGGGCGGATGAGTACCGTTTTGTATTTGAAAATACGGTTTTAACCATAGATTATCGCATTGTGGGTGAAACCACGGGGGATCAATTGATCTACATGAGTTTCCGGGGACCTACCAGAGGGATATGGACGATAGAGGTGTCCAATGATTATCAGGTCAACGGGCATTATCATATGTGGCTGCCCATTACAGGGCTGATTTCCGGAGATGTTACTTTTATCCGTTCAAACCCTGACACCACCATTACCGAGCCCGGCAATGCTGGTCCGCCTATGACTGTGGCAGGATATAATTCTGCTGTCGGCAGTATCTATGTGAATTCCAGCCGGGGCTATACGGCGGATGGAAGAGTCAAACCGGATTTCGCTGCGCCGGGCGTAGAAGTGCTGGGACCGGCTCCCGGCGGGAGATTTGTGCGGCGTACCGGAAGCAGCGTGGCGGCGGCAATCGCAACCGGTGCATCAGCGCTGTTTTTGGAATGGGCAGTGGGGCGGGGCAATCAGCCCCAGATCACCACGGCTCAGGTGCAGAACGAGTTGATACGTGGAGCTAACCGGGTGAGCGGGCGGGAGTATCCGAATCGGGAATGGGGGTACGGAACGCTGAATCTGTACCAGTCTTTTGAACAGATGCGTAGAAAGTAGAAGAAGACAGGAGATGTAAAAATTCTGTTGCGCCGGGAAGATGAGCATGATATAACTATAAATAGCAGTTGTAGTTAAAGAGATAATAGCAACGGAGACTGAGGTGTCAATATGCAGAAGAAAGTATTGATAGTAGACGATGTAGAAATGAACCGTGAGATACTGACTATGATTCTGGAGGATGAGTATTCGGTAATGCAGGCAGAAGACGGGGAGCAGGCGATCCGGCTATTGGAAGCGCATCATGATGAGATTGCGGTGGTGCTCCTGGATCTCATTATGCCTAAAACCGACGGATATGAGGTGCTGCGGTTCCTGAATACGAAGAAGTGGACGGATCAGATTCCGGTTCTGGTCATCAGCGGAGAGTCTTCCGTAGAAGTAGAGAGAGAATGCTTCACCCTTGGGGTGTCGGATTTCGTGCGCAAGCCCTTTGATAACGTGATGGTGAAGAAGCGTGTGATGAATATCGTGGATCTGTTCTCCTATAAGAATGAACTGGAATTAAAGGTAGAGAAGCAGACCAAGGAGCTGAAGCATCAGTATTTCCTCCTGCATGAGCAGGCAGAGACGCTGCGGAGAAACAACCGCCAGATCATTGACGTTCTGGGTGCGGTGGTGGAGACCAGGGACTTGGAGAGCGGTGAGCATATCATGCGCGTGAAAGGTTTTACGCAGATCCTGGCACAGCATGCGATGGAAGATTATCCGGAGTACGGTCTTACGCCGGAGCAGATTGAGATTATTGTTATGGCAAGCGCCCTGCATGATGTGGGCAAAATTGCCATACCGGATAATATTTTACTAAAGCCTGCCAGGCTGACAGACGAAGAATTCGAGATTATGAAGTCCCACACTACCAGGGGCTGTGAGATCATTCAGAAAACCAAGGGCGCCTGGGATGAAAACTACGGGAAGATCAGCTATGAGATCTGCCGCCATCACCATGAGCGTTACGATGGCAGGGGATATCCCGACAAGCTGGCGGGAGAAGACATTCCGTTGTCTGCGCAGCTAGTGTCTATTGCGGATGTGTATGATGCATTGGTCAGTGAGCGTGTTTATAAGAAATCCTTCTCCAAGGATGATGCATTTCAGATGATACTGAATGGGGAGTGCGGAACATTTTCACCGAAGCTGCTGGAATGCTTCCGCAAGAGCAAGGCGGAATTTGAGGCGCTGGCTGACCTGCAGCATAGCGGCGAGGTGGAATAGCATGATATTTACAGGTGTAAATATAAAGTAATTACCATATGATGCCGATATAGTAAGTAGGCTATGGAGGGCGATTGATTTCAATGGATTGAAAACATTGAAGTCGATCGCTCTTTTTGAATAACACTTTGGAAAGGAGTTATTATGAACAATACGATTCATCTGAGCGCTACAGTGCGTATGCTGCAGAATACTTTGCTATGCGGCAGCGCGTATGCTGGCGGCACAGGGGAAGCAGCAAGGGGAGAAAAGCCGCAGCAGGGGAAGGACACGGATTTTGCAAGACAGCTTATCGCAAAATGCATCCCGGAAGGCGCGGCGACAGGAGAGATCACCGGCAGCATTACGCAGGGAATGTCCATGGATGAGTACAAGCAGTATATTTATGACAGGATATCCAGATTGACCGTTCATGCATCCAATATGCAGGATATTACCACAGTTGATATTTCCGATGCAGGATTTGATGCAATGAAGAATGATCCGGAGTATGAAAAGTGGGTATTGGATACCCTTAAGACGAATTTCATGTACAGCGATCCCTGGAGCGGCATATACGGAGGCAAATATAATGTTTTTAAGTTTGGGGCAACCAGGGAAGAATGCAGTATGGATAGCTGGCGTATGGGCGACGGAAAAGATAGCTTTAAACCTCTGGGGGACAAGGAGGAGAGCTTCTGGGAGCGCAGGGCGCAGCAGATAGAGGAGCGCTTCAAGACAGAGGAAACAGAAGGTGTAACGGAGAAAGCCAAAGACTCGGAAACGAGTTTGATGGATGTGCTGCTGAATTCGGAGGAATGCCGCAGAACAATTCAGGAGAAAATAAAGGAGCTGCTGGAAAAAATCGAGAAGGGTGAATTTGCTCCTTCCCTACCCATCGGAGCAGGCTCATTTACCATGGAGGAATGGGACGAGTGGCTGGAGCAGTTCGATAAGCAGCAGGAAGTAATACGCCAGCAGATGAGGGAGGAGACAGGAAGTACGGAACGCCCTCAGGAACCGGAGAAGACCGGGGTCACCACCAAAGAGGAAGAGGTGCCTGACCTGGAAGCGTTGGTGTCAGAGTCCACAGTGTGTACCTATCCGTCCTCCGAGCCGGGAGAGGAGGATGTAAAGTATATTACCTGGTATACGGAGGAAGGTATTTTCTGCCGTAAGGCGGGGCAGCAGAGCGACTATGAATGGATGATCCCCTTTACCAGTCCGGAGCAGTATGACAAGGTCATGGAATTTCTGGCAGATTTTTCCGGGATGAAGAATCTGCGGTTTGCCGCCCATGAGAATTTCTGGCAGGATTTTCTGGCAGACAAGATTGACGTGGAAGATTTTAAAATGTTTATGGCGGGGACGAAAGACGGCATACCGGAGTATACCTATACCAATGGCGATTCTGTGTACATAGATAGGGAAAAGGCGAAGTATGCGGTCTATATGAATGATTTTGGGGCGAAGTTCTATACGGCAGAGGAGTTCCAGAAAATGCAGGAGGAGATCATAGAAGAGAATGCGAAGAAGCTGCGGAAGCTCGAGAGCTTATAAGCGCAGTTCAAATTCCGCACCAGTCCATGTATACTTTCCGACGTAAAGAGATATTCTAAGAAAAAAACGGAGGAATCAGGACATGGAACATAAAAATGAGATTGATCTTCATAAGGTGGCGATCATCGGATGCGGCTTCGTGGGTTCATCCACGGCGTTTGCGTTGATGCAGAGCCGCCTTTTTTCAGAAATGGTGCTGTTGGATGTAGATATGGCGAGGGCAGAGGGAGAGGCGATGGACATCAGCCACGGTATGCCTTTTTCTGTTCCCATGAAAATTTACGCGGGTTCTTACGACGATATTGTGGATGCAGATATTATTATTATCACGGCAGGAGCCAATCAGAAGCCTAATGAGACGAGACTGGATCTGGTGCAGAAGAATGTGGAGATTTTCCGCAGTATTATCCCGGAGATATCAAAGAGGGACTATCAGGGGATTTTGCTGATCGTGTCTAATCCGGTAGATATTCTTACCTGGGTGGCATTGAAGCTGTCGGGATTTCCGGAGAACCGTGTCATCGGCTCAGGAACCGTGCTGGATACCGCGCGTTTAAAATACCTTCTGGGGGAACATTTGGGAATAGACAGCCGCGGAGTTCATGCGTTTGTGATCGGCGAACATGGAGACAGCGAGCTGGCGGTGTGGAGCTCAGCCACGGTTTCGGGTGTACCTCTGTCGAAGTTCTGCGAGATGAGAGGTTTTTATGAGCATGATGATGAGACGGACCGCATTTATGAGGATGTGAAAAACAGCGCATATACCATCATAGAGAAGAAGAAAGCAACCTATTATGGCATTGCAATGGCCATCAGGCGTATCTGCGCATGTATTGTGCGCAATGAGCGTTCGGTGCTTCCGGTTTCCAGCATAATGCATGGGCAGTATGGATTGGAGGATATCGTACTGAGTATGCCCGCGATTGTGAATTCCAAGGGAGTAGAGCGCATTGTACCTCTGTCTTTGGACCGTGAGGAAACAGAGCGCCTCAGGGAGTCCGCCGCGGCGCTGCGTGAAGTGATGGACAGAGTAAAACTGTAGTCGGAGGATTTTCTGAGCCGCAAAAAAACGGTGAAAACGCAATGTGCGTTTTCACCGTTTTCTGTAATCAAATTCGTTCCGCTATAACTTTATCATAATAAAAATTCCAAATATAATTGCAAATTCTATCGCTGAGAAAGGTACATTGAAATTAGTTGATTAGTGGCAGCCTATCTTACAACTGTAACATTTGTTGCCTGAGGACCCTTTTCGCCGTCGATAACGTCGAATTCTACGGAAGCGCCTTCTTCCAAAGTCTTAAAGCCTTCCATTGCCAGTCCTGAATAGTGTACGAAAACATCATTGCCGTCTGCATCGGAGATGAATCCGTAGCCCTTCTGGTTGTTAAACCACTTAACTGTACCGTTCATTGCAGTACCTCCAAATTCATAATATGCTATAAGCATGCAATTAGAATAGCATAGTTTCCGGCAAATGTAAAGAAAAATAGTTTCCGAGCAGTTCTGTAAGGTGTAATCATCTAAGTTTATCTCTTTGTGAAAAAGTTTCTCTTTCTCTGAATGGAGTAAACGACTGCGACACATGCAGATGCCGATGCAATTGCAAGGATTACAAAGGAAAATGCACCCTCATCTCCTGTTTTCGGCAAAGCCGATGTTGACGCCGCGGAAGCAATATTTGAAGTATTCGTATTTCCTGATGAAGCGCTGCTGCCTGTGCTGTTGGTATTGCCGTTGTTATTGGTATTGCCAGTGTTGCCGGTATTGCCTGTGCTACTGTTGTTGCCGGTATTGCCGCTGTTGCTGGTACTGCCTGTGTTGCCGCTATTGTCTGTGTTGCCAGTATTGCCGCTATTGCCGGTATTGCTCGGTCTTGTCTGCTTCAGGCTGTTGTTCACGATCGCGATGGGGGAAAAGGAGGTAAATGTCGCCGTTACCGTTCCGTCTCCTGCCGTCCCTGTCAGCGTCTCCCATGTGCCGTCCGCCTTTTTATGAATAACCGATATGTCATGTCCTGCCTTTACTCCTTCTACAAGAAATGTCACGGTAATCGGATTAGCCTCTGACGCAGTGGCTCCCTCCAGGTTCACATCCGCAAATGTCAAAACGTCCTCCCCATATGGAAAGCCTGCCTTTTCTCCTGCGATTGCCTTCCGATCCCAATCCAGGGGAGATACGGTTACCGTTACGGGGTTATTGTCCTTGTCCACAGCGCTTTGCACACCGCTTATGTCCTTAGCGTCTTCGACATAGTCATAGATGAGTCCTTCCCTGCCAAGATCCAGGGATATGATCAAGATCTTGCTGTCAACTGCATCGGTAAAACTTGCACTCACCGCCGTGCGAGAGATGAACTCTGCCGGGATGATCTTGCAGCTTCCGTCGGAAAACTGCTGCATGACATATATTCTCTCTTCAGCCATGGGAAGATTCCATTCCTCTGTCGCGCTCAGGCTGAAGGTCACGGTAACCGGATTGCTCTCCGAAGCGCTGGTGCCACTCAGGTGAAGCGTTCCATTTGCATACGGGGATGACGCAAGATCGTCGTAGCCGTAATACGCTTTCAGTTCCTGCTGCTGGTCCGTGCTGACATCCCAGAACTTATTTAGCATGTCAAAATCCAGGCTTGCTTCAAAGTCAAACCCCGGCGTTGCCACGGGACCGCTTAGGTCCGACGCGCTTACGGGATAGGTCATTGAGCAATAAGCAAACGCGGGTATACGCATGCCAAATGTCACGGCCAGAGCCATTATCACTGCTGCAAGTCTTTTCTTCATTTTCATCAACCTCTCTTTTTTATGTTTTGGACGGCATCTGCAGCATTTCAGATGCCTTCACATAATAAGATTGATGAGGAGAGGAAAAGGTTCCCATACCTGCCGTTCTATTTTTGTATATGTCAGGATAAATCAGTTATATTTCCAGATATGGAATGCTCCTGCTGTTAAAAAAGCGCTGCATCAATGCATCCCATTCCCGGTCAAAGGTGTGATCCGTGATAAAACTGCGATAGGAGATACCGGAAGTACAAGTCAGCATACCATCCTGAAAGCGTATGGTCAGGCAGGCAGCGCTGACGTCCTGTGGGGTCAGCCCGCTTTCTCCTGCCAGAAGAGTTTTTGCAAGATTTTCCGGGGTCAGCTGGAACACAAATCGGAAGGCATCAGGCGTGTGGCTGCCTCGGATCAATAGAAAACAGTTTTCACGCAATAGTGAAAAGGGGAGAAAGGGCAATCCCTGGATACCCAGTTCTTCGGTTTCTTCCTGCGTGTAGAAGCCGGAGACCGGATGACCGTCAATGACGTAGGAGCCTTTTCCTTTTATGGTTGCTTCCGACAGCAGAAAATGATCGAATGTATCCGTGCAAAGCAGCTTGTGCATAAATTCTTTTACGTTGGTGATCTGTAGGACCAGCATACTTACCTCCGACGGTGTATTCCTAGTAATTCTTTTGACAAAAAGTGTAACACAAACAACGTGGAAAAGGAAGGCTAATCTGTGATATACTATTACCAATGTTACTATTCACAGTCATATAAGAAATATCGGACAGATTCGTCAAGCGTGCTTGTAAGAAAATGAGTAACTGTTCAGAACCCATGGAAATGGAAAATCAGACGATTCCAATTTATTGGAAACGGGCGGAATTTCCATTTCCATGAGGGTGATAACCCTGCCAGCCGCAGACATAGGCCTCTTTAGAGGCGTGTGACAGCAACGCTGGCACGTCTGCGGCCTGGTGGTTCTGAACAGTTACGAAAATGGATGATATTTCTTATATGACTGCGAAGCAGGAATCTGTGAATAGTAACTACCAATAGTTTAGGAAAGGAGAACGCTATGGGATTACGTCCTGCCCTGCGTGGCATAAGAAAATGTTGTACTGCGGCGGCGATACTGCTGGCGGTCTGTCTGTGCGGCTGCAGCTCTTTGCTGTGGTATCCGCAGGAAGGCACTCAGAATGAACAATATCATGCTTCGCAGCCGCCGTCTGCACCGGAGCCTGTGGAGCGTATTTCCCTGGATAAATATGCGTATAGGCAGTTGGATGAAAGCACGCAGGCGGTATATGATGAGGTGCTGGATACCATATTGGAACATAAAGATAAGATAACAGTGTCAACCCTGGATGCACATGTGCTGGAACAGGCGTTTCACAGTGTCAGGGCGGATTACGGCGGACTGTTTTGGATAGATGGCTATACCTATACGGAATACCTGAGCGGTATTCGGGTAACGGGACTGGAGTTCGCGCCGCAGTATACTATGAGCCGTGAGGAAAGAGAGGAATTGCAGCAGGCTGTGGATACAGCGGCAGAGCAGATGCTGGGAGGAATTTCCTCAGAGGATGCGGATTATCAGAAGGCGAGATTTGTGTACGATACGCTGATCAATACTGTAGAATATAATCCGGGAGCCGCCAACAGTCAGAATATCCTCAGCGTATTTCTGGATAAGGAAACGGTGTGCCAGGGCTATGCCTGTGCGGTTCAGTATCTGTTTGACCGGCTGGGTATCCCCTGTGTTGTGGTGACCGGTACTGCGGATTCTCAGGCACATGCATGGAATCTGGTCATGCTGGATGGAAATTATTACTATATGGATGTGACATGGGGAAATTCGAGGTATCAAAACGGTGAGAACGGAGGGCGCAGATACATCAATTACAGCTATTTCGCCATGACCAGTGAGGAGTTGTTTCGCACCCATGAACCGGACAGTTTTCTGCAGCTCCCGGAGTGTACGCAGCAGGAGGACAGTTATTTTGTACAGGAGGGACATTATTTTGCAGACTGGTATCCCCAGGAGATTGGTTATGTTTTAAGCAATCTGAAGGATGGGATCGTGCAGATTAAGTTTGCAGATGAGGCGCTGTACCGACAGGCGCAGGAATACTTTATTGAACAGCAGAAAATCCGGGACTATTATACCATGGGAAACAGCTTCTATTATATGACGGACGATGAGTTGTGTGTCTTAACCTTTTTGACAGAATTGTAAAGGAGCACAAAGGATAACAGTTTTGCCATGAAAAGCAGCACAGATGCTATGCGCGCAAGCGCTCACGCATCTGCGCTGCTTTTTTTGTGGCAGAATTGTTGAAAAAAATGTAATATACCTCTTTTCAAAACATGTTTTATGTGGTAATATAATGTAGTAATCAAAACTACATGTGATAGAAAAGTAAAACGTGAAATATAATTTATTAAAATGCGTAATACTATATATAAGGTTATTACGCGGCAAGGAGGATGTATTATGAGCTATAAGATTGTGGTTGACAGTTGTGGAGAATTGACGGATGTGATGAAGCAGGATGGTCATTTCTATTCGGTGGCGCTGGAACTGGATGTTGATGATTACCATGTGGTGGATGATGAGAGCTTCGATCGGGCGGAATTCCTGCAAAGAGTCAGAGAGAGCCGCAACTGTCCCAAATCCTCCTGTCCTTCTCCTCAGAGCTATGTGGATGTCTATCAGGGAGAGCAGGAGCGCGTATATGTGGTGACATTGTCCGACAAGCTGAGCGGTTCGTATAACAGCGCAGAGCTGGCGAAAAAGCTCTGCCTGGAAGAGTTTCCGGATAAGAAAATATATGTATTTAATTCCAGGTCTGCATCCATAGGGGAGACATTGATCGCAATGAAGGTGCAGGAGCTGGAAGAGGAAGGAAGAAGCTTCGAGGAGATCGTGAAGGAGACGGAATCCTACATTGATAGCCAGCAGACGTATTTCGTGCTGGAAACACTGGAAACATTGCGCAAGAACGGGCGGCTCAGCAATCTGAAAGCATGGGTGGCAAGCGCATTGAATATTAAGCCTGTCATGGGCTCCACGCCGGAGGGAACCATATGCCAGATGGGGCAGGCAAGAGGAATGATGAAGGCTCTTGATTATATGGTAGAAGAGATTGCGAAGCGCACGAAGAACTGTGAACAGAAAATACTTGCGATTTCTCACTGTAATTGCCCGGAGCGTGCGCTCTGGGTCAAGGAGAAGATACAGCAGGCCCTGCATTTCAAAGATATCATTATAGTGGACACCGCAGGTGTCAGCACTCTGTATGCCAACGATGGAGGAATTATCGTAGTGGCATAAAAGGCGCATTTTGATGCCTCCCGCATATAGTAAAACTATGTGGGAGGTATTGTTATGCGTGTAGGAATGATAGGAAATGAGAACAGAACACCTTATATCAAAGCGTACCTTGAGAGGAGCGGCGCAGAGGTCATATCTATTGAACATAATAATCTGGATCAGATAGGCGCATGCAAAGCGCTGGTATTTCCTGTGCCGGTACTGGAAAGCAACGGATGTATTAAGGGATGCCGGGAGGATATGACGGCGTCCCAGGTTTTGGGACGCGTGCGCAGGGGCTGTGTCCTTTACGGCGGGAACTTTCCGGATGAATGGCGGTTCTATGCCAGGAGGCAGGGTATTATCCTAAGAGATTTTCTTCAGATGGAGGAGGTTCGTGAGCAGAACGGCGCTATGACGGCACAGGGATGCCTCATGGAAGCAATACAGGAAAGCCGTGCTTCTGCCGCAGGGCGCCGCTGTCTGGTGATCGGATATGGCTGCTGCGGCAGACATATGGCGCGGATACTACAGGGGGCAGGAGCCTGTGTCCGGGTATGGGATACGGACCGGACGAGAAGAGAGCAGGCATCAAAAAATGGATTTGAGACCGTGCAGTCCATAGAGGCACAAAACGGGGAATCGGAGTGGATTCCGGAATGGATTTTCCATATGGCAGACAGGCGAACCATGGATTACGGTTCCCTGCAGCGCTGTGCAAAGGAAACTCTGATCGTGGATATTACCACCGGGGGAGGATGCGACATGGCGGCAGCAGAAAAACTGGGCGTACATGTGTTGAGCTGCCCCGGGCTTCCGGGCAAATGGATGCCGCGAAGCGGCGGAGACCTGTTCGGCGGTATCATTGTGGCCGGAGGTGTACGGGTATGAAGCGTTATGACCTGACAGTGGGATTGGGAATCACAGGCTCCTTCTGTACGTTTTCCCGGATTCTTGAGGTGACGGGGCGATTGGCGGCGGAGGGTGCGCATATTATCCCCATTTATTCATACAATGCCCAGGAGCTGGATACACGTTTTATGGACGCGGAATTATTTTTAGAGAAAATGGAGAAGCTGACGGGAGAACGGGGGATACGGACCATTCCCGAGGCGGAACCCATAGGTCCCAGGCAAAATCTGGATATTATGGTGATCGCCCCCTGTACGGGAAATACTATGGCTAAGCTGTGCAACGGTATCGTGGATACTCCGGTTCTCATGGCTGCAAAAGCGCACCTGCGCAATGAGCGTCCGCTTGTCATAGGCATGTCCACCAATGATGCGTTGGGGATGAATCTGAAAAATATCGGAATGCTCATGAACATGAAGCATATATATTTTGTCCCCTTCGGACAGGATAATCACATGGAGAAGCCCAGGTCCATGGTGGCACACATGAACCTGTTGGAGAATACCATGGATGCAGCCCTTGAGGGCAGGCAGCTGCAGCCCATTGTGTTATCGCCTCTCAGCTGAGGGATTATTTTAAACACCTTATTTAACCGGCATGGCGTAGGTCATGCCGGTTGCTTTATTGTTCGGCTCTTGCCTGATCGAATACAGGAATGATCACAGAAGAATGCGGACGCAGTATTCCGACAGCCAGTAGTGGATCTGCAGCAGATAAGCCGTCATCTGGGGGCCTGCCATCAACTGACCGTACCATGGTCTGCCATAATCGTGGGTGTGATCCAGAAAGTCAAGGGTGTATTCCCGGTCGATAAATTGCAGAAGCGGTGAGGTGCCTGCCTCTACAATCTGCCGCAGACGTTGATTTAGGAGCTGCTCATAGTAAGGATGATAGGTCTTGGGGTAGGGGCTCTTTCTGCGGAAGGCAATTTCTTCCGGCAGATAACCTCTGCTTGCCTGCCGCAGGAGATTTTTGACCAGACCGTCGTGCGCCTTCATTTCCCAGGGAATATTAAACACATAGGAGACAAGTGCGCGGTCGGCAAAAGGAACCCGGGCTTCCAGACCAGAGTGCATGCTGGTGCGGTCCATGCGGTTGAGAAGCGTCTGCATGAAATAACGTATATTCAGATAGGAAATACGGCGGCGGTTCTGTTCCGTTTCGTTGTCCTCGGGAAGGATATCGATTTCCGAGATGGCATGGTGGTAGGAATCCCGCACATAGTCCTCAAGCTTTAGACGCTCTCTGATCTCAGGGCGCAGGAATGAGGTGCGGAAATTGAGCTGCGGCGTCCAGGGAAACGTGCCGCAGTGAAGGAACTCTTCACGGTGAAACCACGGATAGCCTCCAAAGACCTCATCGGCGCACTCTCCCGTCAACACTACCTTGTGTTTGTGGCTCACTTTCCGGCAGAAGAACAGGAGGGAGGAATCAATGTCCGCCATGCAGGGCAGATCATGCGCCTTTACGGAGGAGAACAGAAGATCTGCCTGGGAACGGTTATCGCATTCCAGATAGGTATGATTGCTGTGAATGTGATCGACCATAATATCCACAAAGGGGCGGTCCATGGCAGGCTGGAAATCATTGGCTTCAAAAAACTGCTGGTTATCTATAAAATCGAAGGAGTAGGTGTCTAGCGTTTTGCCTTGTTCCTTAAGCTTTTGGGCACATACTGCGGAGACCAGACTGGAATCTAACCCTCCGGACAGGAATGTGCAGATGGGCACGTCGGACACCATCTGACGTTCAATGGCAGAGATGGCAAGTTCCTTTGTCCGTTTTAAGGTAGTTTCATAGTCATCTTCATGGGGGCGGCTCTGTAGCCGGAAATAGCAGTGCTGCCGCAGCCCCGCCGCGCTGTAGCTGATATAGTGCCCCGGAAGGCATTCGGACAGATTATGGAAAATGCCGCTTCCCGGATTCCGGGCGGGACCCAGCCCGAATATTTCGCAGAGCCCTTCCTCATCCACAGCAGGCGTAATGCCGGGATAGCAGAAGATTCCTTTGGGCTCGGAGGAGAAGATAAGGGTATTGTCCTGCAATGTGTAAAATAGAGGTTTCACGCCAAAAGAGTCCCGGAACAGATAACATATCTCGTGACGGGAGTCCCAGATGGCGAAGGCAAAGATCCCGTCCAGGCGTTCCACGAAGGAGGGACCGTATAATAGGAAACCAGACAGAATAACTTCTGTATCGGAGGTTGTTTCCGTGGACATGCCGTGGCTCTTAAGGTCGTTGCGCAGTTCGTGGGCGTTGTATAATTCTCCGTTATACACAATGGTAAATGAGTATTGATCCATCCGTTTGGTCATGGGCTGCAGCCCGCGCAGAGGGTCAATGATAGCGAGTCTGGTGTGGGCAAGCCCTGTATGGGAATCCAGATAGACGCCCTGGGAATCGGGCCCTCTGTGGTACAAGGTATCGTTCATGTTCTGTAGAATATTACGGCAGTCCTCCCCAGACAGCTTAAGATCGTCGGGGAGACTGCAGAAGCCGGAAAAACCGCACATAAGAGATTACTCCTTGTGTTGGTTACTAGTAACCATTTTTAGTAAATGTATGCGCCGGGCGGCAGAAAATGAATTGAAAATATAGGACGTGTATGCTAGAATTTCATCTATATAGCATGAGGAGGAACATATTATGGAAGTACAGAACGCAAAAAAGAGGATCAATAAGGGATTTTATATCGGCATCGGAGCATTGGTGCTGCTGATTGCCGTACTGGCGTGCGTGTATTATTTTCTGGGACCCAAAGGGACAGAAGGCTCCAAGGAGTATACGCTGAAGGTGGTAAATGATGCCGGGGAGACGACGGCTTATACAGGACATACCGACCAGGAATTCCTGCGGCCTGCGCTGGAAGAACTGCAGGAGGCGGAGGACTTTACGATAGAAGGGGAAGAGAGTGAATACGGTCTTTATGTAGAGACCGTTAACGGCGTTACGGCGGATTATGCAGTGGACGGTTCATACTGGGCGCTCTATGTCAATGATGAATACAGCAATTACGGTGTGGATACCCAGCCGGTGACAGACGGCGATACCTATACGCTGCGCTATGAGAAATAAGGTGACAGGGGAGAGCAGCAGGCATATTTCCGTTCGGGATATTGCCATGATCGGCATGATGACGGCAGCACTGGAGGCGGCAAAGCTGTCGCTGTCCTTCCTGCCCAATGTAGAACTGGTGACACTGATGGTCATTCTGTTTACCCTGTGTATGGGAGGCCGGGCACTGTTTTCAGTGGTGGCTTTTGTGGGTGTGGAGTGCCTGGTGTGGGGGCCGGGACCGTGGACCGTCATGTACCTTTATATCTGGCCGGGCTTAAGCATATTGACGTTATTGTGCCGCAGACAGCGGGCAGTATGGTTCTGGAGCGTACTGTCCGGAATGTTCGGGCTGCTGTTTGGGGCGCTGTGTGCAATTCCGTATTTGTTTATCGGCGGCATACAGACTGCCGTGGCCTGGTGGATTGCGGGAATCCCCTGGGATATCCTCCATGGTATCAGTAACTTTGTAATATGTATGGTGTTGTTTTGTCCTTTAAGAAAGGTGTTGGAGCGGCTGGTGAAGACATGGGGAGTTCCACGGGAGTGACAATAGAAACCTGGATAAATAATGCGGCAGTCCTCCAGCACCGAAGTGCGATGAGACTGCCGCATATCTCTGCTCTCTGATGAGGGCATAAAAAAAGCGATAGACGGGGCTCGAACCCGCGGTCTCGACCTTGGCAAGGTCGCGCGTTACCAACTACGCCACTATCGCATGTGTACCAGACACATCTAATAATATACTACGGGGTAAATTATTTGTCAATAGGAATATTTAAAAAATTTTTTCATAGGATACAATAGGCTAGAAAGCGGAGGAGATATTGTGAGCGCAAAGACTAAAATTGTTGTACTTCGTATGAAAGAATTGGTGTATACTGGAATATTTGCAGTGCTGGGCATATTGCTGGTACTTCTGCTGATCTATATGTTTGCCCCTAAAAAAGAGGAGGCTTCCGAAGAGACCATGAAGTATGTGGCGGGGGTTTATACATCTTCTATTGTATTCCAGGACCGGACTGTGGATGTGGAGGTAGTTGTGGACGAAAACGCCATCAAATCCATCTCCCTGGTGAACCTGGATGAAACGGTGACAGCAATGTATCCGCTGATGGAACCGGCATTGGAGCAGTTGACAGAGCAGATACTGGAAACTCAGTCCACGGAGAATCTGACTTATTCCGATGACAACCAGTATACCTCCATGGTTCTTCTGCGCGCCATTGACCAGGCGCTGGAAAAGGCGGAGATACCGGCAGAGGAGTAATTACAGAAAAGTGAAAGAAGATGAAGTATGGAACAAAAGATTACCTATGAGCTTGTACGGAAAAAAGTAAAGAACGTTTCCATCCGTATCCGTCCGGAGGGCGTCGTGATCGTGACTGTGCCCCGGTATGTGAGCCGGGCGCAGGCGGAAGCCTTCGTGGAGAGCAGGCGTGATTGGATTCTTGATAAGCTGGCGGAGCTTAAGCACCGCCAGCTTATAGACGTGGATGCGATTGCCTGGAACGAAGAGAAGGAACGGTATCTCGTCAGTTTGCTGGAAGAGCAGTATCTGCGGTTTGCCTGTTACGGGATAGCCTTTCCCAAAGTAACATTTCGTGTGATGAGCAGCCGTTATGGAAGCTGCAATGCAGTAAAAGGGAAGATTACTTTGAATAAAGCGCTGGCAGACATGCCCAGAGAGTGTGGGGAGTATGTTGCGGCACATGAGCTGGCGCATCTGGTGCACGCAGACCACAGCGCCGCGTTTTATCGGGTGTTAGATGCGGTCATGCCGGATCACAGAGAACGTGAACGGCGGCTGAGGGAATACCGCCTCTGCCGCCGCCGGAATGAATACATATGATGCGGCAGTTCCATGAAGTTACTGCACGCTGGGAAATAGGAATGCCGTAATATCCTCTGCGCTCATGCTCTGATAGGTGCCGGCGTCGCTTAAGGTGCTGCTGCTCCAGCGCATTTTGGAGGATGAGGTCAGATAAGAATAGCTCACGGCACAATCCGGGTATCTGTTGTACCAGTCAGGATAACAGGTACTCATAATATTTTCAGCCAGAGCAACTGCCTGACTGGCGGAGCCGTCTGACAACTGGGTGCCGCATATCCGTACGCCGGGAGGACTGGAATGTACCAGAAGCACGCTCCCGTCGGAACATTTTCCCAGACACATCCATACATGACCGCTCATGCTGCAGATGTCCCCCGGTTGAAAGTCAGAGCTGTCGCCGGCATAGATATAGCTGCCCCATCCGTAAGCGGAGAGTGTGGAAGCCATGGTGGTAGCCTTGCAGACATATCCGGGCTCACCGTTGTTGGAGTGGAAGGTGTTGTACACCAGCCAACCGATATAACCGGAACAGTCCAGTCCGTTGTGGATCTGGTAACGGGTAGCCTGATGGTCATACCATGAGGACTGCTGTGCGGCAAACTGTGCCCATGTGGGGCTTAAACCGATGGTGACGCTCTCAATACCGGAGCCGGTATCCTCCTCGTTCCATCCGCCTCCCCAGATGTACATGGTAGTTCCCACTGGCATGATGCTTGTCTGAAGAAGCTTTGACATGGAGCTTTTGAGCGTGGCGGGATTCACGGTGCTTGGGGTATTTGCAGACGGCGTTGTAACTCCGCTTCCGGCAGAGCCGCTGGATGGTTTGCCGGCGGAACCTGTTGCTTCGGTTCCGTTAGAAGCCTGTGAATTTTCTGTAGAGTTTTCTGTGTTCTCCGTGGAATCTTCCGGCTGCTCTGTGGAATCCTCTGTGCTTTCGGTAGAATCTTCCGTGTTTTCAGTGGAATCCTCCGTGGGGGGGATTGCCGGAGACGTATATGCTTCCTGAATAACGCCTGTTTCGGAGACTGGAACGCCTGCTTTGGAGCTTCCGCAGCCGGATAGCAGGAGCAGTAGGAGCGCATAAACGGTTATGGTTCTTATCGGTGATTTCATGACTGTCTAGTTCCCTTCTGATGTTTCATCTTGATTGGTGTGTTTCGGATGCATTGCCGCCTCTTCCTGCATTAATTCCTGATGCAGCCGGATAGAATCCCAGTGGATGTTATGGGGGGTGACTACGGCTTTCAGTCCAATCCTGGGAATGCGTGCCCGGCGGTATTCCTGGAGGAAACGATCCAGTAATCCGTCGTTAAATCCGTGGAATACAAGCATCTGATCAGGGAATCCCCCGCCTTCATAGATACCGGGCAGGGCTTCTGTCTCATCCATTCCCAACAGCGCCCCCAAGGGCTGATGATACTGTGCAGGCACTACTTTCCGTATTTTTATCTTAAGCCGCATGCACAACATTGCGATGCTCCGTTCCGTTTCCCGGTCCGGATTGTAAAAAAGTACCACAGGATGCATGGGAGTGTCCTCCTTTTGTAGTTATTGACAGCATTAAGTATACGGGTTTGCGGGAAAAAAGACAAGTGTCAATCACTGGATAAGAAGATTCTCATAATCTCAGCGCATCAAATTCCGTTACCGGTGCGCGGCACGCCCCATTCTCGCACAGATACCATACCGTATCCCGGGAGACCGGATAAGATGCGCTAAAGGGTGCAAGTTCCGATAAAATCTTCTCGTTTTCCGCCGATTTGAAAAGGATGCTCAGGTCATGGGCAGGATGCTCTTCCAGATAGGCGGTTATCTCATCGGGAACGCGGTTTCCGGTGATGATCAGTTCTCTGTGGGGGTACAGCGCTTTGGCCATTGCAGATAACGCGAAGCAGTGCGAAGCGGGGGAAGCCTTCACCTGTCCTGCCATAAAGCGGTGCTGCCGGTCTGCCGCTTCACGGAAGAACTGCTCACCGGTAAGACTGGCAAGCTGCTCCAATGCCATTTCAGCAGCGGAGTTGCCAGAGGGAGTCGCGCCGTCGTACGTTTCCTTTGGGCGCATGATCAGTCTCCCGGCATCGTGAGCGGTCATGTAGTATCCGTTTGCTTCCCCGTCTGCATAGAGTTCCATCATCTGCCGGGCACGGAATACGGCTTCCTTGAGATATGCAATATCGAAGGTGGCGCGGTAAAGCGCTGTCAAAGCCAGGGTATAGGAAGCGTAATCGTCCAATTGCCCCGGATGGGCGGCTTCTCCGTCACAATAGCGCAGATACAGGCGGTCCCCCGCATCCGTCATCTTACGGCGGATAAATTGCTGCGCCTTTACGGCGGCGTCTCTGTAACGGTTGTCCCCTAAAATCATTCCGGCTCTCGCCAGGGAAACAATGGTCCATGCATTCCAGGACAGAAGGATCTTGTTGTCCAAATGGAGGGCTGTGCGCTTCTTTCGGTATTCATAAAGCTTCTTAAGGCGCGGGTCATCCGCCGCCCAGCCTTCTTCTTTTCCAATCAGATTAGGGATACTCTGCCCTTCAAAATTCCCGTTCTCCGTAATGTCATATAAACGGCAGAATGCCGCTCCGTCTTCGGCTCCCAGAACATGGATGATCTCATCCGGACGGAAGACATAATATTTTCCTTCCACGCCGTCGCTGTCGGCATCCTGCCCACAGTAAAAGCCTCCGTCATCATCCGTCAGCTCCGATAGAATATAATCTATCGTCCGCCGGGCGGTATCTGCATAGCAATGTTTCCCGGTCAGTTGAAAGGCTTCCAGATAAGCGTTGATCAATAAAGCATTGTCATACAGCATTTTTTCAAAATGCGGGACAAGCCATGCGGCATCGGTAGAATAACGGGAAAAACCGCCGCCGATGTGGTCGAAGATTCCGCCTGCCGCCATAGCCAGCAGGGTGGTCTCCGTTATCTGCATCGTTTCCAGCGTATGCGTTGCCTGATAGAACCGCATCAGAAAGAGCAGATTGTGAGGAGTGGGAAATTTGGGAGCCTGGCCAAAACCGCCCCATGCCCGGTCAAAGATCTGCTGCAGCAGCCGGACACCCTGCACTAAGAGCGCCGTATCCAAATCCCCGGCATCTGCGTCGTAATTCTGCTGTAGTGCGGCGGTGATCCGCTCCCCGGATTCCAGTAATTTCTCCCGCTGCGTATGCCAGAGCATGGATATCTGTACCAGCAATTCTGTAAGCCCTGGCTGCCCGTACCGCCCGATCCGTGGGAAATATGTCCCTGCAAAGAACGGCTTTTGTTCCGGCGTCAGGAAGATCGTCAGAGGCCAGCCTCCGGAGCCGTTCAGCGACTGACAGACCGTCATATAGACCGCGTCGATATCCGGGTGTTCCTCCCGGTCCACCTTAATGCAGACGTAATCCTCCAAAAGTCTTGCAATCTCAGGATTTTCAAAGGATTCGTGCGCCATTACATGGCACCAGTGGCAGGTGGAGTAGCCGATGCTTAAGAAAACAGGTTTGTCCTCTTCCTGCGCCTTCTGGAATGCTTCCTCACCCCATGGATACCAGTTGACGGGATTGTCTTTATGCTGTAAGAGATACGGGGATTTTTCTGATTCTAATCTGTTTGACATGTGTTACCTCCTGTACTTATATAGAGGTAGTATGTCCGGGAGGGGAGATTTTATGGACGAACTCCAAATCGAATTTTGTCGAACAATGTGCTTGACATTTATGGACAAATATGGATAATAAATATATCAGTACAGAAAACTGTGGGAGAGTACATGAGACGGGAGAATATGAAAAATTATAGTACATTTTTTAATTCTACTATTATCATTCGATAATAACTGATTCGGTATATTTCCCAGAAGAAAGAAGGAAAACAGCAGTGAACAGAAAGAAAGTCATTGCGGTCATATTGTGTCTGCTGCTGGCTGTAGGCAGTGGCTTGGGAGGTTTCGCCTTCGGTCAGAGAAGCGGAAGAACCCAGGCAGATGAAAGTGCGCTGTCTGCGGGGGCGGATGGTGTTGACGTGCAGGATACAATTGCAGTTGTGAACCTGGATTCCGGCGTTTTGGTAGATGGAGAACAGACATATTACGGAGAACGGATCATTGAATTCCCTGATGAAAATTTTGTCTTTACCTCATTGGAAGATGCGAGAAATGGAATTGAAAACGGAAGATATACAGCTTATATCATCGTTCCGTCAGATTTTTCAGAGAGTGTGGAAAGTCTGAATACAGTGCCGAGTGCAGCGCAGATACAGTATGCGGTCAGCGGGCATGTTTCAGGAGATCGGCAGAGTGAGATATTACAGCAGGTACTGCAGTTTGGCGAACAGTTAAACAGCCAGATAAGCTATATGTATGTATGCAATATTATGAATGAATTTCACGGCGCACAGGACGAGGCGGCAATGGTCATGCGCAATGATGCGGCGGATAAGGAGGCCATTGACCGGATTCAGCCATATGATCTGATCAGCATGATTGCCGTGCCGGAATTGAAACAGCAGGAGGATACTACAAAAGCAATGGATGTATCCGGGTATGTGGAAGAGAATGTCAGGCTGATTGCAGACATTGACAATGAGTATCGCAGCAACCTTGCCAGCGCAGGGGCCCAGCTGAATCAATTGAGGGAAAGCGGCCGTTTGCTGGTGGATACCTTGCAGGAGTTGTCGGACGGGATAGGAAGTGTGGACCTTTTGACGGATCAAAATGGACAATATTTATGCCAACCGGGAATAGAAAGCCTGCGGTCAACACTGACGAATTACAATACAGCCCGTCGGGATTCCAACGATAAGCAGGCTGGGGTGCTTGTACAGGCGGAGACAAAGCGACAGGAACTTGCTGTATTCTTACAGCAATGCATAGACAGTTACAATCAGCAGACGGACGTGTGGACCCAGGACATGCTGGGTAATTACAGGGATGCGGTAAGGGAGCAGATTCCCCAGCTTAAGCTGGAAGAAGCGGAAGACACAAATCTGGGACAATACCGTCTGACCTGTGAGGAAGTACCCGGCAAGGGAACTCCGCCGTCGGTAGTGATCGGTATTGAGCAGGAGTCATCTTCTGACGGAATACAGAACAGGGAGTATCTGAATAAAATAATCGGGATGATTCTGACTGCGGAGAGACAAACGCCTGATGAAGGAAAGATACCAGGCGGAGAAGAAAGCTCCGGCGGGGAGGAAAGTAATCCGGGAAATGAAGGAGAGACGCCAGGAGGAGACGAACAAAATCCCGGAGGTGAGGGAGAAAATCCCGGCGGGGAGCCAGAAGATCCGGATGAAGGAGGAGAAGATCCCGGGGATGAGCCGATGCCTGTGACTGTGCAGGAGGCGCTGCAACAGTGCGATGAAGATACGATGATTGCGGAATTTCTCGCAGAGCATCATTATGCCAATACAGAAGCATTTTTGCAGGACTATTTAGAGGGAAATGTTAACGTAGAACCGGAAACATTTCAGATTGCAGTTATCGGAGACATAGGAGCGCTGGAGCAGTATATTGCGGACAGCATAGACGGTATCGATACGAGCAGCTATCAACTGCCGTACTTTCAGGGGAATTGGACGGATCAAACTGGTCAGGCAATTACGTTTCAGGACATGATGACAGATATCGGTGTCTTGTTTGAATTTATAAGAGAAAATATGGCACTGGAGGAAGATGTTGCAGTACAGAACGTAGAGGAACTGGTGTTAGGGGAATGTATCAGTCCGCTGGCGGAGCGGACAGAAGAGGTCAAGCAGCAGATTGCGGACAGGCATGAGGAGGAAGTGGACGCTATCGCACAGTATCATGATTCCATGAACCAGTATCGTCCGAAGCAGGAGACATCGGTTATGAATGAGAGTGCCGGTCAGATGAGGGCAAATGCCATAGAGATGCAGCAGGAAATCCTGCAGAGCAATCAATCCTATATGAATTATGCGGACAGTGTGTATGATGGGGCGCAGCAGAATATTATGGCGTTGCAGGAGCATATACAGGAGGCAAAAGAAGCATCGCAGCAGGCAGTGTCTGAAGGGCTGGAAGAGGTGAAAGAGATCAAGCGAACATCCAGCAGCGAAAATCAGAGCGCTATGGCGGATTTTGCCGTCAAGCTTCCATATACAAGAATCGGAAGTATGGAATCCACGCAGGTGTACGAGTTTATTGCCAGTCCGGTACAACTGATGCCGGTGAGCGATTATCAGCGGCTGAAAGATGAAGTAGACTATACGGTGGCCGGAAGCCAGGCAGCCGGTACTCAGGCAGATACAAAACGCAGTGGAACAATAGCAGAAATAATCTGCTATGCAGTATTTGGAATTATGGTGATTGGTTTGTCGGTGCGAATGGTTCGAAACAGACAGAAGAGAAGACAGGAGCAACCCGCCGGATAGGCGTTGCAATATAAAGAAAAGGAGAAAAGAAATGGCAGATGTAAACAACATCCGGATCAGTCCGGAACAAATGGAGACCAAGGCAAATGAATTTGACGCAAGATGCGAAGAATTCCAGCAGGTGGTAGGTACCATGAGAAATATGGTGTCAAGCCTCTGTGATGAATGGGCTGGACAGAGCAGCCAGGCGTTTTATGATCAGTTCGGCGCTTTGGAGCCAAGCTTTTCTGCAACAGCAGAATTGATTACATCCATTGCACAGCAGTTGAGAGACGTATCGACTTCTATGCAGAACATTGACCGGGAGATCGCAAGTAAGATCGGGGTCATGTAACAGGAAGAGGGAAAAGCCGCATTTTGCGGCTTTTCTTTCACAACCTATGGATTAGGAAAGAAATGAGGATAGAAATTGTCACAGAATTCTAATATAAAAATAGATCCGTCCGTATTGCAGAATAGATCCGTGACCTATTCGTCACTGACCGATGTCAACGGTGCGGATTTATTTACAGATAAATATGAACAGAAGGTAGAAGCATATGACGTGCAGAGGGAGGAAGCATACAGCAGTGCGGCGGAACACATTTTTGTATCGCAGATGCAGGAGTATGCGGACCTGGAGGAACGTGTAAGAATGCAGCTTTTTACAGAGGAATCCGGTCAGATCATACGGGAGGCATCCGGCAGGAATGACGGGAATGAACGCGTGGCGCTTCCTGTGATTGGAATCCTGCTGTTGATCGGTATGATAGCTATTCTGCGTTACCTTAAGAACAGGAAGGGGAAATGGGAAAAAGATGTTGATCACGCTTACAATTATGAATAAGACGGCGGACTGGGCAGCAGATATCCAGGTGAATCCACAGCAGAGACTGGAGGATACCATGACGATTTTAAAGGAGGCGGGGAAAATTCCCGACGGTATATGGGAGGAGCGCACAAAGATCCAGTCAGCCCGAAAGAGTATGTTTGTAGATAGAAGCGGAAGCTATGAGCAGGAAGGAATCTATACCGGTGACATACTTGAATTGTTATAGAGAATGAATACGATAGGAGAAAAGATATGCAGGAGCGAATCAAAAAATCGTCATTGACGGCAGGCAATCTGTATGAGTACAAGAAGATCATGTATCCAAATGTACATTTCATTCATGCACAGATGGAGGAGGACGGGGAGGAGCTTATACTTCAGTATGACCTGGAAGGAATGGTATCCTTCGGAGAAATCCGCAATGAGGATATGTCTGTCCGGCTTTCCATATTGATGAATGTCAAGGAGCTTGCGTCATGTGCGCAGGATTACCGGTTTGCTATGGAACCGGACAATCTGTATTATGACAGGAACCATCTGGTATATGTAAAATCACGGGATATTTACGGGGAGGGCGAGTCATACCGCGGTGTGGAGTGGCTGACCGAATATAAGGCGCTGATCGGTTATGCACTGCAGAAACAGTATAGTTATGCGGATTATCTCCAGGGCGGTATGCAGCTTTTGAAAAACGGTCTTCTGGGAAAGATCCGTCAGGCGGAATCTGTAGAAGATGTTTTTCAAATACTGAAGGAAAAATATGATGAAATTGAAGATGAACGCAAAAATAAAAAAATACTTCTGAGCAGAAAACGGTATAGTTTTCTGCGGACGGCATCAGCCGTTCTGCTGGTACTGTGCGTAGCAGGAGGGGCCTATGTCTTATATGACCGCGTCAAAACAGCGCCGTATAAGGATGCTGTGATTGCGGCGGAGAGTGCATACATAGCGTCCGACTATATCGGCTGCATTGATGAAATGAAGCAGGTGTCCGTGGCAGAAATGGATATATATCAGAAATATATACTTGCCAATTCTTATGTCAGAGGTGAAAATCTGACCCAGGAGCAGAAAGACAATATATTGAAAACCCTTTCTTTGAAGGATAATCCTACGAGACTGGAATATTGGATTCACATGGGGAGGAATGATGTGGATGAGGCAATTGATATTGCTATGCAGCAGTCAGATGATGAGATGCTGCTCTATGCGTATATGAAGCAAAAATCTAACATTGAATCGGACACGAGCTTAAGCGGAGAAGAAAAGACGAAGCAGCTGGAAGACGTGACAGGAAAAATGCAGCCGATCATGGAAAAATATGAGATTGAGGAAGAGTAGTTATGAGAAAGAGGTACGAAAGAAAAAAGCATTTTGTCATAGGTAAAGAACGGGCAGATGTAGCAATAGCATCTTTTCCGGCATATGTGTGGGTGGATGGGAACCAGATCACAGTAGAGACGGAACCGGATGGACAGCTGTACCGGAACGGACAACCCGCAGAAAATAGCGTATGCATGGCGGATGGAGATGAACTGGAGTGGCAGAATGGCAGGATTGTATTTTTAGGGGACAGCATCCTGTTGGATATCCGGGATGAAGCGGCAGAGAGCAGTCTTCTGGAGTTGGAATTGCGGGACATACCTTTTGAAGGTTATCCTAAGTATAAGCGTTCTCCGAGATTGATCAAGCGTGCGGCAGATAAGGAAATAGCATTAAGCAAACCGAAGGAGGAAAAGGAAGGCAAACAGGAAAGCCTGATACAGCTTGTGGTCCCGCCGGTGATCATGCTGGGTATTACAGTGGGAATCAGTATTTTAATGAAGCGAGGTCTATACGTTCTGATGTCGGCGGCGGGTACTCTTATGACTACGGCATTTTCTGTGGTAAAGTTCTTCTCGGACAAGAAAGAAGATCGGGAACGAAGAAGGATGCGGGAGCAGACCTACCGCAATTATCTGCTGCACAAGCGCAAGGAAATCTATCAGGCATACCGGACAGAAGAAGAGGCAAATAGCTACAATTATCCGGGTATCAGAGAATTGGCCGAGCTGGTACATCACTATAGTCCCAGAATTTATGAACGCAATGCCAATGACGAAGATTTCTTAAATATTTCAGTGGGAACGGCATATACAGACTGCCATTTTAAGATCCGGCTTCCCATGGACGAACTGAAAGATAAGCCGGATGAGCTGGAGCGGGAAGCACAGGAATTAAAAAAAGAATTTGCCAAAATGAACCAGCCTGTAGTGATTGATCTGAAAAAAGCGCATCTGGGACTGGTAGGAGAAAAACAGGTGGTGCATGAACAGCTCAAGCTAATCGTGGCACAGCTTACTTTTTTTCAGAGCTATCATGACCTGGAAATCGTAACTATATACAATGCGAAATATGATGAGGAATTTCAGTGGATGCGCTGGTATCCACATCTTAAGATCCATGCCATCAACGTGGTGGGAACGGTTAATTCCGAGCGGAAGAGAGATCAGATACTGGGCAGTCTGCATCAGATTTTAAAGAGCCGGAAGAACAAGCTGGAGGAGAGTAAAAAGGAGAGCAGATTTCTGCCCCATGTCCTCTTTATTATTGATGAGCCAAAGCTCATCATGGACCACTCCATTATGGAATATCTGGATAAGGAAGGGGATAATCTAGGATTCTCCATTATCTATACCACAAATATAAGAGCGAACCTTCCGGAAAATATCGGTACTATCGTTATGCTGGATAACTCCACGCAGGCAACATTGCTGATGCGGGAGAGGGAAGAGCGTAACCAGGTATTTACACTCTCTGACACAAAGGGCGTGGACCTTGAGTGGATGGCAAGGGATCTGAGTGTATTGGAGCATATGCAGGGCATCAGCGCTCAGATACCAGACAGTATCACCTTTTATGAGATGTATCAGGTAGAGCATCCCCAGGAACTCCAGATCCCTCAGAGATGGAAGAAAAACCATGCGGCGAAATCATTGGCGGTACCCCTTGGGGTGCGGGCGGAGGAGGATTATGTCAATCTGAATCTGCATGAGAAGGCCCACGGACCACATGGTCTGGTAGCCGGAACTACCGGTTCCGGCAAATCGGAGATCATCCAATCCTATATCCTGTCGCTGGCAGTGAATTTTCATCCCTATGAGGTGGCGTTTCTGCTGATTGACTATAAGGGCGGCGGAATGGCGGGATTATTCAAGAACCTGCCGCATCTGCTGGGGACTATTACCAATCTGGACGGAAGCCAGAGTATGCGCGCCATGGCGTCTATCAAAAGCGAGCTTTCCAGAAGGCAGAAAATATTCAGCAGTTTCGATGTGAACCATATCAATGCGTATCATAAGCTGTTTCAAAATGGGACGGCGCAGGAGCCTCTGCCGCATTTATTTATCATCAGCGATGAGTTCGCAGAGTTGAAAAAAGAGCAGCCGGATTTTATGACGGAGCTGGTATCTGCCGCCCGTATTGGGCGCAGTCTTGGTGTGCACTTGATATTGGCAACACAGAAGCCTACCGGTGTGGTGGATGACCAGATCTGGACCAACTCCAAATTCAAGCTGGCGCTGATGGTGCAGAATGAAGCAGACAGCAAAGAAATATTAAAAACGCCGGATGCGGCAAATATTACGACCCCGGGACGGGCGTATCTGCAGGTGGGAAATAATGAGATTTATGAACTGTTCCAGTCTGCCTGGAGCGGAGCCTCTTATGTCAGTGAGAAGGAGGAGGCAAAGGTGGACGATCGCGTCTATCTGCTGAATGATCTGGGGCAGGGAGAGCTGGTAAACGAGGACTTAAGTGATGAGAACGAGGGCAGCAAGACGGTTATCACACAGTTGGATGCCACGGTGGATTATGTTCATACGCTTTATGAACAGATGGATACTGTGGAAGTTAAGCGGCCCTGGCTGCCGCCGCTCCCAGAGCAGATGGTATCTCCGATTGCTCTGGCAGAGGGGAAAAGTGTGGATCTTATGCTTACCCTGGGTGTCATAGACATTCCCGAGGAGCAGAAGCAGGAGGAGTACCGGCTGAATCTGGCGAAGGATGGCAACATCCTGTATCTTGCCTCCGCAGGCTACGGCAAGAGCGTATTTCTCACCACGGCAGTGCTGTCCCTTGCCATGCGAAATGCGGTGGAGCTGGTGCAGTTCTACATATTGGATTTCGGTAACAGCGGATTGATTCCTCTGAATCGGCTGCATCATGTGGCGGATTATATTAGCTTTGATGACAGCGAGCGTTTTGTTAAGTTCATGACTATTCTCCAGAATGAGATCAGCAGCCGCAAGAAGCAGCTGGCGGAGAGCATGGTGCAGAATTTTGAGGTATATAATCAGGTGTCCCCGGAGCCTATGAAGGCTATTGTGGTGGCAGTTGATAATTATGATGTGGTGAAGGAACTGGGCTATGACGCAGAAGAATTCTTCACGAAACTGTCTCGGGATGGCGCCGGACTGGGTATTTTCCTTATTGTTACGGCGACCCGCAGCAATGCTATGAAGTATTCCACCTACAATAACTTCAAAAATAAGATTGCAGGCTATCTCTTCGATGAATCGGATGTACATGTGGTGGTGGGACGCAGCAGCTACAAGCAGTCGGAGATCAAGGGCAGGGCGCTGATCAAATACAACGGGCAGGTCAGTGTGATGCAGAACTATGTTATGACCTCCTTCATGGAGGAACTGGAATATAACCGGGGTATCGAGGCTGTGATCGCCCGGATCAACGAGCTGTACCCGAACCGCAAGGCGCCCCGCATCCCGGTGCTGCCGGAACAGTTGGGCTATGAACAGTTCCTGGAGTTTCTGCCGGACGAGAACGCATCGAATGCCGCCGTTGCCGGCGGCCCGGCAGATCACACTGTCTGGCTGGGCCTGGATAAGGAGACGGTGGAGCCTCGCGGTATGGAAGCAGGTCTGACTGCTCCCTTCGTCATTCTGGGAGAGACTGCCCGCGGCAAGACCAATGCATTGAAACTGATTCTGACACAGCTGCTGGGGCGGCAGAAAAATGGGGTGGAGGGCGCAGACTTTGCAGTCTATCTCTTTGACTCTAAGGCAATGGAACTGTATGGGTACAAGAGCTGTCCTGGCGTCACTTATATAGAGGAATCCGGAGTAGATGCATTCCTGGCAGAACTGGGTACGCTGATCAACAACCGCAGTCAGCAGATACAGGAGGCTATGGCGGCGCAGCCTGGACAGTTGCCGAAGTTTATCATTCGGGAGCTTACTCCCTGCTATATTCTGGTGGACGACTGGGATAATTTCGTGGAGCTGACCAAGGCGAAGGCAATGCTGCTGACACCGCTGCTGGCAAATGCTGTGAGCGTAGGCATCAGCCTCATCCTTACTGCCCACTCCGCTAAGCTTAAGGGCTTTGACGAGGTCAGCAAGTTTGCTAAGAGCGCGACCGACGGTCTGCTTCTGGGCAATCCCGGATCTACCGGCCTATTCGGGGTATCTTCCGGCAAGGAGCTGCCTCAGATGAAGGACGGTCTGCTGTTCCATAACGGAGCGTATGTGAGAGTGAGAGTGCCGGGGGCGTAGAAGGATAGAAACTTATAGAAAGAATTTAATACGGAAGGAGCAAAATTCATTTATGGAAGAAAAGAAAAAGGAAGAAACAATGGCTGAGGAGAAAAAGGAATTCCTGCCGTTAGGAAGCATCGTGTTATTGAATGGGAGCGTCAAGAAGCTGATGGTACTTGCCCGGGGAGCCATTGCTAATATTAAGGGCGAGCAGAGATTTTTTGACTATGGCGCCTGTACCTATCCGGAAGGCGTGTTTGGAGATACCATGCTTTATTTCAATGGAAAAGATATCGTAAAAGTGATCAGCCGGGGATATTCCGATGAAGAGGAAGA